>NZ_JBIAKN010000001.1:806027-1183663 GCF_042872475.1 Micromonospora sp. NPDC005252 | reverse complement strand
GTGTTCTCGTGGGGCGCGGGTTCGGGGGTGTGGGGGGGGTCCGGTCACATCCCCCCCCCCCCCCCGACTGCACGGAAACCGTGTTGATCAAGCAGAGGTGGAACGGTCGGGGGCCACCGGAGCGGCCCCCGACCAGGACTAGCCCTCGTTGATGACGAACTGTGAGCCCGGCTCGATGACGATGTTGCCGTCGGCCGAGTTGGTGATGGTCACGTTGGTCAGGTTGGCGTTGCCGCGCGCCCCGCCCATCGCGAGGATGCCGGCGCCGTTGTTGGATTTGTCGATCCGTACGTTGGTGATGGCGACGTTCGGCATGTTGCCGCCGCCGTTCTTGAACTGGATGCCGTCGTACGTCGAGTCGATGACGTCGGTGTCGCGGATGGTGACCCCGACGATGTCCCGGGTTGCCGGGAAGAGCGTGATGGCGCCGAACTCCTGGTCCTCGTTCCAGAACGCGCCGCCGGTGCGGTAGAGCCCGTTGTTGGCGATCAACGTCGTTCCGGAGAAGGGCAGCGGGTCGTGGTCGGTCGCCAGCATGATGCCCGGGTAGTTCGCGGTGTCGTAGATCAGGTTGTTCTCGATCGAGTTGTCGTAGCCGCCGTAGATGGCGATGCCGTTGGCCCGCCAGGGCAGCTGGACGGTGTTGTTGACGAAGTGGTTGTCGTGGGCGATGTCGACGCTACGGTCCTTGACGTACGGGTTGGCCCAGACGGCGAGCGCGTCGTCGCCGGTGGTGCGGAAGGACGAGTTGAACACCCGCGAGTTGCGCGTGCCGTTGCTGAAGTTGATGCCGTCGGCGTACGTGTCGCGGATCCGCATGCCGGTGAACTCCAGCCCGTCGGCCGGGCCCCACAGCTCAGGGATGTTGTCGTAGTCGCGGCCCACCCAGACACCCACGTTGGCGTGCTCGATCCAGACGTTGCTGATTTTGGTGCCGGTGCCGAAGCGACCGTTCAGACCGACGCCGCCCTCGGCGTTGCCGTCACCGCCACGGATCCGGCCCGAGCCGAAGATGGCGATGTCGGAGATCTGGGTGTTCTTGTCGATGTCGAAGCCGAAGTTGCCCTCGTGCGGGTGGTTGATGCCGCCCACCACGTTCTGCGGTTCGGTCAGCGTGTAGAGCTGCGAGTGCCACATGCCGGCGCCCCGGATCGTGACGTTGCTGATGCCGACCTGGTTGTACATGCCCCGGTTCTGCGGGTCGTCGGTCAGGATCTTCTGCTCCTGCCGCCACTGCCCGGCGGGGATCCAGACGCAGCCGATGACACCGTTCTGGTCGTCGGTCACGGCCCGCTGGATGGCGGCGGTGTCGTCGAGCCCGTCGTTCGGAACCGCGCCGTACGCGGTGATCGAGGTGCAGCCGGCGGGCTGGCTGGCCGGCGGGGCGACCTGCTCCAGGTCGATCATGTCGATGACGTAGAAGGAGGCGGTGTCACCCGAGTCGCGTTGCAACTTGAACCGGGTGCCGGCCGGGTACGACTGCGCCAGCAGGGCGTTCGACTCGTCGAAGAGCCGTCGGGCGTCGGCCTGCGGGGTGTTGGTCAGCGCCTCCGGCCCGTCGGTGTTGCCGTAGAGCCAGCTGTGCTTCGACGACAACGTCAGCTTCCGGGAGAACACGTCGTTGACGTAGAGGCTGATGGCCGCCTCGATGCCCCCTCCACCGGGCGCGTCCGGGATCGAGTTGCGCACCACGATGGAGTTGGCCTGGTTGGCCGAGGTGAACTCGACGAACTGGCCGGTGCTGGTGAGCCGTACCGACTTGCGGCCGGACGACTCGCTGGCGAAGTTGGTGTGCCCGAAGGTGCGCAGCGGGTCGGTCTCCAGCAGCGTGCCCTGGTAACGGCCGGCCTCGGCCTCATAGGAGACGTACGGAACGGCGGCCCCACGGCCGACCACTATCGACTGGCTGAACGCGTTGTTGCTCTCGTTGGTCTCGGTCACCACGTTTGTCGCGTCAGCGGTGGCGGTGATGGTGGCACCGCCGCTGGTGGCGGTCCAGCTGCCGGTGACGGCCACGGTGACCGTCGCGCCAGCCGCGATCGAGGCGGTGCTGGTGTTGAGCGTGGTGCTCCCCACCACCAGCCGGGTGACGGTGGTCGCGCCGGTCGCGGTGGTGCCCCGGTTGCGGACCGCCACGGTGAAGGTGACGGACGCCCCGACGGCCGGGTTCGGCGGGTTCGAGGCGATGCTGAGCACCTGGAGGTCGGGCCCCGGTGCCTGCGCGATCACCAGCGGCGACGCCGCCGTGAGGCTGTTGTTGCCGTTGTTCTGCTCGACGATCGTGTTCGTCGGGTCGACCACCGCCGAGACGGCGTAGCTGCCCATCGGCCGCGTACCGGCGTTGAACGACACGGTGGTCGAGCCGCCCGCGGCGAGCGCGCCCACCGTGGCGCTGCCGACGACCGCGCCGGCCAGGCTGAAGTTGACAGTGGTCGCGCCGGCGGACGCTGAGCCGATGTTCTGCACGACGGCCGAGAGGGTGACCGCGCTGGCCTCGGTGGGCGACGTGGGTGACCAGGTCACCGAGCTGACGACCAGGTCCGGGTTGGGCGCCGGGGTGCCGCACACCTCCAGCTCGGCCACCTGGCCGGACGGGGCGCCGGTGTTGCCGGTGAACCGCAACTGCACGTCCGCCGTGGTCGCGGTGACCGGGATGGTCACCACGTTGGCGCCCTGGACGAACTGGTAGGCCGCCGCCGACACCAAACTGGTGTACGCCGACGACGCCTGGTCGCGGCCGAGGACCTGGATGGTCTGGGTACGGGTGCCCCAGGCCGGGTCGGGGTTGAGCTTCGCAGTGACGCCGGAGATCGAGTGGTTCGCGCCCAGCGCCACGGTCAGGTTCTGCGGGTAGCTCGCCGCGCCCTCCCAGTAGGTGCTGAGCTGCCCGTCGTTCGCCTTGTCCGGGGTGAAGCTGAAGGTGGAGCCGCTCGCGGTCATGCTCTTGCCCTGCGCCACGTTGGTGCAGGCGGGCGGGTTGCTGCCGGTCCGGGTCACGGTGTTGCTGTTGCCGGAGAGGTTGCCGGCGCCGTCGCGGGCACGGACGTAGTACGACACGGTCGCCGTCGCGGGCTGGGTGTCCTGATAGGTGAGGACGGTGCTCAGCGTCGCGATCAGGTTGCCGCCCCGGTAGACGTTGTAGCCGGCCAGGCCGCTGCCACCGGAATCGGTCGACGCGCCCCAGGTGAGCGTGATCGTGCTGCCCGACGTGCTCTGCGACAGCGTCCCCGGGACGCTCGGCGCGGTGGTGTCACCACTGCCGGTACGGGTGACCGTGTTGCTGTTGCCGGAGAGGTTGCCGGCGGCGTCGCGCGCCCGGACGTAGTACGACACCGTCGCCGTGGCCGGCTGGGTGTCGGTAAAGGTGGTCACGTTGCCGACGGACTGGAGGAACGCGCCGTTGCGGTAGATGTCGTAGCCGGCGATGCCGCTGCCGCCCGCGTTGTCGGTGGACGCGACCCAGTTGAGGGTGATGGTGGTGCCCGACTGGGTGTACGAGAGGTTGCCCGGGACGCTCGGTGCGGTGGTGTCCGGGGTGGTCGTGCCACTGCCGTACACCTCCAGCTCGGAGAGCTGCCCGGCCGGCCAGCCGCTGTTGGCGGTGACGGTGATCCGCACATAGCGGGTGGAGGCCGAGCTGAAGTTGATCGTGACGGTGCTGCCGCTCGCCGGGTTGAAGGTGTACGTCTGCGACCCGACCAGGTCGGTGAACGACGACCCGGTGGCGCTGCCCTGCACGCTCAACGTCTGCGTACGGGTCGCCCAACCGGAGGTCGGCAGCTTCAGCACGACCTGGTTGACCGACTGCGACGAGCCGAGATCGACCTGCACCCACTGGGGAAACGAGTTGTTGAGGCTCTCCCAGTAGCTGCCCGCGTTGCCGTCGACGACCTTCGACGAGTCGTAGACGTCGGCGTGGCCGCTCTCCTGGGTGGGACGCCCCTGGGCGAGGTTGGTGGCGGCCGGGGCGAAGGCGCTGCTGGCCGGGGCGGCGGGGCGGGCGGCGCCGGCCGGGCTCGCGATCGCGGTCGCCCCCGCCGTGGCCATCAGCGTGGCCGCGGCCATGGCCGCCACCATCCTGAACAGATTCGTTCGTCTCATCACTGTCCTTGTCGTGGGGGACGGTTGCCGCGGCGGCGTGACCACGGGGGTGGGGGTGCGGCGGTGCAGCGCCGGCCCGCAAGAGCGGGCCGGCGTCGAGAGAGACGGGGGTGGTACGGACGGCGCGGGGCACGACCAGCAACGGACCCCAGGGAGACCCGTTGAATCTTCCGGATACGTGCTCGGAATCGTGCACGTCTTTGTCGAATTCTTGCGTTACTTTGGCCAAAGGTTACTGACGTGCTACGGGAGCGTCAACACTTCGACCGCTGTGACTATTGATGGGCTTTCCTGCCCGGTCAGGTATCTGGTGCCGCCAGGACGAAGGTCTCCAACAGCTCTCCGCCGTACCAGTCGGTGCGCTGCCCCACGTGCGCCATGCCGAGTCGCCGGCAGACCGCCATCGACGGCTCGTTGCCCGGCGACACCACCGCGTAGATCTCCGGGGTGCCGGCGGCGAACTCCCGCGCCACGACGGCACGCGCCGCCTCGGTGGCGTAGCCGTGACCCCAGGAATCCGGGTGCAGGTGCCAACCCACCTCGATGTCTGACGTACGGCGCGTCTCGTCCCGCCCCGGGAGCGGCTTGAGCAGCACCGTGCCCGCCACCAGCCCGCTGTCGCGCACCTCGATCGCCCACGTGCCGTACCGGCCGCGGTCGGCCGCGTGCCGGTCCCGCCAGAGTCGCAACCGCTCGGCGGCCTGCGCCGGATCGGTCAGCGGCAGCCCGGGCGCCACGCCCAGCCAGCGGGTGATCTCGCTGCGGGAGTAGATGTCGTAGATGCGGGCCAGATCGGCCGGATCGTCGGTCCAATCGCGCAGGATGAGACGTTCGGTGGTGAGAACAGTCATGACCGGCGATCTTAAGGAGTGACCGCACCGAGGACAGGGAAGGAAAACCCGGTGGGCAACGGATGGCAGCGCGCGAAGCGGATCACCAGTGCCGCGTTCCGTCCGGTGCGCGGGCGGGACCTGTCGCTGCACGCCGCCGCGATCACCTTCTACGGGGCGATCGCCGTGGTCCCGGTGGCGCTGCTGGCCCTCTGGCTCACCTCGCTGATCGCGGGAGCCGATCGGGTACGCCGGCTCACGTCGTACGCCGTGGAGGCCCTGCCGACGGCGATCGGCGCGCCCCGGGCGGTGGCCGCGCTGGTCGACGCCGGGGTGGAGTTGACCCCGGTGCTGGCCCTTGCGTCGCTGCTGCCCGCGTCGCTGTACGGCGAGGGGCTGCGCCGGGCGTTCGTGTCGGTGGCGGCTCCGCGCAGCGACGAGCACCTGGTCGGTTGGCGAGGTCGGCTGCTGCTGCTGCCGTTGCTCGCACCGGCGCCCGCGCTGCTGCTGTCGATCCTGCTGGCGCTCCCGCTCACCACCCACCTGGTCACCCAGGGCGGCTGGGTCGGCGCTCTGGGCGTGGTGCTGTCGTTCCTGGCGGTGTGGCTGGTGCTCACACCGGTGCTGGTGTGGGTGTTCCGGGTGGTGGGGCCAGCATCGCCGGACTGGCTCTCCACCCTCGTTGTCGGGTCGTTCACCGCGGCGAACCTCTCCGGGTTCCTGCACGGCTTCGTGCTCTTCGCGTCCCTGCCGCTGGATCTGGGAGCGCCGTTCGGCGGCTTCGACGAGATCGGCGCCGGCGTGGCCGTGCTCCTGTGGCTGTACCTGTTCCACGTGATCGTCCTGGCCGGCTATTCCGCCACGCTGGCCCTCTCCCGCTGGCGCGCCCAACGCACCCCTTCGCAACGCGGGGTGGGCTGACCCGGCGGGGTGGTGGGGCTAGGCTGCGGCGGCATGAGCAGTGAACTTCCCGGCCGGACCGACGTCGTGATCGTCGGTGCCGGGCACAACGGTCTGGTCTCCGCCATCCTGCTGGCCCGCGCCGGCCTGGACGTCCTGGTGCTGGAGGCGGCCGACGTGATCGGCGGCGCCACCCGCACCGAGAACCCGTTCCCGAAGGTGCCGGGGCTGCGCCACTCCACCGGGTCGTACCTGCTCGGGCTCATGCCGCCGGAGCTGCTCGCCACCCTCGACGTGCGGATCCCGGTGCTGCGCCGCGACCCGCACTACTTCCTGCCCACGCCCGGCGGCCTCGGCTCACCGTACCTGCTCTTCGGCAGCGACACCGCCGCCACCCGGGCACAGCTCGCCGAGTTCTTCTCCCCCGCCGACGTGGCCGCCGACGACGCCATGCAGGCCGAGCTGGCCGCGCTGCGCGAGGACCTCGCCCCGGCCTGGCTGGCCGAGCCGCTGACCGCCGAGGAGACCGCCGAGCGGCACGTCCGCCCGGCGCTGCGGCAGGTCTTCGTCGACCTCGTCCGGGGCTCGGTCGCGGACTACCTGGCCCGGTTCGAGTTCCGCTCCGAACTGCTGGTCAGCATGTACGCGGTCACCGACGGGCTCTCCGGCCTCAACGCCGGCCCGGACGACCCCGGCACCGGCCACAACTTCCTCGTGCACAACATGTGCCGGCTGCCCGGCTCGGGCGGCACCTGGATGATCGCCGAGGGCGGGATGGGCACCGTCTCGGCCACGTTCGCCGACGCCGCGCGCGCCGCCGGAGCCACCATCGCGACCGGTACGCCGGTGCGCGCGGTGACCCTCGACGGCGGCGCGGCCAGCGGAGTCGTGCTGGCCGACGGTCGAGAGGTCGCCGCCCGGGTGGTGCTCGGCGCGTGTGACCCGTACCGGCTGATGGACCTGGTGCCCGACGGCGCGCTCCCGGCGCGACTCGGCGAACGGATGGCGGCGGTCCGCCGCCCCGGCACCACCCTCAAGCTCAACCTGGCGCTCACCGGCCTGCCGCAGTTCTCCTGCCTGCCGGCGGGTACGCCGAGCCCGTTCGGCTCGACCATCCACCTGCTGCCCGGGTCCGCGTCGCTGGTCGGCGGCGACGCCACCTCGCCGATGACCGCGCTGCGGGACATGTGGGCGGACGTGCAGGCCGGGCGGCTGCCGGCGGAGCCGACCATCGAGTGGTACCTGCACACCACAGTCGACCCGTCGCTCTCCGACGCCGCCGGGCACCACTCGTCGGCGCTGTTCGTCCAGTCGGTCCCCTACGAGCTGGCCGGCACCAGCTGGGACGCGGAGCTGCCCGGCTACGTCGACCGGCTCGTCGAGATCGTCGAGCGGTACGCGCCGGGCACCGCCGACCTGATCGCCGACGCGGTGCCGCTGCCCCCGCCGGGCATCGAGAAGCACTTCGGCATCACCGGCGGTCACATCCACCACGTCGACAACACCGTCTCGTTCACCGACCGCATGCCGTACGCCACCGGCATCGACGGCGTGTACGCGGGCAGCGCCGGCTGCCACCCGGCGGGCAGCGTCATCGGCGCCGCCGGCCACAACGCCGCCCGACGCATCCTCGCCGACCTAGGGCGCTGACCGGTCCCCGCTCGGCCCGGCGGACGGCCGGAGGTCACCCGGGCCGCCGATCAGGTAGTAGCCGACCAGCAGGAGGTACGCGCAGAGGCTCAGGATGGGGTCGATGAAGACGACGGCGAAGGCGACGAGGTAGAGCAGGGGCTTGAGCAGCACCCGACGTGCGATCGCCCGGGCCAGCCGGGGATCCAGGTCGGGGTTCAGCAGCCCGCGCCGGCGGGCCCACCACCAGCTCAGGTTGACGAAGATCGCCTCACCGAGCACGGTGCCGAGGTACAGGGCGGCGGTCAGTCGCTGCTCGGTCGCCCCACCCCGCAGGTTGTCCGACAGCAGGTCGGCGGTGAACGGGAGGGTGGCGATGAAGAGCAGGACGCCGAGGTTGAAGACCAGCAGCATCTGATCGACCCGGACCACGTACCGCCACAGGTTGTGGTGGGCGAGCCAGACCTGCCCGGCGAGCGCGAAGGTGATCACATACGCCAGGTAGGACGGCCAGGCGTGGGCCAGGGCGTCCGGAACCTCTCGTCCACTGTCCCTGGCGGGGCCGGTCTGGAGCAGCTCGACGGCCATCACCGTCAGGACGACCGCGAAGACGCCGTCGCTGAACGTCTCCACCCGGGCGGCGTCCCGGGCCTTCTCCCGGCCGCGTTCGTACCGGTACTCCTCCTCCTGCGCGTCCGCCCCCGCCACGCCTGCCCCGCTCCCGGTGGTGCGTCGCTCGCGCACCCCTCCCCGCGATCTTGCGCTTCCGGTCGCCGTTCCGGGGCGATTGCCGAACTTTGCTGCCGCCGGAAGTGCAAGATCGCGGGGGCGGGGGTCAGCTCAGGGCTTCGCCCGCCGGGGCCGGGGTCTCCGCGTCGACGCGGTGGGCGCGGACCTTGTGGCCGACGCTGGTCAGGCAGCGGCCGCTGGGCAGGTCGAAGCGCCAACCGTGCAGCTGGCAGGTCAGCTGGTCACCCTCGACGATGCCGAACCGGGTCAGGTCCGCCTTCAGGTGCGGGCAGCGCCGCTGCACCACCCAGTCGCCCAGCGTGATGTCCTCGGCGTCGGTGCTGCGCTCGTGCTCGTCGTACCAACCCTCGGCGTACTGGAGGCGCTCCTCGGAGAGGCACTTGAAGAACGCGTAGACGAACTCGTTGTACTGGCCGATCCGGGCCGCCGAGAACCGGCAGGACAGGAAGAGCGAGTTGACCCAGTCCACCTCGTCGATGAAGAGCAGGTGCTCGATCAGCGACCGGTCGGTCCGGAAGCGGTAGCGGACCTTCTCGTCCGCGTACGGCCGGACCTCCTTGCCCGGGAAGTCCACCACGATGGATTCAATGGTCTCCCCGCCCGAGTCGTCGGTGC
Organism: Micromonospora sp. NPDC005252; assembly: GCF_042872475.1. NCBI lineage: Bacteria > Bacillati > Actinomycetota > Actinomycetes > Micromonosporales > Micromonosporaceae > Micromonospora > Micromonospora sp. NPDC005252. The sequence continues at coordinate 1,174,838 of NZ_JBIAKN010000001.1, read as the reverse complement.
CCACCAGGTCGAAGCGGACCGGGCCGCCGACCCCCTTGGCCAGGTAGATCGATTCGTCGAGCAGCGGCTCGATGCGGCGCTTCATCTCGCCGAGCACGTCCACCTCGGGGTGCCGCCAGGACGCCTTCTCCGCCTCGATGATCGGGCGCTTGCGCTCGCGCATCTCCTCCAGGTGGGCGACCTTGTCCGCGAAGAACTCCTCCACCGGCACCGGGTGGGTGGTGCTCGCGCCCTCGGTGGTGACCTCGGCGACGCTGCCCGGCAGCAGCACGATGCCGTTGGTGCCGCCGACCTTCGCGTACTCGCTCAGGAAGACCGACTGGTCCGGGAAGATGTTGCCCTCGTCGCCGTGGATGTCGTTGAACTGCCACAGCGCGTCGTCGAGGAAGCACGGCGGGCCGGCGATCGGGAAGACGTGGTCGGCCTTCAGGTCGTCGATGTAGCGCCACGTCCGGTCGAACTGCCGGTCGCGCTTCTGCTTGCCGAACGCGGTCTTCGCCGCCTGCGGCAGCTCGTAGACCATCGGGTACCAGATCGCCCCGGAGAACTGGAGCAGGTGCGCGTGCACGTGCCCCAGCTCGGCGAAGACGCTCAGGTCGGTGGGGCGGGCGTCGTTCTGGTTGAGCAGCCGCACACCGTCGTACTCGACCCAGAGCGAGGAGTCACCGATCGGGCCGTCGGTGGGGCTGGTCAGCGCCTGGATCATGATCTTCAGGCCGCCGTCCAGCTCCACGACCTGCTCGTTGGGCGCCTTGAGGAACTTCGTGAAGCCCAGCGCCCGGAACTCGTCCTCCATCTCCGAGGTGGGGAACTCGGGGAGCAGGACGGTGGCGTCCTTCGAGACGAAGTCCCGCAGGTGCTTCGCGTCGAAGTGGTCCCGGTGCAGATGGGAGACGTACAGGTAGTCGACCTGGCCCAGCGTCTCCCAGTCGAGCAGGGAATTGTCCGGGAAGGGAAACCACGAGGCGAAGTAGGCCGGGTTGACCCACGGGTCGCACAGGATGCTGCCCGCGGCCGTGTCGATCCGCATGCTGGCGTGCCCGGTTCCGGTCACTCGCACCGCACAGTCCCCCTCAAACAGACAATCAGGTGTACGCCAAACGCTACCGGAGGGAGTCTGACCGCCACCCCGCGACGCCCGTAGTGCCGTCCGGCCTGGGCGGGCAGGGCCAGAAGGCGGGGAAACCCCCACCGCGCCGCCCCGTGCGGGAGGCGTGCCAGACTAACCAAAGATCCGATCGCGAGGGAAGGACCGACAGTGGCAGGAAGCGAGCCGGTAACGTCGCCGGACCAGCACAAGCCCGGGCACCGCAAGTCGGGGCGCATCGGCGCCGTGCTGTCCGCGCTGGCGCTGGTCGTCATGGCGTTCTGCGGCAACCACGAGGGCAGGGTCGAGGACATCTGGCTGGTCGGCCTGGCCGCGCTGCTGCTGGTCATCGTGATCGGCGACGCTGTGCTGCGGCGCAACGGTCTGCGTTCCTGACCTCGCCGGACAACCCGGTCGACGTACGAGGGCCCGCCCCCACCCGGGGGACGGGCCCTCGTTCGCGTACGTGGTCGGGGTCAGCGCCCGAAGAGGATGTCCTGCACGTCCTTGAGCGCGGCGTCGACCTCGGCCTCGAAGTAGCCGCCGGGCACCAGGCCGAACCGGAGCGTGTCAAGATCCTTCGGGTCGACCGGCATCGGGTTGCGGCGCTGCATGCCGCCGAGCAGGGTCTCGAAGAACCGGTCCACCTGGTCCGGGTCGTACCCGCTGCCGAAACGGCGCACCTGGAAGCTGCGGCGGATCTGGTCGACCCGGTACAGGTCGCTTCCGGGCGGGCCGGCCATCGGCGGGCCACCCATCGGAGGCCCGGCCATCGGCGGGCCACCCATCGGCGGGCCGGCCACGGCGGGCGGACCCGCCATCGGCGGGCCACCGAGGCCCTGCTGCGGCATCGGGGGCGGGCCGGCCGGGCCACGGCGCATGTCGCGCAGCTCCCGTTCGGGCATCCGGATCTCGGCGGTCATGTCGGCGCGACCGTGCCGACCGGCCTCGAAGCCGTCGAAGCGGGGCTCCTCCGGCGGATAGCCGCCACCGGGCCCACGCTGGTCGTCGGGCGGGCCGTAGCCACCGGGCCCACGCTGGTCGTCGGGCGGGCCGTAGCCACCGGGCCCACGCTGGTCGTCGGGCGGACCGTAGCCGCCGGGCATGCGCTGCTCGTCCGGCGGACCGTAGGCCCCCGGACCGGCGGGCAGACCGCGCGGCGGGACGCCGTGGCCACCCATCGGACCACCAGGCCCCATCGGGCCGGGGCCGCCGGGGCCGCGCTGCGCGTCGTAGCCGCCGCGGGGGGCGTCGTACCCGCCGGCGAAGGCGCCGGTGGGCTCGTCGTACCGGCCGTAGCGGTCGGCCGGCGGACCGGCCTGCGCGGGCATCGGCCGGGGCGGCATCGGCTGCGGAACCATGCCCCCACGGTCGTCGCGCAGCGGCGGGCCCATCCGATCCGGAGGGCCCAACCGGTCACCCATCCGAGGGTCGCCGCCGCGCCCGGCGCTCGTGCGCTCCTCCAGCTCGGCCAGCTGTCGCTCGACCCGGTCCAGGTGCAGGTCGACCTGCCACTCGTCGTAGCCGTTGAACCGGACCCGGAAGACGACGTCGTGGACCTCTTGGGAGGCCACCGGCGCACCCACCTGCCGGCCGTCGAGCGTCGCCTCGACCCGGTCGAGGAAGGCATCCACCTCGTCGACCTTGTATCCCCGGCGGAGCGCCTTGCGCCGGAAACGCTGACCCTGACTCGCCACTATGTCTCCTGGTCTCGTTCGCCACGCCCGGTCACGCCGGTGCCTCTCCGGCGCGGTCGGTGAAGGTGTCGGTGTCCTCGGCGGCGGCGAGCTGGCCACACGCGCCGTCGATCTCGCGACCCCGGGTGTCCCGTACGGTGGTGGAGACTCCCGCGTCACGCAAGCGCCGGACGAACTCCCGCTCGACCGGCTTCGGGCTCGCGTCCCAGCGGCTGCCCGGCGTCGGATTGAGCGGGATGAGGTTCACATGCGCCAACTTGCCGGCCAACAGCCGCCCGAGCAGGTCAGCTCGCCACGGCTGGTCGTTCACGTCCTTGATCATTGCGTATTCGATGGACACGCGACGGCCCGTCCGGGCGGCGTAGTCCCACGCTGCGTCCAGCACCTCGGCTACCTTCCAGCGCTGGTTTACCGGCACGAGTTCGTCGCGCAGATCATCATCGGGCGCGTGCAGCGACAACGCAAGGGTCACAGAGAGGTCTTCGCTGGCCAGTCGGCGGATGGCCGGAACCAGGCCGACCGTGGAAACGGTGATGTGCCGCTGGGAGAGGCCCAGGCCCTCCGGAGCGGGGCTGACCAGCCGACGGATCGCCGCGATGACCCGGTTGTAGTTGGCCAGCGGCTCGCCCATGCCCATGAACACGACGTGCGACAGCCGCGGCGGTGAGCCGGCGACCGCGCCCGAGGCCGCCACCCCGGCCAGGTAGACCGCCTGGTCGACGATCTCCGCCGTGGACAGGTTGCGGGTCAACCCGGCCTGGCCGGTGGCGCAGAACGGGCAGGCCATACCGCAGCCCGCCTGGCTGGAGATGCAGACCGTGACGCGGTCCGGGTAGCCCATCAGCACGCTCTCCACCAGCGCGCCGTCGTGCAGCTTCCAGAGCGCCTTGCGGGTCGCGCCGTCGTCACAGGCCAGCTCGCGCACCGGATTGAGCAGCGTGGGCAGCAACTGGTCGGCCAGCCGCTCACGCGTCGCCGCCGGGAGATCGGTCATCGCCTGCGGGTCGCGAACCAGCCGCCCGAAGTAGTGGTTGGAGATCTGCTTGGCACGGAACGCGGGCTCACCCAACCCGGCGACCAGCGCCTGGCGGCCGGCCAGATCCAGGTCGGCGAGGTGCTGCGGCGGCATGGAGGCCCGGCGTGCGGCGGGGGCTTCCGAGATGGCGGGGATCAACGGCAGGCTCGTCATGGCTGGTCCAGTGTGTCACGCCTCCGGCGCCGGGCACCCCTCCGGAGGTGTGGAACCGCTCCCGGCCGGCGGTCGCGAACGCTCGGGCCACGGTGATCCATGCCTCACCCCACCATCGGCACGAAGATCGCCAACAGCAGGTACGCGGTCGGCACCGCGAACAGGATCGAGTCCAGCCGGTCCATCAGGCCACCGTGCCCGGGCAGCAGATTGCTCATGTCCTTGACGCCGAGGTCCCGCTTGATCATCGATTCGGCGAGATCGCCGAGGACCGCCGCACAGGAGACGGCCACCCCGAACACGGCACCCCACCAGGGGGCCACCTCGAACATCAGCCACAGCAGCAGCGCACTGCCCAGCGCCGCCGCGGTGACCGAGCCGGCGAAGCCCTCCCAGGACTTCTTGGGGCTGATCGACGGGGCCATCGGGTGGCGGCCGAAGGAGACGCCGGCCGCGTACCCGCCGGTGTCGGAGAGGACCACCGCGATCAGCGTGGCCAGGATGCGCAGCCGGCCGTCGTCGGGGGCCGCCGCCAGCAACGCCGCGAAACCGCCGAGGAACGGCACGTAGACCGCGATCAGGGTGGCCGCGGTGAGATCCCGCTGGAAGCCGGCCGGGCCGTCGCCCAACCGCCAGACCATCGTGCCCAGCACGGTGACCAGCAGGCCCAGGCTGAGCGCGTCCGGGCCGGCGAACCACGCCAGCCCGATGGTCAGCACGCCACCGGCGAGCAGCGGCACCAGGGGCGGGTGGGCGCCGCTGCGGCGGACCGCCCGGGCCATCTCCCAGATGCCGACCGCGATGGCGGCGGCGATCACCGGCAGGAACGCCAGCGGATAGAAGACCAGCGGAACCACGATCAGCGCGCCGAGGCCGAGCCCGACCCCGATCGCCGCCGGCAGGTTCCGGCCGGCCCGCCCGGTGCCCACCTGCTGGGTCGCCGGCCGGTCGAGGCTGGCCCGTCGCCGGCCTTTCGGCCGCCGGCCGCTCGGCGGCTCCGGCTCGGTCACCGGATCGTCGTCCGGCAGGATCTCGGCGCCGATGGGCGCGAGCTGCGCGGTCGGGTAACCGGCATCGTCATCGAAGCGTGGCGGAACGTCCCGGTCGTCGAAGCGGGACGGCGCGTCCCGGTCGTCGTAACGCTGGCCGGCGCCGGGGTCGGCATAACGTGGCGAAGCGTCACCCGCTGGCGGGCGGTCGCCGTAGCGGCCGGGGCGACCCCGGTCGTCGTACCGGTCGGCCTGGTTGCCGTCGTCGTAGCGGTCCCGGTCGTCGAAACGGTCGCGCCGGTCCCGGTCGTCGAAGCGGTCCCGGTCGTCCGGGCGGACCGTCCGGCCGCGCTCGTCGTACGGGTCCGCGGGGTACGGGTCTGCCGGGTACGGATCGGCGTACGGGCGGCTGCGGGGCTCGGCGTACAACTCGGGCCCGGCGGCCGGACGGCGGCTCCACTGGCCCGCCTCAAGCTCCTGCTCGGGCCAGGGCAGGGCCACCGGGCGCTCGGGCCGGTCCCAGCCGCGCGGCTCGTCGGTGTAGGGGTCGGGGTGGGACATCACGCACCGCGACGCGGCACGAGTACCACCACATGACGCAAGACCACAAGCATCCCCTACACGCGCGACTGTGTTCCTCCGGCTCGACCGCCCCGACGGTCGGTCGATTCCCGGTGTGCACCGCCCGGTGGCCGGGAATCCTGCCGAGCCTACTGCACCCGCCGCCGGGGCGAGGCGGACGATGGCGCCCCTGACCGCCGGGGCCCCTCCGGGGGTCGCGGTGAGCGAGATCCGGCGAGTCGCCGCGCTGCCACGACGGCGGCGGCCGCACGGCGGCCCGAGAACCGCGCCCACCGTCCGCACGAGCACCGGCGGTGCATCGACGCCTATCCGACCGAGCATCCGGGCGAACAGGGGATGACCCGCGCTACCCGTCGGTGGTCGGCTGTCGGTGTGCTGGCGTCCGCCGGCGGTTTCCACCACAGCAGCGGGGAGGAACGTTCGTGCGCAGAATCAGCCTGGCGGTGCTGACGATGGTCGCCCTCGTCCTGACGGCGGCCCCACCGGCCACCGCGGCGACGCGGAACGCCAGCATCAGGATCGACCACCGCACCAGCGAGATCTACCTGTACGACGGGAGTCCCGACGGCACCGGGCCGGCGTTCCCGGCCGCCACCGCCCGGGGGGAGGTGCGCAACTGCCCGACCGGCGTGTACTTCCTGTCGGCGTCGCTGACCCAGGACGGCCTGCCGACCTACTGGGCCACCGGCGGCCTCGGCGCCGGCGAGATCGTCTGCGACGGTGGCACCGCCAGCATCTCGATGGGCTTCTACCGGGGCGGCCCGGTGCTGCACCCGGGTCGGGCCACCGTGCGCTTCGAGCTGCACGACGCGTACGTCGGAACGACCCTGACCGAGACGACCCGTACCGTCCGGATCCCCCGCTGACGCGCAGACGGCACGAGGCCCGTCCCCGGATCGGGGGCGGGCCTCACGTCGGCTGCTCACCCGGCGGACGCCGGGTCGGGCCTCAGACCTCCAGCAGCTCGGTCTCCTTGTGCTTGACCAGGTCGTCGATGCTGGCGACGTAGCGCTGCGTCAGGTCGTCCAGTTCCTTCTCGGCGCGGCGACCGTCGTCCTCGCCGGCCTCGCCGTCCTTGACGATCCGGTCCAGCTCCTCCTTGGCGCGGCGGCGGACGTTGCGGATGGCCACCTTGGCCTCCTCGCCCTTGTGCCGGGCCACCTTGATCATGTCGCGGCGGCGCTCCTCGGTCATCTGTGGGAGCAGGATGCGCAGCTGGTTGCCCTCGTTGTTCGGGTTCACCCCGAGGTCCGAGTCGCGGATCGCCTTCTCCATCGCGTTGATCTGCGAGTTGTCGTACGGCTTGATGATGGCCATCCGCGGCTCGGGAACCGCGATGGACGCCATCTGCGTCAGCGGCGTGGGCGTGCCGTAGTAGTCGATGATGACCTTGGAGAACATGGCGGCGTTGGCGCGACCGGTACGGATGGCGCCGAACTCCTCCTTGGCGTGCTCAACCGCACGCTCCATCTTCTCCTCGGCCTCGAGGAGGGTGTCGTCGATCACCGGTCTCCTCGCCTCCTTCTGTGCTCGTCGTGGGCCTTGCTGAAAGTCGTCAGACCGCTGCTGCCGTCGCCACCGGCGGGGCTCAGGCGGTGATCAGGGTGCCGATCTTTTCGCCACCCACCGCGCGGATGATGGTGTCGTCACCCTGCGCGCCGAAGACCAGCATCGGCAGGCCGTTCTCCATGCAGAGGCTGAACGCAGCCGCGTCGGCCACCCGCAGGTTGCGGCGCAGCACCTCGGAGAAGGTGATCGAGTCGAGCTTGCTGGCGGTGGGGTCGATCCGGGGGTCGGCGGTGTAGACGCCGTCCACGCCGTTCTTGCTCATCAGCACCACGTCGGCCCGGATCTCCAGCGCCCGCTGGGCGGCCACCGTGTCGGTGGAGAAGTACGGCATCCCGGCGCCGGCGCCGAAGATGACCACGCGGCCCTTCTCCAGGTGCCGGATCGCCCGCAGCGGGATGTACGGCTCGGCGACCTGGGCCATCGTGATCGCGCTCTGCACCCGGGTCTCGATGCCCTCCTTCTCCAGGAAGTCCTGAAGGGCGAGGCAGTTCATCACGGTGCCGAGCATGCCCATGTAGTCGGCGCGGGCCCGGTCCATGCCGCGCTTCTGCAGCTCCGCCCCGCGGAAGAAGTTGCCGCCGCCAACCACGACGGAGACCTGTACGCCGCGGCGGACCACGGTGGCGATCTGTCGGGCGATGGCCTGGACGACGTCCGGGTCGACGCCGATCGCGCCGCCACCGAACACCTCACCCGAGAGCTTCAGCACCACCCGGCGGGCCCGTCCCGGCGGCGGCGCCGTCGGATCGTCCACCGCCAGCGTCCGGTCACTCACAACCTGCGTCATCCGCCCCGCCTTCCCCCACGCGCACGCCCCGCGCGACGCGTTACCGCGAACCTGCCGCTGCCGACCCTATGTGACGAGGAGGCCGCGGTGCCTGTCACGTACACCGGCGGCCTCCTCGTCGACGTCTTGCGCCCACGGGCGCGCGCGGCGCCCGGTGGCGGCTCAGGCCTGGCCGACCTCGAACCGCACGAAGCGGGTGACCTCGATGCCGGCCTCGGCCAGCACCTGCTTCACCGTCTTCTTGTTGTCAGCCACGGACGACTGCTCGATCAGGACGTAGTCCTTGAAGAAGGAGTTCACCCGACCCTCGACGATCTTCGGCAGGGCCGCCTCGGGCTTGTTCTCCTCGCGGGCGGTCTGCTCGGCGATGCGCCGCTCGGACTCGACGACCTCGGCCGGAACCTCGTCCCGGGTGAGGTACTTCGGCCGCATCGCGGCGATCTGCATGGCGACACCACGGGCGTCAGCGTCGCCCGCTTCGTCCGACTTGCCGGTGTACGACACCAGCACGCCGACGGCCGGCGGCAGGTCCTGCGCCTTGCGGTGCAGGTAGACCGCGGTGGTGCCCTCGACCTTGGCGAACCGGTTGAGCACCAGCTTCTCGCCGATCTTGGCGGACTGCTCCTGGACCAGGTCCGCGACGACCTTGCCGTCCAGCTCGGAGGCGAGCAGCTCCTCGGCGTTGTTCACGCCGGAACGCTCGCCGTGCTCCACCAGCTGCTGGGCCAGCGCGATGAACGACTCGGTCTTGGCGACGAAGTCGGTCTCGCAGTTGAGCTCGAGCAGCGCCTTGCCGGAGTGGGCGACCAGGCCGTTGGCGGCCGTACGGCCGGCCCGCTTGCCGACGTCCTTGGCGCCCTTGACGCGCAGGATCTCGATGGCCTTGTCGAAGTCGCCCTCGGCCTCGGTCAGCGCCTTCTTGCTGTCCATCATGCCGGCGCCGGTGAGGTCGCGGAGCTTCTTGACGTCCGCGGCGGTGATTTGGGACATGGCTCTCTCTTCGGTGTTGAGACGGCGTGTGGATGGTCAGAGGTGCCGGTTACCCGGATCCGGGCGGATCGTGCCCGGCGTACCGTCGCTGCCCGCCGTCTTCGGAAAACGGACGAACGGGCAGCGACGGTGCGGGTCACTCCGCGGTGACGGCCGCCGGCTGCTCGGTGGCGGCCTGCGCCGGCTGCTCCGGAGCGGGCTGCTCGGCGGCGGCAGCGGCGGGCTGCTCGGCGGGCTGCTCGGCGGCAGCGGCCGACTCGTCGGCCTTCTTCGGCTCCAGCAGCTCGCGCTCCCACTCGGTCAGCGGCTCGTCGCTCGCGACACCCTCGGGCTTCTCGTCGTTGCCCCGACGACGGCCGGAACGCGCGATCAGACCGTCCGCGACGGCGGCGGCGACGACCCGGGTCAGCAGCTCGGCGGAGCGGATGGCGTCGTCGTTGCCCGGGATCGGGAAGTCGACCTCGTCCGGGTCGCAGTTGGTGTCGAGAACGGCGATCACCGGGATGCCCAGCTTGCGGGCCTCGTCGACGGCGATGTGCTCCTTCTTGGTGTCGACGATCCAGACCGCGGCCGGCAGCTTCTGCATGTCCCGCAGACCACCCAGCGTGCGGGTCAGCTTGATCTTCTCGCGGGAGAGCTGCAGGGTCTCCTTCTTGGTGTAACCGGCGGCGGTGCCGCTGAGGTCACCCAGGCCCTCCAGCTCCTTCATCCGCTGGAGCCGCTTGTACACCGTCTGGAAGTTGGTCAGCATGCCACCGAGCCAGCGGTGGTTGACGTACGGCTGACCGACCCGGGTCGCCTGCTCGGCGATGGCCTCCTGGGCCTGCTTCTTGGTGCCGACGAAGAGGATGCTGCCACCCTCGGCGACGGTCCCACGCACGAACTCGTACGCCTTCTCGATGTAGTCGAGAGTCTGGCGCAGGTCGATGATGTAGATGCCGTTGCGCTCGGTCATGATGAAGCGCTTCATCTTCGGGTTCCAGCGCCGGGTCTGGTGCCCGAAGTGGACACCGCTCTCCAGCAGCTGACGCATGGTCACGACGGCCATGGTTGGGGTACTCCTCAAGATCCCTGGTTGTCACGCCCGGCCGGTGGCCGGGCGTCCTGGCGCCTGGTCGCCGGCCCATGGTGGGCCCGATCAAGATCGGGACCAGGGAGGCCGTCGCTTCACGACGATTCGTGAAGAGGGCGCGCGAGGTCGACCGCGCGAGGCGGTCGCCAGTTGGCCAGTGTACGCCCCTCCCCCGCCCGACGGCCCCCGGGTGCGCGCGGGCGGGCGGCCGGGCCGGGCTGTCGGGCTGCCCCGCGGGGCGGCCGGGCCGGGCGGGGCGGCTGGGCGGGGATCAGCCGGCGGCGAGGGCGGCGGCGACGAAGAGCACCAGGCCGACGGTCAGGTACGCCGTGGGAGGGCGCAGCCAGCCCCGTCCGCTGTCGGAGAGCGCCATTCCGCCGGTTTTGAGCCCGTACAGTCCCGATGCGAAGATCGGCAGCGCGGCGACCAGGCAGATGCCCACCACGACGTTGCCGGCGTCCAGCGGGTCGCCGGTCACGCCCGCCAGCAACACCCGCAGCGCGGGGACCTCGAAGATCAACGCCAGCAGGGCGAAGAGCGCGGCCAACGCCGGGCGACGGGTCCGGTAGACACCGTCTGCCGGCTGGGGGTACACCGGCGGCTCGCCGGCGGGCAGGTCGGGCCGCGGGCCGATCCCCGGCATCGGGCCGGTCGGCATCTCCAGCGGGTGCGGCTGCTCCCCGCCGCCCCGGTTCGGCTCGATGATCGGATATCCGGCGAGCGGGGCGGGCCGAGCCTGGTCGGCGAGCACACCAGCCGCTGGCCCGACATCTCTGCCGGCCGCTGACCCGGCGTCTCGGGCGGCCTCCGGCGTGGCGTCTCGCGCCACCTCCGGCGCGGCGGGGCTCAGCGACTCTCGGGCGGCTCGGCGGCCGGGCAGCTCCCCGGAGATCTCCGAGGGGTCCCGATCCGCCCTGCGCGAGCGGGTCGCCCGGTAACCGTCCCCGTCCGTACGCGCGTCACCCAGCGGGTCGACCGCGCCGAAGCGTCCAGAGTCGGCCTCGCCGCTGCCGAACATCCCCGCTTGGGCGTCGACGGCGCCGAACCGCCCGGAGTCCGACTCGGGCGGGCCACCGAACCGGCCCGCGTCCACGGCGCCGAAGCGGCCCGAGTCCGACTCGGGCGGGGCGCCGAACCGGCCCGTGTCCACGGCGCCGAAGCGGCCCGAGCCCGGCTCCGGGGTTGCGCCGAAGCGCGTCGAATCCGGCTCCCGGCGTCGGCCGACGCCGGTGTCCTCGACGGATCGACCGTCTTCGCCGCCGCGCTGCTCGGGGATCTCGCTGTCCCGGTATCGCGGCTCACCCGCACCGCGCCACTCGGAATCGCCGTAACCGCGACCCCGCTCGTCGGGATACCAGCGCGACTCCTGATCTTCCGGAAAGCTCCGTCGTCCGTCCACGTCAGGCACCGTATGCGACCGGCCACGCCCGCGCCATTTCGGCCCGGCCGGCCGCCAGCGATCAGCGGGGAGGCGTGCGGCACGGCGTCCGGGTCGGGGTCGCCGCATAGCACAGCCCGGGCTTGATCGTCCGGTTGTCCACAGGACACCCGTCGTCCACAGCCGGGCCGTCGTGGGGTCGCGACGCCCGCCCTCGGACGGGCACCGTCGCGGCCATGACGAAGCGGAACCAGGCGGTCGGCGCGTACGGCGAGCGGTGCGCCGCCCGGCACCTGAGCGAGGCGGGGCTACGCCCGATCGTCCGGAACTGGCGCTGCCCGCAGGGCGAGATCGACATCATCGCCTGGGACGGGCCGGTGCTCGCGTTCTGCGAGGTGAAGACGCGTCGGGGCGACGTGTTCGGCACACCGGCCGAGGCTGTCGTACCGGCCAAGGCCCGTCGCCTGCGCGGGCTCGCCGCGATCTGGCTCGCCGAGACCGGCACGAGCGCCGACGAGGTGCGGTTCGACGTGCTGTCGGTACGACTGCCCGCCGCCGGTCCCGCGCAGGTCGATCACCTCAAGGGCGCGTTCTGAGATGCGCCGCCGACGGATCGGTGACGCGTCATGAGCTACGCGAAGGTGCTCTGCGTGGGGCTGGTCGGCGTCACCGGCCACCTCGTCGAGGTCGAGGCGGACCTGGCCGCCGGCCTGCCGGCCGTGGTGATCTCCGGCCTGCCGGACACGGCCCTGCACGAGGCCCGCGACCGGGTCCGGGCCGCCGTGGTCAATTCCGGCCAACGCTGGCCGAACCGGCGGATCACGCTGAACCTGCTGCCGGCCACGCTGCCGAAGTTCGGCTCGGCGTTCGATCTGGCCATCGCCGCCGCGCTGCTGGGCGGCTCGGGTGAGCTACCGCTGCTTCCGCTGGAGGGGGTCGTGGTCCTCGGCGAGTTGGGACTGGACGGGACGGTCCGGCCGGTGCGCGGGGTGCTGCCGATGGTCGCCGCCGCGGCCAGGGCCGGCGTCGAACGGGTCATCGTGCCGACCGGCAACGCCGCCGAGGCCGCGGTCATCCCCGGCGTACGGGTGCGGGCGGTGGACACGCTGCACCGGCTGGTCGCCTTCGTGCGCGACGGCAGCCCGCTGATCGAACCACCGCCGGACGCCCCGGCACCGGTTCCCGGCGGCCCCGACCTCGCCGAGGTCGCCGGGCAGGAGCTGGGCCGGCGGGCGCTGGAGGTCGCCGCGGCGGGCGGGCACCACATCGCGCTGCTCGGCCCTCCAGGCGCCGGCAAGACGATGCTGGCCGAGCGGCTGCCGTCACTCCTGCCCGAGCTGGACGACGACGCGGCGCTGGAGGTGACCGCACTGCACTCGGTCGCCGGGCTCCTGCCACCGGGTGGTCAACTGCTGCGCCGCCCGCCGTTCCAGGCACCGCACCACACGGCCACGATCCCGTCCCTCGTCGGCGGCGGTTCCGGGCTGGCCCGCCCCGGCGCGGTGTCGCTGGCCCACCGCGGGGTGCTCTTCCTGGACGAGGCGCCGGAGTTCAGCAAGGGCGCGCTGGAGGCGCTGCGCCAGCCACTGGAGCACGGCCGCATCCAGCTGAGCCGCAGCGGGGGCGGCACCGAGTACCCGGCCCGGACCCAACTGGTACTGGCCGCCAATCCGTGCCCGTGCGCGAAGCCGTCCGGCGACGCGTACTGCGAGTGCTCGCCGCTGGTCCGCCGTCGCTACCTGGGCCGGCTCTCCGGGCCGCTGCTCGACCGGATCGACGTGCAGGTGCGGCTGATGCCCGTACGGGCGGCGGAGCTGATGGCGTCCGTCGGCGACGCCGAGTCCTCGGCCACGGTCGCCGCCCGGGTCGCGGCGGCCCGCCGCGCGGCGGCCAACCGCTGGGCCGGCCTCGGGCGGCGACTCAACGCCGAGGTGGACGGCCCGCTCCTGCGCCGCCCGCCGTGGCGGCTACCGGCGCTGGTCACCGCCGAGCTGCGCGGCCGACTCGACTCCGGCTCGCTCTCGGCACGGGGCTTCGACCGGGTGATCCGGATGGCCTGGACCATCGCGGACCTGGACGGCCGGGACCGGCCGGACCGCGACGACGTACGAGAGGCGATCCAACTACGGACGGGGGAGGCGGCATGAGCGCCGACGAGGAGAGCAGACTGGCCCGGGTGGCGCTGACCTGGTTGGCCGAGCCGGGCACCCGGGCGGTGCACCAGCTGGTCGACCGACTCGGTCCGGTGGCGACACTGGATCTGTTGCTCGACGGCGGCAGCCCCGACGGCTGGCTGCACAGCACGGTGGCCGCCCGGTCAGCCGCCGGTGACGCGCGGGCGGTCGCCGCCGAGGCGTTGGAGCGGGCCGACCGGCTCGGCGCCCGCCTGGTCACCCCCGACGACGCGGAGTGGCCGGCCCGGGTGGCCGGCCTGAAAACGCTCCGGCTGCCGGACGCCACCCGCCGGGTGGACGGTGAGACCGCGCCGCCGCTCTGCTTCTGGGTACGCGGAGCCTGGCCGCTGGGCGAGGCGCTGGAGCGCTCGGTGGCGGTGGTCGGCGCGCGGGCGGCCACCGGTTACGGCCAGCACGTCGCCACGGAACTGGGGTACGGGCTGGCCGAGCGGGACTGGACCGTGGTCTCCGGCGGCGCGTTCGGCATCGACGCGGCAGCCCACCGGGGTGCCCTCAACGCGGGCGGGTTGACCGTCGCGGTGCTGGCCTGCGGGGTGGACCGGCCGTATCCCATGGGCAACACCGCGCTCTTCGACCGGATCGCCGACACGGGGCTGCTGGTCAGCGAGTGGCCACCCGGCGCCGAGCCGCTACGCCCCCGGTTCCTGATCCGCAACCGGGTCATCGCCGGGGGCACCCTCGGCACCGTCGTGGTGGAGGCGTCGGCGCGCAGCGGCGCGACGCAGACCGCCCGACGGGCCATCCACACCGGACGGGTCGCGATGGTCGTGCCCGGGCCGGTGACCTCGGCGATGTCCGTCGGCGCACACGAGTTGCTCCGCGAGCGCTCCGAGGTGCGGCTGGTCACCGGGGTGGCGCACGTGCTCGAGGAGGTGGGCCGGGTCGGCGCGGACCTGGCCCCGCTGGCCCGTGGCCCGCAGCGGCCGACCGACGCGTTGGACGACGACGCCCGATCGCTGCTGGAGGCGTTGCCCCGCCGGGGCGTACGGGGAGTGGACGCGCTCGCCGCCCGCGCCGGCGTGAACGTGCGTACCGCGCTGCGCAAGCTGTCGCTGCTGGAGGAGCTGTCCATGGTGGTGCGCCGCGACGACGGCTACGCCCTCGCCCCGGCCACCACACCGAAGGGCGGCGGATAAGCAACGAACCGCCACGGCGCACAGTCATGGGTGTGGCGACACCGGCACCAGTGTGGACTGCGGCGGCGGATACTCGGCCGTGCGGGGGCCATCTCCGCCGTCCGACGGATATGCGTGAGTCCCCGACCGGAGGAACGAAAGCTCGGCGTTACTGCGCTATAGCGGGAACCGGCCGGCATTGCGGAACCGGTTGATCGCGAGGTGCCGGACCCAGCCGAGGAAGCGGGCGTACATCTCGACTGGGTTCGGGGGCTCCGGGTAAAGCCCGCACAGGTCCCGGGTCGCCTCCCCCAAGCAATCAGCCATGTCGACCGCCAGTAACCGGGGCTCGTCGGCGTATTCGCCGGCCAGATCGGCGCGGGCTCGACCACACGGCCAGGGCTGGGCATCCGCCGCGCAGAACCAGAACGGTCGGACCGGGGCGTGCCGCTGAAGGTCGCTCACCGCTGGATTCCCCGGTACCGAACCGGCGACCAGCGGCTCAACCGGCGCAGGGGTGGATGCGCGTTGTTCAGGACCGAGTTCACCGAGCCGAAGACCACCCCGGGTGCCCGCTGGGACCCGCTCAGTTAGTCGGTTTAGTTCGTCGTCTGGTGCCACGTCAACCTCCCGGGTCGGGGTCGGAGGGGCACCCCCGCCCGCCGCGAAACTCGCCACCGGGCGGGGACGAGGAGTAGGTCCTTCCGCCCGTCCGGAGGCCCTCCCGAGACACGGAGCGGCCCCGGGGCGGTAGCCGCACCCGGGGCCGTCTCCCTGCCTTCGGGGGACCGAAGCGGCGGCCGGGCTTCCCGCGCTCCGTCACGGCGGGGATCAGCCACTCCACGCCGCCGCCGGCTATCTGCCGCTTCAGGCGGACCAGCTCCAGGTCCGTCCCGCCACCTTAAGGCCTAGACAAATAATTCCTAACCTTTGCTGCGGCGGTTGGCGCAGCCGGCGGCCGGCGGTGACCCTCGGTCACCTCCGTGGGGGCGGATGCGGTCGTAAGCGGTATACCTCAGAGTCATATTCATACCTCTGAGGTATACCGCTCAACAGCACATCGACACGACGGGCAGCCACAGCGGATGACCGGCGCCCTTCGCCGCAGCCCCAGCCCCGTCTTGAGTTAGGACTTATTCGTCTAGGCGAAAGCTGTCGTTGCTGAAGGGCCGTCCATGGTGGTGGCCGCGACGACGGCTGCGCCCTCGCCCCGGCCACCAAGCCGAAGGGGCGGCGCATAAACGGACGAACTGCCCCAGTGCACGGGCGTGGTGGCGACACCGGCACCATCGTGGCGAACGCTGCGCGGCTCTCGGCCGTACGCTGGTGCCGTGCCAACTGTCAGTGGGGGTGCAGCCATCGCAACGCCGCCATCGGCGCGGCGGCGGTGAGCCGGTCCACCCGGGGCACCCGGGCCACCCACCAGGAGCTGCCGCCGGCGCTGCGGGACGCGGTCGACGACTTCGCCGAGCACCTCTCCCGGGTCCGCAACCGGTCGGCCCACACCGTCCGCGCGTACGTGACCGATGTGGTCGCCTTGCTCGACCACGCCGTCCGGATGGGCTGCCTGGAGGTGGCCGAGCTGGACCTGTCGGTGCTGCGGAGCTGGCTGGCCCGGCAACGGACCACCGGCGCCGCCCGTACGTCGCTGGCCCGTCGGGCCGCCTCGGCGCGGGCGTTCAGCGCGTGGGCGCACCGCGCCGGGCTGCTCCCCTCCGACGTGGGCGCCGCACTGGCCAGCCCTCGTGCTCACCGGGAGTTGCCCAGCGTCCTGCGCGCCGACCAGGCCGCCGCCCTGGTGGAGGCACCGGCCCGGCAGCCGACGACCGCACCCGCCACGATCACGACGGAAGCCATGACGGTTGCGGCGCCGGACGCGGCCGCCGCCGAGGCGGTGCTGTTGCGCGACCGGGTTCTGCTGGAGCTGCTCTACGCCACCGGCGTGCGGGTCAGCGAGGCGTGCGGGCTGGACCTCGGGGACGTCGACCACGGTCGCCGGGTGATCCGGGTGTTCGGCAAGGGCGGGCGGGAGCGCTCGGTGCCGTACGGGGTGCCCGCGCAGCGGGCGTTGGACGAGTGGTTGCGCCGGGGCCGACCGCTGTTGGCGGGTGCCCGCTCCGGCGACGCGCTGCTGCTCGGGGCTCGCGGTGGCCGGCTCAACCCGACGACCGCGCGACAGATCGTCGGCGGGTACGCCGAGACGGCCGGCCTTCCCCGGACCAGCCCGCACGGGCTGCGCCACTCCGCCGCCACCCATCTGTTGGAGGGCGGGGCCGACCTGCGCGCCGTGCAGGAGCTGCTCGGCCATTCGTCGTTGGCCAGCACGCAGATCTACACCCACGTCTCGGTGGAACGGCTGCGCGCCGCCTACCGGCAGGCACATCCCCGCGCCTGATCAAGGGCCGAGGGGGCGGGTCGCTCGACGGTTACGATCATCGGGTGAGCGTCCCGCAGCCCCCCGAGCCGATCCCGGGCGCCCGCCTGCTGTTCTCCCTGGACCCGGCGGTCAGCCATCTCAACCACGGATCGTTCGGCGCGGTGCCGATCGGCGTGCAGCGAGCCCAGCAGCGGCTGCGCGACGAGATGGAGGCCAACCCGCTGCGCTTCTTCACCCAGGGGCTCGTCGACCGGATCGCGCACACCCGCCGGCACCTCGCCGGGTTCCTGGGCGCCGACCCGGACGGCAGCGCGCTGATCGGCAACACCACCACCGGCGTCGCCGTGGTGCTTCAGTCGGTGGGCCTGCAACCCGGTGACGAGGTGCTCAGCACCGACCACGGGTACGGGGCGGTGAGCCTGGCCATCCAGCGGGAGTGCCGGCGCACCGGCGCGGTCAGCCGCGTCCTGCCGATCCCGCTGGCCGCCACCGACGAACAGATCGTGCAGACCATCCGGGCCGGCCTGCGCCCGGGGCGGACGCGGCTGCTCGTCGTCGACCAGCTCACCTCCGCCACCGCCAGGCTCTTCCCGATCGCCGCCATCGTCGGGGTGGCCCACGAGAGCGGCGTGCCCGTCCTGGTGGACGCGGCACACGCCCCCGGGATGCTGGCCACCACGGTCGCCAGCATCGGCGCGGATTTCTGGGCGGGCAACCTGCACAAGTGGGGGTACGCCCCGCGCGGCACCGCCCTGCTGGCGGTGGCCCCACAGTGGCGGGAGCGGATCGAGCCGCTGGTGGTCTCGTGGGAACAGGAAGCCGGCTTCCCGGCCCGGCTCGAATGGCAAGCCACCCTCGACTACACCTCCTGGCTGGCCGCCCCGGCCGGACTGTTCACACTGCGCAGCCTCGGCGTCGACCGGGTACGGGCGCACAACGCCGCGCTCGCCGCGTACGGTCAGCGGGTGGTGGGGGACGCGCTGGGGGTGGCCCCCGCTGATCTGCCCGACCCCGGCGGACCGGGGGTGGCTCTACGCCTCATTCCGCTGCCGCCCGGCACGGGCACCACGATCGACGCGGCGCGGGCGTTGCAGGCGCGGATCGGCGAGCGGCTCGCCGCCGAGGTCGCGGTGATGAGCTGGAACGGTCGCGGATGGCTGCGGCTCACCGGTCAGGTCTACAACGCCGCCGACGAGTACGAACGGCTGGCCGTGCGGCTGCCGGCGCTGCTCGCCCAGCGCTGACCGTCTCCCGCCCGACCGAGCGGAGGCGGGCGCACCGGGAGCAGTCGCACCGGGCCGAGGCCGAGCAGGGCCAACGGGTCGAGATACTCCTCGCCCCGCCGCAGGCCCCAGTGCAGGCACGCCTCGGCCGGGCAACCCGGATGCCCGGGCAGCAGTTCGCCCAGCGGCGTGCCGGCGGTGACCGCCTGGCCGACGCGTACGACGGGTTGGACCGGCTCGTGGGTGGTCCGCAGCCCGTCGGCGTGCCCCACGGTGACCACCGGTCGACCGGCCACCAGGCCGGCGAAGAGCACGGTGCCCGGCCCGGCGCTGCGGACCACCGCTCCGGCCGGCGCGGCCAGGTCGACGCCGCGGTGGCCAGGCAGCCACGGTCGGGGCGGCGGGTCGAACCGGCGCACCGGACGAGGTGGCCCGTCGACCGGCCAGCGGAACCGCTCGGCGAGCGCTGGGTCGGCGGGCGGGTCGGTCACGGCCGCGACCGGCACGGTCGGCGTCGGTGGTTGGCCGGGCACCGCCGCGACCAGCACCGCCAGCCCGCAGAGCTGGACGGTAAGTGCGAGCGGGAGCGCGGCGCACAGCAGCAGCGTGCGGCGGATCGAGTCGACGGGTGGCGGTCGCATGACGGCAGCCTCCGGCCGAGGCCGACTCGTCCGCCAGCCCGGCCGACGAAGCTGTGGACAACCGGAGGTGCTGTGGACGACCACCGAACGGCTCGATGATCTGTTATGCGAGCGCTGTCCCGGCCCGACGCCAACCGGCCCAGGACACCACCACCGGGCCGCCACGAAGGGCCTAGGCTGGGCCGCGTACGGCGGGTGCCGCCGTCTGCACCGGGGAGGCATCGCATGACCACTGTCGATGACCGGGGGCCGAGGGCGGCCGACGTGAGCGGCCCGTCGCGGCTCGCCGAGCCCGACGAGGCGATCAGTGCCGACGAGTTGCAGCTCGCCGCCCGCAACCACGGCCTTCCGCTGGAGGCGCTGCGGTACGACGTCACCCCGGCCGGGCTGCACTATCTGCTGATCCACTACGACATTCCGGACCTGGATCCGGCGGCGCACGCGCTGACCCTCGCCGGCGCGGTCGACCGGCCACTGACCGTCACGCTGGCCGACCTGCGCGAGCGACCCCGGGTCACCCACCGGGTCACGATGGAGTGCGCCGGCAACGGCCGGGCTCTGCTGCACCCCCGGCCGGTGAGCCAGCCCTGGCTGGTCGAGGCGGTCGGCAACGCCGAGTGGACCGGCACCCCCCTCGCGCCGCTGCTACGCGAGGCGGGCCTGGGCGCGGACGCGGTCGACGTGGTCTTCACCGGCGCCGACCACGGGGTCGAGCGCGGCGTCGAGCAGGACTACCAGCGGGCGCTGCCGGTGGCCGACGCGCTGCGCGAGGAGGTGCTGCTGGCGTACGAGATGAACGGCGCTCCCCTGCTGCCGCAGCACGGCGCCCCGCTGCGGCTGATCGTGCCGGGCTGGTACGGCATGGCGCACGTCAAGTGGCTGCACTCGATCGAGGTCCGGACGGAGCCGTTCGAGGGCTACCAGAACGCGGTGGCGTACCGGCTGCGTCGCGACGCCGACGACCCGGGCGTGCCGGTCACCCGGATCGAGCCACGCGCGCTGGTCCGCCCGCCGGGCTTTCCCGACTTCATGACGCGCCGCCGGGTGCTGCCGCCGGGACCATGCACTCTGGACGGTCGGGCCTGGTCGGGGCATGCCCCGGTGGTCGCGGTGGAGGTGAGCGTCGACGGCGGGGCGAGCTGGGCGCCGGCCGAGCTGGACCCGGCGACGGGCGGGGAGTTCGCCTGGCGGCGGTGGCGGCACGAGTGGACGGCGACGCCGGGTCGGTACGTGCTCAGCGCGCGGGCGACCGACGCGTCCGGGCGGACCCAGCCGGTCGAGCAGCCGTGGAACCGTGGCGGCTTCGCCAACAACCTGGTGCAGCGCGTCGAGGTCGTGGTGCCGGCCGAGTGACCGGCGCGGCGGGCCGCGCCACGGATGGGGGGACCGTGGCGTGGCCGAGGGTCGTCAGCCGCCGAAGCCGGAGTCGGCGGGCAGCGAGATGTCGGGCTTCTCCAGCTCTTCGACGTTGACGTCCTTGAAAGTCATCACTCGGACGTTCTTCACGAAGCGGGCAGGACGATACATGTCCCACACCCAGGCGTCGTGCATCTCGACCTCGAAGTAGACCTCGCCGTCGGAGTTGCGCACGTGCAGGTCGACCTGGTTGGCCAGGTAGAACCGGCGTTCCGTCTCCACCACGTAGGAGAACTGGCGGACAATGTCGCGGTACTCCCGGTAGAGCTGCAGCTCCATCTCGGTCTCGTACTTTTCGAGATCTTCCGCGCTCATCGCACTCCGCCTTCCATGACCACATCTTCCCCCACCGGCGCCGGAGGCCGAGGCTGCTCGCCCAACGCCACGCCGACGGTACCCCCTGACGCCCAGGAGCGCTCCATCGGCTCGTCCGACGCCGGGCCGACGGGCCGTCGGGCGCGCGGCGGCCGGCCGTCGCGGCCGGAGACCGCTGCGACATTGACGTACGAGAAGCGGTGCTCCCGGCACGGCCCGTGCTCCCGCAGCGCCGCGCTGTGCTCCGGGGTGATGTAGCCCTTGTGCTCGGCGAAGCCGTACGCCGGGAACACCCCGTCCAGCTCCACCATGATCCGGTCGCGGGTGACCTTGGCGAGCACGCTGGCCGCCGCCACACAGGCGGCCACCCGGTCGCCCTTCCACACCGCCAGCCCCGGCACGCCCAGGCCGTCCACGCCGAAGCCGTCGGTCAGCACGTACTCCGGTCGGGTGGTGAGTGAGGCGAGCGCCCGGCGCATGGCGGCCAGGTTGCACACGTGCAGACCCCGGGCGTCGACCTCGTCGGCCGGAATGACCACCACGGCGTACGCCAGGGCGCGGTCCACGACCTCGGCGTACACCCGCTCCCGGCTGGCCGGGGTGAGCAGCTTGGAGTCGGCCAGCCCGTCGATCTCGCCGCGTCGCCCCTCCGGCAGCACCGCCGCGGCGGCGACCAGTGGGCCGGCGCAGGCGCCCCGGCCGGCTTCGTCGGCGCCAGCCACGTGCCGGAACCCGCGCCGTTGCAGCGCCCGTTCCAGCGCGTAGAGGCCGGCCTCCCGGCGCACGACGGTGCGCGGCGGGGTCAGCACGACGCCTCGACGGCCGGCGGCAGGAGCCGGGCCAGCAGGTCGGGCAGCTCGGGCGGGTAGTACCGGTCGCCGCTGGCGGCCAGCTCGGCCGGCAGCCACCAGCGGTGACCGGCGATGCTGCGCTGCTCGACGTCGTTGAAGCCAACGGTGTCGACCTGCCACGACGGCACCCGGAGCAGGAAGAAATCCTGCTCCTGGCGGTACCAGTCGCCGTCGAACGGAAACTCGGTCGTGTCGGACCAGACGGGCTCGCCCAGCTCGGCGGGATCGACCCGCAGCCCGGTCTCCTCGGCCAACTCCCGTGCCGCGCCGGTCGACGGGGACTCCGCCTCGTCGAGCCCGCCGCCGGGAGTGAACCAGTAGCGGTGCTCCGGGCGGGCCGGGTCGAAGCCCTGAAACAGCAGGACCCGGCCGGCCGCGTCGACGAGCAGCACCCGCGCCGCGCGTCGAGGGGTGTAGACGGTCACCGCACCAGCCTGCCAGACGTGCGGCCGATCGCCCATGCCCCCGCCGGTTCTACGGCTTTCCGATGCCGTCGAACTGATCGGGCACTGTCAGCCAGGTGGCCCGGTTGACGGGCCAGAAGACGGTGAACGCCCGCCCGACCACCTCGCCCTCGGGAATCGTGGCCTCGGTGATGTTCTGGTTGGACTGCTGCCAGTGCTCCAGCGAGTCACCCGAGGCCGACCGGTGGTCGCCCATCACCCACAGCCGCCCCTTCGGCACGGTGATGTCGAACTCCTGGTCGGCCGGCTTGTCGCGGACCCCGTCGATCGAGAAGATGTACGGCTCGTCGAGCGACTTGCCGTTGATCATCAGCCGTTCCTGTGCGTCGCAGCAGACCACGTGGTCGCCGCCGACGCCGATCACCCGCTTGATGAAGTCCTCACCGTCGGGGTTGCCGCTCCACTCGGTGGGCGCCTTGAAGACGATCACCTCGCCGCGGTGCGGCGATCGGAAGTCGTAGACCAGCTTGTTGACCAACACCCGGTCATCGATCTTGAGAGTGTTCTCCATGGACGGAGAGGGGATGAAGAAGGTCTGCAGCACGAAGGCGCGGACCAGCACCGCGACCAGGATCGCCACACCCAGCAGGATCGGCAGCTCCTTCCAGAAGGAGCTGCGGGGCTTGTCGGTCTGCTCGTCAATCACGCCAAGGAGCCTACGTTGCCGGGCCGGACGGCACCGTCCGGAACGCGCGGGAACCCCTCAGCGCGGCCATCAACGGGAAAATCAGCAGCACACCGCCCTGCGGGGACGGACGGACCGGGGGCGCCCCGGAGGAGGCGGCAGCCGGCGCGGCCACGTCGTCGAAGGTCGAGGGCACCGACAGCGCGGCCCAGCGCGACGACGGCCAGACCACCATGAACGCCCGGCCGACCACGTTGTCGATCGGCACCGGCCCCTGGCAGCGCGCGTCCTGGGAGACCTCCCGGTGGTCGCCCATCACGAAGATCTGACCCGGGGGTACGACCACCTCGTCGAAGCGTCGGGAGCGGCACTCCTGCGGATTCGGTGGCAGATCCAGCGGGGAGTCGCGCAGCACGTACGGTTCGTCGAGCGGGGTTCCGTTCACGGTGACCCGACCCTGGGAGTCGCAGCACTTGACCCGGTCACCGGGCAGGCCGATCACCCGTTTGATGAAGTCCTTCTCGCCGGGGCGGCTCACCCCGACCAGGTCCCCGACGGTGCGGGCGACCTTGCCGGCGAACCCGGGCTGCGGCTGTTCGTCGACCTGCGGCGCCCAACGGTCGGTGCCCCGGAACACCACCACCTCGCCGCGCACCGGGTCACGGACGTCGTAGACGACCTTGTTGACCAGCACCCGGTCGCCGATCAGAAGGGTGTCCTCCATCGAACCGGACGGGATGAAGAACGCCTGGAGCAGGAATGTGCGGATCAGCACCGCGAGGCAGAACGCGACCACCAGCAGCAGTGGAAGCTCCTGCCAGAGGGGCATCTGCCGGCGGCCGCGGCGCACCCGCCGGCGCCACGGATCGACGGTGCCGTCCTCGTCAAGCGTCTGCACCACGCCACTCCCCGGTCCGCAGAAACACCACCGCCCGGGAGCCTCGTCGAGGCTCCACGGGCGGTAGTGGACAGCTGCCCGCCACGAAGGCGGGGCCGCCGCCTGGCTGCGCCCGTACGACCAGGGTAGTGCGGTCTGGTCGGTACGGCATACGCGCAGCTCAGGCGGCGTGGCGAGCGGGAAGTCAGCTGGGCTGCTTCTCCCGCTTCTCCTTGATCTTGGCCTTCTTGCCGCGCAGCTCGCGCAGGAAGTAGAGCTTGGCGCGACGCACGTCACCGCGGGTCACGATCTCGATCCGGTCGATGCCCGGGCCGTTGAGCGGGTAGGTCCGCTCGACGCCGACGCCGAAGCTGACCTTGCGGACCGAGAAGGTCTCGCGCAGACCGTCACCCTGGCGGCGGATCACGACGCCCTGGAAGATCTGGACACGGGACCGGTTGCCCTCGACGACCCGCGCGTGCACCTTGACGGTGTCACCGGCACGGAAGTCGGGAAGGTCGGTCCGCTTCGACTGGGCGTCAAGGGCGTCCAGGATGTTCATCGCTGCGTCCTCGTAAGGCTCACGGCGCACCGTCACTCGGTGCGCGGGTGGGTGATTCTGATTCCCGGGTGGTGGTCGGCGGGCCGACCCCGGTCGGGGATCCTCGCAGCCGCCCGCGGGCGCGGACGGATGCGGCAACCCCCCTACTTTGCCACATCCCCCGGCGGTGGCTGAAATCCGGCCCGCTCCAGCGCCGCGATGTCCCGTTTGTCAAGCCGCTCGGGCGGCAGCGCGGCCAGCAGGTCCGGGCGCTGGGCCGCGGTCCGCAGCAGCCCCTCCTCGCGCCGCCAGCGCGCGATCTTGCCGTGGTCGCCGGAGCGGAGCACCTCCGGGACGTCGTGCCCGCGCCAGCTCGGCGGCTTCGTGTAGATCGGAGCCTCCAGCAGCCCGTGCGCGTGCGACTCCTCGTCCAGCGAGCCGGCGTTGCCCAGCACCCCGGGCAGCAGTCGGGTGACCGCCTCCAGGATCACCAGCACCGCGACCTCGCCGCCGAAGAGGACGTAGTCGCCGAGCGACACCTCGGTGACCGGCATCCGGGTGGCGGCGTGCGCCAGGACCCGCTGGTCGATCCCCTCGTACCGGCCGCACGCGAAGAGCAGGTGCGGCTCGGCGGCCAGCTCGTGCGCCATGGCCTGGGTGAACGGCACGCCGGCCGGCGACGGCACGAGCAGCCGGGGCGGCGGGGCCTCGGCCGGGGCGAGCGCGTCCAGCGCCGCACCCCACGGCTCGGGACGCATCACCATGCCCGGGCCGCCGCCGTAGGGGGTGTCGTCGACCGTGCGGTGCACGTCGTGGGTCCAGGTCCGCAGGTCGTGCACGGCGAGCTGGAGTACGCCGTTGGCCCGCGCCCGTCCGATCAGCGACAGGTCCAGCGGGGCGAAGTACTCCGGAAAGATCGACACGACGTCGACGCGCATGGGGTGGTCCTAAAGATCGAGCAGTCCGGCCGGCGGGTCGACGATCACACGTCCACCGGCCAGGTCGACCTCCGGAACGATCGCCCGGACGAACGGGATCAGCGCGGTACGTCCCTCGGGGCGCCGCAGCACCAGCAGGTCGGACGACGGCGCGTGGTCGATGCGGGCCACCTCACCCAGCTGCTCACCGGTCGGGGTGACCACGGCCAGCCCGACCAGCTGGTGATCGTGGAACTCCTCCGGATCCTCCGGAGGCTCCACGTCGGCGCTGTCCACCACGAGCAGCGTCCCGCGCAGCGCCTCGGCGGTGTTGCGGTCCAGGATGCCCTCGAACGCGATCAGCACCCGGCCCTGGTGGAAGCGGGCTTCCTCGATGGTCAGCTTCGCGGGAACCCGGAACGGCACGCCCGGCTCATCGGCGGCTGAAGGGGGCGTCGCCCCCGGCTCAGTGCGCAGCACTGCACCGGGGGCGAACCGTGCTTCGGGCTCGTCGGTCCGCACTTCCACGGTGACCTCACCGCGGACGCCGTGCGGCTTGCCGATCCTTCCGACGACGAGCTGCATCAGTACGAGTCGACGATGTCGACGCGTACGCCGCGCCCGCCGATGGAGCCGATCACCTGGCGCAGCGCCTTGGCGGTCCGGCCGGACCGCCCGATCACCGTGCCGAGGTCCTCGGGGTGCACGCGGACTTCCAGCCGCTTGCCCCGACGGGAATCGACCATCCGCACCCGGACGTCATCCGGGTGATCGACGATGCCCTTGACCAGGTGCTCCAACGCCGGACGCAGAGGCATGTCAGGCCTGCTCACCGGCGTCGGCGGTGGCAGCCGGAGCCTCGGCCGGAGCCTCGGTCTTCGGCGCCTCGGCCGGAGCCTCAGCCTGCGGGGCCTCGGCGGGCGCCTCAGCCTTCGGAGCCTCGGCGGCCTTCGCGGCCTTCTTGGCCGGCTTGGCCGGGGTCTCCGGGGCCAGCCCGGCGGCGGCCTTCGCCTCAGCCTCGTACGCGGCCCTGCGGTCGACCTGCTCGGCCTTGACCTTCAGCGGCGGCGGGGCCGGCAGGCCCTTGTACTTCTGCCAGTCACCGGTCAGCTCCAGCAGCCGCTGCACCGCCTCGCTCGGCTGGGCGCCGACGGACAGCCAGTACTGGACCCGCTCCGACTTGACCTCGATGATCGAGGGGTCTTCCTTGGGCTGGTAAACCCCGACGAACTCGATCGCCCGACCGTCACGCTTGGTGCGCGAGTCGGCGATGACGATGCGGTACTGCGGGTTGCGGATCTTGCCCATCCGCAGGAGCCGGATCTTTACGGCCACAGTTGTTTCGCTCCTGTTGCGATCTCACCGGCCCGTACGGGGCGGTGTGCATGGGTGAGCGCCGACCGGACCCGTGGGGTTGGGCCGGAGACTACTCGGTGGACTGGCAACGCGCCCGGGTTAGAGGGCGCCGAACGCGCGCCGGATACCAGCGACCCATTCTGCCAGATCCGATGCCGATCGCACGCATCGGACCCGGACACCGCGTCACCGGTGACCCGGAACACCTCTCACCGCACCGGTGGGCGGTCCCACCCGGGCGGAAGTTCGTCCGGTACGTCCCAGTCTGGCGGCGGTGCGAAGTCGCACCAGGTGCCGTCGAACGGGAATTCACCCGCCTCGGCGAGCGCGATCACCCGCTCCCCCTCGGCGCGGACCGCCTTCTCGTCGGTCACCCAGTAGTCCTCACCGAAGGCGAGACGCTCGACGAACTCGTCCTCGTCCTTCCACTGCCAGGTGCGGTCCGCGGCGACCAGCACGTCGAGATCCTGGTCGATCACGTCGACGCCGGCCACCGCCCCGTCGTCCCAGCGCACGCCGGGCTCCTCCAGATTGACGTACCAGTGGCTGAACCGGCCCGCCGCGTCGCGGAACCACCAGACGGAGTGCGCCGCGCCGGTGGGCAGGAACTTCAGCAGCGGTGGTCCGTTCCAGCGCACCTGTGCGAGCTGGAACGTCGGCGTGATCCAGTCGGCGAACGGCAGCCCTCGCATGGTCAGGCCGACCTCGTTCACCTCGTGGGCCACCGGCGAGCCCTTCGCGATCCAGAGCAGCAGCCCCCGCTCGTCGTCGAGGACGACCCGCGCCGGCCGGACCCACCCGATCCGCCCCCGCCGCACGTTGCGGTGCAGGATCAGCCGACCCGGCTCGAAGCGGTCGACAGTCACCTCAGTAGGCGCGAGCGAGGATGGCGACCAGGTCGGGCTCGTCCTCCGAGTCCGGCACCGAGCCGTCGGCGCGCAGCAGACAACGCACCGTCACGCCCTGGCCGTTCGCCTCGGCCTCGCCGGCCACGCCGACCGCCGACCACGGCACCTTGGCCCAGCCGGTGGCCGCCGCCTCGATCGCCTCGGCAAGCGTCGACACCTCGACGGTGCGCGACTCGCGGTGCGCGAGGGCCTGGTCGTGCAGCGCCTGCTGATCGGCCTCCAGCGCCGCCAGCACCGCGCCGACCACGTCGGCCACCGGCGTCGGGGACTTCGACCCGTCGGTACGGCGGACCACCGTCGCGTTGCCGACGGCCAGGTCGCGAGGGCCGACCTCGACGCGTACCGGATAGCCACGCAGCTCGGCGTCGACGGCCCGGCGGCCGAACGCGGTGTCGGTCCGGTCGTCGAGCGCGACCCGGACACCGGCGTCGCGCAGGCCGTCGCGCAGCTTGGCCGCCGCCTCGGCGACGCCCTCGCCGGCCTTGACGATCATGATGTACGCCTGGATGGGCGCCAGCCTCGGCGGCACCCGCAGGCCGTTGTCGTCGCCGTGCGCCATGATCAGCCCGCCGAGCATCCGGGTCGACGTGCCCCAGGAGGTCGTCCAGGCGTGCTCGCGACCGCCCTCCTTGGCGGAGTAGCTGATGTCGAACGCCTTGGCGAAGTTCTGGCCCAGCTCGTGGCTGGTGCCCAACTGCAACGCCTTGCCGTCACCCATCATGCCTTCGCAGGTGTACGTGGCGGTGGCCCCGGCGAAGCGCTCACGGGCCGTCTTCAGGCCCACCACCACCGGAATGCCGAGCACGTTGACCATCAGATCCTCGTACGCCTCGTGCAGGATCCGCCGCGCGTAGGCGCGGGCATCCTCGCGGGTGGCGTGCGCGGTGTGCCCCTCCTGCCAGAGGAACTCGCTGGTCCGCAGGAAGATCCGCGGGCGCAGCTCCCACCGGACCACGTTGGCCCACTGGTTGAGCAGCAGCGGCAGGTCCCGGTACGAGTCGATCCACTTGGCCATGAACTCGCCGATCACCGTCTCGCTGGTGGGGCGCACCACCACCGGCTCGGCGAGCTGCTTGCCGCCACCGTGGGTGACGACCGCCAGCTCCGGCGAGAAGCCCTCGACGTGCTGGGCCTCGCGCTTCAGGTAGCTCTCCGGGATGAACAGCGGGAAGTACGCGTTCTCCGCGCCGGCCGCCTTGATCCGGGCGTCCATCTCGGCCTGCATCCGCTCCCAGATGGCGTAGCCGGCCGGGCGGATGACCATGGTGCCGCGGACCGGGCCGTTGTCGGCCAGCTTCGCCTTGGCGATCAGGTCCTGGTACCAGCGGGGGAAGTCCTCCGCACGGGGAGTGAGCACGCGTGCCATGACCGCACATCCTATGCGCCACGCGGGGCCCCGCCGCGCCCGGGAGGCGCCGCGCCGCGCGACGTGCCCTCCGCGCGGCGGCAGGGCCCGGCACCGGCCGGTCCGGCGACATGCGCTGGGCAGGCGCTGAGCGGAGCCCACGGCGGATGCCGGTCGGGTCGACGGCGCGCGCCGGACAGGTCGGCGGCGCGCGCTGGGCGGGGCCCGCGGCGGGTGCTGGGCGGGTCGGCGGGGGGACCGTAGAATTCGACCACCATGACTGCGACGACCGACTCACCACGCCAGCGACTGCGGGACACGATCGTGGACGCCGCGCGCGCACGGACCATCGCCGCCGGCTGGGACGCGGTCCGCATGGGTGGCGTGGCCACCACGGCGGGGGTCAGTCGGCAGACCGTCTACAACGAGTTCGGCAGCAAGGCGGGCCTCGCCGAGGCGCTCGCCCGGCGCGAGGTGGACCGGTTCGTCGGCGACGTCCGAGAGGCGTTGCTCGCGCACGGCGCCGACGTACGGGCCGGCGCGTACGCCGCGATCGCCCACACCCTCGCCACGGCGGCCGACAACCCGCTGGTCAAGGCCATCCTCACCAGCGCCCGGGGCGGCTCGGACGAGCTGCTCCCGTACCTCACCACCCGGGCCGAGGTGGTCCTCACCGAGGCGTCCGGCGCGCTGATCGAGTGGGCCGGCGACCACCTGCCGGGAGCGGACCAGGAAGCGTTGGCCTTCGCCGCCGACACGATCGTCCGCCTGGTGGTGAGCCACATCGTGCTCCCCCGCTCCCCGATCGACCAGACCGCCACGGCCCTGGCCGACCTGGCCGTGCACCTCTTCACCGCCGCCGCCACCCGCCCGCCCCGCTGACCCTCCCACCCCGCGTCCCAGCGCCCCGCGCCGCGCCGTCCGTCGCGCGCCGCATCTGGCCCCTCCACGTGCCGCACCGTCGCGTCGACGCGTCGTCGCGCCCACGCACCCCCGACGCCCCCGACGCCCCCGCGCCACGCGCCAAGATCCGCACAACATCGGTGATGTTGCTGCCTCCGGCGAACGTGAGGCAGCAATATCAGGGAAGTTGCGCGGATCTTCCCTCGTCGACCTCTCCGCCCGGCAAGATCGTGCTCGATCCTGGTTGTAGTGGCATCCCCACGACGCCGAGGCCCCTACTTCCTGGATCCAGCACGATCTTGCGGTGGGCGCGGCACGGCCCGGCCCGGCGTGACGCGGCCCGACGCCGCCCGGCGCGGCCCAGCGTGACGCGGCCCGACGCGGCGCGGCGTGGGGTCAGCGGAGAACTCGGCCGCGCAGGATCGTGCGGGACGGAGCACGAACGACGCGTAGGTCGTGGCGGGGGTCCTCGGGGTAGACGGTCAGGTCGGCGAGGCCGCCCTCGACCAGGCCGGGGAAGCCGAGCCATTCGCGGGCGCCCCAGGACGCGGCGGCGAGCACGTCGATCGGCGCCAGGCCGGCGCGCTCGTGCAGCAGCATCATCTCCTCGGCGGCCAGCCCGTGGTCGATGCCACCACCGGCGTCGGTGCCCACGTAGATCGGCACGCCCGCCTCGTGCGCGGCCCGCACCACCTCCGGGAAGCGGTCGCGCAGCGCGAGCATGTGCTCGGCGTAGCCGGGGAACTTGCCCCGCGCCTGCTCGGCGATGCCCCCGAAGGTGGCGATGTTGATCATTGTGGGGACCAGCGCGGTGCCCTGGCGGGCCATCTCGTCGATCAGGTCGAGGCTCAGCCCGGTGCCGTGCTCCACCGAGTCCACCCCGGCCCGCACCATGATCTCGACGGCGGACTCGGAGAAGGTGTGCACCGCGGCGCGTACCCCGGCGTCGTGCGCGGCCCGTACGGCGGCGGTGAGGGTGTCGGCGTCCCAGGCGGGCGCGAGATCGCCCACGCCCCGGTCGATCCAGTCACCGACCAGCTTCACCCAACCGTTGCCGGCTCGGGCCTGCGCGGCCACCGTCGCCGCCACCTCGGCCGCGCCGACCTCGACGCCGATGTCACGCAGGTAGCGCTTCGGAGGCGCGACGTGCCGGCCGGCGCGGGCCAGTCGCGGCAGGTCCGGTTCGTCGTCGAGTTCGGGGTACGGATACGGCGAACCCGCGTCACGGATCGCCAGCACACCGGCGTCCCGGTCCACGCGGGCCAGCTCGCGGGCCTGGTCGAGGGAGGTGATCGGGGCGCCACCGCGGGCGATGCCGATGTGGCAGTGCGCGTCGACCAGCCCCGGGAGGACGAACCCGCCGTCGACGACCGTCTCCGCCCCGGGCACCGGGGTGAAGGTCACCCGGTCGCCGACCAGCCAGAGATCCCGGACCTCGTCGTCGGGGAGCAGCACGCCGCGCACATGAAGAGCCATGCGCACAGTCCTACCCGATCACCTCTTTGCCCGTTCGAGGACCTCCTGTCGGCGGCGCGTCCACGCCGGCAGGTCCAGTGTCACCTTCCACGGGCGGTCGATCGTGACGAGGCCATCGGTCTCCACGCTGGGCTCGTAGCCGCCCTTGGGGCTGAGCAGCAGTTCGGTGAAGGTGACCTTCTCCCGCAACGGGTCGATCACCCAGTATGCGGCGACGCCTGCATTGGCGTAGATGCGCACCTTCTCGTGCCGATCACGAATAGTGGAATCGGGCGAGATCACCTCGACCGCGAGGAGAGCGTCCTGCACCGGCACGGGTGACCTGTTGGCCTGCTCGACGCGGATGACCACCACGTCCGGCCGTGGCTCGTTGCGGCGGTCGATCGAGAGCGACTGGTCCATGCTGACGAAGAAGTCGTCCGGGCAGGCGAGTTCCAGGGCGAACATGACTCGACCGCAGATGAACTGGTGCAGCGGCGTGGGGGACGGCACGATCAACCTTCCGTTGATCAGTTCGTACGGAAGGTCCTTCGGCAGATCACCGAGGTCGTCGACCGTCCACTCGTGCCGTTCGGGCAGGATCGGGGCAGCGGTCATGACATCTCCTTCCAAGGGGCGACGTCACCCTAAGCGCCGGAAACGTCGCCCGCCGTCACCGACACGCGTCAGCGCGGGCCCTTGTCGCCACCCTTGCCGAGCTTGTTGAAGTCGATCTTCGGGAGCTTGAAGCCGGGCGGAAGGCCCTGGCCGCCCGCGAGGTCGTTCGGGTCCATCCCCGGCGGGAGCTGCGGCATGCCACCCGGGAAGCCGGCCGGCATGCCGGCGCCCGTACGCGGACGACCGCCACCCTTGGTGCCCTTGCGCTTGTTCTTCGGGGACTTCGTCGCCTTGCGCCGGCCACCGCCGGGCAGGCCCATCATGCCGCCCATCTGCTTCATCATCTTCTGCGCGTCGGCGAAGCGGTTGAGCAGCTGGTTGACGTCCATCACGGTGACCCCGGAGCCGTTGGCGATGCGCGCCCGGCGGGAACCGTTGATGATCTTCGGGTTGGTCCGCTCGCCCGGGGTCATCGACCGGATGATCGCGGTGACCCGGTCGAAGTGACTGTCGTCCAGCTCGGCGAGCTGGTCCTTCATCTGCCCCATGCCCGGCATCATGGCCAGCACGTTGGCGATCGGGCCCATCCGCCGCACCGCGATGAGCTGGTCGAGGAAGTCGTCCAGGGTGAACTGCTCGCCGCCCATCAGCTTGGCGGTCATCTTCTCCTTCTGATCCGAGTCGAAGGCCTGCTCGGCCTGCTCGATCAGAGTGAGGACGTCGCCCATGCCGAGGATCCGGCTGGCCATCCGGTCGGGGTGGAAGACGTCGAAGTCCTCCAGCTTCTCGCCGGTGGACGCGAACAGGATCGGCTGCCCGGTCACCTCGCGCACGGAGAGCGCGGCGCCACCACGGGCGTCGCCGTCGAGCTTGGAGAGCACCACGCCGGTGATGCCGACGCCGTCGCGGAACGCCTCGGCGGTGCGGACGGCGTCCTGACCGACCATCGCGTCGATGACGAAGATGACCTCGTCCGGCGAGACGGCGTCGCGGATGTCGGCGGCCTGCTGCATCATCTCGGCGTCGATGCCGAGGCGGCCGGCGGTGTCGACGATGACGATGTCGCGGGCCGCGCGCTTCGCGTGCTCGATCGAGGCGCGGGCCACCTGCACCGGGTCACCGGTGCCGTTGCCGGGCTCCGGGGCGTACACCTCGACGCCGGCCCGGCCACCGAGCACCTGGAGCTGCCCGACGGCGTTGGGGCGCTGGAGGTCGGCGGCGACCAGCAGCGGCTGGTGCCCCTGGGCCTTGAGCCAGCGGGCCAGCTTGCCGGCGAGGGTGGTCTTACCGGAGCCCTGGAGGCCGGCCAGCATGATCACCGTGGGCGGCTGCTTGGCGAACTGGAGCCGTCGGCCCTCGCCGCCGAGCACCTTGATCAGCTCTTCGTTGACGATCTTGATGATCTGCTGGGCCGGGTTGAGCGCCTGGGAGACCTCGGCGCTGCGGGCGCGCTCCTTGACGGCCGCGATGAAGCCCTTGACCACCGGCAGCGCGACGTCCGCCTCCAGCAGCGCGAGGCGGATCTCGCGCGCGGTGGCGTCGATGTCGGCGTCGGTGAGCCGCCCCTTGCCGCGGAGCTTGGTGAAGATCCCGGACAGGCGGTCACTCAAGGTGTCAAACACACGAACATCCCGTTTGTCAGTGTTCCGGCGGGCACAACGCGGCCGGCACTGCGGAGTCCGGCCACCGCTAGGGTAACCGCCCAGCCGCGGGGTTGCTTCCGCCCGGCCCGGCCCGCTTCCCGGGCCTCACCCCGACACCAGACCCGACTGGTACGCGAAGACGACGAGCTGGGCCCGGTCCCGGGCTCCCAGCTTGCCCATCGCCCGGCTGACGTGGGTCCGAGCGGTCGCCGGGCTGACCACCAACCGGGCGGCGATCTCCTCGTTGTTCAGGCCCTCACCGACCAGGCCGACGACCTGGCGCTCCCGGTCGGTGAGGGTGTCCAGCCGCGGGTGCGGACGGGGTGCCCTCGACGGCCGGGTGGCGAACTCCCGCACCACCCGCCGGGTCACCGACGGGGACAGCAGCGCCTCTCCCTCGGCGACCAGCCGGATGGCGCGCAGCAGCTCCGGCGGCCGGGTGTCCTTGGTGAGGAACCCGCTCGCGCCGTGCCGCAGCGCGTCGAAGACGTACTCGTCCAGCTCGAAGGTGGTGAGCACCACCACCCGCGTGCCGGTCAGCTCGGGGTCGGCGACGATCCGGCGGGTCGCCTCGATCCCGTCGATGCCGGGCATCCGGATGTCCATCAGCACCACGTCCGGCCGAACCTGGCGGGCCAGCTCCACCGCCCGCAGCCCGTCGGCCGCCTCGCCGGCGAGCGCCAGGTCGTCCTCGCTCTCCACCAGCGCGCGCAGCCCAAGGCGGACCAGATCCTGGTCGTCGGCGATCAGCACCCGGATCACGCGGGCGGCTCCACGGGCAGCCGGGCCCAGACGCGGAATCCGCCGTCCGGGCGCGGTCCGATGGTCAGCCGCCCGCCCAGCGCGGCCACCCGCTCCCGCATACCGGCCAGACCGTGCCCTCCGGTCTGGCCGTCGGCCGCGTCGAACGGGCCGGCGGCGGCGCCGACGCCCCGGTCGGTGACCTCGACGGTCACCTCGTCGGCCCGGTAGCCGACGGTCACCTCCGCGCTGGTCACCCCGGCGTGCCGCAGCACGTTGGTCAGCGCCTCCTGCACCACCCGGTACGCGGCCAGGTCCACCGCCGCCGGCAACTCCCGAGGGTCGCCGTCACGGCGCAGGTCGACGGCGAGACCGGCACCGGCCAACCGTTCGCACAGCGCCGGGAGCCGGGCCAGTCCCGGCACCGGTTCGCGCTCCGCGCCCCGGCGCACCGCGCCCAGCGTGACCCGGAGTTCGTCCAGCGCCTCCCGACTGGTGCGACCGATCGCGGTCAGCGCGACCTCCGCCTGCTCCGGCCGTTTCGGCAGCAGATGGAGGGCGATCTCCGCCTGCATGCTGATCGCGGCCAGCCCGTGCCCCACCACGTCGTGCACCTCCTGAGCGATGCGCAGCCGCTCCTCGTCGGCCTGCCGCCGGGCCTGCTCGACACGATCGCGGGCCTGCTCGGCGCGGCTGCGGGCGGCGGCCTCGCGGTTGACCCGCACGACCACGCCCGCAGCGAAGGGTACGACCGCCCAGGCCGACGCGGGGAGCACTCCGGCCCAGCCCGGCGCCGGCCCCCGGGACCAGAAGACGTGCGCCAGCAGCACCACGAACGCGCCGGCGGTGGCGAGCGCCGCCGGGCGCACCGGCAGCCGCACGGCCACGGTGTACACCGCGATCAGGAAGGTGAGCAGAATCGGCCCGTACGGATAGCCGAGCACCAGGTACGTCGTGGTGGCCACGGTGACCACGACGAGGGTGCTCACCGGGGCGTAGCGGCGGCCGACCAGGGCCAGCGCGGCGACCGCCATGAGCACCCGGCAGAACCCGTCCACCGGCCTCGACCCCGGCTGGTTGACCCCCGCGAGCCCGGTGGCGAGCTGCCCGAACCCGAGCAGCGCCAGGGCGAGCACGGCGTCACCCACCGCGCCCGGCCACGCCCGCCGCCCGTTCCATCGCATGGCCGTCATTCTGCCCGCGCCGACGCCCCCTGACGTGCGTCCACGAGCGGCACCGCCGCTACGCCCCGGGACGTACCCAGCCACTCAGACGGCGGCGAGGACTGCGGCCTCCAGGCGGGCCCGGGTGGCGTCGTCCGGCCAGCCACCCACCAGGTAGAAGGCGTCGACCACGTCGGCGCCGAGGGTGGAGATGCGCGCGGCGCGGACCAGGGCTCCCGCCTCGTCGAGCGCGCAGGCGACCCGGTAGAGCAGCCCGGCGGCGTCGGCCGCGCGAAGTTCGAGCAGCACGGCGTCGGTGGCGGCCTCGCGGTGCCAGACGACCCGGGGAGCGGCGCCGCTGCCCCGGGCGGCGAGCGCACGGCCGCGCAGCCGTTGGGTGACGGACACGTCGCCGGCGACCGCGCGACGTAGGTCGGCGCGCAGCGGGACCGGATCGGCCGGCAGGCCGTAGCGGGGTTGCACCCGGCACTCGACCAGGGCCCGGCCGTCGACCACGGAGGCGTCCGCGGAGAGCACCTCCAGTCGGTGCAGGGCCAGGCAGCCGGCCACCGTGGCGAGCAGTCCCCGCCGGTCGGCGGCGGCCACCGCCACCCGGTCCCCGGTGAGGTGCACGACCGGCAACGGCCCGGCCAGCAGCATCGGATCGGGCGCGGGTGGCTCGGGCAGCACGCCGGTGTCCAGGGCGGTGCGGACGCGGGCGACCAGCTCGGCGACCAGTCGTCCCTTCCAGTCCGACCAGGCTGCGGGGCCGGTGGCCGCGGCGTCCGCGCGGACCAGCGCGTGCAGCAGGTCGAGCGTGCCGGTGTCCCCCACCGCCTCGGCGACCGACGCGATGGTGACCGGGTCGGCGAGGTCCCGGCGGGTGGCCACGTCGGGCAGGAGCAGGTGCAGCCGGACCAGCGTGCCGATCAGCTCGACCTCCGGGCCGGGCAGCCCGACCCGGGTCGCCACCGTCTCGGCGAGCGGCACCCCGACGGTGCTGTGGTCACCGGGCAGGCCCTTGCCGATGTCGTGCAGCAGGGCGCCGAGCAGCAGCAGGTCGGGGCGGTCCACCTCGCGGGCGTGCCGGCTGGCCTCGTGGGCGGCCTGCACGAGGTGCCGGTCCAGGGTGTAGCGGTGCACCGGGTTGTGCTGGGGCAGGCTGCGCAGTCTGGTCCACTCGGGCAGCCAGCCGTCCACCAGCCCGTACCGGTCGCAGGTCTCCCAGGCCGGCACCAGGCCGGGACCGGCGCCCAGCAGCGTGGTCAGCGCGGCCCGGGCCTCGGCCGGCCAGGGCGCGGGCAGCGGGGGGCAGTACGCCGCCAGCCACTCGCAGGTGGCCCGCGCGATCGGCAGCCGGGTCGTGGCCGCGGCGGCGGCCACCCGCAGCGACAGGCTCGGGTCGGGGCGCGCGCCGATCGCCGTCCGGGCCAGCACCAGCTCCCCGTCGTGCTCGACCACGTCCCGGGCCACGGGCCGGCGGACGGGACCGCCGTTCCCGCTCCGGGAGCGGCCGGAGCGCAGCCGGTCGGCGGCGCGGAAGGCGTCGTCGAGGGCGTGGCTGACCGTGCGCGCGTCCCCGGCCACCCGACGCAGGAGGGCGTCGCCGTCCTCCACCCCGAGCAGCGCGGCGACGCCCTCGCGTTCCTGAGCGACCAGCCGGTCGACCCGGCGACCGACCTGCTGGTGCAGGGCGTCGCGGGTGTCCAGCAGGCGCAGGTGGGCGGCGCGGACGGCGGGGCGCAGCGCGTCGGTGATCCCCGCCGCGGAGATGGCGCGCAGCAGCCCGACGTCGCGTAGCCCGCCGGCGGCCTCCTTCAGGTCGCCTTCGAGGAGGAAGGCCAGCTCGCCGTGCGCCTGCCAGCGGGCGACGGTGACCTCCCGCAGGCCCGGCAGATGGCGGACGGCGGTACGCCGCCAGTGATCGGCGGCGGTGCGGATCAGGGCGTCGGCGAGCGCCTGGTCGCCGACCACCAGGCGGGCGTCGAGCAGCCCGAGGGCGACCTTGACGTCGTCCTGGGCCACCGAGAGGGCCTCGGAGACGGTCCGCACCGAGTGGTCCAGGCGCAGGCCGGCGTCCCAGATCGGGTACCAGACCGAGGCCGCCAACTCGTCCGTGCCGGGCACCCCGGCGTGCAGCAGCACCAGGTCGAGGTCGCCGTAGGGGGCACACTGCCGCCGCCCCAACCCCCCGACGGCTATCAGGGCGACCCCGTCGCGCGCCGGCAGCAACCCGCGCAGAAACTCGTCGTACGCGGCCGCCCGGGCCCGGCGGGCGGCCTCCCCGATCCCCCCAGGTACGCCGACGACCTCGTTGATCAAGAGGTTCGCGTCGCCGTTCCCGGCGTGCCCTGACGCGTTCTTCTTGATCAACGAGGTCATGTCGTCGTGGCCCGGATCAGAGGGCGTCGAGGCCGCGCTCGCCGGTACGCACCCGGACGACCTCCTCGACACCGGTGACCCACACCTTGCCGTCGCCGATCTTGCCCGTGCGGGCGGCGCCGACGATGGCGTCCACGATCTTTTCCACGTCGATCTCGTCGGTGAGCACCTCGACCCGGATCTTGGGCAGGAACTCGACCGTGTACTCGGCACCCCGGTAGACCTCGGTGTGCCCCTTCTGCCGTCCGTACCCCTGAACCTCGCTGACGGTCAGCCCGGCCACGCCCAGGGCGTGCAGAGCCTCCTTCACCGCGTCCAGCTGGTACGGCTTGATGACCGCGGTCACCAGCTTCATGTCCAACCCCTCCATCCCAGGAACGTTAACCGGCGACCTTGGCGCTGACCGGCTCGGTGGACTCCGCCTCCGGCGTGGCACCGCTCGGCGCTCCGCCACCAGGGGTGCCGATGCCGGCCATCGCGAACGCGCTGCCCGTGCCGCCGCCGGCCGGGGACAGGTCGTAGCTGCTCTCGGCGTGCTCGGCGATGTCGATGCCCTCGACCTCGGCCTCACCCTGGACGCGGAAGCCGATCGTCTTCTCGATGACGAAGGCGAGCACCCAGGCGATGCCGAACGACCAGGCGGTGACGATCAGGCCGGCGAGGGCCTGCCGACCGAGCTGGGTCGCGCCGCCGCCGTAGAACAGGCCGTCGGAGGCGCCCACCACGTCGCTGATCGCGGCGTTGACCGAGTTGGTGGCGAACAGGCCGAGCCAGAGCGAGCCGATCCAGCCACCGACGAAGTGCACGCCGACCACGTCGAGGGAGTCGTCGTAGCCGAGCCGGTACTTGAGGCTGACCGCGAGCGCGCACACGACCCCGGCGACGATGCCGAGCAGGACGGACGCCCACGGGGCGATGAAACCACAGGCCGGGGTGATCGCGACCAGGCCGGCGACCGCGCCGGACGACGCGCCGACCATGGTCGGCTTGCGGTCCTTGACCCACTCGACCGCGATCCAGCCGAGCACCGCGGCGGCGGTGGCGAGCTGGGTGTTGATGAAAGCGAGACCGGCGACCGAGTCGACGGTCAGTTCCGAGCCGGCGTTGAACCCGAACCACCCGAACCACAGCAGACCGGCGCCGAGCGCGACCAGCGGGATGTTGTGCGGCTTCATGCCCTCGCGGGGCCAGCCGAGCCGCTTGCCGAGCACCAGCGCCACGGCCAGGGCCGCCGCACCGGCGTTGATGTGCACCGCGGTGCCACCGGCGAAGTCCAGTGCGTGGATGTCAGCGCCGATGATGCCGCCGCCCCACACCATGTGGGCGACCGGGAAGTAGACCAGGGTGGCCCAGCCGAACGCGAACAGCAGCCAGCCGGCGAACTTGGCCCGGTCGGCGATGGCACCGCTGATCAGCGCGACGGTGATCACCGCGAAGACCATCTGGAAGGCCATGAACACGTAGAGCGGAATCCCGATGCCGCTGGGGTTTTCCGTCGTGGCGCCCCACAGGTCGGTCTCGGCGAGGAACGTCTTGGTGCCGAGGTACGCGCCCGGATCACCCCAGAAGCCGTTCACGTCGGTCCCGAAGGCGACGCTGAAGCCGTAGAACCACCACAGAACAGAGATGAGCCCGATGGCCGAGAAGCTCATCATCATCATGTTGAGTACGCCCTTGGCCCGGTTGAGGCCGCCGTAGAACAGCGCCAGTCCGGGGGTCATGAGCAGCACGAGCGCGGTCGAAACCAGCAGCCACGTGGTATTGGCGCCGTCGATCGTCGGTGCTTCAGGCACGCTGGCCTCCTAAAGGTGAAGTCCTCCTTCGCGGCTTTCCGGGGCAGCGTCGCCCGTAGGCCGGTTGCGCGGAAGCCTCGCGGCCGGCTGTTTCACCCAGGGTCCCGTGCGGGTTTCCGTTTCGTGACGGGTTGTTTCGTACGTGTCACGAAGTCCGCACACCAGGCGGCATGGACAGGGGTTGATCGCCCGGACGGCGGACGTCGATGGCTGACCGGGTGGAGCCATCGACCGACCGCCTTCCGGAACCGACCGGTCGGCGCTCAGCGGAGGGCGTTCTCCAGGGCGTGCCGCTCGTAGTCGAGCAGCCGCAGGTCGCGCATCGGCCGCCGCAGGTGCCCCTTGTGCACGATCCGGACGAACGCCGGCTCACCGGCGGCGGCCATCCGGCGGATGCCCTCGACGTGGTCCACGATCCGCTTGCGGATGGTGCGGATCAGCCGGTGCCGGTCCCGCGGGATCAGCCCGTACGCGTCGGCGAAGAGGCGCAGCCGCCGCGGCCGGTCCGGATGCTTCCAGCCCAGCGTGATCGAGTCCCGGTCGGCGAAGATCGGCACCCACGTCCACGCGGCGTACGCCACGTCGTAGATCCGGGCGCCGGGCGAGGCGAGGTCGAAGTCGATCAGCCCGAGCGTGCCGTCCGGCCGCCAGATCACGTTGTGCGGCGCGGCGTCGTGGTGGCAGATCACCTCGGTGTCCGGTGGCGGGGGCCCGAACGAGCGCCAGACCGCCCCCGGCGGCGGGGCGAAGCCGTACTGCGCGTCGTGGAACATCCGCAGCATGGTGGCGACGGTGACCAGCGCCTCGTCGGTCACCCAGTGCGGGGCGAGCGGGTACTCCCCGCACTCCCCCTCCAGGTACGACAGCACCTCCCGGTTGCGCTCGTCCATCCCGAGCGCCCGGGGCGCGCCGGTGAACCCGACGTACTCCAGGTGGCGCAGCAGGGCGTGCACGGAAGGGGTCCACGGCCCGGCGTTACGACGGACCGTGTCACCGACCCGGACCACGGTGCTCACGTTGCCGCCGTGCAGCGGGATCTCCTGCGAAGTCACGTACGGTCTCCCGAGGCGCTGCGAAGGGTGGCCGGGGTCGCGCCAGCCCGCGTACGCGCGATCGTCAGTGGTCACCCGAGACTACGCGTCCCGTCCGGCGGGCTCGGTGCCCAGCAGCGCGTCGACGAACTGCGCCGGGTCGAACGGGGCGAGATCGTCCTTGCCCTCACCGAGGCCGACGAGCTTCACCGGGATGCCGAGCTTGCGCTGCACGGCGATCACGATGCCGCCCTTCGCGGTGCCGTCGAGCTTGGTCAGCACCAGACCTGTCACGTTGACGACCTCGGTGAACACCCGGGCCTGCTCCAGACCGTTCTGGCCGGTCGTGGCGTCGAGGATGAGCAGTGTCTCGTCGATCGGCCCCTGCTTCTCCACCACGCGCTTGACCTTGCCCAGCTCGTCCATCAGACCGACCTTGTTCTGCAGGCGGCCGGCGGTGTCGATGAGCACGGTGTCCACGCCGGTGTCGATACCCCGGCGGACCGCGTCGAACGCGACGCTGGCCGGGTCGGCCGCCTCCGGGCCGCGGACGGTCTCCGCACCGACCCGTTCGCCCCAGGTCTGCAACTGGTCGGCGGCGGCGGCCCGGAAGGTGTCGGCGGCGCCGAGCAGCACGGTACGGCCGTCGGCGACCAGCACCCGGGCGATCTTGCCGCAGGTGGTGGTCTTGCCGGCGCCGTTGACGCCGACGACCAGCACCACCGCCGGTACGCCGTCCTTCGGGGCGGTCCGCAGCGAGCGGTCCATGCTCGGGTCGAGGGCGTTGACCAGCTCGGCGGCGAGCAGCGCGCGCAGTTCACCAGGCGAGCGGGTGCCCAGCACCCGGGTCCGCTCGCGCAGCCGGTCGACGATCTCGCGGGTCGCGTCGACGCCCACGTCGGCGGTGATCAGGCTGTCCTCGATCTCCTCCCAGACGTCCTCGTCGAGGTGGTCGCGGGCGAGCAGGCCGAGCAGGCCCTTGCCGAAGACGTTCTGCGAACGCGACAGCCGTGAGCGGAGCCGGACCAGGCGGCCGGCGGTCGGCTCGGGCACCTCCACGGTCGGGGCGGGCGCCTCGATGACCGGTGGCGGCTCGACCAGGACACCGGTGGACAGATCAGACTCCGGTGCCTCGACGGGCGGGCCGGCGAGATCCTCCTCGGCGCGGGTGTCGACCTCGGTGCGCGGAAGCGGGGGCTCGGGCCGCCGCCGCAGACGCGGCACGACCAGCCCGACTGTGCCGGCGATCAGCACACCGAGCAGGACCAGAGCGAGGACGAGATATTCGGCCATGCCGGAATCCTGTCAGATGCCGGCGACGGCGTCCCAGCCACCGCACCCGGCCGGCCTCACGAACCGGCGGTAGGCTCGCCGCATGCCCGCCGCACACCTCCTGATCGGCCCACTTCTGCGGCGAGTGGTCGACACCCGGGCGACGATCTGGGTGGAGACCGCCGCGCCCGCCGTGGTCACCGTCCGCACGGCCGACGGCGCCCGCGGCACCGCACCCACCTTCTCGGCGTACGACCACCACTACGCCCTCGTCGTGGTGGAGGGGCTCACCCCGGACAGCACGACGACCTACGAGGTGCTTGTCGACGACGAGCTGGTCTGGCCGGTGGAGAGCAGCGGCTTTCCGCCCAGCGTGATTCGCACCCGGGCGGCCGACGACCGGGACCAGCCGGTCAGCCTGATCTTCGGCTCCTGTCGGGAGACCACTCAGCACGCCACCACCCGCAAGCTGCCGCCGGACGCCCTGGACGCGTACGCCCGCCGGTTGATGGCCGACCCCGAGTCGAACGCGCTGCCCGACCTGCTGGTGCTGCTCGGTGACCAGGTCTACGCCGACGTCACCTCCCCGACCGTGCGGCGGCTGCTGCGCCGGCGCCGGCGGCGGCCCAAGGGCGCCCCGGCCGACCAGGTGGTGAGCTTCGACGAGTACACCAAGCTCTATCTGGAGTCGTGGCGCGATCCGGAGATCCGCTGGCTGCTCTCCACCGTGCCGAGCGTGATGATCTTCGACGACCACGAGATCATCGACGACTGGAACACCTCGGCGGCGTGGCGTGCCGAGATGCGCGAGCAGCCGTGGTGGGCCGAACGGATCGGCAGCGGGCTGGCCTCGTACTGGGTCTACCAGCACCTGGGCAACCTCTCCCCGGACGAGATCGCCGCCGACCCGGTCTTCGCCAAGGTCGCCGCCGCGGAGGACGCCACCGGCGTGCTGCGTGATTTCGGGCACCGGGTCGACCAGGAGTCCGACCTGGCGCACGACACGGAGCGCTGGCGCGCGGTGCAGTACCAGTGGAGCTACGCGATCGACCTGGGGCGCACCCGGCTGGTCATGCTGGACAACCGGTGCAGCCGGGTGCTCGAGCCGGGCAGCCGGGCGATGCTGCCGCCGGGTGAGTGGTCGTGGTTCCTCGACCAGGCGCACGGGGTCTACGACCACCTGGTGGTGGGCGCGTCGCTGCCCTGGCTGCTGCCGCAGGGCATCCATCACATCGAGGCGTGGAACGAGAAGCTGGCCGACTCGCGCCGGCCGTGGGTGGCCCGGGGGGCCGAGAAGCTGCGCCGGGCACTCGACCTGGAGCACTGGGCGGCGTTCCGGCGCTCCTTCGAGGCGCTCGGCGAGACCTTCGCCCGGATCGGCACCGGCACCCCGGGGCAGTCCGGCGCCCGGGTCGGCGCCGGGCCGGCGTACGCCCCACCGGCGTCGATCAGCGTGCTCTCCGGGGACGTGCACCACTCGTACGTGGCCCGGGCCCGGTTCGCCGACCCGGCGGTGGTCACCCCGGTGCACCAGCTCACCTGCTCGCCGATCCACAACCAGGTGCCGGCCGGCATCCGTCCGCTGATGCGGCTGGGCTGGTCGTCCGGGCCGGCGGGTGCCACGCGGGCGCTGGCCCGCTCGGCGGGTGTCCGACGCCCGGGGGTGCGCTGGCGCAAGCTGGCCGGTCCCTACTTCGGCAATGCCGTCGCCACCCTGACCCACCGGGGCCGGCGGGCCGAGGTGACCATCGAGGGCACCACGAGCGACGGGCAACTACGTCCGGTGATGAGCCGCCGCCTGTCCGGCGACGACTGACCGGGCCTCGCCGTACTCTCTAGCCCGTGGACGAGCACCTGCCGGAGCCGATCCGGGCTGTCGAGCACGAGCTGACGGCGTTGCTGCGCCGGGGTCGGGCGGTTTCGTGGGAAATCGCCCGGGAGGTGCACCCGACCCTCGAACCGAACACGTACGGGCTGCTGCTCTGGTTGC
Source organism: Micromonospora sp. NPDC005252 (assembly GCF_042872475.1). NCBI lineage: Bacteria > Bacillati > Actinomycetota > Actinomycetes > Micromonosporales > Micromonosporaceae > Micromonospora > Micromonospora sp. NPDC005252. Next base: position 1,131,341 of record NZ_JBIAKN010000001.1, on the reverse strand, counting down.
GGCGCAGTGGATCGATCCGGTTGACCGAGCTGGCGGCGCGGCTCGGCGTGGGCAAGGGCACGCTGAGCCGGCAGATCAACGGGCTGGAAGCGCTCGGTCTGGTGCACCGCGACCCCGACCCGAGTGACCGGCGGGCGGCGCAGATCAGCCTCACCGAGGAGGGCCAGCGCCGGTTCGACGTCGCCCGGTCCGCCCGCCTGGGCGAGTTCCTGCGTGCCCTGGACGACTGGCCGGCCCGGGACGTCGAGGAGTTCGCCCGGCTGCTCGGCCGGTTCAACGATTCCTGGAGATGACCTCCGACGGTGGGAATGCGGCCACCGTCCGCCCAGTTGTTGCTTGAGGCAACCGAACCGTACGGTTGCTTCAGGCAACTCCCAGGCGGGACCCGCCGTGCGGCCCGCCGCCCACCACCTCTACTCCGCTCGGAGGCAGTAAACGATGAGCCAGGCGACAGCGTCCCGGGCGCCCGCCGTCGACATGACCCACCGGCAGATCCTGGAGGCTCTCTCCGGCCTGCTGCTGGGCATGTTCGTCGCGATCCTCTCCTCCACGGTCGTCTCGAACGCGCTGCCGCGCATCATCACCGAGCTGCACGGCGGCCAGTCCGCGTACACCTGGGTGGTCACCTCGGCTCTGCTCGCGACCACCGCGACCACCCCCATCTGGGGCAAACTCGCCGACCTGACCAGCAAGAAGACGCTGGTCCAGCTCGCCCTGGGGATCTACGTCCTCGGGTCGGTGCTGGCCGGCGCCGCCCAGGGCACCGGCGAGCTGATCGCGTGTCGGGTGCTCCAGGGCGTCGGCGCCGGCGGCCTCACCGCCCTGGCCCAGGTGATCATGGCGACGATGATCGCGCCGCGCGAGCGGGGCCGCTACAGCGGCTACCTCGGCGCCGTGATGGCCGTCGGCACCATCGGCGGACCGCTGATCGGCGGCGTGATCGTCGACACCTCGTGGCTCGGCTGGCGCTGGTGCTTCTACGTCGGCGTGCCGTTCGCCATCGCCGCGCTGGTCGTGCTCCAGAAGACCCTGAAACTGCCGGTGGTCAAGCGCAAGGCGCAGATCGACTGGTGGGGCGCCACCCTGATCACCGCGGCCGTGTCGGTGCTGCTGATCTGGGTCTCCCTCGCCGGCGACAAGTTCGCCTGGGCCTCCTGGCAGTCGGTCGCCATGGTCCTCGGCGCTCTGCTCCTCGGCGCGCTCGCCATCCGGGTGGAGACCCGGGCCGCCGAGCCGATGATTCCGCCGCGGCTGTTCCGCAACCGCACGATCAGCCTCGCCGTCGTCGCCAGCATCGCGGTGGGCGTGGGCATGTTCGGCGCGTCGATCTTCCTCGGCCAGTACTTCCAGATCAGCCGGGGCGAGACCCCGACCATGTCCGGCCTGATGACCCTGCCGATGATCCTCGGCCTGCTGGTCGCCTCGACGGTGGGTGGACGGATCATCACGAGGACCGGCCGCTGGAAGCGGTTCCTGGTGCTCGGCTCGGCGCTGCTCACCGTCGGCTTCGCGCTCATGGGCACGCTGCGCGCGGACACCAGTTTCACCCTGCTCAGCGTCTACATGGTGCTGATCGGCGTCGGCCTGGGCCTGACCATGCAGAACCTCGTGCTCGCCGTGCAGAACACCGTCGGCCCGCACGAGCTGGGTGCCGCCAGCTCCGTGGTGGCGTTCTTCCGCAGTCTGGGCGGCGCGATCGGCGTCTCGGCCCTCGGCGCGGTGCTCGCCCACAAGGTCAAGGACTACACCGCCGACGGGCTGTCCCAGCTCGGCATCCGGGCGTCCAGCTCCGGCAGCGGCGGCACCCTGCCTGACGTGCACACCCTGCCCGGTCCGCTGCGAGCGGTGGTGGAGAGCGCGTACGGCCACGGCGCCGGCGACATCTTCCTGGCCGCCGCTCCCTTCGCGCTGATCGCGCTGATCGCGGTGAGCTTCATCAAGGAGGTGCCGCTGCGGCAGCACAACGGCAGCCCGGTTTCCGATGCGGTCGACGGGGAATCGAACCTCGTCTCCGGCGCGGTCCAGACCGGCGAGCAGAGGTGAGGTAGAGCCATGAGCGTGGGAGCGCCGGACCGCGAGGAGTACGGCCCTCGGATCAGCCCGCTGCCCTTCGAGCGGGGCACGGACGGCCCGCGGGTGGTCATGGTGGGGGTGGACGGCACCCGTACCTCCGGGCGGGCCGGCGCCTACGCCGCCGGGCTGGCCCGCCGGCAGGGCGCCGCCCTGGTGGTGGTCTTCGTCAGCTCGGCGAGCGGGCTCACCGCCCTGGTGCCCGGCATGGACGCCGGCGCGGTCCAGCGCACGTACGACGAGTTGGCCGACGAGCTGCGCCGGGAGTGCCGGCGTGGGGCCGAGCAGTTGGGCATCCCGGTGACCTTCCTGTGCCGGCGCGGCGACGCGTACGCCGAGCTGTGCGCGGCGGCCGACGAGTTCCAGGCCGACATGGTGGTGGTGGGCGCGTCCGAGCAGGCCGGTCACCGGCTGGTCGGCTCGGTCGCCACCCGGCTGGTCCGCAAGGGTCACTGGCCCGTCGTCGTGGTGCCCTGAATAACCCGTCGCGTCAGGTCAGTGTGCCGGGCAGGATGCGCGCCATGACGTGGATCGCACCGGAGATCACCCGGAACCCGGAACCGTACGTCGGCGACGAGCGCACCATGCTCGACGGCTGGCTCGACTACCACCGGCAGACACTGCTGCTCAAGTGCGCAGGTCTCACCGAGGAGCAGTTGCGCACTCCGAGCGTCGAGCCGTCCGGGCTGACCCTGCTCGGCCTCGTCCGGCACCTCGCCGAGGTGGAGGCGTGGTGGTTCCGGGAGAACTTCGCCGGCGAGCGCGTCGACTACCCGTACTTCACGCCGGAGAACCCGGACGCCGACCACGACGTGAGCGCCGCCGACGCCGAGGCGGACTTCGCCATTTTCTACCGCGAGGTGGCCCTGGCCCGCGCGGCCGCCGCCGGGCACTCGCTCGACGAGACGTTCACCGAGGTCGGCGCGAAGAAGCGCACGTTCAACCTGCGCTGGGTGTACGTGCACATGATCGAGGAGTACGCCCGGCACAACGGCCACGCCGACCTGATCCGGGAACGCATCGACGGCGTCACCGGCGAGTGAACAGGCCCGGTCAACCGGTTCCGGCGCCGTACGGTAGAACGGTCACCCTCGGTCACCTCCGCCGGGGCGGATGCGGTGGTGAGCGGTATACCTCAGAGACATATTTATGTCTCTGAGGTATACCGCTTGTCAGCATGTCGGCCTCGCGGGTCAGCCAAGGCGCCCCTCCTACCGCGCCGCTCAGCAGTCCAGGGCCGCCCGCAGGTAGCGCAGGTCGGCGTGGCCGCCCCAGCGGTGCGCCGACAGCCCGGCGGCCCGGGCGCCCCGCACGGCCCAGTCCTCGTCGTCGACGAAGAGCACCCGGGCCGGCGGGGTGGCCAGCGCCTGGCAGGCGGCCTGGAAGTACTCCGGCGTCGGCTTGTGCACCCCGAGCGTGGAGGAGTTGACCACCACGTCCAGCTCGCCGACCAGGCCGAGCGCGGCCAGGTCGGTGTCGAGCAGGTCGGTGGCGTTGGTGCCCAGCCCCACCCGGACGCCCGCCGCGCGGACCTCCCGGACGAACGCCAGCACCTCCTGGTCGACCTCTCCCCGGTAGCTCTGCCACTGCTCGACGGCGGCGCGGGCCCGTTGGGGGCTGCCCACCGACTCGGTCAGGGCGTCCGCCACGCTGCTCACCCACTCGGCGTGACTGACCTGGCCGGTGAGCACCGGCTGGAGCCGCCCCCACTGCATGGCGATGTCGCCGAGCACCCCCTCGGCGAGGCCGTACTCCCGCTCGACATCGGCGGCCACCGCCGGGTCCCACCGGCGCAGTACGCCGTCGAAGTCCAGCAGGAGCGCCGTCGCGCGTTCCCGAGCCACTACCCGTTCTCCTCGCCGCGGCCGGGCCGCTGGTCGTCCTCGTCGGCCCGGTTGAGCCGTTGACTGATCACCTGGGTGACCCCGCTGCGCATGGTCACCCCGTAGAGCGCGTCGGCGATCTCCATCGTCCGCTTCTGGTGCGTGATGACGATCAGCTGGCTCTTCTCCCGCAACTGTGCCAGCAATGTGATCAGCCGACCCAGGTTCACGTCGTCCAGGGCCGCTTCCACCTCGTCCATGATGTAGAACGGGCTCGGCCGGGCGCGGAAGATCGCCACCAGCATGGCCACCGCGGTCAGCGACCGCTCGCCACCGGAGAGCAGCGACAGCCGCTTGATCTTCTTGCCCGGCGGTCGGGCCTCGACCTCGACGCCGGTGGTCAGCAGGTCCTCGGGGTCGGTGAGGATCAGCCGACCCTCGCCGCCGGGGAAGAGCACCGTGAACACCTGCTCGAACTCCCGGGCCGTGTCCTCGAACGCGCTGGCGAAGACCTCCAGGATCCGCTCGTCCACGTCCTTCACGACGGTGAGCAGGTCCCGCCGGGTCGCCTTGAGGTCCTCCAACTGCTCGGAGAGGAACTTGAAGCGCTCCTCCAGCGCGGCGAACTCCTCCAACGCGAGCGGATTGACCTTGCCGAGCAGGGCCAGTTCGCGTTCCGCCTTGGCGGCCCGCTTCTCCTGCACCGGCCGCTCGTAGCGGACCGGCTCGGGCACCGGCAGACCGTCGCGCTCGGCCGCCGCCACGTCCGCCTGGGTGGGCGGAACGGGCTGGGTGGGGCCGTACTCGGCGACCAGCGTCTCCACGTCCAGCCCGAAGTCCTCGGCGGCCTTCGCCTCCAGCTGCTCGATGCGCAGGCGCTGCTCCGCGCGGGCCACCTCGTCGCGGTGCACCTGGCTGGTCAGCCGCTCCAGCTCCGCGCCGAGCCGCTTGGCTGCCCCGCGTACCTCCTGGAGCTCGGCCTCGCGGGCGGCGCGCTCCCGCGCGACGGCGTCGCGGTGCTCCTCGGCCGCCGCGATCGACGTGGTGAGTCGGGTGAGCGCCTCCCGGGCGCCGCCGGCGACGGCCCGGGCGATGCCCGCGCCCCGGGTGCGCGCGGCCCGCCGGGCCGCGGCGCGTTCGCGGGCGGCCCGCTCCGCGGTGGCCTGCCGGGCGAGGGAGTCGGCCCGGCCGGCGATCGAGGAGACCCGCTCCTCGGCGGTACGCACGGCGAGCCGGACCTCCATCTCGTTCTGCCGGGCCTGCGGCACCATGGCGGCGAGCTGATCCCGCTCCTCGGTGGAGGGCTCGGCGTCGACCGGGGTCTCCTCGGCCAGCCGCAGCCGCTCCTCCAGCTCGTCGAGCGTGGCGAGATCCCGCTGCCGGGCCGCCTCGGCGCGGGCCCGGGACTCACCCAGCCGGTCGGTCTCCGCCTTGGCCGAGCGGGCGGCCGCGCCCAGCTCGGCGAGCCGGCGGGCGGCGGCGTTGCGGTGGCTCTCCGCTTCGCGCTTCTCGGCGGCGGCGTGCTGCACGGCCTCCTTGGCGGCGGCGACCTCGGCACGCGCCTCGACGAGCTGGTCGCGCAGCTCGGCGCCGGCCCGTTCGGCGGCGAGCCGATTGGTGCGGGCCTCCTCGACGGCCGCCTGCACCTCGATGTAGCTGGGCGCCTTGGCCGATCCGCCGGCCGCCGCGTACGCCCCGACCACGTCCCCGTCCGGGGTGACGGCCCGCAGCTCGGGGTTGCCGGCGACCAGCTCGGCCGCGGCGGCGAGGTCGTCGACGAGCGCCACGTCGCGCAGCGCCCGGTGCACCGCCGGACGAATGTCGGGCGTGCACTCCACCAGGTCGGGGGCCCAGCGGGCGCCGTCGGGCAGCTTCGGGCGCAGCGCGTCGGCCGAGCCCGTCATGCCGGGCCCCGCCGGGCTGCCGACCAGCAGGCCCGCGCGACCGGCGTCGGAGATCTTCAACAGCCGCATCGCCTCGACGGCCTCGTCCACCCCGCTGACGGCGACCGCGTCGGCGAGTCCCCCGAGCGCGGCGGCCAGCGCGGCCTCGTGCCCCGGCGCGACGGTGAGCAGCCCGGCGAGACTACCGAGCAGGCCGGGCACGTCGCCGGCGCGGGCGAGCAGCGCTCCCGCGCCGTCCTTGCGCCGCAGCCCCAGGGCGAGCGCCTCCTCGCGGGCCTTCCAGGTGGCGGCGTCCTTCTCGGCGGCCCGCTCGGCGTCGGTCAGCGACCGGACCGTTGCCTGCGCCCGGTCCTGGACGGCAACCGCCTCGGCGTGCCGGGCGTCCAGGTCGGCGTTGTCCCGGTCCGCCTCGGTGGACTGCGCGGCCACCGCGTCCAGGTCGGCCTGCGCCTGCTCGGCGCGGCCCAGCGCGTCGGCGTGCGCGACGGCGAGGCGTTCGATCTCCTCACCGGCGCTCGTGGTCCGGGCTCGTGCCGAGTTGACCTGGCCGGTGAGCCGGGCCATGCCCTCGCGCCGGTCGGCGATGGCCTTGGCGGCGGCCACCAGCTCCCGCTCGGCGGCGGCGAGCTGCCGTTCCAGCTCCTGGCGGTGCTCGACCGCCTCGGCCAGCCGGATCTGATCGTCGGTGAGCGCCGCGCGCAGCTCCTCCTCCTGCTCGCGGACGCGTTCCGCCTCGGCCTCCAGCTGGTCGGGGTCGCGGCCGGGCCGCTCGTCGTCGCCGGTGGCGCTGAGGTGCCGCAGCCGCTCGCGGGCCAGTTGCTCGATCGAGCGGAAGCGTTCCTGCAGGGCGGAGAGCTTGTACCAGGTGTCCTGCGCGGCGGCGAGCAGCGGCGCGTCCTCGGCGAGGGCGCCCTCCAACTCGCCGAGCCGGCCCTGCACCTCGGTGTGCTCGCCCTCGATCTGCTCGCGTCGCTCCCGCAACGCGGTCTCGTCGGCGATCTCCCGGTCGAGGGTGGTCCGCAGCGTGGCCAGGTCGTCAGCGAGCAGTCGCAACCGGGCGTCGCGCAGGTTGGCCTGGATGGTGGCGGCACGCCGGGCCACCTCCGCCTGCCGGCCCAGCGGCTTGAGCTGGCGGCGCAACTCGGCCGTGAGGTCGGTGAGCCGGTTGAGGTTCACCTGCATCGCGTCGAGCTTGCGCAGCGCCTTTTCCTTGCGCTTGCGGTGCTTGAGGACGCCGGCCGCCTCCTCGATGAACGACCGGCGGTCCTCGGGCTTGGCGTGCAGCATGCCGTCGAGCCGGCCCTGACCGACGATGATGTGCATCTCCCGGCCGATGCCGGAGTCGGACAGCAGCTCCTGGATGTCGAGCAGGCGGCAGGAGTTGCCGTTGATCTCGTACTCGCTCTCGCCGGAGCGGAACATCCGGCGGGTGATGGAGACCTCGGTGTACTCGATGGGCAGCGCGCCGTCGGTGTTGTCGATGGTGAGGGTGACCTCGGCGCGGCCCAGCGGCGCACGGCCGGCGGTGCCGGCGAAGATGACGTCCTCCATCTTGCCGCCGCGCAGCGCCTTGGCGCCCTGCTCGCCGAGCACCCAGGCGATGGCGTCGACGACGTTGGACTTGCCGGAGCCGTTCGGGCCCACCACGCAGGTGATCCCGGGCTCCAGCTTCAACGTCGTGGCGGAGGCGAAGGATTTGAAGCCCTTCACCGTCAGGCTCTTGAGATACACCTACTCGATCCTCGTCCGGTGGCCGCCGTACCGTCGCCGGCTGCGCGGACCTGGGTGAACCCGCAGACTAACCCGATGGCGGGACCGACCCGGCACGCGACCCGCCCCGGGTGGTCCCGGCGGGCGGCGCGGACGGTGACCGCGGGCCGACCGCGCTGGTGTAACGGCAGGGCCGAGAAAGACAAACAACGCTCACGATCGGCCCGCCGCCCGGCTTGTTTCGGTGAAACTGTGCTGCGGTTATCACGGAGCCGGTTACAAGATCACAAATGGTCGGGCACGAAAGGTGCCGGACAGCGTTGCGCGCCGGCACAGAGGTGTCGGCGCGCATTTTTGCGGTGGTGCTGCGATTCAGTTTTCCGCCCCGAAGATCAGGTCAGCGCCGGCTCGGCGAGACGGAGCAGGTCGTCCGCTTCCGCCGCAGCCGCCGCGAGCCGATCATTGTCGGCACGCAGACGCGTGATCTCGAACTCCAGTGCCTGAACCCTGGCACGCAGTCGGGTGACCTCGTCGAGCAGACGCCGGTCGGGCGCTGCACCTACGTGGCCGTAGAGGGCCTTCGCCATGCTGACTCCTTGATATGCGCTGCCGGAAAGGCCGGCCAACGCGCGCCCAATTTTGTACGCGGCTGTCATTCCAGGTGTATCTGGGCATGACCGGGCGCGACTGGCGACACCTATATATTAAGCCGCAAACCCCTCCTTCGTCAAGTTCTCGCAGGCCGTAGATCATCTCCACGTCGACCTGTCCACTTGTCGGGGGGCTGCCGCAAGGCACGGACACGCTCTGTCCGGACTCCTTTACTGTACGCCGGGATTCGGGGAAGTCAGCGCCTGGACGTCCGACTTCCTCTTAACTCTTCCTTAGCCACGTTGCCGCAGGTCGCGGGCGAGTCGTAGCGTCACCCCGGCCCGCAACCGACCCCGTGGAGGCAGAGCCGTGTACGGCTGGACCGACCCGATGGACCCGAACGGCGCCCCCCGGCGCGCCGAGCGGCCGACCGACGAGCCGGACTGGCTGCGCGACCGTCCGGAGCCCCGCTCGACCTACCTGTTCGGCGACGACCCCGACCAGCCCGGCGACGAGTGGCACCGCGCGGAGCCCACCGCCCGCTGGCAGCCCGCGCCCGTGGAGGCACCGACCACCGAATGGCCGGGCCTCGGACGAGGTGAGGAAGCGACCGGCGGCTGGCACGACGACGCCCGGCCCACCGAGGTCAGCGGCGGCTGGCGTACCGAGTCCGACGCGGAGACCACCGGCGGCTGGAGCACGGAGGCCGCCGGCAACGGACGGACCGGCAGCGGACGGCACCGCTCACCCCGGCGCTGGCGTCGTCCGCTGATGATCGGCGGCGCCGCCGCGGCAGCCACCCTCGTGGTGAGCGTCGGCGTCGGCGCGCTCGCGATGCCCGGCGGGAACGGCCCGACCGACGAGCCGGCGCGTGACGCCCTGGTCGCCCCCTCCCCGACCAGCTCGCCCAGCCCGGCACGGCCGAGCCCGTCGCCGAGCAAGGTGGTCAAGCCCACCCCGGCCGCGTCGCGGACCACCGCCACGTCCCGGCGCAGCGCCGAGCGCAGCAAGGCCCCGAGCAGCACCAGCGGCTCCGGAGGCGGCAGCGGCACCGTCAGCGCCCAGGCCCAGGAGGTGGTGGACCTGGTCAACGCCGAGCGGGCCAAGGCCCGCTGCAAGGCGCTGAGCGTCGACGACAAGCTGATGACCGCCGCGCAGCGGCACAGCCAGGACCAGGCCGACCACCAGAACATGTCGCACACCGGCAGCGACGGCAGCAACACCGGCGTCCGGCTGGACCGCGTCGGCTACGCCTGGCGCACCTACGGCGAGAACGTGGCGTGGAACCAGAAGACGCCGGCCGCCGTGATGGACGCCTGGATGAACAGCTCGGGGCACCGGGCCAACATCCTCAACTGCGCGTTCACCGAGATCGGCGTCGGCATCGCCAGCAGCAACGGGCCGTACTGGACGCAGGTCTTCGCGGCGCCGCGCTGAGGGCGCGTCGCCCACGCCCCCGCGCTCGTTGGACCCGGTGAGGCACGCCGGACCGGACGTGGGGGCGGCGTGCCGGTGTGGGCGGCGACCAGCCGCCCAGGACCCGGGAGCTGCCGATGCGGATCCGGCTGCGGCGACGTGCCGTCGCACGCCCGCTGCGCAGGATCGTGTCGGCCGGTGTCGCGCTCATCCTGGTGGTGCCGGCGTACGGGTGCCGCCGCGAGCTGATCCCGCCGGGCGCGCCCACCCCGTGGCCGGCCACCCAGGCCCGTCACTGGCAGTGGCAGTGGCAACTCGACGGCCCGCTCGACCCGACGGTGGACGCCGACGTCTTCCTGCTCGACCCGGTGGCCACCACCGCCGCGCAGACGGCCGAACTACGCGCCCGTGACCGACGGCTGATCTGCCAGGTGCCCGTCGGCTCGCTGCGCTCGACCGACCCGGACGCCAGCCGGGTGCCCGCCGCCGTGCAGGGCGCGGCCGGCCCACAGCCGGGCAGCCGGTGGCTGGACGTGCGGGGGTGGGACGCGTTGGAGCCGGTGCTGGCCGACCGGTTCCGGCTGTGCCGGGGCAAGGGCTTCGGCGCGGTCGCCCTCTCCGACGCCGACGGGTACGTCCACCGCAGCGGCTTCCCTCTCGGCTTCGACGACCAACTGCTGTTCAACCGCCGGCTGGCCCAGCTGGCCCGCACGCTGGACCTCTCCCCCGGGCTGGTCAACGACGTGCCGCAGCTCGCGGCGCTGGCGCCGGACTTCGACTTCGTGGTCAACGAGGAGTGCGTCCGGCTGGACCAGTGCGCCAAGCTGCTGCCGTTCGTGGACGCGGGCAAGCCGGTCTTCCACGTCGAGTACACCGGGTCGACCGACGACTTCTGCGTCACCACGGTCGGCTACGGCTTCGCGTCGATACGCAAGGACCGGACGTTGAACGCCTGGCGGGAACCCTGCGCGCTGCCGTGACGCCCGATCGCGCTGGGGGTGCACAGTCGCCCGGACGGCACGTGCCGGGCCGCGAGTCGCGGCCCGGCACGAGAGACGACCGGCTACTCAGGAGACGGGCACCAGCTCCGGCGCGGGGGCCGGCGGGTCGGTGGGCGCGGGCGCCGGGCGTCGCCGCAGGAACCGCGGGGCCCACCAGTTCGCGTCGCCGAGCATGGTCATCAGGGCGGGCAGCACCACTCCCCGGATGATCGTGGCGTCCAGCAGGATCGCCGCCGCCAGGCCGATGCCGAGCTGCTTCATGTCGATCGTGCTCAGCGTGGCGAAGATCGAGAACACCCCGACCATGACGATCGCCGCGCTGGTCACCACCCCGGCCGACGACGTGATGCCGTACGACACCGCGTCGCGGTTGGACATGCCGGCCCGGACCCCCTCGCGGATCCGGCTCACCACGAAGACGTGGTAGTCCATCGAGAGGCCGAAGAGCACCACGAACAGGAACAGCGGCAACCAGGAGACGATCGCGCCCATCGAGGTGAAGCCGAGCAGCCCCTCGGCCCACTCCCCCTGGAAGACCAGGACCAGCAACCCGTACGCGGCGCCGGCGGAGAGCAGGTTCAACGCGATGGAGCTGGCCGCCACCACCACCGAACGGAAGGTGAAGGCCATGACCAGGAACGTGAGCACCAGCACAAAGCCCATCACCAGCGGCAGCTTGTCGCGGACGTGCGACGCGTAGTCCTCACTGTCGGCCACGCTCCCGCCGACCGCGTACTCGATCCCGGGGATCCCCCGCAGCTCGGCCGGGACCAGGTCCGCACGCAGCTTCTCCAGCGACCGCACCGACCGGTCGTCCCTGCTGGAATACGGCGTGGCGACGTCCAGCACCGACACCCGCCGGTCGGCCGACACCTTGATCTTCGGGCCGTCCGCCTCGGCGGGGGCGAACAGCGGGTCGCCTCCGGCCCGGGCAGCAAGGTCGGTGAGCGCCGCGTTGACCCGGTCGGCCTGCTCGGCCGGCGCACGGACGGCCACCACGTGGCTGGTGCCGGTGCTCGGGAAAGCCGCGGTGAGCCGGTCGTACGCCTGCATGGCCGGCGTGGTGCGCGGCAGGTCCTCCATTCCGGGGAACTTCAGCTTCATGCCGAGCGCCGGCGCGGCCAGCGCGAGCAGCAGGCCGACCGAGATGACGAGCGTCGCCACCGGGGCGCGCAGCGCGGGCCGGAGCACCGCCGGCCAGAGCCGGGGCGTACGGGGCTCGCCGTGCCGGCCGGTGCGCGGCGCGGTCAGCCGCCAGAGCAGCGGCACCCGGGGCCGGTCGACCCAGCGGCCCAGCCTGGCCAGCAGGGCCGGCAGCACGGTCAGCGAGCCGGTCACCGCGACGGCGACCACCAGGATCGAGCCGACGGCCAGGGACGAGAAGACCACGTCGCCGGCGAGGAACAGCCCGGCCATCGCGATGATCACGGCGAAGCCAGAGACCACCACGGCGTGCCCGGAGGTCTCCGCGGCAATCTCCACCGCGTCCAGGCCGGAGCGGCCCTTGGCCCGTTCCTCCCGCTCCCGGCGGATGTAGAACAGCGAGTAGTCGACCCCCACCGCCATGCCGATCAGCAGGATCACCGGTGCCGTGGTGTCGGTGGCCGGCACGAGGTGCGAGGCGAGGGTGGACAGGCCCATCGCGGCGGCGACCGAGGAGAGCGCCAGCAGCACCGGCACGCTGGCCGCGATCAACGCGCCGAACGCGATGATCAGGATGGCCAGGGTGACCGGCAGACTCAGCAGCTCGGCGCGCTCGAAGTCCTTGCCCAGGGTGTCGTCGAGCGCCTGGCCGATCGACGGCCCGCCGACCTGCTCGACGCGGAGCTGCGGGTGCGCGCCCTGCACGGTGGCGGTGACGTCGCGCAGCGGCTGCACCCGGTCCGACGCGGTCTCCGGGTCACCGGACATGGTGATCGGCAGCAGCAGCGCGGACCCGTCCCGCGCGGTGACCGGCGGGCCGACCTCGGCGACGCCGGTGACCGTCCGCAGCCGGGCGGCCGCGTCGTCGGCCGCCGCCTTCGCCGCCGCCGGGTCCAGGGCGCCACCCCGGGAGGTGATCAGGACGTTGTCCACGGCCGGATCGTCGAAGGCCCCCCCGTCCACGATGATGCTGGCCCGTCCGGCCTCGCCGATCGCCTGGTCGCCGCTGGTGGCCTCGGTGAGGCCGGCGGCGTTGCCACCGACGAAACACACCGCCACGAACACGACCCACAACGCGATCGCCCGCCACGGATGCTCGGCGCTCCACCGCGCCATCCGCACGGTCACCGGTCTGTTGCCCATCTCGCGTCCCCCTGTCACGTCGACCCCCTGTCAACGGTGCTGACGTTAGGGGCGTGACGAGGCGGTCACATCGGGGAACGGCCCCCGTCCGCCCCGGAGTCGGTCCGTCGAGGGCGGCGGGCCCGCCGGACGGGCATCAACCCGCGATTCGGGCGTACGCCGGGGTGTGGCCCGGAGCGTCCGGCCGCGACCCGCCGGTGCCGACCCGGAGCCAGCTCCGGGTCATCCCCGAAGGGCACCCCGAGGCCGGGGCTGGCAGCGCGGGCAGCTGTACGAGGAGCGGTTCATGAACGACTCGCGGCGGATCGGCGCACCGCACCGCCGGCACGGCTCGCCCTCGCGGCCGTAGGCGTTCAGCGCCCGGTCGAAGTAACCACTCTCGCCGTTGACGTTGACGTAGAGGGCGTCGAAGCTCGTGCCGCCCTCCTTGATCGCCTCAGCGAGCACATCGCGGACGTGACCGAGCAGGCGCTGCGCGGCCGGGCCGGTCAGCGCGTCGGTGGGGCGGGCGCCGTGCAGCCCGGCGCGCCAGAGCGCCTCGTCGGCGTAGATGTTGCCCACGCCGGAGATCAGCGTCTGGTCGAGCAGGGCCCGTTTCACCTCGGTCCGCCGCCGGCGCAGCGCGGCGACGAACGCCGCGTCGGAGAACTCCGGGTCCATCGGGTCGCGGGCGATGTGCGCGATCTCCGCGGGGAGGTCCACGCCGCCCTCGCTGACCGCGAGCCCGCCGAACGTGCGCTGGTCGACGAAGCGCAGCTCGGGCCCGTCGTCGGCGAACCGGAACCGCACCCGCAGGTGGGTCTCGTCGGGGGTGCCGGGCGGCTGGAGCAGCAACTGACCCGACATGCCGAGGTGCCCGATCACCGCGTCGCCGCTGTCCAGCGGGAGCCACAGGTACTTGCCGCGGCGGCGCACGTCCACGATGGTCCGGCCGGCGAGCACGTCGGCGAAGTGCGCGCCGCCGGGGACGTGCCGCCGGACGGCGCGCGGGTGTCGGACCTCGACCGAGGCGATCCGCCGGCCGGTGACCCACTGGGCCAGCCCCTGCCGGACGGTCTCCACCTCGGGCAGCTCAGGCACGACGTACACCCGTCTCGTGGCCACTCGGGGCCTCGGCGTCGCGGGCCTCGGTCGGGCCGCCGCCGTTGGCGGACGTCTGCCGCTCGGGCGGGGTCTGCTGCTCCGCCACGTCGGCCGGCATGGCCTGCGCCAGGTGGTCGGCCACCTCGGCCCGGGCCGCCTGCTCGGCGCTGTCGGGCGGCCCGAACGACTCGTCCTGGTCGGACCTGTTCTGCTGGTCCTGCTGGGCGTTCTGCTCGTGCTGGTCCGTGAGCATCCGCCAGGCCGCCTCGGCGGCCCGCTGCTCGGCCTCCTTCTTGCTGCGCCCCTCCGCGCCGCCGTACCGGTTGCCGGCCACCACGACCCAGGCGGTGAACGTCTTGAGGTGGTCCGGTCCGGTGCCCTCGATCCGGTACTCGGGCACGCCGAGACTGAGCGCGGCGGTCAACTCCTGGAGGCTGGTCTTCCAGTCCAGGGCGGCGCCCCGGCCGGCCGACTCGGCCATCAGCGGGTCGAAGAGCCGGTGGATCACGATCCCGGCGGTGTCCAGCCCGTACTGGAGGTAGATGGCGCCGAGTAGCGCCTCCAGGGTGTCGGCGAGGATGCTCGCCTTGTCCCGGCCACCGGTGGTCTCCTCGCCCTTGCCGAGCAGCAGGTACGCGCCGAGGCCGTCCGGGCCCAGGCCGCGGGCCACGTCGGCGAGCGCCCGCATGTTGACCACGCTCGCCCGCAGCTTCGCCAACTGGCCCTCGGGCAGGTCCGGGTGGTTGTGGAACAGCGCCGTGGTGATCACGACGCCGAGGACCGAGTCACCGAGGAACTCCAGCCGCTCGTTCGTCGGCAGGCCGCCGTTCTCGTACGCGTACGAGCGGTGGGTCAGCGCGCGTTCCAGCAGGTCCGGCTCCAGGCTGACGCCGAACGCGGCTTCCAGGTGACCGACGGACGCCCGCCGCCGCTTGTCGTTGCTCATGATGTGCGTACCTCGGTGTCGGTGGAGCGGTCGGTGCGGTCCGTCGCGGCGTCGCCGTCGAGCAACGCGGAGACCAGTTCGGTGGCACGCCGTCGCCACAGGTGGGCGGCGAGAGCGATGCCGGAGGCGACGTCGTCGGCGCGAGCGGAGCCGTGACAGACGACCACCGTCCCGGCGACGCCCAGCAGGGCGGCGGCCCGGGGCGCGCCGCCGACGACGGGCGGGCCGCCGGCCATCGCGTACGCGCCCTCGATCGCCTTGAGCAGCACGTTACCGGTGAAACCGTCGGTCACCACCACATCGGCGCGCGCGCCGAGAGTCACGTCGTACCCCTCGACCAGGCCGACGTAGCGTGCCCCGCAGGGCAGCGGTTCGACGGCGAGCAGGGGGTCGGTGGCACGGCGTACCCGGTCGCCCTTGCCGGCCTCGGTGCCGACCGAGAGCAGGCCGACCCGCGGCGCGACGACCGAATGGGCCACCGCGGCGTACGCGGCGCCGAGCACGGCGTGCCGGGCCAGGGTGGCGGGGCGGGGCTCCAGCGAACCGCCGACGTCGAGCAGCACCACCGGCCCGGCGACCGCGGGCAGGGTGGCGACCAGGGCGGGTTGGCGGATCTCCGGCCAGCGTCCGAGCCCGAGCACGGCGGCGGTGACCGTGGCGCCGGTCGCGCCGGCCGAGACGAGGGCGTCGGCGGTGCCGTCGCGGACGGCGGTGACGGCGGCCCGGACGGTGCTCTCCGAGCGGGCCGCGCTGGGATGGTCGGCCATGCCGACGGCGGCTCGGACCGGTCGGACCGTGATCCGGGCCCGCTCGGGCGGGGCGAGGGCAGCGATCAGCGCGTCGGCGACCTCGGTCGGGCCGACGAGCAGCAGGTGCAGATCGGGATCGGCGCGCACGGCCCGCAGAGCGCCGTCAACCACGACGGCGGGAGCGTCGTCCCCGCCGAGGAGGTCAACGGCGATCCGCGCGGTGCCCGGCTCCATCGGTACGCCGGCCGGAGTGGGCCGGCCGGCGTCGGAGGGAGCCGGGGCACCGGGCGTTTGCCAGGGTGCGCGCGCCGCCCGACCTGGGGTCGGGGGCGTCACTCGGCGTCCAGGTCAGACCTCGAGAACCTGGCGGCCGTTGTAGGTGCCGCAGACGGAGCAGGCGGCGTGCGGCAGCTTCGGGGACTTGCACTGCGGGCACGCGACGGTCGCGACCACGGTCGCCTTCCAGTTCGCCCGGCGGGACCGGGTGTTGCTGCGCGACATCTTGCGCTTGGGGACGGCCACGGTTCTTACTCCTCTGTACGGGTCAGTTGCGACAGGCCCGCCCAACGCGGGTCGATCTGCTGGTGACTGTGGTCGGCCGGCAGATCGTCCCAGTGCGCCCCGCATTCGGGGCACAGTCCAGGGCAGTCCTCCCGGCAGAGCGGGTTGGTCGGCAGCGTGAGCACCAACGCGTCCCGCAGCGCCGGCTCCAGGTCGATCAGATCGCCCTGCATCCGGCCCACCTCGTCCTCGTCGGTCGTGGCGTCCGTGGTGCTGTTCTCGTACGCGTACAGCTCCTGGATCGTCACGGCCATCGATTCGTTGATCTCGCGCAGGCAACGCCCGCACTCGCCCCGGATGGGACCGGTGATGGTCCCGGAGACGAGCACGCCCTCGGACACCGACTGCAACCTCAGATCGAGGTCGAGGTCCGCGCCCTCCGGCACGCCGATCAACTCCACACCGAGGTCCGCCGGTGCCGGCACGACCCGCTGGACCTCACGCAACGCGCCAGGGCGACGCGGCAGGTCCCTCGTGTCGAGGACCAGCGGCGACCTGGGGTCGAGTGTCGATGGCGAGTGCTTGGGCATAGTCAGACTCCGGCCGGTGAGAGGCCGACAAAAAAGGTTACCTGGGCGACCGCCGGACCGTCGAACCGGGGGGACGCCTGTGGCGAGAATGTCGGCTGGTGAAGTGCCGCTCAGAAGGGTAGCGGGCGTTCCGCCTCATCCCCACCGAAGGTGCCGATCTCCCGCAGCGCGTGCATCTTGTCGCGGCCCCGCTCTATCGAGGCGAGAGCCCGGGTGAGGAACTGTTCGAAGTTGGCCAGCGCGGTGTCGACGTAGTCGTCGACCTCCTCGCGCAGGCGCTGCGCCTCGGCGCGGGCCTCGGCGATGATCCGGGCGCCCTCGTGCTCGGCCGACACGGTGATCTCGTTCACGGAGACGAGGCGGGCGTGTTCTGCCTCACCCTCGCTGATGATCCGGTCCGCCTCGCGCTTGCCGGCGTCCATGATCTTGTCGCGCTCCTCCAGGAGCGCGGCGGCTCGACGCAGGTCGGCGGGGAGGTCGGCACGCATCTCGTCCAGGGCGGCGATCATCTCGCCCCGGTCGACCATGCAGTTGTTGCGCGACATCGGGACGGAGCGCGCCTGCTCCACCATGGCGATCAGTTCGTCGATGCGATCGAGCGGGTCCACCGGTACCTCACTCCTGTCGTTCGTCGGCCGACCTCCATGATGCGGGCCACGGCCGGGTTCCTGCTCGACCAATCATGTCGTGCCCGCCCCACCGCCGCCCCACTCACCCCAACCCGGCGAGTCGCGACATGGTCACTCCCCGCCCCCCGCACTCCCTCCCCCGCGCCGACCTTGCACTTTCGGGTGGCGGCAAAGCAGCGCGAAAGGGGCGAACCGGGAACGGTACGTGCGAGATCGGCCGGGTCAGGTCAGGGGCGGGGGGCCCAGGCGGGACTGGAGGGCCTCGCGGACCGGGTCCGGGACGTGGGCGGAGATGTCGCCGCCCCACTTGGCCACGTCCTTGACGAGGCTGGAGGAGAGGAACGAGTAGAGCGGGTTGGTCGGCATGAAGAGCGTCTCGACCCCGGCCAGCCCGATGTTCATCTGGGCCATCTGCAACTCGTAGTCGAAGTCGCTGACCGCCCGCAGCCCCTTGATCAGCACGCTCGCCTGCTGGGCGCGGCAGAAGTCGACGAGCAGCCCCCGGAAGGACTCGACCCGCACGTTGCCGTACGAGGCGGTCACCTCGCGGAGCATCTCGATCCGTTCTTCGACGGTGAACAGGCCGCTCTTCGACTGGTTGATCAGCACGCCGACGATCACCTCATCGAACAGCCGGCTCGCGCGGCCGATGATGTCGAGGTGTCCGTTGGTGACCGGGTCGAACGAGCCGGGACACACCGCACGTCTCATGATCGGCGACCGTACCAAAGGGTGGTCTCGCCGTACCGGCGACTGCGCTCGGGGGTGATCCCCTCCACCCACTCGAACTGCCTGGTGCGACGGGACCGCTCCACCACCACCAGCGCGTCGGGCGCCAGCCAGCCGCCGTCGACAAGCGTCGTCAGCAGCGCGGTGATCTCCGCGTCCGGCACGGCGTAGGGCGGGTCGGCGAAGACCACGTCGTACGGGCCGCCGTCCGGGCCGGCGGCCAGCACGGTCGCCACCTTGCCGGTGACCAGCCGTACGGCCGGGCCGGCCCGCAGGCTCGCCACGTTCTCCCGGATCACCCGGGCCGCCCGCGGATCGGACTCGACAAGCAGAACGTGTCGGGCGCCCCGGGACAGCGCCTCCAGCCCGACCGCGCCGGAACCGGCGTACAGGTCGGCGAAGCGGGCGCCGTCGAGGTCGACCTCGGACTCGACGGCGCTGAACAGCGCCTCCCGGACCCGGTCGGAGGTGGGTCGGGTGCCGGCGCCGGGAGGCGCGGCGATCCGCCGCCCCCCGAGCGTCCCGGCCACGATCCGGGTCACCGTTTCCTCCTGCTCATGACCCCGACGCTACGCGACCCTTCGGGGCCGCTCTCGACACGGTCGGTACCGCCAGGAGAATCACGTGATCACTTCTCGTATATCAATGATCTCAAGTTCATAACATCAGTCTTAGCAAATCCTGAGCGCTGTATCACGCGCGGCGATATCGCTAGGGTCTGCCGGGTGCCGACGGCCAACCCGCCGGCCCACGGCTCGGGAGGGCGCCTCTCCGATCGGACGTGCAGCGACCGTCCACTGTCACTCTCGTGCCACACCCCCAAACGCTTCAGCACTCCAGGAGTACCCGTGATCCGTCCCAAGCTGTCGCTCCGGCGACCGCTGGCCATCCTGGGAGCCGCCCTCGTCGGCCTCACCGGGGTCGCCGCGGTGGCCACCCCAGCCAGCGCACACCACACCACGATCAACGCCAAGGTCGGCTGCGACCGGCAGACCGGCGAGCGTCTGATCACGTGGTCGGTGGAGAACAGTCAGGCCGACAAGGACGCGACGCTCCAGAAGGTGACCACTAATCCGGGGACTCCGGTGAACGCGCTCATGCAGGGCGCGAAGGAGGTGCCGCTGCAGGGCTACCTCCTCCCCCGAAGCGCGACTGTTGAGGCCGTTCAACGGGTGCCGGGCAACACGACGACCGCCAGCCTCGAGGTGCACGCCGAATGGTGGGTGGGGGACGTCAAAGCCGCCGAGGACACCCGGGCCAAGAGCATCACCCTCGCCGCTGACAGGTCCTGCGCGCCGGCACCGAAGTGCGTCGACGTCAACAAGGCCACGTTCAGCCACACGTTCGACGGTCCGAAGGGCACCGCCACCGTCAAGCTCGACGGTGACCTGCCGCTCTGCGGCGACGGCAAGCAGTACTTCACGCTGGTGTCCTATTTCGCGCCCCGGCCGCAGTTCGCCACCCCGCAGTACGTCTACGGCACGCCGGACAGCGACTTCGTCAGCGCCAAGCAGAGCGAGATCACGCTTAACGTCGAGATCCCGGACTGCCACACCCAGGTCGACCTCATCTGGGGCGACAAGGACCAGGTCATCGACGAGATCGTCGACGGCGGCAAGCGCTACGACAACAAGAAGCTCGGCTCGCCGGGCGCTCCGGGCAACCGGTCCAAGGGCCCGCAGGGCTGGTACAACGGCGGCAGCAAGAGCTGCGTCACCCCGGCCTCGACCTTCGCGTCCAAGTGCGACGGTTCGGTCGCCGTCTCGCTGAGCAACGACGGCAAGATCAGCAAGTACGCCGTCGAGTTCGAGGTCAAGGGCGAGAACGGCTTCACCAAGAAGGTCTCCGTCGCGCCGGGTAAGGCCGACAGCAGCATCGTGGTGCCCGCCGCCGACGCCGGCAAGATCGAGGTGCTGGTCGACGGCAAGGTCATCGAGAACGGCACGTACTCGTGGCAGCGCCCCGAGGACTGCCCGCTGCCGGCCGTCACCACCAAGGCCGACTGCAAGGAGTTCGCCCTCACCGTGACCAACCCCGAGGGTGGCCTGCCGGTGAAGACCACGTTCACCTACGGCGACAAGACCGAGACCCGTACGGTCGCGGCCGACGCGTCGGAGACGGTGACCTTCAAGGCTGGCAAGGACAAGACGGCGATCGTCGCCCTGCCGGACATGGACCTGGAGCTCGAGGCCATCTACACGCCGGAGGGCAACTGCGGGGGTAGCGGTGGCGGCGGCGAGGACGAGCCGGGCCTCCCGGTCACCGGTGCGGCCGCGGGCGGCATCGCCGCCGGCGCCATCGCCCTGCTGATCGCGGGCGCGGTGCTCTTCGTCATCGCCCGTCGGCGTCGGGTGACCTTCACCGCCTGACCTGACCTGCGCTGAAGCCCGAGGGCGCGTCGACCACCCGGTCGGCGCGCCCTCGGTCTGTGCAGGAGATCGGCTCGGAAACCAGAAAACCGGGGTGTCACCGTGGTCGGGACACCCCGGTTTCCGCGAAACCGGTCAGCGAGGAGCGCTCAGCCCTTCTCCAGGTACTCCGCGCGGTCCTCGTCGACGAGCGCGGCGACCGACGCGGCCAGCGCCGGGTTGCGGATCAGCTCCGGGTCCTCCTCGACCAGGGTGATCGCCTCGGCACGGGCGTCGCGGATCAGGTCGGCGTCGCGGCGCAGGGACAGCAGGCGCAGGTGCGAGCGGTGCCCGGACTGGGTGGCGCCCAGCACGTCACCCTCGCGGCGCTGCTCCAGATCCAGTTCGGCGAGCTTGAAGCCGTCACTTGTGGACGCCACCGCGTCCAGCCGTTCCCGCGCCGACGAGCCCTCGGCGGCCTCGCTGACCAGCAGGCAGAGCCCGGCGGCGGCACCCCGGCCGACCCGACCACGCAGCTGGTGCAGTTGGGAGACACCGAAACGGTCGGCGTCCAGCACGATCATCACGGTGGCGTTCGGCACGTCGACACCGACCTCGATCACCGTGGTCGCCACCAGCACGTCCAGGTCACCGGCCGCGAAGGAGCGCATCACCGCGTCCTTCTCGTCGGCGGGCAGCCGGCCGTGCAGGACCCCGATCCGCAGCCCGTGCAACGGCCCCTCGGCCAGCAGCGGGGCCACCTCGGTCACGGCGAGGGGCGGCCGGCGGCCGTTGTCGTCCTCGGGCGGCGGCTCCTCGTCGGACGTCGGGCCGTCACCGATTCGCGGGCACACCACGTACGCCTGGTGGCCGGCGGCCGCCTCCTCGCGCAGCCGGCGCCACGCCCGGTCGAGGAAGGCCGGCTTCTCGGCGGCCGGCACCACGTGCGAGGCGATCGGCGACCGGCCCCGGGGCAGCTGGGAGAGAGTGGACACCTCCAGGTCGCCGTAGACGGTCATCGCCACCGTGCGCGGGATCGGGGTGGCAGTCATCACCAGCGTGTGCGGCGGCTGGTCGGCCTTGGCGCGCAGCGCGTCGCGCTGCTCCACGCCGAAGCGGTGCTGCTCGTCGACCACCACGAGGCCCAGGTCGGCGAAGTCCACCCCCTCGTAGAGCAGCGCGTGGGTGCCGAGCACGATGCCGGCGTTGCCGCTGGCCACCTCGCCGAGCGCCCGTCGGCGGGCTGCCGCGCCCAGCGAGCCGGTGACCAGCTCCACCCGGGTCGCGTGCTCGGCGGAATCCAGCTCACCGGCCCGCCCGAGGGGCCCGAGCAGGTCGAGCATGCCCCGGTGGTGCTGCGCGGCCAGCACCTCGGTGGGGGCCAGCAACGCGGCCTGCCCGCCCGCGTCGACCACCTGGAGCATGGCCCGCAACGCCACCACCGTCTTGCCCGAGCCGACCTCGCCCTGCAACAACCGGTGCATCGGATGCGCGGCCGCCAGGTCGGTGGCGATCTCCACGCCGACCTCGCGCTGACCGGCCGTCAGCTCGTACGGCAGTCGGGCGTCGAAGGCGTCCAGCAGCCCACCCGTGCGTGGTGGGCGGGGCCGGGCCGGCCAGTCGGCGGCCCGGTGCTTGCGCTGTACCAGCGTCAGCTGGACGGCGAACGCCTCGTCCCACTTGAGTCGTCGCCGCGCCCGGTGCAGCGCCTCCTTGGTGGACGGCCGGTGGATCTCCCGCAGCGCGGGGCCCAGGTCGACGAGGTTGCGGCTGGCGCGGACGGAGGACGGCAGCGGATCCTCCGGCGGGGTGAACGTGTCCAGCACGACCCGTACGCAGCGGGCGATCACCCAGGTCGGGACGGCCGCCGCGGCCGGGTACACGGGAATCAGCGCGCCGGCGAACTCCTCGATCTCGTCGCTGACCGCCGCCTCGCCCTCGCCGCCCTCGCCGAGCAGGACGTACTCCGGGCCGTTGAGCTGGCGTTTGCTCCGGAACTCGGTGACCTTGCCGGCGAACAGCCCCCACCGGCCCGGACGCAGCTCCCGTTCGCGCCACGCCTGGTTGCCGAAGAACGTCAGCGTCAGCAGGCCGCCGGAGCCGTCGCCGACGGTCACCTCCAGCAGGTTGCCCCGGCGCTGGCGCATCGGCCGTACGGTGGTGCGCTGCACCTGGGCCAGCACGGTGACCTGCTCACCGACGTCCAGCGACCGGATGTCGGTGTGCTCGCCGCGCTCGTCGTAGCGACGCGGGAAGTGGTAGATCAGGTCCCCCGCGGTGTGCAGGTCGAGGTGGGCGGCCAACGCCTTGGCCGTCTTGTCCCCGACGAGCTTCTTCAACGGGGTGTCCACCGTGGCCGGCTCGCTCATTCGACCCCCACCAAAAGCGGATAGAACGGCTGGCCGCCCGGGTACGCCTGCACCTCGACGAACGGCCAGCGCCGCGCGACGTGCGCGCGGACGGCATCGGTGAGCCCGGCGGGGGCGTCCACCCCGGCCAGCAGGGTGACCAGCTCCCCGCCGCCGCCGAGCATCCGGTCGACCACTGCGGCGCAGGTGTCGGTGAGGTCGGTGCCGATCAGGTGCACCTCCCCCTCGACCAGCGCCAGCACGTCACCGGGGCGGCACGGGCCGGCGACCGTCAGCGCCTCCCGACTGGCGTGGCAGACCTCGGCGTAGCGGCAGGCGCCGGCCGCCTCGGCCATCGCGATCACGTCGTCCTCGAAGCGACGGGTGCCGTCGCGGACCGCCAGGGCCGCGAGGGCCTGCACCGGCGAACGGGTCGGCACCACGCTCACCTTGATGCCGTGCCGGTGCGCCTCGCGGGCCGCCGCGCTCGCGACCGCCTCCGTGTTGGGGTCGTTGGGCAGCACCACCACCCGGGCCGCCCGGGTGCTGCGCACGGCGTCCAGCAGCTCACCCGTGGACGGGTTGCCGGGCACCACCGTCGCGCCCTCGGCGGCGAACAGCTCCGCGATCCCGCGGCCGGTGGCCACCACCACGGCGGCCCGACCGTCCTCGGTCGGGCCGGCGGACGGCTCCGGCTGGTCGGCGAAGCGGGTCACCGAGATCCGGTACGGGCGGCCGGCGGCGACCCCCGCCTCGACCGCCGCGCCCACGTCGTTGACGTGCACGTGCACGTTCCAGGTGCCGCCCGGCTCACGCCCGTCACCGACGACGACCAGCGAGTCACCCAGCGCCTCCAGGGTCCGGCGCAGCACGGCCACCGCGTCGGCGTGGGCGTCGAGCAGGAACTGCACCTCGTAGGCGTACTCCTCGGAGCCGGTCTCCCGCGCGACTGTGGCCGCCGGGCGGGCGGTGCGCGGCGGCGGCGCGAGCCCTGTGGCGCCCTCCCCGGTGAGCACCTCGACCAGGGCGTCGAGCAGGACGCAGAGCCCCCGCCCGCCCGCGTCGACGACCCCCGCGCGGGCCAGGGCCGGCAGCTGCTCGGGCGTACGGGCCAGGGCCTCGGCCGCCGCCCGCGCGGCGCCGCGGGCCACCGCGGGCAGGTCGTCGCCGCCCACCTGCTCGGCGCCGGTGGCGGCCGCGGCGACGACGGTGAGCAGGGTGCCCTCCACGGGACGGCCGACCGCCGTGTACGCGGCGGCGGTCGCGGCCCGCAGCGCGACGGCCAGGGCCTGCCCGCGCACCACCGGCACGGCCACGACGGCGTCGGCGAAGCCGCGCAGGATCTGCGAGAGGATGACCCCCGAGTTGCCCCGGGCGCCGAGCAGCGCGCCCTGTGCCATCAGCCGTAGCGCGTGCCCGTGGGCGGTGGGGCCGCTGTCGGGGAGGGTGTCCAGGTCCATCGACAGGGCCTGCTGGGCCGAGGTGAGGGTGAGCACCAGGTTGGTGCCGGTGTCACCGTCGGGCACCGGAAAGACGTTGAGCTCGTCGATCTCGCCCTGGTGGCGCTTGAGCGCGGCCAGCCCGCTCGCACACCAGCGGCGGACCGCGGCGGCGTCGAGGGTGTCCAGCACGGCCAGAAGCCTACTGTTGCGCACCGACACGCGTCGGACTCGTCCGGCGTGTCCGTCCGCGCCCGGTCCGACGGCGCTCCCGGGCCGGGTCGACGCCTCCGGTACGGTTGCCGCCGGGCCGGCCCACCGGCCCACCAGCAGGCCCGGGCCGGGCCGTGCACGACCGCCCGACCGGGTCGGTTGGCCGGGTCGGCGGGTCATCGGGTAACCTGACCAGGTTGCCCGGGCAGCGCCTGCCGGCGACCTCATGAACGTTTCAATCCCAGGAGTATCCCGTGGCTAGCGTGTGCGACGTCTGTGGCAAGGGACCGGGCTTCGGCCACAACGTGTCCCACTCGCACCGGCGGACCAACCGCCGCTGGAACCCGAACATCCAGTCGGTGCGTACCCCGGCCGGTGGCGGCAACACCAAGAAGTTGCAGGTCTGCACCTCGTGCATCAAGGCCGGCAAGGTCACCCGCGCCTGACGCGGCAGCACCAACTCTTCTCGTTCGGCTCAGCCGGCGGCCCCCTGCGGTCCGCCGGCTCTGTCGTGTCCGCGCCCGGGTGGGCGGCGACCGCTCAGAGCGTGCGGCCGAAGGAGAGGCAGCCCTCCGCGTCCTTGTAGAAGCCGAAGTTCGGGATCCGGTCATAACCGGCGGACACGTACATGGCGATCGCCTCGGGCTGTTTGTCGCCGCACTCCAGGACCATCCGCTTGCGGCCCTGCTCGCGGGCCGAGCGCTCGACGGCAGCGAGGACCGTCCGCGCCACGCCGCGACCGCGGGCCGCCGGGGCGGTGTACATCCGCTTCAGCTCGGCGGTGCCCGCACCGTGGCTGCGCCAGCCACCGCAGCCGACCGGCTCACCGGCCAGGTAGGCGACGAGGAACGCGCCGTCCGGCGGCTCGAACTCGCTCGCGGCGACCGGGGTGTCGTCGCCGGTGCCTCCGTAGCGGGCACCGAGGTCGGCCAGCGCGGCCCGGATCAACTGCTGCGCCACCGGCGCGTCGAACCGCACCACCCGGATCTCGATCTCACTCACGGTGTCCAGGATACGGCTGGCGCGCGGCGTCACCGGAAGTGGTCCCAGCCCCGAGGCCCGTCGTAGGCGCCGCCGTCGACCGTCACTCCGGCACCCTCCGTGACCAGGCCGATGGGCCGCCACTCCGGCGGCAACGCCACCGTCGCGGGGAAGGTCGCGGCCAGCGCGTGGTCCTCGCCACCGGCCAGAATCCAGGTGTACGGGTCGACGCCGAGCGCCCGCGCGGCGTCGGCCATCTGCCGGGGCACCTCGAACGCGTCGCGGCGCACGTCGATCGCCACACCGCTGGCCTGCGCCACGTGCCCGAGATCGGCGAGGAGCCCGTCCGAGACGTCGATCATCGAGGTCGCGCCGAGCTGGGCGGCCTGCGGCCCGGCCGGGTAGGCGACCTGCGGCCGTCGGTACGCCTCGACCAGCAGTCGGGGGGTGCGGAAGCCCCGGGTGAGCACGGTCAGCCCGGCCGCCGCGTACCCGATGCGGCCGGCCAGGGCCAGCACGTCCCCGGGGCGGGCGCCGGAGCGCACCACGGGCGCCCGGCCGCCGAGGTCACCCAGCGCGGTGACCGCGATGGTCAGGGTGGGGCTCGCCGACATGTCCCCGCCGACCACGCTCGCGCCGACCGTGGCGGCCTCCGCGGCCAACCCGTCGGCCAGGCCCTCCGCCCAGCTCGTCTCCAGGTCGGCGGGCATGCAGAGGGCGACCAGCAGGGCGGTCGGGGTGGCGCCCATCGCCACGACGTCGGCCAGGTTGGCCGCCGCGGCCCGGTGACCGACGTCGCGCGCCGAGCACCAGTCCCGCCGGAAGTGCCGCCCGTCGACAAGCACGTCCGTGCAGGCGACCACCCGGCCGTCCGGCGCGGCCACCACCGCCGCGTCGTCACCCGGGCCGAGCAGGGTCGTCGGGCCCATCGCCAACCGGGCGGTGATCCGCCCGATCAGCCCGAACTCGCCGATCCCGGCCACGCTGGCGCCACCGCCGGCGTTCGGCCCGTACTGCCCGGCACCGCCGCGCTCGCTCACCGCTGCTCCTTGACCACCGATAGGGATCAGACCTGGTCCGTAAGGTAGTTTCACCCTTCGGGCCGCTCCCGGGCGGCGACGGACGGAGGTCGAGTCGTGGTACAGGCGTACATCCTCATCCAGACCGAGGTCGGCCGCGCACGTGACGTGGCGGGTCTCATCGCGGACATCGCCGGCGTGGTACGCGTCGACGCCGTCACCGGGCCGTACGACGTGGTCGTCCTCACCGAGGCGAACACCGTCGACGAGCTCGGCAAACTCATCGTCAGCAAGGTGCAGATGGTGCCCGGCATCACGCGCACCCTCACGTGTTCGGTGGTGCGGCTGTAAGTGGACGAGATGACGACCTCCTCGGCTGCTCTGGACGACGACGGGAAGCACGAGCCGGCTGACGGGACGCGTGAGCCGGTCGACGGGACGCCCGAGCCGGCTGACGGTATCCGCGACAGCGCCGACCCGGGCGCCGACGCGCCGGCCGGCCGGGACCGGACCATCCGGGGCGCCGCCCTGCTGGCCACGTTGATCGCGCTGCCGATCACGCTGCTGGTGGCCGTGCTGGCCTTCGCCAAGCTCGCCCCGGACACGCCCGCCGCCGCGCCGAGCCCCTCGGCGAGCACCGCACGGGCGCAGTCCACCGCTCCGGTCGAGATGGCCGCCCCGGCGCTGGCCGAGCGTCCGGCCACGGTCTGCCGCGCGCTGCTCTCCCAGCTGCCGCAGACCATCCGTGACCTGGCCCAGCGCCCGGTCACGGCGGGCCCGGAGCAGAACGCTGCGTACGGCGACCCCGCGCTCACCGTGGCCTGCGGGGGCGCCGAGCCGACCGTCCCGGCCACCGACGAGGTCTGGACGGTCAACCGGGTCTGCTGGCACCCCGTCGAGGAGACCGACGTGACCGTGCTCACCACTGTCGACCGGGAGACGCCGGTCACCGTTCGCATCCCACGCTCGTACGAGCAGCCGCTGCAGTGGGTTTCGCCGATCTCCAGCGCGATCGTGGCGTCGGTGCCCTCGGGCGGCGCCATCCCCGCCGGCTGCCAGCGCTGATCCGCTGACGCGCGGCCCGTACGGCGGGCCGCGCGTCGGGGCCGGCTGCTCAGTGCAGGCCGACGCCGCGCCGCTGGGCGGTACGGATCAGCCGGTTGACCAGCTTGGGGTACTCCAGGCCGGAGGCAGCCCACATCCGGGGGAACATCGACGTCGGGGTGAACCCGGGCATCGTGTTGATCTCGTTGAGGTAGACGTCCAGCTCGGGGGTGACGAAGAAGTCGGCCCGGGCCAGGCCGGCGCAGTCCAGCGCGGAGAACGCGCGGACGGCGTACTCCTGCACCTGGCGGGTCACCCGGTCCGGCAGGCCGGCCGGGATGTCGTACTCGCAGGAGTCGTCGAGGTACTTGGCCTCGAAGTCGTAGAAGTCGTGGTCGGCGACGACCCGCACCTCGGCCAGCACGGACGCCTCGGGGGCCCCGCCTGCCTCGCCCTCCAGCACGCCGCACTCGATCTCGCGGCCGACGATCGCGGCCTCGATGATGACCTTCGGGTCGAACTGCCGGGCGGTGGCGACCGCCGTGTCCAGCTCGGCCCAGTCGGTGACGCGGGTGATGCCGAACGACGAGCCGGCGCGGGACGGCTTGACGAAGACCGGCAGGCCGAGCCGCTCCTTGTCCTGCTCGCTCAGCGTCATCCCGTTGCGCAGCACCGCGTACGCGCCGACCGGGATGCCCTCGACCGCGCAGAGCTTCTTGGTGAACTCCTTGTCCATGGCGGCGGCGGAGGCGAACACGTTCGCCCCCACGTAGGGGATGCCGGCCATCTCCAGCATGCCCTGGATGGTGCCGTCCTCGCCGTACGTGCCGTGCAGGACCGGGAAGACCACGTCCACGTCGGCCAGCGCCCGGGGGCCCTCGGTCGGGTCGAGCACCATCAGCCCGTTCCCGGTCGGGTCGGCGCGCAGCACGATGTCCTCGCCGGACTCGGCGGTGATCTCCGGGAGCTGGCGGGCGTTGATGGCGAGCTGGGCGGGGTCCCCGCTGGTCAGCACCCACTGGCCGGCGCGGGTGATGCCCACCGGCACCACCTCGTACTCGTCCGGGTCGAGTGCGGCGAACACGCTGCCGGCGCTGACGCAGGAGATGCCGTGTTCCGGGCTGCGGCCGCCGAAGACGATCGCCACGCGGGTCTTGCCTGGGGTGGTCACTCCGGTCACCTCTTCGTACGCGACTGCGGCTGGTCGTGCTCGCCGGTGGCGCTCACCCGGTTGACCTTACTGTGCGTGGCGATCAGGCGCGGCGATACCCGGCGAGCCCCGAAGCGACACGGCAATCGGTCAACAGAGCATATACGGTGCGTGACGGAATGTTCGAGGCCGGTCAGTCCCCGGCGTGCCGGCGGCCGACCGCGATCACCTTGACCCGCTGCCGCCCGGCCCGCACCATGCCCAGCGCCATGAAGGCTCCGGCGATCCGGTCGGCGGCCTCCCTGCTGCTGGCGCCGACCACCTGGCGGCGGCGTTCGGGAGCGACGCGTTCGTTGCGGTCGATGCCCTCGACGGGACGCACGTCGGTGAGAACGACCAGAAAGCGGGTCATCGCCGACCCTCGCGCTGCGGGGCGAGAGACTTCGAACCGGTATGCACGTCGTCTCCTTCCGGCGGGCTGCAACGGACGGCACGCGACGATCGGGTACGGGGGAGAAACCCGATCGCCGCGCGCCCTATCCCCTCCGGTCGCTCACCACCACCGTCGCCACGACAACCGGCGGTGAGGACGCGATGACAGATTGACACGTCTACAGCCATGAATGCAACTCTCATCCACCTTCTCTCATGTACCCGTTCCCATAAATGTGTGCGACCATCGATGCATGGCCCCGAAGACCGCCCGCGCCCGCCGACTCGGCATCGCCCTGCGTCAATACCGGGAAGCCGCCGGGCTGACGCTGGAGACCGCCGCGGATGAGATCAACAGCACCCGCAGCACCCTCTCCCGCTACGAGAACGCCCAGACGCTGATCAACCCGGCCACCGTGCGCGCCCTGCTCACCTCGTACGGAGTGGGTTCCGAGGAGGTGGCCGCCGCGGTGCAGCTCGCCAAGGACGCCCGCAAGCCGGGCTGGTGGGTGTCGTACTCGTACCTGCTCGACCCACGCACCATCGACTTCATCGCCCTGGAGGCGGAGGCCACCGCCATCGCCAACTTCGAGCCCTCGGTGGTGCCCGGCCTGCTGCAGACCGCGGACTACATCCGCGGCGTGATGCGCGGCGGCCCGCACACCCTCGGCGACGAGCTGGTGGAGCAGCGGGTCAAGGTCCGACTCGACCGCCAGGTGCGGCTCACCGCCGACACCCCACCCATCCTCGACGCGATCATCGACGAGGGCGCGCTGCTGCGCCCGGTCGGTGACCAGTCGGTGATGAACGGCCAGCTACGGCACCTCGTCAAGATGGCCGAACTGCCGAACATCACCGTCCAGGTGATCCCGCTCTCCGCCGGTTACCACCGGGGCACCCGGGGCTCGCTGCACATCCTGGAGTTCGCCGACCCGGAGGACCCCATCATCGCGTCGGTGGAGACGGTCGCCGGTCAGATGATCCTCGACCGCGCGGGCGAGACGCGTACCTGCACCAAGATCATGGAGCATCTGCGCAGCGTGGCGCTCAGCCCGGCGGACAGCCGGGCGATGCTCCTGTCAGTCCTGAAGGGACGGTAGGACCGATGACACCGACGATCACAGCGGCGTTGGCCACGGCGGCGTGGCGCAAGAGCAGCCGCAGCGGCGATGAGGGCGCCTGCGTGGAGGTGGCCACGATCCCCCAGCTGGTGGCCGTCCGCGACTCCAAGGACCCGGCCGGTCCGGCCCTGCTGTTCCCCCCGGCGGCCTGGGCCGCCTTCGCCCAGGCCCCGCCGCGCCGCTGACCGGAGCGCGACCACCCCGCCCCCGCGCCCCGCTGACCGGGCTGTCACCGCCGGTCAGCGGGGCGCGGGCGGGGAAGGGGACGCTCCGGCAGGCGGGCACGGCCGACGAGCGGGAGAGAACTCAGGCGACCAGCGGGCGCGGCTCCGGCACGGCGCGCAGCGCCTCCAGGGCGGCGATCGCCACACCCCTGGCACCGGCCATGTCGCGGTCCGGAACCAGCGCGAAGGTGGCCACCGCGGCCTGCTCCTCCCGGAGGACGGTGTGCTCGCGGACCGTCGCCAGGAACCAGTCGCGGAACTCCGGCGCCGCCTCCACCACCCCGCCCCCCACGAAGTACGCGTGGGGATCGGTGAAATTGGCCGCCACGGTGAACAGGCGGCCCAGCGCCATCGCCTGCTGGGTGAAGAGGTCCCGGGCCAGCGCGTCACCCCGCTCGCCGTAGCCGCGCACGAGCTTCGCCGCCCGCGCCGCCGGCTCGGCGGCCAGCGGGTGGTCGGGGTGGCGGGTCAGCCAGTACGGCAGCAGGTTGCGCTCGATGCCGGTCAGCGAGGCGACGCTCTCGACGTCGCCGGTGAAGCCGCAGGCGCAGGTGGGCTCCGGCTGCCCCGGGCCGAGCAGCCCGTTCAGCGGGATGTGCACGTGACCCAGCTCGCCGGCCATGCCGGCGGCGCCGGCGATCACCTTGCCGCTCTCCACCACCCCGCCGCCGAGGCCCGTGCCGACGATTGCCGAGACCGACGATCGCGCCATCGCCTCGTCGCCGAAGTACACGTGGTGGGCGTAGAGTGCGGCGGCGTTGCCGTCGTTGTGGTAGATCACCGGCAGGCCGAGCCGCCGCTCCAACGCGCCCCGCACGTCGAAACCACGCCAGGCCGGCTGGGAGAAGTTGGTCGAGCCGCGCGACGAGATGACGCCGGTGGCGCTGGCCGGGCCGGGCGTGTCCAAGCCGACCGCCCGAACCAGGTCACGAGGGACGCCGGTCTGCGCCAGAGCCCCGTCCAGCGCCCGGGCCAGCGCTTCGATCGCCGCGTCCGGCCCGTCGCGCACCTCGCTCGGGATCTCCAGCAGCCCGTCCACCAGGAATCGGCCGTCCACCGTCAGGACTGTGGCGTTGTTGCTGGTGCCGCCGTTGTCCAGGCCGACGACCACCGGCACACCTGCGCTGCCCACCGCAACCGCCTCCCGCCCTCATGAGTGTGAGCCGAGGCTAGTGCCAACCCCGCTCCCCCGCCACGCCCGCCCACCGAAACTGGGTTGGGGTGTCAGCCGAGCTCCGGTGACATCCTGAGTTGCTGTCCCCGGTGCCCCGGACTGCTGTCGCGCGTCCTTTGCTCTGCTTCACTCCGCGCAACACAAATCGGCCGCGAGTGTTGCGCCGGTTGAAGCAGAGCAAAGGACGCGAACAAGTGGGTCGGTCGACCAGGCATCTCCGCCGCAGCGCTGATGGGGGGGCGGATCAGCCTGGGCGGCGGGCGATTACCGCTGTGGCGTCCAGGTCCTCGTCGTGTCGTACGGTCGGCGACAGTCCGGCTGCGTGGAACGCCGCGCACAGCGCGTCGGTCTGCGTCTCGCCAGCCTCGACCACCAGGTGCCCACCGGGCACCAGCCAGTGCGCCGCGTCGACGCCCACCCGGCGCAGCACGGTGAGCCCGTCCGGCCCGCCGTCGAGCGCAACCGGCGCCTCGTGCAGCCGCGCCTCCGGCGGCATCAGCGCCACCGCCTCGGTCGGCACGTACGGGGCGTTGGCCACCACCAGGTCGAGCCGCCCCCGCCAGTGCGCCGGCAGCGGAGCGAACAGGTCACCCTCGTACACCTCGGCGGGTAGCCCGGCGAGGTTGCGGCGGGCGCAGGCCACGGCGGCCGGGTCGATGTCGGCGGCGGCCAGCCAGCGCGGCGCGAGCCGGCGGGCCAGCGCGACAGTGGTGGCCCCGGAGCCGCAGCAGAGGTCGACCACGGCCGGCGCCGGGCCGGTCAGCTCGACGGCGGCCTCGACCAGCAGGGCCGTCCGACCGCGCGGCACGAAGACGCCCGCGTCGACGGCGATCCGCAGACCGCAGAACTCGGCCCAGCCGAGAAGGTACTCCAGCGGCTCGCCGGCGACGCGCCGGGCGGTCAGGTCGGCCAGCGTCGCCGGGGAGTCTGCGGCGGCCAGCAGCAGCTCCGCCTCGTCCTCGGCGTAGACGCAACCGGCGGCGCGCAGCCGGCCGACGAGGGTGGTGCGGTCGGTGAAGGACGGCTCTGCCACGAAGCTCAGACCGGCCCGGCGGCGTCCAGGGCGGCGGCGATGTCGGCCACCAGGTCGGGTGTGTCCTCCACACCGCAGGAGAGCCGGACGAAGCCGGGGGCGGTGTCGTCCCCCCACTGCGCCCGCCGGTCCGCCGTGGTGTGCAGACCGCCGAACGAGGTGGCCGCCGCCACCAGCCGGGCGGCCTCGACGAAGCGGGCCACCCGGTCGGCGTCGCCCAGGTCGAACGAGAGCACCCCGGGCATCCGGCGCATCTGCGCCGAGGCCACCGCGTACGCGGGATCGTCCGGCAGCCCCGGCCAGCGCAGACCGGTCACGTCCGGCCGGCCCGCCAGCAGGTCGGCGACGGCTGCGGCGTTCGCGCTCTGCCGGGCCAGCCGCAGGTCGAGGGTCGCCAGCGACCGGTGCGCCAACCAGGCGTCGAACGCTCCCGGAATCGAACCGGTGCCGGTACGCCAGAGCGTCACCGCCTCGATCACCTCGGCGGACCGGCTGGCCAGGTAGCCCAGCAGCAGGTCGGAGTGGCCGGTGAGCGCCTTCGTGCCGGAGGCCACCACCAGGTCGGCGCCGAGGTCCAGCGGGCGCTGCCCGAGCGGGGTGGCGGTGGTGTTGTCGACCGCGAGCAGGGCGCCGGCGGCATGTGCCCGCTCCGCCAGGGCGGCCACGTCGACCACGTCCAGACCCGGGTTGGCCGGGGTCTCCACCAGCACCAGCCGGACGCCTTCGAAGGACGGGTACGGCCCCACGGTCGGCACGAAGAGCACCCGTACGCCGATCGTCTCCAGCACGGCGGTGGCGAACGCCCGGACGGGGAAGTAGCCGTCGGAGGGCAGCACCACGGTGTCCCCCGGGCGCAGCAGGGTGAGCAGCGTCCCGGTGATGGCAGCCTGACCGCTGGCGAAGACCCGGCAGTCACCGCCCTCCAACTCGCCCACGGCGGCCTCCAACAGCCGCCGGGTCGGGTTGTCGGGGCGGCCGTAGCCGTTCGGCGACGTGCCCTGGCCCTGCCACGGGTCGAGGTGGTACGGCGCGGCGAAGACCGGACCCGGCAGGAACGCATCACCCGGCGCCGGCTCGGGCAGGCCGGCGCGCACGCAGCGGGTGCCGTCTCCCAGTTCGCTCATCGGTTCCTCACTCGTACGACTCGGGCTTGGCGGTCCGGCTCATCAGGGTGTCCACGGCGAGCCGCGGGTCCATCCCCTCGTGACAGATCCGTTCGACCTGCTCGGTGATCGGCATCTCCACCCCGTGCGCCCGCGCCAGATCGCGGATCGCGAGGCAGCTCTTGACGCCCTCGGCGGTCTGTCGGGTCGCGGCCTGGGCCTGCTCCAGCGTCTCGCCCCGGCCCAGGTGCTCGCCGAAGGTGCGGTTGCGGGCCAGCGGGGACGAGCAGGACGCGACGAGGTCGCCCATGCCCGCCAGGCCGGCGAAGGTGATCGGGTCCGCCCCGAGGGCCACACCCAGGCGGGCCGTCTCGGCCAGCCCTCGGGTCATCAACATGGCCCGGGTGTTGTCGCCGAAGCCCATCGCGGTGGCGATGCCGTACGACAGCGCGATCACGTTCTTGACCGCGCCGCCCAGCTCGCAGCCGATCACGTCGTCGTTGGTGTACGGCCGCAGGTACGGCGTCCGGATCGACGACTGCACGAGCGTGGCGCGGTCGGCGTTGGTGCCGGCGACCACCGTGGCGGCCGGCTGCTCGGCGGCGATCTCGGGGGCGAGGTTCGGGCCGGAGACCACCACCACCCGATCGGCGGCCACCCCGGCGGTCTCGACGATGACCTCGCTCATCCGCTTGGTGGTGCCGAGTTCGATGCCCTTCATCAGCGACACCAGAGTGGCGTCCGGGTGCAGGTGCCCGGCCCACTCGGCGAGGTTGCCGCGCAGGGTCTGCGAGGGCACTGCCAGCACCACCACCTCGGCGCCGCTGATCGCCTCGGCGGCGTCGGTGGTGGCGGTGACCCGGGCCGGCAGCAGCAGGTCCGGCAGGTACTCCGGGTTGCGACGCTCGGCGCGGATGCTCTCGGCCACCGGGGCGCGGCGGGCCCACACGGTCACGTCCCGCCCCGCGTCGGCCAGGATTTTCGCGAAGGCGGTTCCCCAGGAGCCGGCGCCCAGCACCGCGACGTGGCCGCTCATGCCGCTTCACCGGGGTGGCGCTCGACGGACGGTCGGGCCGGCCGTTCCCACAGTGGCGGCGGGGTGCCACCGCGGATCTCGACGAGCATGTCCCGCAGCCGCAG
This sequence comes from Micromonospora sp. NPDC005252, assembly GCF_042872475.1. NCBI lineage: Bacteria > Bacillati > Actinomycetota > Actinomycetes > Micromonosporales > Micromonosporaceae > Micromonospora > Micromonospora sp. NPDC005252. Next base: position 1,096,544 of record NZ_JBIAKN010000001.1, on the reverse strand, counting down.
CATGATGGCGTCCGTCATCTCCTCGAGGGTTTCCCGGGTCGGTGGGGCGCCCGCCCAGCGGCTCAGGTCGACCGGCTCGCCGGCCACGACGGTCACCGGGATCCGGGGGCGGGGGTTCAGCCGGCTGGTCCGCGGGTCGAAGATCCGCTCCGGACCCCACATCACCAGCGGCACCACCGGGGCGCCGGTGGCCAGCGCCAGCCGGGCCGCGCCGGTCTTGGCCTTCATCGGCCACAGGTCCGGCTGTCGGGTGGTCGTGCCCTCCGGGTAGATCACCACCGCGCCACCCTCGTCGAGCGCGGCGACCGACTTGTCCAGCGAGCGGACCGCGTCCACGCTGCCGCGCTCGACCGGGATCTGCAGACAGCGGTGCAGGATCCAGCCGATCACCGGCACCCGGAACACGCTGGCCTTGCCCAGGTACTGCGGCCACCGCCCGGAGTCGTAGATGAAGTGCGCGGAGACCAACGGGTCGGCGTGCGAGATGTGGTTGGCGACGATGATCATTCCGCCGTCCCCGGCGAGGTGCTCCTGGCCGCGCCAGGTCCGCCGGGTCCAGACGGTCATCACCGGCTTCACCAGCCCCACGGCGAACCGTTGCCAGAACCCCAGCCTCCGCCGTGCCACTGTGCCTCCTCGTCGCGCCCCGACCCGCCGCGAGCCCCACCCGCGACACCCGCAGCGGAAATCATGCCTGCTCGCCCCCGGTACGGCCAGCGAGGGTCCCGTCGTCCGGCTGGCAGGATTGCGGACGTGAGTCAGCCGAGGTGGGCCGTGGTGGTGCCGGTGAAGCGTCTGACCGCGGCCAAGAGCCGGCTGCGGGGCGCGCTGCCCGGCGTACCGCATGAGGAGCTGGCGCTGGCGCTGGCGGCCGACACGCTCCGCGCGGTGCTGGCCTGCCCGGCGGTCGCCGAGGCCCTGGTGGTGACCGACGACACCCGGGTGGCGGCCGCGGCGCGGGCCGCCGGGGCGCGGACGGTGCCCGACCTGCCGGACGCCGGCCTGAACGCCGCCTTCCGGCACGGCGCGGCACAGATCCCCGGGCGGTGGGTGGCCGGGCTGACCGCCGACCTGCCGGCGCTGCGCCCGGCCGAGCTGGCCGACGCGCTGCGCGCGGCGCAGCACGACACCGAAGGGGTACGCCGGTTCGTGGCGGACGCCCCAGGTGGTGGGACGGTGCTGCTCGCCGCGCCGTCGGGCGTCGACCTCGACCCACGGTTCGGGGTCGGCTCGGCGGCGGCGCACGCGGCGAGTGGGGCGCTGCCGCTGACCGGTGACTGGCCCAGCCTGCGGCGGGACGTGGACACCGCCGAGGACCTGGCCGCCGCCGCCCGGCTGGGGCTAGGCCCACGCACCGCAGCGCTGCTCGCCGCCGGCTGACCGGCGCGCTGAACAAGCTGACCCGGCCGGTGTACGGTGCGAGCATGCAGGGCACGGTGGCCAGTTACGACGCGGCGACACGCAGCGGTGTCCTACTGCTCGACGACGGCACCGAGCTGCGTTTTCCCGCCCGGGCGTTCGACGCCTCCGGCCTGCGGTTGCTCCGGCTCGGCCAGCGGGTGCGCATCGACACCGATCCCGACGGCGAGGTCGTCCGGGTGACATTGCCGACGATGCACTGAGCTGGCGGGGCCAAGTTCATTTTGCGTTAACTCTAATCGGGTGATTATGAGCGGGTGAGCACCCCTCGCGAGCATCCGGTCACCCCTCCCGCCACCGACCCCCGCAACGGCGCCCGCGTTCGCGGCACCGACGGCCGTTTCCGCCCGTCCCGGGCCGAACGGGCCGGCGCCGCCCGTGCCGACACGCTCGCCGACGACCCGGGCGCGGCGTCCTCCGGGCTCGACGAGGTCATCGAACCCGGCGTGCCGCCCACGGAGACGGACGGCCCGGCGACCGGCGCGGCCCTGCCCGGCACCTCCGGCGGCCTCGCCACCGGCCTCTCCGCGGGCGGTGCGGGGGACGACGAGCCACCGGCTGCTCCCCCGCTGCCGGAGGACCGCTTCCTCAACCGGGAGCTGTCCTGGCTCGACTTCAACGCGCGGGTGCTCACCCTCGCCGAGGACCAGCGCACCCCCCTGCTGGAGCGGGCCAAGTTCCTGGCGATCTTCGCCAGCAACCTCGACGAGTTCTACATGGTGCGGATCGCCGGCCTGAAGCGGCGGCTCTCCGCCGGCCTGCCGGTGCGCGGCGGCGACCGGCTGCCCCTGCGCACGCAGCTGGAGCTGATCGCCGAACGGACCGCCGAGCTGGTCGCCCGGCACGCCGCCTGCTTCGTCGACGACGTCCTGCCCCGGCTGGCCGAGGAGGGCATCCGCATACTGCGCTGGGGTGACCTGGGCGACCCCGAGCGGGAGCGGCTGCGCACCTACTTCCGGGAGCACATCTTCCCGGTGCTCACCCCGCTCGCGGTGGACCCGGCGCACCCGTTCCCGTACATCTCCGGGCGGTCGTTGAACCTGGCGGTGGCGGTCCGGGACCCGGACGGCGGGTCCGAGCTGTTCGCGCGGGTGAAGGTGCCCAACAACGTCCCGCGCTTCGTACGGGTCGACCGGGACCAGCCGGGCGTGCGGATGCTGCCGGTGGAGGACCTGATCTCGGTGCACCTGGGTCAGCTGTTCAGCGGCATGCAGGTGGTCGAGTGCCACCTGTTCCGGGTCACCCGCAACGCCGAGGTGGAGGTCGACGAGGACCGCGACGAGGATCTGCTCCAGGCCCTCGAACGGGAGCTGGCCCGCCGCCGGTTCGGCCCGCCGGTCCGCCTGGAGGTCGCCGCGTCGATCTCCGACCACATGCTGGAGCTGCTCGTCCGCGAGTTGGACATGGACGACCAGGACGTGCTGCGGGTGCCCGGCCTGCTGGACCTTTCCGCGCTGTGGCAGGTGTACGGCGAGGCCGACCGCCCCGATCTCAAGGACCCGCCGTTCGTGCCGGCCACGCATCCCCGGCTCGCCGAGGGCGAGGTGCCGCGCAGCGTCTTCTCCACCCTGCGGGACGGGGACATCCTGGTGCACCACCCGTACCACTCGTTCGCCACCAGCGTGCAGCGCTTCATCGAGCAGGCCGCCGCCGACCCCAACGTGCTGGCCATCAAGCAGACCCTCTACCGCACCAGCGGTGACTCGCCGATCGTGGACGCGCTCGTCGACGCGGCCGCCGCCGGCAAGCAGGTGGTGGTCCTGGTCGAGGTGAAGGCCCGCTTCGACGAGGTGGCCAACATCGGCTGGGCCCGCACCCTGGAACGAGCCGGCTGCCACGTGGTGTACGGCCTGGTGGGGCTCAAGACGCACTGCAAGACCGCCCTGGTGGTCCGGCAGGAGGGCAACCAGATCCGCCGGTACTGCCACATCGGCACCGGCAACTACCACCCGAAGACCGCCCGCCTGTACGAGGACTTCGGCATGCTCACCGCCGACCCGGAGATCGGGGCGGACCTCACCGACCTGTTCAACGTGCTGACCGGCTACAGCCGGCAGACCGCGTACCGGCGGCTGCTGGTCGCCCCGCAGGGCATCCGCAGCGGCCTCATCGAACGCATCGAACGGGAGATCGCGCACGTCCGGTTGGGCATGCCCGGCCTGGTCCAGTTCAAGGTCAACTCGCTGGTCGACGAGGGCGTGACCGACGCGCTGTACCGGGCGTCCCAGGCCGGCGTGCACGTCGACCTGCTCATCCGGGGCATGTGCACGCTGCGTCCGGGGGTGCCGGGGCTGTCGGACAACATCCGGGTGCGCTCGATCCTCGGCCGGTTCCTGGAGCACTCCCGGGTCTTCCGTTTCGGCAACAACGGCGAGGCCGAGTTCTGGATGGGCTCGGCGGACCTGATGCACCGCAACCTGGACCGGCGGGTGGAGGCGCTGGTGCAGGTGAGCGATCCGGTCGCCCGCGCCGAGCTGGACTACGTGCTGACCGCCGCGATGAGCCCGGACGTGGACGCGTTCGAGCTGGCCGGCGACGGCACCTGGACGCGGCGTACCGACGGTGACGACGCGGCCCGGGTGCACCTGCAGGATCTGCTGCTGCGCCGCGTCGGTGGCACGGCCGGCTGACCGTTCGCGGCATAGGCTGAGCTGATGGTCGAGGAGGAGCAGAAGTACGAGGTGGACGACACCTTCGTGCTGCCGGGCCTGTCCGCCACGTTTCCGGCCGGCGGCCGGGTCCGGGCGCTGCCGCCGGTGACGCTCGTCGCCCGCTACCTCGACACGGTCGACCTGCGGCTGGCCCGCGCCGGGGCGTCCCTGCGCCACCGCAAGGGTGACGAGCTGCCGTGGACGGTGAAGCTGCCCACCGGCACGCCCGGCGTCCGGCACGAGATCTCCCGTCCCGGGCCGGTCGGGCAGCCGCCGCCGGAGCTGGTCGAGCTGGTCACCGTCCTGCATCGGGGCGCGTCGCTGGCGCCGGTGACTGTGGTACGCACCGTCCGGCACGCTCACGAGGTGTGCGACCGGGCCGGAACGGTGCTCGCCGAGGTGGTGGACGACCGGGTGACAGTCCTCGACGACGCCGGCGCCACCACCGGCGCGTTCCGCGAGGTGGAGGTGGAGCGCAAGGCCGGCGACCGCAAGCTGCTGGAACGAATCGGCGAGGTGCTGTGCGAGGCCGGGGCCCGGGCCGGCTCGTTCACCCCGAAGCACGTACGGGCGCTGGGGGCGGTGGCGCAGGCCGAACCCGACCTGGTCGGGCCGGGCGGACTGACGGCCGACCCGACCGCCGGGGACATGGTCACCGAGGCGGTCCGCAAGGAGGTGGGCCGGCTGTTGGCGCACGACCCGCTGGTGCGGCTGCGCACCTCGACCGACGGCGGCGACAGCGCCGTACACCAGATGCGGGTGGCCTGCCGACGGCTGCGCAGCGACCTGCGCACCTTCCGGCCGCTCGTGCGCCGCAGCTGGGCCCGGCCCCTGCGCGACGAGCTGCGCTGGCTGGCCGGGGTGCTCGGCGGGGCGCGCGACGCCGAGGTGCTCCGCGACCGACTGCGGCGCACCGCGACCGCCGACCCGCTCAGCCCGCTCGACACGGGCGCGGTGGACCGACTGGACGAGGCGCTCGCGCAGCGGCAGCGGCAGGCGCTCGCCGCCATCGACGAGGCGCTGCGCTCGCCGCGTTACCTGGCCCTGGTGGACGCGCTGGTGCTGGCCGCCCGCGCGCCCCGGCTCACCCGACGGGCGGCCACCCCGGCGGCGCGCACGCTACCGAAGCTGGTGGCCCGCCCGTGGCGGCAGCTCACCGGCCCCGACGGCGTGGACGGGCTCGACCCGCTGGCCCCCGACGACCGCTGGCACGCCGTCCGCAAGGAGGGCAAGCAGGCCCGCTACGCGGTCACCGCAGTGGTCCCGGCCGTCGGCAAGGACGCGCGGCGGCTGGCCCGCGCGTTGGCCCGCGTCCAGGACGTGCTCGGCGAACACCAGGACGCCGCGGTGGCCGCCGAGACCTGGCTCGCCCTCGCCGCCGACCGACCGGCCGACCACGAGCTGGCGGTCACCGCCGGGCGGCTGGCCGAGCGGGAACGCGACACGGTCCGCCTGATGCGGGCCCGGTTCCCCGCCGCCTGGCACCGGGCCACCCGGCGACGGCGGACCAGATGGTTGCCGTGACGGGCATCCGCGCTGCCGGCGGGGTCTGCTGGCGACCGACCGCCGACGGCGTACGGGTCTGCGTCGTGCACCGCCCGCGCTACGGGGACTGGACGCTGCCCAAGGGCAAGCTCGAACCGGGCGAGCATCCACTGGTCGCGGCGGTCCGGGAAGTGGCCGAGGAGGCCGACGTGCGGGGCGTACCGCAGGTGCGGCTGCCGTCGGTGCGCTACCGCAGCGAGGGGCAGGCCAAGCTGGTCGACTACTGGTCGATGCTCGCGGTCGCCGAGGGCGGGTTCCAGCCGGGCACCGAGGTCGACGACATCCGGTGGCTGGCCGTGGACGACGCGATCCGCCTGGTCAGCTATCCGCACGACGCCGAGGTGCTGGCCGCGTTCGCCGCGCTGCCGCCGGTGACCGCGACCGTCGCGCTGGTCCGGCACGGGCACGCCGGCAAGCGGGCCACCTCGACCGGCCCGGACACCGCCCGCCCGCTCGATCGCGAGGGGTGGGCCCAGGCGTACGCGCTGGCGCCTCTGATCGCCCTGGTGCGCCCGGCCCGGCTCCTGTCGGCCTCGCCGCGCCGCTGCGTGCAGACCCTGGACCCGGCCGCCGCGTTGCTCGACCTGCCCATCGAGATCTGCGGCGACCTGGACGAGCCGCAGCCGGGTCAGCAACAGGACGAGCGGGTGCTGGCCACCGCCGCCCAACTGCTGGAGCTGGCCTGCGCCGGCGGGCAGGTGGCGGTGTGCAGCCAGGGCAAGGTGCTGCCGGGCGCGTTGGAGCAGCTGACCGGCCGCGCCGACGAGGACTTCATTACCCCGAAGGGCGGCGGCTGGCTGCTGGCCTTCAGCGGCGAGCGGCTGCTCGCGGCCGACCGCCTGTGAGGCCCGCCCGGCGCTTCGGCGGTTGATCCCCCCTTCAGGTCGCCGACGTGGCGGTGTCCGGCTGGCCAGATACCGCAGCATCGGCGATCCCGGCGCGGGGTCAGCGGGACGGCAGGGTGAGGGTCACCGCCACCGGCAGGTGGTCGCTGGCCTCGCCGCGCGGCGCGACCGGATTCGTCGCCGTCAGGCCGGGCGAGACGAAGACGTGGTCGATCTGCTGGCGTGGATCGTCGGCCGGGCTAGTCGCCAGCGGACGGGCGACCGCCAACGCGTCGACCAGCCCGGCCGCGGTGAACTGCTCGAAAGCCTCGTCGCCCGGCTCGGTGTTCAGGTCGCCGGCCACCACGAGCGGCCGGCCGGCCGCGTACCCGGTGGCGAAGTCGGCCACCGCGCGAGCCTGCGCCACCGGGCCCGCGTCGGGTGGCGGTTGCAGGTGGGTGCTCACCACGGCGGCACGGACACCGTCGCCGAGGTCCAGGGTGACGGCGAGAGCCTGCGCTCCGGTGGGCGCCCCGAGAGACGGCAGCGGCCGGGACCGTGGGTCGGTGACCGGCCACCGGCTGAGCACCGCGTCACCCCAGACCGGGTCGGCGGCCGGCCCGAACACGTACGGCATGCCGAGCCGGTCGGACAGCAGGTCCAGCGTGTCGTGGCCGCCGTTGAGCAGCCAGCCCCGGTCCACCTCGCTGAGCAGCACCACGTCGGGCCGCTGCCGGTCGATCGCCGCGGTCAGCCCGGCCAGGTCGAACCGGCCGTCCAGCCCGAAGCCCATCCGGATGTTGTACGCCACCACGGTCAACCGCTCCGGCGGACCCTCCCGGTTGCTCGCCACCGCCACCTCGTCGGCGAGCAGCGGCGCGAGCAGAGCCAGCGCGGCGACCCCGCCGGCGGTCCGCAGCGGCGGAAGCGGGCCGGGACGCCGGCGGCCGGACGGACGGGCGGCCAGGGCCACGGCGGCGACCACCCCGGCCACCACCACCGGCACCACCGCGTTCGGGTAGCCCAGGTCGTAGGCGGAGTAGTAACCCACCGCCCCCAGCACGAAGAGCAGCATGCCGGCGGCGACGGCGTACCCCCGGCGGGCCGCCGTTCGGCGGCTGTCGTCCGTGCCCGACGCGCCCTCACCGTCAGCGTCAGCGTCGGCGGCGGCGTGGGCGGTGCCGTCGGCGTCGGCGCGACCCGGAGCGTCGGTGAGGGCGAGGCAGGCGCCGAGTCCGACGGCGGTGAGCAGGATGGCCGCGACGAGCAGGTCGCCACTGTCGAGGGCGAAGAGCACCACGCCCACCAGCAGGGCCGCCGGCCCGAGCGGCCGGCCCCACCCCCGGGTCGGGCCCGCCAGCGCGGCCAGCAGGAACCCGGCGACCGCCACCGGCACCGGCGCCAGGCCGAACAGCGGTGAGCGAGCGACGTCGCCACTCGCGACCAGGTACGACATCCCGGCCTGGGCCAGGGCCGGCGCGAGGGCCACCATGCCGGCCAGCAGCAGCACCGGCCCGGCCAGCAGCCACGATCGGGCGCCACCGGGGCCGGGCGGCGCGGTGGGCAGCGTCGTGCCGAGCAGGAACAGCACCACCGCGACGGCGCTGAGCAGCCAGGCCACCCAGCCGCCCCGCCAGACGAGGTCGTAGGTGTCCAGCAGCGCGTGGATGGCGGCGTTGACCGCCAGCCCCAGGGCCAGTCCCGGCACCGGACGGTCGGTGCCGCCGGCGACACCCACCAACCAGACCAGACCGGCGAGCAGACCGGCGGTGGCCAACCAGAGCTGCGGACGGCCGCCGGGGGCGCTGGTGAGCGCGAGCCGGGCCACGGCGAGCAGCACGGCGGCGACGACTGTGACCCGGCGGGCGCCCACCCGCCGGACCAGAGCCGGCGCGGCCATCGCCAGAACGAACCAGCCGAGCGCGAACGCGCCCATCAACTCGGCCGGGGTGGACGCGGCCTGCCCGAAGATGGTGATGATGCCGGGCAGCCAGACGCGCAGCACGTCGATGAGCAGAATGACGCCCAGCGCGAGCGATCCGGTGGTGAGCTGGCGGTAGCGCACCGGCGCCCCATTTCGTCGGCGGACCGGTCCGCAAAGGGGGGCCGGCACGGCGATTCTGCGCGTACGGCCCGGCCGGGTCAACGGCCCGGCACGCGCAAAGGGCGCCCACCGCGAGGGTGGACGCCCTTTGGGCGGACAGTCGGTCAGCGCTTGCTGGCCGCCTTCTTGGCCGGAGCCTTCTTCGCCGGCGCCTTCTTGGCCGCCGTGCTCTTGCTCGCCGCCGCGGTGGTCTTCTTCGCCGTGGCGGACTTGGTCGCCGCGGCGGTCTTCTTCGCCGGGGCGGTCTTCTTGCTGGCGGCCGTCTTGGTCGCCGTGGTGGTCTTGCTCGCCTTGGCCGGGGCGGTCTTCTTGCTGGCCGCCTTGGTGGCGGCGGCGGTGGTGGTCTTGCTCGCCTTGGCCGGGGCGGTCTTCTTACCGGCCGCCTTGGTGGCGGTGGCCTTGGTGCCCGCCGCCTTGGCGCCGGCGGTCTTGGCCGTGGCGGCGGCGGTCTTCTTCGCCGCCACCGTGGCCTTCGGCACCTTGCCGCTGGCCACCATCTCCTTGAACCCGGCGCCGGGGCGGAAGGTCGGGACGGACGTCTTCTTGACCTTCACCGCCTCGCCGGTACGCGGGTTGCGCGCTGTTCGTGCGCCACGCACACGCTTTTCGAATGCTCCGAATCCGGTGATCGCCACCTTCTCGCCCTTGGTGACCGCTGCCTGGACCTCAGTGAGGACCGCGTCGAGCGCGGCCGTCGCCGTCTTCCGGTCCCCCAGGCGAACGGCGAGCGCCTCGATGAGCTCGGCCTTGTTCACGACTTCCTCCCGATTGTGCAACTGACTCGACGCGAGCCATTCTGCGCGCACCGTATGCCCTGCGCTGCCTGGACACAAACATTCGGTGGAAAAAAGCCCTTGTGTCGTAACGGATTCGCCCCCACCGGTTGGACCGGTGGGGGCGAAATCCGATGTGCGGGTGGGCGTACGGCTATGCCACCGAGGGCAGGAACGGCAGTCGAGACGCCTCGTAGGAGGCGATGTCATCGGCGTGCCGGAGGGTGAGTCCAATGTCGTCCAGGCCCTCCAACAGCCGCCACCGGCTGAAGTCGTCCAGTGGGAACGACCAGGTCGCGTCCCCGGCCCGGAGCTGTCGGGCGGTCAGGTCGACGGTCACCGGAGTGGTCGGGTCGGCCTCGACGAGATCCCACAACTCCTCGACGGCTTTCAATTCCAACTCGACCGGCAGCAGGCCCTCCTTGAGTGCGTTGCCCCGGAAGATGTCACCGAAGCGCGGGGCCACCACGGCGCGGAAGCCCCAGTCCCGTAGCGCCCAGACGGCGTGCTCCCGGGAGGAGCCGGTGCCGAACTCGGGACCGGCGATGAGGATCGACGCACCGGAATAGGATTCATCGTTGAGTACGAATGCCGGGTCTTCCCGCCAGGCGTTGAACAGCCCGTCGGCGAAGCCGGTGCGGGTCACCCTCTTGAGGTACACGGCCGGGATGATCTGATCCGTGTCCACGTTGGACCGGCGCAGCGGCACGGCGGTGCCGGTGTGGGTGGTGAACTTGTCCATCTCCTCGGTCCCTTCTACAGATCGGCGGGGGCGGCCAGCCGCCCGACCACGGCGGTGGCGGCGGCGACCGGCGGGGAGACCAGGTGGGTACGACCGCCCCGGCCCTGCCGGCCCTCGAAGTTCCGGTTGGAGGTGGACGCGGAGCGCTCGCCGGGCTTCAACGTGTCGGGGTTCATGCCCAGGCACATCGAGCAGCCGGCGAACCGCCACTCGGCGCCGGCGTCGACGAAGACCTTGTCCAGGCCCTCGGCCTCGGCCGCCTCGCGTACGGCGGCGGAGCCGGGCACCACGAGCATCCGGACGGTCTCGGCGACCCGGTGACCGCGCAGCACGTCGGCGGCGGCCCGCAGGTCCTCCAGGCGGCCGTTCGTGCAGGAACCCACGAAGACCACGTCGATGGGCAGCTCCCGCAGCGGGGTGCCGGGGCGCAGATCCATGTACTCCAGCGCACGGCGGGCGGCAGCGCGCTCCGAGTCGGTGGTGAACTCCTCCGGGTCGGGCACCGGCGCGCTCAGCGGCGCGCCCTGCCCGGGGTTGGTGCCCCACGTGACGAACGGCGTGATCCGGCTGGCGTCCAGGGTGACCTCGGCGTCGAAGCGCGCGCCCTCGTCGGTGGGCAGCGTCCGCCACCAGGCCAGCGCCGCGTCCCAGTCGGCGCCCTGCGGCGCGTTCGGCCGACCCTTGAGGTACGCGAAGGTCGTCTCGTCCGGCGCGATCATGCCGGCCTTGGCGCCCCACTCGATGGACATGTTGGCGATGGTCATCCGCCCCTCCATGGAGAGGGCCTGGATGGCGTCGCCGCGGTACTCGACGATGTGCCCGCGCCCACCACCGGTGCCGACCTGGGCGATCAGCGCGAGCACCAGGTCCTTGGCGGTGACGCCGGGGGCGAGCTGGCCGGTGACGTTGACGGCCATGGTCTTCGGCCGGCTCTGCGGCAGCGTCTGGGTGGCCAGCACGTGCTCCACCTCGCTGGTGCCGATGCCGAAGGCGAGCGCGCCGAACGCGCCGTGGGTGGCGGTGTGTGAGTCGCCACACACGATCGTCATGCCGGGCTGGGTGACCCCGAGCTGCGGGCCGATGACGTGCACGATGCCCTGGTTCTCGTCGCCGAGCGGGTGCAGCCGCACGCCGAACTCGGCGCAGTTGCGGCGCAGCGTCTCGATCTGCGTACGCGACGTCGGGTCCGCGATGGTGAGCAGGTCACCTCGGCGGAGCCGGAACGCCGGATCGGCGTACCCGGTCGGGGTGTTGTGGTCCTCGGTCGCGAGGGTCAGGTCGGTACGGCGCACCCGGCGCCCGGCGAGCCGTAGCCCGTCGAACGCCTGCGGGCTGGTCACCTCGTGCAGCAGGTGCAGGTCGATGAAGAGCAGGTCCGGCTCACCAGCGGCGGACCGTACGACGTGCGCGTCCCAGACCTTCTCGGCCAGGGTCCTCGGCTCAGGAGTGACTCCCACCATCTGGACATCCTAAATTCTGGGAGGTAAGTTTCGGCTTGTGGGACACAGTATGAGCGGTGTCGGCGTTCTCGACAAGGCGGTGGTCATCCTGGCCGCCTGTGTCGACGGCGCCAGCCTGGCCGAACTCGTTGAACGCACGAAGCTGCCCCGGGCCACCGCGCACCGGCTGGCACAGGCACTGGAGATCCATCGGATGCTGGTTCGGGACACCCAGGGGCGCTGGCGTCCCGGGCCCCGGCTGGGCGAGCTGGCCAACGCCGCCCCGGACGTCCTGCTGACCGCCGCCGAGCCGCTGCTGGCCGCGCTGCGCGACGCCACCGGCGAGAGCGCGCAGCTCTACCTGCGCCGCGCCGACGAGCGGATCTGCGTGGCGGCGGCGGAGCGCGCCAGCGGCCTGCGGGACACCGTTCCGGTCGGCTCGGTGCTGCCGATGACGGCCGGCTCGGCGGCCCAGATCCTGCTCGCCTGGGAGCCTCCGGAGGCGGTGATGCCGCTGCTGCCGCGCAGCAAGTTCACCGGCCGCACCCTGGCCGAGGTCCGCCGCCGCGGCTGGGCGCAGAGCGTGGCCGAACGGGAGGCCGGTGTGGCGAGCGTCTCCGCCCCGATCCGCGACCGCACCGGCCGCGTGATCGCCTCGGTCAGCATCTCCGGCCCGATCGAACGCCTGGGCCGCCGCCCCGGCGAACGCCACGCCATGGCAGTCGTCAGAGCCGGCCAACGCCTCTCCGGCCTCTAACCCCACCCCCCACCCCGCCCCTGCCCTTGTTGATCATGAAGTTATTGCCCGGACACGCCGTGGCGGAGGGCAATAACTTCATGATCAACGGGGAGGTGGGTGGCCGGGCGAGGGCCGGGCGGGTGGGGGTGGGTACGGGAAAGGCTCACCTCGCGGGGCGAGGTGAGCCTTTGATCTGTAGCCCCGACCGGATTCGAACCGGCGCTACCGCCTTGAGAGGGCGGCGTCCTGGGCCACTAGACGACGGGGCCAGAACTTCCTGTTCACCGCCCTCGCAGGCGGTGCCGCTGTAGTCTAGCGGCACCGTCCGTCGGGGCGAGCGTGGGGTCTGGGCACCGTGGACGGCCGTGCGTAGCAACGAAACAACCCGCCTCACCAAGGTGAGACGGGTTGTGCACAGATGTAGCCCCGACCGGATTCGAACCGGCGCTACCGCCTTGAGAGGGCGGCGTCCTGGGCCACTAGACGACGGGGCCAGAACCACTTTCGCTCCCCCACCCTCGCGGGCGGAGGAGCTGCACTCTACCAGAGACCACTCTCCGCCCCCGGAGGGGCGGAGTCGAACTCCGTCAGAATCCAGCGTCCGGGATTCTCGCGAATCCCAGCTGCGCTGGGGTACCAGGACTCGAACCTAGACTAACTGAACCAGAATCAGTCGGGCTGCCAATTACCCCATACCCCATTGGCCCCTTGCGGCGCCGGGAGTGAACATTACCCTCCCGGTGCCGACAGGCCAAATCCGATCCCCCCGAACCGCCCGTGAGCTGCGGAAACAGGGGCATCGGACGGATCAGGCGACGGGGACCACCGGGTTGCTGAGCTCGCCGATGCCCTCGATCCGCACGGTGACCGTATCCCCCTCGACGAGAGGGCTAACCCCCGCCGGAGTGCCGGTGAGCACCACGTCGCCGGGCAGCAGGGTCATCACGTGCGAGATGTACGACACCAGGCCGGCCACGTCGAAGACCATGTCCTTCGTGCGGCCGAGCTGGCGTACCTCCATCTCGTCGGGGTTGCGACCCACCTCACAGCGGATCTCCAGGTCGGAGACGTCCAGCCCGGTGGTGATCCACGGACCGATCGGGCAGAACGAGTCGAAGCCCTTGGCGCGGGTCCACTGCCCGTCCGAGCGCTGCAGGTCCCGGGCGGTCACGTCGTTGGCGCAGGTGTAGCCGAAGATGGCACGTTCGGCGGCGGCCCGGTCGGCCCGGCGGGCGCCCGGCGCGCCGATCACGACCGCCAACTCCGCCTCGTGCTCGACCTGCTTGGAGAAGATCGGCAACCGGATGGCGTCCCGGGGACCGATCACCGAGGTGGACGGCTTGAGGAAGAGCAACGGCTCCTTGGGCACCTCGTTGCCGAGCTCGGCGGCGTGGTCGGCGTAGTTGCGGCCCACGCAGACCACCTTGCTGGGCAGGATCGGCGAGAGCAGCCGGACGTCGGAAAGGGCCCAGCGGGCCCCACTGAAGGAGAGCTGGCCGAACGGGTGACCCTCGATCTCGGCGATGGTCAGGCCCTGCGGCCCGGCCTCCGGCTCGCCCTCGACGGCTCCGAACGACATTCCCTTGGCATGAGCGAAACGAGCGATACGCACCCGGCCAATCTAGCCCCGCCGACCCGTTCACCGGCCACAACGGGCCGTCGGGTGTGCGCAACCCGTCAGCGTCGCGGCACCTTAGCGCAGGTCTGGGCGGCCGGGGCGGGTTTCTCGACTTCGTACCCGCACGGAGGGCGCGCACCCCTAGCGTCGGCTCCGGAGGTTCGTTCGTATGCCTGCATCGACACGACACCACAGAGCCCTCGCGGTGTTCGTACACTGCCTCGGCATCCTCGCCGCCGTGCCGGCCCTGCCCGCGGCGGCCCCGGAGGCGGCGGTCGCGCAACGACCAGCGGCCGCCACGCCACAACCAGCCGCGCCCGTGCCACGACCAGCCGCGCCGACGCCACGTCCGACGGCACCAGCGCCCGGAGCGACGGCGGTCACGCCGCCCGCGTCCGTCAGCCCGGCGCCGTCGGCGGTGGCGGTGGCCGCGCGGGTGCCCGTGGCGGCGAGCGCGGAGCCCACCCCGCCCTCGGCGCCACCGGCGGTGGCACCGCCGTCGCGGGTGCCGGTGTCCGCGCCCCCGCCTCCGGTCACGGTGGCGGTCGCGTCGGAGAGCAGCCCGGCGCCCCGGTACCGGATCCACGTCCGGAATGTGGGCAACTCGCCGCTCGACACGACGGTGCGCCAGGAGCTGCCGTCCGGGTCGTCGCCCACCGCGATCAGCGGGGGCGGGCGGTCCAGCCGCTCCGGCGGGTCCACGGCCGAGGTGACCTGGCGGTTGCGGCTGCCCGCGCACAGCACCACCACGCTGGGCACCGCGCTGACCGCGGTCGCGCCGGGCCAGCCGCTGGCGGCGCCGGCCTGCGCGTTCACCAGTGACGGCAGCCGGCCGTACGACTGCGCCACCGCCACCTGGCAGGGGGCCGCAGGTCCGGCGGCCGAGGTCACGGCGGCCCCGCCCTGGCGGCGGTATCCGGTGCTGCTCGCCGGGTTGGGCGTTCTGCTGCTGCTCAGCGCCCTCGTGGCGTGGGTGTGGCGTCGACGGCGCGGACGGCGCGGGCGGCGGGTGACCGCCGCCGCCCTGGCCACCAACGCGACGCCGGACGATGGACGCGGGACGATCTACCCACGTCCGGCGACTCCCGGCCCGCGCCGACGGCGGCGTACGCCGCCGGTCTGGCTGCTGGTCGGCGCGGCGGTGGTGGTGCTGGCGGGCGTGATCGGCACGGCCGGCTGGACGGCGACCCGGCAGGTGTCGTCGATCGACACCCAGAAGCAGCCGACCAGCGGGGCGTGGATGGGCACCGGGGTCTCCGGGCCGGTGGGCGTGCCGTTGCAGGAGTCCGCGTTCGAGTTCACCGTCTACCGGATGACCTGTGGCGCGGCGGACGCGACCAGCGGGACCGGCGCGGCACCCGCCGGGGGTCGGCGCTGCCAGGCCACCGTGGGTGTGCGCAACGTCACCGGCACCCCGCAGCCCTGGCACGGCCAGCTGCAACGCGCCTACCTGCCGGGTGGCCGATGGGTGAGCACGGACGAGCCGGCCACCCGGGCGGCCAACCTGGGTCGGGACGTCTTCGCCAACCCGGTGGCCGCGGGCAGTCGGGTGGTGCTCCCGCTGGTGTTCACCGTCGACGGGCGGGACCCGCCCCAGCAGCTGGAGCTGCGCAGCGGCGTGTTCTCCGCCGGCGTCCGGGTGCACATGCCCTGACCGCCGATGGGGCGGCGGTCGTACCCTGGGGTCCGTGACCGCCGCCCTCGCCCCCGCCGTGCTCGACGTGGCGGCCTGGCGTGAGCGCCGCCGGGCCCACGAGGAGCGGGTGGACGGGTGGCTGACGCCGCACCTGGCCCGCCGACGTCGCGGTGAGCGGCACCCGGTGGCCGACTTCCTGTTCACCTACTACTCGCACCGGCCGGCGCAGCTGCGCCGCTGGCACCCGGGCGCGGGGGTCGAGCTGCGCGACGCGGACCCGGCCGAGTTCGGCCGGGACTACCGCGCCACCACCGCCGGGGTCACCCTCGACACCGAGGCGGTACGCGGGCGACGCGGCGAGTCGATCGCGTGGATCCGCTCGCTGTTGGCGGCCACGGCCGGACGACCGGCGCACTTCGGCTGCTTCGGAATGCACGAGTGGGCGATGGTGTACCGGCAGACCCGCGAGGAACTGCGGCACAACGCCTGGCCGTTGCGGCTGGATCCGGAGCGGACTGCCGCGGTCGTCGAGGAGCGCGGGGTGCGGTGCAGCCACTTCGACGCGTTCCGGTTCTTCACCCCGCCGGCCCGGCCGTTGAACCTGCTCACCCCGACCCGGGAGACGCAGCACGCGCACGAGCAGCCGGGCTGTCTGCACGCCAACATGGACCTCTACAAGTGGGCGTACAAGTTGTCGCCGCTGGTGCCCTCCGAGCTGGTCGCGGACTGTTTCGAGCTGGCCCGGGAGATCCGCACGTTGGACATGCGGGCCAGCCCGTACGACCTGGCGGCCCTCGGTCACCCTCCGGTACGGGTGGAGACCCCGGAGGGCCGGGCGGAGTACGCCGCGGCGCAGCGCGGGTTCGCCGACCGTGCGGCGGTGCTCCGCGACCGGCTGCTGGCCGCCGTCCCCGGCTGACCGTCGACGGCCCTGCGCGGTCGGGCGGCTGGCCCGTGCCGTCGCCCGGCCCGGCGTCAGCGCGAGCGGGCTCGCAGGCCGTCGAGAAGCAGCGCGACCACCGCGGCCAAATCGTCGTCGAGGCCCGGCTCGTTCCACTCCGTCCGGTGCGACGGGTGGTGGAACCGCGCGGTGGCCTGCAGCAGCGCACGGCCGGCCACCGCCGGGTCGGGCACGGTGAACTCGCCGGCGGCCACTCCGTCCGCGACGATCAGGCTGAGCTGACCGGCGAGAACCTCCAGGTGGTTGGCGACCGCCCCCTCGGAGAGCGTGGCGAGCTGGTGGAAGTTGTCGAACAGCTCCGGGTCCTCGCGGGCCATCCGCCGCTTGGTGCCGCTCAGCTCGGCCAGCCACCGGCGCAACCGCTCTGGGGCCGGGTCGGTGCCGGTGGCGACGTCGATCAGCGGGGTGGAGACCCGGGCCAGCCAGCGTTCGGCCACCGCCTCGCGCAGCGCGGCCTTGCTGGCGAAGTGCCGGTAGACGCTGCCGTGGCTGACGCCCAGCGCGCGCGCGACGTCCAGCACGGTGGCCTTCGCCGGGCCGTACCGGCGCAGCACCTCCTCGGCGGTGTCGAGGATGCGGTCGGCGGTCAGGGCGGTGGTGTCGCTCATCGTCCCAGCCTCCCTGACCGCGCCGCCGGTCGTGGCGCGACCCCCGGCCGGCGGTCGCGCCACGACCGGGTCGTCATGACCGCTCGCTGTCCAGGAACGCCATCTGCGCCTCGTCGTACCGGCTGCCGGCCACCGCGTCGGCGGGGACGGCGGCCTCGATGGCGGCCAGGTCCGTCTCGGTCAGCGTGACCGCGGCGGCGCCGAGGGCCTCGGTGAGCCGGTCCCGGCGGCGGGCGCCGATCAGGGGTACGACGGTCTCGCCCCGGGCGAGCACCCAGGCGATGGCGATCTGCGCCACGGTGACGCCCCGCGCCTCGGCGATGCCGCGCAGCGCGTCCACGAGGGCGAGGTTGCGGTCCAGGTTCGCGCCGGCGAAGCGCGGCAGGTGGCTGCGGAAGTCGGTGCCGGCGGTCTCCCGCCCCGCCGTCCAGTGGCCGCTGATCAGCCCTCGGGAGAGCACCCCGTACGCGGTGATCCCGACGCCCAGCTCACGCGCCGTCGGCAGGATCTCGGCCTCGGGGGCGCGGGAGATTAGCGAGTACTCGATCTGGAGGTCGCTGATGGGGTGCACGGCGTGCGCCCGGCGCAGCGTCTCGGCGCTCACCTCGGACAGGCCGATGTGCCGGACGTGACCCGCCTTGACCAGCTCGGCCAGGGTGCCCACGACCTCCTCCACCGGCACGTCCGGGGCGAGCCGGGCGGGGCGGTAGATGTCGACGTGGTCGGTGCCGAGCCGGCGCAGCGTGTACGCCAGGAAGTTCTTGATCGCGACGGGTCGGACGTCGTTGCCGTTCCAACCGCCGTCGACGTCGCGCAGCGCGCCGAACTTCACGCTGATCACCGCGTTGTCCCGGTTGCGGCCGCGCAGCGCCTCCCGCAGCAGCATCTCGTTGTGGCCCATCCCGTAGAAGTCGCCCGTGTCGAGCAGGGTGATGCCGGCGTCCAGTGCGGCGTGGATGGTGGCGATGCTCTCGGCCTCGTCGGCGGGGCCGTAGAGGTCCGACATGCCCATCAGGCCGAGCCCGAGCGCGGAGACGGTGGGGCCGGAGGTGCCGAGGGTGCGGGTGTCCATGAGGTCTTCCTCTCCTGGGTGACCTGCCGACCATACACTTCAGCTGACAGATTCCAGATTCTGTCACTCGCCAGTCAGAGGGGTCACTCACACGGCTCGGTGACGATGACTACTCGCCGTCGACGCGGCGGTCGCGCTTGCGCTGCGACTGGCGCTTCTTCTCGGCCAGCCGACGTTCCTTGGCGCCCCGGGACGGCCTGGTCGCCCGACGCGGCGGCGGGGGCGGGGCGGCCGCCTCGCGCAACAGCGCAAGCATCCGCTCGCGGGCCGCCTCCCGGTTCGCAAGCTGCGCCCGGTGCTCGCTGGCCGCGATCGTCAGCACACCGTCCACCAGTCGGTTGGCGAGCCGTGCCAGCGCCCGCGCCCGCAGCGACTCGGGCACGGCCGGAGAGTTGGCCAGGTCGTAGCTCAGCTCGACCCGGGAGTCGGCGGTGTTCACGCCCTGCCCGCCGGGGCCGGACGAGCGGGAGAAGCGCTCCCGCAGCTCCCCGGCGGGGACGACCCACCGATCGGTCACCCGCAGTCCGTCGTCCACGCCCCGAGGCTAGCCCGCTGCGGCCCGCCCCGGGTCACCGGCGCGGAGGCTCACTCTGCGTGGTGGACGGGCTCGGCGCCGGACCGGCGGTCTCGTCGTCCGAACCGACCGCGGCGTACGCCACGGCGCCGAACAGCAGCAACCCGATCACCGCGGCCTTCAGCGCGACCCCGCGGATCAGCACCCACGCGCCGCGGCGAGCGCCGGGCACCGATTTCTTCGCGGTCTGGTAATCGGTCCACCCGCGTCGCGCCCGGGCGTACGCCGACCCCACCGCACATCCGATGACCAGGCCCACCAGCAGGAGGACCGTGAGAAGAGGACGCTCCACCTCCGCCAGTATCCATATCGAGCGTCATATTTCCATGGCCCGATGACGTGTGGCCGGATATCCGACAATGGAGGCGACCCGACGGGCCGTCCGGGCAGCTCAGCCGCCCTTGCCGATGATCGTGTCGGCGGTCTGCTGCACCTGATCGATCGGGATGGCGAAGCCGATGCCGATCGACCCGTTGCCGTCGATGGTGGCGATCGCGGTGTTCACCCCGACCACCTCGCCTCGGGCGTTGACCAGCGGCCCGCCCGAGTTGCCGGGGTTGATCGACGCGTCGGTCTGCACCGCGCGGTGCCGGTTGTTGCCCAACCGCACCTGGCGGTCCAGCGCGCTGACGATGCCCGCGGTGACCGTCCCGGACAGCCCCAGCGGTGAGCCCACCGCCAGTACCGGCTCACCGACCCGGGTGGCGCCCGGCTTGGCCAGCGGCAACGGGGCGAGGCCTGCCGACGGTGGCACCTTCAGCACCGCCAGGTCGCTGCGCGGCTCCCTGCCGATCACCTCGGCCTCGTACCGGCGGCCGTCGGGCAGCTCCACCGTGACCGGCCCACCACCGGCCTTGGCCAGGATGTGGTCATTGGTGACCAGGTGCTGCTGGTCGTCGATGGCGAACCCGGAGCCGGTCGCGGACGCGCCGTTCGCGCCGCCGGCGAGCACCGACACCACACCGGGCACGGTCCGCTCGGCGGCGGTGACCAACTCCGCCGGCGCCGGTGCGGCGGACGCCGCTGACGGCCCCGCGCCGTCCCGGCTGGCCACCACGCCGCCGGCCAGGGCGCCCGAGACGGCCGACACCGCCACGATCGCCAACGCGGCGAGCAGCCGGCCGGGGCGTCGCCCGCCGGGGTCCCGCCCCGAGCCGGGCGCGTCCCACCACCCGCGCCCGTCCGGGTCGAGCTCCGGCGAGATAAACCAGGGACCGCGCGGTTCGCCCAGTCCGGTCTGCACTGCCATGCGTACTCCTCGAGGTCGACGTCGGCGCGGTGGATCAGGGCAGTCGGGAGAACCAGCGCATCGAGCCAGCGGCGGCACCCATCGCGAACACCAGTCCGAGGCCGATGAACCGGGCCGAGACGTCCTGACGTTCGGTGCGGTAGCCGACCGAGCTGCCGATGTCGTCGTAGACGGCGCGCAACTCGTCGACGGTGCTGGCCTCGTGGAACATTCCGCCGGTCTCGTCGGCGACTGCCTTGAGGGTCTGCCCGTCGACCGGCACCTGGATCGGCCGTCCGCCCCGGTCCACGAATCCCGACGGTGTGCCGAAGGAGATCGCGTGCACCGGCACCTTCGCCGCGACCGCCTCCGCCGCCGCCTCCATCGGGTCCATCCCCGACGTGTTGGCTCCGTCGGAGAGCAGGATGATCCGGGCCGGCGGTGGCTCCTTGGCGGCCTCGCTGTCCAGGCTCTTGACCGCGCCGAGCGAGGTGTTGATGGCCTCACCGATCGCGGTGCCCTGCACCCCGGTCACCCCCTCGGCGAGGCGACCGATGCCCTCGTCCAGGGCGTCCCGGTCGGTGCCGGGCGGCACCAGGACGGCGGCGCTGCCGGCGAACGCGACAAGCCCCACGTTGAACTCGTCGGGCAGACCCTCGACGAAACGTCGGGCCGCCTGCTTGGCCGCCGCCAGCCGGTCCGGCTCCACGTCGGTGGCCAGCATGGAGGTGGACACGTCGACGGCCACCATCACGGTGGCGCGTTCCCGGGGGACCCGGACCTCGGCGGTGGGCCGGGCGAAGCCGACCACGAGCAGCGCCAGCATGGCCAGGAACAGTCCGGCCGGAACGTGCCGGCGCCAGGCCGGACGAACGGGTGCCACCCGGTCCAGCAGCCGCAGGTTGGTGAAGCGGACGGCGTATTGGCTGCGTCTGCGCTGCATCACCAGGTACGCGCCGACCAGCGCGAGCACGCCGATCAGCAGCCAGAGCCGCAACGGGGACTCCCAGGTCACGCGGCACCTCCCCGGACGGCTCCGGCCGGCGCCGCGGCCATCCGCCGCTGGGCGTGCACGTGTCGGACGATGTCGGCGCTGAAGTCCCGATCGGTGCGCAGCGCCAGGTGTGTCGCCGCGCTCCGGCGCAACGCCTGGCGGACCTGGTCACGCTGGACGGCGGCGGCCGCGGCGTAGCGCTCCCGCAGACGGCGGTCCGATGTGCACACCTCGCGGCGACGGCCGGTCTCCGGGTCGACCAGCGTGATCAGGCCGACGTCGGGAAGTTCCAGTTCGCGCGGGTCGGTCACCTCGATCGCGAGCACCTGGTGGCGGGCGGACAGCCGACGCAGGGTCCGCTCCCAGGGCGGCGGCTCGTCGGGGTCGTCGGGCAGGCCGTCGAGGAAGTCGGAGACCACCACGACCAGCCCGCGCTGGTTGGCGACCCGGTGCACCGCGTCCAGCCCGTCCGCCAACTCCGCCGCCGCGACCGGCTGCGGGGTCGCCAGCCGGGACCGGGGCCGGTCGTCGGGCTCGGTCGCGCGCGGCGCGGTCAGCAGCGCGCGGAGCAGACCGAGCAGATGGGTACGCCCGCTGCGGGCGGGAAAGCGTCGTACCCCGTCGGCGCCCAGCACCTGGGCGCCCAACCGGTTGCCGATGCCTGCGGTCAGGAAACCCACCGCCGCCACGGCGGCCACCGCCAGCTCCCGCTTGTCCAGCTCGGCGGTGCCGAACTCCATGCTGGCGCTGGCGTCGACGAGCAGCCAGGTGGTGAGTTCCCGGTCGGCGTCGACCTGTCGGACGTGCGGCACGGCGGTCCGGGCGGTCACCGCCCAGTCCATCCGGCGGACCTCGTCCTCCCCCGGCCGGTACTCGCGGCTGCCGGCGGGTTCGCTGCCCGGCCCGGGGAGCAGGCCACGGTACTGGCCGTGCAGCAGACCGTTGAGTCTCCGGGTGACGGTCAGTTCCAGTCGGCGCAGCCGCTGGTCGGGGGTCAGCTCGGCCAGGCCGGGGTCGGGCGGCGTGGCCACCGAGGTGCGGCCGGCGCGTCTCACGCCGCCGCCAGGTCGGGGGTCTGCTGGGGGTGCCCGGTGGCCACCCGGGGCGGCGGCACCGCCTCCACGAGCCGCCGGACCAGGCTCTCGGCCGAGACCCCGTCGGCCACGGCGTCGAAGGAGAGCACCAGCCGGTGGGAGAGGACGTCCACCGCCAATTCCCGGACGTCCTCGGGCAACACGTACTCCCGTCCCCGCAGCAGCGCCTGCGCGCGGGCGGCGGCGACCAGACCGAGCGTCGCCCGTGGGCTGGCGCCGTACGCCAGCAGCGGCGCGATCTCAGCCAGCCCGAACCGGCCCGGGTCGCGGGTGGCGAGGATCAGCCGGACCACGTACTCGGCCAGGGCGTGGTGGACGAAGACCCGCTCGGCGTGCGTCTGCAGGAGTCGCAGGCGTTGCGGGTCGAGCACCTGACGCGCGCTGGGCCGGTCGGTGCTCATCCGGTAGAGGATGGCCAGTTCGTCGGCGTCGCTGGGATAGTCGACGACCACCTTCATGAGGAACCGGTCGCGCTGCGCCTCGGGGAGCTGGTAGACCCCCTCGGACTCGATCGGGTTCTGGGTGGCCAGCACCAGGAACGGCGTCGGCACCGGCCAGCTGCGCCCGCCGATGGAGACCTGCCGTTCGGCCATCGCCTCCAGCAGCGCCGACTGGACCTTGGCCGGTGCCCGGTTGATCTCGTCGGCGAGCACCAGGTTGGCCATGATCGGGCCCAGCTCGATGTCGAAGGTCTCCTTGGAGGCCCGGTAGATCCGGGTGCCGACGATGTCGGAGGGGACCAGGTCCGGGGTGAACTGGATCCGGGAGAAGGTGCCGCCGACCACGGTGGCGAGAGTCTGCGCCGCGAGGGTCTTGGCCACGCCGGGCACGCCCTCCAGAAGGCAGTGCCCGTTGGCGATGAGTGCGGTGAGCAGACGTTCGACGAGCCGATCCTGCCCGACGATCACGCGTTTGACCTCGAAGAGGGTCTGTTCCAGCTCGGCGCCGGTCGGCTCGGGATCGACCGAGGTGGGCAGGCTGGCCAGGGTGTCCGAGATGTCCGTCACGGTGCTTGCTTCCCGGGCCGGGGCCCCGGCAAACGTGGGATTGTCGGGGCCGGACCGGGCCGTTGTGGTCCGCACGGGGATGGGTCGCCCGAAAGAGGAGCACCGGCACGAGCAGGCCGAAGCGGGACGCCCGGGCCGGGACGTGGACCGGCCCGCACGCGCGGGCATGGGGGCCGGTCCGGTCGGTTCGGTCAGAAGGTGTGCGTGAGCAGGGTGAAGCCCCGGTCGGCCGGGGTGCCGGACGAGTTGCGGGTCTGGATGAAGACCGAGTTGGGCGTGCCGAGGCGGGGCGCGACGGAGATCTCGCCAGCGGGCGGGATGCAGCAGGAGTCGGACCGCGAGATGGTCGCCAGGAAGGCGCCGGTCGAGACGTTCACGCCGAGTTGCACCTCGTACTGGCCGGGGCCGAACTTGATGACCGTGCCGTCGCCGCGGGCCTTGGTGCCGTTGGCGTTGACGACCGTGTAGAAGTTGGCGGTCGCCAGCGTGCTGGCCTTGCCGGCCTCTAGCGCCGCCTTGGCGCTGCGGGCCGACTGGGCCGTGACCGGCGGCTGCTGGGCGTCGCCCGTGGCGCGGGACGCCGGCTGGACGGCCTCCTGCGGTGCCTTCGCCGACGGCTGGGCGATGGCGATCCCGCCACCGGCCAGGGTGAGCGCCAGGACAGCGAACGTGACCGCCGCCGCCTTACGTCGGAAGGATGTGTTCATGACAGGTCCCCCTTGTGTGACCGGGTGAATTCGGCCGACCCGCGGGGCGGGACGGATAACTGCCGAAAATGAGATGTACGGCGGTGCTGAGAGCCCCGGGAGATTCGGTTTCTGGACGATCTATACCCATCTTGAACTGGGATTACTACTCAGCGTTGCGTCGTTTTGACCAGGTGGAACGTAGCACCGCAAAAAGCTTGACGTCAATAGTTGACCTCGCATTATGGCGGTGTCTTCCACCCGTCAGATAATTGTGAAAGGTGAGCCCATCGGCATTCACGAAATATGCGCGACGCCGACCGCTAGGCTGAGCGCCGTGATCATCGACGTGCCACCCGCACCCACCCGCCGTCGGCTGCCGATCGGCACGGCGCTCTGCTGGGCGGCCGTCGGGCCCACGGCCGCCTGGGCCACCGTGCGGCTGGCCGGGCTGGACCGGGGGCCGCTTGTGCAGGCGCTCGCCTTCACTCCGTACGTCGCCGGGTTCAGCGTGCTGGCCCTCGGCCTCACGGTCGCCCTGCGGCGCTGGTGGCCGGCGGCGGTCGCGGCCCTGGCCGCGGTGGCACTGCTCGGCGTGGTGGCGCCCCGGGCGCTGGCCGCGCCACAGCCGGCGGCGACCGGCCCGACGATCCGGCTGCTCACGGCCAACCTGCTCGCCGGGGCCGCCGACACGGGGGCGCTTGTCGAGCTGGTCCGGCAGCACCGGGTCGACGTGCTCACCGTGCAGGAGTTCACTCCGGAGGCGCAGGCGAGCCTGGACCGGCTCGGCCTCGACCGGCTGCTGCCCTACCGGCAGCTCAACGCGCACGTCGGCACGCCCGGGTCCGCGCTCTACTCGCGGTGGCCGATCAGCGACGCCGGCATCCGCAACAACCGCGGTGGCTGGGGGTTCACCCAGGCGTACGGCACGCTCGCCGTCCCCGGTGGCCCGCCGGTACGGGTCGAGTCGGCCCACCCCGCGGCGCCGTCCGCGCTGGACCAGGTCGGCGCCTGGCGTGCCGACCTGGTCGCCCAGCCACCGGCCACCCCCGGCGGCGGCCTGCGGATCCTCGCCGGGGACTTCAACTCCACCCTGGACCACGGGCCGCTGCGCGCACTGCTGCGCACCGGCTACGTCGACGCCGCGGACGCCACCGGCGAGGGCCTGACCGGCACGTGGGGCCCGTACGACGGTGACCTCATCCCTCCGGTCACGATCGACCACGTGCTTGTCGACCGCCGCATCGCCGCCGACAAGGTGACCGTGTTCGACCTGGCCGGCAGCGACCACCGCCCCGTCCTGGCCACCCTCCGCCTGCCCGCGGCCTGACCCCTACCGACCCGTCCCGACGTCCGGGGCACAAGCCGCAGACCGTCGACACACCGTGCAGGATCGCGGAGGTCAGGGAGTTGGCGTCGTGGCGGAGGCGGGGGCCAGGCCGTAGGTGAGGGCGTCGACCAGGGCATGCCAACTGGCCTCGACGACGTTGGGGTGCACGCCCACCGTCGTCCAGTCGCGGCCGCTGTCGTCGGCTGTCTCCAGGAGCACCCGGGTGACGGCGCCGGTGCCGTGGCTGCCCTCCAGGATGCGCACCTTGTAGTCGGCCAGCTCGAACTCGCGAAGCCGCGGATAGTGCCGCGCCAGCCCCACCCGCAGCGCCTCGTCCAGGGCGTTGACCGGGCCGTTGCCCTCCGCGGTGGCGATCACCCGCTCGCCGCGTACCCGGATCTTCACGGTCGCCTCGGAGACGACCGCGCCGTCCTCCCGGTGCTCGACCAGCACCCGGTACGACTCCAGGGTGAACGGCCGGGCCGGGCCGCCCTCCGGCAGCTCGGAGCGGACCAGCAGCTCGAAGGAGGCGTCCGCCGCCTCGAAGGACCAGCCGTCGGCCTCCAGCTCCTTGACCCGCTTGGTGACCCGGGTCAGCGCCTCCGGACGGTCGGTCAGGTCCAGGCCGAGCTCACGGCTCTTGAGCTCGACGCTGGCCCGACCGGCCATCTCGGTCACCAGGATCCGCATGTCGTTGCCCACCACCGACGGGTCCACGTGGTTGTAGAGCAACGGGTCGACCTTGATCGCGCTCGCGTGCAGCCCGGCCTTGTGGGCGAAGGCGGCGGCCCCGGCGTACGCCTGGTGGGTGTCGGGGGCGATGTTGGCGATCTCGGCGATGGCGTGCGAGACCCGCACCATCTGCGCCAGGCAGCCCTCCGGTAGGACGGGCATGCCGAGCTTGAGCTGGAGGTTGGCGACGACCGCGAAGATGTCGGCGTTGCCGGGGCGCTCGCCGTACCCGTTGGCGGTGCCCTGCACGTGGCGGACACCCGCCTCGACGGCGGCGATCGTGTTGGCCACGGCGCACGCGGTGTCGTTCTGCGCGTGCATGCCGAACAGCGCGGGGTCGACGCCGAGTCGGCTGGTCAGGTCGACGATCGCGGCGGTCACCTGGGACGGCAGCATGCCGCCATTGGTGTCACAGAGGACCATCCGCTCGGCGCCCGCGGCGAGCGCGGTCTGCACCACGGCCGCGCCGTACGCCGGGTCGTGGCGGTAGCCGTCGAAGAAGTGCTCGCCGTCGACGAACACCCGGCGCCCCTCGGAGACAAGGTGGCTGACGGTGTCGTGGATCATCGCCAGGTTCTCCGCGCCGGTGGTGCGCAGCGCACGCTCGACGTGGCGGATGTCGGCCTTGGCGACCAGCGCGACGGCCGGGGTCTGCGCGTCCAGCAGAGCACGCACCTGGGGGTCGTCGGCGACCGCGAGGCCGGCCTTGCGGGTGGCGCCGAACGCGACGAGCACCGCGTGCCGCAGAGTCAGTTCGGCGCGCGCCCGGCGGAAGAACTCGGTGTCCTTGGGCACCGCGCCCGGCCAGCCGCCCTCGATGAAGCCGACACCGAACTCGTCGAGCAGCCGGGCCACCGCCAGCTTGTCGACCACCGAGTAGGTGAGCCCCTCGCGCTGGGCGCCGTCGCGCAATGTCGTGTCGAAGACCTGGAACGTCATCAGGATCCTTTCTCGGAGCAACAAAAAGACCTCCCGCGGATGCGGGAGGTCTGCGCGCTCGGCGGAGGGAGAGCCGGCGCGCTAGGTCGCAATAATCAGGGCGGTGCTGGTCACGCTCGCTACTCTGCCACTCGGCCCCGTTCTTGGGAGAAACTATCCACATCGCGGGACGGCACGGTCGGTGTGGCGACGCCTGACCCGCCGGAAGATGACACCCCGCCCACAAGGAGGCCCCGTGCTCACCGTGTCGCTCGACGCCGACACCCTGCCCGCCGAGGCCGAGGGCTGAGCCGTGGGACTGGACACGATCCGGGCGGCCCTGCCCGCGTACGCCACGGACATCGCCCGCAACCTCGACGCCACCATCGGCACCTCGACGCTGACCCCGGCGCAGACCTGGGGCACGGCCCTGGCCTGTGCGGTGGCCGCCCGCAATCCGCTGGTACTGCGCGAGATCGCTGCCGAGGCGCTCGACCACCTCGGGCCGAACGGCGTCGAGGCGGCCAAGGGCGCGGCGGCAGTCATGGCGATGACCAACATCTACTACCGGGCCACCCACCTCGTCGGCGACTCCGAGTACGCCTCGATGCCGGCCCGGCTCCGCATGCAGATCATCGCCCGTCCGGGGGTGGACAAGAGCGACTTCAAGCTGTGGTGCCTCGGCGTTTCGGCGATCCACGGCTGCGAGATCTGCCTCCAGACGCAGGAGAAGGCGCTGCGTCGCCGTGGCGTCACCCGCGAACAGGTGCACGAGGCGCTGCGGATCTCCGCCGTCGTGCACGCGGTGGCGGTCACGCTGGACGCCGAGGCAGCTCTGGCCTGACTCCCGCCCCGGGCCCGCCACCACGGCGATGGCGCGATCGACGCACCCCGACGGGCCGCGCCACCGACGCTCGGTCCGCCCGTACGGGCCCGCCGACACCCCGGCTCGCCAGCCGGGCGCCGTTTCCGGACCCCGACCGCCGGGTAGCTCCTGCGGGGACGCACCCAGCGACGCCGAGAGACGATCGGCGACAGTCAGGAGTGAACGGCATGGACAGGATCGACCCGCACGCCGCCCACGCCGGGCCCGACCCGCTGCACGGCGGTGATCAGGGCGCCGTGGCGGGCGGCGCACCGACCGGCACCTTCGACCCCTGGCGCTACCGGGACGCGGCCGGAGTGGCCGACGCCGACCTGGTCGGCTACAAGGTCGAGGCCACCGACGGCGGAGTCGGCAAGATCGACAGCGCCAGTCACGAGGTCGGCGGCAGCTACCTGGTCGTGGACACCGGACCGTGGATCTTCGGCAAGAAGGTGATGCTGCCCGCCGGCACCGTCAACCAGGTCGACCACGACCAGCGCACCGTCTCCGTCGACCGCACCCGGGACCAGATCAAGGCCGCCCCGGAGTACGACGAGACCAGCCACAGCGACCCGACGTACCGGGACCAGCTGGGCGGTTACTACGACGAGACGTACGGCGCGCTTCCGCCGGGCACCGCGCGCTGACCGATCGGACCCAACGGCCGGTGGGGCGAAAAGCCCACCGGCCGTTACCGTGTGACCGTGGACGCCATCGACGACACACGACCCATCCCGCTGCCCGCGACCTTCAACTTCCGCGACGTCGGCGGCTACCCCGGCCACGACGGCCGCACCGTACGCCGGGGTCGCCTCTACCGCTCCGACTCCCTGCACCGCCTCGACGAGCAGGACCGGGACGCGTTCGCCGCGATCGGCATCCGCACCGTCATCGACCTGCGCCGCCCCACCGAGGTGGAGCGCGACGGTCGGGTGCCGGCG
Source organism: Micromonospora sp. NPDC005252 (assembly GCF_042872475.1). Classification (NCBI taxonomy): domain Bacteria; kingdom Bacillati; phylum Actinomycetota; class Actinomycetes; order Micromonosporales; family Micromonosporaceae; genus Micromonospora; species Micromonospora sp. NPDC005252. The sequence continues at coordinate 1,068,044 of NZ_JBIAKN010000001.1, read as the reverse complement.
TACCAGGGGCTGACCTACCGGCACATCCACCCGGAGCACGAGGACTGGTCGGGTACGCCGCACGAGAAGGGCACCGACCTGGCCCGCTACCTCGCCGACCGGTACGCCGACCTGGCCCAGACCGGCACCGCGGGGCTGGCCGAGGCGATCGGACTGATCGCGGATTCCGCGAATGCCCCGGTGGTGGTGCACTGCGTGGCCGGCAAGGACCGAACCGGCATCGTCTGCGCCCTCACCCTCGCCGTCCTGGGCGTCGACGACGCCGACATCACCGCCGACTACGCGCTGAGCACCGAGGCGTCGGCCCGGTTCAGCGCCTGGCTGGCCGCCACCATGCCGAACGCGGCCGAGGTGCCCGCGCCGTTCTTGGCGTCACCCGCCGAGGCCATGCAGATGTTCCTGAACGAGCTGCGCGAGGGGCACGGCTCGATCGAGGCGTACCTGCGCCACGCCGGGGTGACCGACGAGCAGCTCGCGGCCCTGCGCGACCACCTGCTCGACGAGGTCTAGCGGGCCGCGCTGACCGGCCCGTGGGAACGGGCCGGTCAGCGCCGGACGTCAGAGGACCTGGTGCACCCAGCCGTGCGGATCGGCGGCCTTGCCCCGTTGGATGTCGACCAGTTGCTGGCGCAGCGACATGGTGACCCGGCCGGGCTCGCCGCCCCCGATCAGGAACTCGCCGTCGGGGAAGCGCACCTGACCGATCGGGGTGATCACCGCGGCGGTGCCGCAGGCGAAGACCTCGCGGAGCCGGCCGCTGGCCGCGTCGGCCTGCCAGTCGGCGAACGTGACCGGCCGCTCCTCCACCCGGTGCCCGGCCTTGCCGGCCAGCGTCATGATCGCGTCCCGGGTGATGCCCGGCAGGATCGTGCCGGTCAGCGGCGGGGTGACCACCGAGTCGTCGTCGTAGACGAAGAAGACGTTCATGCCGCCCAGCTCGTCGACGAAGCGGCGCTCCACCGCGTCGAGGAAGACCACCTGGTCGCAGCCGGCGTCGATGGCTTCGGCCTGGGCCGCCAGCGACGCGGCGTAGTTGCCGCCGCACTTGGCCGCGCCGGTGCCACCGGGCGCCGCCCGGGTGTAGTCCGGAGAGACCCAGACCGTGACCGGCTTGACCCCGCCGCTGAAGTACGCACCGACCGGCGAGGCGATCACCATGTAGAGGTATTCGTTGGCCGGGCGGACGCCGAGGAAGACCTCACTGGCGAACATGAACGGCCGCAGGTAGAGGCTGCCGTCCTCGCCGGTGGGGATCCACTCCCGGTCGATCTCGATGAGCTTGTGCAGCGAGTCGACGAACACCTCGGGCGGCAGCGCCGGCATCGCCATCCGCTGCGCCGATTCGACGAACCGGGCGGCGTTGGCGTCCGGCCGGAACATCGTCACGCCACCGTCCGCGGTCCGGTACGCCTTCAGCCCCTCGAAGATCTCCTGCGCGTAGTGCAGCACCGCGCTGGCCGGGTCCATCGGGATCGGCCCACGCGCCTCCACCCGGGCGTCGTACCAGCCCTTGCCGTCGGCGTACCGCACGGTGACCATGTGGTCGGTGAAGACGCGGCCGAAACCCGGGTTGGCCAGCAGGGCGGCCCGGTCGGCGGCGGATACCGGCGCGGGATTCGGACGGATCTCGAAGTCGAGCTTGTCACCACCGCTCATCGCGCTGACCTCCCTGGGGAACAACGGCATGCGGGATCGCACACCGACATGGTTGTGCCAGAAACTTACCCCGAACGGTCGTTCAGCGGGTAGGGCCGCTCGGGACCGGGTGGACTGCCCGGACCGGCGGATGCCGCCGGTGACCCTGGCGGGTCGGAGCGGTCAGGCTACGGCGTGGGCGGCGAGCCGGTCGCCGACCTCGGCGGTGCGCAGCGCCGCGCCCGGGGTGCGGCCGGCCAGCTCGGCGGCGACCGCCGCGTTGACCCGGGCCGCCGCCTCGGCGTGCCCGAGCTGCTCCAGCAGCAGCGCGACGGAGAGCACCGCGGCCACCGGGTCGGCGACGCCCTGCCCGGCGATGTCCGGCGCCGAGCCGTGCACCGGCTCGAACATCGAGGGGTACGCGCCCTCGGGGTTGATGCAGCCGCTGGCGGCCAGCCCGATCCCGCCGGTGACCGCGGCGGCGATGTCGGTGAGGATGTCGCCGAACAGGTTGTCGGTGACCACCACGTCGTAGCGCTGCGGCTGGGTCACCAGGAACATCGCGGCCGCGTCGACGTGCTGGTATTCCGTCGTGACGTCCGGGTGCTCGGCGGCGACCGCCTCGAAGGCGCGCGCCCACAGCGACCCGGCGTGGGTCAGCACGTTGGTCTTGTGCACCAGGGTGACCTTGCGCCGCTCCCGGCGGTCGGCGCGGGCGAACGCGTCACGGATGACCCGCTCCACGCCGTGTCGGGTGTTGAGGCTCTCCTCGGTGGCAACCTCGGCGGGCGTGTCGCGGTGCAGGGAGCCGCCGGCGCCGGCGTAGAGCCCCTCGGTGCCCTCGCGCACCACCACCAGGTCGACCTCGCCGGGCTTCACGTTGCCCAGCGGACCGGCGACGCCGGGCCAGAGCCGCGACGGGCGCAGATTGACGTACTGGTCGAAGGCGAACCGGAGCTTGAGCAGCAGGCCTCGTTCCAGGACACCCGGCGGAACCGTGGGGTCACCCACCGCGCCGAGTAGGATCGCGTCGTGCCCGGCCAGCTCGGTCAGCACCGAGTCGGGCAGCACCTCGCCGGTACGATGCCAGCGGGCGGCGCCGAGGTCGTACTCGGTGGCCTGCACGCCGGGGAGCACCGCGTCGAGGACCTTCCGAGCCTGCGCGACCACCTCGGGCCCGATGCCGTCCCCGGCCACCACAGCGATCCGCGCCACGCCCGTACTCCCCACGCTCGACTGCCCCGTCTCGGCAACGGTACGTCGGTGTCCCGCAACCCGGTACGATGCTTCCAACATCTGGGAAAGCCGAATGCACAGCACCCTCTCAGCTGGGATTCATGGGGCGATCATCTCCGCTGCCTACGGTGGGGGCAGCGGGTCAGGGGGCCCGCGAACGGTGGTCGTGACGACGCGACGTCAACTGCGAGGGGGCAGGTGCCATGCGCATCGACGAGCAGCCGCGGACCCGCTGGCCGGATCCTTCGGCGTTCCGGAACCGCCGGCCGGACCTGCGGCTCGGCAGCCGCCGGCACCGGATCGACCCGACCGCCGCCACCGATGGCCGGATCGCCGTGCAGCACACCGTACGCACCGCGACCGCCGAGTACACCCTGCTGCTCAACGCCCCCGAGTGGCTCGGCCGTCGAGGCGTCGGCGAGGCGCTGCGGGACAGCGTCGCGGAGCTGCGCGCCGTCGACCTGACCTACGGCCCGAACCGCCCGGAGAGCCTGGTCTCCATGCTGCGGCGGGGAGAGATCAACCCGGAGTCGTACCCCCCGCTGGCCGACCTGGTGGACCGCTGCACGGCCATGCGGGCCGCCACCGACGGCTGGTTCGACGCCTGGGCGGTGCCCGGCGGCTTCGACCCGGGCGGCCTGCTGGGCGGCTGGGCCGTGGAACGTGCCGCCGCCCGGCTGCGCGCCGCGGGCATCCACGACTACGCCGTACTCGCCGGCGCCGACCTGGTGGTCCGCGGCCGGGCGCCGCACGGCGGGCCGTGGCGGGTGGCGGTGCACCACCCGACGGCACCCGAGCGCGCGCCACTGGCGCTGGAGATGACCGCGGGGGCCGTCGGCACCTCTGGGGTGACCGGGCGTCAGGGGCACGTGGTCGACCCGCACACCGGCGAGCCGGCCAACCAGCTCGTCGCCGCGACGGTCGTCGGCCCGGACCTGACGGTCGCCGACGCGTACGCCACCGCGCTCTACGCTGCCGGGCCCACCGGCCTGGCCTGGTTCCGTGGCGGCTCCGACTATCGCGCGCTCTTCGCCCACCGGCGCTGAACCCGTCGCACGGAACTCCGGCTCGATTCGCACCTCGGCCGCCCGGATGGTCGGCTGGTCGGGCCGCTGCGATCGGCCCCCACGGCCTCGGCAACGGCCGTGGGGGCCGATCAGCGACGAGTGCGCGTGGCTCGCACAATCGAGGGGTGCGGACCGGTCGGGCCGGACGTCGGCCGCGCCACCCGAAGACGGGCCGGCGTCGCGACCTGCGGCCAGTAACCGCAGTCGTACGCTAGCGAATCGACGCAACTCGACGCAAGAGTCTCCACAGCGGACTCTCCCGACCGGAAAGCGGCGGGTCGGCGATTGGCCTGCGGCGAGGCAGTTTCGACATGGTGAACGACGGATGGCACGCTGTCCGCCGTGAGTTTCGATCTGAGTGTGTGGGCCCTGGAGGACGGGGCGACGCCCGAGGACGTGCGGGCAGCGGTCGACGGTTGCCGGCAGGGGCGGCACGTGGACCGTTACCCGGACCCGCGCGTTGTCGGCTTCTACCGGGCGATCACCGCGTCCTATCCGGACCGGCACCCCGGTCCGGACAGCCCGTGGGCCGTGGCGCCGCTGCACGCCGCCCACGACCACGTCGAGCTGAACCTGCACCCGACCTGCGCGGACCAGGTGCTGCTGGACATCGAGCGACTGGCCGGGGAGCACGGGCTGATGCTCTTCGACCCGCAGGACGGCTCGGTCTACCCGCCCCCGGCCCGACTGCCCCACTGACCCCCGGGCGGGGCGGGCCGGGCATGCCGGCCGCGGGGCGCCCCGAGGGCCGGGCATCGGCCGCACCCCGGGGTACGACAGAGGGGCCCGGCGCGTCGCCGGGCCCCCCGTGGTGCTGCCGTCTGTGCCGCCACGGCCGGTCGTGCGCGGCCGGTGGCGTGACCGCCGACTACTCGTCGCGCAGGTCCGCCGCGCTGGCGGCGGTCGCGCCGATCGAGTCGGCCGCCGAGGTGAGCAGGTCGGCGCCGAGCGCCTGGTCGACGGTGAGCGTCATCAGGGTCTCGCCGCCCGCCTCACGCCGGGCCACCTGCATCGCGGCGATGTTGATGCCCGACTCGCCGAGCAGGGTGCCGACGGTGCCGACGACGCCCGGCCGGTCGGCGTAACGCAGGAAGAGCAGGATGCCCTCCGCGGCGATCTCCACGTCGAAACCGTCCACCTCGGTCAGCCGGGGGACGTCGCGGGTGCCCGAGTGGGTGACCGTACCGGAGACGCTTACCGTCCGGCCGTCCGGCAGAGCGCCGCGCACCGTCACCAGGGTGGGCTGGTCGGCCGTCTCGGCCAGGCTGTCCAGCGTGACCTCGACGCCGCGCTCGGCGGCCAGGTGCGGAGCGTTGACGTAGGTGACCTGCTCCTCGACCACGGAGCTGAACAGGCCCTTCGTCGCGGCGAGCTTGAGCACCGACACGTCGTGGCCCACGATCTCGCCGCGCACCTCGACGGCGACGCTGGCGGCGACCCCACCAGCGACGGCGGTGAACGCGCGGCCCAGCTTCTCGGCAAGCGGAAGCAGCGGCCGGACGTCCTCGGCGACCACGCCGCCGGCCTGGACGTTTACCGCGTCCGGGACGAACTCGCCCTGCAGCGCCAGCTTCACGCTCTTGGCCACCGCCAGGCCCGCCTTGTCCTGCGCCTCGTGCGTCGAGGCCCCCAGGTGCGGGGTGGCCACCACGTTGTCGAAGGCGAACAGCGGCGAGGAGGTGCAGGGCTCCTTGGAGTACACGTCCACGCCGGCGCCGGCGACCCGGCCTTCGGCGATGGCGTTCGCGAGCGCCTGCTCGTCCACCAGGCCACCGCGGGCGGCGTTCACGATGCGGACGCCGGGCTTGACGATCGCCAGCTCCTTCTCACCGATCAGGCCCACCGTCTCCGGCGTCTTGGGCAGGTGGATGGAGATGAAGTCGCTCTCGCGCAGCAGCTCGTCCAACCCGACCAGACGGACGCCGAGCTGCGCCGCGCGGGCCGGCTGGATGTAGGGGTCGTACGCGATCAGCCGGGTGCCGAAGGCGGCGATGCGAGACGCGAAGAGCACCCCGATACGACCGAGCCCGACCACGCCGACGGTCTTGCCCTGCACCTCGACACCGGTGTACTTCGACCGCTTCCACTCCCCCGCCTTGAGCGCGGAGCTGGCGCTCGCGGTGTTACGGGCCACGGCGAGCAGCAGTGCGACGGCCTGCTCGGCGGCGGACACGATGTTGGAGGTGGGCGCGTTGACGACCATGACGCCCCGGGCGGTGGCGGCCGGCACCTCGACGTTGTCCAGCCCGACGCCGGCCCGGGCGACCACCTTGAGTCGCGGCGCGGCGGCGATCGCCTCGGCGTCGATCTGGGTCGCGCTGCGCACGATGACGGCGTCGGCCTCGGAGAGCGCCGCGAGCAGGGCCGGACGGTCGGTGCCGTCGACGTGCCGGACGTCGAAGTCGTGGGCGAGCACCTCGATGGCGGCGGGGGCGAGTTCTTCGGCGATCAGTACGACAGGATTCATCGGTCCTCGTAGAGGTCGTGTTTGCGATCGGCCCGGGCGGCGGGGCGCCGCACTGCGCCCCACGCTGATCCGTGCCGTGGCCGTCAGGTGCCGGCTCAGCGCACCTACCCGCGATCGTAGGGGCCGCGCTGGCCGGCGTGTTCGGGTCTTCAGGGTGAGTGCCCTCACACGCGCGGTCGAGCGATGGACATCACCCGTTCACCACAGCGAAACCGCCGTCGCGCGCCGTGCGCACGGGTCGTGCTTACCACTGCGGTGAGCGACATACCTCAGAGGTATGAATATGACTCCCAGGTATACGGCTCACCAGCGACACTCCCACCCGAGCACGTGCCGAGGCCGCTACCGGCGTCGGCGCATTGCCGACGGCCCCGGGTCGCGCTGGGGAGAGCGCGGCCCGGGGCCGTCGGAGACTGTCGTCTGGCCGAGCGATCAGGCGGTCTCGGTGATCGGGCGGTCGACCCAGCTCATCATGCCGCGCAGCTTCTTGCCGGTCTCCTCGATCGGGTGCGCCGCACCCTCGGCCTGCCACTTCTTGAAGTTCGGCCGGCCGGCCTCGTCCTCGGCGACCCACTCGCGAGCGAACTCGCCGGACTGGATCTCGCCCAGGATCTTGCGCATCTCGTCCTTGACCCGGGAGTCGATGATGCGCGGGCCACGGGACAGGTCGCCGTACTCGGCGGTGTCGGAGATGCTGTACCGCATCTTCGCGATGCCGCCCTCGTACATGAGGTCGACGATCAGCTTCAGCTCGTGCAGGCACTCGAAGTAGGCCACCTCGGGGGCGTAACCCGCCTCGGTGAGCACCTCGAAGCCGGTCTGCACGAGGGCCGCCGCACCGCCGCAGAGCACCGCCTGCTCGCCGAAGAGGTCGGTCTCGGTCTCCTCGGTGAAGGTGGTCTTGATCGCGCCGGCCCGGGTGCCACCGATCCCCTTGGCGTACGCGAGGGCGAGCGCGAGCGCGTTGCCGCTGGCGTCCTGCTCGACGGCGACGAGGCAGGGCACGCCCTTGCCGTCGGCGTACTGGCGGCGGACCAGGTGACCCGGGCCCTTCGGTGCGACCATCGCCACGTCCACCTCGGCCGGGGGCTTGATCAGGCCGTACCGGATGTTGAAGCCGTGACCGAAGAAGAGCGCCTTGCCCGGGGCGAGGTGCGGCTCGATCGACTCGGTGTAGAGCTTGCGCTGGGCGGTGTCCGGCGCCAGCACCATGATCACGTCGGCCTCGGCGGCGGCCTGTGCCGGCGTGAGCACCCGCAGGCCCTGCTCCTCGGCCTTGGGACGGCTCTTCGAGCCCTCCGGCAGACCGATCACCACGTCGACGCCCGAGTCCCGCAGCGACAGCGCGTGGGCGTGACCCTGGCTGCCGTAGCCGATCACCGCGACCTTCCTGGCCTGGATCAGGCCGAGGTCGGCATCATCGTCGTAGTACACCTCAACGCTCATGAGAAACTTCCCTTTCGTACGACGGCCTGAGTGGCCCGTCGTGGTCTGTGCGGATGGGTCAGGCGGCGCGCAGCGCGGGGCCGGCGGTGATCGAACGCGAGCCGCGCCCGATGGCCACCAGCCCGGACTGGACCATTTCCTTGATGCCGAAGGCCTCGAGGTCGCGCAGCAGCGCGTCGAGCTTGTCCGGTGTGCCGGTGGCCTCGATGGTCAGCGTGTCCGGTGCGACGTCGACCACCCGGGCACGGAACAGGTTGACCGTCTCCAGCACCTGCGACCGCGCGGACCGGTCGGCGCGAACCTTCACCAGCAGCAGCTCGCGGGCAACCGAGACCTGCGGATCCAGCTCAACGATCTTGAGCACGTTGACCAGCTTGTTGAGCTGCTTGGTGACCTGCTCCAGCGGGGACGACTCCGCGTTGACCACGATGGTGATCCGGGAGACGTCCGGGTTCTCGGTCTCGCCGACGGCGAGGCTGTCGATGTTGAACCCGCGCCGGGAGAACAGGCCGGAGACGCGGGCGAGCACGCCGGGCTTGTTCTCCACCAGCACGGACAGGGTGTGCATCGTCATTAAATGTCATCCTCGTCGAAGACCGGGCGGACGCCACGGGCGAACATGATCTCGTCGTTGCTGGTGCCGGCGGCGACCATCGGCCAGACCATCGCGTCCTTGCCGACCACGAAGTCGATCACCACGGGCGCGTCGTTGATCTCCATGGCGGCGGCGATGGTCTTGTCCACGTCAGCCGCGCTCTCGCACCGCAGCCCGACGCAGCCCAGGGCCTCGGCGAGCTTGACGAAGTCCGGAATGCGGTGCTTGTGGGTGCCGAGCTCGGTGTTGGAGTAGCGCTCGTTGTAGAAGAGCGTCTGCCACTGTCGGACCATGCCGAGATTGCCGTTGTTGATGACGGCGATCTTGACCGGGATGCCCTCCAACGCGCAGGTGGCCAACTCCTGGTTGGTCATCTGGAAGCAGCCGTCCCCGTCCACCGCCCAGACCACCGTGTCCGGCTTGCCGACCTTGGCGCCCATCGCCGCCGGAACCGCGTAGCCCATCGTGCCGAGACCGCCGGAATTCAACCAGGTGTACGGCTTCTCGTAGGAGATGAACTGCGACGCCCACATCTGGTGCTGGCCCACCCCGGCCACGAAGATCGCGTCCGAGCCGACGATCTCGCCCAGCCGCTTGATCACGTACTGCGGGGACAGGGTCCCGTCGACCGGCTCGTCGTAGCCCAGCGGGTAACGGTTGCGCAGGTCGTCCAGCTGCGTCCACCAGTCACCGAGGTCGGCGGTGTGCCCCGCCGACCGCTCAGCGGTGACCGCGGCGATCAGCTCGTCGATGACGTGCTTGGCGTCGCCGACGATCGGCACGTCCACGTGCCGGTTCTTGCCGATCTCGGCGGGGTCGATGTCCGCGTGCACCACCGCCGCGTCCGGGGCGAACGAGTCCAGTTTGCCGGTGACCCGGTCGTCGAAGCGTGCGCCCAGCGCGACGATCAGATCCGCCTTCTGCAGGCCGTAGACCGCAGCGACCGTGCCGTGCATGCCGGGCATCCCCAGGTGCTGCTGATGCGAGTCGGGGAACGCGCCGAGCGCCATCAGCGTGGTGACCACCGGGATGCCGGTCAGCTCGGCCAGCCGGCGCAGCCCGTCGGTGGCGCCGGCCTTGAGCACCCCGCCGCCGACGTAGAGCACCGGCCGCCGGGCCGCGGCCATCAACCGCGCCGCCTCCCGGATCTGCTTACCGTGCGGGTGCAGGGTGGGCCGGTAGCCGGGCAGGTCCAGGGTGGGCGGCCAGGAGAAGGTGGTCGACGCCTGGAGCACGTCCTTGGGGATGTCGACCAGCACCGGGCCGGGCCGGCCGGTGCTGGCCAGGTGGAACGCCTCGGCCAGCACGCGAGGGATCTCCTCGGCGTTCTGGACGAGGAAGTTGTGCTTGGTGATCGGCAGGGTGATGCCCTGGATGTCCGCCTCCTGGAAGGCGTCGGTGCCGATCGACGGTCGGGCCACCTGCCCGGTGATCGCCACCATCGCCACCGAGTCCATGTACGCGTCGGCGATCGGGGTGACCAGGTTCGTCGCGCCCGGGCCGGAGGTGGCCATGCAGACGCCAACCTTGCCGGTGGCCTGCGCGTACCCGGTCGCCGCGTGCCCCGCGCCCTGCTCGTGCCGCACCAGGATGTGCCGGACGGTGGAGTCGTAGAGCGGGTCGTACGCCGGCAGGATCGCGCCGCCCGGGATGCCGAAGACGACGTCGACGTCGAGCGCCTCAAGGGACCGCACAAGCGAGCCGGCCCCGGAGACCTGGGCCGGAGCGGAGGGCCGTACCGCCGGGACGGCCGGGGTGGCCGCGCTGCGCGCGGCGGTCGGGTCGGCGGCGGCGGCGGTCGGGTCGGCGGCCGCGCGGGCCCGGCGGGCGGTGTGGGCGAGGGTCTCGGGCGTGGGTTTCGTCATGGCGGTTCTGGCCTTCGGCTGGAGTGGCTGTGGCTGGTCAAGCGTTGCGACACGGGCGGGGCCCGCCTCGCCAGGTTCCGACGGCAATAAAAACGGCCCTCGTGCAGATGCACGGGGCCAGCGCACTCTCAATGAGGGAGAGTGCGCTCAGGTAAGTACTCGCAGCGACCGGTACGACGACATGCGGCTAAGCCTGACGCATCTCACGCGATGAGTCAACTGATCCCACATGTTGGTTAACGGAGGCCGGCGCGTCGACCGGTGACGCGCCACCGGCAGATGGGGTGAGCTGCCCGGACCCGCCCGAAACCCGGCGTGGCGCGGGCAGCGGAGCGGGCCGCGCGCCCGGTGAGGTGGCCGCCTCCAGCATCGCCTCCAGGTGCTCGGCCGGCACCCCCCAGCCGAAGAGCGCGCCCTGGCCGAACCGGCAGCCGGCGGCCACCACCGCGGCCAACTCGGTCGGGGTGGTCACCCCCTCGGCGATCACCTCCAGCCCCAGTTGGTGGCCCAGTCGCATGACGATGTCGACCATCGGCGCGAACGCCGGACCGTCCTGGCCGACCGGCCGGACCGGCTCGTGCTCGGCGACCAGGCTGTGGTCGATCTTCAGAATGTCGATCGGCAGCCGGCGCAACTGCCCCAGCGACGAGTAGCCGGCCCCGAAGTCGTCCAGCGCGATCCGGACACCGGTCAACCGCAGCGCGGTCAGCCGCCGGATCAGCTCATCCAGGTCGGTGGCGACCGCGTGCTCGGTGACCTCCAGCACCAGCCGCTGCGGCGGCACGTGGTGGGCGCGCAGCGCCTCGGCGACCTGGACCACGTACTCCGGGGCGTGCAACTCGCGCGGGGAGACGTTGACCGACACCCAGACGTCGTGCCCGTCCGCCAGCCAACGGGAGAGCTGGTAGCAGGCCTGATGCAGCACCCAGGCACCGAGCGGGGCGATCATGCCGCACTCCTCGGCGAGCGGGATGAACTCGTCCGGACGGACATTGCCCAGCTCGGGGTGGCGCCAGCGGAGCAGCGCCTCGGCGCCGACCGGCCGCACCGACGGCAGCGACGCCACCGGCTGGAAGGCCAACCGCAGCTCGTCGCGCTCGATCGCGCCCCGCAGCTCGTGCTCCAGCGTGGTGCGGCGGCGCAGCAACTGGTCGTACGCGGCGTCGTAGCGCTCGATCCGGTTCTTGCCGCGTTGCTTGGCGTAGCGCAGCGCCAGATCGGCGTGGCGCAGCAGCAGCTCCACGTCGGGTTCGCCGGCCCACCCGGCCACGCCGATGCTCACGGACAGGAAGACCGGGCCCTCCGGCTGGTCGTACGGCCGGTTGAGCACGCCGAGCAGCCGCTCGGCCACCCGGTCCGCCTCGGTCGGTCGGGCCGGCATGAGTACGGCGAACTCGTCGCCGCCGAGCCGGGCCGCCACGTCACCCGGGCGCAGGTTGCCGCGCAGCCGGCGGCCCACCTCGGCCAACACGGCGTCGCCCACGTCGTGGCCCCGCATGTCGTTGACGTTCTTGAAGCCGTCCAGATCCAGACCGAGCAGTACGCACGGGGTGCCGGCCGCCGCGCCGTCGTGCAGCGCCCGCAGCAGCCCTCGCCGGTTGGCCAGCGACGTCAGGGGGTCGGTGTGCGCCAGCTCACGGAAGTGCGCCTCCCGCTCGGCCAGCCGGCCGGCGTAGTCCCGGACGTCCTTGAGGGTGAGGTACTGCCGGGCCACCAGGGCGAAGCCCTCGACGCTGCCGGCGACGATGCCGGGCGCCGTGAACCGCCCGTCCTGCAGGAGGTGGTACATCGCCGAGGCCGCCATGGCCAGCATCGGGGCGACGGCGTACTCGCCGTCGCGACCGATCAGGTCCAGCTCGACGTGCCCGGGCCGGTCGGCCTGGTGGACGGCGAGCGCGACGGTCAGCAGACCGGCGGCCAGCACCGCCGCGCCGGCGAGTGCCATGGTCGGCCCCGCCTGGCAGAGCCCGGCGCTGAGGCCCAGCCCGCCGCAGCTCACCGCGCTGATCCCGGCCGCGAGCACGGCCAGCCGCTGACGCGGGGCGGCGGCCCGGAAGACGACGATCACGGCGAGGCCGGCGCCGAGCGCCGCGCTCACCGTCGCCACCAGGATCGCCGGGCAGGCCATCGGCGTGGCGGCGCCGAGCAGCCGGGTCGGCTCGGAGAAGAGCACCCAGCCGACGAACCACAGCGCCGCCGCCATGGTCAGACCGTCCAGGGCGAGCCGGGCGGTCCCCGCGGCGGTGGCGGCGACCCCCGGCAGCCGGAGCAGCCCGGCCGCGAAGGCCAGCCCGCTCACCGCCGTACCGATCGCCGCCACGGTGGCCCAGCCGGTGCGCTGGCTCTGCTCGTGGGCCCAGTGCTCGTTGGTGGAGAGCACGGCCACCAGACCGACCAACAGGCTGGCCAGGGACGTCCCGGCGGCTGCCGCGAGCAGCAGGTGCGCCGGCCGGCGCGGCCCGCTGCGCCGCCGCGCGACCATGGTCAGCAGCACGGTGGCCGCGGCTGCGACCACGCCGCTCAGCGCCGCGACGGCGACCATGCCCGGGGGGAGATGCACGCCATCAAGAGTGCCGGATGAGTGCACGCCGTGGGAGACCGGATGTGCATCTGTTGGGACACGGCGGATACTCCGGATGCCTGACGCGGCGGCGGTGTCATGCTGGTACACATGCCTGAGCTGCGATCGAGGACTTCCACACACGGTCGGACGATGGCCGGCGCCCGGGCCCTCTGGCGGGCCACCGGGATGACCGACGACGATTTCGGAAAGCCGATCGTCGCCATCGCCAACAGTTTCACCCAGTTCGTGCCCGGCCACGTCCACCTGAAGGACATGGGCGGTCTGGTCGCCGACGCGGTGGCCGAGGCCGGCGGCGTCGGGCGGGAGTTCAACACGATCGCGGTCGACGACGGCATCGCGATGGGCCACGGCGGCATGCTCTACTCCCTGCCCAGCCGCGAGTTGATCGCCGACGCGGTGGAGTACATGGTCAACGCGCACTGCGCGGACGCCCTGGTCTGCATCTCGAACTGCGACAAGATCACCCCGGGCATGCTGCTGGCCGCGCTGCGGCTCAACATCCCGACCGTCTTCGTCTCCGGTGGCCCGATGGAGGCCGGCAAGACGACGGCGATCGAGGGCGTCGTGCACAGCAAGATCGACCTGATCGACGCGATGATCGCTTCCTCGAACGAGGCGGTGACCGACGAGCAGCTCGGCGAGATCGAGCGCTCCGCCTGCCCCACCTGCGGCTCCTGCTCCGGGATGTTCACCGCCAACTCGATGAACTGCCTCACCGAGGCCATCGGGCTCGCCCTGCCCGGCAACGGCTCGACGCTGGCCACCCACGCCGCGCGCCGGTCGCTCTTCGTCGAGGCCGGCCGCACCGTCGTGGACATCGCCAAGCGGTGGTACGACGGCGACGACGACTCCGTGCTCCCCCGTACGGTCGCCTCCAAGGCCGCCTTCGAGAACGCGGTCGCCCTGGACGTGGCGATGGGCGGCTCCACCAACACCGTGCTGCACCTGCTCGCCGCCGCCCGCGAGGCGGAACTGGACTTCGGTGTCGCCGACATCGACGCCATCTCTCGGCGGGTTCCGTGCCTGGCCAAGGTCGCCCCGAACTCGCCGAAGTACCACATGGAGGACGTGCACCGGGCCGGTGGCATCCCGGCGATCCTCGGCGAGCTGGACCGGGCCGGGCAGCTCAACCGGAACGTGCACGCCGTGCACTCCCCTTCGCTGGCGCAGTGGCTCACCGACTGGGACGTGCGCGGCGGCTCGCCGACGCCGACGGCGGTCGAGCTGTTCCACGCCGCTCCCGGCGGGGTCCGCACCGTCGAGCCCTTTTCCACCACCAACCGCTGGTCGACGCTGGACACCGACGCGACCGAGGGCTGCATCCGCGACCGTGAGCACGCGTACTCCGCCGACGGCGGCCTCGCCATCCTGCACGGCAACCTGGCCCCGGACGGCTGCGTCGTGAAGACCGCAGGCGTGCCGGACGACTGTCTGACCTTCCGCGGCCCGGCGAAGGTCTACGAGTCGCAGGACGACGCGGTGACGGCGATCCTCGCCAAGGAGGTCGTCGCCGGCGACGTCGTGGTGATCCGCTACGAGGGCCCGAAGGGTGGCCCCGGCATGCAGGAGATGCTCTACCCCACCTCGTTCCTCAAGGGTCGCGGGCTGGGCCGCTCGTGCGCGCTGCTCACCGACGGCCGCTTCTCCGGCGGCACGTCCGGCCTCTCCATCGGCCACGCCTCCCCCGAGGCCGCCTCCGGAGGGCTGATCGCCCTGGTCCGCGAGGGCGACGAGATCGTCATCGACATCCCGGGCCGGTCGATCTCCCTCAACGTGGCCGAGGACGAGCTGGAGGCGCGACGGGTGGCCGAGGAGAAGCGCGACAAGCCGTACACCCCGACCAACCGGCAGCGGCCGGTGTCGGCGGCGCTGCGCGCGTACGCCTCGATGGCCACCTCAGCCAGCGACGGCGCCTACCGACGCGTCCCCGAGTAAGGCCCCGCGCCTGCGCTTGATCAACACGACTTCGCCGATGTCGCGGTATCCCGTCGAGTGGATACCGCCACATCGGCGATCTCGTGTCGATCAAGGCCGCCGACATGCCTCACGCCCACCGCAGGTCGCGTAGGTCGGGAGCTTCGGCGAGGAGGCGTACGCCGCCGTCGTCGTGCCGGTGCACAATGCAGTTGGCACGGGTGAAGCGGACGGTGACCACCTGCCCGGCGTGCTGGGCGGCGTCGGTGCGGGCGGCCCGGCGACGGCGTCGGCCAGGCACTCGGCGCACCAGGCGAGCGCGGCGGCGAGGCTCGGCCGGTTGGGCAGGTGGTCGGGTCGGACGGGGGCGTGGCACGGTTTCACGTCGACCGGCCAGTTCAGCCCGTCGGCCAGCAGCGGGTCGCCGGAGTTGTGCCGCAGGTCGTCCATGCCCACGACGAGGGCCAGGTCGAGTCGGGGCAGGTGACGACGACGGGGGTCACCGGCGCCGCCGGGACGCGCAGTCACCGTCGTGCTCCACCCGCCGCACACACCGCCGGCCGCCGTCGAGCGGCAGGTCGCAGAAGACCCGATGGCGTACGCCCTGGGAGTCCTCGGCCGACACCGTTGTCTCACCGGCGTCCACCTCGGACAAGAAGCTCAACGATCGGGCCAGGGTGCCGGCGAGATGCTGGGCGGCCGGCAGGTCGGCGGCGGTGAACGGCAGGTGCGCCACCCACCGGGCGCTCACCGGCGGGCCGCCATATCCTCGCGGGTCCGCCGGCTGCGCTGGCGTCTGCTGACCGGCCGGGGCGGCTCGGCCCAGAGATGACGGAGAAACGCGCGCACGAAACAGCACCACCCTTCCTCACAAATTGTTCGACATACACCGACGTGGGAATTGCGCGTCCATCGCCGTTGTCGGACCAATCTTGTAAGGTCGGAAGCACCATCGCAATGAATGTCCACTCACACTGTTCCGATAATTGTGCGCAACATTCCCCTGTTGCAGAACGGCTCTCGGGATGTTGCAAAACTCAACACAGGAAGGAGAGCCGGGTGGCCGATGACATGGGCTCGACGGTGCCCCGACGCCAGCTCGGCAGGGCGCTGCGTGACCTGCGCACCGAGGCGGGGGCGACCCTCGACGCGGTCGCCGAGGCGCTGGAGTGCAGCCGCCAGAAGGTGTGGCGGATCGAGAGCGGCCTCGGCTCGGTGCGTGGCGTCGACGTCCGGGCAATGTGCGAGCTGTACGGGGCAACGGACGGGCTGACCCACGCGCTGACCTCGCTGGCCAGTGAGACGAAAGCGAAGGGCTGGTGGCACGCGTACGGCGACGCCGTTCCGGAATGGTTCGAGCTGTACGTGGGGCTCGAATCTGCCGCGTCCAGACTCCGCTTCTACAAGAACAGTCTCGTGCCCGGCATTCTCCAGAGCCGGGACTACGCCCGGGGCATCTACCGCATCGACCAGCCCGACATGAGCGACGACGACCGGGAGCGCGCGGTCGAGCTTCGCCTGCAACGCCAGTCCCTGCTGACCCGTCGCCTGCCCCGGGCTCCGCAGGTGCAGGTGGTGCTCTGCGAATCGGTGCTTCTACGGCCGGTGGGCGACGCCGAGACCATGGCCGGGCAACTCCACCACCTCTTGGCGATGACCCGGCTGCCGAACGTGTCGATTCGCGTGATGCCGCTGATCGCGGGGCCACATCACGGAACTGTTGCCGGCGAGTTCGTGCTCCTTGAGTTTCCGCTCGGGAACCGAACTACCCCCGAGCCTCCACTGGTTTACAGCGAGGCGATCACCGGCGCCCTCTACCTCGACCGTCCCCATGAGTTCGCGACCTACGAGAAGGTCTGGTCGAGCCTGCTGTCACTCACCCTCGATGAGGGACAATCGTTCCAACTGATCAATAAGATCATCGGGGAGGTTCACCATGGTTGACCTGACCGGCGCCCATTGGCGCAAGAGCACCCGCAGCGCGGGCAACGGCGGTGAGTGTGTCGAGGTTGCCGACAACCTGCCCGGCATCGTCGCCGTACGCGACAGCAAGGACCCCCACGGCCCAGCTCTCACCTTCACCCCCGCCGCCTGGGCCACCTTCGTCCAGGCAACCAGCACCTTCCGCTGAGGCTTCGGTGGGTGTTCCGGGGCCGCCCGGACACCCACCGAAGCCTCACAAGCGTGCATAGTCACGCAGCGGCACCCGCCCCGAGAAGCGGGACCAATCGGGATCCCCCAGCATCTCGACGAACCAAGATCCGAGCAACTTCCCTGTTGTTGCTGCCTGCGGCGCGCGTGAGGCAGCAACAACCCTGATGTTGCTCGGATCTTTCGAGGGAGCTTCCCCATTCAGGTGGTCCGGTTCGCAACGAGACTCGCGCCCAGTTCTCCGGCGCTCAATCGCTCTCCTCACTGGAGATGGAAGGCGTGGACGGCCGCAGAGCACCTGTGAGCAGCGGGGCTGCAACCCACCTTCATCTCCGATAGTGTCCGTCCGACCACGCAAACGTGAACTCGTTGCGCGATCGGCAGATGGAGGCGGAATGGCCAGCATCGAGGAAGTCAAGGCGGCGCTGATGCAGGCCGCCGAGCAGGGCAATGTGTCGGCCAACCAGATCCGAGCCGCCGCCGAGAACACCGAGCAGATGCTGACCCGGCTACGTGCCATCGCCGCCGGCACCGGACACCCGACCATCGCCGATGCCATCGCCCGGGGCGAGCAGAGCAAACAGCGTCTGGCCGAGGCCATGACCCTGGTGCAGGGCAGCGCGGAGGCGGCACGCCGCTACATCGGCGTACTCGGCTGACCACCGAACCTCCACGATGAGCGTCGGCGAGGTCAAGGTAGCCCTGCGTGCCGCCATCGAAGCGGCCCTCCACGGGAGGGACGTCTTCGATCGGGCATCCGCCGGGGCGAAGGCAGCGAGCGCAGCGGCAGAAGCCATCCTGAACGGCAGCCGAGACGAGGACGTGAGAGCCGTCCAGCAGGCACTCGCCGCCGCGAGTGCCGAGGTTGAGCCGACCCGCCGCCGATTCGTCAACACTGCGGAACGCGCAACCCGCTACCTCAATCAACTCGGATGAGCGGCAGCATCGGCGAACTCGTCGCGCAGCTTCTCGTCGTACGCGGACAGCTCGACGCCGCCGCCGTCAGGGCCTTACGCGCCCGCACGGACGCGGAGCATGCCCTGGCCCTTTTGAACGATGTCCGGCGGGGTAGCAGCGACCGACAGTTGCGGGAGGCCGCCACCGACGCCGAGGTCGCCCGTGACAAAGCCGGGCGCTACGCCCGCCTCTTGGCCGACGCCGCCCGGCACATCACCCGGTACATCAACACCATCGCCCCCGGCGCCGCGTCATCCGGGCCAGACGATGCCGCATCACCATCAGGCGAACGGCTGGTGGAGGAAGCCGAAGGCCGCAGCAGCAAAGCAGAGGCGTTCCTCCGCCGTCACGTCAAGAAAGCGGATGACTCCGAGGACACCCTCAAGCAGACGGAGCAATCGATCACCACTGGCCTTCGCGAGCTACAGAAGAGTCTGAAGGGTTCGGGCTCGACTGGTAGCACGACGTCGACCCCCGCCAACCCCGGCGCGCCGGCTGACCGTCCCCAGTTGGAGCACCCCGTCACATCAGTCATCATGGCTGCTGGCGCGGTCGTCGTAGGACTTCGAGGGGCCTGGAACATGGCAAAGAAGCGCCGCGAAAGGAAGCGATCTGATGAGCAGCCCTGAAATGGTCGACTACATCCGGACGATGATCAGAGGTGACCACGAGGCCAACGATCGGATCGAAGCCCGCCTCGATGAGCTTGGCTGGGATGGCTTTCCAACCCTGCTCGGTGCTGTCTTCTACTTCGCGGTCAACCGACGCTTCGACGAGCAGACCGCCCCTGGTGAGATCATGCGATTTGTCGCCGACATGCGAGCGAGCACACCGGCCGGCGCACCAGAGATCGACGCCAACGCGGCCGAGCGGCTGATCCGCGCCGCACTGAACCCGAACATCGAGACGGACATCGATCCTGAGATGGCCGGAAGGATCCAGGGTCTAGTGATCTTGCGAATTTTGGGTCACGGCGCCACTTCGGGCGAAGATCTGGACGCGCTCCTCGCCGAGGCGGCAGATCTCGCCAGCCGGGTGTGAGCTGCTCTTGAGGGCGAGGGCGGAGTTCAGCGATCTGATCCGCGCGATGGTGAGACGTGACTGGGGCATGGTGGACCAACTCCTGGACGGGTTGGAGACTTCCGGTTGGCAGGGCGGTAACCAGGTGATCGGCGCGGCGTTCGCCATCGCGGTTAACGACCGCTTCGCCGGTGGCGGCTCTTGCACCGAAGTCACTCGTTTTGTGACCGAGACTCTCGCTCAGTTCCCCGGAGCCCAATCGCTTCCCACGCTGGCGATGGAAGGGCTCGTCCGCGCGGCTCTCGGTGAAGTCGGCTTCATCGACAATCTCAGCCCAGGGACAGCGCTCCAGATGCAGATCGTCTTCCTCGGCAAGCTGCTTCAAGACCGCAATCCCGACGAGACGCAGTTGGAGGAGTTCATGGCAGACGTGGAGCGGACAGCCGCCGAGTACCTCTAGCCCCGCGCCCTGAGCGCGGGGCCGTCAGTAGTACTCGCGGATGTAGCCACCTCCCCAACTGGGACAAAACTAGGCTTGACTTCGACGACTTTCGTAACGGCATCGACGCCGCAATCGAACGAGCGCAGACGCTTGCCTCTCCGCCTGGCGCAAACCCCTCAACCGCGGTTTGGCGGCTGGCGCTGGCGCTCCGGCGACAGTGACAGCGCTCGGAGCCCTCGACGTTCGGTCGCGGCCCTGGCATCTGGTCCAGCATGCGTTCGGCTGGGTCGCCGTGACATTGAGCGGTATACCTCAGAGGAATATTCATTCCCCTGAGGTATACCGCTCAGTGACGTATCCGCCCCGGCCGAGGTCACGGGCGGTGACCTCCGCCGATCGGGCTAGGTCAGGCTAGGTCCGTGCCGACGCGAGGTCGTTGACGCAGCGCAGCACCGGGCGCGCCGTCAACGCAACGGTGTCCAGCGGAGCCCCGGACCGCACGGTGAACGTGACCGTCTCGCCGGGCAGCAGCGTGACCAGGGCCTCGTCCACAGTGGCCGCGGGGTCCAGCCGGTCCGGGAAGAGGGTCAGGTCGCGCAGCACCGTACCCGCCGTCACCCGTACCCGCTGACCGCCGTCGACCGGTTCGACGGTCGCGTCCCAGGCCGGCGCCGGCCACTCCACGTCCCGGTCCTCGGCGAAGAACCACAGCGCCCGCTCCACGGCGTCGCCAGCCTCCGCGACCAGCAGCTCACGGCGGCTCTCGTCCGGCCGCGCCAGCTCCGCCGGCAGCGCCAGCACCACCGCCGAGTACGCCGGGACGTCGAGGTCGACCGAGGTCTTCGCCCTCGGCTCCCCGGTGAGGGTGGCACGCGTGACCGTGGCCGGCGCGCTCCATGCCTCGGCTGTCTCGTTCACCGCGACCAGGGCCAGCCCGCCGTCGCGAGGTTGCACGGTGAGCAACCGGTCGGCGTACGCGTGACGCAGCGCGTACCACAGGGGTTTGCGGCGGCCGTCGCCGTCGACGGCCGACCAGGAGGTGACCGGCCAGCAGTCGTTGAGCTGCCAGACGATGGTGCCGGCGCAGACGTCCCGGTGCGACCGGAAGTGCTCGACCCCCAGTTGGATGGCCCGCGCCTGGTTGAGTTGGGTCAGGTAGTGCCAGTCGTCGAAGTCCGCCGGGGCGGGCAGATGCGCGTCCAGGCCTCGCTGGAGCTTGGCGTCGCCGTCGGCGGCCTTCTGGTGGTGGGTCATGCCGGGCGAGTCGGAGGCGAGGGGTTCGTCGCTCAGCGCCCGGCGCAGGGTGGCGTACGCCGGTGGGGCCTGGTAGCCGAACTCGGCGACGAAGCGCGGGACGTACTCCCGGTATTTCTGGTAGTCGTCGGTGTTCCACACGTCCCAGATGTGGGTGGTGCCGTGCGCCGGGTCGTTGGGGTGGATCGTCTCGGTGCCCGACCAGGGGCTGCCCGGCCAGTACGGGCGGGTCGGGTCCAGCTCGCCGACGATGCGGGGCAGGACGTCGAGGTAGTAGCCGCGTCCCCAGGTGCGGCCCGCCAGGGGTTCCTGCCAGTCCCAGTCGTGCCAGCCCCAGATGTTCTCGTTGTTGCCGGTCCACAGGACCAGCGACGGGTGGGGCGTCAGGCGGGTCACCTGCTCGGCGGCCTCGGCGGCGACCTCGCTGGCGAACGGCTCCTCCTCGGGGTACGCGGCGCAGGCGAAGAGAAAGTCCTGTTGGACGAGCAGCCCGCGTTCGTCGGCGAGGTCGTAGAAGTCCTCCGACTCGTACCGGCCGCCGCCCCAGACGCGCAGCAGGTTGACGTTGGCCCCGATCGCCTGGTCGAACCGCCCGGCCAGCCGATCCCGCGTGATCCGGGTGGGGAACACGTCGTCGGGGATCCAGTTCACGCCGCGCACGACGACCGGAACGTCGTTGACCGACAGCACGAACGGGGTGCCGTGTTCGTCGGGGGTGGTGTCCAGTCGCACCGAGCGGAAGCCGACCCGCCGCGACCAGCCATCCAGGGTCTCGCCGTCCGGCGCGTGCAGGGTCACCTCCAGCAGGTGGCGGGCCTGTTCGCCGTACCCCCGTGGCCACCACAGCGCGGGCTCGCGGACGGTGAGGCTCAGCACGGCCGTGCGCTGCCCGGCCGGGACGACCACCTCGGCGTGGGCGTCGGCGACGGTGGCGCGCACGGTCAGCGGGACGGCCGCGACCCGCTCGACCTCGACGTGCACGTCGACCCGGCCGTCACGGCCGGCGAGGGTGACCAGCGGGCGGACGGTGGCCAGCCGGGCGGTGGACCAGGCGTGCAGGCCGATGTCCTGCCAGATGCCGGCGGTCACCAGCGTGGGCCCCCAGTCCCAGCCGAAGTTGCAGGCCATCTTGCGGACGAACTGGAAGGGCTCCGGATACGCGTTGGGGCGGTCGCCGAGGCGGTCACGCTGCGCCTCGGCGTAGCGGTAGGCGGAGTCGAACGCGACGGCCAGGTCGTTGTCGCCGTCGCGCAGCAGCGAGGAGACGTCGAAGCGGTGGCCGCGGTGCATGTTCTCGGTACGGCCGACCTCGACCCCGTTGACGCTGATGGCGGCGACC
Organism: Micromonospora sp. NPDC005252; assembly: GCF_042872475.1. NCBI lineage: Bacteria > Bacillati > Actinomycetota > Actinomycetes > Micromonosporales > Micromonosporaceae > Micromonospora > Micromonospora sp. NPDC005252. The sequence continues at coordinate 1,046,072 of NZ_JBIAKN010000001.1, read as the reverse complement.
GTGTCCAGGCCGGCACAGACCAGGTCGACCCGGTCGTGGTCGCCGGGTGGGCGGCGGAAGGTCGTTCGGTAGTGCCAGTCGGTGCGCCCGATCCAGGCCAGGGACAGCTCGTTGTCGTCGAGGTACGGGTCGGGGATCAGCCCGGCGTCGAGCAGGTCAGTGTGCACGCAACCGGGCACGGTCGCCGGCACGGCCTGCCCGGCGATCGCGGCCGGCACCTGCGCTCCGGGTGCCGCCCGCATGGTCCAGCCGTCGTGGAGTGCCTGTCGACTCAAGACTTCACCGCGCCTTCCATGATTCCGCGGACGATCTGTCGTCCACCGAGAAACAGCATGATCAGTAGGGGGATGGTCGCCACGAACGCCCCGGCGAGCACCCGACGGTAGATGACGTAGTTGCCGCTGGCCAGGTCGGAGATGGCCACCATCGAGGTCGGGAAGTCGGTGCCGCTCAGGGTGATCAGCGGCCACTGGAAGTCGTTCCAGGTTGCCACGAAGGTGAGCAGGCCGAGCACCGCGAGGGCCGGTCGGATCGCCGGCAGGACGATGGAGCGGTAGACCCGCATGGTGGTGGCCCCGTCCATCCGCGCCGACTCGATCAGCTCGTCGGGCACGGTGTTGAGGATGAACTGCCGCATGTAGAAGACGCCGAAGGCGGTGACCAGGCCCGGCGCGATCACGGCCAGCAGGGTGCCGTTCCAGCCCAGCTTGCCCATGACGATGTAGAGCGCGACGACGCCGAGCTGATTGGGCACGGTGAGGGTGAGCACCACGAACAGCATCAGCCACCGGCTGCCGGCGAAGCGCAGTTTGGCGAACGCGAACCCGGCGAGCGAGCAGAAGAACAGCATCGAGGCGGTCACCACGGTCGCGACGATGACGCTGTTGACCAGCGACGCGGCGAAGTACACGTCCTGCAGGGAGAAGACCTCGTCGAGGTTGACGAGGAAACGGTCACCGGGGATCACCGTCGGCGGGAGCTGCGCCAGCGCCTCGTCGTCGCTGGTGGCGATGACGAACATCCAGTACAGCGGGAACGCCGCGAACAGCATGGTGGTGGCGAGCAGCAGGTACGTGCCGAGGCCGGCCGGGGTCTCCTGCGGGGCGCGGCCCATCAGGGCGGCCCGTCGGCGGCTCTTCGCGGCCGTCGGGCGGGGCGGTGCGGTGTCGACGGCGCTCACCTGGATCGCCCTCCGGAGAGTCGGTTGGTCAGCAGGGTGTTGATCCCGGCCACGACCAGGATGATCAGGAAGAGTGCCCAACTCATCGCGGCCGCGTACCCGAGATTCAGGTCCTTCCAGCCGACCTTGTAGATCAGCTGGGCGATGGTCTGCCACTCGCCGTTCGGCCCGCCGGTGGCGGCCTGAGCCTGGAGGTCGAACAGCATGGGCTCGACGAAGAGCTGGAACCCGCCGATGGTGGACAGGATGACGGTGAACACGACGACCGGCTGGATCATCGGCACGGTGATCCGCCAGAGCTGCCGCCACGGGCCGGCGCCGTCGACCGCCGCGGCCTCGTAGACGTCCCGCGGGATGGACTGCATGGCGGCCAGGTAGAGCAGCGCGTTGTAGCCGATCCACTTCCAGTTGACCATCGTGGCGATGGCGATCCAGGAGTGCACCTTGTCGGCCCGCCAGTCGATCGGGTCGTCACCGCCGACACCGAACAGGCCGAGCGCCCAGTTGGCCATCCCGAAGTCGCGGGAAAAGAAGACGCTGAACACCATCGTCGAGGCGACGATCGGTGTGACGTACGGCAGCAGCACGCCCACCCGCCACCAGGTCTGCGCCCGCAGCCGCCGGTTGAGCAGGGACGCCACGATCAGCGCGAGCAGCAGCTGGGGCACCGAGGACAGCAGGAAGATGCCGAAGGTGTTGTAGAGGGCGTTCCAGAAGTCCTCGTCGCCGAGCAGCTGCTGGAAGTTGCCCAGCCCCGCCCAGCCGGTCGCGTCGGGGTCGTCCAGCCGGTAGTTCCGTAGGGCCACCACGCCGTTGAAGATCAGCGGGAACAGCCCGAACGCCAGGAAGAGCAGGAAGAAGGGCGCGATCAGCACGTACGGCATGTAGCGCGAGTCGAACCGGTGCAGCCGGTCGCGCCAGGCGAGTCGGGGGCGGGCCGGGCCGGTGTCGTGGCCGTGCCGCCCGGCGGCTGGTCGGGCCGACGGCTCGGGCGCGGCGCGGGTCGTGGACATCGGGGCACTCCAGGGCCGAAGAGACAGGGGTACGACTGCGCGGAGGCGGGCCGTGTCCGGCCCGCCTCCGCAGCGGGCTCAGGAGCTGCTGGCCTTCTCGGCCTCCTTGACCGCCTCCGCCCAGGCGGCGTCGGACCTGAGGGACTTGTTCTCCACCCGGCGGATCACGTTCTCCACCGCGACCCGGGTCGGGCCGTTCTTCCTGCCCAGGTACTGCGGGGTCAGGCCCTGCGCCATCTTCGGGAAGATCTGCCCGACCGGCGCGTTGGTGAAGAACGGGTTCTTGAACTCGGCGATGGCCGGGTCGCTGTAGAGGGCCGGCTGCGAGGGCAGGTTGCCGACCTTCTTGAAGATCTCGATCTGCTGCTCCGGCTGGACCAGCCACTCCACCAGCTTGTACGCCTCGTCGACGTGCTTGCCCTGCTTGGGGACGGTCAGGAACGAGCCGCCCCAGTTGCCGCCACCGCCGGGCACCGCGGCGATGTCCCACTTGCCCTGGGTGCCGGGGGCGGTGTCCTTGATGTGGCCGAGCATCCACGCGGGGCAGGCGAGGACGGCGAAGGCGCCGCTGGTGAAGCCCTTGTCCCAGTCGGCCTGGAAGCTGACCAGGTTGGCCGAGAGCCCGGCGTCGATGGCCTTGGTGGTGTAGTCGAACGCGACCTTCGGGCCCTGCTCCATCTGGAGCTGGTCCTGCTCGTTGTAGAAGCCGACGGGCTGCTGGCCGAGGATCGGGTTGAACAGGTTGGTGCCGGCGTCGATGAACTTCTTCCTGGTCTTTCCGGTGTACTGCTGGCCGACCTCGATGAACCTGTCCCAGGTGGGCCAGAGGGCGGATACCTGGTCGCGGTCGGTGGGCAGGCCGGCGGCCTTGAACAGGTCGGTGCGGTAGCACATGGCCAGGCCGCCGGTATCGGTGCCGAGGCCGATCTGGGTCTTGCCGTCGGCCGACAGCGACTGCTTCCACTTCCAGGGCAGGTACTTGCTCTCGTACGAACCGGCACCCTTGTCGAGCAGGTTGACGAACTTGTCCGACTGGCCGCGGAACTGGACCATGAAGCCCTCGTCGATGGCCGCGATGTCCGGTGCGCCGGAGCCGGCGACGAGCTTCTTCTGCAGGTCCTCGTGCTGGGCGTTGTACTCGCCGGAGTTGAGCTGGATCTTGACGTTGGGGTTGGCGGCCTCGTACTTCGTCTTGAGGTCCTGAAGGCCGAAGTCACCCCAGAAGTTGATTTTCAGGGTGACCTGCCCGTCGGCCGCGTCGGATTCCTGCCCGCTCCTGCCGCTGCACGCGGCGACCAGGGCGAGGCCGACGGCACCTGCGACGACCGTGCGGGCCCACCGGGTCCAGGACCGTTTCATGTCATCCCTCCGAAGGTATGGAAACGCTCCCGACATCGAGAGACGTTGACTGAACCGGATAAGTTCCGTCACCGTACGGTCCGGTTCCAGGAGTGTCAACGGGTGGTGAACCGCGACGAGCGTGGATGCGCAATGCGGCGTGTGGGAGCGCGATCATGCGTGGTGGAGCGCGTTCTCCCACAGTTTCCGGCGGGCTCGGGACAGCCCAGCGCCCTCCCACACGGGTACGCTGAACCGGGCAAGCTTTCGCCGGGCGCAGCCGTTTCGGGACGATGCGCGGTCGCCGTCGGTCGACGACGCCGGCTGCGCTAGGTTGAGGCCGCCAACGGAGGCCACGGGCCGGCCTCGGCCGTGGCAGTCAGCCGACCCCCGACCCGGGGCGAGAGTGGAGGAGCACGCCGGTGAAGCGGCCGACAATCGCCGACGTCGCCCGTCGCGCGGGCGTGTCCAAGGGTGCCGTGTCGTACGCGCTGAACGGGCAGCCCGGGGTGTCGGAGGCCACCCGGCAGCGCATCCTCGCCATCGCGACCGAGATCGGATTCAGCCCGAGCAGCGCCGCGCGGGCGCTCTCCGCCGCCACCGCCGGCGCCGTCGGTCTGGCCCTGTGCCGGCCGGCCCGGACGCTGGGCGTCGAGCCGTTCTTCATGGCGCTGATCAGTGGCGTGGAGGCCGAACTCTCGGCCCGCTCGTACGCGCTGACCCTGCAGGTGGTGGCCGACCACGACGCCGAGATCGCGGTGTACCGGCGTTGGTGGGGCGAGCGCCGGGTGGACGGGGTGCTCGTCTGCGACCTGCACACCGACGACCGCCGCATCGCCGCCCTGCAACAGCTCCAACTGCCGGCCGTGGTGATCGGCGGGCCGGGCGGCACCGGCGAGCTGGCCAGCCTCTGGTCCGATGACGCGGTCGCGCTGACCGAGGCGGTGGAGTATCTGGTGGCGCTCGGCCACCGCCGCATCGCCCGCGTCGGCGGCCTGCCCGACCTGCGACACACCGAGATCCGTACCGACGCCTTCGCGGCGGTGTGCCAGCGCCTCGGCCTGGCCGAGGCGGTCACCGTCTTCTCCGACTACAGCGGCGAGGAGGGTGGGCGGGTCACCCGCCGACTCCTCAGCTCCGCCGCGCGGCCCACGGCGGTCATCTACGACAACGACGTGATGGCCGTCGCCGGGCTCTCGGTCGCCCAGGAGATGGGCCTCACCGTGCCGGACGACCTGTCCATCGTGGCCTGGGACGACTCGCCACTGTGCCGGCTGGTGCACCCGCCCCTGACGGCGCTGGGCCGCGACATCCCCGCGTACGGCGCGCACGCCGCCCGCCACCTGCTCGCCGTCATCGGGGGGCAGCCGGCGACGCGCGTGCAGGACGAGAGCCCCCAGCTGACCCCGCGCGGCAGCACGGCGCCGCCACGCGGGAAGTGAACCGGTTCAGTGACTCAGCGGGAAGCCGAGGGGAACTCCTCGAAGTACGCCTCGACCCGTTCGGCGGTGGCCGGACGGGCCAGCGCGAAGCCCTGCCCGTAGCGGCAGCCGGCCCGACGCGCCCCCTCGACCTGGGTCGGTGACTCCAACTCCTCGGCGACGATCTCCACACCCAACCGCTCGCCCACGCTGACCACGACGTCGATCAGCGGCGGCTGCCCCGCCGGCTGCGCCCCCACCAGCTCGGGGCCCACCTTCAGCAGGTCGATCGGCAGGCGGCGCAGCTGCGCCAGGGACGCATGCTCGGCCCGGAAGTCGTCAAGCGCGGTGCGGACGCCCAGCGACCGGAGCCCCGCCAGCCGGGCCACCACCGTCGACAGGTCAGCGCCGATCCTCGGCTCGGCCACCTCCACCACCAGCCGCTCCGGCGACACCCCGTACGCGGCCAGCACCGCGGCGGTGCGCTGCACGAAGTCGGGGACGGTCAGCTCCCGGGTGGTCACGTTGACCGCCATCCACAGCTCACGGGGGCCCGCCGACCAGTCGGCCAACTGCCGGCAGGCCCGGTCCAGCACCCACCACTCGAACTCGCCGACCAGATCCAGATCCTCGGCGACCGGCAGCAACTCGGCCGGAAGCACAGTGCCCAGCACCGGGCTGCGCCAGCGCAGAAGCGCCTCGGCGCCCACCGGCTGCCGGTCGGTCAGGTCGAGCACCGGCTGATAGACCAGGTCCAGCTCGCCCCGCGCCACCGCGCCGGGCAGCTCACGTTCCAGGTCGAGCCGGCGCACCAACTGCTCCTCCAGGAACGCGTCGTACCACTCGACCCGGTCCCGGCCGAGCTGCACCGCCCGCCGCCGGGCCAGCTCGGCCTGACGGAGCACGTCGGCCGGTCCGGATCCACTCACCTCGGCCAGCCCGATGCTCGCCTGCACGCGCAGCACCGACCCGGCCGGTTGGTACGGCGGCGTGAGCGCGGTCAGCAGCCGGGTGCACAGCGCGTACGCCAGCACCGGCCCGGCGCCGGTGACCACCGCGAAGCCGGTGCCGGTGCAGCCGGTCACCAGGTCGTCGGGCCCGACGACCGCGCGGGCCCGCAGGACCGCCTCGGCCAGCACGTCCTCGCGCGCCACCGGGCCGAGCCCGTCCGCACCGTGCAGCTCCACCAGCAGCAGCGCACCGGCCGGCGCGGGCACGTCGCCGATGGCGGCGAGGGCGTCCAGCAGCGCCGCCCGCTCCCCGGCCGATCCGGACCGGTGGTCGAACGTCGACCAGGCGACACCCGCGTCGAGGCCGGTCGTCGCGGCGGCACCACCGTCGGGGGGCCAGGCTTCGTCGACGCCGGAGATGGCGGTCGCGCCCCCGTCGGACGGCCACGGCGCGGCGTCGGGGCACCTGTCGTGCGCGGGCGCACCCTCGGTCGTACCGGGAAAGGGCGGTTGCGCCGACCGGCGGCGCCGGACCGCGTGGTCGGCGCGTCGGCGGTGCGCGGCGTGTCGCTCCCCGGCGCCCGCGTCGCCGCCGCGCAGCAGCTCCCGCAGGACCAGTGGTGGCACCGCCGCCAGGGCGAGCAGCACACTCGTCCGGTCCGGAGTGCGGCCGGATACAACCTGCAGGCCCGCCGCCAGCAGCAGCACCGACGCCGGAAGCACCACCCGTGGCCAGGTCGCGGCGGGCGGGCCGGTCACCGGCTGCGCGCTGGCCGTCGCCACCGCGGACTTCGCGCCGAGTGCGGTCAGCAGCATCCCGAGCACCAGCGGCGGCACCGCCAGCAGCGCCGCCCGGCCCGTCGGGACGGGTGGCAGGACCGTCAGCAGCGCCAGCCCGACCAGGGTGAGCAGGACTCCGCCCCGGCAGACCGCGCCGCCCGAGCGCCGCCCGGACCCGGTGAACGCGCTGAGCGCGGCCATGCCCAGCCCTCCGAGCACCAGCGCCGCGACCAGCCGGGCCGGTGCCGGCAGGGTGTCGAAAGGGAGCAGCAACCAGCCGGCGAGGGTCAGAACGAGCGTCGGGCCGGTCGCCTCGACCAGCCCTCGCAGCCGCGCCGCCCCCGGCGGACGAGCCGGAAGCCGAAGCAGCCCGGCCACGGACAGGACCGCCACGGTCAGCGATCCGAGCAGCGCGGCAGCGCGGTGCCCGGCGTCGACCAGCGGCAGCGCGGCGGCGACGCACCCGGCCGCCACCACCGCCGCGTCGAGCAGTACGGCGGCCGCCCGCCACGGGGGGTCGGTGGACGGCGGCTCGCTGGATCGGTGGCTGGCGAGCCGGGAGAGTCGTACGCCGGCGAGGGTGGCGCCCGCGCCGCCGGACAACGCGATCACCACCGGGGTCGGGACCAGATCGGCGGCCCCGACGAGGACGAGCAGCGCCACGGCCGTGGACACGGCGACCTCCGGGGTCGCCCGGCGGGAGACGAGAACATGGAACGGGTACGCGAGGAGCACGGCGGTCGCCTTCGTGAGGGGGCACGGGGCGGTGCGGCGGTGCGGGGCGGCGGACGTTGCGGGTCCGCTGCCCAACAGTGGGGAACGACCGGCGACCAGATTGGTTACGCGTCGGTCACCGGCCTGAAGCAGTGACCCGTGTCACTGTACGGCGTCCGGGGCTCCGTGCGCCGCCCGCCGCGACCCGCGTCGACCAGGGGTGGGATCATCGCAGGGTGAGTACGCCCGACACGGTCCGCTTCCGGTACAACCAAGCCATCCTGGCCGCCGCCGTCATCGCCTTCATCGGCGCCCTGCCGCTGGCCAACGCCCGGGCGTACCTGCTGCCGGTGCTGCTCGTCCCGCTCGCCGTCGGGGTGTGGGCCTGGCGGGCCGGCACCGACGCCGACTCCCGGGAACTGCGCCTGCGGGCGCTGTTCGGGCAACGTCGGATCGACTGGGACCGGGTCGTCGAGCTGGCCACCGACGCGCGCGGGCGGGTCGTCGCCCGCCTCGACGACGGCCAGCAGGTCGGTCTGCCGGCGGTCCGCGGCACCGACCTGCCCCGACTGGTCTCGGCCACCGGCCAGACACTGCGGGACGAGGCCGCCGAAACACCCGGCCCGTGAGCCCGGGCCGGACCGCGCGGCCCGGTCAGTAGCCGTCGACCACCGTGTTGATCAGCGGCTGACCGGCGGCGAACCGCCGCACCTGGTCGCCGACCAGCCGGTACGCGCGCGGCAGCAGCCCTCGCACCGACCCGGCCACGTGCGGGGTGAGCAGCACGTTCGGCATCGTCCACAGCGGGGAGTCGGCGGGGAGCGGCTCCGGGTCGGTGACGTCCAGCGCGGCCGAGATCCGACCGGTGGCCAGTTCGGCGACGAGCGCCTCGGTACGAGCCACCGGACCGCGGGCCGCGTTGACGAGCAGCGCCCCGTCGGGCATCGCGGCCAGGAAGTCCTCGTCGATCAGGCCGCGGGTCTGGTCGGTGAGCGGCACCAGCACGACCACCACGTCGGCGTCGGGCAGCAGTCGGGGCAGCTCCGCGACGGCGTACACCCCCTGCTCGGGCCGGGCCGTCCGGGCGACCAGGGTGAAGCTCACCTCGAACGGCGCGAGCCGGTCGCGCACCGCGGTGCCGATCGAGCCGGCCCCGACGATCAGCACCCGCTTGCCGGTCAGCTCGTCGGTCGGCGCGTTGCCGTCGTACGCCCACCGCCGCTCGGCCTGCGCGCGGGCGAAGGCTCCGAAGGCCCGCAGCTGGGCGAGGATCGCGGTGACCACCCACTCGGCGGTGGACGGGTCGTGCACCCCCCTGGCGTCGCAGAGCGTGACCCCCTCCGGCATCCGGCCGACCCAGGCGTCCGCCCCGGCGGAGAGCAGCTGCACCGCCTCCAGATCGGGGAGCTGGTGCAGCAGCGCGGTCGCGTCCGACCCGCTCAGGAACGGCGGTACCCAGAAACGGACGTCGGCCGGGGCGGACGGCAACCGGTCGGCGGTTTCGGCGACCTCCACCGTCACGTCCGGGGGCAGCTCGCCGACGAGGTTCAGGCCGGCCGGATGCGGGATCCATACCTTCACGTCCGCCGACGATAGCCTCCGGCGCGACGGCCGGTGCGGGCACGGCGGCGATCCGGCGTCACGGGGGATGGCGCGCGGCGGCGGGGCGGGCGAGACTCGGCACACCGATGTTCGGTCCCGGCCATGACGAGGTATAACCAAGGGTCGGAGGGCCGGTCGGCCCCCGCCCCGGCAGACAGGTGCTCGATGACCGACGGCTCCCCCGCCAGCCCGCGACGTTCGACCGCCCCACCCCCGGCGCTCGGCGACGCGGCGCGGCTGCGTGCGCTGGCCGACACGGGCCTGGACGCCGTACCGGACGAGGCGTTCGACCGGTTCGCCCGGCTGGTCAGTGACCTGCTGGAGGTTCCGGTCGCGCTGGTCTCCCTGGTCTCCGCCGACCGGCAGTTCTTCCCGGGCGCGGTGGGTCTGCCGGAGCCGTGGTCGCAGCGGCGGCAGACCCCGTTGAGCCACTCGTTCTGCCAGCACGTGGTGGACATCGAGGTGCCGATGGTGTTGCCGGACGCCCGGCTCTACCCCCGCGTACGCGACAACCTGGCCATCGACGACCTCGGCGTCGTCGCGTACGCCGGGATGCCGTTGACCGACCTCTCCGGCCGGGTGCTCGGCTCGCTGTGCGCCATCGACAACAAGCCCCGGGCGTGGACCGCCGGGCAGCTGCGGACGCTTGCCGACCTCGCCGCCGCCTGCTCGTCGGAGCTGCGACTGCGGATCGCGCTGGACGGCGCGCAGGAGGCGCGGCGGCGGGTCGTCCGGGCGCATGAGCGGCTGGAGCTGCTGGCCGGGGTGAGCGAGACGCTCGCCGGCACGCTGGACGTGGGCACCTCGCTGCGCCGGCTCGCCGCCACCATGGTGCCGCTGCTCGCCGACTGGTGCCTGCTCACGCTGGTCGGGCCATCCGGACAGCCCCGGGAGGTGGTCGCGGTGCACCGCGACCCGGCCCGGACGCCGGACGTCGACCGTTTCGCCGAGCTGCTGCGGACGGGGCTGAGCCAGGAGTCCATCATCCGGGCGGTGCTGCGCACCGGCCAACCGCGGCTCGGCGGCGTGGCGTCGCTGACCGACGTGGCCCGGGGCACCACCGATCCGGAGATGTCGGCGATCGCCGAGCGGCTGGGCATCGCCTCCTACCTCAGCGTGCCGGTGCGGGCCGTCGGGGGCACCGTGCTGGGCGCGATCACCCTGGTCAACGCCCCCGACCGTCAGCAGTTCGACGACCGCGACCTGCTCACCGCCGTGGACATCGGCCGCCGGGCCGGGCAGTCCGTCGGCAACAGCTCGATGTACGGGGAGCAGCGGCACGTCGCCGAGGTGCTGCAACACAGCATGCTGCCGCGGCTGCCGCTCGTGACGGAGCTGGAGCTGACGGCCCGCTACCAGCCGGCGGCCGACCGGGTGGAGGTGGGCGGCGACTGGTACGACGCCTTCGTGCAACCCGATGGTGACCTGATCGCGGCTATCGGGGACGTGGCCGGGCACGACATCGAGGCGGCGGCGACCATGGGCCAGCTACGCAACCTGGTGCGTGGCAACGCGTTCGGCCGGCCGGACGCGGTCGGAGCGCTGATGAGCCACCTGGACAGCGCCATCCGTGGCCTGCGGCTGCCCATCGCGGCCACCGCGACGCTGGTGCGCATCTGTGGCCGGCGCTCCGGCGTCCGCGAGGTGACCTGGTGCAACGCCGGGCACCCGCCGGCCCTGGTGGTGCGGGCCGGCGGTGCGGTGGAGGTCCTCGAAGCGACACCGGAGCCCTTGCTCGGCCTGGCCCGGCCCACGCCGCGGACCAGCCACTCGACCAGCCTGGCCACCGGCGACACGCTGCTGCTCTACACCGACGGGCTGATCGAGCGTCGGGACCGGTCCATCGACGACGGGCTCGCCGAGCTGGTGCACCGGTTGACCGGCACCGACAACGTCCCCCTCGACGACCTGTGTGACCTGCTGCTCGCCTCGATCCAGCACCGCGAGGACGACACGGCGCTGCTGGCCGTCCGGGCCCGCTGAGCGGTTGCGGCACGAGCCGAGGCCCACGTGTCGCGGGCCCGGCCGGGCAGTCCGGCGGGCTACCCTGGGCCGGGTGAGAGCCCGTCTCCCGTACCCTCGCGTCCGCCGCCTCCGGGTGGTCCTCGCGGCGTCCTGCGCGACGCTGCTGCTCGCCACGGGTTGCAGCTTCGGCGAGCCGGAGCCCGACCCGGCCGGTGAGCCGCCCAACCTGCCGACCCCGTCGGCGCCGGCGAGCCCTGGCGGCGCGGGCCAGCAGGCGGTGGCAACCGTCCTGGCCAAGGGGCTGCGGGTGCCGTGGGCCATCGCGTTCCTGCCCGACGGCGGCGCGCTGGTCACCGAACGGGACAGCGGCCGGATTCTCCAGGTCGGCCCGGACTCCGGCCCGGACGGGCTGCGGGTCCGGGTCGTGCAGACGATCAGCGACGTGGCGGCGGCGGGCGAGGGTGGCCTGCTCGGCATCGCCGTCTCCCCCGGCTACGCCCGGGACCGGACGGTCTTCGTCTACTACACGGCCGAGCAGGACAACCGGGTCGCCCGCCTGCAACTCGGCGGGCAACCCAGCCCGATCCTCACCGGCATCCCGAAGGCGAACGTGCACAACGGTGGCGGGTTGGGCTTCGGCCCGGACGGCCAGCTCTACGTCAGCACGGGCGACGCGGGCGAGCGCCCGAACGCGCAGGACACGAAGAGCCTCGGCGGCAAGATCCTGCGGATCACCGCCGATGGCAAGCCCGCGCCGGGCAATCCGTACCCCGGTTCCCCGGTCTGGTCGCTGGGTCACCGCAACGTGCAGGGTTTCGCCTGGGACGACGCCAAGCGGATGTACGCCGTCGAGTTCGGCCAGAACACCTGGGACGAGATCAACCAGATCACCAAGGGCGGCAACTACGGCTGGCCGGAGGTCGAGGGGCGGGCCGGCGACAAGCGGTTCACCGACCCGATCACGCAGTGGGCGACGTCCGACGCGTCCTGCTCCGGGCTGGCCGCGACGGACCGGCTGCTGGTCACCGGCTGCCTGCGCGGCAAGCGGCTCTGGGTGATGGAGTTGACCGACACCGGCACGCTGCTCGGGCAGCCCAGCGATCTGCTCACCAACCGGTACGGCCGGCTGCGCGCGGTGGCCGCCGCGCCGGACGGTTCGCTCTGGGTGAGCACCTCCAACCACGACGGGCGGGGTGATCCGGCGGCCGACGACGACCGCCTCCTGCGGGTGGTCTTCGCCGGCGGCGACGGCGGTCGCAGCTGACCTGCGTCACCTTCCGCGCAGGTTTGCCAAGATCTTTGGGCGGGCAGGTCAGAATCTCAGCATGGACGGGCAACGCGACGAGCAGCACGACGACGCCGAGGACCGGGGCGACCCGGTGACCGGCGGCGAGCCGTCGCGGCCGTCGCGCCGGCGGATCGGCCGGCCCGGTGGACCGGTGCGGCGCACGGGCGTGATCCTCGCCGTGCTCATGGTGGCCCTGGCCGGGGCGGTGCTCGGGGTGCTGGCCGGTGGTCGGGTGGACACCGACATCGGGCCGTTCCGGGCCAACCTCACCCTCTCCCCGGCCCGCGAGGGCGGGACGACCATCGACGTGCCACCGCTCGGCGCCCTGCTGCTCGACAGCCACAGCGGGCCGACCCACCTCACCGTGCGGCTGGGCGCGCTGGACCAGGGGCGCACCGAGGCGCTGCTCGACGACCCGGCGAGCATCAACCGAGCCAGCCAGAGCGCAGTGGAGGACGTCCGCTCCGGGGTGATGCGGCTGGGCCTGCGGACCCTCGCGTCGGCGGTGCTGGTCACCCTCATCCTGGCCGGGTTGATCTTCCGCGATGTGCGGCGTACCGCCTGGGCGGGCGGGTTGGCGCTGCTGGTCACCGCCGGCAGCCTCGGCACCGCCGCGGCGACCCTGCGCCCCCAGGCGATCGAGGAGCCGCGCTACGAGGGCCTGCTGGTCAACGCCCCCGCCATCGTCGGCGACGCCCGCCGCATCGCCAACGACTACACCAAGTACGCCGAGCAGCTGCAACGCATCGTCGGCAACGTCAGCCAGCTCTACACGACGGTGTCGGCGCTGCCGGTGTTGGAGCCGGCGCCCGGCACCACCCGGGTCCTGCACGTCTCCGACATGCACCTCAACCCGACCGGCTGGCAGCTGATCCGCACGGTGGTCGAGCAGTTCGGCATCGACGTGGTCATCGACACCGGGGACATCACCGACTGGGGCAGCGAGCCGGAGGCGTCCTTCGTCGGCTCGATCAGCCTGCTCAAGAAGCCGTACGTGTTCATCCGCGGCAACCACGACTCGGGCAAGACCGCCGCGGCGGTGGCCCGCCAGCCGAACGCGATCGTGCTGAACAACTCGACCACCACGGTCGCCGGGCTGACCATCGCCGGCATCGGCGACCCGCGCTTCACCCCGGACAAGAACACCTCACCGGCCGGCAGCGGGCTGACCCAGGAGGTGGCCAACCAGGTGATCGGGGTCGGTACGCAGCTCGCCGCGACGGTGCGCAGCTCGCCCCGGCCGGTCAACATCGCGCTGGTGCACGACCCGGCGTCGGCCGGGCCGCTCGCCGGCACCTGCCCGCTGGTGCTGGCCGGGCACACCCACGCCCGGCAGGTCTCCAAGCTGCCGCAGGCACCCGGTCAGCAGCCCACCGCCCTGTTCGTGGAGGGCTCGACCGGCGGGGCCGGGCTGCGCGGCCTGGAGGGTGAGAAGCCGACCCCGCTGTCGATGACAGTGCTCTACTTCGACCAGCAGAAGATGCTCCAGGCGTACGACGACATCACCGTCGGCGGCACGGGCCAGGCCCAGGTCAACCTGGAACGCCACATCGTGCAGAACCCCAGCGCCGGCGCGCCCGCCTCGGTCACCCCCACCCCGACCCGCTGAGCGCGAGCTGCCCCCTGCCCACCCGCCGACTCGGCGGTGCCCACCCGCCTGTGGAGCCCGAGCCGGAGCCCGGCCCGAGCCGAGCCCTCCGAGCCGGAGCCGGAGCCGAGCCCTACGGTGCCTGCGCAGCCTTTGCTCTGCTTCAACGGACGCAACAGTTACGTCGGGTCACTCCGCTCAGCTGCGCGCACCCGAATTTCTGCAGCTCAGCAAGGTGTTGCGCATATTGAAGCAGAGCAAAGGGCGAAGAGAACCCCATCGACAGGCGGACGCTCCTCACTCTCAGTGGCGGCGGCAGTGAGACACGAAGGCTGGCGCACGCGATCCGGCGCACGCAGGCAAGCGAGCGGAGCGCACCCCTCGAGGGCAAGGTCAGCGAAGGGCGAGGTCAGCGGAGGGCAAGGTCAGCGGAGGGCAAGGTCAGCGGAGGGCGAGCGCGGCCAGGGCGGCGTTGACGATGCTGCCGGGCATCAGGTCGTGCAGGTCGTACAGGTCGGCCACGCTGCCGGACTGGCCGAACTCGTCCACCCCGAGCGGCACCGCCGGGGCACCGAGCGCCGACCCGAGCCAGGCCATCGCGTGCGACGCCGCGTCGTGCACGGTCACCACCGGCACCCGATCGGCGAACGCGGACCGCAGGGCACCCGGCACGCTGGGCACGGTCGCGGTCCGTACGCCCTGACGCAGGGTGCGCTGCCACGCCCGGTAGAGCCGGTCCAGCGAGGTCACGTCCACCACGTGCGCGGCGACGCCCTCCTCGGCCAGCTCCGCCGCGGCGGCCAGCACCTCCGGCAGCACCGCGCCGGACGCGGCGAGCTGCACGACCGGGGCGTCGACCAGATGCGGGTACGCCTGGTGCGCGTCGACGAGCCGGTACGCCCCGGCGACCACCTGCCGGCGCAGCACCGCGTCGCCGAGCCGGGCCCGGGCCGCCTCGAACGGCGCCTGGTCCAGCGGTCGGGTGCTCAGCCGGAAGTAGTACGCGCCGTCCTCGGTCGGCGCTGCCGTCGCGGCCGGGGTCGCCCCGCCCGCGATCTGCCCGAGGGCGTCGCAGAGCAGCCAGTCGAGGCTCCCCGCGTACGCCGGTTCGAGGAACGTCACCCCGGGCAGCTCCAGGCCGACCGACGCGGTGATCGTGGACTGGTGGGCGCCGCCCTCGGGGGCCAGGGTGATGCCCGACGGGGTGCCGGCCACCACGAACCGCGAACCGGAGTACGTGCCGTACAGGAACGCGTCGAGGCCGCGCAGCACGAACGGGTCGTAGACGGTGCCCACCGGCAGCAGCGGCTGCCCGGACAGGTCCCAGGACAGGCCGAGCTGGCCCAGCAGCAGGAACAGGTTCATCTCCGAGATGCCCAGTTCGATGTGCTGCCCGCCGGGGCTCTCGGTCCAGCGCAGCATCCGGTCCTCGGTCCAGGAACGCTGCTCGGTGGGGGCGAACACCCCGGTCTTGTTGATGAACCCGGCCAGGTTGGTAGAGGTGGCCACGTCCGGGGCGGTGGTCACCAGGTAACGGCCCACCTCCCGGTCCCGCGCCAGATCCACCAGCACCCGACCGAAGACCTCCTGCGTGGAGATCGGCTTGTTGGCGCGTACTCCCGTGCTCTCCGGAACGGTGACCCCCAGCGCGCGCTCGCGCGGCGCGCGGGACAGCGCCTCCCGGCGGGCGCCGGCCCGGATCCCGGCTGGTGACGCCGGGTCGAGACGGTCCCACTCGGTCTCGGAGGTCAAGCCCTGCGCGGCCCGCAGCGTGTCGACCTGCTCGGTGCTGAGCAGCGCCGAGTGGTTGCGCGGATTGCCGGCGATGGGCAACCCCCAACCCTTCACGGTGTACGCGAAGACGACGCTGGGCCGGTCGGTGACCGCGTCGCACTGGGCGTACGCGTCGAGCATCGCGGACAGGTCGTGCCCACCCAGGTCGGTGACGAGCGGACGCAGCTCCTCGTCATCGATGCCCTCCACGAACGCGCCCACCTCGGCCGGCGCACCGTCCAGGAACTGCTTGCGCAGGGCCGGGCCGGCCAACCCGAACAGCGACTGGTACTGCTCGTTGGGCATCGCGTCGATCCAGTCGCGCAGCGCCTCGCCACCCGGCCGGGCGTACGCCTCGGCGAGCCGGCGGCCGTACTTGACCTCCACGACGTGCCAGCCGGCCGCCTCGAACTGACCGCGCCACTGCTTGATCCGGATGCCGGGCACCACCCGGTCCAGCGACTGCCGGTTGAAGTCGACAAGCCACATCACGTTGCCGAGCCCGGTGGTGGCCGGGTCGGCGACGGCCTCCCAGATGTTGCCCTCGTCCAGCTCGGCGTCACCGATCAGCGCCACGAACCGGGAGCGCGGCCGGGCGCCGAAGTGCGCGTCGATGTAGCGGCGGGTGGCGGCGGCGAACAGCGGCGCCGCCGCGCCCAGACCGACCGAGCCGGTGGAGAAGTCCACCTCGTCGGGGTCCTTGGTGCGCGACGGGTACGACTGGAGGCCGCCCCGGGCCCGCAACCGGGGCAGGTACGAGCGGTCCAGGTTGCCCAGCAGGTATTGGATGGCGTGGAACACCGGCGAGGCGTGCGGCTTGACGGCGACGCGGTCCTCGGCGTCCAGGTGCGCGAACCACAGCGCGGTCATCGCCGTGACGAGGGACGCGCTGGACGCCTGGTGGCCGCCGACCTTCACCCCGTCGCCGGTGGCCCGGTCGTGGTTGGCGGCGTCCACGATCCGGGTGGCGAGCCAGAGCACCCGCCGCTGGATCTCGTCGAGGACATCGAGGTCGTGCTGGTTCACGGTGGCTCCATCCGGGCGTCGCCGTTGACGCCCTCGCGAGGGGATGCGGTGTGCACGGCGAACACCGCTGGCGCAGCACGCGCCAGCGGTGTTCGATCGGGCGGATCAGCCCTGGACGCCGAGGCGCTCCAGGATCAGCTCACGGACGGTCTTCGCGTCGGCCTGACCACGGGTGGTCTTCATGACCGCGCCGACGAGGGCGCCGGCCGCCGCGACCTTGCCGCTACGGATCTTGTCGGCGATGCCGGGGTTGGCGGCGATCGCCTCGTCCACGGCGGCGGTGAGCGCGCCGGTGTCCGACACGACCTCCAGGCCACGGCTGGTCATGATCTCGGTGGGCGAGCCCTCACCGTCGACCACGCCCTCCAGCACCGTACGGGCCATCTTGTCGTTGAGCTTGCCCGCGTCGACCAGGCCCTGCAGCTCGGCGACCTGGGCGGGGGTGGCGCCGATGTCGGCCAGCTCCACGCCGCTCTCGTTGGCCCGTCGGGACAGCTCGCCGAGCCACCACTTGCGGGCCGCCGCCGGGGTGGTGCCGGCGGCCACGGTGGCCTCGATCAGCTCGACCGCGCCGGCGTTGAGCACCGACTGCATGTCCAGGTCGGACAGGCCCCACTGCTGCTGAAGCCGACGCCGGTGCACCCGGGGCAGCTCCGGCAGGGCGGCCTTCAGCTCGGCGACCCAGGCCGGGTCCGGTGCGATCGGCACCAGGTCCGGCTCTGGGAAGTACCGGTAGTCGGTGGCCGTCTCCTTCGAGCGCCCCGGGGTGGTGTCGCCGGTGTCCTCGTGGAAGTGCCGGGTCTCCTGGGTGATCCGGCCGCCCGCGTCCAGCACCGACGCCTGCCGCAGCATCTCCGAGCGGACCGCCCGCTCCACCGAGCGCAGCGAGTTGACGTTCTTGGTCTCGGTGCGGGTGCCCCACTCCTGACCCGGCAGGTTGAGCGAGGTGTTCACGTCACAGCGCAGCGAACCCTCCTCCATCCGCACGTCCGAGACCCCGAGCGTGCGGATCACGTCCCGCAGCTCGGTGACGTACGCCTTGGCCACCTCGGGGGCGAGCGCGCCGGTGCCCGGGATCGGCTTGGTGACGATCTCGACGAGCGGAATGCCGGCCCGGTTGTAGTCGACAAGCGACTCGGTCGCACCGTGGATGCGGCCGGTCGCGCCACCGACGTGCAGCGTCTTGCCGGTGTCCTCCTCCAGGTGCACCCGCTCGATCTCGATGCGCACCGTCTCGCCGCCCACCTCGACGTCCAGGTAGCCGTCGACGCAGATCGGCTCGTCGTACTGGCTGATCTGGAAGTTCTTCGGCATGTCCGGGTAGAAGTAGTTCTTCCGGGCGAACCGGCACCACTGCGCGATGGAGCAGTTCAACGCCAGGCCGATCCGGATGATCGCCTCGATGGCCGCCTTGTTGGCCACCGGCAGCGAGCCGGGCAGCCCCAGGCACACCGGGCAGACCCGGGTGTTCGGCTCGCCGCCGAAGTCCGTCGGGCAGCCGCAGAACATCTTGGTGTTCGTGCCCAGCTCGACGTGGGTCTCCAGGCCGATCACCGGTTCGTAGCGTGCGACGACCTCGTCGTACGCGGGAAGCGTCGTCGTCATCTGGGCTCCTGCCTCACAGTGCCGGTGGGGTGAACGTGCCGACCGCGGACTCCAGCGCGGCGGCGACCCGGTACATCCGGTCGTCGGCCATCGTCGGGGCCATCACCTGCAGGCCGACGGGCAGCCCCTCGGAGAGGCCGCAGGGCACCGAGATGCCCGGCCCGCCGTACAGGTTGGTCGGGATGGTGAACAGGTCGGCCAGGTACATCTGGTACGGGTCGGCGGTGCGGGCGCCGATCGGGAAGGCCGTGAACGGGGTGGTCGGCGAGATCAGCGCGTCGACCCGATCGAACGCGGCAGTGAAGTCGCGCGTGATCAGCGTCCGGACCTTCTGCGCCTGCCCGTAGTACGCGTCGTAGTAACCCGACGACAACGCGTACGTGCCGACCATGATGCGGCGCTTGACCTCGGGGCCGAAGCCGGCCTCACGGGTCAGCGACATGACCTCCTCCAGCGAGCGGTTTCCGTCGTCGCCGACCCGCAGGCCGAACCGGACGCCGTCGAACCGGGCCAGGTTGGAGGAGCACTCGCTCGGGGCGATCAGGTAGTACGCCGGCAGCGCGTAGGCGAACGTCGGGCAGGAGATCTCCACGACCTCCGCGCCCATCTTGGTCAGGGCGTCCACCGACTCGCGGAACGCGGCCATCACGCCCGGCTCGGCGCCCTCGCCGACGAATTCGCTGACGATGCCGAGCCGCACGCCGGTCAGGTCGCCGGTCGCGCCGAGCTTCGCCGCCGCCACCACGTCCGGCACCGGCTGCGGGATCGAGGTGGAGTCACGCGGGTCGTGCCCGGCGATCACCTGGTGCAGCAGGGCCGCGTCGAGCACCGTACGGGCGCACGGGCCGGGCGTGTCCAGCGACGACGAGAAGGCGACCAGCCCGTAGCGGGAGGTGCCGCCGTAGGTGGGCTTCGCGCCCACGGTGCCGGTGACCGCGCCGGGCTGGCGGATCGAGCCGCCGGTGTCCGAGCCGATCGCCAGCGGCGCCTCGTACGCGGCCAGCGCGGCGGCGCTGCCACCGCCCGAGCCGCCCGGGATCCGGCTCAGGTCCCACGGGTTGTGCGTCGGGCCGTACGCCGAATATTCCGTGGAGGAGCCCATGGCGAACTCGTCCATGTTCGTCTTGCCGAGCATCACCGTGCCGGCCTCGCGCAACCGCTGCACGATCGTCGCGTCGTACGGCGGGCGCCAGCCCTCCAGGATCTTCGAGCCGACGGTGGTCGGCACGCCACGGGTGGCGAGCACGTCCTTCACCGCGACCGGCACCCCCGCGAGGGGGCCCAACTCCTCGCCGGCGGCCCGGCGCTCGTCCACCGCGCGGGCCGCGGCGAGCGCGCCGTCGGTGTCGACGTGCAGGAAGGCGTGCACCTGCTCGTCGACCGCGGCGATCCGGTCCAGGTGTGCCCGGGTCACCTCGACGGCGGAGGTCTCGCCGCCGGCGACCAGCGCGGCGATCTCCGTCGCGGTCATTCTGGTCAGATCGCTCATGCCGTCACTCCGCTCCGCTTCGCGACGCCAGTCGCCCGTGCACGTCCGCTCATGAGGCCACGTCCTCGGTCAGGATCCGCGGTACGCGGAACCGCTGGTCCTCGGCGTCCGGCGCGCCCGACAGCGCCTCCTGCGGGGTCAGGCACGGCGTGACGACGTCCTCGCGGAAGATGTTGGTCAGCGGCACCGAGTGCGAGGTCGGCGGGATGTCCGCGGCGGTGACCTCGCCGACCTGGGCGACCGCCTGGAGGATCACGTCGA
Organism: Micromonospora sp. NPDC005252; assembly: GCF_042872475.1. Lineage (NCBI taxonomy): Bacteria > Bacillati > Actinomycetota > Actinomycetes > Micromonosporales > Micromonosporaceae > Micromonospora > Micromonospora sp. NPDC005252. Next base: position 1,026,079 of record NZ_JBIAKN010000001.1, on the reverse strand, counting down.
GCTGGCCGGCGAAGGTGTCCAGCTCCTCCTCGGTGACGGCGAGCCGCGACAGGCGCGCCAGGTGCGCGACCTCCTCGCGGGAGATGGCGGCCATCCGTGCCCCCTTCTGATGTCCTGCTGGTCGGGCGGTGTGCCGGCCGCGCGACGCGTGCGGCGTGACGCGCGGTGACCGGAGCGAGTCTATTGTTCCGCCCCCTCCGCCGGCTGCTCGGGTGGGTCAGCGGGTCGACCGGCGGCCGACCTCCGGCTCCGGGCCACCCGTCGGGCGGACCGGCCGGTAGCGGGCCAGCCAGGTGACCAGCTCCTCGGCGGGCATCGGACGGGCGTAGAACCAGCCCTGGGCGGCGTCGCAGCCGGCCGCGTACAACATCCGCCAGGTCCGCTCGTCCTCCACGCCCTCGGCGACCACCCGCAGCCCCAGCGCGCCCGCCAACTCGATCATCGACCGGACGATCGCCGCGTCGTCGGCGTCCTCGGCCATGCCGAGCACGAACGACCGGTCCACCTTCACCTCGGACAGCGGAAGCCGGCGCAGATGTTGCAGGGACGAGTAGCCGGTGCCGAAGTCGTCCAGCGCGATGGCCACCCCGATGCGGTGCAGCCGGGAGATGGTGGCCAACACCCGGCGCGGGTCGGCCATCAGGGCGCCCTCGGTGATCTCCAGTTGCAGCCGCTCGGCCGGCACCCCGTAGCGGGCCAGCCGGTCGGCGATCTGGTCGGCGATCTCGCCGGTGTGCAGATCGCGCACGCTGACGTTCAGCGCCGCACGCAGCCCGATGCCGGCCGCCGACCACTTGGCGAGCTGCTCCACCACGTCGTCCACCACTCGCCTGGTGAGCAGCCGCATCACCGCGCTCTGCTCGGCGACCCGGATCAACTCCTCCGGGTCGACCATGCCCCGGCGCGGGTGCCGCCAGCGCAGCAGGGCCTCGACGCCGACGACCTCGCCGGTCGCGATGGCGATCTGCGGTTGGTAATACATGGTGATCTCACCGGCGTCGTCGGCCGGCTCGCCGCCGTCGCGTACCCACCCGGTCGACTCGATCGCCTGGGCCTCGGGAACCGACCCGCCGTCGCGCCCCGGACGGTCCCTGCCCGGCGGCGACACCGCACCGCCATTCGGCGACCGCCGCCCGTGGCCGCCGGCATGCCGGTCCCGCAACGGGCCGGAACGGGTGCCGGGGATCGTCGCGCGGCTGTTGCGGCCCCGGATCGGGTCGGCGCCGGTGGCGATCCGGTTGATCAGCTCATCGGCGTCCACCAGCTCGGTGCCGGCCCGCCGCCGGCGGCCCCACCACCGCCCGGCCGCCGACGACGCCGGCGCGATCACCGGCGCACCGCCCGGATGCGGCGTGGCCGTGGCCGCCGCCGGAGTGGGCAGCGCCGCACCGTCACCGCCGCGCACCTCGGCCTCCACAGCGAGGGGTACGTCCGCCGTCCGCTCGGACTCACCCGGCTCGGCGGCCGACGGGCCGGATTCCAGCACCCGGCGGAGGTCGGCGAGGAGACCGAGACGCTCGGCCGAGTTGTGGTCCGACTCCGGGGCGTACACGGCGACCGTGTCGTTGCGGTGCTTGGCGTCGTACATCGCCACGTCGGCGTGCCGCATCAGGGTGGCGAAGTCCTCGCCGTGCTCCGGAAAGAGGGCGATCCCGATGGAGCCGCCGACGTCCAACGGCAGCCCGTCCAACGGCACCGGCTCGGCCAACACCCCGACCACCCGGTCGGCCAGCTCACGCGCCTGGCTGACGTCGGTCAGCCCGGTCATCACGATGGCGAACTCGTCCCCACCCAGCCGGGCGATCATCTGCGGCCGAGGCTCCACGTCGGTGAGCCGTGCGCTGACCTCGACCAGCAGCCGGTCGCCCACCGCGTGCCCGAGCGCGTCGTTGACGTTCTTGAAGCGGTCCAGGTCGATGAGCAGCAGCGCCAGGTGCCCGCCGGGCTCGTCGCGGGCGGTCCGCTCGGCGTGCAGGTGCACCTGCTCCGCCACCTCGGCCAGCAGCGCCTTGCGGTTGGGCAACCCGGTCAGCGGGTCGGCGGCGGCGAGGTGCTGCTGCTCGACGGTCAGCCGGGCCATCCGGTAGACGGCGAAGAGCGGTACCAGCACCAGCGGGATCAGCGCCGCGCTGAGACGGGCGGCGGCGACCAGCACCGGAGCGAGCAGCAGCAGCGAGCCGGTGGAGAGCAGTTCGAAACCGACGCCCTGGCGGACGGTGGGCCACCAGCGGCCGCCGAAGCGCAGCCGCACCGCCCAGCTCACCAGGCCGTAGTTCACGACGAACCAGGCCAGCGTCGCCCCGCCGACCGCGGCCACGTCGGTGGCGTGCAGGCGACCGCCGTCGAAGACGGCGCCCGGCCCGAGTTGGATGACGCCGTACGCGGCGGCGAGGGCGCAGGCGTACTGGCCGACGTTGAACGCGGTCCGCCAGGCGGCGTGGCGCATCCGCCAACCCGAGACGATCACCCCGACGGCCTGCACCGCCACCGCCGGGCCGAGCCCCCAACCGAGCAGGATCGCGAAGGTGAAACAGGTGGACGGGAAGACCGCCGAGGTCTGCCGTCGCCCCGGCGGGACGAACGGGCGCGCGTCGCAGACCACCGCGAGGGCGGCCATCGTCCAGAACGCCACCGGCAGGCGGGGCAGCTCGTCGGGGAGCGTCGTGAGTGGACCCGTGGCGGTCAGCGCCGCGACCACCAGGATGCCGACGACGAAGGCGGTGAACGGCGTCACCCGCCCAGGTGGGACGGAGTTGCGCGGGTCGGCGACCTCCATCACACCTCCCGAGGAACGGTCGACGTGCCGATGAGCACGCTGTGACCCAATGAAACGCCCTCAGCCCCGGGTTTCCCGGTATGACAGTCACGAATCGGTCGTAGTCGTAATTAAGTTGGTATACGCGACGGGCCGCCACGTCGGCACGCCGCTGCGGTCAGCCCTCCACCCGGGCGACGTCCCGTGCGGCGTCCGGACCCGCCTCCAACAGCACCCGGAACCCGTCCTCGTCGAGCACCGGCACCTTGAGGGTGGCCGCCTTGTCGGCCTTGGAGCCCGGGTTGTCCCCCACGACGACGAAGCTCGTCTTCTTGGAGACCGACCCGCTGACCTTGCCGCCCCTGGTCTGCACGGCCTCGGCGGCCTGGTCCCGCGAGAAGCCGGCGAGGGTGCCGGTCACCACGACGGTCAACCCCTCCAGCGGGCGCGGGCCCTCGTCGACGGCCTCCTCGGCCATCCGTACGCCCGCCTCGGCCCACTTGCGGACCACCTCGCGGTGCCAGTCCACGGCGAACCACTCCCGGATGCTGGCCGCGATGGTCGGCCCGACCCCGTCGACCGAGGACAGCTCCTCCTCGCTGGCGGCGTCGATGGCCTCCATCGAGCGGAAGTGCCGGGCCAGCGCCTGGGCGGCGGTGGGGCCGACGTGCCGGATGGAGAGCGCCACCAGCACCCGCCACAGGTCACGTTCCCGGGCGACGGCCAGATTGTCGAGCAGCTTGACCGCGTTGCTGCCGAGGCTGCCGTCCTTGTTGACGAAGAACGGTGACCGGGACAGCTGGTCGGCGTCGAGCTGGAAGAGGTCACCCTCGTCGGCGATGATCTCCGCGTCCAGCAGTGCCGCCGCGCCCTTGTAGCCCAGCACCTCGATGTCGAACGCGCCACGACCGGCGAGGTGGAACACCCGCTCGCGGAGCTGGGCCGGGCAACTGCGGGTGTTGGGGCACCGGATGTCGACGTCGCCCTCCTTGGACGGCGCGAGCGGGGTGCCGCAGGCCGGGCAGGTGGTCGGCATGACGAACGGGCGGGCGTCAGCGGGCCGCAGGTCGACCACCGGGCCGAGCACCTCGGGAATCACGTCGCCGGCCTTGCGCACCACCACCGTGTCGCCGATCAGCACACCCTTGCGCTCGACCTCGCGGGCGTTGTGCAGGGTGGCGAGCGCGACGGTGGAGCCGGCCACCCGCACCGGTTCGAGGACGGCGAACGGGGTGACCCGACCCGTGCGCCCCACGTTGACGTCGATGTCGAGCAGCTTGGTGGTGACCTCCTCCGGCGGGTACTTGAAGGCGATCGCCCAGCGTGGGGCACGGCTGGTCGAGCCCAGGCGACCCTGGATGGAGACCGGGTCGACCTTGACCACCACACCGTCGATCTCATGCTCGACGTCGTGCCGGTGCTCGGCGTAGTAGGCGATGTACTCCGCCACGCCGGACAGATCCGGGACGACCCGCCACCGGTCGCTCGTCGGCAGCCCCCACGCCTTCAGCGCGGAGTACGACTCCGACTGCGCGGTGGGCTGGAACCCGCGGCGGGCGCCGATGCCGTGCACGACGAGACGCAGCGGTCGGGAGGCGGTGACCCGAGGGTCCTTCTGCCGCAGGCTGCCGGCGGCGGCGTTGCGCGGGTTGGCGAACGGCGCCCGCCCCTGCTCGACCAGGCTCGCGTTGAGGTCGGCGAACGCGGCCACCGGGAAGTAGATCTCGCCCCGGACCTCCAGCAGCTCGGGCACCGTCGGGAACTCGGCGGACGGCGCGAGCTGGCTGGGCACGTCCCGAATGCTGCGCACGTTGGCGGTGACGTCCTCGCCGGTGCGGCCGTCACCACGGGTGGCCGCCCGGACCAGCCGGCCGGCCTCGTAGGTCAGGTTGATCGCCAGACCGTCGACCTTCAACTCGCAGAGGTAGGGCACCGGCCCGCCCGCGTCCCGCTCGACCCGCTCGGCCCAGGCCGCCAACTCCTCGTCGGCGAAGGCGTTGTCGAGCGAGAGCATCCGCTCGGCGTGCGTGACCGGGGTGAAGTCGGTGGAGAACGTGCCACCCACCCGCTGGGTCGGCGAATCCGGCGTCCGCAGCGCCGGGAACTCGTCCTCCAACGCCTCCAGCTCGCGCAACTGCTTGTCGAACTCGGCGTCGGTGATGATCGGCGAGTCGAGCACGTAGTAGCGGTATTGATGCTCGGTCAGCTCACGGCTGAGGGTGGCGTGCCGCTCCCGCGCCTGCGGCGTCGGCTCCGCGCCAGCCGCCGCCTCCTGAGCCGGGCTGACCTGTTGACCGATCTGCTCCTCGGACACCCCGCCACCTTCGGACACGCCTGCGACCTCCCTGATCACGCTACTAAGGCACGGTATCGGTCCGGGGTGACAATCCGATGCCCACCTGCGCCACCGGTGACGCCCCACGCAGCCCGTTCCCGTGCCGCGCGTCGCCCCGGACGGCGATGAGGCGACGATCGACGCCGCTGAACGCCGATGACGTGGCAACCAACGCCGGACTCGCCGACCCCGCGGTCGGTGGCACCGAGGAGAGGCTGCCGACCCGGGGCACAAAGGCCGCCGAACCGGACATATCGGCGTCACCCGGGAGCACGCCGGGACTCGCGGGCCGTTGATCGACTCCAGGTCGCCGACACGGGGGTGTCCGCGCACCCGGATGCCCCCACACCGGCGATCTGGAGTGGATCACCGAGCAGGGGCCCGGTCGTCGGCCCAACTCACGGGAGCGCCCACGCCGTACCGGCCGCCGACCGGTCGACGCAGCCGCGCGGGGAGCGGCCGTGCGGCTGCGGGCTGGGATGTCGTCGGGCTGCGATGTCGTCGGGCTGCGATGTCTCGTCGGGCGGCAGGGGCGGCGACGTGCGAGGATCGCCGAACGAAGCGGCCGGCGTGCCGCCCTGACGCGGAGGTGGCGATGACCGAGGCGCTGCTCTGGGCGGCGGCGATCCTGCTGGCGGTGGCCGCCGGCTGGGCGTGGAACAGCTGGCGGCACCGGGCGAACAGCCGACGCTCGGCCGACCGACCCGGTCGCGGCGCACCGACCCGCACGGGTGGTCGTCGTCCCGCCCCGCCGCGGCCACGCGGCACCGATCGGCCGGCGACCACGCCGCGCTCCCGCGACACCGATCGGGCGGCCGGCACTCCGGCGGCCGGCGAGATCTGGTGGGCCGACGTGCCGTACGTCGACGGCAGCGGCTCGAAGGTGCGGCCCTGCCTGGTGCTGCGCGCCGACTCCCGGGGCGCCGACGTCCTGAAGATCACCAGTCAGGACAAGAGCGACCGCGACGACCACGTCCGGATTCCCACCCGGGACTGGGATCCCGGCGCCGAGCACGACAGCTACCTGAGCCTGACCGAGCCGATCCGGATCAGCTCGGCCGACTTCGCCGACCGCGCCGGTCGCTGTGACGCCGACCTGTGGCGGAAGGTCCGCAGCCTGCGCCACCTGCCCACCAGCTGACACCGGCCCACAGGCCGCAGGCCACCCCGACCCCCGACCCCCGGCCCCCGACCCCCGGCCCCCGGCCCCGGCCCCCGACCCCCGGCCCCCGGCCCCGGCCCCGGCCCCGGCCCCGGCCCCGGCCCCGGCCCCGGTCTCTGCCATGATCCACTCGGGTTCCAGGAATCCGGGGTGTCCGAGCCGCCGCAACACCCCGCCTTCCAGGAACCCGAGTCGATCACCGCAGACAGGCCGGGCCACGCTGGCAGGCTGCGCCAGGCTGGACCGGGCCCGGCCACGCCACGCCAGGCCACGCCAGGCCAGGCCACGCCAGGCCACGCCAGGCCACGCCAGGCCGGGCCAGGCCAGGCCACGCCACGCCGGGCCAGGCCAGGCCACGCCCGGCCGGTCAGTCCCAGGCTGCGCCGAGGGTGGCGAGCTGGTCGGCGTACTCGATGCGGTCGGCCCAGCCAGGCGGCCAGGCCGCCATCCCGGTGGCCGCGCCCACGAAGGCGCCGGCCAGGGCGGCGATCGAGTCGGAGTCGCCGGCGGTGGTCGCGCCCCGGGCCAGCGCCGCGACCGGGTCGTCGGCGTGGCGCACGGCGCAGAACAGAGCGGTGGCCAGCGCCTCCTCGGCCACCCAGCCCTCCCCCGTGGCCCGGCACGGGTCGCCGCCGTCGTCCGGCTCGCCGAGGGCGACGGTCAGCCGGCGCAGCGCCACCAGGCATTCGTCCCAGCCGCGGGCGATGAACTCCTCCGGCGTGTCGACCCCCGGGCGCTGCCAGAGATCGCCCAGCCACTCGCGGCGGTAGACGCGGTGCTGGGACCGCGCCCGCTCGGTGAGAATCGCGGGAAGCTCCGCCAGCGGGACGCCCCCACGCACGGCGAAGACCGCGTACGCGGTGAGTTCGCTGGCGGCCAACCCGGTCGGGTGGCCGTGGGTCAGTCCGGCCTGCAACTGGGCCAGCCCGGCCAGCGTGTCGAGGTCGGCGTCCAGCAACCCCACCGGCGTCACGCGCATGTTGGCGCCGCAGCCCTTCGAGTCGGCGATCGTCGCCTCCTGCCAGGGCAGCCCTCGGGCCAGGTCGGCGCAGGCGCGCAGGCAGGTCATCCCGGGGGCGCGGTTGTTGTCCGGGCTGACCGACCAGGCCACGAAACGCCGTCGCAGCAGCGGCTCCACCACCTCCGGAGTCAGCGACGGCGCCTCGTGCAGCGCCCAGCCCACCGCCAGCGCCATCTGGGTGTCGTCCGTGACCAGCGCCGGCTCGCCGGTCAGCTCACGCGGGCCGGTCGGGCCGTAGCGGCGCTGGATCTCGGCGACGGTCAGGAACTCGGTGGGCTTGCCCAGGGCGTCACCGTAGGCGAGGCCGAAGAGCGAACCGGAGGCGCGCAGCGGAGAGGAGTGGATCACGGCGGCCATGATGCCGGGCCGCCGCAACCCACGCCATGCTCAGTCCCAGCAGAGGCAGAACGGGTGGCCGGCCGGGTCGGCGTAGACCCGGAAACCCTCGCCCTCGCCGGGCAGCCGCCGGGCACCGAGCGCGAGCGCCGCCTTCTCCGCGCTGTCGATGTCGTCCACCGTCACGTCCAGGTGGAACTGCTGCGGACGCTCCGGGTCCGGCCAGGCCGGCGGACGCAGGTTGAGCGCCCGCTGGAACGCCAGGCGGGGCTGGTGCCCGGGCGGGCCGCCCAGCACCACCCACTCGTCATCGGGCTCGCCCTCACCCTCGACCAGGGGGATGCCGAGCAGCTCGGAGTAGAACGCGGCCAGCGCCCGCGGATCGGGGCAGTCGATCACCACTGAACGTAGCTGTCCAATCATGACCGTCATCCTGCCCACCGGGTACGACAGAAAAACGTCACTCCTCGGTGAACCGGCGACCGGCGTCCCGGCAGGCCGCGAGCACCGCCCGGGCGTACTGGGGAGTGGCTCCGGCCAGGCCGCACGCCGGGGTGACGACCACCTGCTCGGCGAGCTGCCGACGGGGAAAGCCGAGGCGGTCCCAGATCTGGCGTACCCGATCGGCGATCTGCGCGGAGGTCGGTGCGCCACCGGCCGACGGCTGCCGGGTCGGCGCGGCGCCGGCCAGCAGCCCGAGGCCCGCGTCGATGGCCTCGCCCAGCGGGTCCAGGTCGGTGACCAGGTCGAGGTCGAGGGCGACCGCGACGGCGCCGGTGGAACGGATCAGCTCCAGCGGCACCTGCGGGGCGCAGCAGTGCACCACAGTGGGTACGCCCACCGCGTCGACGACCGTACGCAGCAGAGCGGCCGCGTCCGCGGACTCCACCGCCCGGTACGCGCCCAGCCCGCTCTCGGTGGGCACCCGCCCGGCCAGCACGGTCGGCAGCGACGGCTCGTCGAGTTGCAGCAGGACCGAGGCCCCGGGCAGCCGCCGGGCGACCGCCGCGACGTGCCCGCGCAGCCCTTCGGCGAGGGAGCCGGTGAGGTCGCGGACCGCGCCGGGGTCACGCAGCAGCCGGCCGCCGATCGGCAGTTCCAGCGAAGCGGCCAGGGTGAGGGGGCCAGCGGCCTGCACCTTGATCGGGCCGGCGTACCCCTCGGCCTGCTCGGCGAGCTGGTCCAGGTCGCGTTCCATCAGGTCCCGGGCCCGGCGCAGGTCACGGCCGGGGCGGGGGGCGACCCGCCAACGCCCGGCGTACAGCTCGACGGGCAGCTCCACCAGCAGCCCGGCGCTGCGGCCGATCAGGTCGGCCCCGGGGCCGCGTGCCGGCAGCTCGGGCAGGTGCGGCAGCTCGGGAAGCTCACCGAGGACGACCCGCTGGGCCTCGGCGATGTCGGTGCCGGGCAGCGAGCCGATACCGGTCGCCGCGCCGGCCGGCCAGGGCCACGCCTGATCTGTCACGGCCGAAGGCTATCCCGCTGGACGCGCCGGCCGCTCGGCGACCACGCGCAGATCGCCCGGTCAGCCGGTGATGGTCGCGGAGCCGAGGACGATGTCGCCGGCCGGGTCCGGCCGGTACGCCACCACGGCCTGACCGGCGGCCACACCACGGACCGGCCGACGCAGCTCGGCGTGCAGCGTGTCGCCGTCGAGGTCGACGGTCGCCGGCACCACGTCACCGTGCGCGCGCAACTGCACCTCGCACTCGACCGGCGCGGCCGGACGGGGGCCACCGGTCCACACCGGGCGGGTGGCCCGCACCGTCGACACCTCCAGCGCCTCGGCCGGACCGACCGTCACCGTGTTGGTCTTGGGCGTGATGGAGAGCACGTAGCGCGGCCGACCGTCGGGGGCGGGTCGGTCCAGGTGCAGACCGCGACGCTGCCCCACCGTGTAGGCGTACGCGCCGGTGTGACTGCCGACCACCGCGCCGGTGCTCGCGTCGACGACGTCGCCGGGCGCCTCGCCGAGCCGGCCGGCGAGGAAGCCGCGGGTGTCGCCGTCGGCGATGAAGCAGATGTCGTGGGAGTCCGGCTTGTCGGCCACCGCCAGGCCACGCTCGGCGGCCTCCGCGCGGACCTGCGCCTTCGTCGAGTCGCCGAGCGGGAACATTGACCGGTCCAGCTGCTCGCGGGTGAGGACCGCCAGCACGTACGACTGGTCCTTGGCCACGTCGACGCTGCGGCGCAGCAGCCCGTCCGGGCCGAGCCGGGCGTGGTGGCCGGTGACCACCGCGTCGAAGCCCAGGGCCACCGCCCGGTCCAGCACCGCCGCGAACTTGATCTTCTCGTTGCAGCGCAGGCACGGATTCGGCGTACGACCCGCGGCGTACTCGGCCACGAAGTCGTCGACCACGTCCTCGTGGAAACGGTCGGCCATGTCCCACACGTAGAACGGGATGCCGATCACGTCGGCGGCCCGGCGGGCGTCCCGGGAGTCCTCCAGGGTGCAGCAGCCGCGCGCCCCGGTCCGGTACGTCTGCGGGTTTCGGGCCAGCGCCAGGTGCACGCCGGTCACATCATGCCCGGCCGCCACCGCCCGTGCCGCCGCCACGGCCGAGTCCACCCCGCCCGACATCGCCGCCAAAACCCTCACCAGCAGACTCCCTTCCCCACCAACCCTATCCACCTGCCCGGTCCAGCCCCCACCCCACTCCGGCGCCAAACGGGGCGACCCGGTCGGAGCACCGCGTCGATCATGAAGTTATTGCCACGACACGCCGATGCGGTCGGCAATAACTTCATGATCGACGGGGTGGGGCGGGGGCCGGCCGGGGGTGTGGGGTGGGTTAGCGGGGGGTGCGGGGGGCGGCGGCTCGGCGGGCCCGTTGCACCGCTGCTGGTAGGGCCGCGACGAGGGCGTCCACGTCGGCCTGGGTGCTGGTGTGGCCGAGGGTGAAACGCAGCGAGGAACGGGCGCGGTCGTCGTCGGCGCCCATCGCCAGCAGCACGTGCGAGGGCTGGGCCACCCCCGCCGAGCAGGCCGAACCCGTCGAGCAGGCGATGCCCTGGGCGTCCAGCAGGAGCAGCAGGGCGTCGCCCTCGCAGCCCGGGAAGGAGAAGTGCGCGTTGCCGGGCAGCCGGTCGGTCGGATCACCGTTGTAGATCACCTCGGGCACCGCCCGGCGGACCCGCTCGATCAGATCGTCGCGGAGGGCGGCCACCCGGGCCGCGTACTCCTGCTGACCCTTCACGGCGGTCTCGACGGCGACCGCGAAGGCGACGATGCCGGCGGTGTCCAGCGTGCCGGAACGGACGTCGCGTTCCTGGCCGCCGCCGTGCAGCAGGGGGACGGCCGCCACGTCCCGGCCGAGCAGCAGCGCGCCCACCCCGATCGGGCCGCCCAGCTTGTGCCCGGTGACGGTCAGCGCGGCGGCCCCGCTGGCGGCGAAGTCGACGGGCACCTGGCCGACGGCCTGGATGGCGTCGGTGTGGAAGGGCACGCCGTACTCGGCGGCGACGGCGGCCAGCTCGGCCACCGGCTGCACGGTGCCGACCTCGTTGTTGGCCCACATGGCGGTGACCAGGGCCACCCGGTCGGCGTACGCGGTCAGCTCGGCACGCAGGTCCTCCGGGTCGAGACGGCCCGTGGAGTCCACCGGCAGCCAGCCGACCTCGGCTCTCTCGTGCTCGACCAGCCAGTCGACCGAGTCCAGCACGGCGTGGTGCTCGACGGCGCTGGAGATCACCCGTCGGCGGTCGGGGCCGGCGCCCCGGCGGGCCCAGAAGATGCCCTTGACCGCGAGGTTGTCGCTCTCCGTGCCCCCACCGGTGAAGATCACCTCGGACGGCCGGGCGCCCAGTACCGCAGCCACCCGCTCGCGCGACTCCTCGACCCGACGACGGGCACGACGACCCGCCGCGTGCAGGGAGGACGCGTTGCCGACCTCGCGGGCGGTAGCGACGTACGCCTCCAGTGCCTCGTCGAGCATCGGAGTCGTCGCCGCGTGATCCAGGTAAGCCATCACCGTTCAGCGTACGGCCGAGTTGTCGGGGGCCGGAGGGCGGAGTGGGCTCCATGCGACGGTGCCGGGGTGGGATTCCCCCACCCCGGCACGTCGCGACCGCCCGGTCAGGCGGGCACCGCCGTGACGACGATGTTGTCGCGGTACTTGCGGGCCTTGGCGTCGAACGGCCCGCCGCAGGTGATCAGCGTCAGTCGCGGCTTGCCGTCGCGGGCGAAGTACCGCTCCAGCGGGATCTTGGTCTTGGCGTACTCCTCCCGGGCGACGACCCGGTACTTTCGCGCCTTGCCGTCGCTGCCGGTCGCGGTCAGGGTGTCGCCCTGGTCCAGCTCGCGCAGCCGGAAGAACGCCCCCCGGCCCTGCTTGGCGCTGTCCACGTGACCGGCGATGACCACCGAACCGGCGCCCGCCTCAAGGCCGGGGCCGTAGCGGTACCAGCCGATCTGATCGACGCTGGGCGGCACCTCGAACTCGTTGGTCCGCTTGTTGATGCCGACCGCGTTGACCGTGGCGGTGACGTCGATCCCGGGGATCACCAGCCGGACCGGAGGGACGACCCCGGCGCCGGCGGGCAGCTCGCCGGCGGTCACCGGCACCGACGGGTCGCCGCCGACGGCCGAGGGGGTCGCGCTGGCGGCCAGCGTGCTCGCCTCCTCGGCGCCGACGTTCTCGGCCGGCTGGGAGTTGCACGCCACCAGGGTGGCGACGGTGAGCGCGGCAACGCCGGCGGCCAGGGCCGCCAGCGCGCCGCGGTTGCGCACCGTCACTTGCGACCGGTCCGCGCGGTCGCCATCCGCACCCCACCACCAAGCAGCAGGAGTACGCCGGCACCGGTCAGCGCGTACCACCAGGTCTGCACGCCGGTGCCCGCCTGGCCGCCGTCACCGCTCGGCACGCCACCCGGGGCGGAGTGCAGGCCGGTGATCGTCTGGGCCACCACGTCGAGGGTCTTGTCCTCGGCGGAGCCGATCGCGTAGACGATCGTCGCGGTGCCCTCCTTGAGGTTGAGGTCCGCCGGGCCGATGGCCACGGTGTCGGTGCCGGCCAGCACCACGTCCGCCTTCACCGTGCCGGCGTCGACGTCGCCCTTGGCCTCCTTCGGGTTGGTCAGGCCCTTGAAGACCGGGGTGCCACCTGCACGCACGTCGACCGCCGGGGCGGCGGCGGTGTGCCGGACGATCAGCCGGGCCTTGCCGGCGTCGACCTTCGAGACGTCGTTCACGAACGGCGTGATCTTCGGCTTGCCTGCGGCGTCGAGGTGCGCGGCGAGGCTGATGTTCGCCCCGCCCGGCACCTCGGCGTTGTCGACCTTGAGGATCGCGCTGCCGATCGGCTCGCCCGGCTTGGTGAGGGCGATGTCGTACTCGCCCTCGGCCAGGTTCAGCGGGCCGGCCACGTCACCGGGCTTGAAGTTGTTGAGCGTCTTCTTGCCGTTGACGTAGACGTCGACCGGGGTGTCCGGGATGCCGTGCACGACCGAGACCTTCGAGGTGGCGGCGTACGCGGGGCTGGCGGTGAACGCGGCGACGCCGGCGAAGGCCAACGCGGCGACGGCGCCGCCCGCGGCGACCCGACGGAAGTACGAGAGCTGCATGTCTGCCTCCTGGTGATTGGTGCTGATTCGTCAGGCCTGGCTTGCAGAACGGGTTACGCCGGCTCCGCGACGGCTGGATGCGCCTTCGACGCGATTTCTTTTTCCGGCCACGACCGCATCCGGATCGGGCCCGGCGGACGAAGAGCTGGTGAGATGACATCGACCGGGAGAGTGGGGCGGAGGCTGTGGCAGCTACAGTCGGGCATGCCCCATCGAAGGCTGGACGCCCGATGACGGCGTTACCGCAGCAACCGGAGCCACCGGTGGACGACCTCGCGCCCCGGTTCCGGTCCGGCGACGAGGTGGCGCTGCGCGAGGCGTACGACCGCTACGGCCGTGCCGTACTCCACCTGGCCACGTCCATGCTGGCCAACCGCGCCGACGCCGAGGACGTGACGCAGGCGACGTTCGTGGCCGCCTGGCTGGGAAGGGACACCTTCGATCCGGCCAAGGGGTCGTTGATCGGCTGGCTGCTCGGCATCGGCCGGCGCAAGGTGATCGACCGGATGCGGGCCACGGCGCGGGAGACCCGCGTGGTGGAGACGGTCCGGCAGTTGCCCGAGCCGGCACAGACGACGCCGGACCCGGACCGGGTGGTGGACCGGCTGGTCATCGCGGACGAGCTGGCACGCCTGCCCGACGACCAACGACGCATGCTGGAGTTGGCCTTCTACGACGACCTGACACACCAGCAGATAGCCACAGTGACCGGGGTGCCGCTGGGCACCGTGAAGAGTCACATCCGGCGCGGCATGGCGAGCTTGAAACGCAGATGGGAGGTGGACGGTGCAGCACCTGGAGCACGAGCGGCTGGTTTTTCTGGCGCTCGGTGAGAGCGATGCGGACAACGGGGAGAGCACCCATCTCGACACCTGCGGGCACTGCCGCACGGAGCTGACGGCCCTGCGGCAGGTGGCCGGGCTCGGCGTGGAGACGCAGAGCCTCGGTGACCTGCCCGACCCGCCGGAGCACATCTGGCAGGGCATCGCCGCCGAGATCAGGGCGGCCGAGGCCGTGCCGTCGCTGACCGAGGCCCGGCGGCAGCAGGCCGCCGAACAGGCGACGATCGGGCAACGGCCGAGCGGCTCGCCGGCCGGGCCTACGGCGTCGGGTGTCGCGGGCCCCGAATCGGGCGGCAGGTCACGGGCCAGGCGGCGTGCCGGTTGGTCGCGCTGGGCGGCCACCGCGGTGACCGCTGTCGCGGCGGCGGCGATCGGCGTGGTGGGCACGGTCTCGGTGCTGCGCCCGGACGAGCCGGCGCCCGCTCCGACGCCCGCGGTGCTGGCCAGCGCGCCCCTGACTGCCTTCGGTTCGACGCCGAAGTCGGCCCAGGGTGACGCGCGGATTCTGCAGAACGGCCAACTGCATCTGCACGTCGCGAATCTCCCGCGCGTGCCTGGGTACTACGAGGTCTGGCTCATCAACCCGACGAACATGGAGATGTTCTCGATCGGCACCCTCGGTGGTGACTCGGACGCTCTGCTGCCCCTGCCTCCGAACGTCGACCTCAAGAGCTACTCGGTGGTCGACGTCTCCGCCGAGAAGTACGACAACAACACCCGCCACTCCGGCGACAGCCTGTTGAGAGGCACCCTGACGGGCTGATCGGCGGGCCGGCTCAGCTCCCCGGCCCGCCGATCAGCTCCCGACGAAAAAGTGGCCGCCCGGCGCCGGGCGGCCACTTTTCCTTGTCTCACGGTCACTTACGCTTGCGGATCTCCTCGGCGGCCTGCGGGACGATCTTGAACAGGTCGCCCACCACGCCGAAGTCGGCCAACTCGAAGATCGGGGCCTCGCCGTCCTTGTTGACAGCGACGATCGTCTTCGAGGTCTGCATGCCGGCCCGGTGCTGGATGGCGCCGGAGATGCCGAGCGCGACGTAGAGCTGCGGGGAGACCGTCTTGCCGGTCTGGCCCACCTGGAACTGGTGCGGGTAGAAGCCGGAGTCGACCGCCGCGCGGGACGCGCCGACGGCGCCGCCGAGCAGGTCGGCCAGCTCCTCCACCAGCTTGAAGTTGTCGGCGTTGCCGACACCACGGCCGCCGGAGACGACCACGCCGGCCTCGGTCAGCTCGGGGCGGGAGCCCTTCTGCTCGGCGACCCGCTCGACGACCTTGGCCAGCTTGTCGGTGTCGGTGACCGACACGGTGAGCTGCTCGATCGCCGGGCTCGCGGCGGCCGGGGCCGGGGTGACCGAGTTGGGCCGGACGGTGACCAGCGGCAGACCCTTGGTGACCTTGGACTTGACGATCGTGGAGCCGGCGAAGGCGACCTGGGTGGCGGTGCCGTCGGCGGCCAGGCCGACCACGTCGGTCAGGATGCCGTTGTCGAGCTTGACGGCGAGCCGGGCGGCGATCTCCTTGCCCTCCTGGGCGGACGCCAGCAGCACGGCGGCCGGCTGCACCCGCTTGACCAGCTCGGCCAGCACGGTGGCCTTGGGGGCCACCAGGTAGCCGTCGATCTCGTCACCCTCGGCGGCGTAGATCTTCTCCGCGCCGTACTCGCCCAGCTTGGCGCTCAGCGCCTCGGCTGCGCCGGCGCCACCGAGCACGACAGCGCTCGGGGTGCCCAGCTCACGGGCGAGGGTGAGCATCTCCAGGGTGACCTTCTTGACGCCGAATTCCTTGGTGGCTTCGACGACGACGAGAACCTCAGACATGTCCAGACCCGCTCTCACACGAACTTTTCGGTGGCGAGGAACTCGACCAGCTTGACGCCGCCCTCGCCCTCATCGGTGATCTTGGCGCCGCCGGAGCGCGGCGGACGCTTGGTGTGCTCGACGACGGCGCTGGTCGCACCGTCGAAGCCCACCTCGGTCGGTGCGACGCCGAGGTCGGCCAGGGAGAACGTCTGCACCGGCTTCTTCTTGGCCGCCATGATGCCCTTGAACGAGGGGTAGCGCGGCTCGTTGATGGTGTCCCACACGGAGACCACGGCCGGGGTGGAGGCGGTGACGACCTCGTAGCCCTCCTCGGTCTGCCGCTCGACGGTCAGCGTGGCGCCGTCGACGGTGAGCTTGCGGGCGCCGGTGAGCGCCGCGACGCCCAGCCGCTCGGCGATCATGTGCGGCATGACCTGCACCCGGCCGTCGGTGGACTCGGCGCCGCAGATCACCAGGTCGGCGTTCAGCTGACCGAGGGCGGCGGCGAGCACCTTCGAGGTGGCCACGGCGCAGGAACCGTGCAGGGCGTCGTCCACCACGTGCACGGCCTTGTCCGGGCCCATGGAGAGCGCCTTGCGGATCGACTCGGTCGCCCGGTCCGGACCCATGGTCAGGATGGTGACCTCGCCACCGTGCGCCTCCTTGATCTTCAGCGCCTCCTCGATGGCGTACTCGTCCATCTCGTTGATCACGTTGTTCGCCGAACCGCGGTCGACGGTGTTGTCGTCATTGCGCAGGTTGCGGTCCGCGCCCGAATCAGGCACCTGCTTGACGAGTACGACGATATTCATCGCGCTTCGACGACCCTCCTGTGTGGTGTTGCGATTGGCTCGCCCGGTTGGGCCGCAGCCTCGCGCGTCGGTCGACGCCCGGTCAACCGCGGGCTGCTGTGCAGTTGCCCACGACGCAATGTTACCTGCCAGTAGGTTGCGGCCACCGGGCACTCAGAGTGACACAGCTCACCGACACGCGGCGCGGTCAGGCCGGGTCGGCCAGCGCACCCCGGATCTGGTCGAGGGCGGCGGCTTCCGCCGGGGCCACCCCGTCGTGCGCGCGGGCCACCCGGTCCGCCGCGGTCAACACCACCGACCGGTACGCCTCGACGTCGGCCGGCGACTTCTCCCGCAGGATCCGCACCGCGCGGCCGAGCGCCGGCAACACCACCGACTCGATCTCCAGCTGGGAGTCCCGGGGCAGCCGGGGCAGCGGACCGGTGGTCAGCGCCTCCTTGACCACGCCACTCGCGTCGGCCAGCGCGCCGGAGGCGGCCACGCTCTCCCGGATCACGCCCAGCATCCCCGGGTCGGCGTTCGAGACCAGGAAGACCGCACCGAAGGCGCCCGTCTTGAGGGTCAGGCGCTCCTCGTCCGTCAACCGCTGCTCCATGATCACGGAGTGTAGACGTACGGGGTGGTGGTGGTGACCGGGACGAGGCCGAGCCGCTCCAGGATCGGCCGGCTGTCCTCGGAACAGTCGACCTGCAGCAGCGTCCGGCCTCGCTGGTCGGCCAGCCGGGCCCGGTAGGTGACCAGCGCCCGGTAGATGCCCCGGTGACGCCACTGCGGCAGGGTCGAGCCACCCCACAGGGTGGCGAAGCCGGTCTTCGCCGGGAAGCGCACCCAGCCGGCGCTCACCACCGTGCCGTCCGCCTCCGCCACCACGATGGTGATCGAGTGCGGGTCGGCGTCGATCTCCTTGGCCAGACCCCACACGAGGTGCGAGCGATCCTCCTGCCAGACCTCCTCCTCCATGGCGGCGATCCGCTCCAGGTCGGCGCGCGCGGTCACCTCACGAAGGCGTACCTCCTCGGGGATGACGGGCAGCGCGGCGGCCAGCGGCGCGACCGGCCCGACCACGACGGTCTCCCGGTCCTCCGGCACGAAGCCGGCGGCGCGCAGCCGGTCCGCCAGGTCCGCCGGTTCGTCGTGCCCGTTGAGCTTCCACTCGACCGACTGGCCGCGCTCGCGGAACAGCGCCACCTGCCGGGCGATCAGCTCGTCCAGCGCGTCGCCGGTCAACCCGCCCAGGTCGCGGTAGGTGAGGAACCCCCCGGCGTCGAGCCCGATGATCCGGACCAGCGGCCCGTCCCGCTCCACCGTCACCCCCGCCGGAACCGGGTCGGGGATATCCGGGCGGAGCTGGTTGTCGTAGGCGGTGCGCAGCGTGGTCACATCAAGATCCGTCACCACACCAGGCTAAGGCCCCGGGGAAGTGGATAATCTCCCAGCATGTGGGAGGTGATCAGGCGATGGTTCGACCCGGCCGAGGCGCGCGCCGTCGGTGAGACACCGGACTACCGGTTCTCGCTGGCCAACGAGCGAACCTTCCTGGCCTGGCTACGCACCAGCCTGGCGCTCGTCGGTGGCGGGCTGGCCGCCGCGCAGTTCCTGCCGCAGCTGCCGATGAGCCACCTGCGGGAGGTCATCGCGGTCGCGCTGCTGCTGCTCGGCGGCGCCGTCGCGATCCGCGCGGTGGACCACTGGGCGCGTACCGAACGGGCCATCCGGCTCGGCCAGGAGCTGCCCGCCTCCCGCTTCCCCGCCGTCCTCGCCCTCGCCGTGGGCGCCGGCGCGGTGCTGCTGGTCATCGCGGTGCTGGCGCGCGCGATCGGCGGACGGTGAGCGCCGGACGCGATCCCGGGCTGCAACCGGAGCGGACCCGGCTGGCCTGGCGGCGCACCCTGCTGACGCTGACCGTGGTGACCGCGCTCGCCGTCCGGTTGGCGTCGAACGGCGGCGGGTTCGGAGCGCTGGTCGCCGGTGCGGCCGTCCTGGTCTGGGGCGGCGTGCTCGTGCTCTGCTGGCCCCGCGGCACCGGCACGGGGGCGGCCCGCACCGGCGGCCGGACGTTGCCGCTGGTCGCGCTGGGCACCGTCGGGCTCGCGCTGCTCGGCGTGCTGGCGACGGTTCGCGGACTGTGGTGACGCGACGCGGTGCGCCATGATGGGTGCATGGCCCGGCTGTACGTCCTCCTCTTCCTGGTGCAGATTGTCCTCGCCGTCTGCGCGCTGATCAGTTGCCTCTCCGCCGAGGAGGGTCAGATCCGCGCCCTGCCCCGGATCGCCTGGGTGCTGATCATCCTGTTCTTCCCCCTGGTCGGGTCGATCGCCTGGTTCGTCGCCGGCCGGGAGCCCGACCCCGCGGCCCGCAGGGCGTGGCCGGCCGGCGGCGGCTCCACCGAACGGCAGCCGCGCCGTCCGCTCGCTCCCGACGACGACCCGGAGTTCCTCCGCTCCGTGCAGGACCGCGCGCGTCAGCAGGACCAGGAACTCTTCCGTCGCTGGGAGGAGGACCTGCGCCGGCGGGAGGACGACCTGCGCCGCCGCGACGGTGAGCCGCCCCGTGAGGGTGACCGGCCGGAGGTGTGAGACGCGGCCCGGCCGGTACGCCACTCAGACTCGGCGCCTGAGGCCGCGTACGGCCAGCGGCGCGAAGATCACCGCGATGCCGGCGCCCCACAGCAGCGTCTGGAGCACCGGGCCGGCCACCGGCCCGCCGACCAGCAGACCCCGCAGCGCGTCGGCCACCACGGTCACCGGGTTGACCTCCACCCAGTTCTGCAACCAGCCCGGCATCCGGTCGGTCGGGACGAAGATGTTGCTGGTGAAGGTCAGCGGGAAGATCACCATGAAGCCGAAGATCTGCACCTTGTCCGGTTCGCTCACCAGCACCCCGACCAGCACCGAGATCCAGGACGCGGCCAGCGTGAACGCCAGCAGCAGCGCGAACGCCCCCACCACGCCGAGTACGCCGTTGCCGACCCGGAAGCCGAGGATCGACCCGACGCCGAGCAGCAGCGCGATCGACCACGCCTGCTTGACGGTGTCGGCGAGGATCCGGCCGGCCAGCGGCGCCCACCGGGCGATGGGCAGCGCCCGCAGCCGGTCGAAGACGCCCTTGGTGAGGTCGTTGTTCAGCCCGAACCCCGTCGTCATCGTGGCGAAGAGCGCGTTCTGCACCATGATGCCGGGCAGCATGAAGGTGAGGTACTCGCCGGACGAGCCGGCGATGGCCGTGCCGAAGACGTAGGTGAACAGCAGCACGAACATCACCGGCTGGATGCTCAGGTCGAGCAGCTCCATCGGGTTGTGTTTGATCTGCACCAGGCTGCGCCAGGCCAGCGTGAAGGTGTGCCGCAGCCCGGCGGCGACGCTGAGTCGACGGGTCGGGGCGAGCGCGGGGCTGAGGGTCACGGCGCTCATGCCGGGGTCCTTTCCAGGTCGGTGTCGGCCGGGGCGTCCTCGGCCCGATGGCCGGTGAGGGAGAGGAAGACCTCGTCCAGGCTCGCGCCGCGCAGCGCCAGCTCGGCGACCGGGATCTCGGCCGCGTCGAGGCGGCCCACCATGACGGGCAGCACGCGAGGGTCGTTCACCGCGACGGTGACCGCGCTCTGCGCGACCTCGGGGGTCACCCCGGCCACCTCGCCGGCGATGGCGACCACGGTGCCGAGATCGGCGACGTCGGCCGGGCGCACGGTGAGGGTCTGCCCGCCGATCTTCGCCTTCAGCTCCTCCGGCGTGCCCTGGGCGATCACCCGCCCGTGGTCGACCACGGCGATCTCGCCGGCGAGCTGGTCGGCCTCCTCCAGATACTGGGTGGTGAGCAGCACCGTCACCCCGTCCGCGACCAACGTGCGGACGATGTCCCACAGGTCGTTGCGGCTGCGCGGGTCCAGGCCCGTGGTCGGCTCGTCGAGGAACAGCACCTGCGGCCGGCCGACCAGGCTGGCGGCGAGGTCCAGTCGCCGCCGCATCCCGCCGGAGAACGTCTTCACGGCCCGATCGGCAGCATCGCTGAGCCCGAAGTCGTCGAGCAGTTGCCGGGCCCGCCGCTTGGCGTCGGCCCGGCTGAGACCGAGCAACCGCCCGATCAGCAGCAGATTCTCCGCGCCGGTCAGGGTCTCGTCGACCGAGGCGTACTGGCCGGTGAGGCCGATCAGCTGACGCACACGGTGGGCGTCGCGGACCACGTCGAAGCCGCCCACCGTGGCATGTCCCTCGTCGGCGCGCAGCAGGGTGGCGAGCACCCGTACCGCAGTGGTCTTGCCGGCGCCGTTCGGCCCGAGCAGACCGAAGACCGTCCCTGTCGGGACCGCCAGGTCAACCCCGGCGAGGGCGGTGGTGGCGCCGAAACGCCGCACCAGACCCTCGGCGCGGATCGCGTGGTCCATCGCAACTCCTGTCGTCTGCGGGTGATGACACCACCATGGGCGACAGGTCTGACATCCCGCCGTTCCCGCGCTGACGTTACGTCGACCGACGCTGACATTCCGCGTATTTAACTGCGGGAAGACGCCGCACCGCCGCCGCCCGCGAGGGGCGACGGCGGCGGGTGCGACTCAGGCCAGGTTCGACGAGCGGGGGTACGCGTCGGTCGGGTCGGTGAGCACGTTGACGAGGTACGGCACTCCGGCGTCGAACGCCCGCTGCAGGGCCGGCTGAAGGTCGGCGGCCTTCGTGACCATCTCCCCCGCGCCGCCCAGCGCGCTGACCACCGTGTCGTAGCGCAGCTCGGGCTGGAGGTCGGCGGCGACGTCGTAGCCGTACATGGCCCGCATCGGGTGCTTCTCCAGCCCCCAGATGCCGTTGTTGCCGACGACGATCACGACCGGCAGCTTCTGCCGGACCAGCGACTCGACGTCCATCAGCGAGAACCCGGCCGCGCCGTCGCCCATCAGCACGCAGATCTGCCGGTCCGGGTGGCTGACCCGGGCGCCCATCGCGTAGCCCATGCCGGTGCCCAGGCAGCCGTACGGGCCCGGGTCCAGCCAGGTGCCGGGCTGGGCCGGCTCCAGGTACCGACCGGCGTACGAGACGAAGTCGCCGCCGTCACCGATGGTGATCGCGTCGCGGGCCAGCACCTTGCGCAGCTCGCCGTAGACGCGGGCCGGTCGGATCGGGTCGGTCTCGGCGGCCATCTCGGCGGCGTCGCGGGCGCGGGCCGCGTCCTCGGCGGTACGAAGGTCGGCGATCCAGCCGCTGTGGTCGGCCCGGTCACCGGCGTGGTCGGCCAGCGCGGAGAGGATCAGGCGCAGGTCACCGGCGGGGGCGACGGCCGGCTGCACGTGCGTGGCGCGCTGACTGGGCGCGTCGACGATGTGCACGACCTTGGCGTCGCCGAAGTCGCCGAAGCTGAGCCGGAAGTCCAGCGGCGTACCGACCACCACGACGACGTCGGCGCCGGAGAGCGCGGCGCGGCGGGCCTTGGCGAAGGCGAGCGGGTGCTCCGGGGGCAGGGAGCCGCGGCCCATCCCGTTGGTGAAGACCGGCACCTGCAACGCCTCGGCGGCCTCGCGCAGGGCCGCCACCGCGTCGCCCGCGTACACGTCCGAGCCGGCGATGATGACCGGCCGCTGCGCGCCGGCGATCAGCGTCGCGGCCCGGCTGACCTCGTCCGGGTCCGGTTCGACGGCGTCGACGCCGGACGGCGCGGGCAGGTCGGTCTCGGCGACCGAGAAGACCGTCTCCAGCGGGAAGTCCAGGAAGACCGGGCCCCGGTGCGGGGTGAGCGCGGCGGTGAGGGCGGCGCCCACCGCACGCGGGATGTCGTCGGTGCTGAACACCGTCTCGGCGTGCTTGGTGACCGGGGCGACCAGCGGCAGGTGGTCCATCTCCTGGAGACTGCCCGACCCCCACCGGAAGGCGGGTGCCCGGCCACCGAGCACCAGCACCGGGGACGCGTTGAAGAAGGCGCTGGTCATGCCCGAGATGCCGTTGGTGACACCGGGGCCGGCGGTGAGCACGGCGAGGCCGGGACGGCGCTGGAGCTTGGCCACCGCCTCGGCGGCGAAGACCGCGGACTGCTCGTGCCGGACGTCGTAGATCGGGAAGTCGGCCTTGTGCGCGGCGTCGTACAGCGGGAAGACGTGCCCGCCGGACAGCGTGAACATCTCCCGTACGCCGTGCGCGCGTAGTGCCGCGAGGGCCAGCTCTCCGCCGTGACCCTCGATCCGCTCCGTCATTCGCCGCTCCCCTTCGTCGCTCATGACCGAGGCCCCACGCTACTGGCCGGTAGGAGCAATGTGAACCGTTCTCGGCTAATCGTCAGCGGCCGGTGAAGTCCGGCTTGCGCTTCTCGACGAACGCCGCCATGCCCTCGCGCCGGTCGTCGGTCGCGAACAGCGCCGCGAAGAGCTGACTCTCCCAGGCCAGGCCGGAGTTCAGGTCCATGTCCAGGCCGCCGTCGACCGCCAGCTTCGCCGCGCGCAGCGCCTGCACCGGCCCATTGAGGTACGGCGTGATGAGCGCGACCGCCGCGTCGTACACCTCGGCGGCCGGGGCGACCCGGTCGGCCAGGCCGATCCGCAGCGCCTCCTGAGCGTCCACCATCCGCCCGGACATGATCAGATCCTTCGCCCGCGCCGGACCGACCAGGCGGGCCAGCCGCTGGGTGCCGCCCGCACCGGGGATGATGCCCAGCTTGATCTCCGGCTGGCCGAGCTTGGCGTCCTCGGCCACGACCCGCCAGTCGCAGGCCAGCGCCAGCTCGCAGCCCCCGCCGAGGGCGTACCCGGTGATCGCGGCGACCACCGGCTTGGGGATCCGCGCGATCGCGCCGAGCGCGCTGGACAGGGCAGCCGCCCGGTCGGCCATGTCCACGTAGGACATCTCGGCCATCTGCTTGATGTCCGCGCCCGCGGCGAAGACCTTCTCCCCGCCGTACACGATGACGGCACGGACCTCGGGGTCGGCGGTGGCCGCCGTGGCGGCGGCGCGCAACTCCTCCTGCACCTGGGTGTTGAGCGCGTTCATCGGCGGCCGCTCCAGCCGGATGGTGCCGATGCCGTCCCTGGTCTCCAGCCGAACGAACTCGCCCACGCTGCCCTCACTTCCTCGTCGAAGTCGCGTGCCAACCTTACGACCCGGCTCGTTGGGGTAAGTAGTGTGGTGTCAGCCCCGCGGGCGGGAGTCCAGCCATGATCACGTATTACGACGACAGGTCGGTGCAGGTCACCTCCACCGCCGTCCAGGTCGACGGCCGCAGCTACTCGCTGGCCGAGATCACCATGGTCTGGCACCGCCGGGGCAGCCGCTCCTGGCGGGTGCTGGTCGGGCGAGGCGCGCTCGGCGCCGCGCTGGCCGGCCCGCTGGTCGCGGCCGTGCTCGGCATCGGCCTGGCCGCCTGGCTGCACCGCTCCCCCACCGTGACGATCGCGATCGTCGGCGCCTCGGTGCTGGTCGGGCTGGCCGTCGGCCCGGTCGCCGACTTCCTCTTCGAACACCTGGACCGCTCGTACGCCAGGGGCAGCCGGCAGATGGAGATCTGGGCCCGCTGGCGGGGCCAGCCGGTGCGGTTGCTGCACACCGGCGACGCGCTGCGCTTCGGGCAGATCTACCGGGCGGTGCAGCGCGCGATGGAGCACACCCAGCCCGCCCGCCGCTAGCCCGCCTCCCTTCGCGGATCTTGGACAGTTTCCGTCAACCGCTGACGGAAACTGTCCAAGATCTCGTTCGGGATCGCGGCCGTTGTCGCCGCCGCGCAGGCGCGCGGGTTGCCTGTCGGTGGTTAGGCTTAGTGATGACCCTCTATTACCGGGACGACGCGGTGCAGGTGACCTCCGAGTCGATCCGGGCGGGCGGTCAGGTGATCGCCCTGCCCGACGTGACGTTCGTCTGGCACGAACGAGGGCAGAAGACCCTCGCCGTACGCGGCCGGGTGCTGGGTCGCGGTGTGCTGGTCGTGCTGCTGTCGCTGCCGCCCCTCGTCGCGCTGGTCTGCGTCGTCTCGCTGGCCTGGTCGGCACAGGATCGGGGCAACTGGCAGCTGGCGCTGATCATCCTGGCCGCCTGTGCGGTGGGGGCGCTGGCACTGGCCCCGTTCCTGGAGATTCCCCTCGGCTGGCTGGACCGCTCGTACGAGCGCGGCAGCCACGTGCACGAGCTGTGGGTGCAGCACCACGGTCAGGAGCACATGCTGCTGCGCACGCCGGACGCGCTACGGTTCGGGCAGATCTACCGGGCCGTGCAACGCGCCGTCGAACAGCAGGGGGACCATCGATGACCACCCGTCGCGGCGAGGCCGTCGCGCTCGCCGGGCTGCTCGCCACGGCCGGCGTCACCCACCTGCTGCGCCCCGGCTTCTACGACCCGATCGTGCCGCGTGCGCTGCCCGGGCCGGCCCGCTTCTGGACGTACGCCAGCGGGATCGCCGAGCTGACGGTGGCGGCGGCGGTGGCGCACCCCGCCACCCGACGGGCCGGCGGTCGGGCCGCCGCCGCGCTGTTCGTCGCCGTGCTGCCGGCCAACGTGAAGATGGCGGTGGACTGGCGGCACCGGCGGCCGTCGAAACGGGCCATCGCCTACGGCCGGGTGCCGATGCAGGTGCCACTGATCTGGTGGGCGCTGCGCGTCGCCCGCGCCGACCGCTAGACCCCACGCCGGGCGGAGCACCTGGTCAGCGCAACGGCAGGGTGGTGGCGATCGGCCAGCCCACCAGGACGGCGCCCACGAGGGCCGGCAGCCAGCGCGGGGTCGCGTACCGGCGCAGCACCGCCGCCCACAGCACGTGCCAGCCGAGCAGCACGGCGAACAACGGCACCACCAGCAGCACGAACCCGGGTGCCGGGCCGAGCACCGCCGACGTGCTCAACACGAGCACGGTGATCGCGACGACCAGCAGGCGACGCCAGGTCCGGCCGGCCGCGACCTGCTCGACGCCCAGCAGGAACAGCAGGCACGCGGCGACCACCAGCGGGAGCAGCCACCAGCGGGCACCGACCGGCAGCGCCGAGGTCAGTCCGAGGTGGATCGGCAGCGCCACGGCGAGAATCGCGTACGCCGTCAGCGCCAGCGCCGCGACGGCGGTCCGTGCCGGCGTACGACGACCGGTCTCGTCGACGGCCACGCCGGGCGCTCGCGTCGCGGCGGGCAGCCAGCGTTGGCCACCGCCCACCAGTACCCCGCTGACCAGCAGGAAGCCCGTGACGTAACCGCCGACCGCGAGCGGGAGACGGTTGGTCGGCAGGACGGCCGCGACGGCCGCCGCGAGACCGCTCGCGAGGACGGCCAGCCCGAGCAGGGCGAGACCACGCAGCGGCGCCCCGCCTCCCGCCGCCGCCGTTCCCCCGCCGGCCCGCCGGCCCAGGAGCAGGGCCGCCAACGGGACGACGCCGACGGCGAACGCGAACACCAGCAGCCCCGCCCCGGCGAGCCGGACGAGCGGTCGGGGCGACGCGGCCCCGTCGACGCTGGGCAGCCAGTCGGCGATCTCCTCGTGGGTACGCGGGGCGAAGAGCACCGAGATGTGCTCCACACCGGGCACCACCACCGCTGGCCGTCGGCCCACCGCCGCCCCGCGCCGCACGGCGTCGTCGGCCGCGCGCCGGAACGCGGGGAACTCCGCGCCGCCGACGATGAGCAACAGCTCCGCCGGGTGGCCCGGAGGCAGTTCGCCGGCGTCGGGCAGCGAGATCGCCACGGTCCGGGCGATCTCCGGGTGCCCGGCCGCGTACCGGGTCACCGCGCCCGCGCCCATCGAGTGTCCCACCAGCATGATCTGGGCCGGGTCCACATCCGGCTGGGCGCGCAGGTATCCGACCGCGGCGTCCAGGTTGGCGGCGAGCGTCGCGGGTGGCATGTCGGCGCCGAGTCGGGCCGGATTCGCGCCGTGCCCGGCGAAGTCGAACAGCAGCGCCACCGCTCCCCGGCGGGCCACGGTGTCGGCTATCGGGCGCATCAGCCGCGCCGAGCCGGCGAATCCGTGCGCGATCACCACGCCGGGCCGCCGCGCGTCAGGTGTCGGCGGGCCGGCGCGTACCTCGGTCATCGGCACGCCGCCGACGGTGACCTGCCGCACGGAGAGGCCGGCGTCCGCGCGGACCAGCACCGCCGTGCCGAGCGCGGCGGCCAGCGCCGCGAGCACGGCGAGCAGGACGGCCGCCCGGGTGCTCGGCGGGTGGTGCGGCGAGGGGGCCGACATGCCGGCACCCTACCGCCGCAGGCCGCGCCGACGGTCGCCCGCGAGCGGTTGTGGCGGGGCCGACGCACACTTGGTCCCATGGCGATTCCCCTCCCCACACCGACCGCCGTGGTCGGCCTGACCCGCTCCGCCCTCGACCAGGCGCTCGGCTCGGCAGCCTCGTTCGCCGCCGTGCCCGCCCGCGCGTTCGCGGTGCTCGACGGGGTGGAAGCGCTGCTGGCCAGGATCAACGGCGTGGTGGATCGGATCGAGACGACCCTGGACCGGACCGATGCGGTGCTCACCGACGCCGAGGCGGCGGTCCGCGAGGTCGCGGTGATCAGCGCCGCCGCGACCACCGCCATCGACACCGCCAGCGAGGTGGCGACGGCCGCCGCCGTGGTGGTCACCGAGGCCGAGAAGGTCGCGCACGTCGCCGGCACGGTGGTCACCGAGGCCGAGGCGGTGGCCGGCAGCGCCGCGGTCACCGTGGGCACCGCCGCGCAGGCGGCGACCACGGCGGCGGAGTTGCTGGCGGCGTACGAGCCGGCGCTGCGGCGGGCCGCGCCGATGACCGGGAGGTTCGTCGAGGAGCTGAGCCACGAGGAGATCACCGCGGCGATCCACCTGATCGACGAGTTGCCCAAGCTCAAGGAGCACCTGACCGCCGACATCCTGCCGATCCTCGCGACGCTGGACCGGGTCGGGCCCGACCTGCACGACCTGTTGGACGTCACCCGTGATCTCAAGCTCGCCGTGGCGGGCATCCCCGGCCTCGGCATGCTGCGGCGACGCGGCGAGAAGCTCAGCGACGAACCCGCCGGCTGAACCCACGCCCCGTCTGGCGGGCCGTAGCCGGATCAGCAGTCGCAGGTGATCGTCGCCCTCGGTGCGGTCAGATCGTCGACGGGACGCCGGGTCAGCCCGTTCTCCGTCTCCACCGGCAGCCCCTCCCGTACCCAGTACTCGAACCCGCCGAGCATCTCCTTGACCGGAATACCGAGCCGGGCGAACTCCAGGGCCGCCCGGGTCGCCCCGTTGCAGCCCGGCCCCCAGCAGTAGGTGACCACCGCCGTACCCGTGGGGATCAGGCCAGGCGCCCGGGCGGCGATCTCGGCGGTGGGCAGGTGCACCGCTCCCGGCAGGTGCCCCTGCGCCCAGCCGGTCACCCCCCGGGAGTCGACCACCACGAGCCCGGGGGTACGGGCGGCCAGGTCGGCGTGCACGTCACTGACATCGGTCTGGACGCTGAGTCGGGCGAGAAAGTGGGCGGCTGCGGCGTCCGGAGCGGCTGGCGGGACGGCGAAGGTGAAGGTCATGACACTGATCGTGGCCGTGCCCGGCGGCCGGGACGAGTGGCGGGAACGACGTCCTGCGCTAACATCCCGCCATGCCGAAAAGTGCGCGCCGGCTGCCGACGCCGCGACAGCCGGCCGCCGGTCACCGCGTCGCCGTGCTCGCGTACCCGGGAATGTCGGTGTTCGAGACCGGCATCGTCACCGAGGTGTTCGGGCTGCCCCGCCCCGAGTTCGACGTCGACTGGTACGACCTGGTGATCTGCGCCGAGAAGCCGGGGCCGGTCCCGGTGGTCGGCGGAGTCAGCCTGCACACCCCGTACGGCCTGGCGGAGCTGGCGGCGGCGCGGACGGTGATCGTGCCCGGCGTGCCGGACGTGACCGCCGACCCGTCGCCCGCGCTGGTGGCCGCGCTGCGCAGGGCGCACACACGCGGTGCCCGGATCATGTCGATCTGCTCGGGCGCGTTCGCGCTGGCCGGCGCCGGGCTGCTGGACGGGCGGCGGGCCACCACCCACTGGCGGTACGCGGAGCTGCTGGCGCGGCGGTACCCGCGCGTCGAGGTGGACCCGGACGTGCTCTACCTCGATGACGGCGACCTGCTCACCAGCGCCGGCAGTGCCGCCGGACTCGATCTCAGCGTGCACGTGGTGCGGCGTGACCATGGCGCGGCCATCGCCAACGCGGTCGCCCGCCGGTTGGTGATCCCTCCGCACCGCGACGGCGGACAGGCCCAGTTCGTCGAGGCGCCGGTGACCGCCGACCCGGGCGACGACCGGATCGCCGCCAGCATCGAGTGGGCGCTCGCGCACCTCGCCGAGCCGCTGAGCATCGCCCGGCTCGCCGGGCGGGCACACATGTCACCGCGCACCTATCTGCGGCACTTCACCCGAGCCACCGGGACCAGCCCGATCCGGTGGCTCATCGACCAGCGGGTCCGGGCCAGTCTGGCGCTGCTGGAGGAGACCGAAGCCCCGATCGAGCAGATCGCCGGCGCGGTGGGCTTCGACACCCCGGTCACCTACCGCCACCACTTCGGGCGGATCATGCTGACGTCACCGTCGGCGTACCGGCGGGCCTTCCG
This sequence comes from Micromonospora sp. NPDC005252, assembly GCF_042872475.1. Taxonomy (NCBI): domain Bacteria; kingdom Bacillati; phylum Actinomycetota; class Actinomycetes; order Micromonosporales; family Micromonosporaceae; genus Micromonospora; species Micromonospora sp. NPDC005252. The sequence goes on along the minus strand of NZ_JBIAKN010000001.1, from coordinate 996,972 downwards.
GACGGGAGCCGGCCGGCCGGCGTGACGTGGCCGGGCGCGTCGACGTCGCGGTGCTCGCCGACGGGTCAGCCCGGCGCGTACAGCGCGTCGATCTCGGCGCGTTGCGGCAGTGCCACCGAGGCGCCGAGCTTGCGTACGCAGGCCGCGCCGGCCGCCGCCGCCCAGCGCACCGCGTCGACGACGTCCCGCCCCTCGCCCCAGCCGACCGCCAGCGCGGCCGTGAACGCGTCGCCGGCCGCTGTGGAGTCGACCACGTCGACCCGGACCGCGGGCACGTGCACCTCGGCGCCGTCGCGGTCGACGTACCAGGCGCCCGCGTCACCGAGGGTGAGAACGGCGCGGGGCACCAGGTCGAGCAGCGCGCGAGGCTCCTCGCGGCCCCGACCGGTGAACGCCTGCGCCTCGCCCTCGTTGACGACCAGCAGGTCCACCGCCCCGAGCAGCTCCGGTGGGAGGTCCCGGGCCGGTGCGGCGTTGAGGATCACCCGGGTGCCGGCGGCCTGGGCGGCCAGCGCGGCGGCGGTCACCGTCTGCACCGGGATCTCCAGCTGGGCGACCAGGACGTCCGCCCCGCGTACCGTCGCCAGTTCCTCGTCGGTGAGGCCGACCAGCGCGTCGTTCGCGCCGGGGGTGACCAGGATGGCGTTCTCCCCCTGCGCGTTGACCATCACGAGCGCCACACCGGAGGTGCCGTAGACCACCCGCAGGTGGCCGGTGTCCACGCCGGCCGCCGTGATCCGGGCCCGCAGCGTCACGCCGAACGCGTCGGAGCCGATCGCGCCCAGGAAGGCGCAGGAGGCGCCGGCCCGGACCGCGGCGATGGCCTGGTTGGCGCCCTTGCCACCGGGCACCATCACGAATTCGGTGCCGAGCATGGTCTCGCCCGGTCGGGGCAGCGACGGCGCCATCGCGACCAGGTCCATGTTGGCGCTGCCGACCACCACCACCCGGGTCTGCGACACGGTCGCCCGCTCAGGCGGCGCGCGCGGTGTAGCGGTCGCCGGACCGCTCGACCACCAGCGGCAGACCGAAGGTCTTGGAGAGGTTGTCGCCGGTCACCGTCTCGGCGAGCAGACCCTGGGCGACGACGGCGCCCTCGCGCAGCAGCAGCGCGTGGGTGAACCCGGGCGGGATCTCCTCAACGTGGTGGGTGACGAGCACCATGGCGGGGGCGTCCGGGTCGTACGCCAGCTCGGCCAGCCGGGTGACCAGGTCCTCGCGGCCACCCAGGTCGAGCCCGGCGGTGGGCTCGTCGAGCAGCAGCAGCTCCGGATCGGTCATGAGTGCCCGGGCGATCTGGACGCGCTTGCGTTCGCCCTCGGAGAGGGTGCCGTAGCGGCGCTCGGCGAGGTTGCCGACGCCGAGCTGGCTGAGCAACGCCCGCGCCCGCGCCTCGTCGCCGCGGTCGTAGCTCTCCCGCCAGCGCCCGACCACCGACCAGGCGGCGGTCACCACCACGTCGCTTACCTGTTCGTCGGCGGGCACCCGCTCGGCGAGCGCGGCGGTGGAGAGCCCGATGCGGGTACGCAGCTCGTTGACGTCGGTGCGGCCGATGCGCTCACCGAGCACGTGCGCGACGCCGGTGGTGGGGTGCAGCCGGCCGGCGGCCAGGTTGAGCAGGGTGGTCTTGCCCGCGCCGTTGGGGCCGAGCACCACCCAGCGCTCGTCCAGCTCGACCCGCCAGGTCAGGTCCTGCAGCAGCGCGGTGCCGGAGCGGCGTACGCCGACGCTGTCGAGGCTGACCACCAGATCCGGGTCCACGGGTGCGGCGGCAGGCGCGGCGCCGGCAGCGCCGGGGATCAGGTCACCAGTCACCCGACCATCCAACCACGCAGCGCCGGGGCGCCCCCCATGGGCGGCGCCCCGGCCATAGGGTGAGGCACCGTGTCGTTGATCACCACAGCCGGAGGACGACCCATGCCCGATCGACGTACGAAGCCGCGCGGATGAGCGCGGTCATCGAGATCGAGGGTCTGCGCAAGACCTTCCGCAGCGTGCGCCACGGCAAAAGGGTGGCGGTCGACGGGTTCGACCTGCTGGTCGAGGCCGGGCAGATCCACGGCTTCCTGGGGCCCAACGGCTCCGGCAAGACGACCACGCTGCGCGCCCTGCTCGGGCTGGTGCGGGCCGACGGCGGGCGGATGACGGTGCTCGGCGAGCCGTCGCCCGAGCTGCTGCCCCGGGTGGCCGGTCGGGTCGGCGCGATCGTGGAGAGTCCGCAGTTCTTCGGCAACTTCACCGGGCGCCGCACGCTGCGGCTGCTGGCGCGCGCCGGTGGGGTGTCGATCTCCCGCGTGGACGAGGCGCTGGAGCTGGTGGGCCTGCGCGACCGCGGCGACGAGCGGGTGAAGGGTTACTCGCTGGGCATGAAGCAGCGCCTCGCGGTGGCGTCCGCCCTGCTGAAGGATCCGCAGCTGCTCATCCTGGACGAGCCGGCGAACGGCCTCGACCCGGCGGGCATCCGCGAGATGCGCGACCTGATGCGGTCGCTCGCGGCGGCCGGGGTGACCGTGCTGGTGTCCAGCCACATCCTGGGCGAGATCCAACTGATCTGCGACCACGTCACGATCATCTCGCGCGGGCAGCGGGTGGCGGCCGGCCGGGTGGACGAGGTGCTGGCGGGTCACGACCGGCACGAGTTCCTGGTCCGGGTGGCCGAGCCGGTCCGTGCCGCCGAGCTGCTGCACGCGGCGGAGCTGACGGCTGCCGTCGAGGGTGACGCGCTGGTGGTGAGCGGGGCGACCGATCCGACGGTCATCAGCCGGGTGCTGGGCGAGCAGGGGCTGTGGGTGAGCGAGCTGACGCCGCTCCGGCCCGATCTGGAGAGCGTCTTCCTGGAGCTGACCGGCGCCGGCGAGCATCCGTCGGTGCCCCGCCAGGTCGACGACTGGGCGCCGCCGTCCGGCGCCGACGGCGCCGTGATCGATCTCGACGTACGGGGAGTGGACGCGTGAACCTGGTCCGGGCCGAGTTGGAGCGGCTGTTCGCGCGCCGCTTCGTGCAGCTCATGGTCGTCCTGCTGGCGCTGGCGTTCGCCGTCACCGCGGCGACCACCCTGGCCGGCTCGCACCGGCCGACCGCCGACGAGCTCAGCTCGGCGCGGGCGCAGGCCATCGCGGCGCGGCAGAACATGGAGGCCACCCACCAGCAGTGCCTGGCCCGGCAGGACGCCGGGATCTCGCCCGACGACACGGGCGACTACTTCCCGGACGACTGCTCGGAGCTGGACCCCATCCGGCAGGACCGGTTGCCGATCGCGGCCGACTACCTGCCCGGGGTGTTCAGCTTCGCCCAGCAGGCCCGCCCGCTGCTGTATTTCCTCATCGCGTTCCTGGTGCTGTTCGGGTTTCTGGTGGGCGCCTCGTACATCGGGGCGGACCTGAACTCCGGTGGGGTGGTGAACCTGCTGCTGTGGCGGCCGCGTCGGCTGACGGTGCTCGCCACGAAGCTGGGCACCCTGCTCGGGACGGTGTTGGCGCTGGCCGTGGCGGCGTCGCTGGTCTACCTGGCCACCTTCTGGGTGATCGGGCAGACCGCCGGGCTGGCCGGTCAGCTCGGTGACGACTTCTGGCGCTCGCTGGCGGCCGTGCACGGCCGCGGCCTGGTGCTGGTGCTGTTGGCCACCGCCGTGGGCTTCGCGATCGCGACGCTGGGCCGGCACACCTCGGCGGCGCTCGGCGCGGCCGCCGCGTACGCGGTGGTCTGGGAGCTGGGCGCCCGGCTGGTGCTGGAGATCGTCGATGCCCGACGGCCGGACCAGCTGATGCTGTCCAGCCACATCGGAGCGTGGCTCAACGGCGAGGCCCGTTTCTGGGACGCGCAGCGCTGTCGGGGCGACAGCGGCAACGGCTACTGCGAGGGCTTCTACAGCCTGACCTGGGGGCCCGCGCTTGTGGTGCTGCTCGTGATCACCGGCGGGTTGACCGTGGCGGCGTTCGCCGTGTTCCGTCGCCGCGACCTGATCTAAAGGGGCCGGGCCGGGTCACCCGCACCGCGCCGGGTGACCCGGCGGCTCGCCGCGCGGGGCCCGGCGACAGCCGGCAAGAGCTTGCAGCTCGACGGGCTGCGGTGAAATATTCCTTCACATGACCGCCCCAGCGGGCTCAGCCGACGGTGGAGCCGAACACCTCGTCGCGAACGGCGTCCAAGGCGGTGCGCAGCGCGCCGCGCAGGATCGGCTCCTCGGTGAGGCCGGTGGGCACCACCCGTGGCCGGACCAGGGTGATCGCCGCGACCTCCCGCTGCACCCGGTCGGCGAGCGCCGCCCCGCCCGCCTGGCCAACCTCCCCGGCCAGCACGACCAACGGCGGGTCGAGCACCACGCAGGTGCTGGCCACGCCGAGCGCGAGCCGACGGGCCAGCTCGTCGAGCATCGGGCCGCCGGCAGCGCCATCGGCGACGGCCGCGCGGACGGCCTCGGCGGCGTCGGTGTCCGGGTAGCCGTGCTCGCGGGCCACCGCGCGGACCGAGTCGCCGCCGATCACCTGCTGGAAGGCCGGCTTGGCACGCCGCGAGACGTCGCGCGGGATCGGCGCGCCGGGCACCGGCAGGTAGCCGATCTCGCCGGCCGCGCCGCTGCTGCCGTGGTGCAGGCGACCACCCAGCATGATCGCCAGGCCGACGCCGGCGCCCACCCAGACGAGAACGAAGTCGGCCACGCCCTGTGCCGCGCCGGACTGCGCCTCGGCCACCGCGGCCAGGTTGACGTCGTTCTCGAAGACCACTGGCGTGTGCAGGTCGTCGCGCAGCGCGGCGAGCAGACCGCTGTGCCAGCGCGGCAGGTTGAAGGCGAAGGTGATGTCGCCGGTGTGCGGATCGACCAGGCCCGGCGTGCCGAGCACGATCCGGCGGACGCTGCTGAGCTGCGCCTGAGCGCTGCTGGCGGCCTGCACCACGGCGTTGTGCACCACGCCCACCGGATCGTCGGTGTCCCGCGTCGACTGCTCCACGCGGCCGATGACGGCGCCGGTGATGTCGGCGCAGGCGGCCACCACGCGGTCCGGCCCGACGTCCACCCCGACGACGTGGGCGCTGCTCGGACGCACCGCATAGAGCTGGGCGTTCGGCCCTCGCCCGCCGGCCTGCTCGCCGACCCGGCTGACCAGGCCGCGCTCCTCCAGCCGCTCGACGAGTTGCGAGGCGGTGACCTTGGACAGCCCGGTCAGCTCGCCGAGCCGGGCCCGGGTGAGCGGCCCACGCTCCAGGAGCAGTTCCAACGCCGCGCGGTCGTTGAGCGCCCGCAACAGGCGGGGGGTGCCGGGCAGCCGGGTCGCACTCATGCCACGTCCTCTAGTTTTAGTAAACTTTGCTAACTGTAAACCGACCTGCGAACGGGTAGCCGTAGCGTAACGGCCACCCCGAGGCAGAGTGCTCGGCCGACCCGGCAGGGCGACGACCACCGCGGGTACGACGTTCGTGCCCGGGGGACCGAAGGGGGAGATCACGTGGGGCTCGATCCAGGACTGCGTCGGCTCGCGCTGGGCACGCTGCTCGCCGCGTACCCGGGACCGGTCCCGCCGGACTGGGCGGTCGACCTGGTGGCCGACGGGCTGGCCGGGCACACCCTGTTCGGCACGAACGTGCACGACCCCGCGCAGGTGGCGGCGGGCACCGCCGCGCTACGCGCCGGCCGGGCGGACGTGCTGATCGCCATCGACGAGGAGGGTGGCGACGTGACCCGGCTGGCACATGCCACCGGCAGCCCGTACCCCGGCAACGCCGCACTCGGCGCGGTCGGCGACGTGGCGCTGACCCGACAGGTCTACCAGTCGATCGGCGCCGAACTGGCCGCGCTCGGCATCACCGTCAACCTCGCCCCCACCGTCGACGTGAACACCGCCGACGACAACCCGGTGATCGGCACCCGCTCCTTCGGCGCCGACCCCGTCCGGGTGGCCGCCCACTCGGCCGCCGCCGTGAACGGCCTGCAGTCCGCCGGCGTCGCGGCCTGCGCCAAGCACTTCCCCGGCCACGGTGCCACCAGCACCGACTCCCACCACGAACTCCCCACTGTGGACGTACCGCTGGAGTTGCTACGCCAGCGGGACCTGCCGCCGTTCGCCGCGGTCGTCGCCGCAGGGGCGCGTGCCGTGATGACCGCGCACATCCGGGTGCCGGCGCTGACCGATGACGACCCGGCCACCTTCAGCCGGGCCGTCCTGGTCGACCTGCTGCGTACCGAGTACGGCTTTACCGGCACGGTGATCACCGACGCGCTGGAGATGAAGGGGGCCGCGGTGGCCGCCGGAGGTGTCGGGCCGGCCGCGGTCCGGGCCCTGTCGGCCGGCGCCGACCTGCTCTGCATCGGCGCGAAGGTCGACGCCGCGCTGGTCGAGCGGGTGGCCGCCGAGATCGTCGAGGCGACCGCCGACGGTCGGCTGCCGATCGCCCGGGTCGAGGAGGCGGCCGGCCGCGCCGCCGCGCTCGCCGCCTGGACCCGGGCCGCCGGCGGGTCACCGACCGCCGCGGACTCCGATCTGGGGTACGCGGTGGCACGCCGGGCGGTGCAGGTGGAGGGGGTGCTCACCGGCCTGGATGAGCCGCTGGTGGTGCAGTTGCACACCGAGTCCACCATCGCCGAGGGACGGGTGCCGTGGGGCCTCGGCCCGCACCTCGACGGCACGCGGGAGATCCGGGTGATCGCCAGCGAGACCGACCCGGCCACGCTGCGCGGGTTGGCCGGGGATCGTCCCATCGTGCTGGTCGGACGGCACCTGCACCGGCTGTCCGGCGGCCCGGAACTGATCGCCGACCTGGCGGCCCAGCACCCGGTGACCGTGGTGGAGATGGGCTGGCCGGCCCAGTGGCGCCCAGTGGGCGTACGCGCCTTCGTCACCACCTACGGCGCGAGCCACGCCAACGGCCGCGCGGCGGCCGAGGCCCTCGGCCTGGCTCACTGAGCCTCGACGCCGTCCGGTCGGGCTCCAGGGCTCGACCGGACGGCGCGCGCCCAGCGCCGCGTCACAGTGTCCACAGTCACTGATCGCCTCTTCTTGAACATGTTCAATACCCGCTCTAGGCTGACGGCGTCGGTAGTTGAACACGTTCAAGGAAGGCGTCCACATGGACATCAAGGTCTGGATGTACGTGATCTACCTCGCGGTCAGCGTCGGCCTGACCATCTGGGTGGCGCGGGCGCTGTCCCGCAACGGGCAGGTCTTCCTGGAGGAGGTGTTCGCCGACGAACGACTCGCCCGAGCGGTCAACAGCCTCCTGGTGGTCGGCTTCTATCTGCTCAACCTCGGCTACGTCACGGTGGCCATGAAGCACCCCGACCCGGTGCTCACCACAAGTGAGGCCATGGAGGAGCTGTCCCTCAAGATCGGCCTGGTGCTGCTGGTGCTCGGCGCGCTGCACTTCTTCAACGTCTTCGCACTGGGCCGCTACCGGCGCAACCGACTCCGCCAGCTCGCCACGCACCCGCCCATCGCACCGATCGGCCGGCTCCCCATGCCGCCCGCACCGCACGGCGCACACCCGGCCGGGCCCTACCCGGTGGGAGCGCAGCCGGTCGGGCCCTACCCGACCGGGCCCCAGCCGGTGGGAGCGCAGCCGGTGGGACCACAGCCGGGCACCGCACAGGCCCGCCCGGCGCAGCCCGGCGCCGACGGGCCGGGGACCAACCCCGTGACCCGATGACCGCCGGACCGGTCGGCGGGCCCGCCGGGCCTCCGGATCCCACCGCGTTCTCCGGCGGTGGGGTCCGGGGGTTCACCGTCCTGTTCGACGCGAACTGCCCGATCTGCCGGGCCGCCCGCCGGTGGCTCGCGTCCCGCGCCCAGCTCGTACCCCTGGAGTTCGTGCCGGCCGGCTCGACCGAGGCCCGGCGGCGCTTCCCCGGCCTGGACCACGACGCGACGCTGCGTGACCTGACCGTCGTGGCCGACACCGGCGAGGTGTACGCGGGCGACGGCGCCTGGTTCGCCTGCCTCTGGGCGTTGGCCGACCACCGGTCGGCGGCCGAGCGGCTGTCCCGGCCGCATCTGCTGCCGCTGGCCCGGCAGGTGGTGGCGACCGCCTCCGCGATCCGGGAGCGGGTTCGCGATCCGTGGGCCGAGCCGATGGACGAACCGGCGGGATACCGTGACCCCGATGACCGAGCAACCTGCGCCGACGACCACTGCGGGTGAACCTGCGACCGCCCGGGGCGAGCAGACCCGGCAGCTGATCCGGGACACCGCGATGCGACTGTTCCGCGAGCGCGGCTACGCCCAGACCACGATGCGGGCGATCGCGCAGGAAGCCGGCGTCGCGGTGGGCAACGCCTACTACTACTTCGGCTCGAAGGACCACCTGATCCAGGAGTTCTACGCCCAGTCCCAGGTCGAGCACCGGGCGAAGGCCCAACCGGTGCTCGACCGGAAGGAGGCGTTCGCCGATCGGCTGGCCGGGGTGCTGCATGCCGGGATCGACGTGCTGACCCCGTCACACGCGTTCGCGGCAACCTTCTTCAAGACCGCGGCCGAGCCGACCTCTCCGCTCAGTCCCTTCTCCGCCGAGTCGTCCGGCCCCCGGCAGGCCGCGATCGACCTGTTCGCCGAGGTGCTGACCGGCTCGACCGCCAAGGTCGACGCGGAGTTGCGCCCGCAGCTGCCCGAGCTGCTCTGGCTGGCGTACATGGGCGTCGTCCTCTACTGGGTGCACGACCGGTCACCCGGTCAGGTCAAGACCCGGCAGTTGATCGACGGCGTGGTGCCGCTGATCGACCGGCTGGTCGCGTTGTCGCGGCTGCGGGTGCTCCGCCCGGTGACCCGACAGGTACTCGACCTCATCCGCACGCTGCGTCACTGACCGGTTCACACCCGCGACCCGGCTCCGCCGCAGGTCAAGTCCGCTATTCGACACTCCGACCCAACAGCTCGCACCTTGCACCGGGCAGATTCGATACGTAGCGTGATCGACATCGGATCGACCCGTCAGCGACGCGGCCGACCGCCCGAGAACCGGGGCCTGGGGGCAGGTTGCGGACCGTGGATCCGGCCCGGGATCCACGGTCCGCGCACTGAGACCGGCGCCCGACGGCTGCCCCGTCTCACCGCGGATAGACCCCGTACGCCCGCCAACCCCGGTCCGGGAAGCCCGCCGCCTCCGCGACCCGGGCCGAGGCGTGGTTGTCCTTCTCGTGCAGGTACGTCGGCACCGCGCCCTCGTCTAGGACCCGCCGTGCCGCCTGCGCCACCAGGCGACGCGCGAGGCCCCGACCCCGAGCGGCTGGCGCGGTGCCGATGGCCAGTTCGTGCCCGTACGCGTCGTGGCGTTTTATCCCGGCTCCGGCGAGGTAGGTGCCGTCCACGTCGCGGACCACGAGCACCGGCCGGTCGAACAGCCGCAGCCAGGCCGGCAGGCCAGGGGCGGTCGACTCGGTCCACTCCCCCACGTCGGGCAGCGGCGCGGGAGCCAGACTCCAGCGGAACGGGCCGTCGTGCACACAGAAGGTGGGCAGTCCGACGGCCTCCGGCAGCGCCGCGAGCATGCGCTCCGGAGCGCGCTTGACCAACGCCCGGATCGCCGCCACCCGGTCCGGCGCGACGGAGAGCACCGCGCTCCGACCGGTGTCGACGGCGAGGGCCGGACGCAGCCGGCCGTCCCAGGCCGGCTGGAGCCGGCGATGCGAGGCGACCACGTGCAGCCCCGGGCCGGCCGGCCACTGGCCGAGCCAGGAGGCCAGGTGCAGCTGCAGCAGCCGGTTGAGCATGCGTACCTCCCGTCACCGGACACGTCGTGGATCACCGTACGCGCAGCGGCCCGACCGGGCGGGCCTTCCCGTCGGGGCCGGATGGCCCGGGGTCACGAATGCGCCGGGCGCCGTGCTGCCCGAGATGCGGGAACCGGGTAGCGAGATCGACCGTCATAGGTATTTCCATACATGGACACCTTTCTTTGGGACGGTATGGTCATGCCGATTCAGCCGAACGACCGCTTCCACCAGGACCCCACGCGACTCTGGCAAGCAGCGGAGGCCGCCGGAGCCCTTCCGGCCCAACCGCGCTACCGGGTGACCCGCACGACGGGCGCCCTGTCCTGGGCGAAACTGAACAAGCTGCCGGCCGGCAGCTCCAGCCGGCACGGCCTCAACACCCGCTGACGCGCCGGCCGGGCCCGGACAGCGCCGAAGGCGGCCTCTGCCGGTGGTCGGGGACGACACACCGCAGGAGGACCAGCGGCGGTATTCGCACACCTGTCGGGTAATTTCTTCCAGGTCCGGCACCCCGGCCTACGACAGGAGAAGCTCCGCGCATGGGCAAGAAGACGATCCAGGTCTCCGACTTCACCGGCACCGTTCTGCAGCAGGACGACGAGGTGGTTCGTGTCGTCGTCCTGGAGCACCCGGACCTGGTCGCCGGGCCCGTGCAGCTCGACGCCACCCCGGGCGAGGTGGAGAGCATCGACGACGCCGCGCTGGACGTGGCGGTGGTGGAGATCCACGACCGGCACGGCGGCGGGGAGCCCCGACGGGTGGTCCTCACCGCCAGCGAGTTCGACGCGATGGCCACCGACGTCCCGATGGCGCAGTTGCTGAAGACGGCCGAGCGGGTCCGCCCGCCCAAGGCCCGCAAGAGCGTCGAGAAGATCGACTACGGCACGCTGGAGCACGCCGGCAGGCCGCACCGGGGCCGGGTCACCGAGGAGGAGGCCCGACTGGTCCGCGAGCAGCTCGACGAGGTCAACAAGCGACTCGCCGACGCGGGCGTACGCCAGATCGACCCGACCGATCCGGAGCACGCCCTGCGTTACGGCTTCCCCGAGGCGTCCTGACCCCGGGTTCTCACTTCTTACCGACGGCGGCGGCGAGGGCGGCGGACAGGTCGGCCTCGACCGCCGCCTTGTCCAGGTCGAGGTTGGTGAGCACGCCGGCGCCGTCCTCCTGCTCCAGCAGGGCGAGCAGGATGTGCTCGGTGCCGATGTAGTTGTGCCCGAGGCGCAGCGCCTCCCGGAAGGTCAGCTCCAACGCCTTCTTGCCGCGCGCGTCGTACGGGATGAGTTCCGGAACCTGCTCCGCCCGCGATGGGAGAACGGCACCGACCGCCTCCCGCACCGCCTCGGGGGTGGCGCCCCGACCAGCCATCACCCTGGCGGCAAGACCCTCCGGCTCGGCCAGCAGGCCCAGCACCAGGTGCTCGGGGCCGATCTCGGCGTTACCGCTGGCACGGGCCTCCTCCTGCGAGGCCACCACCACGTTGCGGGCCCGGGGGGTGAACCGTGCGAAGCCGGCGTTGGGGTCGAGCGCCGCCGCCTCGGTGGAGCCCTTCGCGACGAAGCGCTTCTGCGCGGCCTGCTTGCTGACCCCCATGCTGCGGCCGATGTCGGTCCAGGAGGCGCCTGAGCGCCGGGCCTGATCGACGAAGTGCCCGATCAGGTGGTCGGCGACCTCACCGAGGTGATCGGCGGCGATCACCGCGTCGGTGAGCTGGTCGAGCGCGTCGGTGTGCGCCTTCTTGATCGCCTGGATCAGGTCGTCGAGCTTGACGTGGTTGTTCATCTGGAAAGGCTCGGTCATGCGTCAACCATAGGTTGACGCCCTCTCCCCGTCAACCCTGAGTTGACGACGAATGTGAACGACGACGAGCCCTGCGGGGCGGCGGTCGGCCGCCGCACAGACGGGTGTCCCGAGCTGCCACGGGGCGCGTATACGGTGGGCGCGGTTTCACCAGAGGAGGGGCTGTCATGCGGCTGCACGTGGGATGCGCGATGTGGACCCACCGGTCGTGGCCTGGTCGCCTGCTGCCACCAGCGGAGCGCCTGCGGCACTATGCGAGCTGGTGCGACGCCGTCGAGGGCAACACGACGTTCTACGCGACACCGGCCCGGGACACCGTCGCGTCCTGGGCGGCGCAGACCGATCCCAGCTTTCGGTTCGTCCTCAAACTTCCCAAGGTCGTCACGCACGAACGCCGGCTCACCGACGTCGGCGACCCGCTGCGCGCCTTCCTGGACGCGATCGAGCCCCTCGGTCCACGCGCCCACGCTCTCTGGATCCAACTGCCGGGGTCGTTCTCGCCCGCCGACGTGCCTGCCCTCGATCGGTTCCTCGGCCAACTCCCGCGCTCCCACCGGTATGCCGTGGAGGTCCGCCATCCCGCGTTCTTCACCGACCCGCACGCGATCCGGCGGCTCGAGGAGACCCTCACCGCGGCCTCGGCCGAATGGATTCCCTTCGACACCACCGCGTTCTTCACCAGTCCGCCGACCAGCGACGCGGAACGCGACGCCTGGACCAAGAAGCCACGGATGCCGCTGCGGGCGGTCGCGCTGACCGACCGCCCGATCGTCCGTTACCTGGGCCGCGACGACAACGCCCGGACGGTCCAGGGGTGGCAGCGCTGGGTCGAGGTCACCGCCGACTGGCTGCGCGAGGGTCGCTCCCCCACCGTGTTCGTCCACACGCCGGACAACGCCGACGCGCCGCGGCTCGCCCGCCGCTTCCACGACGAGGTACGCGCCCGCGTGCCGGGCCTCGCCGCACTGCCCGAACCGATACCGGTCGAACCACTGACCCTCTTCTGACGGGTACGCCCGCGGTCACCCCTTTCCGTCGAGGAGGGCGTTGAGGTGGTGGGCCGTGCTGATCAGCGAGAGGTGGCTGAACGCCTGCGGGAAGTTACCGATCTGCTCACCGGTGGGCGCGATCTCCTCCGAGTAGAGCCCCAGCGGCGTGCTGTACGTCAGCATCTTCTCGAACGTCAGCTGGGCGTCGTCGAGCCGGCCGGACTGGGCGAGGGCCTGGACGTACCAGAAGGTGCACATGCTGAAGGTGCCCTCGGAGCCGGCGAGCCCGTCGGGCGAGGCGTTCGGGTCGTAGCGGTAGACGAGGCTGTCCGAGACCAGCTCGTTGTCTATCGCCCGCAACGTCGACAGCCACATCGGATCGTTCGGCGCGATGAAGCCCACCCCGGGCATCGCGAGCAGCGAGGCGTCGGTGATGTCGGTGCGGTAGTGCTGCACGAAGGCCTGTCGTTCCGGATGGAATCCCCGAGCGATGACCTGCTCGTAGACGGCGTTGCGTTCGTCCGCCCAGCGGGTGATGCTCGCGGGACGCCCACGTGCGTGCGCGATGCGGATCGCGCGGTCGAACGCGAGCCAGCACATCATCCGCCCGTAGGTGAAGTCCTGCCGCCCGGAGCGGGTCTCCCAGATGCCGTCCTCGGGCTGGTCCCAGTGGTCGCAGAGCCAGTCCATCAGGCCGGCCGTCTTGCGCCACCCGTCGTACGACGTCATCAACCCGCTCTGGTCGGCGAGATGCAGCGAGTTGAGCGCCTCGCCGTAGATGTCCAGTTGCACCTGGCCCGCCGCGCCGTTGCCGATCCGCACCGGCGCCGAGCCGCGGTATCCCTCCAGGTGGCCCAGCACCTCCTCGGGGAGGTCCGGCGAGCCGTCGATGCGGTACATGATCTGCAGAGGCACGTTGCCGTCGCGGGCGTCCCGGATGCGCGCTTCGAGCCAGGTCAGATACTTCTGGGCCTCCTCGGTGAAACCGACGCTGAGCAGCGCGTGGACCGAGAACGAGGCATCACGGATCCAGGTGTAGCGGTAGTCCCAGTTCCGTGGTCCACCGATCTGCTCCGGCAACCCCGCCGTCGGGGCGGCGACCACGGCGCCCGTCGGGGCGTACGTCATGAGCTTGAGCGTCATCGCCGACCTGTCGACCATCTCCCGCCAGCGGCCGGTGTAGGAGGAACGGCCCACCCACCGACGCCAGTGGTCCCGTGTCTCGGCCAGCAGTTCGCACGCCTCCTGCGTGCTGAGGGCCCGGGGTGGGTGGGGGCAGGCCGTCTCCAGGACGACTCCGCCGATGTCGCCGACGTGCAGCTCGTTGCGAAAGCAGACGCTCTCGGTGTCGCGCTGGATCGTCCGCTTGTCGACGAGCCGATCCGCGTCCGAGAAGGGGGTCAGGGTGAGGCTGAGGGTCGAGCTGCGGAAGACGTCGCCCTCCGGGTGCACCTCCAGCTCGTACGGATCCCGCCCGTAGTTGAACCGCGGCCGGCAGTCGAAGCGGAACGGCATGTGTCCCCGGACCATCCGGATCAGCCGGATCAACCGGTGCCGGTCGGTGGCCTGCTCGCCCGTGACGGGCATGAAGTCCAACAGCTCCCCCACCCCGTCGGCGCTGTGGAAACGGGTGATCAGGATCGGCGTGCCGGGTAGGTAGAGCTGTTTGCTCGAATACTCGATGCCGTCGGGTGAGAGCTGGAAGTGGCCGCCTTTTCGGCGGTCCAGCAGGGCGGCGAAGACGCTCGGCGAGTCGAAGCGCGGCGCGCAGAACCAGTCGATCGTGCCGTCCTTGCTGATCAGCGCGGCGGTCTGCAGGTCACCGATCAGGCCGTGCTCCTCCACCCCCGGGTACGTCGTATCCACGTTGGCTCCCGCCGCTCGTCGGGCTGACGGCGGCGACTACCCGGGATACCGCGCGCTACACGGCTGGCCGTCTCCGTGTCGGGCCGAAGCTGTCGGTGCCCGCCGATAGCGTGACCACCGGACGACATCGACGAGAGGACACCAGGTGAGCCTGCGCGGATTCGCCACCCTGAACATCTGGGCCGACGACGTGGCGGCTGCCACCGACTGGTACGCCCGGTTCCTGGGCCAGGAGGCGTACTTCTCGCGGCCCGGCCCCGACGGGCGTCCGGCCTACACCGAGTTCCGCCTCGGCGACTACCAGGCGGAGCTGGGCATCATCGACCGCAGGTACGCCCCGCCCGACGCGACGGCCGGGCCCGGTGGCGCTGTGATGCACTGGCACGTCGACGACCTCGACGCCACCGTGGAACGGCTCCTCGCGATGGGTGCCACCGAATACCAGCCGATCACGCCCCACGGGGACGCGGGGTTCGTCACCGCGGCGGTGGTGGACCCATTCGGCAACGTGCTGGGTGTCATGACCAACCCGCACTACCTCGACATTCTCGCGTCTTCCTGGCCGGCCTGAGGCGGTTGTCGACGTCTGCTGTACTCGACAGCGAGGATTCCCCCTCGGCGAAGGAGGCCCACTGGCATGTCCACCTCCGAGTTCAGCCCCGACGCTCTGCGTACGCTGATCCGCGCCGGCGCCTGGATCGACCGCCCGGACACCAAGAAGGCCGCCGTACACCTGCTGACCTTCACCAAGCTGCCGGAGCAACCAGGCTTCGCCGAACTGGTCGAGGTCGTACAGATCCCCGAGTACGACGACGGTCACGACATCCAGTTGGCGGTCATCCGCGACTGGCCGGCGCTGCTCGCGCTACCGGCGGTCGAGCAACTCTCCGACGACGACCAGCGGCTGGTCGCCCTTGCCGGCAGCCTCGCCACCGGGCAACCGGTCGACCTGGCCGCCAACGCCGCCGTCAAGGGCCACGAGCACGCGGCGAAGGTCGCCGAGGCGATGGTGATCGCCGCCGGCTACCACCTGAAGTACACGGTCAACCCGACCGAGCGGCTCACCACGAGGTTCGCCAAAGCCTGAGTAGGCGCTCAGTGTCGGCGCTGCGGCAGGACGAGCAGCGTCACGGAGTTCGCCGGGTACGTCGCGCTGACGCCGCCCCGGGCCACCCGGAGATCCTCACCCCGGACGATCGAGGTGAGATCGGCCGGGCCGTAGGTGAACCGCTGCGCCCGGTCCCCGCCCTGAAATCCGGAGAGCGCCAACCGTGAGGTCAGATCGCCGCCCGTCTTGTTGACCACCATGACGGTGAGTGCCTTGTCGGACGAGCGTTGCGCGGCGTAGACCGAGAGCTGCCCCTGGTCGCTGCTGACCGCCGACACGCTCACGTCGCCGAACCTGCTCCTGGCTCCGTCGTAGTTCCGGTACATCCGGAACGCGTACGCGCCGGGGTCGGTCGGCTTCGGTTCGCCCCAGATGGTGGCCAGGTCCAGACCCTCGCGCCCGAAGATGCCGAGTACGTCGGCCTGCGCGAGCGCGCCGTTGATGTCGTCCAGTGCGCCCCAGTTGTATTCGGTGATGGCGACCTTGGTGCCGGGGTAGTACTGCGCGACCCATGCCTTCATCTGGCGGATGAACTGCAACGGCGGAGCGTTCACCCCGCCGGGGCCGATCCACGACTCGTCGACGTACGTCGGATCCCACAGCGACCGGGTGGACCGCAACCGCAGCGCGTTGGCTTCCGCGTCCTTGCCGCCACTGATCTGCGGGTAGTAGTGCTGATCGAAGTAGTCGAGGAATCGCTTTCCGCCGTGGGCGTCGCTGAAGTCCTTCATGTTCTTCAGATACCACTGGGACAGGTTGAGCCCGCCGTGCGCCGCCGCGTCGGCACCCGGCGCGCATCCGTCCACGCCGGACGCCACCCATTCGCAGTAGCCCCAGCCGGACGGGCCGAGCACCGCCGCGCGCGGGTCAGCGGCCTTGATGGCCGCGGCGGTCGCCGTGCCCTTGCCGCCCAACTCGTCGTAGCTCACCGGGTCGGGATGCACATCGCGGTGGGTGGAGTTCCACAGCACCGGCTCGTTGTCGAGTTCGTAGATTGACACGCCGCCACGTGACGCCGGGCCGAACTGGTTCACCAGATGCGACACCATCTCGCCCGCGAACGACGCGTCGGCCGGGATCGAGGTGTCCGTGGGGACCGCCCCGACCAGGTTCGCGTCGGCGTGCCGGCCGTTGCCACAGTTGGGGTCCCACTGGTCGAACGAGTCCTGCACCGGAAAGCGGGTGGCCGGGAAGCCGCAGGCGAACGGGTGCGACGATGGCGAGTCCTTCGCCACCCATCCGATCAACGGCACGGCGACCACCTGCCTGGTCCCGTTGTTTCGGTTTCGCTGGACGAACGCCTCGACCGTGTTGTCGGGCCCGGCCACGATGTTCTCGAAGTACCAGTCGCTGCCGGTGTTGTAGGTGTGGTTCTTGAAGTTGTAGCGGCTGCTCGCGTTACCGCCCCAGCGCGCCACCGGGGTGCCGAGTTCAGCGACGAGCGCGGGGTCGCCGCCGTTCATGCCGTAGATGTCGGGGCTGATCGCGTGCCGGGCGGCAGACACGTCCACGGCCAGGGTGAGATCGGCGGCGGCCGCCGCCGGGCCGGCGACGGCCTGGGTGGTCAGCAGCCCCGCCACGAGAGAACCGACCACACCGATCGCCGTGGCCGGTCGTGGCTTGCGCCGTCGTTGCACACCCATCAGAAACTCCTGCCGCCGATCAGCCCGGGACGGACCGAACCCGCCAATACATTACTGGTTGTCCATATCAAGTCAATCGATTCCCGTAAATTGACTCAGCCATGATCGTCGTGGGTGAGCAGCAGGAACGTCGGGAGGTCGGGATCGCGGACCCTGACCCGAGGCCCGCCACCACCGGACATGACGAAGACTCCGACCCAGTGTGAACCGCCAGGGACTCGAACCCCGAACCCGCGGATTAAGACCAACACTGGCGCTGACGGGGATCAAGCCGGAACTCGTCACTGCCAATGCCTACGGCAGTAGGTGGAGATGTTGGCGAAAGCACGAAAACTCCTTGGTTGAGGGCGTGAAGTGTGTTGTTGCTGGCATGGTCGGGTCACCGGCGCGGAAGGATCCGGTGAGATCCCCCCGGCGCCGCCCCTGCCGTGGTCGCCGTCGGTGGCGCACGCCTGCCGGCAGGGAGCAGCAGCGAGACGAATGGCCTTGGGAAAGCGCGGAGGTAGACGTTGGCGGGGTGAGGGCTAGCCTCCTGGGTCATGTCCGACCCTGCGCCGCGTCCCTTGCTGTTCCTCGACGTGGACGGCACCCTCATCCCGCTCGGAACACCCACGGCGGCTCAGCCCGGCATGCCGCATGGCCACACCGAGGCACCGGCCCTACCGGCCGACGCCCATCCCCTGCTGCACAAAGTCGATCCGAAACACGGCCGCCGACTGGAGGCCCTGCCGTGCGATCTCGTGTGGGCGACGACCTGGATGAGCGACGCAAACGATGTACTCGCACCCCTGCTCGGGCTGCCACCTCTGCCCGTCGTGGACTGGCCCGACTCCGACGAGGCGGGCGTCCTGCACTGGAAGACCCGTGGGCTGGTCGAGTGGGCGCAGGGACGCCCCTTCGTCTGGGTCGACGACGAAATCTCCCACGCCGATCAGCGGTGGGTGTCGACTCATCACCCAAGTCGGGCCCTGCTGCATCGGGTCGATCCCCGTCCCGGGTTGACCGAGTACGACTTCACCGTCATCGAGAGCTGGCTCAGGCGGGCGCGGTAGGGCGAGCTACACGTCGTCGCAGTCGCCGTGCTGGGCGGACTGTCTGGCCCCTCGGGACCGACGCTGGGGAGCGGTGCGCCGCAACGGCGACCGGGGGCTGACTGAGCTGCTCTACGGGGACGGAACGTTCGGTAGCAGGTCGTCGTCGCGTCCGGTCTGGGGTAGCCCGGCGGCAGCCGCGATGGCCTCGACGGCCTCGTTCAGTCCCGTGGTCTCAGGTAGGACGAGTTCGCCCTGCCAGCCGAGGACGTCGTGAGCGGCGTACCAGCCGCTCATGTGCTCGGCGGTGAACTCGGTCGCCTGCGGGCGGGTGAGGTGCCGGCGCAGGGTCTCGGCCAGGGACACGTCGAGGTAGCAGAACAGCGACCGGCCGCGGCGGCCGTCCCGCAGGGCGGTCAACATGCCGCGGTACCGGCTGGTGTGCAGGATGCCCTCCAGCACGACGTGGTAGCCGTGGTCCAGCGCAAACCGAACGGTCTGCGCGATCAACGCCGGCGCCGCGCCGCCGGGCTTGTCCCGCTCGCGCAGCAGGATGCGACGCAGGTAGTCCGGCTCGACCAGGGCGCAGCCCCGGCCGTGCCGGCGTCGTAGCTCCCGGGCGATGCTGCTCTTACCCGAGCCGGAGTTGCCCCGGACGCAGACGAGGATCGTGTCCGAGCTGCCAGTGGATTCAGTGACCACGATGCCTCCTCTGCTTCACTCGTTGCGCACGGTGAGGTCGAGGGCGGCGACGGTCAACTGGATGAGGTCAGGAAGCTGGTCCTCGCCGAGGGTGACGCCGCGCAGGTTGTCCAGCGGCGTCTTGAGGCCCTGGAGCCGGCTGCCCCGCAGGTCGGCACCGTCAAGGTGGCAGGAATCCAGTTCCAGACCGGCAAGATCACATGACCGCAGCGCGATGCGCGGTAACCGGCAGGAAGACCACGCGCCGTTCGTGAGAGTGCAGTCGGTGAACGCGACCGAGCCGACGGCGGCGACGCGCTGGAGGGTAGCGTAGTCGAAGCGGCAGCCGCCGAACAGAACATCCTTGAGGCGTACGTCGGTGAGCCTGGTGCCGGTGAACCGGGAGCCGGTGATCGCGCACCGTTCGATGGTGATGCCGGTCAAGGTCGCGCCGGAAAAGTCTGTGCGGGTGATCTCGCAGCCGTAGAGGCTGCCGGCTTCCCAGGTGCTCTCGCTCAGGTCCACGCCGGTGATCAGGCTGCTGCGGATGCTGGCGTCCTCAAGTTGGGCGCCGTGCCACGCTGCGCCGTCGACGAACGCCTCGGTGAGGCCGTCGGCGAGGTCCGTAGTGGTGTCGAGGTCGTCCGGTTCGAGGTCCGGCAGCAGGACCTTCACGTCGCCGATCGTGGTGGTGTGCATGTGTCCTCAACCTGTGCGGGCGCGGGGTGGGCATGCCACCCCGCGCGTTCCCGTGGCCGGGGCTACTTCTTCTTGTTCCAGTTGTCCCAGCCGGGCCGACTGTCGAACTTACCCTTGTTGGCCCAGGTAGGGCGGTTGTCGAACTTTGCCGCGTCGATCGACGCTACCGACCGCTCAGGGTTGATGCCGAGGAGTTCGAGTTGCTCGGATGCGGCGTTGACGAGAACCGCGAGAGCGTTGGTCATGGTGCTCCTCCTTGAGAGGTGAGGTAATCCGCAGCGGCACGGACGAGGGACTGTCGGGTGGTCCGGCAGTAGGTCGTCTCTCGGGCGGTGAACGTCGCGTGCTCGAAGTAGCGGTTGCCGGCCTGGGCGCCACGGCAGAAGTCGTAGAAGGCGCAGTGGTCGGCGCAGTCGTTAAGGGACGTGACGAACTCGGCGACGTAGCCCAGGTCGCCGGCGCGGGCGAGCATGGCGGTGATGGGCTGAAGGAGGACGTTGCCGGCGATGAAGTCGCCGTATCGCGGCTCGGTGATGCCGAGCAGCTCCGGTGACAGCAGCACCACCTGCCCCTCCCAGGAGACGGTCGGGATCGGCTCGTACGGCGCTTGGTCGACGAGTCCGGCGCGGGTGGCGGCGAGATAGTCGGCCAGCCGGTCCACGTCGCGGATCCGCAGCGGGCTGCCGCCGACGCGACGCTCGATGAGACGCTGCCAGAACCGGTACGCGGCCTCCTCCGACACCGGTGCCCGATCGGCGCCCTCCTGCTCTTCGATGTTGAAGCCCACCGACTCGCAGCCGGGCAGGCCGGTGAAGAAGTCGACGAGGGCTTCCGCGTGGTCGATGGTTTCCGGGGTGACCACACAGATCACCGAGTACCTCAGCCCTGCGTCGGCCATGGTCTGCATGCCGCGCATGGTCCGGGCGTCCGTCGACGTGCCGGCCCGGTCGAGGCGGTTCCGGTTCAACGCGCCCGGTCCGTCGATGCTGACCCCGACCTCGAACCCATAAGCGGTGAACAGCTCGCACCACTGGCGGTTGATCAGCGTCGCGTTCGTCTGGATCTCGTGACGCACCATCCCCGCGCGCCGCAGCTCCTCGAACGGGGCCAGCAGATCCAGGAACAGCCTGATGGGTGTGGCGCTGGGTTCGCCCCCGTGCCACACGACACTCACCGGATGACTGCTGTTTTGCTGGTCGATCGACTCCGGCAAGCCTGCGCGACCGCGCCGCTCATCAGGCGGAGGGATCTCCGGTCGGGCAGGTAGCAGTAGGTGCAGTCGAGGTTGCAGAAGCTCGTCGGCTGCACGATCAGCGTGTGGAAGCTGCCGGCGACCGCCGGTTGGCCGGTGGCGTTGATGAGGCCGATGCCGTTCACGACGTGGCCTCTTCGATGCTGACGGCCGTGGTGGTACTGACGCGGTAGGCGTGGGTATGGCGGGCGGGCCAGCCGAGGAACCGATCGAACATGTCGGCGGCGCTGCCCGTCACACTTGGGTTGAGCCGGTGCAGGTCGTCGATCGCGTCGTGCAAGCAGCCGGCCAGGTAGAGGAACAGGCTCACCGGCTCTTCCCGGTACTCGGCGAGGAGCCCAAGCTTCGCCGCGCCGCAGGGCCAGGGCTGCCCGCACCGGCGGCAGAGCCACAGCGGGCGCATCGGCAGATGTTCCACCTCGGCTGGCGCGAGCCGGTTCGCCGCGAGACGGCGCTGCTGCCCGGTCACCGCTGACCGCCCTCGCGGGCCTGGTGCTCGAACAGCCGACGCCACACGAAGGTGAGCAGCGGCGGATCAGCGCGCCGCACCTGCCCCTGCGAGGACGTCCACCTGGGCTCGGGGCGCCGGGACTGGCTGGCCATCGCGTTACGCGAGACGTACACCGTCATGCCGCCACCCCCGCCAAGAACGATGAGCGGCGGGCTCGCCGGGGGAATGGCGAGCCCGCCGCCGCATCACGGCGGCTGGGAGCAGGCCGCCGATCACCCACCCACGCAGCCCTCATGGCGGTACGCAGGCGGGGAAAACGCCGAGAAAGTTCGCTCCTGGACGGGCCGAGCCAGCGGCCCAAGCCGTGGTGTGGTGCGCCGCTCATCGATCCCTCCATCTGCAGCTCCCTGTCAGTCATCCCGACACCGGCATCGACACGCGCCGGTGATCCGGGGTGAACTGAACGTAGGGGCGGTCCGTACGGAGGACCGGGAAAATCCGTACCGGGTCCGGCGGGCTTCAGCGGGCAGGGTGATGGTGTGCGAGGGATGACGGACGACATGACGATCGGCCAGCGCGTCGCCTTCTACCGGCGTCGGCGAGGGCTCTCCCAGGAGGTGCTGGCCGGTCTGGTCGGCAAGACGCAGGAGTGGTTACGCAAGGTCGAGACGAACCGGGCCGACCTCGACCGGCTGTCGGTCATACGCGCGATCGCCAAAGCCCTCGACGTGTCCCTCGGCGACCTGATCGGTGCACCGAGCCTGTTCGAGTGGTCGGACGACTCAGGGCGCGAGACCATCCCGGCCTTACGGGCCGCGCTTCACGACTATCGTCACCTCGCGCCGACGCTGGCCAGCACGGAGGACGTCGAGGCCCCCGCCCTGCGCGAGATCGAGAACGACGTTGCCGAGATCTGGACCGCCTACCAGCACTCGCGTTACGGCACCCTCGCCCGCCGGCTGCCCTACCTCATCCACGACTGCCTCACCGCCACCGAGGCGTACGACGGAGACGATGGCCAGCGCGCGCATGCGATGACCGCCTACGCCCACCAGCTCGCCGCGTTGTTCCTCACCAAGCTCGGCGAAGGTGACCTCGCGTGGACCGCCGCCAGCCGAGGGCTGGCCGCCGCCAACGCCAGCCACGACCACGTCGTCATCGGCTCGCTCAGCCGCTCCGCCGCGCACTCGCTGGCGTCCATCGGTGAGTACGCCCAAGCCCGAGGCCTCGCCGCCACGGCGGCGCAGTTCCTGGAACCACGGCTCGCCAAACCCACTCCGCAGCTGCTGTCGGTCTACGGCAGCCTGCACCTCGTCTGCGCGCTGGCCGCCGCCCGGGACGACGACCGCGCCTCCGCCGACACCCACATCACCGAGGCCGATGCCGCCGCACAGCGGCTCGGTGCCGATGGCAACCACGTGTGGACCGCGTTCGGGCCGACCAACGTGTCGATCCACAAGACGACCGTGGCGATGGAACTCGGCGACCTGCAACGCGCCATCGCCATCGGCGCCCCACTCGACACCAGCACCGTGCCCGTCGAGCGGCAGGTTCGGCACGCCATCGAAACTGCCCGAGCCCTTGCCCGGTGGAACCGCATCGACGACGCGCTCGCGGCGCTCCTGGAGGCTGAGGTCATAGGCCCTGACCAGGTGCGCTACCACCAGCTCTCCCGCGACCTCGTCCGTGACATCCTCACCCGCCCCCGACCACCTCGACTGGCCGTCGAACTCAGCGACCGGATGGGCGTCCGGTCGGGAGGGCCGCGTTGGTAGCCGGGCTCAGATCAGCCGGCTCGTGTAGCCAGCCGCCACCAGGCGCTCGAAGGCCGCCCGTACCTCGTCCGGCATCTCCTGCGGGATCGCGAACCCCCGCTGGGCGTACACCTCGATCCGCTGCGTGTCGCCCACCAGCATGTCCACCACCCGCCGCGGGTCGCCGATGCTGCGCACGTAGTCGTCCAGGTCGAGTGGGTTCGACGCGCACACCACATCGACCTCCGGCCACATCAGCCTGCACGTCGCGTAGGCCCGACGCTGTTGGTAGGGACGCGACATGATCAACACCGACTTCACCGGGATCCGGTGTTCGGTCAGCAGCTGACGCGAGTACTCCAGGTTCTGGGCGGTGTTCGTGGCACGCGGCTCCACGAGAATGGACTCCGCCGGCACACCGTGCTCAACCGCGTACTCGCGATAGTGCACCGCCTCGCCGTAGGGGAACCGCTCGATCGTTGTCGGCGCGTTCGCCCCGGTGAAAACGATCCATGGGAACAGGCTTGCCTGAAACAGCCGTGTTGCGATCACCGCAACGCCGAGGTCATGGCTGCCCAGCCCGATGCCCACGTCGCACGGGCGCAACTTGTGGTGCATGTCGTGGTATCGCCACAGCGTCTCCACGTCAGCACGGACTTCGTCCGGGAGCACGTGAGTCGGCACCGCGGCCTGCCGATCCATCAGCGCCCGCCAGGTAGGGCAAGCGCTGGAGTTTGATTCACACCCCGTCCCCTCATGGCGTCAGCGTAGGGCAGGCCGAATCAAATCAGCTACGGCTCCTCTGTCCACCGGGTGACATTCGGCAGGGCCGACACCATCAGCGCCATCGGCAGCCACTCGCTCCGTCGGCGTCAGCTTGCTTACCTGAACCCACGACGCCATCTCGTCGGCCTCGCGGATGGCCGTACCGAGCGGGGAGCGAGCCGCGCGATCTGCGGCAGTTTCGTACACCTGCAGCGCTGCTGGCGATGGTCCGCGTCCCCCATCCCGCAGGTTTCTGCCGGCCCAGCTCATTCAAGCCGCATTCTTCCGGAACGCATATGAATTGTGACGTTACGGTTTAACTCGTCGGCGCCGATTTTTTCGGAGAGCGCCGCGAAGCCTTCGAAGTATCCTAGATAGTAGCCAACGCCTCGCAATTGACGCTCAGCAATGATGCAAGGCTCAAGTTTCTTCCACAATGCTGCGCAACCGAATCCGAAGAAGGAGATCATCGGTCTGGCGGGCACTAGCCGATGTCCCACTAGGAGGCCGACGTGGTCGAAATACTGGGCGACTCGTTCACTGGGCACCCTAAGGTCGTCAGATAGATCCCTCAGTGCTGGCGCAGCGCCAGCCGGAAAGTCTTTCATCTGAAAGACCGCTCGCCGCGCCGACCTTAGCTCGTCTGTCCGATATTCCTCGAATAGCTGCAAAACTGCTGCTACAGCGTTCGCGTTCCTTGCGGAACGCCATTGTCGCCGCCCGGAGATTACAGCCACCGCCAAGGCGACGGACGAAATTATCACGGGAAGTACGTCCAAAACGACATCGATCACGGCCACGAAGTGTGCAGCACGATGAGGGCAGAAATACGAGCCCTGTCGGATTTTTGACAGCTGGCTTGTGTCCGCGCTATCGCGTGACGGGCGTTTGTGAACTGCAAAAGAGCTTCCCAGTGCGTCCCAAGATCCACCTCGAACGCCATGGGACGAAGTTGAAATCAGTTGCACTGACGAAAGCGCCTCGACGGCGCACTCAACTCGGCAGAAGCGGATACCCTATACGGTCGATGCTTGCTTCTCAGAGCGCCAGAGCCATGGCGGCTCCCACGCATTCGCTTACTACGGCCCGGCTACCTTCGAATCAACGACGATAGCTCCGGCTGGAGGAGGGAGGTCGATCAGCCGGTGACGTGCGGTGCCCGGCCGCCGGGATCCTCCGCACCTGCTCGTGCGGCCGATGGTGGTGCAGCAGGTCGACGGTAGTGATCGCGATCGGTGCCCGCAACGGCCGGCTCACCAGATCAGCGACCAGGTTGGCCTCGCGGGCCGCGTCCCGAGCGATGACCAGCACCACGCCGACCGGCAAGACCGGGTCGGTGCGCCGATAGCCAGCCAGAACAGCACCGAGCCCAGCAGTTGACCGCTCTCGTTCGGCGATCACCTCACCAACCGGGCCGGGATCGAAGTGCACCAGGAATCGCAGACACCGGCCGTCCTGCAGCCACACGCCGTACCCGTCAGCACGCAGATGCGCCAGGCCCCGCTCCCGCAGCCACACCGACGTGTCCAACGTCGTCAACCCCTGGAACAGCCCACACCGAGCGCGGGATCCTGGCGTGACACCGCGAGCAGCGGCAGGAACAGCAGGTAGTGCGCCGCGCCCCAGTCCCGCTGACCCAGACGCAACGGCACCGGCCGCCCGACGAGACGAGATCACGATCTAGCAGCTCAGTCCCCTCCCCGGCGATCCTGTACCACCAGGCGTGCGCCCGGTCCTCCGCCGACCGCTCCCTGCCCACCAGGCCCACGGTGTGCAACCAGGTGAGGTCCCGGTGCGCGGTCAACCGCGGCACCTCCGTTACCACCGCGATGTCGCTCGTGGTGGCCCAGCCGTGCAATGCCAGGAACGACAGGATTTGCTGAGACGTTTTCCATGATCACTGTTCATCGAGTCAGCCGAAGAGTTGACGATGAAAGCCGCAGAACCGGCATACCGTGTTCCGCCAAGATCGCCGGACCCCGGCTCCGAGCCCATTCGGGAAACCGCCCGCCGAGGCGATCCGGAACCACCGACTGCCGCAACCCCCGGCCGCCCGACCATCCCGCGCCGCCAGCCACCGACCTGCGTTCCGGAGCACTGCGCCGTGTACCACCACCGCCACCCTGGTCCACCGGTTCCCGAGCACCCACCGAGCGACCACCCTCCACGGCCGGGCACGAAAAGGCCCTAACCCGGTGCGAACCACCAGGTCAGGGCCTTGTTCGTTGGTGCGCCGCCAGGGACTCGAACCCCGAACCCGCGGATTAAGAGTCCGCTGCTCTGCCAGTTGAGCTAGCGGCGCTCGCTGACAACGACGAGCACGCTAACACGCCCGAGAACCGGCCCCGGAACCCATCCCCGGGCCGGTCTCAGTGCGCGGGGTTCGGCGTGTGCGGCAGTTTGCCGAGTTGGCGCCAGTCCGTCTCCGCGACGTCGACGCCGTAGTGCTTCGCAGCGGCGAGGATGTTCTGGAACGCCAGGTCGCGCTCCTTGTCGGTGACGCCCTGCACCTGGTCGAAGCGGGCGATGGCATTACGGACGTGGCTCGCGTCGGTCATCGGCTCCTTGCGCTTGTCGGGGAACGCGAAAACGCTCTCCGGCAACTCCCGCTTGTCCTTCTCCGACAGGCCGCCGTGCTTCTCGTAAGGCTTCCAGGTTGTCGTCATCACCCACCATTACCCACTTGTTGTCCGGTAGCACATGCTGCCTCGAGGAGGCGGGGACGCGGACGGCCCGGGGCCGGGCCGTCATCGGCCCGGCCCCGGTGTGGTCGGTCGGTCAGCTCCGCAGGCTCCACTGCTGGTTCGGGCCACCGTTGCACGACCAGAGGATGATCTTCGTGCCGTTGGCGCTGGCGGCGCCGTTGGCATCAAGGCAGAGCCCGGACTGGCCGTTCGTGATGGTGCCGTTGGCGTTGACGTTCCACTGCTGGTTGAGCCCGCCGTGGCAGTCCCAGATGATGACCTGGGTGCCGTTGGCCGTACCGGCCCCGGAGGCGTCCAGGCACTTGTTGCCGTACACCATCAGTTGCTTGCTGGCGGTGGAGGTCCACCGCTGGTTCGTGCCCCCGCCGCAGTCCCACAGCTGCACCTGGGTGCCGTTGGTGGTGGAGGAGTTGGGGACCTCGACGCAGCGACCGGACTGGCCGCCCACGAGCTGCCCGCCCTGCTGGCTGCCGCCGCCGCTCTGCTGCCTGACGATCGAGGTCGATTCGGCCGACCGGTTGCCCTGTGCGTCGACGACGTAGAGCCGGTACTCGCCCTGACTCGTCGGCACGGCGATGGACGTGGCGGTGCCGGAAGCCCTGGTCATCGTCGGCCCGGCGGTGAAGGTGGTCGTGCCGTACGGAGCCAGCCAGACCGACTTGGTGGCGTCGCCGGTGCTCCGGATCGGGATCGACGCCGTGGCACTGGTGACGAACGTGCTGGCCGGCAGCACGTAGTTCGGTGCGGAGAAACTGCTCGCCGGGATGATGTCCCGGTAGGCGTCCTCCAGGCCGGAGTTGGCCGCGATGCCGTACGCCGCCGCCGGCCAGACGTAGTCGGAGGAGACGAGGATGTCGGCGACCGTGCTGTTCGGCAGGTTCTTGTTCGAGACCTTGTTGATCGGGCCGTAGATCTGCGTGATGGACAGATCGTGCTTCCGCCCGAAGTCGTCCGAGTTGATCATCCAGGTGACGTTCTTGTCGATGCTCAGGACGTTGTCCCGGAAGGTGATGTACGCCGACCCCTCGTCCGGGTGCAGTCCGTACTTGTGGCCCGAGGGCACGCCCTGGAGGTAGTTGTTGGTGATCGTGGTCCCGGGCTGGCTGCCCAGCGTGTAGATCGGCGCCGTGTCGCTGAGGCGCTGGACCGTGTCGATGATGTGGTTGTAGCTGATGGTGTTGTTCCGCGCCGTCGTGGTCGGCCGGTTGGGCACGATCGAGCCCGATGACCCGTCGAAGTTCCACCAGCCCCAGCCCATCGTGATGCCCGACCAGGGGGCCTTCTCGATCCGGTTGCGCGAGATGGTGAGGGTGTCGGCGAAGTACGCCGAGATGGGGCTGTGCCCGTTGAACAGGACGGCGCTGTCGTAGATGTAGTTGTTCTTGATGTCGATGTTCTTCGGCAGCCCCTCGACCTGCGGGGAGTACTTCTCCCGGTTGGTCGACGTGCCGTCTCCGATGTAGACGTGCTGGGGATGGCCGACGTTGACGGCCGACCCCGCGATGTCGTTGGTGTAGTTCCCGATCAACTGCGTGCCCTGCACGTCGTTGACCATGCTGATGCCGTCGGCGCCGGTGTGTTGGATCCGGTTGCGTTGCAGGAGGATGCCGTCGGCGTTCTGCACCTGGACGATGCCGGGAGTGACGTCCACGTTGCGGTAGTAGTAGACGTGGAAGTTGCCCTTGGCGTACACCTGGGCGCCGAGGTTGCCCTGCTGCGCCTGCTTGAAGGACGAGCCGGCGACGTTGAACAGGTTCCAGTCGGAGTGTTGCACCGTCAGGCCGGAGAACGTGATGTTGCGCGCGTGGCTGCTCGTCGAGGTGCCGGCGACCCGCAGCAGGGTGGTGACGTTGTTCGGCGCGTAGACCGCGGCGGTCGACATGTTCTCGGCGCTGGCCTTGTAGTAGTAGACCGTCTTGGCGCCCTTGTCGAAGTAGAACTCACCGGGCGTGTCCAGGAACTCGTACGCGTTCATGACCTTGTGGCTGCCACCCACCTGGGCGTTGCCGTTGAACGCGCCCTGCGCGATGGCCGCGCCCGGTTGCTGGAACAGGGCCACCCGGTTCGCGCCGTCGGAACTCGTGGTCACCTGGCGGACTCCCACGATGGCCGTGGTCCAGGTCGTTCCCGTCTCGATCTCCAGGTCGTCCTGGTTGCGGGCGATGGCCGGGAAGTCGTTCAGGTTGTACTTGGCACCGTCGCACTGCGAGCCCGACTCCCACGCCCAGGCGGCCTGGCCGGCCGTGATGGTGTAGGTGCCGTAGCACCCGCCCGAGCTGATCGTCTTCGACGCCATGTACGCCCGCTTGTCGTTGACGTAGAGCGCCCGCAGCTTGGTGCTGCGGTCCAGCGGCGCCTTCCAGATGTTGCCGCTGTGCTGGGTCCAGCCGGTCACCTGGACGCCACCGTCCAGGACCGGGGTCTCGCCGGGATAGGCGGCGTAACTGATCCGGTACCCGTTGGTGCCGGAGTCGCTGGCGCCGAACTCGACGGTGCTGGTGACCGGATACCTGCCGCCGCGCAGGTACACGTTGATGTCGCCGGTCATGTTCGCGTTCACAGTGCGAACGGCGTCCCGTGCGCGTTGCACCGTCTTGAACGGAGACGCCAGCGTGCCGGCGTTGGAGTCGTTACCGTCCGGGGCGACGTAGTAGGTCTCCTGAACCGCGGCCGAGGCGGGCGATTGACTGATCACCACGGCCGGCAGCGTGGCGGCGACGAGCGCCGCCGCGAGCAGTGCCGTGCGGGTGGTGGTGGTTACGGCTGATCTCACGTGCTGTCCTTTCTCACTTGTCGTCGATGTGGTGCGTGATACGTGCATCGAGCGACAAGCAGGGAACAGCGACGCCACCAAGGATCGGCGGGGGGCGGGTGGTGCAGCCCGACCGCACTCTTTTGCCAATCGCTACGAAGTCTCTCGCGGAGCGTATGTCAGACGTGTGACGAATGCAATACAAGATTGGGTCTCATCTATGTCTAAATGCCTATTAAAGTTGCAAAAGACGCGGGTAAGACGAGGTGCGGTCGGGCATCATCCGATGAATCGGGCCGGGGTGCACCAGCACCCCGGCCCGAGCCGATCGGTGGCTGCTCAGCAGTGCGCCGCTCGGCGTGTCGTGTCGCCCAGCCGCCAACGATCACGAAGCACCGGGCGCATTCGTCACCGCAGCGAGAAGTCCACCACCCGCAGTGGAGAGTCGAACACCAGGTAGACGTCGTGGGTGCCGGCGGTCCGGGCCACCTCGGCGCTGACGTTCACGTACCGGTAGTCGTCGCCGGTGCTGGGCACGGTGGCCGTACCGAGCAGCCGGCCGGTGGGCGAGCCCAGCCGGACCTGGATCGTGCCGGCGCCCGCCGCCGCCCTGGCGACCCTCGCCGTGAACGTGTGGGCACCCGGGCGCAGCACGGAACCGGCGAAGGAGATCCACTGACCGGCGGCGGTGGCGCCGACGGCCGTACCCTGTGCCTTCGTCTCGTCGACGAGCCGGACTCCCGCGTACCGGTCGAAGTTCTCGGCCCGGGTGGTCCGGGAGAGGTCCCGGGCCGGGATCGTCTCGCCGCGCACCGCGACCGCCGCCCGGGCCCGGATGTCCTCCGCGTTCGCGCCGACCAGCAGGTCGTACGTGGACGACTCGACCACCCACCGGCTGCGGGTGACGTCCCAGTTCGCCAGATCGGCGACGGGCAGCCGGAGCGTCACGGCCCGGGTCTGCCCCGGTGCGAGCTGCACCCGCTGGAACGCCTTGAGCGCCCGGATCGGGGTCTTCACCCGGGAGGTGCGCTGGTGGGTGTAGAGCTGGACGACCTCGGACCCGGCTCGGCTGCCGGTGTTGGTCACGTCGACGCTGACAGTGATGGTGCCGTCGGCCGCGACCGAGCGGGCGTCGGTGCGGGGCTGGCCGTACCGGAACCGGGTGTACGACAGCCCGTGACCGAACGGATAGAGCGGCTTCGCGGTGCTGTAGAGGTAGGTCTGCCCGGACGAGATGATGTCGTAGTCCAGCAGGTCCGGCGGTAGTTGCCGATCCGAGCGGTACCAGGTCTGGGTGAGCTTGCCGGACGGGTTGCGGTCACCGAACAGGACGTCGGTGACGGCGTGCCCGGTCTCGGCGCCCGCGTGGGTGGTCCAGACGATCGCCGGCACGTGCTCCTGCTCCCACCCGATCGTGACCGGGTAGCTGGTCTGCAGCACCAGCACCGTACGCGGGTTGGCCTTGGTCACGGCCTTGACCAGCGCTTCCTGGCCGGCGCTCAACGCCATCGAGGTGCGGTCGTGCGCCTCGCGCCCGTTGATGAACGGGTTGCTGCCGACGACCAGGACTGCGGTGTCGGCCGCCTTGGCCGCCGCGACGGCACGGTCGACCCCGCTACTGATCACCTCACGCTGGAAGTGGGTTGCGTCCGCCGCCGAGGACGCCCCGAGCTTGAGGGCACCGTCGTCGCCGACCGTGACGTACGTGTTGGCGCCGAACCAGCTCTCCTTCGTCTCGTAGCCGGTGTAGCGCAGCGCGACCGTACCGTCGGCCTGCGGCTCCAGCGTGAACTGCTGCTGGACGTACCAGCCGTTCGGCTGCTCGTCGCGGGTGATGAAGGGCCCCCAGTTGTAGCCGAGGTAGCGGCCGTTGGCGGCGTTGCGCAGCGTCACCACACCCTGGCCCCAGTCCACCGCGTCGAACTGGGCGGCGAGCGAGGCGGTGGCACCGGTCGCGGCGACCGGGTCGGCGTCGGTGGTGCCGGTGGCCGTGACGTACCGGCCGGTCGCCGGGTCCTTCAGGGCGATCCGGTCCGCACCGTCGAGCCCGCTGACGCTGGCGGAGCCGCCCAGCCGCTCGCGGATGCCGTCGAGCGCGGTCACCTCGTACGGCAGGTCGCCGCCGTACCAGTCGGAGTAGAGGGTGTCGGCCAGCGGACCGAGCACGGCCACCTTGCGGGTCCGGGCCGGGTCCAGCGGAAGTGCCTGTCGGGAGTTCTTCAGCAGCACCATCGCCTCACCGGCGGCCTGACGCGCCAGCCGTTGGTGTTCGGGGCTGTTGATGACGTCCGGGGTGATACCGCCGTAGCGACCGCCTCCCGGGTCGAACTCGCCCAGGCGGAAGCGCACGTTCAAGGTCTCGCGGATCCGGGCGTCGATGTCCGCCTCGGTGAGCAGGCCGGAGGCGAGGGCCTGCTTGATGGCGGTGACGGTCGGCAGCGCGTTGGTGTCGTCGGTGATGAAGCTGTTGAGGCCGGCCTTGACGATCGCGGCGTTCCCCTCGGCCTGGTTGGGGTAGTACCCCTGCGAGGCGACGAGGTTGTTCGGTGCCCACGCGTCCGTGACGTTCATCAGGGGCTTGTCGGTCCAGCTCCGTACCACCGTCGCCAGGTCCGGGTCCACGGTCGCGGGACGGCCGTTGACCAGGTTGTACGAGGCCATCACGCCGGTCGCCGCGTCGGCGGCGATGGCCGGTTTGAAGGCCGCCCGGTCGTACTCGTTGAGCACCCGCGGAGGCACGTTCGACGAGGTGACGTCGCGCCGGACCTCGTTGTTGTAGGCCAGGTAGTGCTTGAGGGTCGGCGCGCTCTTGAGGTGGTCCGGGTCCCCGCCGGACATCCCCGAGCCGTACGCGGTGGAGATCTTCGCGGTGAGCAGCGGATCCTCGGAGTAGCCCTCCTCGTTGCGGCCCCACCGAGGATCGCGGAGCAGGTTGACCACCGGCGCCCAGAGGTTGAGACCCCAGACCCGGGGGTTCTGCGCGTGGTAGCCGCGCGCCTCGTCGCCCACGGCCGAGCCGACCCGCTGGATCAGGTCGGTGTCCCAGGTGCTCGCCATGCCCACCGGCTGCGGGAAGGACGTGCCGCGAGCCTTCACGACCGCGCCGTTGTTGTCGATGTCGGTCGACCAGGCGACCCCGTGCAGCGCCTCGGTACCGGTCTTGAACAGGCCGATACCCAGTCGGGGAACGGCCGGCTGGTACTGGTGCAGCCACGAGATCTTCTCGTCCTGGGTGAGCCGGCCGAGCAGGTCGTCGACCCGGGCCTGCACGGGCAGGTGTGGATCTCGGAACGGGTAGGTGGGTTCGGCGTGCGCCGCGCCGGGGACGGCCGGTAGGACGAGCAGTGCGAGCGCGAGCGCGGTGATTCCGCGCCGAAGGCGCCTGTTCCGCATGCGGTTCTCCTCATGTCGTACGACAGGCGCCAGGGGGCGCCGAGACCGGCGTGGCCAGGCTCGACACCCGGCTGACGGGCCTGAACGACGAATCGTCGAAGCGCTTCGACGATCCGGCCGCGTTGACCACGGCCATGAATGTGGTGATCGCCAGACTATAGACGTACACCTATGGGCGAGCAATACCGGCCAGCGGACCCGGCCGGGTCACCCCCAACGCCGACCGGGGCTGGGTTGATCTAGCGGGTAGGCTCGTTACCGCTGGTGCGGCCCGCGCCGCGCGCCGATCCAGGGGGACGTCACCAGGTGAGCGCCCATTCGATGGTGTTGTTCGTGCTCGCTGCCGTCGCGGTCATCGTCGCCGTGCGGTGGGTGGCGTCGCGCACCGGCCTGCCGGCGGCGGCGCTGCTGCCGCTCATCGGCATCGCGTACGCGCTGCTCCCCGGCCCCAACGTCAGCCTCGACCCCGACCTGGTGCTCATGGTCGTGCTGCCGCCGCTGCTCTACAGCGCCGCACTGGACTCCTCGCTGCTGGACATCCGGCGGAACCTGCGCATCGTGGTCAGCCTGTCCGTCGTCCTGGTGCTTCTCACCGGAGTACTCGTCGGCATCGGGTTCCACCTGTTCGTCGCCGGGGCGACGCTCGCCGCCGGAATCGCGGTTGGCGCCGCGATAGCTCCGCCCGACCCGGTGGCCGCCCTGGCGGTGGGCCGGCGCGTCAACCTGCCCCCGAAGATGGTCACGATCATTCAGGGCGAGGGGCTGCTGAACGACGCGACGGCGCTGACGATGCTCAGCGTGGCGGTGGCCGCCGCCGTCGGCGGGACGTTCTCGTTCCCCGCCGCCGTCGCGCAGTTCGTGCTGGCGGCAGTCGGTGGCGTCGCTGTGGGTGCGGCCGTCGCCTGGGCGAAACGGCTGGCCCGACCTCTCACCGCGGACCCGCTGCTGTCCAACGCGATCTCGCTGGCGACACCGTTCGTGGCCTACCTGCTGGGCGAGGCGCTGCACGTCTCCGGCGTGCTCGCCGTGGTGATCGCCGGGCTGATCGTCGGTCACCAGACGCCGCAGGTCGGGTCCGGGGCCGCCCGGCTGCAGACCAGCGCCGTGTGGCGGCTGGTCGACTTCCTCCTCGAAGGCTTCGTCTTCCTGCTGATCGGCCAGCAGCTTCCGGAGGTCGTCAAGGGACTGCGCCAGTACGACACGTCGACCATCGTCATCGCCGTCGCGGTGTCCGTGGGCGTGGTGCTGCTCCTGCGCCCCGCCTGGCTGGTGATGACGCAGTCGCTCCCCCGCTCCCTGCACACCCGCCTGGGTGGCATCTCCGAGCAGGACGACACCGACGAGCCGAGCACCGCACGGCAGATAGCCCGGGCCGACCGCAACGCCCGCCGCCTCACCTCCCGGGAGGTGGTGGCGCTGAGCTGGTCCGGTACGCGCGGCGTCATCAGCCTGGCTGCGATCTTCACACTGCCGCTGACCACCGACGACGGGTCACCCTTCCCCGACCGCGACCTCCTGCTGTTCTGCACCTTCGTGGTCGTGCTCGTCACGCTCGTCGGGCAGGGCCTGACCTTCGCACCGCTCGTGCGGATGCTCGGCCTGCGCGCCAACGAGACGGACCAGGCCCGCGTACGCAACGAGGCCCGTTCGGCGGCGGTGGAGGCCGCCCTGGCCCGCCTCGACGAGGTCGCCGCCGCCGAGCCGGACAGCACGGTGGCCGTCAACACCACCCGGACCCAGTTGCTGGCCCGCCTGGCGCGTTACCGCGGGCGACTCGACCTGCTCGAGCAGAGCGGGTCAGAAGAGCTACCCACCTCCCCGCAGTACGAGACGGCGCTGCGGGTCCGCCGCACGGCCCTCGACGCGCAGCGCGAGGAGTTGGTGCGCTGGCGGGACTCCGGTCGGCTGCCGGACGAGGAACTGCGGGTCCTGGAGCGGGAACTCGACCACGAAGAGTTGCTGCTCCCGAAGCGGCAGTAGCCATCCCGGCCGGTCGGTTCGCCGGCATTCGTTCCACCTTCCACCCCGGGGGTAGGGCCTGCCCCACCGGCGACCTTCCCGCTCACCGGCTGTCACCTGGACAGGCCGTTTCATAGCGTCACAGAGGAGCCATCGAAACGATTTCCTGTTCGCCACGGGGTGGTCGCGTGACGTTCTCCATCGAAGACCCGCCAGTCGTGGATGACGGGTCGCCCGGGACGTTCTCCCGGATCGCCGACGTCGACGCGCTGCGCGCCGTGGCGCTGCTCCTCATCCTGGTTGTCAACATCGCCTTCTTCGCCTCCGGCTACCCCTTCCATCTGGTCCCCGATCCCGCCCACGACTCGTGGGGCGACCAGGCGGCCCGGTGGGTGGTCGAGGCGCTCCTCGCGATGAAGGCGTACCTGCTCTTCTCCTTCCTGTTCGGCTACAGCTTCACGCTCCAGCTCGACTCCGCCGCTCGGCGGGGCGTCGACTTCGCTCCCCGGTTCCGGCGACGGCTGGCCGGGCTCTTCGTGCTCGGGATCCTGCACGCGGTGCTGTTGTTCCAGGGCGACATCCTGACCACGTACGCACTGCTCGGCCTGGTCCTGCTCGCCACGCGAAGAGTCGCCGTCGGGACCGCGCTGCGCGCCGCCGTCCTGCTGACCGGCGGAATCGGTTTCGTCCTCGCGCTCGCCGGCTCCGCACCGACGTCGTCGGGAACCGGCGCCTCCTGCGTCGGGTGCAGCAGCTGGGCTATCCGATAGGCCTGGCCGGTGCGGTGGTCTTCGCCTCGGATGGGGGCACCGCCAACCTGACCGGACTGACGGTGGGCGTACTCACCGCGCCGCTGCTCGCGGCCGCGTACGCCGCCACCCTTCTTGAGTTCTTCCAGACCGACCGGGGACGGCGGGTGGTCGCCGTACTCGCGCCGGCCGGACGGATGTCCCTGTCGAACTACCTGGGCCAGTCACTGCTCTGCGTACTGGTCTTCACCGGCGTCGGGTTGGGTCTCGCCGGTGCCGTCGCACCCCCGGTCGTCCTCCTCATCGCGGTCGCGATCTACGGCGTGCAGCTCGCCGCCAGCGCGGCGTGGATGGCCCGGTTCCGGTACGGACCGGTGGAGTGGCTGTTGCGGGCCTGGACCGAGCAGCGGTGGCCACGACTGCGGGCCACGGACCCGGCCTGACGGGCCCGCCCTGGCCGTCCGGACAGGACGGTCAGGGCCGTCTGTCGGTCGCCTGCGCTGGCTGTGCGGCGTCGGCGAGAGGCTGGGACGACGAGGGGAAACGTGATGGCGAACAGCGTGCCGTGGTCGAGGCGGCTCGTGACGTCGATCGTGGCGCCGCGCGCCCCGTCACTGCCCCTCGCGCTGGGTGGCGCGCCGCCGGTTCAGCCTCGCAGGGCGTCGTCGACGCCTGTCTCGTACCGGCCCAGGTACACCGGTTCACGCCGTGACAGCACGTCCCACGCCGCCTTGTCGGCGGCGCCGTACTCGCGCGCGACGCCCCGGCGCCACAGCGGCGCGTACCGCTTGGCCGTCTCGTCGCCCACGCCGTTGGCCTCGACGCCGAGGGCCCGGCAGAGCGTGACAGCCCGGTCCAGGTGAAAGGACTGGGTGACTACGGTGGCCTGGCGCACCCCGAAGATCTGCCTGGCCCGGGCGCAGGAGTCGTACGTGTCGAAGCCGGCGTGGTCGAGCACCACCTTCTGGTCGGGCACCCCCCGGTCGACCAGCCACTGCCGCATTGCGCCCGGCTCGTCGTACCCCCAGTTCATGTGGTCACCGGAGACCAGGATGGCATGGACCTTGCCGGCCGTGAGCAGTTGCCGCGCGATCTCCAGCCGGGCGGCCAGGAACGCCGACGGCTGCCCGCCGGGGTCGACCTGGGCGCCCAGCACCAGGGCCACCGGCGCCTCGGGAACGTCCTCGACGGTGAAGGTCCGGCCCTCCGCGCCAGAGCGGACCCACACCACGCTGCCCCCGGTGACCGCGCCGGCCAACACCGCCCCGAGCGCCGCCACCAGCAGGGCGCGGCGCAGCCAGCGTGCCCGGTGGGCGCCACGAATCGCACTGAGCACTCGACGAAGACGAGACACGGCCCCAGTATCGCGGCTCGGGCAAGGACGGTGGGTGTCCATCCACGGCCGACGCGGGGTCGGACCCGACCGGTACGGTAACCGGATCGAATCCCGTCGGTCCCACGGGCCGGCTCGGGTGTGGGGAGGGTGCGTGACGTCCAGGGCTGCCGAGATCGCCGCCGAGCAGGCGTACTTCGATGCGGCGGCGGCGCACCGGAACCGACGTCGCGATGACCTGCGGCACCTGCCGTCCGCCGCGGCCCACTCCGGCGCCGCCGCGCACCTGCGCCGGTACGCCGACGCGGCGCAGCGGGCGTTGGGTGCGACGGACGAAGCGGTGGCGTTCGGCCGGGTGGACGCAGAGACGGGCGACACCTGGTACGTCGGGCGGCACCTGATCCGGGACGCCGAGGGCGAGGTGCTGGTGGTCAACTGGCAAGCGCCGGCCGCCGCAGGCTGGTTCGAGGCCACCCCGGAAAACCCAGCGGGGGTACGTCGCAAGCGCGCCTTCATCTGCGCCGGGAACACGATCGAGGAGGTCGCCGACACCATCCTCGCCGAGATCGCCGAGGCGGTGGACGCGCAACTGCTGGCCGATCTGGCCCGGGGGCGTACCGGCACCATGCGGGACATCGTGGCCACCATTCAGGCCGCCCAGTTCGCCCTGATCCGCGCCCCGCGCGACCAGGTGCTGGTGATCGAGGGTGGTCCCGGCACCGGCAAGAGCGCCGTGGCACTGCACCGGGTGTCCTGGCTGCTGTTCCAGCACCGGGACGACATGTCGGCGCCGGATGTGCTGGTGGTCGGGCCGCACCCGACCTTCGTCCGGTACATCGGCCAGGTGCTGCCGACGCTGGGCGACGACGGGGTGGAACTGCGCGACGTCGGCCGGCTCGGCCCGGATGTGCCGCGGGGCCGCACCGAGCCCGACGCGGTCGCCCGGATCAAGGGCGAGGCCCGGATGGCGGGTCTACTGGCCCGCGCGCTGGACGCCCGGATCGGCGCCCCGGACCCGGCCGAGCGGCTGCTGGTCGGCGGCCGTTTCGTCACCCTGCCCGGTGTCGAAGTGGCCGAGGCGCTCGCCGCGGCACGGGCGGCGACCCTGCCGTACGGGGGCCGCCGTGGGCTGCTGCGCGACCGGCTCACCGCCCTGGTCGCCGCCCGGACCGGGCTGGACCCGGCCCGTTCGGAGGCGGTCGGCAATCTCACCGACCGGCTCTGGCCACCGCAGACCCCGGCCGGCTTCCTGCGTGACCTGCTGGGCTCCACCGCGCGGCTGCGGGCAGCCGCCGGGGACGAGTTCACCCCGGCGGAGGTGGCTGCGCTGCACCGGCGTGGCGCGGACCGGTTGTCCCGGGAGACCTGGTCGGCAGCGGACCTGCCGCTGTTGGACGAGCTGGCGCACCTGATCGACGGGCCGGGCCGGCGGTACGCGCACGTGGTGGTCGACGAGGCACAGGACCTGTCCCCAATGCAGTTGCGCGCGGTGGCCCGACGCAGCGCCACCGGGTCGCTGACGGTCGTCGGTGACCTCGCCCAGTCCACCGGCAACTGGGCGCGCGACTCGTGGGACGAGGTGCTCACCCACCTGCCGACCGTGCACCCGGCGAGGATCACCCCCCTGCGGTACGGCTACCGCGTACCCCGCCAGGCGTACGAGACGGCGGCGCCGCTGCTGCCGGTGGCCGCGCCGGGCGTGACACCGGTGGAAGTGGTCCGGGACGGGCCGGCGGACACCGGCGTGCACCGGGTGGGCCTGGCCGAGCTGGCCGGCCGGGCGGTCACGGTGGCGCGGGGGCACGCCGAAGCCGGCCGGTTCGTCGGCATCGTCTGCCCGCCCCGGCAGCGGCGACCGGTCGAGGCGGCGCTGGCCGCGAACGGGATGACCTGGAGCAGCGCCGACCGGGGCGAGTTGGGCGGCGCGGTCAACCTGATCAGCCCGCAGGAGGCCAAGGGCCTGGAGTTCGACGCGGTGGTGGTGGTCGAACCGGTGGAGATCGTGGCCAGTGACGAACGCGGCCACCGGCTGCTGTACGTGGCGCTGACTCGCACGACCGGGCACCTGGACATCGTCTGCACGGGCGACCCGGTGCCGCTGGACGCGCCAGTCCGGCCCCGGCCGTCGATGGACGACCCGGCGGACGCGACGTTCACCCGGCGGGAGGCGCACCGGCTTGCCGAACATCTCGCCGGTCAGCTCCGCGGCGCGGCGCCGCCGGCGTTCTGGGCCGACGTGCTGGCCGAGCTGCGGGCCAGCCTGCTGCCGGAGGACGCGGTCAGTTCCGGGCGGCCGACGGACGGCTGATGGCGGCCGAATCCAGCCGTCGGCCCACCGTCCACTGCAGGATGTCCTGCTCGATGTCGGCCTTCTTGGCCTTGCTGGGCACCGCGATGCCCAGCTCCCTGGCCAGCGCCCGCAGCTTCACCACGGTGAGCTTCAGGTCGGCGAGGTAGCGGGCGCCGGCCGCCCGGTCGCCGATCGCCGCGAGGTCGGTGCGGACCCGGTTGGTGTCCACGCCGGCCGAAGCCGCCGTCGTCGTCCGGGCGGCGGGCCGGGCCTTGTCGACGACGGCGAGCTTCGCCGCGCCGTCGGCCAGGGCGGCGAGCTGGTCGGCGGGCAGCGCGCGGACGAACTCCGCCACCCGCAGGAGTACGGCGTGGGCGAGGTCGGCGGGGTCGGACACCGGTGGCTCTCCTTCTAGGGGCGGGTGCGGGCCAGGAACTCGCTGGCCAGCTGCTGGAGCTCGTACTGCACCTTGTCGTTGGCGTTCGGCACCAGCACGGCGGGCAGGTGCCGTTCACCGGCCGTGCCGAACAGGGTCTTGTTCTCCCGGATGGTCTGCCGGAACACCGGGACCTCCAGGTTGTCGGTGAGCCGCATGTAGTTGCGGGACGCGGTGATCGGACCACCCGCGGCGTACTGGATCATAGTGAACACCACGCCCAGGTACTGCGGGTCGATGGTCGGGCCGGGGGCGGCCACCCGGTTGAAATCGCGGACCAGCTCGGAGACCTTGCTGCGCAGGTAGTCGATGCCGAGTGTGGACAGGTAGTCGGGCTTCGCCGGGGTCAGGATGTGTTCACTGGCCACGATGGCCGTCCGGGTGACCATGGTGAAGTTGGGCGCGCAGTCGATCAGGATGTCGTCGTACCCGGCGAACTCGTCGGTGGCGAGCGCGTCGGCGAGCGCCCGGTGCAGCGGCAGGAAATGCGGGCTGCCGTGCTGAAAGCGTGACCCGCCGAGGGCCGCGGCGAGGTCCAGATCTACGTCGACGAGCTGAAGGTGGGAGGCGATCAGGTCGAGCCGGCCGCCGTCGGGCAGCAGCGCGTTGACCGGCTCCGGGGTGAGCACGTACGGGTGCAGCGCGCCGGTGGGCTCGTCGGCAAGCACCGAGCCGAACCACTGCAGGATGGTCCTCTCGTACGCGAGGTCGGTCTCCCACTCGGCGGCCGGATAGAACGAGAAGGTGAGGCTGGCCTGCGGGTCCAAGTCGATCAGCAGCACCTTGCGGCCACGGGCGGCGAGCTCGGCGCCGAGGTTCATGGTGATCGTGGTCTTACCGACCCCGCCCTTGTAGTTGATGACGGACGTGATGCTCATGCCGGTCCCCGCATCGCGACATGATCTCAGGAACGGGTAGCCCCGGTCGAGGTGAGCACCGGCGTCTCCGAGCAGGACGACACCGACGGGCCCGGTAGCGCCCGGCAGGTCGCCCGCGCCGACCGCAACGTACGCGAAAAAGGCCCCGGCCTGGTGTGAACACCAGATCAGGGCCTTGCTCGTTGGTGCGCCGCCAGGGACTCGAACCCCGAACCCGCGGATTAAGAGTCCGCTGCTCTGCCAGTTGAGCTAGCGGCGCTCGTTCGGCAACGGAGAGAACATTAGCACCCCGCCAACTCGGGCTCCAATCCGGTTACCCGACTCCCCCCTTCGGTCGAGCTTAAGGGACATACAGTCATAAACCGACCGCAAGCTCCGGGGCAGGGGCATGGGTCGGGGCACTGATGGGGCACGATGTCCGCCAGGTACGCGAGAACAGAGGTGGGGATGGCACGGTTCACGCGAGCCGGGGCGGTGGTGGGCGCTCTGACCCTGGCGGCGTCGCTGGCACTGACCGGGTGCGGCGACGAGCAGAAGAAGCCGGAATTCGTCGGCGGGGCGTCGACAGGTGCAAGTGCCGTACCCGAATCGGCTGCGCCGTCGGCCCCGGGTGGGTCGAGCGCGCCCAGTGGGCCGGCACTGACGCTGAGCCCGGCCAACGGCACGAAGAACAAGCCCGTGAGCACGGAGATCAGCGCCAAGCTCCCGGACGGTGGCAAGGTCGCCTCAGTCACCCTGGCCGCGGCCGGCGGGGGTGCGGTGGAGGGCAAGCTGCGCACCGACGGCTCCGCCTGGGTGCCGTCCGCTCCCCTGAAGTACGGCACCAACTACACCGCCACGGTGACCGCTACCGGGCCCGACGGCACGACCAGCCAGGGCACCAGCACCTTCACCACGATGGCCAAGCCGAAGTCGACCATCGGGTCCGGCCTGTACCTCTTCGACGACAAGAGCTACGGGGTCGCCATGCCGGTGGTCACCGAGTTCCACCCGGGCATCCCGAAGAAGGACCGGGCCGCGGTCCAGAAGCGGATGTTCGTCAAGACCGACCCGCCGCAGCCGGGCGCCTGGCACTGGGTCGACAACGGCACCCAGGCCTACTACCGCGCACCGGAGTACTGGCAGCCGGGCACCACCATCACCGTGCGGATCGCGCTGGCCGGCGTGCCGCTGAGCAACGGCAAGTACGGCGACGTCGACCGCAAGGCCACCGCCAAGGTCGGCCGGTCGTTCGTGATGAAGGTCGACAACGCCACGAAGAAGATGTCGGTGTACGAGAACGGTGCGCTGTCGCGCACCATCCCGGTGAGCCTGGGCAAGAAGAGCACCCCGTCGTCGAGCGGGACGATGGTCGTGATGGAAAAGAAGGAGACCACGGTCTTCGACACCCGCGACGATCCGGACCCGGCCAACCGCTACGTCACCGAGATCGACTTCGCTCAGCGGCTCACCTGGGGTGGCGAGTACATCCACGCCGCGCCCTGGTCGGAGCATGTGCAGGGGCGGTCCAACGTCTCGCACGGCTGCGTGAACGTGTCGACGGCGAACGCCAAGTGGCTGTTCGACAAGACGCGGATCGGCGATCCGATCACGATCAAGGGCACCGAGCGCAAGATCGTCGCCGGCAACGGCTGGACGGCATGGAGCCTGAGCTGGTCGGAGTTCGTGAAGGGCAGCGCTCTGCCGGTGCCCAAGGGTGGGTCCGGCCCGGCGCTCTGACGGTTCGGCTCCTTTGCGCCGGCCCTGCCGATGGCACGGGCCGGCGCGTACCCTTGCACTGCCCGCGCCGTGACGACGGCGGCGGCGACCCTCAGTCCCGGCACAAAGACGAGCCCGAATCACGAAACGCCGGATGGTACCAAGATTCCGGCATCCTGATCGGCGTGTTCCGGTTCACCCTCGGCAACCGAGGCCGGTTCTGGCGCGTCATTAGGAGACGATGGGTCAGGGACCACGACTGTGAGGACATCATGCGAGCTAGCCAGGACCAGCTGATCCGGCCCCGTGGGCGACGCCGCGTGCTCGCGGCGGGGCTGCTCGCCGTGGCGCTGGCCTTCACCTCCGCCTGCACCAACGGCGACGGCGGCAAGCCGTCCTCGTGGCAGGGCGGCGACGAGAGCCCGGCCCCCAAGGCGGCGGCGACCATCAGCGAGCCGGCGGCGGACGCCAAGGACGTGCCGGCGTCCACCGGCATCACCTTCACCACGAAGGACGCCGAGGAGACCACCGTCGACCTCAAGGACGCGTCCGGCAAGGCGGTCGAGGGCACCCTCGCCAAGGATGGCAAGACGTGGCTTCCGAACGGGGCGCTGGAGTACGCCACCAGCTACACCGCCACGGTCACCGCCACCGGCGACGACGGCCGGCCGGCCACCGCGACCAGCACCTTCACCACGATGGCCAAGCCCGACAAGCAGGTACGGGTGAGCAGCTTCCTCGGCGACAACCAGGTGGTCGGCGTCGGGATGCCGCTGATCGTGAAGTTCAGCCGTGCCGTTCCGGAGGACTACCGCGACGACGTGCAGCGCCGGATGACGGTGACCTCGACGCCGGCCCAGGAGGGCATCTGGCACTGGGTCAGCCCCACCGAGATCCGGTACCGGCCGAAGGAGTTCTGGAAGGCGAACAGCAAGGTCTCCTACCGCGTTCAGGCCGGCGGCCTGCCGATGGGTGACGGCTACTACGGCCGCTCGGACCTCTCCGTGGACGTCAAGATCGGCTCGTCGCTGATCATGACCGTGGACAACAAGACCAAGCGGATGACGGTGACCCGCGACGGCTCGGTGATCAAGACCATCCCGGTCAGCCTGGGCAAGAAGAGCACCCCCTCGTCCAGCGGGACGATGGTCGTGATCGAGAAACTGCGTAAGACCGTGTTCGACACGATGGAGGAGCTGGGCCCCGAGGAGGGATATCGCACCAAGATTGACTTCGCGCAGCGGCTCACCTGGGGTGGCGAGTTCATCCACGCGGCCCCTTGGTCCGAAGGGCAGCAGGGCAGCGTCAACGTCTCGCACGGCTGCGTGAACGTGTCGATGGCCAACGGCGACTGGCTGTTCAAGAACACCCAGATCGGCGACCCGATCACGGTCAAGGGCACCGAGCGCAAGCTCCAGAACGGCAACGGCTGGACCGACTGGAACATGAGCTGGGACGAGTACGTCAAGGGCAGCGCCCTGCCGTACGAGCCGCCGGCCGACCCGGACGCTTCG
This sequence comes from Micromonospora sp. NPDC005252, assembly GCF_042872475.1. Lineage (NCBI taxonomy): Bacteria > Bacillati > Actinomycetota > Actinomycetes > Micromonosporales > Micromonosporaceae > Micromonospora > Micromonospora sp. NPDC005252. The sequence continues at coordinate 953,529 of NZ_JBIAKN010000001.1, read as the reverse complement.
CCGACCCCGGACGGCGCCGTCACCCCGTCCGCCACGCCGACCGCCTGATCCAGGCACCTGGATCGACTCGAGATCCAGGGAACCGGGGTATCCGACGAACCCGGATACCCCGGTTTCCGGTAACCGGAGTGGATCACCAGCCAGCCCCGAAACGACTCAGGCCCCCTCCGAGGAGGGGGCCTGAGATATGGGGTGACTGATGGGAATTGAACCCACGACAACCGGGACCACAACCCGGTGCTCTGCCAACTGAGCTACAGCCACCACGCCTCCGACGCCCGGTCGATCGCCCCGGGCGGGGTGCGGACCAATAATAGCCACACCACCGCTCACGGCGTCCAGCGGGTTCCCCGCCGACCGCGCCGAGCACCGACAGCAGGGGCCGGCGAGCGCCGTCCGGGGCAGGCGCCGTCAGAGGTCGGCGGCGATGGCCTTGGCGGTCTCGACGTCCGGGCCGGGCAGCGGGACGAAGATGGTGCGCCGGTAGTACTCCAGCTCCCGGATGCTCTCCCGGATGTCGGCGAGCGCCCGGTGCGCCAGGCCCTTCTGCGGCTGACCGAAGTACACCCGGGGGTACCAGCGGCGGCAGAGTTCCTTGATCGACGAGACGTCGATCATGCGGTAGTGCAGGTGCGCGTCGAGGCGGGGCATGTCCCGGGCGATGAAGCCACGGTCGGTGGCGATCGAGTTGCCGCACAGTGGCGCGGTGCGCGGGTCCTTGACGAAGGTGCTGATGTACTCCAGCACCCGGTCCTCGGCCTCGGCCAGGGTGACCGCCGAGCGGCGGACCTCCTCGGTGAGGCCGGACTTGGCGTGCATGGTCTGGACGATCTCCGGCATCGCCTCCAGCGCGGCCTCGTCGGCGTGGATCACCACGTCGACACCATCACCCAGCACGTTGAGGTCGGGGTCGGTGACCAGTGCCGCGACCTCGATCAGCTTGTCACTGCCAAGGTCCAACCCGGTCATCTCACAGTCGATCCAGACGAGGAGATCAGCCACCGGGACAGCCTACGCGCAGCCCACGCCCCACGGCTGCGCGCTCTGGACCGGACGGACCGCTAGGGTTTCTCAAGTGCCAGCCGAACCCGTCGCACCACCCGCCGTCACCGACGACGATCCCGGTGGCCGTACGGTCCGTCGGCTCGTCGCGATCGTGGCGCTGATCGCCGTGCTGCCGGCGCTCTACCTGCCCGGTCTGGTGCACAACTTCTTCGACCTGAAGATCTACATGTCGGCGATGGACTGGTGGACGGCGGGCCACCCGCTCTACGACTACGTCCAGCCGGACCGGGTGCAGGGTGAGCTGTACTTCACGTATCCACCCTTCAGCGCGCTGCTGCTGTGGCCGTTCGGGCTGATCCGGCTCGGCGCCACCGTGGTGATCTTCACGGTGCTCACGGTGGTGGCCGTGGTGGTGACCACCCGGTGGCTGGTGACGCCGGTGATCGCCCGGCACCACCTGCCGCGAACGTTCACCCTGACCGTGGCCGTGCTGCTGGTGCTGGCGGTGGAGAGCACCCGCGAGACGATCACGTTCGGGCAGATCAACATGCTGCTGGTCGTGCTGATCCTGGCCGACCTGCTGTTCGCCGTACCGCAGGCGCGGCGCTGGGCCGGGGTCGGCGTGGGGCTGGCGACGGCGCTCAAGCTCTTCCCGGGCATCTTCATCGTGTACCTGCTGGCCACCCGACGGTGGCGGGCCGCCGCGGTGGCGAGCGCGACGGCGGCGGCGGCGACCCTGCTCGCGGCGGCGGTCGCGCCCGGGGACTCGTGGCGGTTCTGGACGCAGGAGCTGTGGGACAACGACCGGGTGGGTCGCACCGACTACACCGGCAACCAGTCGCTCTTCGGGCTGCTCAGCCGGTTCACCGCGCCGGAGAAGCCGGACCGGCTGCTGTGGCTGCTGGTGGTCGTGGTGGTGGCCGGTTACGGCCTGTGGCGGGCGGTCCGCGCCGCGCGTGCCGGTGACGCGCTGACCGGCCTGACCCTGACCGGTCTGGTCGGCGCTCTGGTCAGCCCGATCACCTGGACCCACCACATCTACTGGTTCGTGCCGGCGGTGGTGCTGCTCGCCGATGCGGCGTTGAGCGCGAACCGGCCGGAGGAGTTCCGCCGACGGCGGTGGCTCGCCGGGCTCGCCGTGGGCACCGCCGCAGTGATCATCTACGGCGTGGTGTCGTTCCACGACTGGGGGGTGGCACCGGTCCGCACCGACGACCCGGTGGACTTCGTGCTGCGCAACGGCTACGTGCTGCTCAGCCTGCTGCTGCTGGTGGTCCTGCCGGTCCGGGTGGCCCGCCCGATCCGGACTGAGGAAAAGTCGCACCAAATGGACACAAGTCCCCAGTAGCCACCATCGGCGCTAATCTGGACTCACCTACCTCAAGCGTCGCTCGGGTAGCACCGATCCCCCGGTGAGAGTGGCCCTCCGCGTCGGCAGCGCGGAGGGCCACTCGCCGCTTCAGTCCGTCCGCACCGGCCGTGCCGTGGGCTCGGTGCCGGTGGGCGGCCACGCCAGGCTCAACGCCACCTCCGGCGGCCGGGGCAGCCGCGCCGGAGCGTCCAGGTCGGCGAGGGTGACCGGCCGGATCGGTTCGACGCCGGACGCCGACCGCTGCCACTCGGCCGCGCCGGAGCCGACCGGGGCGAGCTGTCGCACCGCCGGCAGCGGCGGGGCCGCATCGGGATCCCGGGCGCTGAGGCCACTGAGCGACGTGACCCCGAGCCGGCCGGCGAGCACCGGCACCTGGTCCGGTTCGACCACGAAGACCACCTCGCGGGGACGCGGCGGGCGCAGCAGGAGCAGCACCGCGCATGCCACCAGCAGCACCCCCGCCGCCAGCAGGCCCCAGGTGACCGGGCCGACCCAACCCGCACGCAACTCGGCGCGCAGATCCAGGCTCAGGTCGGCGCGACCGTCCGGGCGCATCACCACCAGGCTCATCGACTCGCCGCTCAGCTCGTCGGCGCTCCACTCGAGGGTGCCGACACCCTCGCGTACCCAGAACGGGCGACCGAGCGGGGTGGGGGCCGCACCGGCGGTCGGGGCCGCCGCCGGGACCGCCGGGTCCGTGCGAACCGGCAGCGGACCTCGGGCCAACGCCACCCGGCGGACCGAGGCGTACGGCACGGACTCCAGCCACCGGCGCACCTCGGCGGTGGGCGCCAGCCCCACGAAGGCCGGGCCGTCGGGCGTACGGGCGTCGAGCCGCAGGCGGGTCTGCGCGCCACGCGCGAAGGGCGCCTCCCGCCGCAGCAGCCGGTCGAGATCGGTGACCACGACCGCGTGGCCGGGTGTGCGGACCGTCTCGAACCGGGCGGCGAAGGTCCCACCGGGGTCGGCGTGCCGGGTGACGAGCCACAGCCCGCCGCCGGCGAACAGCGCCGGAATCCCGATGACCAACAGCAGCAATCCGGTGATCACCCGCACGAACCGCATTCGCAGCGTCCCCCTCCGTAGCCAGATACCCGGCCGACCTTACCGACGTACACCGGCTGATCAGGGGATATCCACGGCACGGCCGACTTCGGTCCCGGGAAGCACGCTGGCCCGCCGGATTGTCCGGCGGGCCAGCGGGTGAGCGACGGGGTCAGGGCTTGACGACCGGGCCCCGGCGGGTCCGGGCGAACGCGAGCCCGCCGAGCACCAGACCGGCCAGGCCGGCGACCAGGCCGGCGATGCCGAGGCCGATCGCGGTGCCCTCGCTCTCGTCGTCGTCATCGTCTGCCGCGGCGACGGCCGTAGCGGCCGGGGCGGCCGACGCCGACGGCCCCGCGGCGGTGAGGGTGAGCACCGGAGCGGGCTTCTCCGGCTCCGCGCCGCCCGGCTGCGGCTCATCGATCCAGCGCACGACGTTGCCGTCCGAGTACGTCTGCAGGGTCTTGAAGACCATGGACTCGACCTTCGGCAGCGGCCCCATGGAGACGCCAAACTCCTGGAACTGGCCCGGCTTGACCGCCGCGTCACCGGTCGCCGTCCAGGTGATCTTGGAGACCGCCTCGGTGAGCTGGCTGCCGTGCACGTCGATCGGCGGGTCCACCTTGCGCTTCTCCGTCGCCACCGTCCAGCCGGGCACCGGGATGGTCGACACCGAGCCGATCGGCGCGTTCTCCGGCAGCACGACCTCCAGCTTGGTGGTCGACGCGGTGTCGCTCTCGTTGGGCACCCGGAACGCCACCCGGGCGTAGCCGCCCTGGGTCGCCTCCTTCGGGTTCACCGTCACGTGGGCGGACGCCGGCCCGGCGAAGCCGAGCACGGCGGTGGCGACGGCGGTGAACGCCAGGGCGGCAGCGGCGGTTGCGGTACGCCGGAAACGGATCATGGGCTTGGGGAACCTCTCTAACGGATGGGCACGGTGGCGGTCACCGTGGCCTGGTCGATGTCGGACGTGCGAACGGTGATCTTCAACTGCCAGTCGCCGGCGGCCGGCAGGCTGATGTCGCCGTAGGAGTGGTTGTCGGTCAGCGGCAGCAGCGGCAGCTCGATCGGCTCGATCCCGGCCGAGGGCAGCGCGGCGGTCGCCCGCCACTCCGCCACCGGCTGCGGCTGGTTGTCCTTGGTGTACGCGTACAGGTGCACCGAGTTGTTGCCCCGCTCGGCCGGGTCCAGCTCGACCTGGAGGGTGAACAGCGAGCTGGTCAGGGTGGTGGAGAAGAGCCCGGCCTGGGTGCCGGACGGCCCGGCCACGGCGGTGCGGGCGGGCGTGGTCTGCACCAGCGTCGCCGACAGCCCCAGCACCACCACTGTGACGGCCAACTCGACCAGGACCGCCCGGCGCACCGGCGCCGGTCGCTGGGCCGCCGTGCGTCGACGGACCAACTGCCGGGAGTACGCGGCCACGGCGATCACGATCGCGAACAGCCCGATCTTGGCGAGCAGCAGCCGCCCGTACGTGGTGTTGAACAGGGCGTCCGGGGTGGCCACCTCGATCAGCGCCTGGACGGTGCCGGCCAGCAGCAGGGCCGACACGGCGAGCGCCGCCCAGCGTGACCAGATCGGCAGGATCGCGCCCAACTCCCGCTCGTCGGCCTGGCGCAGCAGGAAGACGGCGAGCATCAGCAGGCCGCCCAGCCAGACCGCCATGCTGCCCAGGTGCACCGCGTCGACCACCACGGAGACCGCCGGCGCCGGGGAGGCCGCCGGGTGCCCGGCCAGCGGCCAGGTCAACAGGGCCGCCCCGCCGAGCACGGCCAGGATGATCGCGTCGGCCCGGCCGGCCGGGCGGGCCAGCAGCGGGCGCAGCAGGAACGCCGAGGCCGCCAACAGGCCGAGCCGGACCAGGTGGGCGGCACCGAAGGCACTGCCGAACACGCTGCCGAACCCCTCGCCGGTCACCTCGAAGAGGCCACCACCGGCGGTGTAGGGCACCTGCAACCACAGGTCGGCGAGGGTGGCCACGGCCACCAGAGAGAGACCCACCCAGGCCAGCCGGGTGGGACCCCGCCGGGAGAGCCGGCGCGGCCACAGCGCGGCGAGCACCAGCGCCGGCCCGACCAGCAGCACCAGGCCGGCGTAGCCGAGGAAACGGGCCACCTTCACGGCGTTCTCCACCACCGGGTCGGCGCGGCTGTCGTTGCCGGAGTCGACCGGCGGCGCCGACGGCGCGCCCACCGAGTAGGTGAACGCGCCGGAGACCGGGTGGCTGTCGGCGGAGATCACCCGGAAGGTCACCAGGTAGGTGCCGCGCTGACCGGCCGGGTCGACCGGAATGGTGACCACGGCGCCCTCGAAGGACGGCTCGCCCCGGTCGGCCCGGGTGCCGTCCGGCGCGATGACCCGGATCTTGTCGGGGACCTTGCGGACCGACTCGCTGAAGGTGAGCACCACCTCGGCCGGCCCGCTCGGCACCACCGACGAGGCGGCCGGGCTGCTGCTCGACAGCACCGCGTGGGCGCTGGCCGGGGTGGCTGGCGCGATCAACAGGGCGACGACGGTGACCAGGAGGCCGGCGGCGGCGGCCAGCCGGGCGATCCAGCGGCGGGGTGCGACAGTCATGCCGGCCATGGTCGCCGACGGACCTGGATGTCGGCGACCCGAGGCGGAGGATCGGCTCACCTGCGGCCAGCCGCCAGCGCCGCGCAGGAGAGGTCGCGTGTCATGAGCAGGTAGTCGGCCGGCGGCGGGGAAAAGTTCCCGACGTGGCGCAGACCATCCAAGGGCCGAAGGACCCTGACGTCACACCCGGCGGCGCGTAGCCTGGTGTGTCGTGATCCCCGTCCCGCGTGACTCCGGTGCCGCCGGTGCGACAGGTGACGTCGCCCGGGACCCGGCGACCGAGTCGGCCCTGAGCGCGCGCGCCGGTGACGCCGCAGCCCAGGCCGTGTTCGTCCGGCTGACCCAGGCCGAGGTGTGGCGCTTCGCGGCCGTCCTGGTGGGCCCGGACAGCGCCGACGACCTCACCCAGGAGACGTACCTGCGGGCGTTTCGGGCCCTGCCGGCGTTCGAGGGCCGGTCCAGTGTCCGCACCTGGTTGCTCGGCATCGCCCGGCGGGCCTGCGCCGACCACCTGCGGACGGTGATCCGGCGTCGCCGTCTCGACGAGCGGCTGGCCGCGAACGCGTACACCGACCGTCCGCATCCCGACCCGGCCGGGCAGCTCGGCGCCGCCGACCTCGTGCGCCGGCTGAGCCCCGAGCGACGGGCGGCGTTCGTGCTCACCCAACTGCTCGGCCTGTCGTACGCCGAGGCCGCCGACGTCGAGGGGGTGCCGGTAGGCACCATCCGCTCCCGCGTCGCCCGGGCCCGCGACGAGCTGGTCGAGGCCGTCGGCGACGCCCTCACCGGTTGAGCCCGGAACTTCCGGAGCAGACGGGACGACAAATGACCGTGACCGCACCCCCCATCCGGGCCGGCCGTTGGGCGGCCGTGCGCCCCTGGCTCAGCACGGCGGCCCGCCTCGGCCTCGCCGCCGTCTGGTTGGTCGCCGGGGCGTCGAAGGTCGGTGACCTGGCCGCCTCCGGCCGGGCCGTGAACGCCTACCAGGTGCTGCCGTACGACGTGGCGACCGTGATCGGCGCCGCGCTGCCGTTCGTCGAGCTGGCCCTGGGCGTGCTGCTGCTGCTCGGTCTGGCCACCCGGCTCAGCGCGGCCATCTCCGTCGCGCTGCTGCTGGTCTTCATCGCGGGGATCTCCTCGGCCTGGGCGCGTGGCCTGGCCATCGACTGCGGCTGCTTCGGCAGCGGCGGGCAGCTCGCCGAGGGACAGGCCCCGAGTTACCTCCCGGAGATCCTCCGGGACCTGGGATTCTTGGTGCTGGCCGGATTTCTGGCGATCTGGCCGCGTACGCCCGTCTCGGTGGACGGGTGGCTGTCCGCCGAACCGGCCGTGGAGGACGAGGATGAGTAGTCGCAAGGGGCAGCGGGACGCGGCCCGGGTGGTCCGCGAGCAACTGGCCCGCGAACGACGCCGCCGCCGTACGCTCTGGGTCTCCGCCGCCGCCGTCGCCGTGCTGGTCATCGCCGGCCTGGTCGGCTGGAGCGTCTGGTCCAGCCAGCGCTCGGACACCTTCACCACCCCGCCCGGCGTCAACGAGGCCGGCACCGGCATCGTCACCGGCGGCGGGCCGGTCACCGTCGACGTCTACGAGGACTTCCTCTGCCCGGTCTGCAAGCAGTTCGAGCAGAGCAGCGGCGCGACGCTGGAGCAGCTGGTGGCCGAGAACAAGGCGAAGGTGGTCTACCACCCGGTCGCGTACCTCAACCGCTTCTCCACGACCGAGTACTCCACGCGCTCGTCGGCCGCCTCCGGCTGCGCGGCGGCCGGCGGAAAGTTCCGCGAGTACGCCAAGGCGCTCTTCGCCAAGCAGCCACCCGAGGGCAGCGCCGGGCTCAGCGACGACGAGCTGATCGACACCGGCGTCGGCGTGGGGCTGGACCGGGGCTCGTTCGGGGGCTGCGTCTCCGATGGCACGTACAAGACGTGGACCGAGCACGTCACCGAGGAGGCCAGCCGCAGCGACGTCACCGGCACGCCCACCGTCCTGGTCAACGGCCAGCCACTCGCCGACCGCAGCCCGCAGGGCCTCACCGCGGCCGTGGCGGCGGCCGGCAGGTGATCCGTACCCTGCTGGCGGGCGCCACACTGATCGCTGCCACCGCCTGCGCGGCGACCCTGCTCAGCGCGGCGCCCGCCGCCGCGCACGGCGCGGACGCCCCGGACGGCTCCGACTACCGCACCCGCGTCACCGGCGTCACGCCGGCCCGGCCCGGCCTGACGGTACGGGTGATCGAGGCGGGCGCCCGACTGGAGCTGACCAACCGCACCGGCCGGGCGATCGAGGTAATCGGCTACTCCGGCGAGCCGTACCTGCGGGTCGGTCCGGACGGCGTGTACGAGAACAGCCGGTCCCCCGCCACGTACCTCAACCGCACCCTCGCCGGGGACACCGCGCTGCCGGCCGACGCGGACCCGGCCGCCCCGCCGTCCTGGCGGCGCGTCGACGACGGGGCCACCGTGCGCTGGCACGACCAGCGGGCCCTGTGGCAGGAGTCGGCACCACCCGACGCGGCACGCGTCGCGCCGGAGCGTGAGCACCGGGTCCGGGACTGGACGATCCCGCTGCGCGACGGCGCCGACCCCGCGCAGATAGCCGGCACGCTGGACTGGGTGCCACCGCCGGACGCGTACACCTGGTGGGCGGTGACCATCGTCGGTCTGCTCGCGGTGGGCGCGCTCGGCCTGCTCGCCGCCGCCTCCACGGCCGGCGCCCGGGCGCTGTCCGCGGTCGGCGTGCTGCTGGTCGTCGGCGGCGCGGTCGCCGTGCTCTACCCGGTGGGGCGAGAGCTGGACGCTGGCGCCCAGGGCGTCGGCGGAGTGCTCGCCGGGCTGCTGGGCGGTCAGGTCTGGGCACTGCTCACCGGCCTGGGCGCGCTCGCCGCAGGTGGTTACGCGCTGGCCCGCCGCCCGGCGGCCGACTTCGCGGTGGCGCTGGCCGGCGCCTGCCTGGCCCTCTTCGCGGGCGTGGCGAACGCCGCGGTGTTCAGCCGGTCGGTCGCCCCGGTGCCGTGGTCACCCGAGGTCGCCCGCGCCATGGTGGCCGCAGTCCTGATCACCGGCGTCGGCGCGACAGCAGCCGGAGTCCTCCGCCTACACGCCGCCTCCCGCGCCGCGACACGATCAGCCGAGGCGGCGGACGCCCAGCGCGGGGCTACGCCCGCGGGGTGAAGCCGTAGGGGAGTTCCAGACGGTGGCGGGCCAGCAGAGGCTCGTTGCTCAGCAGGTCGACGGTGGGGGCGTCCGCGACGATCCGGCCGCCGTCCAGGATCACCGAGCGTTCACACAGCTCCGCCGCGTACGGCAGGTCGTGCGTGACCATCAGCAGGGTCACCGGCAGGCCGCGCAGGATCTCGGCCAACTCGCGCCGGGCCGCCGGGTCCAGGTTCGACGAAGGCTCATCCAGCACCAGGATCTCCGGGTGCATGGCCAACACGGTCGCCACCGCCACCCGTCGGCGCTGCCCGAACGAGAGGTGCTGCGGCGCCCGGGCCCGATGCTCGCTCATCCCGACGGCGGCCAGCGCCTCGTCCACCCGGGCGGCCAGCTCCGCGCCGCGCAGGCCCAGGTTGGCCGGCCCGAACGCCACGTCCTCCGCCACCGTGGGCAGGAAGAGCTGGTCGTCCGGGTCCTGGAAGACGATGCCCACCCGGCGACGCACCTCGGCCAGGGTCGCCCGATCCGGCGTGACCGTCAGCCCGCCGACACTCACGCTGCCCTCGGTCGGGGTGAGGATGCCGTTGAGGTGCAGCACCAGCGTCGTCTTACCGGCGCCGTTGGGCCCGAGCAGCGCCACCCGGTCGCCGCGCGGCACCGTCAGGTCCACCCCGTGCAGGGCCACGTGCCCGTCCGGGTACGCGTACCGGACGCCACGAACGTCCAGCGAGAGGGCGGTCTGCACGACACCGATCATGTCAGCACGACGGCGGTCGCGGCGATGGAGGCCGCCACCACCGGCACGGTCGCCGCGACCAGCCACTGCCCGGCGGTCGCCGCGCCGTCGCCCTGCCACACCGCGGGCATCCGCCCCGTGTAGCCCCGCGACAGCATCGCCAGGTAGACCCGCTCACCGCGCTCGAAGGCACGCAGGAACAGCGCTCCGATGCCGGCGGCGAAGCCGCGCAGCTGCCACAGGAAGCGCGGGTCGTCACCCCGCGAGATCCGCGCCACCCGCATCCGTCGCGCCTCCCCGACCAGCACGTCGAGGTAGCGCAGCATGAACGTGGCGATCTGGGTGAGCACCTGCGGGCAGCGCAGCCGGTCCAACCCGACGATCAGGTCCCGGGTGGTGGTGGTCGCCGCGAGCAGCAGCGAGGCGAGGACACCGAGGGTCCCCTTGGCCAGGATGTTCCACGCCCCGTGCAGGCCGTCCTCGGACAGCCGCAGCCCCAGCACCTCGACCCGCTCGCCGGTGCCCAGAAACGGCAGCGCCACCGCGAACAGCACGAACGGCAGCTCGATCAGCGCGCGACTGAGCAGCCAGCGCGGCCCCACCCGGGCCAGCGCCGCCACCGCGGCCACCAGCAGGGCGTACGCGCCGAAAGCCCAGAACGCCTCGCGCGGGGTGGCCACCACGGCGATCGTGAAGACCACCATCGCGACGATCTTGACCTCGGGCGGGAGCCGGTGCACCGGCGAGGTCGACTCGCGGTACAGCACGTGCCCGTGACCGGCACCCATCCGCGTACCTCCTGCTCAGCCGGCCGCGCCGGCGCGGCGCGCGGCGGTGACCGCGTCCCCCGTCGCGTCGTCGTCGCCGGCGGTCGACGCGGTGGACGTGTCGTCGCCGGCGGTCGACGCGGTGGACGTGTCGTCGCCCCTGGTCGACACGCCGCCCCGGCGGCGCAGCAGCCAGAAGCCACCGCCGCCGATCGCGAAGGTCACCAGCACCCCGAGCACCCCGGAGAGGCCGGTCGAGACGAAGCTGTTCCGGATGCCCCGCACGCCGTAGTCGGCGAGCGGACTGTCCCCCAGCTCGTGCTCACGGGCCTGCTGCGCCGGGCAACTGCCGCCGACGATGTTGTCGTCGGCGTCGACGGTGCAGCCCTTGAGCAGGGAGGAGTCCAGGCCGTCCGGGTGCGACGAGGCGTAGTTGCTCACGACACCGGCGAGCAGCAGCGCGATCAGCAGACCGCCGGCCAGGAACGCCCAGGAACGGTTCTTCATCGGACACCTCCGGAGACCGGGACGGCGGGGGTGGCGGGAGCGGGCAGCGCGCGCAGCGCGTACACCAGGTCGGGGCGCACCTTCGCGACGGTGAGCACGGTGGTCGCGGTGATCAGGCCCTCGCCGATGCCGATCAGCAGGTGCACGCCGGCCATCGTGCCGGCCAGGCCGGCGAGGTTGCCGCCCAGGTCGGTGGTGCCGCCCAGCCAGTACTCGACGACGAAGCCCTGGGACGCGACCACCACGCTGAGAAGCGCCGCGACGAACGCGGTGACGGCCAGGCCGGCCCGCGTGCGGGGCAGCACCCGCAACAGCACCGCGATCAGCAGGTACGCCGCGGCGGTGCCGAGCAGCGCCATGTTGGTGATGTTCAGGCCGAGCATCGCCACACCGCCGTCGCCGAAGATCAGCGCCTGCACGACGAGCACCACGGCCACGCAGAGCGCGCCGACCCACGGCCCGACCAGCATCGCGGCGAGCGCGCCACCGAGCAGGTGACCGCTCACCCCGGCCGTGAAGATCGGAAAGTTGAGCATCTGGACGGCGAAGATGAACGCCGCGACCAGGCCGGCCATCGGGGCGAGCCGATCGTCCAGGTCCCGCCGGCCGCGTAGGACGCAACCGGTGAGCGCGGCGAGCGCCAGGGCCGCGAACACCGCCGCGACGGGACCGTCGATGATCCCGTTCGAGATGTGCATCGCCAGTGTTTCCACGCGACCTCCCACGCGTCAGCGGACCCGTCCGGGACCGGCGGGGTCAGCCTATTTCCTAGGAGTTGTTGTTGCCAGACTCTGGCAACAACGCATGGTCTTGATCACCTTCGGCAGGCCCCGACGTCGCGGGCCGACCCGTTGATCGACTCGCCGTGCTTGATGTCGGGGGTCCACGTGACCGCATCGGCGCTGCACGCCCAACCGGCCGTCCGCTCCGAGATCTTGGACAGTTTCCGTCAGCGGCTGACGGAAACTGTCCAAGATCTGCTCATGCCGCTGCCACAGGATGGCGCGGATCCGACAAATCGTCCTGCCGGTGCCGGCGAGTGGCGTGCCACGGCTCGGGACCGCCGGCTCACCGGACGGCGAGTCGATCAACGGGCCGGCGCGCGCCGCCGACGCCGACACCGGCATGCCCGGCGGTAGGGTCGGGTCATGACCGCGCCCGACCGCCTCTCCCCCGGTGACCCCGCGCCCGAGTTCACCCTCCCCACCGATACCGGCGACCAGCTCTCCCTGGCCGACCTGCGAGGCCGCAAGGTCGTCCTGTACGCCTACCCGGCGGCGATGACCCCCGGCTGCACCAAGCAGGCGTGCGACTTCCGCGACTCGCTCGCCTCGCTCCAAGCGGCCGGCTACGAGGTGGTTGGCATCTCCCCCGACAAGCCGGAGAAGCTGGCGAAGTTCCGCGACCGCGACGCCATCACCTTCGGACTGGTGTCGGACGTGGACAGGTCGGTGCTCACCGCCTACGGCGCGTACGGCGAGAAGCAGCTGTACGGCAAGACCGTCACCGGCGTGATCCGCTCGACCTTCGTCATCGACGCCGACGGCAAGATCGAACGGGCGCTCTACAACGTCAAGGCCACCGGGCACGTCGCCAAGCTCCGCCGAGACCTCGGCCTGGACTGAACCTGTCGTACGGTCCCGTTACCGTGCGTCAATGGTTCGGTACAAGTACACGCCGGAGGCGCTCGCTCAGGCAGCCGCCGCAGCGCGCAACATCACCGAGGTGATGCGACTGCTCGGCGTCCGGGTCAGCGGTGGCTCGCACGCGCACATCAGCCGGCAGCTCAAGAGATTCGGCATCGACACCTCGCACTTCACCGGCCAGGCACACAACCGAGGCGTACGTTGGCGCCGGCGGTCTCCCGAAGATCTGCTCGTGGTGCTGCCCGCGGGCTCCCGTCGGATCCCAGGCATTCGACTCAAACGCGCCCTGGCAACAATCGGCCTTCCGGAAAGCTGCGAGGTGTGCGGCACCGGGTCGACGTGGCAAGGCGCCAAGCTGACACTGCACGTTGACCACATCAACGGCGACTTTCTCGACAACCGGCCGCGCAATCTCCGGCTGCTGTGCCCCAACTGCCACAGCCAGACCTCCACGTATGCCGGACAGCGACGGCCTGCCCTCGCCGATGACGAGGTGGTCTACGATCCTGAGGCGGTTACTCCCACGGGCTTCCGGATAGGCAGGCGGCTGCCTCATCGGCCAGAATGGCCCTGGACGCTGGTGGAGTACAGCTTCAAGGGGCCGTAGCCCAACGGCAGGAGGCATGCGGTTTAGGTCCGTACCAGTGCGGGTTCGAATCCCGCCGGCCCCACAAAACAACATCGTCGGTGGACGAATTAGCGCCGCTCGATCAGGGCTGGCTGTCGAACGCGTCACGATCATGGGCCGGGAGACTGGCCGCCGGGTCAGGATGGGCGCCGTGAGTCTGCGCTTCGTCCTTGATCCCGAACTGACCCCACGGCTGCGCGCCGACATCGTCGCTCTCTGGGTGGACGTCAGCAACGCCGGTGGCGCGGTGGGTTTCGTACCGCCGGTCACCGCCACCGATGTCCGTACGATCGCCGACCCGACGTTCGCGGGCATCGCGGAAGGGCCGGACCGGCTGCTGGTCGGCTACGACGGCGACCGGCTTGTTGCGGTACTGGTCTTCAGCGACAACCGGTTCGGCCTCAAGGCGCACTGGTGTGTGCTGAAGCGGGTGATGATCCACCCGGACACCCAGGGTGCGGGCCACGGGTCGGCGCTGATGCGCGAGGCCGCCCGGCTGGGTCGGGAGTTGGGCCACGAGGCGCTGCACGTGACGGTGCGCGACGGGTTGGGGCTGGACAATTTCTACCGTCGTCTCGGGTATCGGGAGATTGGTCGGCTGCCGGGCGCGTTGCGGGTGGCGCCGGGCGACGACCGCGACGAGATCCTCATGTGGCTCGACCTGACACCAACCGGCTGAGCGGCCGGCCGCACCAGGCCGCCAGCGCACCAGGCCGGACAGCCACACCAAGCCGTCCGGCCGCACCACGCAAGTCCGCAGCAGGAAGGCCGGCCCCGCCGCGCCACGCCGGCCGGCACCAAGAAGACCGGCACCAAGAAGACCGGCAACAAGAAGACCGGTCAGCCGCACCAGCGGGCGGTTGCCCCGGCCGGTCGGGTGGAGGGCCGGTCGGCGACCGGGGTGGCCGGGGCGTTCGCCTTCGCCACCTCGGCCGGCCGGCGTGCCGATGTCGGCGTACCGCTGGGTCGGGCTGCCGGCGGGCGGGCCGTCGCGGACGGGCGCGAGGTCTTGGCCACGACGCCACGCTCGTACATCCGCACCACACTGGACTGCACCTGACCGGGTGCCATCCGGATGCCGGACACGGTGACACGGTGTCCGTACACGTCGCTGACCCGCACGCTGTACGGGCCGGGGCCCGCGCCGGAGGCCAGCAGCCAGTAGTTGTAGTCCTGCCGGGCGGTTGCGCGCCACGGGCCGTCGTCGCCCTGGCGCACCTCGACGGCGCGCAGCGGATTGCCGTGGTTGCCGATCCGGACGGCGAACCAGAACTGCGACGCGCCCTCCTTGATCCGGAAGCTCAGCGGGCCGGGCAGGGGCGGGTTGACCACAGCGCGGTAGGTGACCTGGACGAGGCCCTGCACCGGGTCGGCGATGCGGGCGAACGCTTCCCGGGACAGGTCGAGGTGTCCCGGCTCGCACTCCGGGCACTGGTCCATGATCAGGACACGGACGGTGCCCTTCGGGCCGGTGACGTCGAGGAAACCGCCGCAGGCGGCGCCGGCGGCGTACTCGGTGGGGCCGAGCGCGACGTAGAGCCGGTTGGCTGGCGCCGCCGGGTTCGAGCAGTTGCCGCCGGCGCCCTTCGAGTCGTAGAAGGTCGCCTTGCCGCTGTGGGTGGCGGTGCCGGTGGGTGGCGCGGCGGCGAGCGTCCGGCCGGCGGCGCAGGCCGGGGAGGAGCCGGACCGCAGGGCCAGGGTGAGCCCGAGCACCGCCGCGAGCACTGTGACCCCGGCTGCGACCAGCCAGGGCACCGGGCCGGACGGGGACGCGAGCCGCTCGTCCGGAGCACGGTCCAGGTCGAGTTCGATGTCGACGTCCTTGACGCCGATGGCGGAACCGTCGATGCCCCTGCTGTCGACGCCGCCGGGAGCGCTTCCGTCGGTCACGTCGGCGATGCTGCCGGACCCACGTGCGGCCGGACAAGCCGGCTAAGCGAAAGCTAAGACAGCATCGACGGACGGTGACGGCCGGGACGCTGGCCGGTCAGGGTTCGACGACGACCGGGTCGCCGATCCGCAACGAACCACCGTCGACGGGCACCAGGTGCAGTCCGAAGAGGAGCTTCTGGCGGACGTTGCGGTAGCGGCCGAGTGTGCGCAACGGTTCCTTCGCGCGTACCCCGGTCTCCTGGTCGGTCGTGGTGACCA
Source organism: Micromonospora sp. NPDC005252 (assembly GCF_042872475.1). Lineage (NCBI taxonomy): Bacteria > Bacillati > Actinomycetota > Actinomycetes > Micromonosporales > Micromonosporaceae > Micromonospora > Micromonospora sp. NPDC005252. The sequence goes on along the minus strand of NZ_JBIAKN010000001.1, from coordinate 937,943 downwards.
CGCAGCGATCGCACGGTCCGGCGGCGCGCAGCCGCAGGTCGCCGATGCGCAGCGACCGGCCGGCCCAGCCGTCCTCGGCCCAGGCCGGCGCACCGTCGACGACCAGGTTGGGGCGGAACCGGGTCATCGGCACCGGCTCCTCCCCCGCGTCGGCGAGCCAGCCGTTGAGGGCGTCGAGGGAGGCGGCGTTCGTCAGCAGCAGCGGGTAGGTGTCGGCGAAACTCACCTGGTCGCCGGTGTCGTGCTCACGCGCGTCGGTAGCCACGTGCCGAGCCGGGTTGGCCAGCCAGACGAGCCGGACGGGCCGGTCGAGCAGCGCGCCGAGCCAGGCGTCGGCTGCCGCGCCGGCGGGCAGCGCCCAGACCGGGATCGTCCGGCTGCGGAAGGTCCGTACCGCCACCGGATCGCCGCCGGCCGGCTCCGGCACGTCGAGGTCGGGCTGCCCGTCCGCGCGCAGCACCAGGCCGCCCGGTCGCACGACGGCGCGCAGGTTGACCAGCCGCGTGGTCTCCCGCTGCGTGACGCCGACGCCGTCGGCGTCCACCACCATCCAGCGTCGGTCGCCGGCCAGGCCCCACGGCTGCACCAACGCGCCGTCGTGGTCGAGGCGGTGACAACCCTTGACGGGGTACGTGTGAATCGAGGTCAGCCGCACCCGGCCACCATGCCATGCCGATGCCGTCGCCGGGGCACCGGTGGCTGGCGTTGCACTGCCGGCGGGCGGCCAGGACGCAAATGCCCAGTGCCTTGTCGACACCCGTCTCGACCACGTGCGAGGGGCGGGTGGCGCGGACGATCGCGTATCCCGATGCGGCGGGCATAGTGGACCCGCTTGTCGGCCAGTTCGCGCCGGGTGGCCCCCGCGGCGGCCCGCTCGATTGCTGGCGCAGCTCATGGTCGGACTCGATCTTGTCGAGCCACCCGCGGACCGCCTTGACCGGCCGGTCACAGACCATGCTGACGAACCAGACCAGGTGGTTGCGGCTGAATATGGTCAGCTCGTACGTGTAGTTGTGATGCTCACGGGAGGTGGCCAGCCACCGGGCGGAGATGCGCAGCACCTTGGCGTCGTGGCGGGCGACCCGGGCGAACGGCGGCGACCGGCGCGAGATGTGTGCGGGCGATGGCCCGTCGGAGCTTCGTCGCGTCTACGGGTGGGTTCTTACCAGTTCCAACCGGACGATGGCTGGGAATGTCACCGATCGCCGGTCGACGGTCCTCCCACCATCGGCGGGCGTTCCTGGCCGGACGAGGGTACGCGGGCCGGAACGTGAATCAGTAGCATCGCCCCTATGGCGCGTGCAGACCAGACCGCAGAACTCAACCTCCCGACGAACTCGGGGCCGGTCGACCCTGGGCAGCCAGATGGTGGCGAGCAGATCGTTGCCCCGTCGCCGCGGCCCCGGCGGCGGTGGAAACGGATCGTCCTGATCACCCTCGTGGTCATGGCGTTGCTCGCTGGCGGTGGCGTGGTTGCGAGCGGGCTCTACTTCCGATCCATCAACTCCGACATCGAGCGGGTGGACGCATTCGGCGACGTTCCCGAGGAGTCACGTCCCCAGCCCGTGGCGACCGGCGCCATGAACATCATGATTCTCGGCAGCGACTCCCGCGACACGGAGAACAGCTCGGGCTCCCGATCGGACACGATCATCCTGGCTCATCTCCCCAAGGACCGGTCCAGCGCTCAGCTGATCTCCATTCCCCGCGACACCTGGGTGCACGTGCCCAAGTCGAAGGAGGGGCGCGGCGGCACCGACGCCAAAATCAACGCGGCGTACGCGTGGGGTGGTGTCCCGCTGATGGTCCAGACGGTGGAGGAGTTCACAAACGTCCGCATCGACCACGTGGCGATGGTCGACTTCTCCGGCTTCAAGGAGATCGTCGACGCGCTGGGCGGCGTCGAAATCGACGTGGAGCAGAGCTTCACCTCGACCCACTCGCTCAATCCCGATGGTCGGCGCGAGTTCACCAAGGGCCGGCAGACGATGGACGGGGCCGCGGCCCTGGACTACGCCCGCGAGCGTTACGCCTTCGCCAACGGCGACTTCACCCGGATCAAGCATCAGCAGCAGGTCATCAAGGCCATTCTGGACAAGGCAGCCTCCGGCGGTGTGCTCGCCAATCCCGCCAAGCTGAACTCTTTCGTGAAGGCCACGGCCAACTCGGTGGCCGTCGACCGTTCCCTGTCCCTGGTCGACCTGTCGATGGAGCTTCGTCATCTCCGGGGCGGCAACCTCGCGTTCTTCACCTGCCCCACCAAGGGGACGGGCCAAATCGGCAGTGAAAGCGTCGTGATCGCCGACAAGGGCAAGGCGCAACGTGTCTTCGACGCGGTTCGCCGCGATTCGGTGGCCGACATCGCGTCCGCCGCAAAGTAGGAGACAGGATTGCCGTGCCGGCTCTGGTGGTGCAACTGACGCGGTCGTAACCTGCGATCGCCCCCTGGCTATGAATTTGCGCCGGAGGGCTCACGGGGGAGGATCACCATGTCGAGCCAACCGGTCATGAGTTATCCGGGTGCGAGACGGACGGAGTTCGGCGACGCGCCGCCGCAGGCGGAGGCGCACCACGATGCGGACAGCAGCTCTGTCGCCGACCCGCCGAGGGTGTCGGCGAGAGCGTCCGTCCGCTCCGGTATGGACACGACAGCGGTTCTGCCGTACGCGGGATCCCGCGCATCGAAGAGGACGCGCTGGCTGCGGGCGTGGATGTTGACGGCACCCATCGACGTCGCCGCGCTGCTGGTCCCCTTGCTGCTGAGCCAGAACTACTGGCGGGGGACGCTGGCCAACGCGGCGCTCGCCGTGGCCATCTTCGCGTCCGGCGGGCTCTACCGGGCCCGGCGGCACGTCGGCATTCTGGACGAACTGCCGAGCATCTGCGGACGGTTGCTGGCCTCCGCCGCCGTGGTCGCCATCATCGCGGCCGAGCGTCACGACTCGGTGCACTACGTGGGCGGGTTCATGCGCGGCGTCGCGCTCTCCGCCAGCCTGGTGATCGTCGGCCGGGCCTTCAGCAGGGCGTTCACCATCGTCGCCCGCAAGCGCCGGTGGGTGGAGCACAACACCATCATCATCGGTAGCGGCCCGGTCGGTCTGGAGCTCGCCCGGCTGCTGCGTCGCTACCCGCAGTACGGCCTGCGGTTCGTCGGTTGCGTCGACGTCGCACTCGGCGAGGGCGTCGGGTCGGTTCCGTTGATCGGCACCCTGGACGATCTCGAAAAGCTCACCGACATGCTCGAATGCGATGTCCTGATCATCGCCGATCCGGATTGTTCCGAGTCGGCGTTGATGGACATCCTGCTGCGGGCGGTCAATTCGCGCTCCGACCTCTGGGCGGTGCCGCGTCTCTGGGGATCCCGGTCCCTGGGCGGATATCCCGACCACATTGGCGCGATACCGATCGTCAAGATCGGTGATACCAAGCTCTCCGGCCCGCGATGGGCTGTCAAACGGGCGTCCGATGTGGTCTTCGCCGCGGTGGCGTTGCTCGTCCTCAGCCCGGTGCTGCTGCTCTGCGCGATTGCGACGTTCCTCGACGGTGGGCGGGGCATTTTCTTCTACCAGGAACGGATCGGCCGATACGGCAGGCCATTCAAGGTCATCAAGTTCCGTTCGATGCAGCCCACCGACGAGAGCGAGTCGCAGACGAACTGGTCCATCGCGCACGACCAGCGGGTGGGATTGGTCGGCCGGTTCATGCGCCGGACGTCGCTCGACGAGCTGCCCCAGCTCTGGAACATCCTGCGCGGCGAGATGAGCGTGGTCGGCCCCCGGCCGGAACGGCCGCACTTCGTGGAGAAGTTCTCGGTCGAGTACCCCACCTACGCGATGCGCCACCGGGTGCCCGTCGGGCTCACCGGGCTCGCCCAGGTCAGTGGCCTGCGCGGCGACACCCCGATCTCGGACCGGGCGAGGTTCGACAATTACTACATCGAGAATTGGTCGCTGTGGCTGGACTTCAAGGTCGTGCTCCGCACCGTTGCCGAGGTGTTCCGCGGTGGTGGCCGCTGACGGCCGGCATCAGCGCACGAGCAGCGGCAGCAACTGGGCCCGGTAGCCACCGAGGTAACGGTCCGGGTCGCCGGCCAACACGCTGGCGAGCACGGTGCCGAAGACGTCCCTGAAGTCCGTCGTCGCCTTAAGATCGCCGTCATCCAGGTCGGTCAGGCTCGGTTGCTCACCATAGAGCCCGCCGGCCACGTCATGTCCGAGGACGAACATCGGCCCGGCCGTGCCGTGGTCGGTTCCGTCGGAGGCGTTCGCCCGGACCCGCCGGCCGAACTCGCTGTAGACCACGACGGTGACCCGTCGGCCGGCCTCGGTGCGGCCCATCCGGTCCACGAAGCCGCTCAACGCCTCGTCGAGGTTCTTGAGCAGCGTCTCCTGCCACACGCGCTCGCCCGCGTGCGTGTCGAACCCGCCAAGACTCACCGAGTAGACCCGGGTGGGCACCTGGAATTCCACGCACCGGGCAACGAGCGCCAACTGGGCGACGAGTGCGTTGTCGCCGCCCGTGCCGGTCGCCTGGACGGCACTCCCACCGGTATGGCCATGCTCGTCGGTTCCGGACGCGGCTTCCTGCACCACACGGTTCATCGTGATGAGGTCCGCGTAGCTGGCCGCTGCCCGCGCCTGCATCTCCGACTCGCAGGGCTCAGCCCGGCCGAGTGCCGAGACGACGGCGGGCGGGACGCCCGGCGGCAGGGTGAGCCCTCGGTAGCTCACGCAGGCGCCGACGCGGGACTTACCCACCAGCATTGGCGGTAGGGCCGGTTCGAAGCTGACGGCCGTCTCGGTGGCGGCGTTCGTCGCGTCGAGCCAGCGCCCCACCCAGCCGGTTGGAGCGGGAGTGCCGGGCGACGCGGTCTGCCAGATGTCCATCGACTTGAAGTGGCTCCGGTCCGGCTTCGGGTAGCCGACGCCACGCACGATTGCCATCTTCCGGTCGTCCCAGAGCCGTCTCATTCCGCGCAGCACCGGGTTGAGGCCCAACGCGTCGTCGAGGTGCAGCACCTGCCCAGGCGCGTACGCCAACTCCGGCCGGGCGCTGTGGTAGGCCGGGTCCGCGTACGGGATGACCGTGTTGAGACCGTCGTTGCCGCCGTAAAGGGTGACCAGAACGAGCGTGGGCAGGCCCTCCTGGGCATCACCGGCCCTGGTCTTCTCACCGCTCTTGAGCAGTTCGTGAAAGCCCAGCACTCCCGCGCCGGCCGCCAGCGCGCCACCGGCGACAACCCCGGACGAGATGAGGAACCGCCGTCGGGTCAACGCATCCATGTCCACACATCCACTCTGGTCAGGTCACCAGGTACTCGGGACTGACCAACCCGAGTGTCAGCTTCATTCGGTCATCTCGGGCGTCGCGCAGCACGGCGTACGTCCGGTTGGTCCATCGTTCGACGCAGAGCAGTTGCGCCACGGCTTCCGGTGTCAGGGAGCCGGGCTGCACCAGGCCGACAAGCATGCTGGCGATCTTCAACCGGACCTGGGCTGCGGCCGAGGTCAGCCAGGCAGCACCTGCCGGCCACCCGCCGACGCTCGGCGGCGCGAACGGACGCTGACCCAGCGCTTCCATCGCCCAGTAGATCTGCGTGAACACCTGCGCGGGCATGGCGGCCGGCCGGACCCCCAGCTGACGCATCGCGCCGACCAGCCACTCGACGGGTTGCAGGACCATCGTCCCGCGAGTCGCCTGGAACGCCTCGTCGGCGAAGAGCACTCGCAGCATCGCCATCGGCGCCGGGAAGGCCTCCGCCATCGCGTCACGGGTGCGCTCCGGGATGGGCTGGGTTGGCGAGGCGTACCGGAACCACAGCCGGGACGCGATGAACCGCCGGCAAGTCGGTTGTTCCAGCAGAAGGTCGACGAGACTGTTCGCGTCGAAGTTCGCGGTGACGCCGAGGACCTTCTTGCGGCCGGTGTCGCGGTGCTGGGGATCGGAGACCAACGACTCACGGTCAAGGACGACCCGCCAGCCGGTCAGTGCGCGGCCAGCCTCCTTGACGTCCTGCTCGGTGTACCGCCCCACACCGAGCATGAACAGCTCGAACAGTTCCCGGGCGAGGTTCTCGTTCGGTGCCGTCTTCTTGTTGTGCTGCCCGTCCAGCCAGTAGACCAACGCCCGGTCGAGCACCATGTGGTGGGCCAACTCCGCGAAGTCGCGTGCCTCCCGGAACGCGTGCAGTTGCCCGAGCATGAGCTGCGGGCTGCGGACCTTCGCCACCGAGGTCGCCCAGTGCCCGTGCCAGAAGAACACCAACTTCTCGACCGCCTGGTGGTCTGCCACGGTCATCCGATCGAGCCACCAGCGCGCGAGGGACACCGTCTGCTCCGTACGCCGACGGTCTCCCTCAGCCCGCTGAGCGTCCGTCGGCCGGGGCAGGCGGGTGAACGGATCGGGGCCCAGGTCGGGAACCGGTGCGCTGGTCGCGCCGACATCGGGCCCGGCAGGGGCGACCACCCCCGTCAGCGTCGCCGCGTAGCCGAGTTGCCTTCCGGCGCCCACCTCCGCCGCGGTGGGGCCGAAACCGGCCCGCCGAAGCAGAAGGACGATGTCGTCGGTCATACGTCCACAGTAAGGAGTGTCACCGTTGTCCGGCGACAGGCCCGGACCGTTCCCACGCCGACAGGATCTGACCAAAGAGCTATTTCCTCCGTGCTCCGAGTAGCCCATCTGATCCCAAAAGCCTACAGAAGGATTGAGTAGCGTTCTGACGTAGCTTCTCGGCATCGTCACCGGACGGTCCGGCAGTCCGGTCCATCATTGACAGAACGGCCGGCACTGAGGTCTATTAACCCCGGCTTGACGGGGCGGCCCTCGCTGCCGTCGTCTGCGGGTGCGCCCGGCCACCGTCGCGACTGGCGAAACGCACCCAACCGAACGGGGATCGGGTTGTAGCGGAGTGCGTCCTGTCGTGCACGCACCACCGCTGCCGCGCGGTCTGCACACCTGCGGCCGCAGCGCGAACATGTGGCCGGACGAATCCGGAAGAGACACGTGACGACACCACCTTCGCCGCCGGACCCCCTCTCCGGAGCCGGGTCGGCAGCACCGACGATCCTCGTCCTGGGCACCGCCGAGTGGAATGCTGAGATCGCCACGAACCAGCACTACGTCGTACGGGAACTGGCCCGTGACTCGGACACCTACTTCGTGGAATCTCTGGGTCTACGTCGAGTGAGACTCGACTCGAAGGACGTCACCCGCATCGCCAAGCGGCTGCGACACTCTGTCGTCGGCCATCAGAAGACGGCGGCCTACCGTCCCATCCCCGAACGGGCCACGGTCATCTCGCCGCTCATCGTGCCGATCCATCAGGGGCCAACCCGCTTGCCGAACCGACTCCTCCTGGAACGTGCCGTGGCCGAATGGCGACGAAGCCCGAGCCCTCGGATTCTTTGGACGTTCACGCCCGTCACGTACGGCCTGGAGCAGTACGCGGACTTCACCCTCTACCACTGCGTCGACATCCTTCAGGCCTTTCCCGGCATCGACGCCTCGGCCGTGTCCGCCGGCGAGCGGCACCTGGCGGAGCTGGCCGACCTGACCATCGGCACCAGCCGGGCCGTCACCGCCCACCTGAGCGACGTCGGGTTCACCGAGGTCCTCACGCTGCCGAACGTCGCCGAGATCGATGTCTTCTCCGCCGCGAGCCAGCCGGCGGCGCAGCGGCTTCCCGCAGCACTGTTCGCGGGCAACCTCTCGCCACACAAGCTGGACTTCGAACTGCTGCGCACGTTGACCACCGCACTTCAGGGGCACGGCGAGCTTCTTCTCGCCGGCCCGATCGCGGCGGGCGGCGGCGGGTTCGACCGCGAACTGGCCCAACTCGAACGGCTCGGCGCCAGGTACCTGGGAGTACTGACCCTCGACGAACTCGCCGCCGCCGCGGGCACCTGCAGCGTCGGGCTAATCCCGTACGCGCTGAACGACTACACCGTCGGCGTCAGCCCGCTCAAGTGCTATGAGTACCTCTCATCCGGCTTGAACGTGGTCAGCACCCCCATCCCCGACGTCGTACAGGCGGCGCGGGCCACCAAGCACATCACCGCCGCGAGCTCCACCGGCGACTTCGTCGGCCAGGTGCTGGCGACGATCCGCCCTAGCACGGACGACGTGATCGAGGCCCGTGTCCGGTATGCCGGCGACTTCGGCTGGCGCTCGCGGGGTGGCCTCCTGCGGGACATCGCACATCGCATGCCACGACGCGCCGCCGAGGTCGTGGCGCGGCCTGCCGGCGAGACTGGAGGCACCCGTGGCTAGGGCACGCTCGGCCGCATCCTGGGCGATCGCGACCGGATCGACGCCGGCGGCCGCGGCCTGCCTGGTGCTCTTTCTCGCCCTGCCGCAGTTCTACCTCTTACCCAAGGGCAGCACCGACATCGCTGCGTCGACGGTGGTCACCATCCTGCTGGCTCCGGGAGTCCTCCTTGCGGCCCGTCGCGGCTCGGGCGTCGACCTGCTCCGCCTCGGCTTCTTCCGCGTCCTGGTGGCGCTGCTCGTGGTACGGATGCTCGCGCTGGTCTGGTCGCCGGATCCACGGGCCGGTCTGCCGCTGATCGCGCTGCTCGGCCAGTTCATCGTCACGCTGACGCTGATGCTCCAGGCTGTCCGTCAGGACGCCGATCTGCTGCGCCGATTGGCGCGCTGGTACTGGCCCTGGGTCATGGTGGAGGCGGCGATGGTGCTCACCTTCCGGGTCCTACCTGGCGTGGAGGACGCGTTCCTGCGTTCCGTCGGTGGGATCGTCGCCGGGCAGAACACCGTCGCCGCCCTGTTTGGGGACAGTCCCAACAACGTCTTCGACGAGGCGAAGTCCGGCGGGGTGTTCGTGAACGCGAATGTCGCCGGGCTGTTCCTCGGTGTGAACGCGATTGCCGCGTTCGCCGTCGCGGCTGTCACCCGGGATCGGTGGACGCGGGTGGTGGGCTTCGTCGCGCTGGCGGCGGTGCCGATCACCGGCTCGAAATCGGCGACGATCCTCGCGGTCGCCCTACCCGCGACCGTGCTCGCCGTCCAACGTCTCGCCCCTACGCGCGGGTCGGGGCCGGCCCGACAGAGCGTCCGCCACTGGCCGACCGGCCGCAGGCGCCGTCAACTGTTGCTCGGGCTGGGCGGTGCCGGTCTGCTCGGCGCGGTCGCGGCCGTGCTGCTCGCCGTCAACCTCGGCTTCACCGATGCGCTGGCCAAGTCCTTCGGCGACCGGGCGGCCATTTGGGGCTTCGGCGCGGAGGCGTTCCTGCGTGACCCGCTGCTCGGCCTCGGCTACGGCGGCTGGGACGCCGGCTTCGGGACATACGCGCGAGAGCACGGCATCTACCGCAGCTTCCCGCCGCACAACGTCCTCCTCGCGGCGTGGGCCGCGACAGGTCTGGTCGGCCTGGTGTTGACCGCCGCGTTCTTCACGCTCGCGTTGCGGCTCGCCGTCCGCGTCGTCACGAACGGCGAGCCTCGACACCGAGCGTTCGCGCTCTGGACCACCGCGGCCATCGCCTGGACGCTCATTCATGGGCTGGGTGACAACACCGAGATTTTCGGTGACATCCACCTCATACCTATCCTTTCGCTGCTGGTCGCCTTCCTCATCGGGGGCGGCCGCGAGGAGTCGAACGATCATGCGACTACCCGCCGTTGGAATCCTTCGACATCAACAGTTCCTGCCCTCGGAGACGTTCATCCCGAGCCAGGCGCTGGCGATGCGCAGCTTCCGACCGCTGTTCGTGGGCCGGGATCTGGTTCCGGACCGGCCTGGGACCGAATCGCTTAGCGTCGCGGAGTTCGGCAAGCCGGCCGTCCTGTCGTACACGCTGACGCGCCGCTCCGAGGCACTGGCCGGCGCCCTCGCGGAGCGCGGCACCGCCTTGCTGCACGCCCACTTCGGCGTCGAGGGGGTGTACGCGGTCCCCACCGCGAAGGCGCTGGGAGTACCGCTGGTCACGACCCTGCATGGCTTCGACGTCACGGTCACCCGGGCGAAGATGTTCGCCTCGAAGAAGCCGTCGTGGTTGAACTACGTCACCTTCCGCAACTCCCTCTTCACTGAGGGCGCGGTGTTCGTCTGCGTGTCCGAGCACATCCGCCGCCGCGCGGTGGAGTGGGGATACCCCGCGGATCGGTGCCGCGTACTGCCCATCGGCGTGGACGTCGACGCCATCCAGCCCACCGGTCCTGTCGAGGTGCCCCGCATCCTGCACGTCGCGCGGCTGGTGGAAAAGAAGGGAACGCAATACCTGCTGCGGGCCTTCGCTGACGTGCGGAAGGCGATTCCCGGTGCGGAGCTGACGCTCATCGGTGAGGGTCCGCTCCGCGACCCGCTCGGCGCGCTCGCCCGGGAACTCGGCATCGAGGCATCGGTGCGCTTCCTGGGCACCCAGAAGCACAGCGTTACCCTCCAGTGGCTGAGCCAGTCGACGTTGCTCTGCCTGCCGAGCGTGACGGCGCAGGACGGTGACCAGGAGGGGCTGGGCATGGTCCTCCTGGAGGCGGCCGCCTCCGGCAAGCCGGTGATCGGCACTCTCCACGGCGGGATACCGGAAGCGGTGACCGACGGGGCGAACGGCTTCCTGGTGCCCGAGCGGGATGTCGCCGCGCTCGCGGACCGGCTGATCGAACTGCTGCGGGACAAGCACCTCTGCGACCGGTTCGGGAAGGTCGGGCGGCAGACCGTCGAGGACCGGTTCAACCTGCGCCGGCAGACCGAGAAACTCGAGTCGTTGTACAGGGATCTGCTGTGATCGAGTCAATTCTCATCCATTCCCGGTCGACGCCGCACCATCACACGGGCGGGATGGAAACCCTCGCCTGGCGACTGGCCGCCGAGTGGGCCAGGAACGTACCGCGGGTGCACATGGTCACCACGGCGATTCCGGGCCGGACCGGCGCGTTCACAGAGGACGGCGTCCAGGTGACGCCGCTGGCCGGCACCCGGCCGGGCCACTACTCCCGCGCCTGGTGGGAGGAGTCCCGGGCCCACTGGGCGGCGATCGGCACCCCACCGGGGGTGGTTCTCTCGGTCAGCGCCGGCTCCTACTCAGTGGTCCGGGAGCGGGCCCTGCACCCGCACACGCCGTTCGTGCTCCAGGCCCACGGCACGTCCGCCATGGAACTCGGGTCGAAGCTGCGGGCACCCACCGCGCGTTCCCTGGCCGGTACGCCCAAGAACGCCCTCTCGCTGGTCCGCGACCTTGCCCGGTATCGCGACTTCGACCGCCTGATCGCGGTCGGCGAAAACGTGGTCGAGTCGCTGACCGCGGCGCCACAGAACTGGTCGACGCTGCCAGGCAAGATCCGCCTGATTCCGAACGGCGTCCGGGCCGAGGACCACGCCTTTGACCGCGCGGCCCGGGACCGGATCCGACGCGCTCTGGGAATCGACGAGGCGACGGTACTGGTCGGCTATATCGGCCGACTGCACGTGCAGAAGCGGGTCGACCGTGCCCTGCAGGCGGCAGCGGCCCTCCGTGACCGTGGCCTCGGCGACCGGTTCCGGTTCCTCATGGTGGGCGATGGCCCGGACGACGGACGGCTGCGCGGCCTGGTCCGCAAGCTCCAGTTGGAGAAGATGGTCGTTTTCACCGGACGGGTGGACGCGGACGCGGTGCCCGACTACTACTCGGCCGCGGACGTGTCACTGCTCACCACCGCGCGACTGGAAGGGCTTCCGATGGCGGTGCTGGAGGCGTTGGCCAGCGGCCTGCCCTGCGTCGTCACGGCCGGGTCGATCCGATCCGAGGCGCTGAGCCGGGTCATGCACGAGGTCGACACGTCGAACTCAGACGCTCTTGCCGACGTGGTGCTTAAGGTGACGGCGGACCGAGCGCCGCGGGCAAATCTGCTGCCCCCGGCCTTCCTGCTCGACAAGTGTGCCCGGGACTACCTGGCGGACTTCGCGCACCTGGTCACACAGCGCCGAGCCTGACCATGGGCAAGATCTTCTTCCGTCTGGTCCTCGGCGGCATCGCCGGCAAGATCCTCGGCCTGCTCCGCGAGGTGCTGCTGGCCGCGCTCTTCGGGGCGGGGCGGGTGGTGGCAGCCAACCGTATCGCGCTGACTGCGACGTTGGTTCCGATCAACTTCTTCACCGCCGACGCGCTGACTGCGGGATTCCTTCCCCTGTACGTGCAGTACCGCCAGGAGCGGCCGGCGATGGCGCGGACATTGCACCGTGCGGTGCACCTGCTGTTGGCCGTCTTCTCCCTGCTTCTGGCCGTGGCGCTGATCTTCGGGCGGGACCTGTGGGTTGGGCTCCTGGGGCCGGGGCTGGATCCGCACACGGCGGACATCGCCGCGACCATGCTCGGCATCGCCGCGCTAGGGGTTCCGTTCTACGTCCTGTACAACCTCAACACCCTGGTCGGCCTGGCCAACGACGACGTCCGCCTGATCAACCTGCGGCCCTCGTGCCAGAGCGTCGGGCTGATCCTCGCCACGGTGATCGCCTGGAGGACCGGGCACGTTTCCGTGCTGGCGTGGGGCTTCACGGTGCCGTACATCGTGCTGTGGGGTTGGGGCGCCTACTGGATCCGCCGTCAGGGCTACCTGCACGGAGGCGACGACACTGGTTCGCACCGCCCGGATCGGGCGGCCGCCAAGGTGGCCCTCGGGATGTTCTGGCGGCGCCTGCGGCCACTGCTGCTGATTCCCGTGATCCTGCAGGGCTCGATCGCGGTCGAGCGGGCCGTCGGCTCGCTGCTCGGCGTCGAGGTGGTAGCGGCCACCGAGTACGCACGCTTCGTGGTCGACTCGTGCATGGCCCTGCTCGCCGCCCCGCTGGGTCTGGCCGGCCTGGCGTCGTTCGCCCGCATGAAGGCCGATGAGGTGGGTGACGGGCTCGGCCGACTGATCCCGCCGGTGATCCTGGTGGCCGTGCCCCTCGCCCTGATCCTGTCGCTGAACAGCCGGGGGATCGTCACCCTTCTTTATGCCCGAGGCCAGTTCGACGAGCGGGCCGTGGACGTCTCGTCGGTGCTGCTCATGGGCTTCGCGCTCGGGATCTGGGCACACGTCCTCGGCTACACCTTCGTAAAAGTGCTGAACGCCCGAGGGGCCAACTTCCAGGTCGCGATCGTGATGGCGCTGTCCTTCGGCATTCCGATCGCCGTGAACCTCCTGCTGTACAGGCAGTGGGGGGCCTTCACGATCGGCGCGGCGTCCTCGATCGGCGGCGTCCTGATGTTCCTCATCTCGGCGAGGTGGCTGTCGGTGCTGGGCTACAGCACACGCCTGCTCGCCCTCGCGCTGCCCGGCGCGGCCGTCGCCGCAGTAGCCGGATATCTGCTGGCCGGCGCCGGGCCGCTACGCCTCATCGCATCGTGCGTGGCCATCCTGCTGATCTGGGTGGGCTACGTAACGGCCGTGCCCTCGCTTCGGCGTACGTTCCTGTCGTTCGTCCTGAAGAAGCTCGGCCACGGCACGGACGAGCCTCAGCAGGACGGCCTGGTGGCGATCAAGTGAGGACCCGATGGCGATGCACACCGGCCTGGTGACCGGCATGGACGACACCTCGGAGCGGGAAGCACCGCAGCCGGCCAACGAATCCGGCGACTCGACCCCTGTCCCGTCGAACTGAAGATCTACCTGCTTTTCGCGGTCGTCGTGTGGTACAGGTTGACGTACAAGCGAATCGTTCTCATCTACGTACAGTGGATGATCGCTGCTCTTTCCGCGGAGTACTCGCAGGTCCGGCCCATCATCCAGTTCGTGGAGGCGGGCTTCGCGCCGCATTTCGTCGCCGCCCGGGTGCTGCGCCGGAGGTTGCAGTAGGGCTACGCGCAGATCAGAGCGCAACAGGCGAGCAGCGACCATCTCGGCTGGCCGGTACGGCCGGACGCCGGCGTCCCCACGGCATGAGGAGCAACCAGTGGTAGACGATCTTTCCGCCCATCCTGAGGCCGACGGGACGCGCCCGCTCGACCATCTGACGAGCAGGCGGGTGGCGCTCGTGCACGAGTGGTTCGGGGCGACCGGCGGCTCCGAGAACGTCTTCCGGCAGATCAGCAACCTGCTGCCGGAGGCTGAGCGCTTCGTGTTGTGGAAGGACCACGACGCCGTCGAGCCCAACCTGCGGGAATCTTGGTTGGCGCAGACACCGTTGCGCCGTACGAAGGCAGGCGCGCTGCCGTTGATGCCGCTGGTCTGGCGGACCCTCAGCCGGGAGCGGTTCGACCTCGTCATCTCGTCCAGCCACGCGTTCGCCCACACCGTACGGCTCGGCTCGACGGAACACACCCGGTACCTGAGCTACGTGCACTCCCCCGCCCGATACATCTGGAGCCCGAACTTCGACGGGCGGGGCTCCAACCCGCTGCTGACCCTGCCGCGGCGTGTGCTGCAGACCGCCGATGTGCGGCTCAGCCGCCACGTGCACGGGTACGCCGCGAACTCCGAGGAGGTGCGTGCCCGGATCGCCCGGTACTGGCGACGCGACGCGGTCGTCATCAACCCTCCGGTGGACGTCGACTACTTCGCTGCCGCGCCTGCTGCAGACCAGAGCCAGTCCCGCGACTACCTGCTCGGGGTCGGGCGGTGGATCCCGTACAAGAACTTCGACCTGATCATTCAGATCGCCGAGGCGGCCGGTCTGCCGGTGGTCATCGCCGGCTCGGGTCCCGAGGAGACCGCGCTCCGCCACGCCGCCGAGCGAGCCCGGGTGGCGGTGACGTTCGAGGTACGCCCCTCGAAGGAGCGGCTGCGCCAGCTCTACTGGGGTGCGCGGGCGCTGCTGTTCCCGGTCCATGAGGACTTCGGCATAATCCCGGTCGAGGCACAGGCCTGCGGTACCCCGGTGCTGGGTCTGCGCCGCGGCGGTCTATTGGAGACCGTCAACAACGGCGAGACCGGCTTCCTCGTCGACTCCGTCGACCCACGCAGCTTCGTACCGCTGGTCCACCGCCTGCCGGAACTGTCGCCGGAGCGCATCCGGGCACATGCCGCCGCGTTCTCCGAGCAGCAGTTCGCCGCGCGTATGACGGACTGGATCGCCGAAGCCCGGCGCTGAGTGCGATTTACGTGGATACGCGTGCCGGTCGGCACGCGTATCCACGGCAGGTTCAGAAGACCACGACGTCCCGCAGGTAGGTGGCGACCCGGCGCAGTTGCTGGGCCTCCGGCACCGGGCTGGTCATGCGGAGCACGAGCTGCCGGTCGACGACACCGTCCCCGCTGCGGAAGTAGGCGACGACGACCAGGGCGTGCCGCTGCTCGCCGTCGGCGTTGATGAGCGCCTCGGCGTAGGTGGCGTACTGCCCGCTGCGGATCCACCGCGCGCCCCACGCCTCCTCGCTCATCCGCATCGTGGTCTGGCGTTGCTCGTCACACGGCTCAGGGCAGTTCCGAACGATCAGCTCACCACCGATCGGCGACCCCCCGGAGGCTGTCATGCCGCAGTTGTACTTGACGAACCCCTCGGCCTGACCGGCAAGTGTGCAGGACCAGTCCATCGGAACCTTCACCGGGAACCCGAGCCCTTCGAGGCCGGTCAGCGTCCGCACGTTGTCCCGTTCGGTGAACCCCGGCCACTGTGCCGGCCACTTGCCTCCGTGCGGCGGCTCGATTCCCGGCGACTGTGGCGGGGCGGTAGGCATCGGTGGCGATTCGGCGGTGGCGGTGGCGGTGGCAGCGGCGTTCAGGTCGGCCGGGTTGTCGTCGTCAGCCCGGCCGGCCCAGGCGACGAGGCCGCCCCCGCCCGCCAGCACCACCAGTACCAGCGCTGCGGCTCCGACCCAGAGGCCGGTCCGCCGTTTGGGCGGTGCGGAGGGGGTGATGCGACGCACTGGCGAGGCGAACAGGTCGGCGTTCGTCGGACCGTGGCTGTAGGTGTCGGGTGGTGCCGAGTTCACCGGCGCGGGAGGTGCCGACATCACCGGGGCGGGTGGCGCCGACGTCACCTCGGCCGGCGAAATGGGTACGCCGGAGATCGGGTGCGGGATCGCGGACACCAACTTGCCGGGGACGGGACCTGTCTGCACTGCCCACGGGGCCTGCGGCACAGCGGAGACCGGCTGCGGCGGGCTCGACACGGGCGGGGCGGACACCGACGGCGGGGCGGACGTGGGCGGCGCAGCCGTCGGAGCGGGGGTGTATTCGACGCCGAGGGCCCGGAACAGCTTTTCGGCCCCGGCACCCGCCTCGGCCGGGTACGCCACCCAGGGGGCGTCGGCCGAGAAGTCGGCGTACGTGTAGGCCGGCCCACCCGGAGCCTGCGCCAGCGAATCGGCGACTCCGGCAAAGGACTCGCGCCAGCCTGGCGCTGCGGCCACAGTGGCGTCGAGCACCGCCACTGTGACGAACCGGCCCTGCTCGTCGATCGCGGCCCACGCCTTCCCCACCGGAGACCCGCCGAGCGCGTGGGTGAACCTGTAGGGGCCTTCCGGCTGCATGCGCACTCCTCCGTTGTACCGCCGTGCGGATAGTACCGGCCATTCGCACACCTGACCCTCCTCGGCCGGCATCCGCCGGTGATCGAGCCACTACTTGCTTCGTGAAAGTTTTCATGCATACAGTCGCGGAGTGAATGACGGAGCGGTCCAGGCGTCGGCCGAACAGGTGTTCAACCTGTTCGACGGCGTACGGCTCACCCCGACCCAGCGTCGGATCGCGCACTGTCTCGTGCAACACGCCCCGGCCGTGGCGTACCTCTCCGCGGCGGAGGTCGCCGAACTGGCCGGGGTCAGCCAGCCCTCGGTCACCCGGTTCGCCGTCGCGCTCGGCCACGACGGCTATCCGGCGTTGCGCCGCCGGCTGCGCGACCTCACCAGCACGACGCCCGGCGGGCCGACGGACGCCAGCAACGAGCTCCAGCAGGCGGTACGCGCCGAGATGGGCAACCTGGACCGGCTGGCCGGTCAGCTCGCCGACACCGACCGGATCGCCGAGACCGGGCGGCTGCTCGCGACCAGCCGCCCGCTGCCGGTGCTCGGCCTGCGCGCCGCCGCGCCGCTGGCCGCGTATTTCGCCTACTTCGCCGCCAAGGTGCACCCGGACGTACGGGTGCTCGACGACGGCGGCAGCCTGCTCACCGACCGCCTGGAGCAGGCCGCCGAGGCCGGGGCGTCCGCCGTGCTCGCCTTCGTGCTGCCCCGCTATCCCCGGGAGACCCTGGACGCGCTGCGCGACGCGCGTGCCGCCGGGCTGACCGTCGTGGCGATCACCGACTCGCCGGTCAGCCCGGCCGCCGAACACGCCGACGTGCTGCTGCCGGCCGCCGTCGGCGCCCAGCTCGTCTTCGACCTGCACACCGCCCCGATGACCCTGGCCATGGTGCTGTTGCAGGCGATCTGCGACGCCGCGCCGGCCGACACCCAACGCCGTCTGGAGGCGTTCGAAGCCTCCGCGGCCCGCCGACAGTTGTTCCTCGGTTGACCGGAGGAGACCGCAGATGACCCAGCCCATCCGTGCCGCACGGGGCAGCCAGCTCACCACCCGCGGGTGGCAGCAGGAGGCCGCCCTGCGGATGCTGATGAACAACCTCGACCCGGAGGTGGCCGAACGCCCCGACGACCTGGTCGTCTACGGCGGCACCGGCAAGGCGGCACGGGACTGGCCGTCGTACCACGCGTTGGTCCGTACGCTGACCGACCTGCGCGAGGACGAGACGATGCTGGTGCAGTCGGGCCGCCCGGTCGGGGTCATGCGCACCCACGAGTGGGCGCCCCGGGTGCTGCTGGCCAACTCGAACCTGGTCGGTGACTGGGCGACCTGGCCGGAGTTCCGCCGCCTCGAACAGCTCGGCCTGACCATGTACGGGCAGATGACCGCCGGATCGTGGATCTACATCGGCACCCAGGGCATCCTCCAGGGCACCTACGAGACGTTCGCGGCGGTGGCCGCCAAGAGGTTCGGAGGAAGTCTCGCCGGCACGCTGACGCTGACCGCCGGCTGCGGCGGAATGGGTGGCGCGCAGCCCCTCGCGGTCACCATGAACGACGGCGTCTGCCTGATCGTGGACGTGGATCGCACCCGGCTCGACCGTCGCGTGCACGACCGCTACCTGGACGAGGTCGCCGACTCGCTGGACGACGCCGTCGAGCGGGCCCTCGCGGCGAAGCGGGACCGGCGGGCGTTGAGCGTCGGCGTCGTCGGCAATGCCGCCGAGGTCTTTCCCGAGCTGCTCAGCCGGGGCGTCGAGATCGACATCGTGACCGACCAGACCAGCGCGCACGACCCGCTGGCGTACCTCCCGGTGGGGGTCGAGCTGGCCGACGCCCGCGACTACGCCGCAGCGAAGCCGGCCGAGTTCACCGACCGGGCCCGAGCGTCGATGGCGAAGCACGTCGAGGCGATGGTGGGCTTCCTCGACGCCGGCGCCGAGGTGTTCGACTACGGCAACTCGATCCGGGGCGAGGCGCAGCTCGGCGGCTACCAGCGGGCCTTCGACTTCCCCGGTTTCGTGCCCGCGTACATCCGGCCGCTGTTCTGCGAGGGCAGGGGCCCGTTCCGGTGGGCGGCGCTCTCCGGCGACCCGGCCGACATCGCGGCCACCGACCGGGCCATCCTGGACCTGTTCCCGGAGAACGAGTCGCTGGCCCGGTGGATCAAGCTGGCCGGCGAGCGGGTCGCCTTCCAGGGCCTGCCGGCCCGGATCTGCTGGCTCGGTCAGGGCGAACGGGACCGGGCGGGTGTGCGGTTCAACGACATGGTCGCCTCCGGTGAACTCTCCGCCCCGGTGGTGATCGGCCGCGACCACCTGGACACCGGCAGCGTCGCCAGCCCGTACCGGGAGACCGAGGGGATGGCCGACGGCTCCGACGCCATCGCCGACTGGCCGCTGCTCAACGCGCTTGTCAACACGGCCAGCGGCGCGTCGTGGGTGTCGATCCACCACGGCGGTGGCGTCGGCATCGGGCGGTCGATCCACGCCGGGCAGGTCTGCGTGGCCGACGGCACCGCACTCGCGGGGCAGAAGATCGAGCGGGTGCTCACCAACGACCCGGCGATGGGCGTCATCCGGCACGCCGACGCCGGCTACGACAGCGCCCGCGAAGTCGCCGAGCGCACCGGGGTACGGGTGCCGATGGCCGAGGGTGGCAACTCGTGACGGACCACCTTCCCGGCCGGTTCCGGGCGCTGTGGGACGAGATCACGCCGGTCGGACGGGACGCCGGCAGCGGCGGCTACCTGCGCTACGCGTTGACCGAGCCGGAGCAGGAGCTGCGGTCCTGGTTCCGTGCGCAGGCACAGCGGCGGGGCCTGCCGGTCACCGAGGACGGCAACGGCAACCTGTTCGCCCACTGGGGCGACCCCGAGGGCTCCGACGCGGTGCTGACCGGCAGCCACTTCGACTCGGTGCCGCACGGCGGGGCGTACGACGGGCCGCTCGGCATCGTCAGCGCGTTCCTGGCCGTGGACGAGCTACGCGCCGCCGGCGTCACCCCCGTCCGACCGCTGGTGCTGGGCGCGTTCGTCGAGGAGGAAGGCGCCCGTTTCGGCGTACCCTGTCTGGGGTCGCGGCTGCTCACCGGCGCGCTGGCGGCCGACCGCGCGGCCGGCCTGCGCGACGCGGCCGGGGTGAGCTTCGCCGACGCGCTCGGCGCCCGGCCGGCGGGCGCCCGACCGGAGCTGCTGGGCCGGTTCGGCGCCTTCGTGGAACTGCACGTCGAGCAGGGCCGCGCGCTGATCGACACGGACGCTCCGGTCGGTGTGGCCAGCGCGATCTGGCCGCACGGCCGCTGGCGCTTCGAAGTGGTCGGCGAGGGCAACCACGCGGGTACGACCCGGATGGCCGACCGCCGCGACCCGATGCTCACCTACGCGTTCACGGTGCTGGCGGCCAACAAGGAGGCCCGGCTGCGCGGCGCGCACGCCACCGTGGGCCGGGTCGCCGTCGAGCCCAACGCCACCAACGCCATTCCGTCGAAGGTGACCGGCTGGCTGGACGCCCGCGCCGCCGACCCCGAGACGCTGGCCGGGCTGGTCGACGCGGTCCGGGGCAAGCTCACCGAGCGGGCCCGCCGCGACGGTACGGAGGTGACCGTCACCGAGGAGTCGGTGACCCCGCTGGTCGCCTTCGACGGCGGGCTGGCCAGACGCCTGGCCGCGCTGCTCGACGCGCCGGTGCTGCCGACCGGCGCGGGGCACGACGCCGGGGTGCTCGCCGCGCACCTGCCCACCGCGATGCTCTTCGTGCGCAACCCGACCGGGGTGTCGCACTCCCCCGCCGAGGCCGCGACCGACGACGACTGCGCCGCCGGGGTGCGCGCGCTGGCCCGCGTGCTGGAGGAGCTGACATGCCGCTGACCCCGACCCGCTGGCTCGCCGAGTACGCCTGGCTGCCCAATCTCGCCCAGCCCACGCCCGACGTGCTCATCGAGACGGACGCAGGGGTGATCACCGGTGTGACCGCGTTGGCCGCGCCCGGTCGGCCGAGCGCCGGTGTGGACGTGTACGCCGACGCGGTGCCGCTGCCCGGCCTGACCCTGCCCGGCCTCGCGAACGTGCACTCGCACGCCTTCCACCGGGCTCTGCGCGGGCGTACCCACGGCGGCCGGGGCGACTTCTTCAGCTGGCGGGACCGGATGTACGCGGTGGCGGACCGGCTGGACCCGGACACCTACCTGGCGCTGGCCCGCGCCGTCTACGCCGAGATGGCCCT
This sequence comes from Micromonospora sp. NPDC005252, assembly GCF_042872475.1. Classification (NCBI taxonomy): domain Bacteria; kingdom Bacillati; phylum Actinomycetota; class Actinomycetes; order Micromonosporales; family Micromonosporaceae; genus Micromonospora; species Micromonospora sp. NPDC005252. The sequence continues at coordinate 917,350 of NZ_JBIAKN010000001.1, read as the reverse complement.
CGCGGGGATCACCTGCGTCGGCGAGTTCCACTACCTGCACCATCGACCCGACGGCGGCGCGTACGACGACCCGAACGCGATGGGCGCGGCGCTTGTCGAGGCCGCCGCGCACGCCGGTATCCGGCTCACCCTGCTGGACGCCTGCTACCTGAGCGCCGGGGTGGACGGCCGGCCGCTCGCGGGGCCGCAGCGGCGCTTCGGCGACGGCGACGCGGTCCGCTGGGCGCAGCGGGTGTCGGCGTTCCAGCCGGCGGACTCGCACGCCCGGGTGGGCGCGGCCGTGCACTCGGTGCGGGCGGTCCCGGCGGAGCAGTTGCGCGCGGTCGCCGACTGGGCCCGGGAGCGGCGCGCACCGCTGCACGTACACCTCTCCGAGCAGCCCGCCGAGAACGACGAGTGCCGGGCCGTGCACGGGCGTACGCCCACCGCGCTGCTCGCCCAGCACGGCGTGCTCGGGCCGGAGACCACCGCCGTGCACGCCACCCACCCGACCAGCGGAGACCTGACGCTGCTCGCCGACAGCCGGACCGGGGTGTGCCTCTGCCCCACCACCGAACGCGACCTCGCCGACGGCATCGGCCCGGCCCGGCGGATGGCCGACGCGGGGATCCGGCTGAGCCTGGGCAGCGACAGCCACGCCGTGATCGACCTGTTCGAGGAGGCCCGGGCGGTGGAGCTGGACGAGCGGCTGCGCACCCGCCGGCGCGGCCACTTCACGCCGGCGGGCCTGCTGACCATGGCGACCGCTGCCGGGCACGCGGCGCTGGGCTGGGCCGACGCCGGGCGGATCGCCGTGGGCGCCCGCGCCGACCTGGTCACGGTACGACTCGACAGCGCCCGCACCGCCGGGGTGCCGCCGGTGGGGGCGTTCTTCGCAGCCGGGGCGGCCGACGTCGACCAGGTCGTGGTGGACGGCCGCGTGGTGGTGGCCGAGGGCCGGCACCTGAGCGTCGACGTGCCGGCCGAACTGTCGGCGTCGATCGAGGCGGTGATCCGCTCATGAGCGCTCTGCTGGTGGACAACATCGGCGAGCTGGTCACCAACGGCGTCGGCGAGGGCCCGCTGGGCATCCGCCGCGAGGCGGCCGTGCTGATCGAGGAGGGCCGGGTGGCCTGGGTCGGGCCGGCCGCGTACGCGCCGGCCGCCGACCGGCGGATCGACGCCGCTGGCGCCGCCGTACTGCCCGGCTTCGTGGACAGCCACGCGCACCTGGTCTTCGCCGGGGACCGGGCCGCCGAGTTCGCCGCCCGGATGGCCGGCGAGCCCTACACCGGCGGTGGCATCCGGACCACTGTCGGCGCGACCCGGGCCGCCAGCGACGACGAGCTGCGGGCCACCGTGCGCCGGCTGCGCGGGGAGGCGCTGCGCCAGGGCACCACGACCATCGAGATCAAGAGTGGGTACGGGCTGACCGTCGCCGACGAGGCCCGTTCGCTGCGGATCGCCGCCGAGTTCACCGAGGACGCCACCTTCCTGGGTGCCCACGTGGTGCCCGCCGAGTACGCCGACCGCCCCGACGACTACGTCGGACTGGTCTGCGGGCCGATGCTGGCCGCCGCCGCGCCGCACGCGAAGTGGATCGACGTCTTCTGCGAGCGGGGTGCCTTCGACGTGGACCACGCCCGCGCCATCCTCGCCTGCGGGCAGGCCGCCGGGCTGGGCGTACGGCTGCACGCCAACCAGCTCGGCCCCGGCCCGGGTGTGCAGCTCGGGGTGGAGCTGGACGCGGCAAGCGTGGACCACTGCACCCACCTGTCCGACGCCGACATCGACGCGCTCGCCGGCACGGCCCACAGCGACGGGTCGGGCACCCGCACGGTCGCCACCCTGCTGCCCGGTGCCGAATTCTCCACCCGCTCGCCGTACCCGGACGCCCGCCGGCTGCTCGACGCCGGAGTCACCGTGGCCCTGGCGACGGACTGCAACCCCGGCTCGTCGTACACCTCGTCGATGCCGTTCTGCATCGCCCTCGCCGTCCGGGAGATGCGGATGACCCCGGCGGAGGCGCTGTGGGCGGCGACCGCCGGCGGCGCACGGGCCCTGCGCCGCGACGACGTCGGCGTGCTCACCCCCGGCGCACGGGCCGACCTGGTCGTCCTGGACGCGCCGTCGTACCTGCACCTGGCCTACCGGCCCGGTGTCCCCCTGATCCACCAGGTAATACGCAACGGAGTTCCACAGTGACGACCGTGATCATTCAACCCACCGGTATCACCGCCGACGACGTCCTCGCGGTCGCGCGCGGCACCGCGACGGTGACCCTCGACCCGGCCACCCGCGACGCGATGGCGACCAGCCGCGCGATCGTGGACGGCATCGAGGCCGCCGGGCGGCCCGTGTACGGCGTGTCGACCGGGTTCGGCGCGCTCGCCAACACGTTCGTCGCGCCGGAGCGGCGGGCCGAGCTGCAACACGCGCTGATTCGCTCGCACGCCGCCGGGGTGGGCGCCCCGATGCCGCGCGAAGTGGTGCGGGCCATGATGCTGCTGCGGGTCCGCTCGCTCGCCCTGGGCCGCTCCGGGGTCCGCCCGCAGGTCGCCGAGGCGCTCGTCGACCTGCTCAACCACGACATCACCCCGTGGGTGCCGGAGCATGGTTCGCTGGGCGCCTCCGGCGACCTCGCGCCGTTGGCGCACTGCGCGTTGGTGCTGCTCGGTGAGGGCTGGGTGCTCGGCCCGGCCGGCGAGCGGCAGGACGCCGCCGACGCGTTGACCGCCGCCGGGCTCAAGCCGATCGAGCTGGCCGCCAAGGAGGGGCTGGCGCTGATCAACGGCACCGACGGCATGCTCGGCATGCTGCTGCTGGCCATCCACGACGCGGCGCACCTGTTCGCCATGGCGGACGTGACCGCCGCGCTGGCCATCGAGGCGATGCTCGGCTCGGAGCGGCCGTTCCTGCCCGAGCTGCACGCCATCCGTCCGCATCCCGGCCAGGCGGCGTCGGCGGCGAACATCCACCGGCTGTTGCAGGACTCCCGCGTCATGGACTCGCATCGCGACGACCTGGCGCACGCCGTGCAGGACGCGTACTCGATGCGCTGCGCGCCGCAGGTGGCCGGCGCGGCCCGGGACACCCTGGACTTCGTCCGCACGGTCGCGGCCCGGGAACTGGTGTCGGTCGTGGACAACCCGGTGGTGCTGCCCGACGGCCGGGTCGAATCCACCGGAAACTTCCATGGCGCGCCGCTGGGCTTCGCCGCCGACTTCCTCGCCATCGCCGCTGCCGAGGTGGGCGCGATCGCCGAGCGGCGGGTGGACCGGCTGCTGGACGTCACCCGCTCCCGGGAACTGCCCGCGTTCCTCTCTCCCGACGCCGGGGTCAACTCCGGCCTGATGATCGCCCAGTACACGGCGGCCGGGATCGTCGCGGAGAACCGTCGGCTCGCCGCCCCCGCCTCGGTGGACTCGCTGCCCACCAGCGGCATGCAGGAGGACCACGTCTCGATGGGCTGGGCGGCGGCCAAGAAGCTGCGGACCGTGTTGGACAACCTCACCAGTCTGCTCGCGGTGGAGTTGCTGGCCGGCGTACGCGGGTTGCAACTGCGCGCGCCGCTGGTGCCGTCGCCGGCCGGCCGGGCCGCCGTGGTCGCCCTGGGCACGGCGGCTGGCGAACCCGGCCCGGACGTGTTCCTCGCCCCGGTGCTGGAGGCCGCCCGCGCGGTGCTGGCCGGGCCGGAGCTACGCGCCGCCATCGAACGGGAGGTCGGCCCACTGGGCTGACCTTCGCGGGTCGCTGTCGTCCGCCGCGGGTCAGGCGGCGGGCGGCAGCACCTCCGCGACCGTCAGGCGGCGGGCGGCAGCACCTTCGCGACGAGCTTGGCCAGCTCCCGCAGCGCCTTGCCCCGGTGGCTGACCGCGTCCTTCTCCTGCGGGGTCAGCTCGGCGTTGGTCCGGTCCTGCCCGTCGCCAAGGAAGATCGGGTCGTAGCCGAACCCGCCGTCGCCGCGCGGCGCGCGCAGCACCCGACCGGACTGCCGGCCGTCGACCAGGTGCTCCTTGCCGCCGGGCAGCACCAGCGCCACCGTGCAGACGAAGGACCCGGCCCGGTGCTCGTCCGGCACGTCGGCGATCTGGTCGAGCACCAGGCGGAGGTTGGCCCCGTCGTCGCCGTGCCGACCGGACCAGCGGGCGCTGAACACGCCCGGCATCCCGTTCAGCGCGTCCACGGCGAGCCCGGAGTCGTCGGCGATCGTCGGCAGCCCCGTACGCCGGCAGCCCTCCCGCGCCTTGATCAGCGCGTTCTCGCCGAAGGTGAGGCCGGTCTCCGGCAGCTCCGGGTACTCGTCGACGTCGTCGAGGCCGAGCAGGGCGATCCGGTGCGCGCCGAGCGCGCCGTCCAGGATCCGCTGAAGCTCCACCAGCTTCTTACGGTTACGGGTGGCCAGCAGGACCTTGTTCATGCGGAACCACCTTCGTTCGCGACTGCGGGGCTCGCAAGCTCACTCCTCGCGCTCACGAGAGTGCCTTCCGCTGGGCTTCGGCCAGATCCGCGCACCCGGCCACGGCCAGGTCGAGCAGGCTGTCGAGCTGGTCGCGGGCGAACACGCCCGCCTCGCCGGTGCCCTGCACCTCGACGAAGTCGCCCGCGCCGGTGCACACCACGTTCATGTCCACCTCGGCGGCCACGTCCTCCTCGTAGCAGAGGTCCAGTCGCGCCTCGCCGGCGACGATCCCGACGCTGACCGCCGCCACCGACCGGTGCATCACCTTCTCCGGCTTGCCGGCCAACGCCTTGCGGGCGGCCAGCCAGCCCACCGCGTCGTGCAGCGCCACGTACGCGCCGGTGATCGCAGCCGTGCGCGTGCCGCCGTCGGCCTGGAGCACGTCGCAGTCGAGCACGATCGAGTTCTCGCCGAGCGCCTTGAGGTCGATGCTCGCGCGCAGGCTGCGCCCGATCAGGCGGGAGATCTCGTGGGTACGGCCACCGACGCGGCCCTTGACGCTCTCCCGGTCCGAGCGGGTGTTGGTGGCCCGGGGCAGCATCGCGTACTCGGCGGTCACCCAGCCGAGCCCGGAGCCCTTGCGCCAGCGGGGCACGCCCTCGGTGACGCTCGCCGTGCAGAGCACCCGGGTGCCGCCGAACTCGACGAGCACCGAGCCCTCCGGATGGGTGCTCCAGCCCCGGGTCAGGGTCACCGGTCGGAGTTGAGAGGGCCCTCGCCCGTCAGGTCGCGCCATGCCCTGCACCCTATGCGGTGCGGCGATCCGCCTCCCCCGGGGTGTCCCGAGCAGCGTGCGCGTCGTGCACCCGCAGGAATCCGGCGACCGCCGCCGGCCAGCCGAACTCCTGGGCCCGAGCGCGGGCGGCCCGCCGCCGCGCCGCCTCCGGCCGGGCCACGAGCCGGGTCACGGCCTCGGCCATCGACGCCCCGGAGCCGTACGCGGCCAGCCCGGCCGAGCCGACCACCTCGGGCAACGCGCTCGCGGCGTTCACCACCACCGGGGTGCCGCAGGCCAGCGCCTCCAACCCGGCGAGGCCGAAGGTCTCCACCGGGCCGGGCGCCAGCACCACGTCCGCGCTGGCGAGCAGCGCGGCCACCGTCGCGCGGTCGGGCAGGTGACCGGTGAACGTGACCGGCAGGCCGGCGGCCCGGCGGGCCAGCGACGCGCGCAACGGCCCGTCCCCGGCCAGCACCAGCACCGCCGGCACGCCCGAGCGGCGCAGCTCGACGAGGGTTTCGACCGCCAGCTCCGGCCGCTTCTCCGGAGACAACCGGGCGCAGTGTACGAGCAGCAGTTCGGTCGAATCGGCGTAGCGCTCACGCATCCCCGGGTCGGCCCGGTCCGGTCCGAAGGTGTCCAGGTCCACCCCGAGCGGCACGAGATCCACGTTGTCGGCGCCGATGCGGTCGAACTCCTCGGCCGCCCACCGGGTCGTGCACACGATCCGGTCGTACGCCCGGCTGGTGGCTCGATTGAGCCGGTCGGCGATCGGCCGCCGCAGCACGTCCGGCACACCCCACTGGCCGAGCAGCCCGGTCAGCGACTCGTGCGAGACCATCACCGACGGCACCCCGTGCGCCTTCGCCCAGCCGCCCGTCCAACGCAGCGACGACCGGTCGGACACCTCCAGCCGGTCCGGCGCCAGCTCGGCGAGCACCCGGGCCAGCCGCTGCCGGCCGGCCAGCAGCCGGTAGCCGCCGGTGCCGGGCAGCTCCACGCCGGGCAGGGTCACCACCCGACCCCACGGGTGCCACTCGTGGGCGTCGCGTCGACCGGGCACCACAAGCACCGGATCGTGCCCCGCCGCGCGGTAGCCCTCGCCGAGGTGTCGCAGCGCGGTGCGCAGGCCACCGGAGCGCGCGGTCACGAAGTTCGCGAGCCGGACGATCCGCAGCCCGCCGGCCGTCCCCGTCACGACGCGGCCGGCAGGCCCACGGTGGCGGCCTGGGCGCGTACCGCGCGGTAGTGCCCGACCAGCTCGTCGCCGACGGCCGCCCAACTGCGCCGGCGGACCGCGGCCCGGGCGGCCACCCCGTACGCCCGCCGCCGGTCGGCGTCCCCGGCCAGCTCGGCCACCGCGGCGGCGAGGGCGTCCCCGTCGTCCGGCGGGACCAGCAGCCCGGTCGTTCCCGAGTCGACCAGATCGACAGGCCCGCCACTGGCCGGCGCGACCACCGGCACCCCGGAGGCCAGCGCCTCCTGGAGGGTCTGGCCGAACGTCTCGTGCGGCCCGGTGTGCACGAACACGTCCAGGCTGGCGTAGAGCCGGGCCAGGTCCTCGCCGTGCTGCACCCCGAGGAAGTTCACCCCCGGCAGCGCCCGGGCCAGCTGGCGGCGGGCGGGGCCGTCGCCGGCCACCACGACCCGCACGCCCGGCAGCCGGGACGTCGCCGCCAGCAGCTCCACCCGCTTCTCCGGGGCCAGCCGGCCGACGTAGCCGACCAGCAGCTCCCCGCCGGGGGCCAGCCGGTGCCGCAGGTCCGCGCACCGCTTGGCCGGGTCGAACCGGACGGCGTCCACGCCCCGGCCCCACAACCAGATCCGCTGCACCCCGTTGGCGATCAGGTCGGCCGCCGCCCGGGTCGACGGCGCGAGGGTCCGCTGCGCCAGATTGTGGATCTCCCGAAGCCGCCGCCACGCGGCGGCCTCACCCCAACTCACCCGGTACGCCCTGGCGTAGGCCGCCACGTCGGTCTGGTAGACCGCCACCATGGGCAGCCCGTACCGGCTGGCGAGGGTGGCCGCCCGGGCGCCGAGGATGAACGGGCTGGCCAGGTGCACCACGTCGGGCGCGGCCGACAGCAACGCCCCCGCCAGCCGGTTGGTGGTCGGCACGCCCAGCCGGAAGCCCTGGTAACGGGGCAACGGCACGCTCGGGATACGCACCACCGGGTAGGGCAGCCCCTCGATGTCCCGCCGCGCCGCCCCGGGTGGTGCGGGCGCGATGACGACCGGTTCGTGGCCCCGGGCCAGCAGGTGCTCCGCCGTGCGCACCACGGAGTGCGCGACGCCGTTCACGTCCGGCGGGAACGACTCGGTCACGATGGCGATCCGCATGCCCACACCGTGCTGGTGCCACGGGTGCCCCAGGCGACCGGCCGCTGACCGGCCGGCGAACAGTTCGGCACAACACCGCCGCGCGGCGGTCAGATGTCGTAGCTGGCGCCGGCCCGGACCACCTCGAGCGGCCCGGTGTACGCGGCGGCAGCCGACTCCAACGTGTGCGCCTCGCTGCCCCACGCCGCGACCAGGTGGGTGAGCAGCAGCCGGCCCACCACCGCCTTGGTCGCCGTCTCGCCCGCCTCCCGGCCGGTCAGGTGCAGGTCCGGAGGATTGTCCACGCCGTCGAGGTAACTGGCCTCGCACAGGAACACGTCGGCATTCTGCGCCAGGCGCAGCAACGCGTCGCAGGGCGCGGTGTCCGACGAGTAGCACAGCGACCGACCGCCGTGCTCCAACCGCACGCCGTACGTCTCGACGGGATGGTTGACCCGGTCGACGGTGACGGTGAACGGCCCGATCGGGAAGGTGCCCGGCTGCAACGCGTAGAACTGGTAGACGTCCTCCACCGTGCCGTCGTCGCCGTACGCGGCGCTGAGCCGGTCCGGTGCGCCCGAGGGCGCGTACACCGGCAACGGCGGGTAGGGGCCGTCCGGGGCGTACCGGCGGACCACCACGTACGACACGGCGTCGAGGATGTGGTCACAGTGCAGGTGGGTCAGCAGGATCGCGTCGGGGGCGTGCAGCCCTACGTAGCGCTGGAGGCTGGACAGCGACCCCGAGCCGAAGTCGACCAGGAGGCGGAAGCCGTCCGCCTCGACGAGATAGGCGGAGCACGGCGACTCGGGGCCGGGAAAGCTACCGGCACACCCCAGGACAGTCAGTCGCATCGGGTCGTCTCACTGTCACTGTCAGTAGCATCCATGCCGGCGGTCGTCCCGGCCATGATCTCTACCGACGCGTACGCCACGCTGCGCAGCCTACGCTGGGGTGCCCGAGGACAAGAATCATCCGTTGGAAGTTGTCACGAACGTGACACCCGCTCACAGCGGCGCGGGCGACGAACGGGCCACCGACGCGTACGCCGATGGCCCGTTCGCGCAAAACCCCTGCGGTCAGGCCCAGAGCTGCCCCTCCAGCGCGTCCTCGGCATCCGCGAGGGTGCCGCCGTACGCGCCGGTGGACAGATACTTCCAGCCGCCGTCGCAGACCACGAACGCCACATCGGCACGCCGGCCGTCGCGGACCGCCTCGTGCGCCACCGCCAGCGCGGCGTGCAGGATCGCGCCGGTGGAGAACCCGGCGAAGATGCCCTCCACCTCGACGAGCTGACGGGTCCGCAGCACCGCGTCCCGGGTGCCGACCGAGAAGCGCCGGGACAGCACCGAGGCGTCGTACAGCTCCGGCACGTACCCCTCGTCGATGTTGCGCAGGCCGTAGACCAGCTCGCCGTAGCGCGGCTCGGCCGCCACGACCTGGATGCCCTCGACCTTCTCGCGCAGGTAGCGCCCGGTGCCCATCAGGGTGCCGGTGGTGCCCAACCCGGCCACGAAGTGCGTGATGGTGGGCAGGTCGTGCAGCAGCTCCGGACCGGTCGTCTCGTAGTGCGCCCGCGCGTTGGCCTCGTTGCCGTACTGGTAGAGCATCACCCAGTCCGGGTGCTCGGCGGCGATCTGCTTGGCCGTCGCGACGGCCTGGTTGGACCCGCCCGCCGCCTCCGAGAAGATGATCTCCGCCCCGTACATGCGGAGCAGCTGGACCCGCTCGGTGGAGACGTTCTCGGGCATCACGCAGACCAGCCGGTACCCGCGCAGCTTGGCCACCATCGCCAGCGAGATGCCGGTGTTGCCGCTGGTCGGCTCCAGGATGGTGTCACCCGCCCGGAGTCGGCCGGCCTCCTCCGCCGCGCGGACCATGAACAGCGCCGCGCGGTCCTTGATGCTGCCCGTCGGGTTCCGGTCCTCCAGCTTCGCCCAGAGCCGCACCGGCGGCGCGCCGTCGGGCACCGTCGGCGAGAGCCGGGGCAGACCAACGAGCGGCGTGCCCCCACAGGCGTCGAGCAGGCTGTCGTACCGCGCCATGGCGGCCGCCCTCAGCGCGCGGCGACGGCGGTCGCCGCGCGGTGCGAGCTGATCGCCGCTGCCGCGGCGCTGTGCGAGCTGATCGCCGCTGCCGCGGCGAAGCCGAACGCGCCGCCGGCCACGGCCGGCAGGATGGTGACGCTGTCGCCGTCGGAGAGCTTCGCGTCGAGCGCACCGAGGAAGCGGACGTCCTCGTCGTTGACGTAGACGTTCACGAAACGGTGCAGCGCGCCGGCCTCGGTGATCAGGCGGCCACGCAGCCCGGCGTGCCGGGAGTCCAGGTCGGTGAGCAGGTCGCCCAGCGTGTCGCCGGCGCCCTCGACGACCTTGGCGCCGCCGGTGTAACTGCGCAGGATGGTGGGGATGCGAACCTCGATGGCCATGATGTCGTGCTCCTCAAACGGGTGTGCCAACGGTGACGGGACGGAACGGGTGCGAACGCTGACGGGTCAGCGGCCGGAACACTCGTAGTCGACCGTCGCCGGGCTCTGCCCGAACATGTAGGACTGCACGGCGTGCGGGTCGACCCCGGCCTCCACGATCTGGACCGGCTCCTCGGTCACCACGCCGTCGACGATCCGGAACGACCGGATCTCCTCCGAGTCGGGCTCACGGGTCGAGACGAGCAGGTAGTGCGCGCCCGGCTCGCCGGCGAAGGAGACATCGGTGCGGGACGGGTACGCCTCGGTGGCGGTGTGCGAGTGGTAGATGACCACGGGCTCCTCGTCCCGGTCGTCCATCTCCCGCCACACCCGCAGATGCTCCATCGAGTCGAACTCGTAGAAGGTCATCGACCGGGCGGCATTGTCCATCGGGATGTGCCGGGTCGGGGTGTCGCTGCCGACGGCACCGGCGACGACGCCGCACGCCTCGTCGGGGTGGTCCCGGCGCGCGTGGGCGACGATCGCGTCGATGATCGACCGGTCGATGCTCAGCACGTGCACCAGCCTAACGCCTACCGGGCAGGCCCTGAAGTGGTGCCGGTCACGCCTCGTCGATCAAGGCGTTGAGCAGCGACTCCTGTAGATACCCGAGGTACGCGTAGACCGACAGTTGGAACACCCGGCTGGAGCCGGGATCCTCGGTCACCGCGTCGTCCAACTCCTCACCCAGGTCAGTGCCGTCCTTGATCTCCAGCCGGACGCCCATCGCCAGCCGCGCGTCGTTGAGCGCCCGCAGCCACGCCTCCGCCGCCTCGGCGTCCAACCGCACCTCGCCGCCGGCCTCGTCGGGCAGCGCGGCCAGAATGGCCCCGGCCTGGTCGATCTTGGCAGTCTTCAGATCACCCTCGGTGTAGCGGCGGAACTCGGCGGTGCCGCTCGCATCCTTCGGGTAGACCGCCGGGAACAGCCGGCCCACGACCGGGTCCGTGTGGTCGAAACCGTCGGTGAGCAGACCGACCACCTCGGAGGCGACCTTTCGCAGCACCCGCACTTCGTCCACGGCGAAGGTGGCGACATAGCGGCCGGCCTGCCGCCGGAACATGCTCACGAGCGGTCCACCGTCGCCCACAGCCCGTACGCGTGCAACTGCGACGCGTCGTGCTCCATCCGCTCCCGGGCGCCCGTGGAGACCACGGCGCGGCCCTTGTGGTGCACGTCCAGCATGAGCTGCTCCGCCCTCTCCCGGCTGTAGCCGAACAGCTTCTGGAAGACCCAGGTCACGTACGTCATCAGGTTGACCGGGTCGTCCCACACGATCGTCACCCATTGCCGGTCGGGCGCCGGCACCTCGTCAGTGGCCGGCGTCTCGACCGGTGCAACCTGTGGAGCCGCCATGCCCCCCATCGTGCCACCGGTTTCCCGGAACCGAGGAACCGGAACGCCGGGCGAACCAGGATCACCCGCCGTGGCCACCCCGGAGCCGGCCCGCACCCCGTCGGACGCGAGGCGCGGGGCGGGCCCGAGCCGGGAGATGGCCACGCCGTCAGGCGAGCAGGATGCCGTGGTCGACTGCATCGGAGAGCACCACGCCCAGCGAGAGGCGGATCACCTCGAACCGTCGGGAGATCTCCCGGGAAAGCTCCAACTCGACCTCCCGCAACGCCCGCTGGGACCAGGCGCGCGCGGCGCTGTGGTCATCGTTGCCCGGGGTACGCCACTGCTGCCAGCACCCGCCGGAGAGCGCCACCGCGACCGGCGGAAGCACCTCGTCACGGGTCGCCGTCGGATAGCCGGCGAGCGCGTCGATCGCCTCCGCGCCGGTCAGCCCGGCCACACCCGCCGTACTCGTGATCAGCAGGACCCGGTCCAGGTCGCGCCCGGAGCGGTGGTCGGCCAGGCCGTACTGGACGGCGGTGGCGATCCGGCGGCGGACGCCCTCGGTCGGTGTCGCGCCGAGCACCTGGGCGGCGGTGTCGGCCACGATGCCCCGCACCGCGTGGTCGCACTGCGCGGTGGCCAGCAGCGACAACGCCGCCATCTCCCGGTCGAGCAGGTCCGGCAGGCCGGCGCAGCCGACCCCGAAGACGATCTCCTGGACGGCCCGGAGATGGACGTTCGCCAACTCCAGTGCCAGGTGCTGGCGGATCCGCTGGGAGCAGGACCGGACCTGTCGGTCGAGCCGCTCGGACCAGTCCCCCGGGTCGGCGGACACCGCCACCCGGTCGTGCTGCCCCGGCAGCACGGGCGGATCGGCGCTGGCCCGCTGCAACCCCTCGTTCGCCGACCAGCCCACCAGCGCCCGGCGCAGGTCGGCGGCGGAATCGGCGCCGTCGACCGGGAACCACCGCGCGCCGGCCAGGGAGGGGACCGCGGCCAGCAGCGCCGCCCGGTGCGCCTCGACGATCACCGCCACCGGGTCCACCTCATCCGGCCGGCCGTCGGGCGGCGAGACGGACGCCCCCGCGTCCTCCGTCAGCACCCCGCCGTCGGCCGGCGGCGCCCAACCGGCCGCACCCGGGGTCACCGCGAAGACGACCTCCACCGGGGCAGCGGCCACGTCGGCGAGCAGATTCAGCTCCTGGGCCGTGAACGCCTGGTCGGCCGCGATCACGAAGAGCAGCGCGCCGGCCCGGCCGACGGCCTCGCGCAGCACCCGGACGCCGGCCACGCCGAGCGCGCCCGTGTCCGGTGTGTCGACCAGGGTGAAGTGGCGCAGCAGGGGCTCGGGCACGCTCAGCTCGACCCGCCGGGGTGGGCGGGCCAACGCCGGGCCGGCGGCGTCCCGGTCCGCGCCGTACGAGTGCGGCTGGCGGTAGCCGGGGACGAAGGCCGCCCGCGTGGGCACCTGGGCGTGCCGGACCAGCAGCCAACTGCCCGCCGGCACGGTGAGCATCACCGGGTCGAGCCCGACGAGGCTGGCGAGGACCGCACGCCGGTCGGCGCCGGCCGGGCCGACGGCGACCACGCCGAGCGGCTCGTCCGCCCGGGGACGGGGCACGCCGAGGTCGGTGGGCAGCGGGCTGCAGCTCGGCAGGTCGGCTGAGCTGGCCATGTCACCGGGCGAGTCGAGCGAAGGGAGAGGGCCCTGCTGCATCGGGTGGCCTCCCGGGGCAGGCGACCGGCGCGCCGGTCGCGTGGAATTCCGGTGACACTACCCGGATGCCGGAAGAGTACGTTCGGCCGGCCGACCAGGCGGAACAGTTCGGATACTCACCGGTAATTGTGCGACTACTCAACTTCGGTGCGTGACGGTGCGGGCGCGGACGGAATTCGATGGATATGCTGCGCGGATGAGTCGATGGAAGTTCGTCGGCCGAACCGATGAGCTCAACCGCCTGCTGGCGGCGGTGACCGGCGAGGCCGGCCGAGGGCTCTTCTTCAGCGGCAGCGCGGGCATCGGCAAGAGCCGGCTGCTACGCGAGGGCGTCAACACCCTGCCCACCGACCGGTACGCGATCTGGTCCATCGCGGCCAGCGCCACCACGGCGGCGCTGCCCTTCGGCGGGCTGGTGCAGGTCCTCCCGGCGGAGCAGCCCCAGGGCCTCTCCCCCGCCGGCATACTCCGCTGGGCGCTGGGCGTTCTGCAACAGCAGGCCGCCGGCCGCCGGATCGTGCTCGCCATCGACGACGCGCACCTGCTCGACCCGCCCTCCGCGGCGCTGGTGCATCTGGTCGCCCGCGCCGACAACGCCACAGTCGTGGGCACCCTGCGCGACGGCGAACAGATCCCGCTGCCGATCCGCGCACTCTGGACCGACGACCTGGTCGAGCACGTCGAGCTGACCCCCATGCCACCGTCGGAGACCGCCGGCCTGCTGGCGGCGATCCTGGGCGGCCCGGTCGACGCCGGCTCCGCCGACCGGCTCGGCCGGCTGTCGGCCGGCAACCCGCTGCTGCTGCGCGAGCTGGTGCACGCCGCCAGCGGCAGCGAGGAGTTGAAGCGCACCTACGGGATCTGGAAGTGGACCGGGCGGCTGGAGCTGGCACCCAGCCTCACCGAGCTGATCGACACCCGCGTCGGGCAGCTCACCGACGGCGTTCGCACGGTCGTCGAGCTGGTCGCCTTCGGCGAGCCACTCGGCCTTCACCTGCTCAACCAGGCCGCCGAGCAGTCCGATGTGGAGTACGCCGAGGAACGCGGCCTGATCACCGTCGTCCAGCACGACCGGCGGACCAACGTACGCCTGGCCCACCCGCTCTACGGCGAGGTGATGCGTCGCCGGTGCCCGGTCAGCCGCACCCGACGCCTCCAGGCGCACCTCGCCGAGCTGCTGGAACAGGTCGGCAAGCGCCGCCGCGACGACCTGCTGCGGGTGGCGGTCTGGCGGCTCGACTCGGGCACCGCACAGGACGCCGCCCTGCTCGTGGACGCCGCGATGCAGGCGTTCACCCGCTACGACGTACCGCTGGCGACCCGGCTGGCCCGGGCCGCGCTGAACGCCGACGGCGGCTCGGACGCGGCGGAGCTGCTGGCCACGATTCTGATGTTCGCCGACCGACCGGACGAGGCGATCACCGTTCTCGACGCGGTGACCCCGGAGGCCGGGGACGAGCGGCGGCTCTGCCGGTGGCTGACCGTCCGCGGCATGGTCAGCTACTGGGGGCTCAGTCAAGAGTCCACGGTGGAGGAGATCGCGAGCCGGGTCGAGGAGCTCGGCGACTCGGCCGACCGCGCCCGGGTGCACGCCTTCGAGGCAATCATGCGGCTGCACCGGCTCGACACGGTCACCGCCGTACGGCTCAGCCAGACCGTGCTCGATCGGCCCGCCGCCGGCATCGCCGCCCGTGAACTGGCCCGCAGCACCATCGCGTACGTCCAGGCCGCCCAGGGTCAGCTGTCGCGCAGCGGCGCGGCCATCGCGCAGGTGCACTCCGCCGCGGCCAGTTGGCGCACCGACATGCCGTACCTGCAACTGGCCCTGGAGCTGGCCCGCGGCACCCGGCTCATGCTCACCGGCGACCTCGTCGGGATCGACGCGATCGTGGCCGACGAGTTCGCCGACCTGGCCGGTGCCGGTGACTTCCGGCTCGGCACCGGATACCTGGCCATTCTCCAGGCGTACGCCGCGCGGCTGCGCGGGCAGAGCGACTCGGCGATGCGGACGTCGTTGGGCGCCTGCGCGGTGCTGGCGACCAGCCGGGTCTACGCCGGTCTGGCCCAGGCCGAGCGGGCCCAGGCGGCGGCGCTGCGCGGAGACGCGGCGCAGGCCGCCGAGGCGATGGCCGAGGCCGACCGCACCCACGCGCCGGGCATGGCGGTGCTCTACCCGTGGCTGGAGCAGGCCCGGGGTGCGGTGCTCGCCGCGTCGGGTGACCTGCCGGGCGCCGTGAAGCAGCTCAACGACCTGGCCGACCGGCTGCGCGCGGACGGTTTCGCCGGGCACGAGGTGCACGTTCTGCACGACCTGGTCCGGTTGGAGCAGGCCGGCGCGCCCGTCGGGCCCACCTGCTCCGACGGTGGGCGGCGCACCGTGGCGCAGCGCCTCGCCGAGCTGTCCGAGCAGGTGGACGGCGTGCTCCCACCGCTGCTGGCCCGGCACGCCCGGGCCGCGGTGACCGACTCCGCCGCGGATCTGCTCGCGGTCGCCGACGACTACGCCGCGCTGGAGCTGACGGTGTACGCCGCCGAGGCCACCGCACAGGCTCTGCACCGGCTGCGCCAGCAGCACTCGGTGGCGGCCGGCGAGGCCCGCGAGCGTCTGGCGGGGCTGCTCAGCCGCTGCGACCTGATCCGCACGCCGGCGCTGCGGGCCGGGGCGCCGGTGCTGACCGAACGCGAGTGGCAGGTGGCCCGCCTCGCCGCGCACGGTGCGACCAGCAAGGCCATCGCCGAGCGGCTCTACCTCTCCGCCCGCACCGTGGAGAACCACCTGCAGCGGATCTACGCCAAGCTCGGAGTGACCGGCCGGTCCGAGCTGTGGGCCGCGCTGCGGTCGATCCCGGGCCACGAGGGCGGCGGCGCGGGCTGAACCTTAGGCTGGGGCGGTGAGCACCCTCCGCCCCGCGCTGCTGACCGACCACTACGAGCTGACCATGGTCAGTGCGGCACTCAAGGACGGCACCGCCGACCGCCGCTGTGTCTTCGAGGTGTTCAGCCGTCGGCTGCCCAGCGGCCGGCGCTACGGCGTCGTCGCCGGCACCGCGCGGCTGATCGAGCTGATCCGCGACTTCCGGTTCGACCCGGCGGAGGTCGACTTCCTGCGCCGCACCGGAGTGGTCGACGAGGCGGCGGCGGCCTGGCTCACCGACTACCGCTTCACCGGCGACATCGACGGGTACGCCGAGGGTGAGCTGTTCTTCCCCGGTTCGCCGATCCTGACCGTCTCCGGCGGCTTCGCCGAGTGCGTGGTGCTGGAGACGCTGGCGCTCTCCGTGCTCAACCACGACTGCGCGGTGGCCGCCGCCGCGGCGCGGATGGTCACCGCCGCCCGGGGCCGGGCGCTGATCGAGATGGGATCGCGCCGGGCACACGAGGAGGCGGCGGTGGCGGCGGCGCGGGCCGCGTACCTGGCCGGTTTCCGGTTCACCTCCAACCTCGCTGCCGGCGAGCGCTACGGCATCCCGACGGCGGGCACGGCGGCACACGCGTTCACCCTGCTGCACGACGACGAGCGGGCCGCGTTCGCCTCGCAGGTGGCCACGCTGGGCAAGGACACCACGCTGCTGGTCGACACGTACGACATCAGCCAGGGCATCCGCAACGCGATCGCGGTGGCCGGGCCGGAGCTGCGGGCGATCCGGATCGACTCGGGTGACCTCGCGGTGATCGCGCAGCAGTCCCGGGAACTGCTGGACTCACTGGGCGCCACCGAGACGAAGATCATTGTCTCGGGCGACCTGGACGAGTACTCGATCGCGGCGCTGGCCGCCGAGCCGGTCGACATGTACGGCGCGGGGACGGCAGTGGTCACCGGCTCCGGGGCGCCCACGGCGGGGCTGGTCTACAAGCTCGTCGAGGTCGAGGGCCGCCCGGTGGTGAAGCGCTCCGAGCACAAGGCGACCATCGGTGGGCGCAAGGTCGCGGTCCGCCGGCACAAGCCGACCGGCACCGCCACGGAGGAGATCATCGTCCCCCAGGGTGTGCCCGACCGGCAGGCCAACGACCGGATGCTCCAGCGCTCGTACGTGATCGACGGCGAACCCGCGGGTCTGCCCACCCTCGACGAGTCCCGGGAGCACCTGCGCGAGTGCCTCATCTCCATCCCGTGGGAGGGGCTGAAGCTCTCGGCCGGCGACCCGGCCGTGCCGGTCACTGTCGTACCCGCCGCCTGAGCCCGCCGATCCGACCTCGAAGGGACCCCCGATGGCCGACGCGCTGATCATCGTGGACGTGCAGAACGACTTCTGTGAGGGCGGCTCGCTGGCCGTCCCGGGTGGCGCCGGGGTGGCCGCCGGGATCTCCCGGCTGCTCGCCGCCGAGCCGGACCGGTGGCGGCACGTGGTCGCGACGAAGGACTATCACATCGACCCGGGCGCGCACTTCGGCGATCCGCCGGACTTCGTCGAGTCGTGGCCCCGGCACTGCGTGGTCGGCACCAGCGGCTCTGAGTTCCACCCCGAGCTGGAGACCGGTCGGGTCGAGGCGATCTTTCACAAGGGCGAGCACGCGGCGGCGTACTCCGGATTCGAGGGGCACGCCGACGACGGCGAGTGCCTGGCCGACTGGCTGCGTCGGCACGACGTGGACCGGGTCGACGTGGTCGGCATCGCCACCGACCACTGCGTCCGCGCCACCGCGCTCGACGCCGCCCGGGAGGGCTTCGCCACCACCGTCCTGCTGGAGTTGACCGCCGCGGTCGCTCCGGAGACGACCGACGTGGCGCTGCGGGCGATGGACGGCGCCGGCGTGATCCTGCACGGCGAGCCTGTGATCAGGGCCGCATGAGGCGGTAATTTATTGGCCAATGGTCCACCCTCCGTCGAGGATGTCGCCGGAGGTACGGACCAACGTGAACATGAAGCCTTACCGCGCAGCCCTCGCACTGCCCGGCCTGCGGTCGCTGCTGCTGGTCGCCGTCCTCGCCCGCATCCCGCTCACCGCGACCGGGGTCACGCTGACCTTCCACGTCGTGCTCGACCTCGACCGGGGCTACGGCGCGGCCGGCCTGGTGGGCGCCGCCATCACCGTGGGCGCTGCGATCGGTGGGCCGCTGCTCGGCCGACTGGTCGACCGGCGTGGTCTGCGTCCGGTTCTGGTGCTCACCGCCATCGCCGAGGCGATCTTCTGGTCCACCGCGCCCACGCTGCCGTACCCCGTGCTGCTGCCGGCCGCCTTCGTGGCCGGCTCCTTGGCCCTGCCCATCTTCTCGGTGGTCCGCCAGTCGATCGCCGCGCTGGTCCCGGAAGATCAACGACGGCCGGCGTACGCGTTGGACTCCATGTCCGTCGAGCTGTCCTTCATGATCGGCCCGGCGCTGGCGGTGGCCCTGGTCACCGCGATCTCGGCGCAGACCACCATGTACCTCGTCGGCGGCGGCATCGTCGCCGCCGGGATCGCCCTGTGGCTGGTGAACCCGCCGATCCGCGGCGCCGCCGAACCCGCCGGCCCACGGCGCCAGGTGCCTCGGCGGGAGTGGCTGACGCCCCGACTGCTCGCCGTGCTGGCGCTCAGCGCCGCCGCCACCCTGGTGCTCGGCGGCACCGACGTCGCGGTGGTCGCCGTCCTGCGGGCCAGCGGCGAGGTCGGCTGGACCGGCGTCGTGCTGGCTGGCTGGGCGATCGCCTCCCTGGCCGGCGGCTTCGCCTACGGGGCGGTGCACCGCTCGCTCTCCCCGCTGGCCCTCACCGCCGCACTCGCGCTCTGCACCATCCCGGTCGGGTTGGGCGGCGCGCACTGGTGGCTGCTCTGCCTGGCGCTGATCCCGGCCGGCGCGCTGTGCGCGCCGACCATCGCGGCCTCCTCCGACGCCGTCAGCCGTCTGGCCCCGGCCGAGGTACGCGGCGAGGCGATGGGCCTGCACGGTTCGGCGGTCACCGTCGGCATCGCGGTCGGCGCACCGCTCGCCGGCGCGGTGATCGACGGCAGCGCGCCGCTCTGGGGCTTCGTGGTGACCGGAGCGCTCGGCGCGCTGGTCACCCTGATCGTGCTCCCCGGCGAGCTGCGCCGCCGTCGCCACGCCGACGCGGCCACCCCGCCGCCGGTCGAGGCCGATCTCGCCCCCGCCGCCCGCTGACTGCCGCTGGCTACCTCGGGCGACGGCCAGTCGCGGCGGGCGATGGTGCCGGTGGCAGGACCCCTCGGACGTCGGTTGACGGCATGCATACACACACGGATATACCTGTGAGGCATAAATATGTCTCACAGGTATATCGCTCGTCAGTACGGTCACCTCCGGAAGCCGGCCGAGCGGTGCGACGCCGGCCGCGCAAAGGAGGGCGGGGAGTAGAACGGCGGGGGTTGAGCCCGGCCAGAGCAGGCCATCGCCGAGCGGGGCCATCAGCGCCGAGCGCGCAGCACGGTAGGGCGGACCGTCAGAGCCGGGTCGGACCGGGGCTGGGCCAGCCAGGGCGGGACATGGCGAAGGGCGCCGCTCCCGGTGGTCCCGGGGGCGGCGCCCTTCGTACGGTCGAGCGGGTTGAGCGTCAGTGCCGGTCGATGTCGCTGGCGATGTCCTCGCTGTAGCGAGCACCGCCGTCCGACTCGCTGGTGAGCGGCTTGGAGCCACCCTCCGGCGGGCCGGCCAGGCTCTGACCGGCGGCCAGCTCCGGGAACTTCGCGTCGAACGCCGGCCGCTCGGAGCGGATCCGGGGCATCCGGTCGAAGTTGCGCAGCGGCGGCGGGCTGCTGGTCGCCCACTCCAGCGAGTTGCCGTGACCCCAGGGGTCGTTCACCTCGACCACTGGACCGGTCTTGTACGACTTCCAGCAGTTGTAGATGAACGGCAGCGTGGAGATACCGGTGATGAACGCGCCGACCGTGGAGATCGTGTTCAGCGTGGTGAAACCGTCGCCGGGCAGGTAGTCGGCGTACCGGCGGGGCATGCCCTCGGCGCCGAGCCAGTGCTGCACCAGGAAGGTGGTGTGGAAGCCGATCATGGTGAGCCAGAAGTGCACCTTGCCCAGGCGCTCGTCGAGCATCCGGCCGAACATCTTCGGGAACCAGAAGTAGATGCCGGCGAAGACGGCGAACACGATGGTGCCGAAGAGCACGTAGTGGAAGTGCGCCACCACGAAGTACGAGTCCGACACGTGGAAGTCGAGCGGCGGGCTGGCCAGCAGCACACCGGTGAGACCGCCGAAGAGGAAGGTGACCAGGAAGCCGACCGCCCACAGCATCGGCGTCTCGAAGCTGATCTGGCCCCGCCACATGGTGCCGATCCAGTTGAAGAACTTCATGCCGGTCGGCACCGCGATCAGGTAGCTCAGGAAGCTGAAGAACGGCAGCAGCACCTGGCCGGTGGCGAACATGTGGTGCGCCCAGACGCTCATCGAGAGCGCGGCGATCGCGACGGTCGCGGCGACCAGACCCTTGTAGCCGAAGATCGGCTTGCGGGAGAAGACCGGGATGATCTCGCTGATGATGCCGAAGAACGGCAGCGCCACGATGTAGACCTCGGGATGCCCGAAGAACCAGAACAGATGCTGCCAGAGCATCGGCCCACCGGTCGCCGGGTCGTACACGTGGGCGCCGAGGATGCGGTCCGCGGCGAGCGCGAACAGCGCGGCGGCCAGCAGCGGGAAGACCAGGATCACCAGGAGGCTGGTGACCAGGATGTTCCAGGTGAAGATCGGCATCCGGAACATGGTCATGCCGGGCGCACGCAGGGTGAGCACCGTGGTGATCATGTTCACCGCGCCGAGGATGGTGCCCAGGCCGGAGATGGCCAGACCCATGATCCACATGTTGGCGCCGACGCCGGGCGAGTGCTCGACGCTGCTCAGCGGCGCGTACGCGAACCAGCCGAAGTCGGCGGCGCCGCCCGGGGTGATGAAACCGGCGGTCGCCATCGTGCCGCCGAACAGGTACAGCCAGTAGGCGAAGCTGTTCAGGCGGGGGAAGGAAACGTCGGGCGCGCCGATCTGGATCGGCACGATGTAGTTCGCGAAGGCGAACACGATCGGCGTCGCGAAGAACAGCAGCATGATCGTGCCGTGCATCGTGAAGAGCTGGTTGTACTGCTCGGGCGACAGGAACTGCAGCCCGGGTCGGGCCAGCTCAGCCCGCATGATCAGGGCCATCAGGCCGCCGACCATGAAGAACACGAACGCGGTGACCATGTACATGATCCCGATCTGCTTCGCGTCCGTGGTACGCAGCAGCCGCGCGATGGCCGACCCCTTGACCGGCTCCCGGACCGGCCAGGGCCGGGTCACGACCGGCTTGGGTGCGACGGTGGTCACGAGTGGCCTCCGGTTCTCGGTTGTCCCGCTCGGCACACGCTGTTTATCGGCGGGCCGTCATCCGCAAGGAGGATAGTCCCCGGCAGGTCGCAGCGCCGCGTGGGGTGGCGTGACACGATCTACTACGGGCCTACAGCGGGCCGACCAGCAACCGGTAATGCTCCCCGAAGATCCGTCCGCCACGTCCGCGCAACAGCGGGTCGCGCAGCGCCGGCGGCACGTCCCTGGTCCGGTTGCGGTCCCGGGTCCGGTCGGCCACCCAGCGGGTACGCGGGCGACGACGACTCTCGTACGCCACCAGCGCCGCCTCCACGCTGCCGGCGGCGCGCAGCGACTCGGCCAGCACCACGGCGTCCTCCAGGGCCATCGCGGCACCCTGGGACAGGGTCGGCGCGGTGGCGTGCGCGGCGTCGCCGACCAGCAGCACCCGGCCCCGGTACCAGCGGCCCAGCTCGACCTCGTCGGTGATCCCGGCGTGCACCCGGTCGAGCATCGCCAGCACCTCGGGCACCGGGCCCCGGTAGTCGGCGAAGAGTTCGCGCAGCCGGGCCAGCGGGTCGGCGGGCGGCTCGGTGCCCGCCTCGTCGGCGTAGCAGTGCAGCCGCCCCTCCCCGATCGGCACCAGCAGCAGGCCGGAGCGCTGCCCGAGCAGGGCGGTCCAGTCGGTGACGGGCGGGCCGTCACGCAGGACGGCCCGGTAGACGACGTGCCCGGCCGGGCGGGGCGGCCCGCCGAGCGCGGCCAGGGCCCGGACCGAGGAACGCGGCCCGTCGGCGCCGATGACCAGGTCGTACTCGGTGCTGGTGCCGTCGGTGAAGGTGACCCCGACGGCGCGCGGAAGCAGATCGAGGGTGCGGACCTCGGCGCCGTGTCGGACGGCGCCGCCGGCGCCGCTGAGCAGCACCCGGTGCAGGTCCGCCCGGGGCAGCGCCCGGCACTCGCCGACGCCGGCCCAGAGGGCGTCGAGGTCCACCTCGCAGAGGGGCAGCCCAGCGGCGTCGAAGAAGCGCTGCCGGTGGATCACCTGCCCGAGCGGTCGGACCGGGTCGTGCAGGTCCAGCCGGTGCAGCGCGCGGGCGGCGTTGCCGGGCAGGTACAGGCCGGTCTCGGTCGACTCCCCCGGCGGCAGCTTGTCGGTGACGTCCGGCCGGAAACCCGCCAGGCGCAGGGCCCGAGCCACGGCCAGGCCGGCGATGCCCGCGCCGACGATGAGAATGCGCAGGGGGGAGCTACGCATGGTGGTGTACGCCTCCGGAGGGGGAACGGCACGCGTCGGAGGCAACACGCTACTCGGAGCGATCGGCGCACACCAGAGCCCGATCGGCCCGCCCGAGCGGCTCCTCGGCCGTCCGCGCCGCTTAGCTGGCCGCCCTTGGACGCCCGTTCGGCGGCAGGATGGCGATCCTCACAATTCACCAGTTTGACGCGGGCGGTTGCGCCTCGGTTTCAAGCATGTAAATGTGTCGTTGAGCGTGGGAGCGCTCCCGCACCACCCCACCACAGCCGGCGCCCGGCACGCGCCGAGTCAAGGAGCGTCATGAAACGTCAACTTCGGGTCCTGGCCGCCGCCGGGCTGCTGGTCGCCAGCTCGCTCGTCGCCGTGGCCCTCAGCGGCAGCGCCTCCGCCGACACGCAGATCTGCGAACAGTACGGCTCGACCGTGATCCAGGGTCGCTACGTCGTGCAGAACAACCGCTGGGGCACCTCCGCCCAGCAGTGCATCAACGTCACCAGCAACGGCTTCGAGATCACCACGCAGAACGGCAGCAGCCCCACCAACGGGGCGCCCACGGCGTACCCGTCGATCTTCTTGGGTTGTCACTACACCAACTGCTCCCCCGGCACGAACCTGCCGATCCAGGTGAGCCAGATCAGCAGCGCCACCAGCAGCATCTCCTACCGGTACGTCAGCGGCGCCACCTACGACGCGGCGTACGACATCTGGCTGGACCCGTCGCCCAAGCGGGACGGGGTGAACCAGATGGAGATCATGATCTGGCTCAACCGTCAGGGCCCGATCCAGCCCATCGGCTCGGTGGTCGGCACGACCAACCTGGCCGGCCGGACCTGGGAGGTGTGGCGCGGCAGCAACGGCTCCAACAACGTCATCTCCTACGTCGCGTCGTCGGCGGTCTCCAGCCTGAACTTCAGCGTGCTGGACTTCATCAACGACACCCGCAACCGGGGCGCGATCACCAACTCCTGGTACCTGACCAGCATCCAGGCCGGCTTCGAGCCGTGGCAGGGGGGCGTCGGTCTCGCGGTGACCTCGTTCTCGGCCAACGTCAACGGCGGCGGCACCCCGCCCACCAACCCGCCGCCGACCACCCGGCCACCGACCACGCCCCCGCCGGGCGGCAGCTCGGGCTGCGCGGTGAAGTACACGGCGAACTCGTGGAACAACGGCTTCACCGCCGACGTGCAGATCACCAACACCGGGTCCAGCGCGATCAACGGCTGGACGCTTACCTACAACCTGCCCGGCGGGCAGACGGTCACCAACGCCTGGAACGCCACGGTGAGCCAGAGCGGATCCGCGGTGACCGCCCGGAACGTGAGCCACAACGGGTCGATCGCGCCCGGCGGCACGGCCAGCTTCGGCTACCAGGGCACGCTGAGCGGGTCGTATTCGTCCCCGACCAGCTTCTCGCTCAACGGCACCAGCTGCTCCCGCGCCTGAACTGTCGTGGGGGCGCGACCATGCGGTCGCGCCCCCACCACGCAGTAGATCCACTCGGGTTCCTTGAAGTCGGGGCATCCTCGCACGTGGGACACCCCGACTTCCGGGAGGTCGAGTCGATCAAGCCGGGACGGGCGCGTCAAGCCGGGGCAGCGCCGTCGAGGGTCAGACCCGGGTGAGGCGTACGGCGTCGGCGATGACCAGGCCCGCCGCGTTGCTCCAGCGGCTCACCGCCACCCGGTTGGCGTCGCCCGCCGGCAGGGTGAACGTGCCGAGGACGCGCCACTGCCCGCCGGTCGCGCGCTGGTCCACGTACACCGTCTGGTTGCCGGTGGTGGTGGCGACGATGTACGGGGTGGCGCTGTTGTAGCCGCTGTTCGTCGGCCACCAGGCCTCGACCCGGTAAGTGCCGGTCGCCGGCACGTTGAACCTGTACCAGGCCGGATCGCTGGCCGCGACCGGATCGGCGTAGCGGTAGTCGGCGCCGTACCGCTGGCTGGAGAACGTCGACACACCCCAGTTGGCGCTGGCGGTGAACCGACCGGAGGTCGTGTTGTCCACCGTGGAGGACCACGCCGTTCCGCCGCCGGCCATCCTCGCGGCGACGTCGGCGCGCATCACGTTCAGGTCGATGAAGGACGGGTCGATCTTGCCGGTTGTGCTGGTCTCCCGGTGCCCGCGGGCGTAGCTGCTGTCCCGGCCGAGGCGGGTGAGCACGGCGGCGGTCGCGGCGATCGACGCGCTGTACTGCGCGGCGGTCATCTCCTGGTCGACGCCGTTGTAGTCGATCTCCCACCCGATCATCAGGGTGTTGCCGTCACCGGCGGGGATGGGTCCACTGCCACCGCTGACCCCGGCGTGGTTGCAGCGGCCGGCGGAGATGACGTGGAAGACGCCGTTGTAGTCGACGAGCGCCTGACAGAGCGGGCCGGCCAGGTCGGAGCGGCCGTTGATGCAGATGCCGAGCGCGGGGTGCGGGTTGCTGGCGCTGGAGGTCGAGGCGGTGTGGTGCCAGAGCACCCCGATCGGGTCGAAGGAGCCGGGCCGCATCCGGTTGAGCCAGTCCCCCTCGACGACGACCTGGACCCCGGCGCCGCGCAGCACGTCCACGAGCCACCCGATCGTGGCCATCAGGAGTCCCGGAGCAGGTCGGCCAGGCACTCGGCCTTCGGCGCGGCGCTCGCCGGGGCGGGCCGGACCACGACGGTGAGGGCGGCGGCCACCAGCGCGGGGATGCCGAGCACCCCACGACGGCGCAGACGGACGGACGGGGATCGGGCCATGGCGGTCCTCCAGCGGCGACGGGTTCACACGCATCGACGAGCGTGATGACGGCACGCTATACCGTCATGAGCGTCGATGTCGATACCCTTCACGGCCGGGCCGCGTCTTGAAGGAATCCGCCGATTCAGGCGTCGCCGAGCGCGTCGATGTCGCGCATCTCCTCCGCCGTCAACGAGAAGTGGAAGACGTCGAAGTTGGCGCTGATCCGCTCCGGGGTCACCGACTTCGGGATCACCACGATCTCGTGGTCGATGTGCCAGCGCAGCACCACCTGAGCCGGGGAGACGCCGTGCGCCGCGGCGATCCTGGTCAGCACCGGATCGCTGAGATCGCTGTTCTTGAAGGGGCTGTACCCCTCCAGCACCACGCCCCGGTCCCGGTGCTCGGCGTGCCGCTGCCGGTCGTACAGCGCGGGGCTCCACCGGATCTGGTTGACCGCCGGGTTCTCCTCCGTCGACTGGATCAACTCGTCGATGTCGCCCGTGCTGTAGTTGCTGACCCCGACGGCACGGGTCAGGTTCTCGTTCCGGGCGGCCAGCAACTCCCGCCACATCGGGATGCTGGCACTGGCGGACGGCGGCCAGTGGATCAACCAGAGGTCCACCTGGTCGACGCCGAGCGCCTCCAGGCTGGCCTCCAACGTCTCGCGCTCCCGGCCCGTCCGGTCGGGCGGGAGCTTGGTGGTGATGAAGATGTCCTCGCGACGCAGCCCGCTCTCCTGGACCGCTCGGCCGACCTCCCGCTCGTTGCCGTACATGGTCGCGGTGTCGAGGTGCCGGTAGCCGGTGTCGAGCGCGGCCAGCACGGCGTCGTAGCCCGCCTGGCCGGTGGCCTGCCAGGTGCCGAAGCCGAGCAGGGGGATCCGCACGTCACCCGGGAGCAGGGCGGTGGGCTGGTCGCTGAGGTCCATGAGGTCCGTTCTACCCCGCCGCGCCCCCGGACGCCGAGCGAACCGGACACTCCGGCGACCAGCGCATTGGCCCGGTTTGCCGGAGAATGCGGGTGTGACGGACCGGCTCCAGGAGTACCGGCGCCGGCGCGACGCGGCCCGTACGCCCGAGCCGGTGCCGGAACGCGCCCCCACGGCGACCGGGCCCGACGAGGGCGCGGGCCGCTTCGTCAT
Organism: Micromonospora sp. NPDC005252; assembly: GCF_042872475.1. NCBI lineage: Bacteria > Bacillati > Actinomycetota > Actinomycetes > Micromonosporales > Micromonosporaceae > Micromonospora > Micromonospora sp. NPDC005252. The sequence continues at coordinate 891,017 of NZ_JBIAKN010000001.1, read as the reverse complement.
CCAGCAGCACCACGCCCGCAGCCTGCACTGGGACCTGCGACTGGAGCACGAGGGGGTGCTCGCGTCCTGGGCCGTGCCGCGCGGTCTGCCCCGCGATCCGGGCCGCAACCACCTCGCCGTGCACACCGAGGACCACCCGATGGAGTACCTCGACTTCTCCGGCGAGATCCCCGCCGGCGAGTACGGGGGCGGCCGGATGGTCATCCACGACCGGGGCACGTACCGCTGCGAGAAGTGGCGCGACGACGAGGTCATCGTGACCCTCTCCGGTGACCGCACCGCCGGCCGCTACGCGCTGTTCGCCACCGGCGGCCGGGACTGGATGATCCGCCGCACCGATCCCGCGCCGCCGGGTTGGACGCCGATGCCCGAGCTGGTCCGCCCGATGCACGCCACGCCCGCCGCCCGGCTGCCCCGCGACCGCGCCGAATGGGGATACGAGTTGCGCTGGGACGGAGTCCGTGCGATGGCGTACGTCTCCGGCGGGCGGTTGCGGCTGCTCTCCGAGACCGACGAGGAGATCACCGGCGGTTACCCGTGGCTGCGCGCGATGGCCGAGGCGCTGGCGCCCACCGAGGCGGTGCTCGACGGCGTGCTCGTCCGCATCGACGGCTCGGGCCGGGTGCGTCCCGCCCGCCCGGCCAGCGGTGGCCGGGTCCCGGCCGGCGCCCAGTTCCTGCTCGTCGACCTGCTGTGGCTGGAGGGCGTGAGCAGCGTCAACGTCCCGTACGCGCAACGCCGGGAACTGCTCGATGGGCTGGCGTTGACCGGTACGCACTGGCAGACTCCGCCGTGGTTTCCCGGTGCCGGCGACGAGGCCCTGCGCACCGGGCGGGAGCAGGGGCTGCCGGGTGTGGTCGCCAAGCGGCTGGACTCGGCGTACGAGCCGGGCCGGCGCAGCCGACGGTGGCTGAGCATCGACGCGGCCTGACGGCGAGGAGCGACGTGTACCTGACCCATCTGGACTGCCCACGCTGCGGCCTGGAGTACGCCGCCGACAAGCTGCAGAACCTCTGCGAGTGCGGCTCGCCGCTGCTGGCCCGCTACGACCTGCCGGCGGTGGCGAAGGCGGTCACCCCGGAACGCTTCCCGCTGCGCCCGGCCGACCTCTGGCGGTACCGGGAGCTGCTGCCCGTCGCCGATCCCCGGCACGTCACCACGCTCGGTGAGGGCTGGACGCCGCTGCTGCGTGCCCCGTCGTACGGTGCCGAGATCGGCATCGCGGACCTGATGGTCAAGGACGAGGGGTTGATCCCGACCGGCTCGTTCAAGGCGCGCGGCGCCGCGGTCGGCGTGAGTCGGGCTCGCGAGTTGGGCGTCGAGCGGATCGCGATGCCCACCAACGGCAACGCCGGTTCGGCGTGGGCGACGTACGCGGCACGTGCCGGGATGGGCGCCACCATCGTGATGCCGCTGGCGGCGCCGACCATCTGCCGGCGCGAGTGCGTGGCCGCCGGAGCCGATCTGCGTCTGGTGGACGGGCTGATCAGCGACGCGGGCCGCCGGGTGGCCGAGTTGATCGCCGAGTCCGACGGGGCGATCTTCGACGCCGGCACGCTGCGCGAGCCCTACCGCCTGGAGGGCAAGAAGACGATGGGGTACGAGATCGTCGAGCAGCTCGGCTGGCAGGTGCCCGACGTGATCATCTATCCGACGGGTGGCGGGGTCGGCCTGATCGGCATCCACAAGGCGCTGCACGAGATGCGCGAGCTGGGCTGGGTCGGCGACAAGCTGCCCCGGCTGGTGGCGGTGCAGTCGACCGGCTGCGCGCCGATCGTGCGGGCCTTCGCCGCCGGTGAGTCCCGGGCCCAGCCGTGGGAGGACGCGCACACGGTGGCGTTCGGCATCACCGTGCCGTCCCCGTTGGGTGACGAGCTGATCCTGGCCGCGCTGCGGGCGTCCGCCGGCACCGCGGTCGCCGTCGACGACGCGGAGATCCTGGCCGACCTGCGGGACTTCGCCGCCCGCGAGGGTTTGCTGCTCTGCCCGGAGGGAGCGGCCTGCCTGACCGCGGCGCGGCAGCTACGCGCCGGTGGCTGGATCCGCGCCGGGGAACGGGTGGTGGTGCTCAACACCGGCGCGGGGCTGAAGTATCCGGAGACGGTCGACGTCTCCGGCGTACCCGTGCTGGCCTGAGCCGGCACCCCACCGAGGGTGGGGTGCCGGCGGCCGGGCCTACTGGTAGGTGATGTCGGACGGCGTGTAGAAGCAGTTGACGCCGTCGGCGCCCTCGCCGATCTTGGTCGGCTCGCTGCCCTTGGGTACGCCCTTGTACTTGACGCAGATCGAGGTCTCCCGGTCCGTGTCGCCGACGATGGTGATCCGGCTGAACCGGGCGGTGTCGCCCCAGTTGGTGTTGATGCCGGCGATCGCGTCGGTGTCCCGGACGACCACGTTGTCGATCACGACGTGCCGCTGGTACGACGTGGAGCAGTTGCCGCAGGCCCGGTAGAGCTTCCCGGCGTTCTCCACCCGGAAGTTCTTGATGTAGACGGTGCCCGGGCCGTTGTGCTGGAAGACCTTGTCGCTGGCGGACCGGGCGCCACCGCCGTCGACGGTGTACGTGCTGCCGCCGCGGAAGGTCGCGGCGTCCTCGCCCACGTCCTCCCACCAGACGTTGACGAGGGTGCAGTCGCCCTCGCAGTGCACGCCGTCGCCGGCCGGCGCACCGATGATCACGTTACGCAGGGTGGCGCCGGCGGCCAGCTCGAACATCGGGTCCTGGCTCTCGCTCTGCCCGCCGTCGCCGATGCCGTAGTAGCGCTTGAGCCCGCCGTCGAAGGTGCCGGTGACTCCGATCGTCGCGTCCACCTTCTGGCTGCTGGTGGGCGTCGGCCAACCCGCGGGCGGTGGGGTGGTCGGGCCCGACGTGGTGGGCGGCGGCGTGCTCGGCGGTGCGGTGGTCGCCGGTGGCGTGGTCGGGGTGCCGCCGCCGGACGAGTCGACCACCACGTCGTCGAAGCCACCGCTGGCGTACGCGGTGACCAGGCCGATCCGGCCCGCGCTGGCCAGGCTGTTGCTGCCGGAGGCGATCTGGGTGCCGTTGACGAAGCCGCGGATGGTGCTGCCGCTCGCCTCGATGCGCAGGGTGTACCAGGTGCCGGCGGCGACGCCGAGCGACGCGGAGCCGATCGCGGTGATGCTGCTGCCGTTGACGGCCTGCAACTCGGCCCGGCCGGAGCCGAGCAGGGCCAGTCGGTACATCTTGGTGCTGCTGGTGGACCGGGCGGCCAGGCCGACCAGGGCGCTGGACGAGCCGAAGCTCGCCGGCCGGACGCGGGCCTGTACGGAGTAGTCGGTCCAGCTGGTCTGACCGGCGAACTGCCGGGCCAGCTCGCTGCCGGCGTTCGACTGGTTGAGCACGCCCGAGCCGTCGACCGCCCAGGTGCCGCCGGACTTGGACCAGCCGGAGGCGTCGCCGTCGTTGAAGGTGTCGGTGAAGATGGTGGCCGCGAAGGCCGAGGTCATGCCGACGGTGAGCGCCGCCGCCGTCACGCCGGCGCCCACCGCCAGCACCAGTGGTCGTCGGCCGGGGTGTCGTCTCTTGTGCACGGTTGTCCTCCTTGACGCGTGTGGTGGCGATCCCTGGATCTGGCCGCGCGGGGACGTGCCGGCACGGCGCGCTGCCTCGAAAGCGGGGATCGGTGTGCCCCGTCGGATGCCCGGCTCCGACAGCGGGGTGAAGCGGGATGAAAGCCGTGGGAAAGGGCTTTCCCGTCTCTTCGAGGCTAGGACTGCGCACGCATCAGCGTCAATGGCTGGCGCTTGCAGGTCTGTTGCAGGATTCCGGCGGGCCGATCAGAAGCTGTTCGGCTCGGTCAGCCGCCAGGCCGCGTTGATGAGCCCGATGTGGGACAGCGCCTGCGGCGTGTTGCCGAGCTGCGCACCTGTGGTCAGGTCGATCTGCTCGCTGAACAGACCCACGTCGTTCGCGTGACCCACCACGCGCTCGAACAGCTCCTCGGCCCGACGCGTCTCACCCGCCATCACCAGGCACTCCACCAGCCAGAACGAGCACAGCAGGAACCCGGCCGGGTCGGTCGTCCACCGCCGGAGCAGCCCGTCGTCGGTGCCCAGCTCCCGCTCCACAATCGTGATGGTCGACCGCATCCGGGGATCGGTCGCCGGCAGGAAGTACGCCATCGGCAGAGTGAGCACCGAGGCGTCCAGCTCCGGCGACCCGAACGCACCGGTGAACGCCCCGATCCGGTCGTTCCAGCCCTCGCGCAGCACCGCCGCGCGGATCTCGTCCCGGACGCCGGCCCAGCGCCGTGGGTCGGCCCGTTCACCGAGCCGGTCGGCGAGCCCCACTGCCCGATCCATGGCCAGCCAGCAGGAGACCTTGGAGGAGAGGTAGTGCCGCTCCTCGTCCCGGGTCTCCCACATCCCCCGGTCCGGCAGGTGCCACGTCGCGGCCACCTGCTCGGTCAGCCCGAGCACCATCTCCCGCAGCTCCTCCTCGAATGGGGCGCCGAGGTAGTCGCGCAGCCTCCACACCGCCGACAGCACCTCACCCGGTACGTCGAGCTGCCGCTGCCGCCAGGCGTCGTTGCCGACCCGCACCGGGCGGCTGTCGCGGTATCCGCGCAGGTGGTCGCAGTGGTGCTCGGAGAGGTCACGTTCGCCCTCCAACCCGAAGAGGACCGGAACCGGTTCGTCGCCGAACCGGCCGATCGACCGGGCCGCCCAGGCGAACAACCGCGACGCCTCGTCCGGGCAGGCCGCCACCCAGAGCGCGCGCATGGTCAGTGAGAAGTCCCGCAACCAGGAGTAGCGGTAGTCGTAGTTGCGGTCGCCGCCGATCTGCTCCGGCAACGAGCTGGTCAGCGCCGCGGCCACCGCGCCGCTGCGGGCGTACGTCAGACCGGTCAGCACTGTCGCGCTGTGCCGGACCAGCTCGGGGTACCGGCCGTCGTACCGGTGCGTCTCCCGGTACGCCTCCCACGCCCGCGTCGTCTCGGCGAGGGCGACCAGCGGGTCCATCCGGGGCGGCGGGGCTCCGTACGCCTCTCCGAAGGCCACGTCCATCCCGATCACCTGACCGGCGGAGACCTCGAACTCCTCGGTGACCCGGTCCCGGCCCGCCCGCAGCGGCAGGTCGCCGGCGCGCAGCACCAGCACCACCGGGCCGGCGTCGGCCCGCACCCCGCCGCCCGGCTGCTCGTGCAGGTACGGGGTGAGCAGCCCATACTCCGGACGGGGCGCGAAGTCCAGCTCCATCCGGACCCGCCCGGACAGGCCCTCGACCACCCGGATGAGCACGGCTGGCGAGTTCATCCCCACATCGTGGGCGCGCGCGCCGGTCTCGGCGGCGAGCGCGTCGGTGACCGCCACGCTGCCCTGCGGCGTGTGGTGCACCCTGCGCAACACAAGCGTGTCCGGCCGGTACGAGCGCTCCACCCGAAAGCCGGGGCCACCGGCGCCGACCGGCGCCAACCGGAAGTGCCCGGCGCGCGGGTCGAGCAGCCGCCCGAAGACCGAGGCGCCGTCGAACCGGTGCGGGCACCACCAGTCGATCGAGCCGTCGATCCCCACCAGCGCGCCGGAACGGGAGTCCGAGAGGAACCCGTAGTCGGAGATCGCCGGCTGCGTCACCCGCCGCGCGTACCCGGATCGGCCCGGTTCAGGCCGCCGCCGTCACGACGTCGGAGGCTCGTCCTCGCCGGCTGCCTCGGCCTTGTCGGCCTCCTCCTTGGTGTGGTGCACGGCCTGGTCGGCGTGCTCCGGAGGGCCGTAGACGGTGTAGAGCACCAGCGGGTTCGGGCCGGTGTTGACGAAGTTGTGCTTCGTCCCGGACGGCACGACGACCAGGTCGCCCGCGACGACCTCCCGCTTCGCACCGGCGACCCGGGCCTCGCCCGTCCCGCTGACGAAGGTCAGGATCTGGTCGATCCCCTCGTGCACCTCCTCGCCGATCTCCCCGCCCGGCGGAATGGTCATGATCACCAGCTGGGTGTGCTCGCCGGTCCACAGCACCCGCCGGAAGTCCGGGCTCTTCTCGGCGACGGTCGCGATCGTGAAATGCTCCATGGCCCGCTCATACCCCGTTCGGTCGCGCGTCACGCCGGGACTGGCAGATGGTGGAATTCCCCACGGTCGGCAGGTTTGGATCCGCCCCGACCGGGGATCGACAACGCTGACCGGCGCGAGCGGCCGGTCGAGCCAGGTCCCCGCTGGCGTACCGCCGAACGGCTGCGGTGGTGGGAGACGGCCAGAGCGCGGCGACGTTCCGACCACGGTCGAGGCGGCGCCGCGCGCTCGTCTGCGCACCCTCAGGCGTCGCGGTGCAGCCAGGCGAGCAGGTCGGGCGGGGCCAGGGCCCTCGCCCGTTCCTCGTAGCGGGCCAGACCGGCCGCGTCCAGCAGGCTGCGCCCCTGCCCCGAGCCACCCTGACGGAAGAACGCCCGGCGGTCCCGCAGCACGCCCAGCAGGTCCGGGGCGAGCTGGTCGGCACGTTCCCGCATCCGGCCGAACGTGGCCGCCTCGACCAGCGCCGGCCAGCGCTCGGCGGACACCGGGACCCCCCACCGGTCGGCCAGCCGGCGCATCTGGGCACCCAGGTCGGCCTGGAGGTCGTCGTAGTGCACCAGCTCGACGTTCGGCTCGTGTCGGCGGGCCCAGGCGTCGCTCAGGTGCCAGAGAACCCCGGGCAGCGAGTCCAGCTCGGCGCGCGGGTCCACCTCGTGGTCGACCCAGCTCGGCAACCACTGCCGCACCGACGGACGGGCCTGGGGCGGTCCCGCCGGCACGGGCTGGCCGGTCAGCTCGGCCATCCGGACCCGGTTCAGGTTGGCGGACTGGTGATAGAGGGACACCGCCATGTCCAGCGGATGCCGCGCCACCACCACGTAGTGCGCCCGAGGGTTGAGCGGCACCCCGTCCAGCGGGGTGTGCGTCTTGATGAACCGGCGGTGCGGTTGGGAGGCCAGCCGCTGGTACACCGCGTCGCGCGGCTCGCCCAGCCAGTCCAGCCAGGGCGACAGCTCGGGCAGCGGCGCCGGCAGCTCCGCGGTGCCGAGCACCAGCAGCGCGCAGATCATCTGCATCCAGGTGGTGCCGCTCTTGGACCGGGTGCTGATCACGATGTCGCCGTCGCGGAACGGGAACCCGACCCAGCGGGCGCTGTCCTCGTCCACGGAGCGGTAACGGTGGGGTGACGCGGACATCGGGCGAGCTTAGTCGCCGAAGCGACAGCCAGGCAGCAGATTTTCGGCCCGGACCGTGTGGACGCATGCGAATGCCTGACTAGATTGAAGTATGGTGCCCGCCCACGGGGGCCGGGCGGCGGAACCGGTCTACCGCCCCATCCTCGCCAGCCGCCGACGTGGTGAGCTGGAAGCGTTGAACCACCTCGACCCCGCGGTCGCCCCGCTGCTCGCCCCGATCCTGGAGGTCAGCGCCGTCGACCGCTCCACCACTGACGCGCTGCGCCGCCTGCCGTCCGGCCTGCTGCCGGCCGTCGACGTCACCGCCCTGCCCGACTCGGCCGACACGGAGCTGGCCCGGTGGGGCGTACCGCTGATGCCGGTCATCGGGCTCGCGGAGAGTGACCGCCGGCTGGTCGCGCACGGCACGGCGGCCCGGGCGTACGCGCGGCGGGCGCTGGTCCGGCTGCGCGCCGCGCAGGACCGGGCGGGCCCGGACGCGGACACGACCGCCGTCGAGCGGATCTGGCGGCTCACCGGCCTCGCGCCGGAAGAGTGCGACCTGCTGGTGGACGCGGGCGACGTCTGCTGCCCGGCGGACGTGCGGGTGGCCGAGCCGCGGGTACGCCGGCTGCTGGACTGGGCCCGCCGCCACGCCTGGCGCTCGGCGACGGTGGCAGCCGGCGGTATGCCGCCGACGCTGTCCCGGCTGCCCACCGACGAGCCGGTCCGGCTGGAGCGCTGGGACTGGCAGCTCTGGCAGCGGCTGGCCGACGTCGGGGTGGACTACGGCGACTACGGCGTCGGTCCGGCGCGCTCCGACCCCGGCGACCCCGGCGACCGGACGCCCACCGTGCGGTACACCGCCGACGACGGCTGGTGGGTCTACCGCTGGTCGCGCCGTGGCGGCCGGGGCGACGACCGCTTCGCCGACCTGTGCCGCACGCTGGTGGCGGCGCCGCACTGGTCGAGCGCCGGGGCGGCGTTCTCCTGGGGCGACCACGAGTTGCTGCGCCGCGCCCGTCGGGGCGCCGGCGCCGGGTCGATCGCCAACTGGACGGCGTGGAGCACGTCGCACCACCTGGCGCACGTGCTCGCCACGTTGGTGCGACCGGACGACGCCGCAGGGCCCGGGCGGAACCCTCGGCCGGGCCCGCCGCAGCGAGGGCGATCGCTGCGGTGAGAACCGCCGTGAACGTGCTACCGCAGCCCGGTTTACCTGCTACTGCCGCTCGGTGAAACCGAACTGGATGATTCCCTCGTCGTCGACGGTGGCGTCCACCGAGGCGTCGCCGAGCAGCTCGGCGGCGTCCGGATCGAGGAAGATCCGGGCGCCCTGGTTGTCGACGACGTGGTCGCCCTGCTCCGGCTCGGGCACCAGTTCCACGGTGAGCGATCCGGCGTCTGCGTCGGCGGCGATCCGCACACCACCGTCCTCGGCCACGTCCTGCTGGTTGGCGAGGTCACGGATGACGAGCACGGCGTTGTCGGTCATGGTGAGCATTGGCGGAACTCCTCGTGGATTCTCGGCTCGCGGTCGGTTGTCGCGCAGACCGGACAGTTGGCCCGCGTACGAGCACGCGTGGGAGGCGACGGGAGGGACGGACGGTCATCGCCGTCGCATCGAATCGGGGCAGCTGACGGGCCCCGTCCCTGCCCACGGTGCCCGCTGCCGGGCGATCCGTCAAATAGAGCCGGATCAGTCGAGCACGGGGGCGGGGGCGAGCAACGAGCGGATCTCGTTGACTGCCGCGCGGCCCGCCCGGTTGGCGCCGATGGTGCTCGCCGAGGGGCCGTAGCCGATCAGGTGGACCCGGTCGTCGGCGACCACGCGGGTGCCGTCCATGACGATTCCGCCGCCCGCAGCGCGCAGCCCGAGCGGTGCCAGGTGGTCCAGCGCGGCGCGGAAACCGGTGCACCACAGGATGATGTCGGCGGGGACGAAACGCCCGTCGGCCCAGGCCACCCCGTCGGGTGTGATGCGGTCGAAGACGGGTAGCCGATCGAGCACACCACGCTCGCGCAGCCGGCGGATCTCGGGGGTGACCGGCAGCCCGGTCACACCCACGACGCTGCCCGGCGGGCGTCCGGCGCGTACCGCCGCGTCCACCCGGGCCACGGCGGCCCGGCCCAGCTCCGGGCCGAACTCGCCGTCGCTGAACTGCGGTGGCCGGCGGGTCACCCAGGTCGTGCTGGCCGCGACGGTCGAGATCTCCGCGAGGAGCTGCACCGCGGAGGTGCCGCCTCCGACCACCACCACCCGGCGGCCGGTGAACTCCGCCGGCCCCTGGTAGTCGGCGGTGTGCAGCTGTCGCCCGCCGAACGACGAGCGACCCGGGTAGTACGGCCAGAAGGGCCTGGTCCACGTGCCGGTCGCGTTGATCAGGGCTCGCGCGGTCCACCTGTCGGGGCCGGCGTCGACGTCGAGTCGGCCGTCCGGGCGGGAACGCACGGCACGGACCCGCACCGGCCGGCGGACCGGCAGGTCGAAGGCCCGCTCGTACGCGGCGAAGTAGGCGCTGACCGCTTCGGCGGCAGGGCGCTGGGGGTCGGCGGGAGGGAAGGGCATCCCGGGCAGGTCGTGGAAGCCGTGCACACGCTCCAGGCGCAGGGTCGGCCAGCGGTGCCGCCAGGCCCCACCCGGGCCGTCGTCACCATCGAGGACGACGAAGCCGTCGCCGGGAGCGAAACCGGTGCGGCGCAGGTGGTGAGCGGCGCTCAGGCCCGCCTGACCGGCCCCGATCACCACGACGTCGACGGAGTGGGTGTTCACGCGTTGTGTAACGCGATGTCCGGCTGCGCTGTGCCCACTGCGGGTCGTCGCCCTGCTCACAGCGCCGATTCCCCCATCGGTTCGCCCGAATTATCCATACGCTGAGTGAATGGATGATGCCCGTCGCGCCGCTGCCGAGTTCCTCGGCACCCTGCTGCTGGTCTTCTTCGGCGTGGGCGCGGCCGTCGCCGCCCGGGTCCAGGGCGGCGTGGTGGTCGTCGCGCTGGCCTTCGGGTTCGTCATGCTGGCCCTCGTCTACACGATCGGCCCGCTCTCCGGCAGTCACGTCAACCCGGCGGTGACGCTCGGCGTGCTGCTGTCCGGCAAGATCTCGGTGATCGGCGCGGTGGCCTACTGGATCGCCCAGTTCGCCGGCGCGACAGTGGCCGGCTTCCTGCTCTGGGCGCTGACCCGCTGGGGTGACGTGGCGGACCAGACCGGGGCGCTCGGCTCGAACGGGTACGGCGCGCACATCAACCGGGGCGGCGCGGCCGTGCTGGAGATCGTGCTGACCTTCCTCTTCGTGCTGGTCATCCTGGTCGTGACGAGCCGCAGCGAGAACCCGGGCGTCGCGGGGCTGGCCATCGGCCTGGCCCTGGCGGCGACCCAGCTGGTCGGCGTGACGCTGACCGGCGCCGCGGTCAACCCGGCCCGCGCCTTCGGTCCGGCCGTCTTCGAGGGCGGCACCGCGCTGCGCCAGCTCTGGGTGTTCATCGTCTTCCCGCTGCTCGGCGGGGCGCTCGCCGCGCTGGTGGCGCCGCTGGTGATGGGCGCGCAGCGGCACTACTGGGGCGGGCACGACAGGTCGGTCGGTCGACCGGGTAAACGCGAGCGGCAATAACCTTCGGCCGAGGCCCTTCTCTGGCGATTATCTTCGTGACAGCATCGGCGCATGCATCGTCGTCTCTTTCCGCGCGCTGTCGCGCTGCTCGCGCTGGCCGTCACCGCGGCCACCGTCGGCGCGTCCGGCGCCACCGCCGAGTCGCCCACCCCCGCGACGACCCGACTGCGCGCCACCATCGACACGATCCTCGCCGACAGTCGGCTGGCCGGCGCACAGACGTCAGTGGTCGTCGTCGACACCAGCACCGGGCAGACGCTCTACGACCGCAACGGCGACCGGCGGTTGGTCCCGGCCTCCAACACCAAGTTGCTGACCTCGACCGCCGCCCTGGAGCTGCTCGGCCCCGGGCACCACTTCAGCACCGACGTCCACACCACCGGCAAGCGCCGCGCCGGTCTGCTCTCCGGCAACCTGTACCTGCGCGGCGGCGGTGATCCGACAATGCTCGCGGCCGACTACGACGCCCTGGCCGCGCAGGTCGCCGCCGACGGCGTCCGGGTCGTGACCGGCAACCTGATCGCCGACGACACCCGCTACGACAGCACCCGGCTGGGCCCCGACTGGACCTGGGACGACGAGCCCTACTACTACGCGGCGCAGGTCTCCGCGCTGACCGTCGCGCCGGACACCGACTACGACGCGGGCACCGTGATCGTGCACGCCGCGCCGGCCGACCGGGCCGGCGCCAGGCCGCTGGTCAGCACCACGCCTCCCACCGGCTACGTCCGCATCGACAACCGCGCCGAGACCGTCAGCGAGGGCGAGACCTCGATCTCCATCGAACGCGAACACGGCGGCAACACGATCGTGGTGACCGGTCAGATCGCCGTCGGCGACGCGCCCGCCAGCGACTGGGTGACCGTCTGGGAGCCCACCGGCTACGCGGCCGACGTCTTCCGGGCGGCGCTGCACCGGCACGGCGTACGGGTGCTCGGCCGGACGGTGCTCGGCCAGGCCACCCCGGAGACGGCCCACCCGGTGGCCCGACACGACTCGATGAGCCTCGGTGAGCTGATGACGCCGTTCCTCAAGCTCTCCAACAACGGGCACGCCGAGGTCCTGACCAAGGAGATCGGCCGGGTGCTCTCCGGGGCCGGCACCTGGTCCGCCGGCCTCACCGCGATCAGCGAGTACGTCGCCGACACCGGGATGGACACCGGAACGCTGCGCCAGCGCGACGGCTCAGGGCTGTCCCGGCGCAATCTGGTGCCGGCGGCGGAGTTCGTCGACCTCCTGGCCGCCGTCCGGGCCGAGCCCTGGTTTCCCACCTGGTACGCGGCGCTGCCCATCGCCGGGCAGCCGGAACGGTTCGTCGGCGGCACGCTGCGCAGCCGCATGGCCGGCACCCCGGCGGCAGGCAACGTGCACGCCAAGACCGGCAGCCTCACCGGCGTCTCCGGGCTGTCCGGCTACGTCACCAGCGCGGACGGCCACCTGCTGGCGTTCTCCATCCTGCTGAACAACTACCTGACGGCGTCGGTCAAGCCGCTGGAGGACCAGATCGCCGTGGCGCTGGCCGGCCATCGGGACGACGGCGCGAGCGCGGCACGGGTCGCGCCGCCCGCGGTGCCGGAGACGCCGCGTACGCCGGAGGGCGTGGAGTGCTCCTGGGTCAAGCCGATCACCTGCTGACCGAGGGCCGGGAACCGCCCGGCCTGACTGCGGGGTCAGGCCGGGCGGTTCGGTGTGGGGGGCACCGCCGCGGGGTCGCCGCGCTCGATGAGCGCGGCGATCTCGGCGGCCCGCAATCCACGCAGCGCCAGCACCCGGGTGCCCCAACGGTGCAGCCGGCACGGGTGCGGGCTGGCGTCGTTGCGGCAGACCACCCCGCCGGACCAGCGCCGGGGCGCGTGCACCACCACCGCGCGCACCGCGAACTGGGCGTCCTCGCCCGTCACGTACGGCGGCAGGGGAATGTCGCGGAGCACCTCGCCGGGCAGCTCATCGGCGCCGGAGAAGACGGCGGGACGGAACCGGTGGGCGGTACTGCTGCTCATCTGCGCTGCCTCCACAGTGGAAGGTGAGACGGGGACAGCAGAAAGTTACGTCGCTGTCGACCGAGGGCGACGGACAAACTGTCCCGCCACGTGGACGGTTCAGCGCAGCGCGACGGCCTGGAGGCCGACGTTGCCGCAGTGCTCGGTGAAGACCTTCTCGACGGTCCAGGTCAGCACCAACCGGGCGTTCTTCGGCAGCTCGAAGCGGATGGTGAACTGGGCGCTCTGGCTGGTGTACGGATCCTCCAGGCGTACGGTGCTGACCGGCCCCCCGGTGGACAGCCGGGCGTCCAGCCGACCCTGTGCCATCCAGATCCCGGCGTAGAGCTGAACGGTGCGCGGCGCCCCGCTGCCGGCGACCGTCAGCGTGAACCCGTTGCCCACGCCACAGGTGTAGACGCCGTTGGAACTGCCGCGATCGGACCGCTCGGGTGCGCCGTCGGACCAGCGGACGACCTCCTGATTGCCGTCCCAGCCGACCCGGGTGCCCTTCCCACCACCGTCGACGATCTCCCCGGAGCCGGCGCGCTTGCGAACGGTCGAGTTGCCGCCGCGCAGCCCCCAGTGCATCCAGTCACGGGTGCCCACGGCGGTGAGGTCGACCTCGGCGGGCACCTCGGCGCGGCTCACCGACAGCGGCGACGCCCCCGGCTTCTTCGGCGGCGGGGCGGGCGCGCTCGTCGACGGTGGCGGCTCGGGCGAGGGCGGCCGCTCCCGGGGGCGCAGACCGGGCTGCGCCGGCCCGGCATCGGTGGCGTGCCCGTCGGCGGCCGGAAGGGCGGACGGTCGGGTGGCTCCGGCGGGCACGCCACCCGAGCCACCGACCGGACCGTCGTCCGACTCCGGGCCGGACCGCGTGCCGACGTACGCGACGAGCAGCACGAGGCAGACCAGTGCGCCAAGCCCTTCCAGCGCCCAGAGCCGCCGCTGTCGGGCGCGGGCGAGCCGGCGCAGCGCCCGGTGGTTCAGCCCGAGGGCGACGCTCCGCGGCCGGTGCGACGGCGGTCGGCCGGTCGACTCGTCCCCGGCCCGCGAATCCGCCCGCGTACGGTCCTCGTCCGCCACCGACCCCTCCAGTCCGCCGCCCGGCCACCACCGCACGCGACGGGATCGACCGTCCACTGTGGGTCGCTTCACGTTTGCACGGGCGTGGTCGACACGCTAAATCGGGACAGGCTGGCGTGTCCAGTCCGGATCGGGACGGTATGGGACAGCCGGCGATCCCGCGATCGATCGACCGGGAGCGACCCCGCGTCAGCCGATCCGGAAGCCGAGCGCCTGCGCGATGACGAGGGCCTGCTCGGCGTCCACGATGGCGCCGGCCCGTTCGACCGACGTCGGATCCAGCGCGGTGAGGTCGCTGCGCCGCAGGTCGGCGCCGCCGAGGCGGCAGTTGTGCAGCTGCGCCCCGGAGAGGTCGACGCCGGTCACCGTGGCGCCGGTCAGGTTGGCCCCGGTGAGGTCGGCCTCGCGCATCCGCACGCCGCTCAGCCAGGCGGCGCGCAGGTCCGCGCCGGGCAGCGCGACGAACGACCAGTCGCCGCCGTCGACCCGCAACGGACGAAGCTCGCACTGGACGAAGCTGCTCCCGACCAGCTTGCAGCCGGTGAACTCGGCCTCGAAGAAGTTGCAGCGTCGGAACACACAGCGGGTGAACGCCGAGTCGAGATGCCGGGACGCGTTGAACTGCACGTTGCCGAACGTGCAGCCGGTGAAGACCGCACCACGGGTGACCGCCTCGGTCAGGTCCACGTCGAAGAACTCGCACGCCACGAACTGGCGGTCGGTCAGCTCCTCGGCGTACCAGTCCTCGTGGCGGAAGGTCATGTCCTCGGTCAACTCCGGCATCCGGCCAGGCTAGTGCCGCCCACCGACGCCTCGGGACGGCCCGGTGGGGGCGGCCCCTTCCGGCGGGGGCGTACCGGCGAGTAGGTTCGGCGACGTGAACGTGGCGCGGAGCAAGGACCCCGATCAGATCGGCTTCGACCCGGCGCGGCTGGCGCGGATCGACGAGCACTTCGGCGGGTACGTCGACGACGGCCGGCTGGCCGGCTGGCAGGTGGTGGTCACCCGGCGCGGCGAGGTGGCGCACTCCTCGACGTACGGCCTGCGAGATCGGGAGTCGGGCGCCCCGGTCGAAGCCGACACGCTCTGGCGGATCTACTCGATGACCAAGCCCGTCACCTCGGTCGCCGCCATGATGCTGTGGGAGGAGGGCCGCTTCGAGCTGACCGACGAGATCAGCCGCTGGCTGCCCGAGTTCGCCGACCTGCGGGTCTACTCGAAGGGCTCGGCGCTCAAGCCGTACACCGTGCCGGCGACCGAGCCGATCCGGGTCTGGCACCTGCTCACCCACACCGCCGGCCTGACGTACGGCTTCATGCAGACCTCGGTGGTCGACGGGCTCTACCGGGCGGCCGGCTACGACCTGTACCCGCCGGCGGACGTCGACCTGGCCACCGCCTGCGCGGCCTTCGGCGAGCTGCCTCTGCTCTTCCAGCCCGGCACGGCGTGGGGCTACTCGGTCGCCACGGACGTGCTCGGCCGGCTGGTCGAGGTGGTCTCCGGGCAGAGCCTGGACGCCTTCTTCGCCGATCGGATCTTCGGCCCGCTGGGCATGACGGACACCCGCTGGTGGGTCGAGGGCGACGAGGCCGAGCGGCTGGCGGCGCTCTACGCCCCGGATCCGCGTAGCGGGCGGGCGGTCCGCTACGACCGGCTCGGCACGCTCGCTCACCACAAGCCCGGCCTGCTCTCCGGTGGCGGTGGCCTGATCTCCAGCGCCGCCGACTACCACCGGTTCACGCAGATGCTGCTGCGCGGCGGCGAGCTGGACGGCGTACGCCTGCTCGGGCCGCGCACGGTGCGTTTCATGACCCGCAACCACCTGCCCGGCGGGCAGGATCTGGGCACCCTGTCCACCGGCGGCTTCGCCGAGACCACCCTCGACGGGATCGGCTTCGGCCTCGGCTTCGCGGTCGTCGAGGACCCGATCCCGAGCCGGGTGCCGAGCAGCGTCGGCGAGTACTACTGGGGCGGGGTCGCCAGCACGGCGTTCTGGGTGGACCCAGCCGAGGAGATCACCGCGCTGCTGTTCACCCAGCTCATGCCGTCGAGCACGTACCCGCTGCGCTCCCAGCTGCGCCAGCTCGTCTACGCCGCCCTGGTCGACTGACCGGTGCGGGCCCGTCGACACGGCGGGCCCGCACCGCGGCTCAGCCGAGCTGCTGCGCCTGGATCGCGCGGATCTTCGCCGGCCGGGTGGCGGAGAGGTTCGAGATCAGGTACGCCCGCACACTGCCGTCCGGGGACACCGCCCACAGATCAACCACGCCGTCGGCGTTCAGGTCGGCGGCGACGAGGCTGCTGATCGCGGCACCGGTGTTCCAGCCCGAGGCGAGCCGGTACTGGGTGTAGGCGAGCGCGCCGGTCCCGTCGCCGTTGTCGGTCATCGTCACGCCCTGCCACAGGTACAGGTCGCCGGTGGTGGCGTTGCGCAGCACCAGGGCCACGCCCGAAGCCAACTCGGTGCTGGCCAGGGTCCAGTTCTGCCAGTCGCTGCCGCCGGTCGGGGTGGTGGTGTTCAACGCCACCCTGAAGTAGAGGCCCGCCGCCCAGACGCTCGGGTAGTAGGCCAGTCGGTAGCCGTTCGTCGTGTCGCCGACGATCCCGAGCAGGTCGGGGATGTCGTCGCCGACGCCGTCCGCCACGTACCCGTTGACGAGCTGGATCGGGGCGTTGCCGTAGTCGTCGGCCAGGAATTCGCGCGCGAGACTGACCGAGGCGTTGTAGGGCTTGGCCATCGTGCCGTCGCCGACACCCTTGATGATGACGCCGCCACCGGCGTTGTCGCCACCCGGGTAGTAGGCCAGAAAGTCCTGGTTCGCGGTGCCGAAGAACCTGCCGGTGATCATCTGGGCGCCGTCGAAGTCGGCCGGCGATTCGTTGCCGGTGACGCCGTTGCCGTAGATGCCGATGTTCACCGCCGGGACCTTCACCCGGCCGGTGCCGACGCCGGTGGTCGCGTTGATCCGGCCCCGCGCCGCCCAGACGCCGGAGTCGAGGCCCGTCGTGGTGCCGCCGGCGGTCACCAGGTCCGGTACGCCGTCACCGTTGAGGTCCTTGTCGACCGGGCCGGTGACAGCGGTGGTCGGCGTGCTGATCGGTGCGGCCTGAGCCGGCAGGGCGGGGACGACGGCGAGCGCCAGGGCGGCAGGCATTGTCCAGGCGAGCAGCCGGCGACGGGCGGAGAGGTGCTTCATGGATTCCCCGTTCAGGTCAATGGATCTTGCTCGGCTCACCGTAGTCGATCCACGCCAGTCCGACGTTCCCCCGAACGCCCCGCGGGGTTCGTCATTACGGCATCGCCGGGGCGAGTCGGCCCTAGCCTGGGCTGGTGAGCACCATCGTCGTGTTTGGCGCGGGCGGCACCGCCGGGTCGCGGGTCACCGCCGAGGCGGCCGACCGTGGGCACCGGGTGATCGCCGCGGTCCGCCGCCCGGAGGCCACCTCGTACCTGCCGGCGGGGGTGCGGACGGTCACCGGCGACGCCACCAGCGAGCGCAGTGTCCGGGATCTGGCCCCGGAGGCGGACGCGCTGGTGGTGGCGATCGGCGGCGGCGAGCGCGGGCTGTGGCGCAGCGCCGCCGAGAACCTGGTGACCACCCTGCGGTCGATGCCGGCCGCACCGCGGATCATCCACCTGGGCGGCGGGTCCACCCTGCTCACGCCCCGTGGCACCCGCATCCTCGACGAGCCGGACTTCCCGGAGCAGTATCGGGACGCGGCGCTGGGCCAGGCCGACGCCCTGGACTACTACCGCACCGCCGCCGACGGGGTGAGCTGGACCTACGTCTCACCGCCGCCGCTGGAGTTCCACCCCGGCCAGCGCACCGGGCATTACCGCACCGGCACCGACCAGCCGGTCACCGACGACCAGGGCCGGTCGGTGCTCACCTACGAGGACCTGGCGGTCGCGATCGTCGACGAGATCGAGCAGCCCCGGTACGTCAACGCGCGGTTCACCGCCGCGTACTGACGATTGCCGCAACCGACTGTCGAGCCGCCGAACCGACCTCCCCTCGCCCCCTGTAGAGCTGCCCCAGATATGGGGCACGACGGACGCGCCGCCGCCATCGCCCGCCCCATATTCGGGGCAGCTCTACAGCACGCCAACCCATCCGGCGGGTGCGGGCGCGCTCAGGGGTTCGAGCGCCGCCGGGCCTGGGGTGGCGGCCACCGCCGCATACTGAGTAGGCGCGGTCAGTCGGCGAGGCGGGCCGGGAAGCCGCCGGTGGCGATGGGGCCCCAGGCGTCGATGGTGACCCGGATCAGCGACTTGCCCTGGCGCACCATGGCCGCCCGGTAGTCGTCCCAGTCCGGGTGCTCGCCGGAGATGCTGCGGAAGTACTCGACCAACGGCTCCAGCGCCTCGGGCAGGTCAAGCACCTCAGCGGTGCCGTCGAGCTGCACCCAGGGGCCGTTCCAGTCGTCGGACAGCACACAGGCCGAGACCCGGGGGTCACGACGGATGTTGGTCACCTTCGCCCGCTCGGGGTAGGTGGACACGACGAGCCGGCCCTGGCCGTCGATGCCGGCGGAGACTGGGGAGGACTGCGGGCGGCCGTCGGCCCGGGTGGTCATCAGCACGACACGGTGCCGAGGCCGGAGGAAGTCGAGCAGGGTGTCCCGGTCGACCCGGGTGTTCTTCGCGATGCTGGGCGCCATCACTCGTTCCTACCAGGGTGGCCACCGACCAGCGGCGGCAGGTCGGCCGGGCGGCAGGTCGGCAGGTCGGCCGCGGCGGATCAGCGGGGGCCGGCGGCGGCGCGGGGCACCGCCTGGGTGGGCACGCGGGGCCGACCGGCCGGGCGCCAGGCCCGGCCGTTGGCATAGATCACCCGAAAGCCGAGGTACGACGCCAGCGGCGCCCAGTGCGCGGAGCCCATCCGCAGTTCGGCGGCATTGTGCCGCTGCCCGTTCGCCAGCACGTCGAGCAGGACGGTTTCGAAGGCGGCCGATTCGACCCAGTCGACGTCCCGGGTGAAACCGCAGATCAGGGCGGCCCCGGTGACCTCCAGGAACTCGCGCAACACCGCGTCCGACGCGCGTAGGACCGAACAGCTGCCGAAATAGAGCCGGCGTCCCTCGCAGCGGCCGGCCATCAACTCGGCCACCTCGTTCAGCTCCACCGACTGCCAGTCGGTGAGGCAGAGCCGGCTCGGCTCGCCGTGCATGGCGAAGAAGCCGACGCGGTGGTCGGCGTACTGCTTGAGCAGCCAGCGGTCCAGGAAGTAGAACAGCTCGTCGCGGGTGGCCGCGTCCTTGTGGATGAAGCGGATCTTGCCCAGCCGCTCCAGCAGTTCGAGGGTGGGCAGCACGGAACCGCGTTCGTTGAGGTCGCGGTGCCACTGACCCTCGACACAGAAGACGCCACCGCGTGCCACGTGCACCTCCGCCAGTCCGTCGCCCGGGGCTGACGTTACCGGCCCCCGACGGGCGAGGAACATCACCCTGGGTGTGGCCGAATGCGACGTTCGGTGTGGTTCTTGCGCCACCGGGTCGATCAGGGGGAAATGGCTGTTTCGCAAATCAGTCGAATTCACAGCCAGTGCCCAGAAACAACGAATCGTGAGGACAATTCCCGTTAATTGCCGCCTAGCGCACGGATCAGTGCGAAGGTGGAAATCACGGGACGTCCCGGTCGATGTCCCGAAGCAACCCCATTCGCTCTCCTATCGGGAGGACTTCTGTGCGCGTAAACACCTTGAAGCGAGTTGCTGTCGCTTTCGCCCTGGCAATGCCCGGGGCAGCGATCGCGTCGGTGGTCGCCGCGCCGGCAGCGTACGCGGACGGCTGCTACACGTGGAACCGCAACCTGTACCAGGGGCGCTCCGGCGACGACGTCCGTCAGCTGCAGATCCGGGTCGCCGGCTGGGCCGGCTACCGGGACATCGTGGAGAACGACGGTCGCTACGGACCGAAGACCGCCGCCGCGGTCAAGCGGTTCCAGCAGGCGTACGGGCTACGCGCCGACGGCATCGCGGGGCCGCAGACCTACGCCAAGCTGTACCAGCTCCAGGACGACGACTGCACACCCGCGCACTTCACCTACAACGAGTTGGACAACGGCTGCGGCGGCAGCGGGTGGAGCGGCGGTCCGCTGTCGGCGGACCAGACGAAGCAGAACGCGCTGCGCACCATGTGGAAATTGGAGGCGTTGCGCAAGAGCCTCGGCGACAAGCCGCTGAACGTGTCGAGCGGATTCCGCAGCCGCGCCTGCAACAACCAGGTCGGTGGCGCGTCGGACAGCCAGCACCTGTACGGCAACGCCGCCGACGTCACCTCGCGGACGTCCTCGCTCTGCCGCGTGGCCAAGAGCGCCCGTGACAACGGCTTCAGCGGGATCTACGGACCGGGCTACCCCGACCACGACGACCACGTGCACGTCGACTCGCGGCGCGAGAACAACAGCGACCGCAGCTCGAACACGACGAGCTGGTCCGCGCCGGACTGCGGCGTCGGCGCCGGTAACGACTGAACGAGCCGGCCGGTGTGACGTCGGCCCGGCGCGGGTGGGGAATCTCCGCGTCGGGCCGACGTCGTGTCGCCCCGGACAGGGCGGGCGGGGGTAACGCCGTTCAGCTAGCCCGGGGCCAGCGCGGCGCGGTGACGGGGGGAGTCACCGGCCGGCCGGCAGAGGCAGGTCGTACCCCCGCAGGGGTGACCCGCGCGGCCTGGTGTCGCGCCGGCAGCCCAGCGCGGCCGGGAGCCGGCGCCGGATAGCCGGCGGTCGCCGCCGGCCGGGCGCCGGTGGGACGCGCGGACGACGGCCCGGTCGCGGTGAACGGGAAGGGCACGTGCACGAACGGGTTGCCGTGCTGGATCAACGCCTCGATCTGCCGCTCGTTGAGCCCGTGTGTCTCCAGAACCCGACGCCCCCACCGGTGCAGTCGGCACGGGTAGGAGGCGCCGTCGTTGCGACACAGCGGCCCGGTCGGCCACTCCTCGGCGGTGTGCACGACCACCGCCCGGACCGCGAGCCGGACATCCTCGGGTGTCAGTGGCGCCGGCAGTGGCACCTCACCCAGCACCTGGTCGATGGGATCCGTCGACTGCTCACCAACACGCACGGCAGGCCTCCCGCAGCTCGGCAGCGGTACGGCGGATTCACCGCACCGACATCCTCGGGCAGTGGTACGGCCGGCATCGGATGAAAGTTCAACCCCCGGCCCCCTAATCGTCCCCCTAACGGGCGCTCAGACGAGGTCGGCGTCGTGCACGAGCAGGGCCACCTGGACCCGGTTGTTGAGATCCAGCCGGGCCAGCAGCCGGGAGACGTACGCCTTCACCGTCGCCACGCTCATGAACAACTCCCCCGCGATCTCCGCGTTGGTGCGGCCCCGCCCCAGCGCGACCGCCACCTGACGCTCCCGCTCGCTGAGCCCGCCGAGCAGCCGCAGCGCCCGCTCGCGACGCGGATCCGGTCCGGCCAGACCCGGGGCGGCGGCGGTCACGTGGTCGATCAGCGTGCGGGTCACCGTCGGGGAGAGCGTCGCCTCCCCCGCGGCCACCCGGCGTACCGCGTGCACGATGTCCGCTGGAGGGGTGTCCTTGAGCAGGAAACCGGCCGCGCCGGCGCGCAGCGCCCGCAGCACCTGCTCGTCGGCGTCGAAGGTGGTCAGCACCAGCACCTCCGGCGGGTTCGGTCGCGCGCGGAGCGCCTCGGTGGCGGTGAGCCCGTCGACCCGGGGCATCCGGATGTCCATCAGGACCACGTCCGGGGCGTACGCGGCGATCGCCTCCGGAACCTCGCCGCCGTCGGCCGCCTCGCCCACCACCCGCAGGTCCGGCAGGCCGCCGAGGATCATCGAGAGCCCCGCCCGGACCAGCGCGTCGTCGTCCACGATCAGCACCCGCACCGGCGCGGTGGCCTCCCCGGCCCCGCCGGCCGGCCCGGTCACGCCGGCCACGGCAGCCAGGCGGCCAACCGGAAGTCGCCAGCCTCGTCCCGCCCGTGCGCCAACCGGCCTCCGGCCAGGGTGACCCGCTCGGTGATGCCGACCAGCCCGGTGCCGGCGCCCGGCAGACCGCCAGCACCCGGCGGTTCGGCCCCGGCCGGCGTACCCAGCGGCCACCGGTTGGAGATCGCCACGGTCAGCCCGGCGCCCGGGCCACCGGCCACGTCCACTGTGACGGCCGCGCCGGCCGCGTGCTTGCGGGCGTTGGTCAGGCCCTCCTGCACGATCCGGTACGCGGCCCGCCCCAGCGCCGCCGGCACGGCCGCCGACGCGACGACGGTGTCGGTGACGTTCACCCGCATCCCGGCCGCGCGCGACTCCGCGATCAGGGCGGGCAGGTCGGCGAGGGTGGGCTGCGGCGGCTCGGGGGCGTCGCCGACGTTGCCGCCGTCGGCGCGGAGCACACCGATGACCTCCCGCAGGTCCTGCAGGGCGGCGTGGGCGCTGCCCCGGATCACCCCGGCGGCCCGGGCGACCTCGTCGGCCGGCGCGTCGGGGCGGAACTCCAACGCGCCCGCGTGCAGGCTCAGCAGCGAGATCCGGTGGGCCAGCACGTCGTGCATCTCCCGGGCGATGCGGGTGCGTTCGAGGTGCCGGGCCTGGGCGACCCGCAACTGCTGCTCGGCCTCGGCCCGCTCGGCCCGCTCCCGCAGCGACACGATCAACTGTCGCCGGGCCCGGACGAACATCCCCCAGGCCAGCACGGCGATCGTGATCACCGCACCCCACGCCACGGTGGCCCAGTACGGCCAGCTCGGGTCCGGGCGCGTCCAACTGAAGACCAGGTTGGTGACGAGGCCGGCACCGGTGAGCGCGATCGCGACGGCGGTGCGGCGGTGCACCACGACGGTGAAGTAGAAAATCAGCAGCGGGACGGCCGCGGCCAGCGAGAACGCGCTCAGCGGCAGGGTGGCCACCGCCAACCCGAGCGGCCACCGTCGCCGCACCCAGAGCAGCCCGCAGCAGGCCAGCCCGAGCAGCGCGTCCACGCCGACCATCCAGTCGTGCGGCAGCGGAATCGCCGTCTCCGGGGCGGGCGACAGGGCGTCCACGGTGGTGAACAGCACCCAGAGCAGCCCGGCCAGGAACGCGAGGCCGTCCACGACCCAGTCGCGCGTGGTGCGGCGCGGGTGTGCCCGGTCACGTTCGCCCGGCACGACCAGCTCCCCCGGCAGCAGCCAGGGGTGTTCCGGGACGGCGAGGCTGGTCACGCGCCCATGCTAGGCAGCAACGGGCACCGGCAGCCAGCTACCAAAGTATCGACCGGAGCGTCGACCAAGGTCGGTACGGCACCGACCGGCGGCCGCAGCGGATGGCCGGGTGGCGCGGGCACGCTCGTCGGCATGATCACCGTGGAGAACCTCACCAAGCGATACGGGCCACACCCGGCGGTGGACGACGTGTCGTTCCAGTGCGAGCCGGGCACGGTCACGGGCTTCCTCGGCCCCAACGGCGCCGGCAAGTCGACCACCATGCGGATGATCTGCGGGCTCACCGCGCCGACGGCCGGCCGGGCCACCGTCTCCGGGCGCCCCTACCGCGACCTGCCCAACCCGGGGCGGGAGGTCGGGGTGCTGCTGGACGCCTCCGCCCAGCACGCCGGGCGCACCGGCCGCGAGGCGTTGACGCTGTCCGCGTACACCATGGGTTTGGACGGGCGCGAGGTCGCCGCGAAGCTCGACCTGGTCGGGTTGAACGCGGTGGCCGCGAAGCGTCGGGTACGGGCGTACTCGTTGGGCATGCGCCAGCGGCTCGGGCTGGCGCACGCGCTGCTCGGCGACCCCCGGGTGTTGATCCTCGACGAGCCGGCCAACGGCCTGGACCCGGAGGGGATCTTCTGGATGCGCGGCCTGCTGCGCGACTTCGCCGACCGGGGCGGCACCGTGCTGCTCTCCTCCCACCTGCTGCGCGAGGTGGAGGCGGTCGCGGACCGGCTGGTGGTGATCGGGGGCGGCCGGATCGTGGCCCAGGGCGACAAGAACGAACTGCTCGCCGGCGGCGGCACGCTCGTGCGGGCCCGCGACGGCGCGGCACTGCGCCGGGCACTGGGCGCGGCGGGTCTGAGCGCCACCGACGGCACCGACGGGCTGCTCGTGCAGGCCGACGCCGAGACGGTCGGCCAGGCCGCCGCCGACGCGGGCGTCGCCCTGGCCGAGCTGCGCCCCGCCGGCAGCGGTGGCCTCGAACAGCTGTTCCTCACCCTCACCGCCGGCGAGTCCACCAAGGAGGCCGTCCGATGACCACCACCACCGCACCCGCCGCCGGCGCCGTCGCGCCCCGGCAGCACCCGGCGGTACGCCGTCCGTCGCTGCTCCGGCTCACCGCCGTGGAGCTGCGCAAGCTCGTCGACACCCGGGCCGGCCGTTGGCTGCTGATCACCATCGGCCTGGTCACCGCCGTGATCGTCACGCTCCAGTTGATCTACGCCAAGGACGCCGACCAGACCTTCCTCGATTTCTTCGTCCCCTCGCTGCTGCCGGTGTCGGTGCTGCTGCCGGTGCTGGGCATCCTGTCGATCACCAGCGAGTGGTCGCAACGCACCGCCCTCACGACGTACGCCCTGGTGCCCCGCCGTGAGCGGGTGATCGGGGCGAAGCTGATCGCCGTGCTGCTCACCGCGCTCGCCTCGGTGCTGGCCAGCCTGGCCGTCGCCGCCGTCGGCACGCTCGTGGCGTCCGCCACCGGCGGCGCGGGCACCTGGCAGTTC
Source organism: Micromonospora sp. NPDC005252 (assembly GCF_042872475.1). Lineage (NCBI taxonomy): Bacteria > Bacillati > Actinomycetota > Actinomycetes > Micromonosporales > Micromonosporaceae > Micromonospora > Micromonospora sp. NPDC005252. The sequence goes on along the minus strand of NZ_JBIAKN010000001.1, from coordinate 866,531 downwards.
GACTGGTCGCTGCTGCTGAACGCGGCGATCCTCCAGGTCGCCAGCGTGCTGATGGGTGCGGCCTTCGGTCTGTTGCTGCTCAATCCACCGCTGGCGATCGTGGGGTATCTGCTGCTGCCCACCCTGTGGGCGGTGCTCGGCGAGATGGTCCGGCCCCTGCGCGGCCCATCCGGCTGGCTGGACACCAACAAGACGATGGAACCGCTGTTCAGCAGCGACGCGCTCACCGGTGAGCAGTGGGGGCGGATGTCGGTGTCCCTGCTGGTCTGGATGGTCCTGCCACTGGCCGTCGGCATGGTCCGGACGCTCCGCCGCGAGGTGTCCTGACCATGGACCTGGCCGGCTACCGTCCGCGCACCACGGTCAGCGGCGGGCCGCTGGAGCTGGCGGTCCTGTGGGGTGGTTTCCCGCTGCTCGGCGCGGGGGCCGGATGGCTCCTCGCGGCGACGACAGGCTGGCTCGCCCGGCTGCCCTGGGTGCCGTTCAGCGACCTCGTCGAGTGGCTGGACCGGCTGCCCGAGCCGCAGGCCACTGCCGGCACGATCGCCGTGGGCGCCCTGGCCGGCCTGGTCCTCGCCGGGATCGGCACCGCCGAACGGCTGATCGTCAGCGTCGACGCGGCGCAGGTCCGGCTGCGCCGCGCCGACCAGAACCGGACCGTCGCACGCGCCGACACCCGGGTCGTCTTCGTCGCCGACAAGCACCTGGTGCTGCTCGACCCCGACGGGGCGGAACTGGTCCGGGAGTCGACGGACCTGCCCGCCGCCCGGCTCGCCGCCGCGTTCCGCGCGCACGGCTGGGCCTGGGCGGACGACGATCCCCACCGGTTGGCGTACCGGCTGTGGGTGCCCGACCTGCCCGGTCTGCCCGCCGGCGCGGACGCGCTGCTGCGTGCCCGGGAGCGCGCCATCGAGCGGGACCGCCGCGACGACGCCCGGGAGCTGCGGCGGGAGCTGGGCCGGCTCGGGGTGGTGCTGCGCGACGAGGGCAAACGCCAGTACTGGCGGGTCGTCGTCGCCGGTGCGGGACAACCGACTTCGGCCGAGCGGGAGCGGGAGGGGCGGTAGCGTCTGTCCCAGGAGATCCTGGGAGCGCGCGATGACCGAGCAGCAGCCGTACCGGGTGGTGTCCCGACACCCCGGCTTCGAGCTGCGCCGCTACCCGGCTCACCTGGTGGCCGAGGTGCAGATCCAGGCGTCGTTCACCCGGGCCCCGATCGAGGCGTTCCGGCCGCTGGCCGCCTACATCGGGGGCGCCAACCGGGCCCGGCACCCGATCGGCTCGGCCGGGCCGGTGATGTCGGCGGCCAGCGACTCGGAGAAGATCGCCATGACCGTGCCGGTGGTCCAGATCGAGGGTGAGCGGCCGGGCGCGTACCTGATCCAGTTCGTCATGCCGGCCACCTTCACCACTGCCACCCTGCCCGAGCCGGTGGACACCCGGGTGCGCATCCGCGAGGTTCCGGCACGCCTGGCGGCGGCGATGCGGTTCTCCGGGCGGTGGACGGAGCAGGCGTTCAGTCAGCGGGCCACCATGCTCGGCCGGTCGGTGACCGCGGCCGGGCTGCAACCGACCGGCGCGATCCGGTACGTGCGCTTCGACCCACCGTGGAAGCCGTGGTTCCTGCGCCGCAACGAGGTCGTGCTGCCGGTCGTGGAGTAGCTAGCGCGCGTGCCGCCGCCACACCGGCCGACCGCCCGGCCAGTCCCACGCCAGCAGGGTGACGCCGGTGAGCAGCACCCCGCCGAGCGCGATCATCGGCAGGATGCGCGGGCCGGGCGGGACCGTCCGGCCCAGCGCGACACCGCCGACGGCGACCGCGCCGAGCCCGACGGCCAGCAGGCAGCGCCCCCGGGTGCGGGCCGGTGCCGCCGCCAGGGCGACGACGACGGTCAGGGCGACCAGGAGTACGCCGGTGGCGAAGGCCGCCGGCGTCAGCTCCGGCTCCCGGTCGGTCGGAGACTCGATGCCGGCGGCCACCACCGCCAGCACCCCTGCCACGCAGGCCGTGCCGGTCAACACCCGCCGGTCGGTGGTGGGGGGCCGGCCGCGGTCCCGCCACGAGAGGACGGCCGCCAGCACCCCGAGCACCGCCGCACCGTAGACGGCGAGCAGGATGGTCGACCCCGTGCCGCCCGGGTCGGCCCGGTCGATCGCCACGTCGGCCGCGATCCAGAGCCCGCCGAGCACGACCGCCGGAGCGCTCCACCGGAGCTGCCCCCGGCCGGCCAGCAGCAGCCCGAGCACGATCGCGACGATCGCCACGAACCGCAGATCCCGTGCCCAGTAGGCGTTGTTGCCCGGCAGCCGCTCCGACCACGGGCCGATCGGCTCGGTCAACGGTTGCCACACCGTCATGCCGACCGCCCAGAGCAGCACGGCGGCGGCACTCAGGAGCAGCCCGACCGGGCGCGCGAATCGCATCCATCGACGGTAGCGGCCAGAGCGGCCTAGCGGGGGGCGCCGCTTGTCGTACACGAAACGGGCCTGGTGGCTCCCGGCGGACCGTGGCCGCCCGACCTACGCTGAGCCGGTCGGCCGTGCACCCAGGAGGAGCCATGACCCGGTACGTCGCGCTGCTGCGCGGAGTCAACGTCGGCACCACCCGCCTCGCCATGGCCGACCTGCGCCGGATCGTCACCGACCTCGGGCACGAGGACGTCGCGACGTACCTGCAGAGCGGCAACGTGGCCTTCAGCAGCACCGTGCGCGACGCGGAGAAGCTGGCCGCCGGCATCGAGCGGGCGCTCGCCGACGAGCTGGGGCTGACCGTGCCGGTGCTGGTCCGCAGCGGCCGGGAGTTGGCGGCGGTGGCGGGTGGCAACCCGTACGCCGAGGTCGAGGACGATCCGAAGCTCCTGCTGGTGGCCTTCCTGGCGACCCCTCCGGCGAAGGCCACGGTGGACGCGCTCGCCGTGCCCGGCGGTGAGAACGTGTCGTTCACGGTGACCGGCCGGGAGGTCTTCCTGCACTTCCCCGACGGTGGCTACGGCCGGACGAAGTTCACCAACGCCTACCTGGAGAAGAAGCTCGGCGTGGTGGCCACCACCCGCAACTGGAAGTCGGTGCGCGCCCTGGCGGAGCTGGCCGCCGGCTGACCGGGCGGGCGCGGACGCCCGCCCGGAACCGGTCAGAAGTGGTACGCGGTCTCGTACTCGGGCACCAGCACCCGGCTGCGCGGCGAGATCCGACGCACCGCCGCGATCATGTCGTCGAGCCGGTCGCGGTCGGCCGGCGCGACGACCGGCGGGTTCCGCAACGGCGTCTCGAAGTTGTCCCAGTGCACCGGCACCACGACCTTCGGGTAGTCGAGACCGGCCAGCAGCCGGGGCAGGTAGTCGCCGGTGGTGGTGGCGCTCTGCATGGCCACCATCGCCACGTCCGGCGCCAGGCCGGTCAGGTTGCGCTCGGCGACGTCGCTGGCTCCGGTGAAGTAGACCGACGGGCCGCGCTCGACCCGCAGCAGGTAGCCCAGCGTGTCGCCCTCCGGGAGGTCGGCGATGGTCGCCGGCCGCGCCGGCTGGCTCACCCGCACTCCGGGGAAGGCCACGGAGTACGACGCGTTGCGGCTGTGCAGCGAGCCGACCACCTCGACGCTGTGGTCGCCGAAGTCGAGCACCTCCCCGCCCTTCACGGCGCTGAGCTGCGTCGACGGCACCCCGGAGGCCAACCCCAGGTGGTACGCGGTGAGCGTGCCGAACACCCGCGCGCCGGTACGCGCCGCGATGTACGGGACGTCCATGAAGTGGTCCCAGTGGGTGTGCGTGACCAGGACGCTCGTGGCCTTCTCGACGCGCGGGTCGATCACGTCGGCGCGCACGGTCAACGGGGTGTCCGTCGTGAACGCGCCGGTGAACAGCCCGGTGTCGATCCGGCTGAGGAACGGGTCGACCAGGACGGTCCGGTCGGCGATGTCGATGCGCCAGCCGGCCGTACCCCACCAGCGGAAGCTGACCGCGCCGGTGCGGCGGCGTTCGGGCGTCGGCGCGGCGGCCGGCGGCGCGGCCTGGGCCGGGGTGGTCGAGGTGGCGGCGAGGCCGCCGGCCGAGACCAGGGCGGTGGTGGCTGCGGCGTCCCGCAGGAAGCGACGGCGGTCGAGGTTGGACATGCGGATCTACTCCCCGTGCTCGGGTGATCGGTCGGCACGAGCCAACCAGCGCCACCGCGTCCCGGTCCAAGATCGAACGCTGTCAGCTCCCATATGGCATGGCATATCGTGCCTGCTCAACGACTGCCCTTCGGCGCTCGGACGCCCGGAAAACTCAGTCGCCGCGCAACGCCTCGACCGCCGTGCGGGCGGCCGTTCCCATCGCCAGGTCCACGTCGATCCGGCGCGGGGTCAGCTCGTCGGCGCGGGCGAAGACGGCGATGGCGTACCGGCCGCCGTCGGGATATTCGGCGACGCCGGCCTCCAGGTGCAGGCCGGGCAGGGTGCCGGTCTTGCCGGAGACCCGGACGCCGGGCGGGAAGCCGGCGGCCAGCCGGGTCCAGAAGAGCTGCCGGGCCATCCAGCCGCGGACCATCGCGCAGGCCGCCGGCGGCCCGGCCTCGTCCCGCCAGATCAGGGTGAGCAGCCGGGTGATCTCCCGGGCGGTGCTGCTGGTGGTGTGCGCGGGGTCGAAGACCCGCATCGCCTGGACCCGCTCCGCCGGCAGCGTCGGGAAGATCCGGGCGAACTCCGCCTCGGTCCGCGCCCCCACGTCGGCGAGCATCATCTCGACCAGCTCCCGAGGACCGCCGAGAACGCGGGTGCGGGTGAGGCCCAGCTCGGCGGCGAGCATCGGCAGCAGGTCCGGGCCGACCCGGCGCAGCAGCAGGTCGGCGGCCGTGTTGTCGCTGACCGACATGGCGAAGTACGCGAGGTCGCGCAGCGACACCTCGGCGTCGTCGACGCAGCCGGCCAGCCCCCACCCGCCGAGCCGGTCGGCGGCGGTGACCAGGACCCGTTCGGTGGGGTCGAGCTGGCCGGCGTCGACCTGCCGGGCGAACTCCAGCACCAGCAGGATCTTGAAGATCGACGCGATCACCACCTGCTCGTCGGCCCGCACCCCGACCTGCCGGTCCACCGCGTCCGGGTCGACCGCGTCCACGGCGTCCAGGTCCACGGCGTCCAGGTCCACGGCGTGCAGGCTGGCGGTCACCCCGACGCCCGCGAAGATGGCCTCGATCCGCTCCCTGACGTCCACCCGGGCACGGTATCCAGTGGCGGTGCTCCGCCGCTGGCGTAGGGTCCGGGCCGTGGACCTGCTCCGGCACCTGCGGCACTTCGTGGTGGTCGCCCACGAGCTGCACTTCGGGCGGGCGGCGGATCTGCTCGGGATGGCCCAGCCGCCGTTGAGTCAGTCGATCCAGCGGCTGGAACGGGAACTCGCGGTCGAGCTGTTCGACCGCTCCCGCCGCCAGGTGCGGCTCACCACCGCCGGCGGTCTGCTGCTCGCCGAGGCGGAGGAACTGCTCGCCGGCGAGGGCCGGCTGCGCAACCTCATGGGGCAGGTCCGCGCGGGCGAACTGGGCATCCTGCGTGCGGGTGTGCCGCCGGAGACCCCGGCGGTGACGCTGCGCGCGCTGCTGGACCAGCTCACCGGCCGGGCGCCCGGCCTGGACGTGGAGCTGCACGAGCTGACCACCGCCGAGCAGGTGCGGATGCTCACCGAGCGGCGGTTGGACGTGGGGCTCGTGCACCATCCGGTCGAGGCGGACGGGCTGCGCTTCGGCGCCCCGGTGGACGTACCCCTGGGGGTGTTGCTGCCGCGGACCTCGCCGCTGGCCCGAGGCCGGGAGGTGCCGCTCGCGGCGCTGGCCGGCCTTGACCTGGTGGCCGCGCCCCGGGCCACCGCGCCGGGCTGGCACGACCACCTGCTCACGGTGTGCCGGCGGCACGGGTGGCGGCCGGAGCGGGTGCGGCCGGCGCGCAACCCGGAATTCCTGTTCGGGCTGGTGCTGGCCGGCGGTGGGGTGGCCGTGGAGCCGGCGACGCTGGCTCGCCGGGAACCCCGGATCGCGTGGCGACCGATCGCCGACACCTCGCTGACGAAGCGCACCTCGGCGGTCTGGCCGCAACGGTCGGCGCATCCGGCGGCCCCGATGGTCGGGCAGCTCGCCGCCGAGGTGCTGGCCGTCGCCGAGCCGGCGCCGCCCACGCCGCCCTCGGTGCCGGCGGCACGGCCCTGGCCGGTGTTGTTCGACACAACCGGGTGAAGCGGGCCAACGTTGCGCTCGTCACCTCGCGTTGGACGGTGAATCGTCCACCCGCGCGGGTATGGATGATGGGTAACGAAGACGCGAAGGAGCCGCAGTGGCAGTCACGATTCCTGATATCAGCCTGAACGACGGCACCACCATCCCGCAGCTCGGCTTCGGGGTGTTCCAGATCGAGCCGAAGGACACCGTCGCGGCGGTGACCACGGCCCTGGAGACGGGCTACCGGCACATCGACACCGCCGAGATGTACGGCAACGAGGCCGAGGTCGGCGAGGCGATCCGCATGTCCGGCCTCGACCGGGGCGACGTCTACGTGACCAGCAAGCTGAACAACGGCTTCCACCTCCCGGACGACGCGCGCAAGGCGTTCGACTCGACGCTGGCCGCGTTGAAGATGGACTACATCGACCTGTTCCTGATCCACTGGCCGCTGCCGACGCTGTACGACGGCGACTACGTCTCGACCTGGAAGGTGCTGGAGGAGTTCCAGCGCGACGGTCGGGCCCGCTCGATCGGCGTGTCGAACTTCCAGGTGCCGCACCTGCAGCGGCTGATCGACGAGGCGAGCGTGGTGCCGGCGGTCAACCAGATCGAGGCGCACCCGTACTTCACCAACGACGAGGTCCGCGCCTACGGCCGCGAGCACGACATCGCCACCGAGGCGTGGTCGCCGATCGCGCAGGGCAAGGTGCTGGACGACCCGACCATCGTCGACATCGCCGAGCAGGTGGGTCGCACCCCGGCGCAGGTCGTGCTGCGGTGGCACGGGCAGCGCGGCGACATCATCTTCCCGAAGTCGACCACGCCGAAGCGGATCGAGGAGAACACCCGCATCTTCGACTTCGAGCTGGACGACGCGGCGATGGAGCGGATCACCGCACTGAACAAGGGTGAGGCCGGGCGGCAGGGCCCGAACCCGGACACCTTCGCCTACGTGCCCCGCTGATCTGAGCCCGCCGCCCGGCGGGCACCTGTCCTTCGAGCGCCATACCGCAGAGCCGTCCGGACGACTCTGCGGTATGGCGCTCTTCGCCCGGGTCAGGAGCCGTCGGCCGGCGGGGCGGTCAGGTCGAGCTGCCAGTCGTTGGCACGCATCAGGTGCCCGGGTGGGTACTCGAAATCCGTCTCGCCCAGCAGAATGAAGCCCGCCTTGCGGCAGACCGCGTTCGAGGCGGGGTTGTCGACGGACGGGTACGCGTGCGCGTAGCGCCGGTCCCGTCGGGCGCGGACCACGTCGAGAGCCGCGCGCACCGCGGCGGTGGCCAGCCCCTGCCTCCGGTACGCGGGCAGCACCGCCCAGCCCAGCTCGTACACCGGTTGGTCGCGCCACTCGCGGGCCCAGTAGCCGACGCTGCCCGCCCGCGCGCCGTTGGGCAGCACCACTGTGAACATGCACCCCTGCCCGCCCTCGGCGAAGTGCACGTACCGGTCGTGTCGGGCGAGCACCTGCTCGTCGGTCTCCGGGCCGCCGGTGTGTCTGCGCGTGTCCGGTGAGTTGAGCTGCCGCAGCAGGTCGAGATCATCCTCGTGCCACGGCTCGATGCGTACCTGCGCCATTCCGTCCCCTTCGTCGACCCCAGTCAAGCCGATCCCACCGACATTCCGGCCCGGAACGGCGCCCGCTAGTTCCGATCTAGCGGGCGGTCGGTCCTCACCTCGCGCCCTTTAGTGGGCGGCGTCGTTGCTCTCACCAACCACGACGTCCCGGCCATCGGACGAGAGGTACGGATGATGAACAGACGCTCCACCGGACTGGCCATCGAGGCCGAAGGGCTCACCCGCTCGTTCGGGGAGACCCGGGCGCTGGCCGGCATGGATCTGCGGGTGCCCGCCGGCACCGTCTACGGCCTGCTCGGCCCGAACGGGGCGGGCAAGACCACCGCGGTCCGGGTGCTGGCGACGCTGCTGCGCCCCGACGGCGGCACCGCGCGGGTGTTCGGGCACGACGTGGTCACCGAGGCTGACCAGGTCCGCAGCCGGGTCAGCCTCACCGGCCAGTACGCCTCCGTCGACGAGGACCTGACCGGTACGGAGAACCTGGTGCTCCTCGCCCGCCTGCTCGGCCTGCGCAAGCCGGCCGCCGGCGAGCGTGCGGCGGCGCCTCGACCTCCGCGGCGCGGTACGTGCCGATCAGCAACAGCCGCTCGAACCAGGTGTGCTGGGCGGCGAACGCCAGCAGCCGCAGCGAGGCCGGATCGGCCCAGTGCAGGTCGTCGAGGACGACCACCACCGGTCGGCGCGCCGAGACCGCGACCAGCGCGGCGGTCACCGCGTCGTACAGGGCGAACGCCTCCTGGTCGGCGACGTGGCTGCCCTCGTCCGGAGCGGTCCAGGTGGCGGCGAGGCCGGGCACGTCACCGGTGCCGGTCTCGCCGAGCAGGGCGGCGAGGGCCGGCTCGGCGTCCGGTCGGGCGAGCGCCCAGTCGTCGGCGGAGCGGCGCAGGGCGCGCAAGACCTGCACCCACGGCCAGTAGCCGGGGGCGCTGTCGGAATCCCAGCAGGCCGCGCCGAGCACGAGCGCGCCGCGCCGGCGGGCCTCCCGCGCCACCGACGTGACGAGGGTGGTCTTGCCGATGCCCGGCTCACCGGTGACCAGGACAAAACCGCCGTGGCTGGTGGCGGCCCAATCCAGCTCGGCGCGCAGCAGAGCCGCGGGGTGATCCCGCCCGATGATGGCGTCGCCGACCCGCGCGTCCATGGGTCCCAGACGGTACTGGACCCCACCGACGCTGAGCGTCGAGATGTGACAGCCTAAGGCGCATGATTCCTCATCGTTCCCTGTAGAGGTAGGATAGGGAACGATGACGGAAGAAATGTACTCGGTAGAGCAGGTTGCCGACCGGCTCGGCCTGCACGTGCGGACGGTGCGCGGCTACATCCGCTCCGGCCGGCTGCACGCCGTGCGGATCGGCAAGCAGTACCGGATCGCCGCCAGTGACCTCGACGCGCTCACCGGACGGCCGCCCGCCGCCACCGTGGCCGGCCAGGCCGAGGTGTCGAGCATCGTGCAGATCGACGGTGTCGACCGGGTCGCCGCCGACCGGCTCGGCACGCTCGTGCTGGCCAGCGTCAACACCGGGCACGACCCGGCCCGGCCGCTGCGCGTGCAGACCGTGCACGACGATGACCGCCGCCGCCTGAAGATCATCATCCTCGGTGATCCCGCCGGCACCGCCGAGGTGCTGCACCTGCTCGACGCCGTCCTCAATGCCGACAACGGCCTACTCGACCGGGAGGTCCACGATGCCTGACGAGATCCAGGAACGCGCCGGGGTGCCGGTGCTGATCTGCGACCCGGCCGGCCCGACCGTCGCCACCGAACAGGACGCGCTGGACCTGATCGGCGCGGCCTTCGCCGGCGCACAGGTGGTCGCAGTGCCGGCCAACCGACTCGACGAACGCTTCTTCTCGCTGGGCACCCGCTTCGCCGGCGACGTGATGCAGAAGTTCGTCAACTACCGGCTGCGGCTCGCCGTCGTCGGTGACATCTCGGCGCACCTGGACGGCAGCTCGGCGCTACGGGCCCTGGTGCACGAGTCGAACCAGGCCGGGCACATCTGGTTCGTCCCCGACCTCGACGCCCTCGACGCCCGCCTGCGCGCTGTGTCGTAGCCGTCTCAGTGGTCGTTGACGACGGCCATCTCGACCGCGTCCGGCTCAACGCCTTTGGCCTGCGCCTGGTCGGCCGCCCAGCGTAGGTACGCGAGCCACTCCTCGGACAGCCAGCCCGATAGGCGGCCGACGCCGGCCTCGCTGGGGAGACGGCTGGCCACGACGCGGTCGAGGATCAGCGGCTGCACGCCGCCAACCCCTCGCCGGTAGCCGGCGAAGTAGAGGACCTTGGTAAACAATCCCGGCCCCAACCACGGCAGGCGAGCGTGGTTGGGGTCGCGGAAGCGGCGGTACGCGGTGCGCAACGCGTCCTCGTCGGGTGCTGACGCGGACACCTCCTCAAGCGCGTACGCCAGGCGTTTGCCATCGGGGTCGGCGCCGAGCGACCTGGCGGTGCGCCACGGCCCGTACCCGATGGGTCCGTAACCCCAGACCAGCACAGCGGTCAGCAGTTGCCGGGCGGTGGCCGAGCCGGCTCGGTACGCATCGGCCACCGCGAAGGCGTCGCGCCGCCAGACCTCGCCGCTCGATGGGAAGTTGTCGGGCCAGGCGTCCGGCGGCAACCCCGCCCGCCACCGGTCCAGCTTTACGGTGATCGGGGCCTGCTCCCCCGGTAATGGCCTGGGCATGTCTACCTCCCTCAAGTCGCGGAGCAGTCCGCCCTACGTGGGGATCTCCGCTGCCCGCAGGTTATGGCCGGCCTCGACCATCCGGCGGCCGAGAACGCCATGTCGGGGTATCGAGGAGCGTAAACGCCATCTAGATCCGTAATGTCGATTCGCTACGGTCGAGACGTAGAGCAAGGGCGCGTGCGATTATCGCACCATGACCGAAACCGGCGACTGGACGACGGTCGGCGAGCAGGTGCGCCAGACCCGACTGGGGGCTGGCCTCTCTCAGGCCGAACTGGGTGCTCAACTCGGCCTCGATCGAACGATGATCGCCAAGATCGAGTCCGGCGTTCGGCGGGTAGACGCCTTGGAACTCATCAGGCTCGCGGCCGCACTCGACGTACCTATCGATCACCTGCTTGAGCGACGATCGGCGGTGATCTCGCGCCGCTCGGAACTCATGGCCGAAGACAACGACACAGACGTGGCGAGGCGTTCTCAACGACTGGAGATCACACTCGCCTCCTGGCTCAGGGACGTCCGCCAGCTACTTGACGCCGGCACCCTCACCCTCGTCAGTCCCGTCCGGTACGAGGGGAGTGTCACCTCCGATGATGACGCCCGTATCGCTGCTCGATGGCTGCGTGACAGGCGGGGGATTGGTACGGAGCCGATTGACACCCTGATGGAGTTCTGTGAACGCAGCGGCCAGTACGTCCTCGTCAGTGACCTTCCGGGAGAAGGCGCATCGATGGTGGACGGGGACCTGGCAGTGTCGGTCGTCAGCTTGGAGGGAGATCCTGGCCGGCGTCGAGCTACCGCCGCCCACGAGCTGGGCCACCTGGTTCTGGGCGACGAATACTCCAGCGATCTGGCGGTACACGTTTCCCGCGCCGATCGGGAAAGTCTGATCAACGCTTTCGCCGCCGAGCTGCTCCTTCCAGTCGCCGCGTTCGGCGATGTCAACAGCCGTCCAGCCTCCCGCGAAGAGATGATCCAGCTCACCGCGCGCTACCGCACGTCATGGTCCCTGACCGTGCGCCAGGCGGAACGCGCTGGGTGGCTCGATGCGTCAGCGGCGCGCTGGAGCCGAACCACCCCAACCCGGGCGGAGATCATGGATGCGGTTGGCTGGGCCCCCCAGCCAGATCTCGACGCCATTCGCGTACCGCCGGGTTATTCGCACGCCGTCATGGAGGCGTGGCGCCGGTATCTCGTATCGGACGCCCGCGCGGTCGAACTCCTACATGGCCAGATCGGGCTGGATGACCTGCCCGCGCGCGATGAAACAGACCTGGCACCGTGAGCAACGCAGGTCAGGATTGCGAGCCACTGCTCGTCTTCGACACCACCGTGCTGCACCATTTCGCCCTCGCCGACCGGCTCGACGTGCTGGCGGACCTGATCGTTGGAAGGCGCGCGGCTACCACCGCCGTCGTGCTCGATGAGCTCCGCACCAGTGCGCAGCGGGAGCCGGCTCTCACCGCGGCGCTGAAGCTTGCCTGGATCGACGTCATCGCACTCGACACAATCACCGAGATCCGGTGCTTTTCGGATTGGGTACGTCGTATCGGCGCCGACAGACGAGACGTCGGTGAGGCGAGCGTCTTCGCAGCGGCCGAGATACACGGCGGTACGGCGGTCACCGATGACCGCATTGCCACCAAAGTGGGCCGTGCCTACGGGCTGGAGGTGCACGGGACGATCTGGCTTCTCGCAGATCGGTGCCGATCCGGCAGGCTCACCGAAGTCAACGCCGGTGCCATCATCGACGCACTGCGCGAGACACAGCACCGACTGCCGTGTACCGGGGCGGAGTTTCCCTCATACGCACGAAAGGCCGGGCTGCTCCAGATCGGCCGTCCGCCCTACATTCCGGGTCCGACACGGCCGCCGACCTGGGTCCATGACTAGCCGCAGGGTGACCGGGTACGCGCAAGCCATGGGTAGCCACAAGCAGAACAAACACGACAGCGGCGGCGAGTCGGCACGAGGCCAGCGCCATCCGGGCAGCGGCGCTCGGGGCCGTCAGGGTTCGCCCGTGGAGCACTCGCCCGACCAACGACACAGCCGTACCGCGACCGGCCCCGCTGGCACTGAACGCGACCTGGGTCGGGCCAAGGTCTCCGGCGACGGACGGGTCCAGCGCCAGGGCGGCTCCTGAGCCGACCGGTCAACGGCGCAGCCGCCCCGCGAACGCGCGGGGCGGCCACACCGGATGAGTGACTGCTACGCCGTGGCGCAGATGGCATACGCCGTGTCGGACCAGTTGCCGGCGAACGGGTCCTTCTCCTACGCACCCGAGGCGGCCGACGTGGGGGCGGTCGCGGGACCATCGTTGGGACGGAAGTCGTCCACAATGCACTCACTGGTGACACCGTTCAGCTCGTACCCGGCACCGGTCAGCACCTTCCCGACCGGGCAGGTCGCCGTGGCGCTGTGAGAGTCGGCGGAGTTGCTGACGCTGGTGGCGCAGACTCGCACCAGGCCGGGGACCGCCGCGGATGCCGGGCTCGCCGGGGCGATCACCGCTCCGGCCACGACGAGACCGAGCACGCGTACGGACGCTCGGACCGACCCGCTGGGCTTATTTCTTGGTACGCATGTATTTCTCCCGGAAGCGTTCAGATCCGGCGCCACCTCGACGCTTAACGGTGCCCCTCTCTCCCGACGCATCTCTGCTACTTGGGGACCTGTCGGTTGAAGCGGGGTTTCAAGGCCACTACCAGGGATTCCTTCGCGCCCTCCGGGTTGTCGGTTTCGTGCCAGCGGACCTCGCGCTGAGCCAACCAGTCCGCAACGTCGGAGGCGGTCGCCTCGGCGCCTCGCTTGTCGAGTTCGTGGCCGACCTGTTCGTGCAGGACCGACGCGATTCGGTCTCCGGTCAGATGCTGCCGAAGGCGCTCCCGGAGATTTTTCGTTCGTCCCACATAGATGACCACACCGTGCTCCAGGACCACATGCACGCCGGGTGAGCGGGGAGCGCGGGCAACCGTGTCCCTGGTGTACGGCTGCGGTGCGGTGAAGTCGGCCAGCAGATCTACGGCATCGGGCATCCCCGAACGCTACCGATGCGAATCCGTTTCCGTGATCCCGTCAGCGCCGGGGATGCCCGTCGTCATACCGTCGGAGGCAAATGACTCGACGTCACCGCCCGTAGGTGGTCACGGTCTTCGGTCGAGACTTTTTGTAGTAGAGCAAGCCATATACCGGCAGCCAGCATCCACCGGTGAGCACGGAGAGCGTGATGTGGGCTACGTGGAACCCGGTGCCGATGTAGTCCCTGGTGTAGACGGGTGGAGGCATCGGCGCGGCGAACTGCGGCGGATAGGGCGCCTGCTGGGCCGGGTACGGGTATGCCTGGTGGGGCGGAATCGGCGGTTGGGGCGCGTACGGCCCCGGCGGATACGCGGCCGGATGGCCGGAGTAGGGCACAGCCGAGTGCGGCGGGTAACCCACCGGCGGGCCCGGGTACGGCACAGCCGACTGCGGCGGGTAACCCACCGGCGGGCCCGAGTACGGCACAGCCGACTGCGGCGGATGAACGGCGGGCGGGCCGGAATACGGCGCGGCCTGCGGCGGTGGATATTGGCCGGGCGCGGTCGGGTACGACGCGGGTGGTGAGATCGGCTGGGTCGGGTCCGATGGCTGCGGGTAACCATTGCCCGCGTCAGGTGACGGATTGGTTTGCACAGGAACACCCTCGGTGGTCCGATCCTGAATGGGCCATCGCCTGGATGGTTGACCATAATCAGCAATCAGCCAACCCAGGGCCTTGATCATTTGTGCGGTGGTACCGAATAGTTGGACCGACATGCTCGGCTCGTGGTGCCCGAATGGGCCTTAACGCCTCCGGATTCGGCTCGACAGCGATCCGAAGCTCCTCCCACTGGCCATCGGCGTATGCCTCCCAACTGGGGCTGCCCGGCTCGCGAAACGTCTGGGTCCGCTCGCTCTTGAGGATGGGGCCGTCGGTCGACTCGACGGTCGCCGTAAAAGTCGGCGTCGTACTCGGCAAGACTGAGCCGCTGCCGCGTCGCCGCATCCAGCAGCTCACGCATCCGGACCTCCTGCAACGTCCGGCGTACGCGACATGTCGTGCCGGGTCCTGGTCTGTCGGGTCTGCCAGGTGCGCAGGGCGCTCTTGATGCGGTGGTTCTCGGCCTGGGCGAGGTCGAGTTGGCGGCCCTGTTCGTGCAACTCGTGGGCGAGGCGGTGGAGCAGCGCGTTGACGTGCTCGGGTTCGTAGCCACGGCGTCCGAGTCGGGTGCGGGGCAGGTTCAGAGCGGCGACCCGGTCGGGGGTGAGCGGCCCGGTCAGGGTGTGTCGACTGCGGTAGACGGCCATCAGCGGGTGAAGCTCTCGGGCAGGTTGATGCGGGCGGCGGGGACACCGAGAGCGAACAGCCGTGGTCGCGCGGCAGCCAGCATCGCGGGCGGGCCGCACAGGTAGATGTCCTGGTCGGGCTGATGGTGGTCGAGGGCGATGGTGAGGGCGTCGCCCTGCTCGGCCGGCTCGGCGCAGGGGTCGTCGGAGAATGCCGGCACGATCGTCAGCCAGTCGTGGGCGCATTGCAGCTTGTCGAGCGCTATCGCGTCGTACAGGTCGACAAAGGCGCGGACGCCGACGACCAGGGTCACCCGTCGGCCGTCCGGTGCGGCGGCGACCTGTTCGACCAGGGCGCGCAGCGGCGCGAGACCGGTGCCGCCGGCGACGAGCAGCAGGTCGCCGGTACGCGCCGGGTCGAGGCGTAGGCCGGTGTTGCCGGGTGGGCCGAGCCAGAGCAGCTCTCCGGGGCGTACGTCATGGACCAGGCGGTGGGAGACGGCGCCGGCGGGTACGGCGCGGACGTGTAGCTCGACGGTGCCGTCGGCGCGTGGGGCGTTGGCCGGGGAGAGCCAGCGCCAGCGGCCGGGCAGGCGTGGTGTGCAGACGGGGACGGCCTGGCCGGGGTGGTGGGGCAGCCGCCGCCAGGGACGTACCGTCACGATGGCGATGCCGGGTGACGGCCGTTCGTGGCCGATCACCTGGGCGGGCCACCAGGCCGGGCCGTCGCCGACGCGGGCGGCGGCGCGACGGACGGCGTGCGTGGCGCGGTCCACGGCGCGCTCCCCGACGGTCGTCCACAGGGGATGCGGTGCGTGGCGGGCCAGGGTGGCGAGCAGCGCGTCGCCGAGGGTGGTGGCGTGTGGGAGGAGGTCGTAGCGGCGGTACGCGCGGCCGAGCACCATGAGCAGCGCCGCCCGGCCCGCCCGGTCATCGTCGCCGGCCACGAGACCGCCCAGCGCGGCGAAGAACAGCGACGCCTCGCGCTGCGGCAGCAGGCCGGGGCGGCGGTCCTCCAGGGTGCACCAGAAGTCGCCGGCCGCCCGGTCGTCGACCGACGCCCAAGCGGCGGCGAGGCTCATGCGGCCACCTCGAACGCCCGCCTGACCTGGGCAATCCGGCCGTCCGGCAGCTCGGCCGCCCGCAGGACGCCCTCCAGGTAGTCGACGACCCGCCGGTGCTGCGCCTCCGACAGCCCCAGACCGCACCATTGGGTTGCGTTCCCGTCGAGCACGGTCGCCAGGTGCGCGGCGAGCCGGCCCAGGTCAACCCCGATGAGGTACGGCGACAACTCCGCGTCCGCCGCGACCAGGCGCAGCCAGCGGGCGACCAGGTCGGCCGGTGTCGTGGGTTGCTCAGGGGTGGTCATGGCGGCTCCGAGACGTCGACGGATCGAGTGGCGCCGGGGCGGGCGGGTGCGGGACTGCGCCGTTGAGGGCCGGCGCAGCTCCGGAGCCAGCACCCGCCCCGGGCCATGCGTCCACCCTGGCCAGGCCCTTGGCTTCCCGGTATGACTACTCGCTGTATCTGCGCTGTACCTACGCTGCACCGGGAGCCGATAGGCTGCCGGAAGCGGCCATGATGCGATGGGAGGCGAGAGCTTTGCCGACTGTCGAGGCGTGGACAGGTCGCGAAACCCGTGCGCTGCGCCAAGCGCTGCGGATGAGCATTCGCGACTTCGCGGAGAACCTCGGTGTCAGTGAGCGCACCGTCTCCAAGTGGGAGGCAGGCCGAGAAGCGGTTCATCCTCGACCGGAGATGCAGGCCGCTCTAGACACTGTGCTGAGTAGAGCCGACAGCCAGGTGGCAGATCGCTTCGTCAGCACCACCAGCAGAGCCGCCCCCCAGCCCAGCACGGTCAGTACGGGTTACAGGGTCCAGTCCCACAAGTTCATTCCGGCCTATGTGGGCGCAGCCGCAGCCGCGGAGTTGGTGGCGCAAGGAGCCTTCCAGCCACGTCACCACGAGTGGCTGGAGGTCGCAGTCGCGGGGTTGCCCCATCCAGGGGGAATGTGTACCGCTCACGTCTTCGCCTGCGGTGTCATAGTGCTGCACATCGCGCAGCAGCTGCACTTTTCTGCTCTGGCCGCCCTGGCGGCATGGCGATACGCCAGCTACGAGAATGACGTGCCCTGGGCAGCCGAGCAGGTTGCGAGACTTCTCTCGCCTCTTCCCTCCTCCGCCAACGTCGGGCCCGAGTACGTGCTGTCGATGTACGTCCTGGAGGAGTCGGCCTGGACCGGGGACGAGCTTGAGAACGCCCTGCGCTTGATGAGCCTGCCGTCCGTGCTGGTCAACCGTCACGCAAAGTCCTGTCCCGAACCAGTGGGTGACCACGTCGAGCGCCGGTTGCTAGCCCTAGGCTTCGATCAGCCCTCCCTTCAGCCCTTCGGCGTGCAGGGAGTCTCGGTCGGCTACGCCAGTTGGGCAGGAGTCGCCTACCATGCCCTGTCACCCGAGCGGGCGCTCATGGTTGACGACCTGGTGTCCTGTGAGGTGGACGTGCAGATGCTCTGGGCCTACTGCCGCCACATCGAGCGCCAGGTCGAAGACGGGCGAGACCCGGTCGTGCCGCCCGAGTTCGGCTGGCGTTTTCTGCGCGCTGCCCACTCCCGATTGACGACAGCCAGGGCCCGTGAGACGGCGCAGCACTGCATGATGCGCGAGGCGACGCTCTCAACGAGCGGCCTACCGGCACGTCTGATGCAGGCGCAGGTCGCCCTTCGCGAGACTGCGGCGTTGAGTGGCAGAGTCGACGGATGAGTGAGAGACGCGCCGCGCTGATCGTCATCGACATGCAAAACGGCTTCATCAACGATCGAAGCCGGGGCGTCATCCCGAAGGTCGTCGAGCTGGTCGAGCATTGGGAGGCGACCGGGCGGCCGGTGGTGTTCACTCGCTATCACAACTACCCGGGCAGCCCATTCGAACGACTGATCCATTGGTCCTCGGTGCAGCATCCTCCCGAGACGGAAATCGTGCCCGAGCTGGCGGAGCATGCGAGCCGTGCCAGAGCGGTGATCGACAAGAAGATCTACTCGTACTTCTCATCCGATGGCGCCGCCCTGACGGAACAGGAGGGATGGACCGACCTGCTGTTCTGTGGTGTAGCGACGGAGAGTTGCGTGTTGAAGTCAGCGGTCGACGCCTTCGAACGTGACCTGACACCGTGGTTCATGACGGACGCGTCCGCCAGCCACGGAGGACAACCCGCACACGACGCGGGCCTGTTGGTTGCCCGCCGGTTCATCGGAGCCGGGCAGCTCATCAGCACCGACGACGTGCGCGTCAAATTCTGAGAGACGCCACGACGACCCGGCTCGTATCCAGTCGATCGCACGTCGTCCGACTCGGGCAGACTGCGGTCATGACGGAACGCCCGGTGCTGTATCTGGTCGTCTGCGCTGCCGGCCCCGCGGAGCACATCGACGAGCTGGTCGACCTGCTGATCGCCGACGGGTGGCAGGTGTGCATGATCGTCAGTCCCACCGCCGCGCCGTGGCTCGATCGGGCGGCCCTGCAAGACAAGACCGGCTATCCCGTACGCGTCGAGTGGCGGATGCCCGGCGACCCGGAGCCGCATCCGCCGGCCGATGTGGTGGTGGCTGCGCCGGTCACGTTCAACACGGTGACGAAGTGGGCGCTGGGCATCAACGACACGCTGGCGCTCGGCGTGCTCAACGAGTCGCTGGGCTCGGGCCTACCGCTCGTCGCCTTTCCACACGTCAAGGCAGAACTGGCCGCCCATCCGGCGTATGCGAGTCACGTGGCGGTGCTGCGCCATGCGGGCGTTGTCATCGCGGACGGGAGAGCGCTGCACCCGGCGGCCGGGCGGGATCAATGGGGCGCGGTCGTCGAGGCGGCGCGCTTGGCCCGCTCGTCTTGACGGCCATTTCCGGTCGGAACCTCGTACTGCCGAGCGTCGTAGACGGAGCCGAAGCGCCAAGTCGCAAGCCGGACCCAGATGACGGCCCAGCCTCAATCGGGGCACAGCGTTCGATGCGCACGTTGGGTGGTTGTCGTCGTCAAGCCTGCCTGGGCCGCCCGGTCGGCACGGCACAGCCCGCCAGCCGTCGGCGTCCCGCTCGTACGGATGATCGAAGGATCACAGATGGGTGTCGCAGCTCGAGGCCGAGGCCGGGCGACCTATAGGCTGCATCGGAGGCCGGCCAGGGGAGGACGCATGGAGACTACACCCATTAGAGCCGCGGAGTTCTTCGCCGGCATCGGTCTAGTTCGGACAGCCCTCGAGCCCTTGGGCGTGCAGGTGGAGTGGGCCAACGATATTAAGCAAGCAAAGTTCGAGGCATACGCCGCCAACCATCCGGACGCCCTTCAGCACTTCCGAATCGGCGACATTCGTGAAGTCAAAGGCGAGCAGCTCCCCCCCGATATCCAGTTGGCTACCAGCAGCTTTCCTTGTATTGATCTATCCCTCGCAGGAAACAGGCGCGGTCTCGTCGGCGAGCAATCAGGAATGTTCTGGCAGTTCGCGCGAGTCCTCAAAGAGATGCCTAGTCAACCCTCGATCATCCTTCTTGAGAATGTGCACGGCTTTGCTACGAGCAAAGGTGGCAAGGATCTAGAGGATGCACTGCATTGCCTGTCAGGCCTTGGCTACTCTCTGGATGTCATTGCGATTGATGCTCGGCACTTTGTGCCGCAATCTCGGCCGCGCATGTTCATCGTCGGGATCAACAAGGAGGAGCTTCCAAAGAATGCTCACCTAGGCACGCCCGAGGTGAGTGATGTCAGACCCGCATGGGTACGCGATATTCATGCCCGGCATCGCGAAACTGCCAACATGCATTACGTGGATTTGCCAACCCTCCCCAGTGGTCCAACTGATTTGACTGC
This sequence comes from Micromonospora sp. NPDC005252, assembly GCF_042872475.1. NCBI lineage: Bacteria > Bacillati > Actinomycetota > Actinomycetes > Micromonosporales > Micromonosporaceae > Micromonospora > Micromonospora sp. NPDC005252. Next base: position 846,924 of record NZ_JBIAKN010000001.1, on the reverse strand, counting down.
GGTAGTCGAGGTAAACGTAGCCGCGGAGCTATGGTGGACCGAAGACCGAGTCCAGGCTTTTGTTGATTCACTCAGCGACGGACAAAGGGCTCGCTTTGAGGCCCTCCGCACAGCCGAAAGCTTGTCCTACCGGAGCGCCTACCGACGTACACGGCAGGGCATCTCGATGTGGGAGCTCCGCCGTGACGCCATTGCCGGCTGCCTAAGGACGACCGGAGGCGGGTCAAGCAAACAGGCACTGGTCGAACTTGGCTTCGGTCGAGAGCCCAGAATCCGTTGGATGACACCACGCGAGTATGCCAACCTCATGGGTGCCGGCTCATACAAGCTCGTTGCTGGAACCGCCAATCAGCAGCTCTTCGGGTTTGGAGATGCTGTCGTCGTTGACGTCGTCCGTTGGATCGGGAAACACTATCTTGTGCCGGTCCTGCGGCCTGACAAATCGACGAACGCCTAGTAGCCTGTCTCTCGCCAGTCTGTTCGGGCTAGGGAGGCATCAGCGTTGTCTAACCAAATCAACCTTGCCACGACCGCGCTTCCTCGAGAGGTGCAGGCCATCCGCAGGTCTATAGCCCGTGCGCTGAAGACACCTGACCCTTCGCGTCCAACCCAGACCATCGGACAGGCGAAGGCAGGCATCTATGCTTTCTATGATTACGATGGCGAACCGATTTACGTTGGACAGACGGCAGAGGGATTCAGCGTTCGAATAGGGCGTCATTTGACCGGCCAGCGATCAGACGCTGTGGCCAAGTATGTTCTGGATCCCTTTGAGGTTCACACAATTTCTATGTGGTCGCTGCCACATATCGGCGACCTTCCCGAGAAGCAGCGCAAAGCGGCGCTGAATCCATTCGAGTATACGGTATACCAACAGCTTCTCGAGACGAGCACCTACCGGGCGATCCTCAACGAGGGCGACATCCCCGTGGGACTTCTCCAGCAATTGCCTGAATCGGTAACCGAGGTTATCATCCCGAACGAGATATTTCCGGATCGCAACCACCCCGACATAAGAATCGCTCGACGAGCACAGACCATTTCATTGCTGGCCAAGAATATCAGCGAACGTAAGGTATCGATGGGCCTCCGTCGCACTTTAGCAACCCAAACGGCGCGGCTTAACGCGCTAGCCCGCGCCCGGTTTGAGGCGCTGGGCGACATCGTGGAAGAAGAAGGCCCTGAAGGCGCGGTAGATGAGCCCGAACCGCTCTTCTAGGAACTTGAACCCGGAGATGGGAGCGGACACGCTCCCTACGCCTCCACCGTCCGGGGCAACCGCGACAATGAAGGCAAACCGTAGCAGGGATACGAAGCCTGAACTCAGGATTCGACGCGCACTCTTCGCTCAAGGCCTTCGCTATCGCGTAGGACTACGGGTCGCCATGAAGGGTGGAAGCACTCGCCCGGACATCATCTTTACTCGGAAGAGGGTCGCCGTCTTCGTCGACGGATGCTACTGGCATGGATGCCCCCACCATTGCCGCATGCCCTCTGATCCGACAGGGTACTGGCACCAGAAAATCGCTCGGAATCAAATTCGTGACTCTCTAGTGACCCGGTCCCTGGAGACGGAGGGGTGGAGCGTCATCCGGATTTGGGAACACACTTCCATTGACGATGCCGTTAGCATAATCAGGGTAGCCCTCTCAAAGCAGCAACCGACTACCAGCTGACCGCCCCGGTGGAAGTTATTAAGCGTCCTAGATCGGGCGCGTCGACGTAGGGTGCTGAGGTCATTCTCAGCCACCTCCGATCGCAACTTTTATCTCGCGTTGCTGCACATTTTGGCCTGCTCCCAACAGGCCCTGCCCGACCACAGTCACGAGGCCGAGGGATGCGGCAGTAGCAGCCCTTCGGGGAAGACAACCCGACACGCCGCCGGCGGCGCCTCTCCAGCTGCTGGCCCTGACGGGATCGTGTCCCATAGGGCACGAATCGCCTGAACAACGTCGATAACCTTCTCAGCCTCCTTGGCGCCACGGGACCTGCTGTTCTGCCGGACGACCTCACTCCATCCACCGTTACGCTTCCGCCGCTCCGAGTTGACGAGTGGGCCCAAATCCTCCTGCAACGCGTACTCAAGCGCCAGTCCAACCCTCTTTGAGTCGAGGATTCCGACGAGTGATCGGGCTTGAGGTAGCTCAGGCCATGTCACGACCGCAACTTTGTGCCATATCTCGGGTGGAAACGTGTTGGCCAGATGGTGGCTTTCACCTATCGCTAGGTCACGTAACCGCCGTTCTGCCTCGCTGGTCTGGCCGACGTACAGTAGCCCCCAACGCAGCCAGACTCCGTAGATCACCGGGCCCCTAATCGGCGGCTGAGTATCAGTAGGTCCCACCAGCGCCTCACCAAGGCGGTGGGCGAAGCTGTACCTTCGGTGCCGCCAGGCGCGAGCTGCGGACCGCTCCATGGTGAGCCGATACATCGATGCTCGCCAGGTATCGAATGCGTGGTCGCCGCCCTTGTCCGCATTTCCGTGCAAAGCAATCACTTGATTGATATCCACCCTCAAGATGAGGAATCAGGGCATTTCCATCTTCGCCGTCCTTACCTAATGAGTCGCGCGTGCTACAGCTCGTCCCCATCACTCGCGGCAGCACCACCCAGCCAAGAGGTCCGCGCGATCCAGCGGTAAGAGAACTCAACACCCTGCTCGATGTTCACAATGCTGCCTTCAAGCAGGTTCTCCTCCAAGGCTTCGGTGGCGGCGGCTATGGCGGTGTCAGCAGCTTGGTTGATGCGATTGGCGTGCTGGTTTCGCTCGCCGAGCTGAACGTCGAGCGTCAGTCGGAGGTACTTGGGCGTCGATCCTGACATGTCCCCTCCAATATGAGGTCAACTCGTCTTCGCGTCCGGGAATCCTATGCATCGCATCCTGTTGTTGGCTGCACCAGCCGGAGTTTTGTCGTTTATCGGACACGTCATCGACTGTCGCCCTAGAGAGGCGAACCGGCCACCTCCCGACACCATGGGTCTCGACGCGGCTCTCGAAGGTTCTGTGAACCTAACGGAGCCCTCTCTGCTGCTGCCGGAGACGCCGCGCAGCAGACGAAACCGGCGAGTTGACAAGCGAGGTGCCGTTAGCGAGGCCGCCCCAGAGCTTCATCCGGGCGCGTGTCGTCAATCGGCTTGTCGCCGACTTTTGGTGACGCCAGGCACCGTTGGCGGAGCGCGCCGAGAAAAATACGTCGGCGAGCCTCGCCGCGCACCTCGGCGCTGGCCGAGGGCGCGGCGATCGACCGGTGGCTCCGATCCGAGCCAAGCGGCGCGCGTTCAAAACCTACGGCTGGTCACGGGCTCGCGCAGGTCGGTGATGTGGCGGCTGGCGTACCCGAGCTGAGGAAGCCGAAGGTCGTCGTGCCGCCGGGGGCGAGCGACCCGTTGTAGGAGACGTTGCGGACGGTCGCGGTGGAGCCGCTGGTGCTCAACGTCCCGTTCCAGACCTGACTGATGCTCTGGCCGCTGCTGAGGTTCCAGGTGACGGTCCAGCCGTTGATGGCGGCGGTGCCCGCGGTCACGGTGACCTCGCCCTGGAAGCCGCCGGACCACGAGTTGATGGTGCGGTAGGTCGCGGTGCAGGCGGCGCCGGAGGGTGGTGGCGTGGTCGGCGCACTCGTGGTGGGCGGAGTGGACGTGGGCGGCGGGGTGGTCGTGGGTGGTGACGTCGGCCCGTCCGGTGGCACCAGGGGGCAGGTGGCGCTGTACCGCGAGACGCCTGTGCTGTCCGCCAGTGGGCAGAGGAACTGGGTGTAGCGGGTGTCGTTGTCCAGGAACGTCTTGAGCCACGGGATCAGGAGTCGCATCTCGGTGGGGTTCGACCTGGTGAACGAGAGGTGGTCGTTGCCGGCCAGCTCCGCCCAGGCATGTTCCACGCCGGCTGGCAGGGTGTTGTAGATGCCCTGCACGTAGGAGGGCGTGACCGTGCCGTCGTTCTGTCCCGACAGGAGCATGGTGGGGACCTGGGTGGTGGACATGTTCAGGTTGTTCCGGGGGTGCCGGGTGCGAGGCCGACCGCCGTTTTCAGGGTCGGCCGCCGGAGGGCGGCGAGGAGGGTTCCGGCCCCGCCCGCCGAGTGGCCCATGACGCCCAGCCGGTTGGGATCGACCCGGTTGCGGATCGGGCTGGTGCGGGTGAGGTAGTCCAGTGCCGCGAGCAGCTGGGTGGCGCGGGCGTCGGCGCCGTCGGTGCGGCTGTTGGTTTCGATGCCGATCACCACGAACCCGAAGGACGCCAGCCAGGGGCCCATCCAGGCTTCCTCGTTGGCGAACAGGGCGGAGTAGCCGGGAACGATCGCTACCGCGCCCCAGGTGCCCAGGCTGGTGTCGGTCGGGTAGTAGACGTACCCGCCGTTGAAGCCGTTGCCGGCGGGCACTGTCGCCTGCGTCGTGGCGAACGGGCCGCGGGTGGCGGCGATGCTGGTCGGGGTCGGATCCGGCCCCCGTTGGTACGGGCTGTCCGCGGCGGCCGCGTCCCGTGTCGCTGTCGCCATCGCCAAGCCGAGGACCAGCGCGAGCGCGGCCGTCAGCCATCGTGTTGGCTGCTTCATCTGCGGCTCCACTGCTGGTTGGCCTGGCCGGTGCAGGTCCAGAGGACGAGCTTCGTGCCGTTGGCGGTGCCCTGGTTGTACGGGTCCAGGCAGAGGCCGGACTGCACTCCGGTGATGGTGCCGTTGGCGTTGACGTTCCACTGCTGGTTCGTCCCGCCGTGGCAGTCGTAGATGGTGACCTGGGTACCCGGGGAGGTGCCGTAGCCGGCTGCGTCGAGGCACTTGTTGCCGTACACGGTCAGCGCCTTGCTGGACGTGTAGGTCCACTGCTGGTTGGTGCCGCCGTGGCAGTCCCACAGCTGCACCTGGGTGCCGTTGGTGGTGGAGGAGCCGGGGACGTCGACGCACCGGCCGGACCGGGTGCCCACGAGCGTGGTGGTCTGTCCGCCGCCGCCGCTGCTCGGGTTGCCGATGCTTCCGGGGACCGATTGCAACGCGCTGTACCAGCGGGCGGCCATCTTGTCGTAGCCGCCGGCCGTGGGGTGGACGCCGTCGATCAGGTCGGCGGTGGTGAGAGCGCTGTGCATGTCGACCAGGTGCACCCGCTTGCCGGCGTTCACCTTGCTCTGCACGATGCCGGGGATCGCCGCGTTGAAGGTGCGGGCGGCCGCATCCTGGCCGCTGTTGGAGAGCGGAATGAGCTGCGCCACGAAGACCTCGGCGGTGGGCACGGTGCTGGTGATGTGGTCGATCAGCGTGGAGAGCCGGTTCGGCGCGGTGCTCACGTTGTAGTTCTGCAGGATGTCGTTGGTGCCGATGTGCAGCAGGACGGTCTGCGGTCGTTGGGTGTTCAGCCAGCCGACGATGTTGGCGTCGATCTGGTCGATGCGCCAGCCGGGATGCCCCTGGTGGTCGTGGTCGCCGAGGCTGGCCGGCCCGTTGAACTGCGATCCGACGAAGTCCACGGTGTACCGACCGGCGGCGAGACGCTGCCAGAGCCCGATGCGGTACCCGCCGGGCACCTGGGTGCCCTCGGTGATCGAGTCGCCGAGCGGCATCACCCGCACCCCGCCGTTGGATTCCGCGCTGGCCGGACCGGTGGGCGTCACCACCCCGGCGACCACGACACCGAGCGCGGCGAGCGCCGCGAGCCATCGTGCCCTCGTTCGCATAGCTTTCTCCCCTGGGTTGGTCGAGCTGGCCGAGGGCATGGGCCGACCGGTGGGGCCGCCACGGGCAGCCGGCAACCGTCTGGGAGCGGGGCCGGCCGGACCGAGCAGCCTCCGCCTGCCGGGCGTTCACCCGGCGCGCGCCGATCGTCACATCGGCACGGCGTCACTGCCTCAGCACTGGGACGAGTGTGAGCGTTAACAGCGATGATTGTAGATACATTGGATTGCTCTGGTCTACCGGCAACGTCGGGGCCGGCTGCCGAGGGCTCCCGCGTTAGGTTACGAAGATGGAGCAGCGGATCAGCCTGATCACCCTCGGCGTCTCGGACCTGCCACGCGCCAAGGCGTTCTACGAGCGCCTCGGCTGGCGCGGCCAGGAGGTCGAGGGGACTGTCTTCTTTCAGGCCGGCGGCCTGGCCCTCGTCCTGTGGAGCCGCGACAAGCTGGCCGCCGACGCGGACGTCCCCAACCCGGACACCGGCGGCTTCGGCGGAATGGCCCTGGCCCAGAACGTCCGCTCCCGGGCCGAGGTCGACGAGGTGCTGGCCACCGCGGGCGAAGCCGGCGCCGAGGTGACCCAACCGGCCCGGGAGACGTTCTACGGCGGCTACGCCGGCTACTTCGCCGACCCGGACGGTCACGTCTGGGAGATCGCCTGGAACCCCGGCTTCACGCTCGGCCCGGACGGCTCGCTCACCCTGCCCGACTTCGGCGCCACGACCTGACCCGACCGCAGCAGCAGCCCGAGGTCACGGCCCGGCGGGCGGGCAGAGCAGGCGGTCCACCAGCGGTATCAGCGGATCCAGGCACACCGTCAACAGGGTGGGATCGGGCGTCGTGGTGGGTGACGGGGACGGTGCGGCGGGCCGGGCTGCCGTGGGCGGAGCCGTCGGCGTCGGAGCGGACGTCGGCGACGCGCTGGCCGACGGGGTGGGGGCGCTCGAGGGCACCGGCTCGGTGGAGGGAACCGCAGCGGTGGTCGGGACCGGAGCGGCAGCAACAACGGCGGACGGGACGGGCGCGACGGGCCGGGGCGGGGCGGCCGCCGGTGCCCGCGCCGGCTCGGTCGGACGGGCGGGCGGGACCAGGGCCGGCGGTGCCACCAGGACGGCGGGCGCCCGTAGCGGGGCGAGCACACTGGTGCTCCGCACGGCCGGCTCGATGGGCGCGATGGTCGCCGCCTCCGCCCGCCGCAGGGGGCCGGTCTGCGACGGTCCCACGGCACCGGGGCCCAGCGCCGCGAACACCACAGCCGCGACGGCGGCGACGGCGAGCGCCCGGCGGTCGGGGCGTACCGCCGTCAGCGGCGCGTCGGCCGGCCCGACCGCCGGCAGTGGCACGGGCGGGGATGCCTGGTGCGCGGCCAGCAGGGCGTCGAGCTGCGCGGTGACGGCGGCACGATCCCCGGCAGCCGAAGCAGCCGCGAGGGTGAGATAGAAGCGGACGTTCACGGCGGTGCTGGCCGGGACCAGCAGCCCGGAGAGTCGGCCGTCGTCGTGCAGCAGGGTGACGGGCACGCCGGGGTGGTGAGCGGCGCCGCGCAGGTCCGCGTACCGCCACTCGCGCCGGTGCTCGCGGCCGGCGAAGGCCACGCGGTGGCTGGTCACGACGGCCATGCCACTGTCGACGCTCCGCAGGCCCGCCGGCAGGGCCGCGTCGGGTGTCTCGGTGAAGGCGCAGCCGCCGGGCGTGGGCAGGCCGGCGACGTGCCGGGCCTCCGCCTCGACCAGCTCTGCGACGGGTACGACCCGGAAGACGAGTTCGTCGACGTCGAGGTCGACGGGGAGGCCGGTACGTGGCTGCGTACACCCGAGGAACCCGGCGGCTTCGATCCGTAGCCGGACCAGGTGGTCCCCGCGTAGGCGCCAGGCGGCGGTGGCGTCGCGGTACGCGCGCTGACGCCGCTTGTTCTCGCGCTCGGCCCAGGCGAGCCGCCAGGAGGGAGGTGCCAGCAGTGCGGTCACGGTCACACGCGGTACAACCGCTCACGTACGTGACAGGCAACGCTCGTCGAATCGATGTCTCCCGTTGCGCCCGAAAGGAGAGAATTGACGGGCACCGGCGGCTGCTCCGGCAGAGACCGGAGCAGCCGCCGATCAGGACGGCAGCGGTAGCGGCAGCCCCTACGAGCGCAGCGAGGTGAAGAACTCCCTCAGCTCACCGGCGAGCAGGTCCGGTTCCTCCAGCGGCATGAAGTGCCCGCCTCGGCCGGGTTCGCTCCAGTGCCGGATGTCGGTGCAGGCCCGCTCGGCGATCTCCCGCGGGAAGTTGGCCTGCGAGGGTTCGGTGCTCACCGTGAACGCGGCGGGCACGGTGATGTCGGGCCGTGGCGTGTTGTGGCCGAAGTCGACGTACTGCCGGAACGACGAGCCGATCGTGCCGGTCACCCAGTAGAGCGTGATGATCGTGAGCAGCGTGTCGGTGTCGAAACTGTTCGACAGGTCGCCGCGGTTGTCGCTCCAGTCCCGGTACTTGTCGACGAGCCAGGCGGCCAGCCCGGCCGGGGAGTCGGCCAGCGCCGCCGCGAGGGTGTCCGGCCGGGTGCCCATGATGGCGCTGTAGCCGCCGTCGGTCTCGTCGTACGTGGACTCGGCGTCCAGAAACGCCCGCTCGGCCGCCGAGAGCGGTCGGTCGTCGAAGCTGGCCGGGAACGGTGGATGGATCATGTGGATGCCGGCCACCTGCTCCGGATACCGGGCACCGAGCCAACCGGTGACCACACCGCCGACGTCACCGCCGAAGGCGCCGTACCGCTCGTAGCCGAGCACGTCGGTCATCAACTCGTGCAGCGTCCGGGCGAGGACCGCCCGGGTCAGCGGCACGTCGGGCAGCTCCGAGTAGCCGAAGCCGGGCAGTGACGGCACCACCACGTCGAACGCGCCCCCGAGAGGGCTGGTCAGCCGGTCGACCAGGGGCAGCATCTCGACGAAGCTGCTGGGCCAACCGTGGCTGAGAAGCAACGGCGGCGGCGCGGGCGTACCGGCCGGGCGGGCCGCGCGGACATGCAGGAAGTGCAGCTTCCGGCCGCCGACGAGCGCCAGATACTGGGGGTACGCGTTGAGCGCGGCCTCACGGGCACGCCAGTCGAACCCGTCGTGCCAGTAGGACACCAGGTCCCGCAGGTAGTCGGGATCGGTGCCGCCCTGCCACGGTCGGTCGCCGCTGCGGTCGGTGAAGCGGGTACGGGCCAGTCGGGCCCGCAGGTCGTCGAGGACCGCATCGGAGACGTCGATGCGGAACGGTGAAACAGACATGTGTCCTCCGATGAAGGAGGGCGCACTCCCCGACGCGAAGACGTCAGCTGAGGGGGACGGACGAGAAGGGCGCCCAGACGTGACAACTGGTGTTCACGGGGCTCACCTCCTTCTCGTCGCTGACGCGGATCACCGTACTCCAGTCAGCCCGCGCGCCGCCGATGGGGCAGGGGGCCGAGCAGTGGGCCGTCGGCCGGAAACCGCGACCGGGTACGCGGCGGGTACGCCTCGCAGTGCCCGGCCCACTGGTCGGCGGCGACGGCGAGGGCGTCCGCGGAGACGGTGAGGACCAGCGGATAGATGGCATTGGCCGGCCGACGCATCCACGGGGGCAGCGACTCGGCGGAGAACTCGACGGTCAACTCCAGCCGACGGCGGCGGATCGCCCGGGTGCGCAGGGCCAGGTTGGGCTCGGTGAAGCGGACCATCGCCGGCGGCGGGCTCGGCCCGCCGGCCGCCGTCGCCTGGCCGTGCAGCCAACTGCCCAGCGCGCGGGCCTCCTCGACCATCAGGCTCGGGTAGTGGTGCGACCAGGTCTGGCCGTCGGCGGTGCGGGCGTCCACCTCGATGAGCAGCCAGTCCTGCCATCCCGGCGCGGCCCGCTCGGGATCGTCGGGCGGGTCGATGCCAGGCTGGTAGCCGACCGGGCGGATCCGCACCCGGGCACCATCATCGGACCGGATCTCCACCCGATCATTCTGGCCGACCGAAGCGGACAATAACCCCCAAATCACGTTACTGAGTGATGGCCCGCCGGACGCCTCGATGCTCGGCGCACGCGCCCGCCCGGCCACCGGTCAGGCTGACCGAGCCGTCCCGGCACTGCACCAGATAGCCCCGGCCCGCCCAGAACTGCGGCACGCAGTCGAACCAGTCGCAGACCTCGGCGGCCGGCCGGCGGATCCGGGTTCCGGCACAGAAGTCGTACCCCAGGGGATTTTCCGGCGCGCCGCAGCGCGGCCCGGCGGTCGCGGTGGACGACGGGCGCGGCGACGACGGCCGCTTCGGCGCGGTGGTGCGCGCGGGCGGCGGGGACACCGGGCGCAGCAGCGCGGGGAGCGCGCTGGGGGTCGACGCCGGAGTGGCCGCCGCCGCGACCTCCGCGCCGCGGGTCGGGCCCGACGGGTTCGAGTCGAGAAGCGCCGCCGGCACCAGTAGGGCGATGCCCGCGGCGACCGCGATGGTCCGACGGCCACCGGGAACGAGCGAGGAGAGCCGGGCCTGCGCCGGCGTGGTCACCGCTGGCCGGAACGGCTTGAGCTGGTCGTGCTCCGCGATCAGCTCGTCGAGCTGGTCGAGCACCGCGGCGCGCTGCTCGATCGCGTCGGCGAAGGCCAGCGTCAGCTTGAACCGGAAGTCCGCCGCCGCGTCGGTGGGCAGCAACAATCCGGAGGTACGCCGCCGGTCCAGCACCTGGATCAGGGTCACCGGCGCCGCCGGGTCGTGGGCCAGGCCGGTCATCCGGCCGTACGCCCAGTCGCGCCGGCCGCGTCCGCCGAGCAGGACCAGCCGACGGCTGGTGATGACGGCCATGCCGGCATCGGTGACGCGTACGCCGTCGGGCCGGCGTGGGCGCAGCGGCGCGGCCGGCGCGGCGACCGTCAGGTCCGGCGCGGGCAGCACTGTCGTGTGTCGCACCTCGACCAGTTGCGCGGCGGGCAGTGCCCACAGCACGACCTCGTCGTCGACCAGCTCAAGTGGGAGGCCCGCGCCGGCCGCCGCGGAGCCCTGGAAGTCGGCGGCCAGGGCGCGCAGCCGCCGTAACTCGTCGTCGCGTCGCCGCCAGGCCGTCTCCGCGCCGCGGTACGTGCTGACCCGCCGCACGTTCTGCCGCTGCGCCCAGCGGTACCGCCACGTGGAACCCGTCGATTCAGTCTTTGCCACGCCGACTCCTTCGCCGCGCAGGCCACCAATCCGGGGTGCACTCGGATTAACAGTGTTGACGGTCGGCCGGGACACGCCAGGACGGGCGAACTATCCGAATGGCGGAGCAACCCGGACGATAGGGCGATACTGCTGCGTCGATTCACCTTCCGTCGTGTCGTGCGGGGCGGTCGCTGTCTCGGTAACGTCAGCCGCAGCCGGGTGGCGACGCCGCCGCACCGCCCGCACGGAGGGGGTGAGGGTCATGCCGCCAGACACCCTGCCCGGTGTGGTGGTCGGGGTCGACATCGGCACCACGAGCACCAAGACCATGGCGTACGACACCGACGGGCGGCTGCTCGCCAGCCACTCCGCCGCCTACCCCCTCGACGATCCGCACCCCGGGTACGCCGAGCAGGACCCGGAGGTGATCCTCGCCGCCGTCGTCGAGTCGATCCGGGCCGTGGTGACCGAGCTGACCGTTCCGGTCTCCGGCCTGGCCTTCTGCTCCGCCATGCACAGCCTCATCGGGCTCGACGCGGCCGGCAACCCGCTCACGCCGTCGGTGACCTGGGCCGACTCCCGCGCCACCCGCCAGGCCGAGCGGCTGCGGGCCGTGCCGTCCGGGCTGGCCCTGCACCGACGCACCGGTACGCCCATGCACCCGATGTCACCGCTGCCCAAGCTGCTCTGGTTCGCCGAGCAGGAGCCCAAGCTCTTCGAGCGCGTCGCGCACTGGGTCGGCATCAAGGAATGGGTGCTGCTGCGACTCTGCGACGCGCTGGTCACCGACCACTCGATCGCCTCGGCCACCGGCCTGATGAACATCCACACCCTCGAGTGGGACACCGAGGCGCTGACCATCGCCGGCATCACCGAGGAGCAGTTGCCCCAACTGGTCGCCACCACCGCCGTCCTGCCCGGCCTCGCCCCGCGGGCCGCCACCGCCCTCGGCCTGCCGCCACGCACCCCGGTGGTGGTCGGCGCCGGTGACGGACCGCTGGCCAACCTGGGCCTGGGCGCGGTGCACCCCGGCATGGTGGCCTGCTCGATCGGCACCAGCGGCGCCATGCGGGTCATGGTCGAACGCCCCGGCGTGGACCCGCTGGGCGGGGTGTTCTGCTACGCGCTGACCGAGGACCGCTGGGCGGTCGGCGGCGCGATCAACAACGGCGGCATCGTCCTCAAGTGGGCGGGCGCGGCGCTCGCGCCGGAGTTGGGCGAGCACCCCGAAGAGGAGCTGGTAGCCCTCGCGGCCCGCGCCCCGGTCGGCTCGGGCGGGCTCATCATGCTGCCGTACCTGCACAGCGAACGCGCTCCACACTGGAGCGCGCTGCCCCGCGGCGCGTACGTCGGGTTGACCCACGGGCACCGCCGCGAACACCTCGTCCGGGCCGCGATGGAGGGGGTCTGCCAACAGCTCGCTCTGGTGCTCAGCTCCGTGCGCGCCGCCGGCAACGAGGTCCGTGAGATCCGGGCCGGTGGCGGTTTCGCCCGCAGTGGCCTGTGGCGGCAGATGCTCGCCGACGTGCTCGGCATGCCGGTGAGCTTCCCGGCCGGCCGCGAGGGGTCGAGCTTCGGTGCCGCGCTGCTCGGCATGCAGGCGCTGGGCCTGATCCCCAGCATCGACGTGGCGGCCGACCTGGTCCGCATCGAGGAGGTCATCCGCCCCGACCCGGCCGCCGCCGCCACGTACGCGGCGCTGCTGCCGCTCTTCGCCGAGCTGTACGACGCGCTGGTGCCCACCTTCACGTCGATGCGTCGGCTGGCGCCCGGCCTGCCCGCCGAGCCGGCCACCCCCGCAGGACCACCGATGTAGGCCCTTCGGCCGGCCCGCCCAGGGCCGACCCCCGTCCCGAAGGTCGTGATCGCCGTGCTTCCACCCCTCGCCCTCGCCGAACCGCTGACCTCCCTCGCCACGCCGGCCTGGCTCACCGCGCCGGCCCCTCTCGCGACGCCGCCCTCGTTCGCGGCCCCGGCTTCGTTCGCGTTGCCGGCCTCGTTCGCTGCACCGGCCGAGCCGGTCACCACCGCCGGCGACGGCCAACTCGTCGTCGCCGCACTGCTCGGCATCGTCGCCGTGGTGCTGCTGATCGCCTGGGCCAAGGTCCACCCGTTCCTGTCGCTGATCCTCGGCGCGGCGGTGCTCGGCGTGGTCGCCAGCGTCGCGCCCGACAAGATGATCACTTCGTTCACCGGTGGCGTCGGCACCACTGTCGGCGGCGTCGGGCTGCTGATCGCGCTGGGGGCCATGATCGGCGGTCTGCTCGCCGAGTCCGGTGGCGCGGACGGCATCGTCAACCGGGTCGTCGGCCGGGTGTCCGGCCGCGCGCTGCCCTGGGCGATGGCCGGGGTGGCGGCGCTCATCGGGTTGCCGCTCTTCTTCGAGGTCGGCGTGGTGCTGCTGGTGCCGATCGTGCTGCTCGTCTCGATGCGGACCGACGTACCGCTGATGAAACTCGGCATCCCGGCGCTGGCCGGCCTCTCGGTGCTGCACGGCCTCGTGCCACCGCACCCCGGCCCGCTGGTGGCGATCTCGTCGCTCAACGCCGACCTGGGCCTGACGCTCGGGCTGGGCCTGCTGGTGGCGATCCCTACGGTGATCATCTCGGGGCCGGTCTTCGGCAATTTCATCGCCCGGTACGTGCCGGCGACCGCACCGGCCGCACTGCTGCCCACCCGCCGCCAGCCCGCCACCCCCGCGGGCACAACCGAAGCGACAGGCACCGCCGGAACGACAGGCACCGCCGGAACGACGGGCACGGCCGGGGCGCCGGACCGGCGCGATGTGGACGGTGACCTGCTCACCGACGACGATCTCGTCAACCCGGGCGGCGGTCAACCGGGCGAGCCGGTGGACGACAGCGGCACGGAGACCGCCCGGCGTACCCCGGCGTTCTGGCCCGCGGTGATCACCGTGCTGCTGCCGGTGGTGCTGATGCTGCTCCGCGCGGTCGGCGAGCTGACGCTGGACGAGGGCACGGCGGGCCGCAAGACGCTCGACATCGTCGGCACGCCGATCGTGGCGCTGCTCGCCGGGGTGATCCTGGCGATGTTCACCCTCGGCTACCAGGCCGGATTCAGCCGGTCCCAGGTCTCCTCGGTGCTCGGCGGTTCGCTGCCCCCGATCGCCGGCATCCTGCTGATCGTGGCGGCCGGCGGCGGGTTCAAGCAGGTGCTGGTGGACGCCGGGGTGGGCAACCTGGTCGCCGACGCCGCCAAGGACGCGAACCTCTCGCCGCTGCTGCTGGGCTGGCTGGTCGCGGTCGGCATCCGGGTGGCCACCGGCTCGGCGACGGTCGCCACCATCACGGCGGCGGGCATCGTGGCACCGCTCGCCGCGACGCTGGACCGGCCGGGGGTGGCCCTGCTGGCACTGGCCATCGGCTGTGGGTCGCTGTTCTTCTCGCACGTCAACGACGCCGGGTTCTGGCTGGTCAAGGAGTACTTCGGCCTGACCGTCGGTCAGACCATCAAGAGCTGGTCGGTGATGGAGACGCTCATCTCGGTGGTCGGCTTCGCCGGCGTACTCCTGCTCGATCTGCTGGTGTAGCGCCCGGGGCGGGGGTCAGGCCGCCTCGACGCCGGAGATCAGATAACGGTGCACGTCGGCGTCGAGGATGGCCGCCGTCTGGGCGTCGCCCGGCCCGGCGCCGCGGAACGCCGCCAACTGCTCCGGGGACTCCCAGCGCTCGAAGACGTGGATGCGGCCCGGGTCGAGTGGATCCGTCGCGAGCAGGAAGTCGAGGCAGCCGGCCGCCGCGCGGGCCTGTTCGATGACCTGCCGGCAACCAGCGAGGTAGTCGTCGCGGGCGCCCGGCTCGACGAGCAGACTGCCGGCAATGATCAACATAGGTGCCTCCCCGGGCCGGGCATCGCTGATGCCCCTGATACCGCAGAGTCATCTTTATACCTCTGAGGTATGTCGCTCCCGGGGACATCAGCGCCCGGACGGGTGACGGCGGTCCCGGCCGCCCCATCCGCCTCCCACGCTTCTTATCGTGCAAACGTGAGAAAAAGCGACAAGAAGCACTCATCTTCCCTGTTCGCGCCGCACCCCCACGTATCCCTCGGGTGGCTGGCGGCGGCGGTCGCCCTGGTCGTCGTCGCGACGACCGGGCCGGCCACCGCCGACGGCCCCGGGCCGGACCGCCAGAGCACGCCGGGGTACGGAACCGAGCCAGCCAACGACGGACCGGCGGGGAACGACGGACCGGCCGACGGCGGATCAGTCGACGGGAACGGGCCGGTGGACGGGGGCGGGCGCAGCGACGAGCCGGGCGTGGAGCCCGCGCCGGAGCGGGCGCCGACCAGTGAGGTGTCCTGGCTGTCGTTTCCCGGCGGTGCGTTCGCGGTGGACTCGCTCGGGCACACCGTGCGATACCGGGCCTGCGACGGCGACACCGGCCGGGTCGCCGATCCGGACATGCTGGTCGCCGCCGGGGTGGCCAGCGGCGAGGTCACCGTCGAGGGCAGGAGCTTCCGCTACCGGGTGCCGCTGATCGGGCGCAGCGCGGGCACGCTCGTGGTGTCCGGGCCGCAGGCTCAGCCGGTGGAGCTGACCGGCGTGGTGGTCACCAGCCCGCAGCCACCCACCGACCCGGTCGAGGGCGCCCGGCTGTTCCCGCTCAGCGGGCAGCTCGCCCGGGTGGTCGCCGACGCCAGCCTCAACCCGTCCGGCGCCACCGTCCGGGACCTGTCCGGCCGGTACGGCGACCAGCAGATCTCGGTCAACGGCGCGCTGCGCCCCAAGGCCGCCAGCGTCATCAAGCTGTGGATCCTGGTGGAGCTGCTGCGCCGGGTCGACTGTGGACAGGTCTCGCTCGACGACGGCGTGCTGGTCACCCCGGCGGACGTGGTCGGCGGCACCGGCCAGCTCCAGTTCGAGACGTTCCCGCAGGTGGTCACGCTGTACCGGCTCGCCCGGTACCTGATCAAGTACAGCGACAACGTCGCGGCCAACGTGCTGATCACCTACCTGGGCGGGTTCGCCCCGGTCAACGCGCTGATCGACTCGATGAACCAGCGGTCCACCATCCTGGCCCGCCGGATGCTCGACAGCGCGGCGGCCCAGCGCGGCGAGGAGAACTACACCAGCCCGGACGACGTGGTGTCGCTGCTCGGCGCGGTCTGGGACGGCGAGATCCTCACTCCGGCCTCCCGCGACCTGATGATCGGCTTCATGCGGGAGCAGACCCTGAACACCAAGATCCCGGCGGCGCTGCCACCCGGAGTTCCGGTGGCCCACAAGACCGGCGACCTGCCGGACGCCTCCCACGACGTCGGCTACTACCTGATCCCCGGCACCGAGACCGCCGTTGCGTTCCTCACCGCCGGCCCGATGGCGACCGGCGACGAGACCGTCCGCCGGATGGCCCGGACCGTCTACGACTTCCTGGTCACCCCGAGCGACGGATCGGTGGAGGAGTGAACCGGCGTCAGGCGCCGGGGATGTTCGCCGGCGGGTCCTCCCCGACCAGGTCGGCCGCCGGCGGATCGGCCGTCACCGGCAGCCCGAAATCCGAGTACGTCAGGTCGAGTTGAGCCGTCTTCTCCTGCTCGGTGGCCAGCTCGATCCGGTAACGCACCAACCGGCCCTGCTCGTCCACGCTGGCGGTGAAGGGCACCTTCGCGGCCCGGTCGCCGAGCACTCCGCCGATCCCGCCGCCCAGGACGGCGGCGCTGTCGCGCAGGTCCAGCGTGCCCGCGTACTCCCGGGTGCCGGTCTGGCGGACGGCGGCCGGCGCGGTCAGCGTGCTGGCCAGCCGGGTGTTGTCCAGGCCCTTGTTGGTGACCGGCCGACCCGGCCTGCCGACGTGCCACCAGGTCTTGCCGTCCCAGACCGGGATCCGGCGGTCCGGGGCGCTGACCCGCACGTAGACGTCCGGACCGGTGCTCAGCCGCTCGATCTTCACCTCGCCGTTGGGCACCTTGAGCGAGGTGGTCTCCGTGCCGCGTCGCGCCTTCGGGTCCCACACCAGGACCGTGGTGTCCCCCTCGGCCGTTCCGCCGCTGCCCACCGTCAACCGGTACGGCTGTTCGTCGACCTTCGCGGCGGCGGCGACCAGCACACCGGCCGGATCGGTCGGGGCCGGAGCCGCGCCGGTCGCCGCGGTCGACGTGCCGGCGGACGGGCGGCCCGCCTCCGGCTCGTCACCGGCGGCGACCAGGGCCCACACGCCGGCCGCGACCGCCACGACGAGGACAGCGCCGACGGCGACCAGCTTGGGCTTCTGCACGGTCATCTCCCCTGAGCGGGGCGCGCCCGCCGGCCGGTCGCCGATCGACGCGTACCGCGGTGCGGTCCGGCCAGAGTAGCCGGACCGCACCGACCGCCGTTTCCGGCCGGCCACCTCATCGATCAGGCGCGGCTGATCGCGTTGGCGTGGATCGCCTCGTGCAGGTACGCCGCGAGGCCGGGGGCGATGTTCTCGTAGTACGCGGTGAACCGCTCGTCGGCCAGGTACATGTCGGCCAGCCCGGTGTGCATCTCGTACGAGCACTCGTAGAACCAGCGGCTGATGAGCTGCCGGTGCTCCTCGGCCAGGTCCGTCGCCTCCGGGCCGTCCGCCGGTGCGCCCGAGGCCAGCAGCGCGACGATCCGCCGGCCCCAGTCCTCGTTCTCGGCCTTGTGCCGCAGCCAGTCGTCCTTGCGGTAGCCGGCGACCCGCCGGTTCGACTCCCGGTACGCGTCGGTGTCACCCCAGCGCCGCTCCGCCTCGGCCTCGTGCTCCTCCGGCCTGAAGTCGCCGAAGACCTCGAACCGTTCCTCCGGCGTGAGTTGGATGTTCAACTTGCTCGCCTCCATCGCGAACTCGACCGCCGCGACCATCTCCTGCAACCGCTTGATCCGTACCGTCAGCAGCTCGTGCTGTCGGCGCAGGTGCGCGGCCGGGTCGGCCGCCGGGTCGTCGATGATCGCGGTGATCTCCTCAAGTGGGAAACCCAGCTCGCGGTAGTACAGGACGATTTGCAACCGTTGCAGGTCCGCGTCGTCGTAGCGGCGGTAGCCGGTCGGCGTCCGGCCGCTGGGCGAGAGCAGGCCGATCTCGTCGTAGTGGTGCAGCGTCCGTACCGTTACGCCGGCGATCTTCGCCACCTGACCCACCGTGTACGCCATGGTTCCCCTCCCTTCCGGGAACCAGACTCCCGCCTGCCGTTACGTCAGGGTCAAGCCCGATTCTGACCCACCGTGGCGGGGCTGTCCGGACGCCCGTACAGATAGCCCTGGCCGCGTGGGCAGCCGATCGCGGTGACCGCGTCGTGCTGGCGTTCGGTCTCCACGCCCTCGGCGACCACCGCCAGGTCGAACGCGCCGGCCAGCCGGGTGACCATCTCCACGGTGGCGTACGCCCGGTCGTCCGTGCCCAGCCGCGCCACGAACGACCGGTCGATCTTCAGCTCGGTGGCCGGGATGCGGTGCAGGTAGCTCAACGACGAGTAGCCCGTACCGAAGTCGTCGATGGCGATCTGGATGCCCAGCTCCCGCAGCTGGTGCAGCCGTTCCAGCACCGCGTCGGTCCCCTCGATCAACGCCGACTCGGTCAACTCCAGCGTCAACGCGCGCGGCGCCAGCCCGGCGCTGGCGGTGGCCGCCGTGACCGTGGCGATCAGGTCGGGCCGGCGCAGGTGTGCAGCGGCGATGTTCACTGCGACCGTCGCCTCCGGCGCGCGGGCCCGCCAGGTCGCCGCCGCCCGACACGCCTCGTGGATCACCCAGCGGTCGATCGGGAGGATCAGCCCGGTCTCCTCGGCCAGCGGCAGGAACTTCGCCGGCGGCAGCATCCCGAGCCGAGGGTGCCGCCAGCGCACCAACGCCTCGGCGCTGCGGACCGCGCCGCTGGACAGGTCGACGATGGGCTGGAACTCCAGGTGCAGTTGCTCCTCGTCGACGGCCCGGCGCAGGTCGGCGATCAACTCCGCCCGGGACACGGCCGACTCGCGCAGGCCCGGGGTGCACGTCCGGTACGCGGACTTGCCGGCCGCCTTCGCCGCGTACATGGCGATGTCGGCGTCGCGCAGGAGGTCGGTGTGCGAGGCGTGCTGCGGCCCGTACTCGGCGATGCCGATGCTCGCCGACGGGTGTACGCCCACGTCCTCGTCACCGTCGGAGGGCCGCAGGGCGTCCAGCAGACGTTCGGCCAGCCGCTCCGGCGACACCGGCCCCTCCCCCTCGACCAGCACCGCGAACTCGTCCCCGCCGAGCCGGGCGATGGTGCCGTCGCCACCCACCGCCGTCCGCATCCGAGCCGCCAAGCCGGTCAGCAGGGTGTCGCCGGTGGCGTGCCCGAACCGGTCGTTGACCTGCTTGAACCCGTCGAGATCGAGCAACAGGACGGCCACCGGCCGGCCGTCGCGCAGAGCCAGGCGCAGCAGCCTGTTGAACAGCAGCCGATTCGGTAGGCCGGTGAGCTGGTCGCCGTACGCGAGCCGACGCAGTCGCGCCACCAGGCGCAGGTTCTCGTTGGCGGCCAGCCCCTGACGCACGGCGAGAGCGGCGAGCAACGCCATCATGGACACGAATACCAGCGGCGGGGTCTGGCCGGTGGGCCGGCGGGCCAGCAGCACCGCGATGATCGCTCCACCGACCGGCAGGTACGGCAGCGCCACCCGCCACCACGGTGGCAGCGGCGACTCCGCGGTCTCGTCGGTGCCGTCGCAGTCCGGCGGCGGCCGGTTTCCGGTGGCCAGGCCGATCAGCAGGTAACTCAGCGGCCAGCACAGGTCGATGGGGTGACCGGCGGCGTAGTCACCGCGGGCGACCAGCGAGACGTAGACGACGTCGGCGACCACCCGGATGGTGAGGCTCACCGCGAGCACGCTCATCGGCCGCCACAGTGGTCGCGTCGGCCCGGCCACCGCCACCAGGATGGTGAGCTGCATCAGGTCGAACATCGGGTAGAGCAGCCCCAGCGTGCGCGCCGGGTCGGCCAGCTCGGCGGCGGCGACCCCGCGGAACACCAGCACCCAGCCGATCGGCACCAGGGCCAGCGCGACGATCACGCCGTCCAGCAGCGTCCGGGCCCGCCCCACCCCGGTCCGGGGCCCGGACGGGGAGCTGAGCAGCGCGGCGGTGCCGGTGAGGATGCCGGCGGTGAAGACCACCCCGACCAGCGGGGTGTGCGGCAGGTCTCCGCCGACGAGCCGCTGCGCCGTCCAGGTCGCCCGGCCCAGCGCGGCGAGCGCCATGGTGAGCGCGAGCAGCGTCCAGAATCGGCGCAGCGGGGCCGGGTGTCGACGGGCCACGCCGGCACAGGCGACGGTCGCCCAGCCGGCCACCAACAGCGCGCCCACGTCGCTGACCAGCGCGGCGCCGGGCAGCGCGGCGGCCAACCAGCCGGCCTCCACGACCAGGACCGCAACCGCGACGATCGGGCCGATGGGCTTGAGCTGCCCCGCGGCCTGCTTCACGTCCTGTCGCGACACGGTCGCTCCGGCTCTTCGTCGTGTGTGCACAGTCGGGCGGACCGGTCCACGGCAAACCCCGAAAGCCTAGCCAGCGCCCGGGAACGCCGCCAGGGCCGAACATCCAGGTCGATGCGGTCTGCCCGGGCCTTCGTGACGGCCTGTGTCGCGCACCGGCCGGCGGGTCAGGTCAGCGGCCGGCGGAGCGGTTCCAGGGTGAGCGGGGCAGCGCGGTGCCGGCCAGCGGGCGGCGCACGGGTCGACGCAGACGCCGGCCGGGGGTGCACGGCGGGCGGGCGGCGGTGTGCACGACGGGTCCGGTCGACGACGGTCGACCGATCAGCCAGCACAGGAAGCGGGCCATCTGCGGCTCAGCCGACCGGGAGGCGCTGGGCGTCGGACTTGGCGATCTCGTACTGCGCCCCACAGAACGTGCACTGCTGCGCGTACCGGGTGCGGATCGGGATGAGGGGGATGAAGAAGAGGGTGAATTTCGTCGACCGGCGGGTGATCACCTGCGCGGCGTGGTTACCGCAGTGGCGGCAGACCTGCTGCACGACACCGGACCGGTCGACCTTGGTACGCAGACCAAAGATGAAGAACATCGCCCGGCAGTACCCACTCCACCCCGAAAAGTCACCGAACCCGGGGCACCGATCGGTTCGACAGTCGCAGTGACAGTGTATAGCTATTGGTATACTCCTCGGGTGCCGCAGGATGAGTGGGACGTCTTCGTCGTCGACGAGGTCCGTGCCTGGATCGACAGCCTCGACGAGGCGACATTCGTCCGGGTCGTCCAGGCCATCGACGCGCTCGCCGAAGCAGGACCGGGGCTGGGCTGCCCCCTGGTCGACACGATCAGGGGGTCGTCGCTGGCGAATCTCAAGGAGTTGCGACCCGGCACCGTCCGCATCCTCTTCGTTTTCGACCCGTGGCGCGCCAGCATCCTGCTGGTCGCGGGCGACAAGGCGGGCCAGTGGCAGAGCTGGTACCAACAGGCCATCCCGCTCGCCGAACAACGCTATGAGATCTACTTGAAGGAACGCGCACAGCAGGAGGGGGGCCAGCGGTGAGTGGACATGTGCGGTGGTCGGATATTCGGTCGGAGTACGTACAGCGGGCCGGCGGCGAGGAGGCCGTTGCGGCCGGAAAGCAGGAGTTGCTCGCGCAAGTCGTCGGGCATCGCCTCGCCGAGGTACGACGCGCCCGCGGCCTCACTCAGCAGCAGGTGGCCGAGCGCATGGGGGTGACCAAGGGGCGGGTCTCCCAGATCGAGCAGGGCCGGATTTCCGGCCAGGAAGTGGTTGCCCGGTACGCCGTCGCCCTCGGCGGCCGACTCCACCAGGCCATCTACTTCGACGACGGTGATATCGCCGCCATCGCGTGAGCCGCCTGCCGACAGCACCCTCTCCCCACCCACAAGATCGTGCTCGATCCAGGATGTAATGGCCTCTGGCGTGAACGAGGCGACTACATCCCTGATCGAGCACGATCAAGGCGCGACGGTCAGCTGGCGGGTTCGGGCTCCAGGCCGGGCACCTCGGTCGAGATCCAGATCGGCTGCCAGCCCGGCACCTCGTGGAAGCGGCGCAGCTCGGCCAGGCCGGACACCGACCCGCTCCAGGCAGCGTACGGAGGGTTGGTCTCGTCGAAGCCGCTCTGCACGAAGGTCAGCGTGGTCCGGCCGTTGGACTCGGCCAGCTCCCAGTTCGTGACGCCTGTCGGTCCCCAGTCCACGGACATCTTCCGGCCCGGCTCCAGGTCGACGATCTTGGCCGCGTACCCGGTCTCGAAGCCGCCCATCGCGTACCGGCCGCCGACCCACGGCTCGATCCCGATGGGGTAGCCGAACCAGGCGCTGGCCTGCTCGGAGTCGGTAAGCGACTCCCACACCTTGTCCATGGGGGCGGCGATGACCAGCTCGCCGCGCAGGTCGGCGGAGGTGAAGTCGGTACGCGGCAGGAGCGGCCGACCCTCCAGGTGGGCGGCCAGGTTGGCGATGGACAGCGCCCAGAACGTCTGGAGCACGCCCCGGATGCTGGAACCGCTCATCGCCTCGGCGAAGTCGAAGTGGCTCTGGGTCAGCGTCAACACCGTGCTGTCCGTGCTCTCGGCGGTCAACTGGAGCTCGGTGGTGGTCTCCACCCCGTCGAGCAACCAGCCGAAGCGCAGCGTGTCGTCGTCGGCGTGCAGCAGGCGCTGGTGCGGGGCGTCACCCTCGGGCGTGTAGCGACCCCAGAACTCGTACCGCTGAGGCAGCTCGACCTCGGCGTGCTCGGCCAGCCAGAGTCGCAGCTCGGCCGGGTCGGTCAGGGCCTCGCGGACGCGCCCGACGGGCGCGGAGAGACGGGCCTGGACCTTCAACGCTTCACTCATTGTCGTTTCCTTTCGGATAGCAGGCGACGGCGAGCTTGAAGGCGTCTCCTTCACTGCCGCCGTAACGGGCGAACAGGTCCTGAAGTGCGGTTTGCAGGTCGTGCAGGAACTGCGGGCGCTGCTCCGCGGGCACCCGGATCTCCCCGGAGACCCCGATCGATGGCAGCTCGGGCGCGGCCCGGTCCAGGGCGGCGACGTCCGCCTGGACCTCCTCCATCAGGTCGAGCAGGTAGCCCAGGCTCAGCTCGTCGCGGGCCCGGCGCAGCCCGATCCGGCCGACCAGCCGCGGGGAGAGCCAGTAGGACCGGGCGGCGGCCTGGTAGATGCCTTCGGTGATGCCGCGGACCTTGCGCTCGTTGACCAGCTCGACCAGGCCGGCCGCGACGAGCTGCTTGACGTGGTAGTAGACGCGCTGCGGCGTCTGGTCGAGTCGGGCCGCGACCTCCGTGCAGGTACGCGGTTCGGCGAGTTGCCGCAGCACCTCGACACGCTGCGGCTTGAGCAGGACTTCGGCCTGCTCGATCTGCTCCAGGTACAGGACGTCTCTCATGGCAAAATCAGTTTGTACGTACAAAACTTGTTTGTCAATCGCTTCGCGAAAAGCCGCGCCGACTTCCCGACGCGGCTTCAGGCGACGCTCAGCAGGTGGTCAGGGCAACCAGTCCGGGCGCAGCGGGTAGCCGTTCACACCGTCCGGGCCGTTGTGGGTGGCCAGCACCTGGTGCAGTTGGATGCCGTTGCGCTCGAACGCCATCCGCGACCCGGCCATGTACAGCCCCCACACCCGGGCCGTGCCCGCGCCCACCTCCGAGACGCAGAGGTCCCAGTGCTCCACCAGGTTGCGACACCACGCGGCCAGCGTCAGCGCGTAGTGCTGGCGCAGGTTCTCCTCGTGGTGCACCTCCAGCCCGGCGTCGTGCACCTCGCTGATCAGCCGACCCGGGCCGGCCAGCTCACCGTCCGGGAAGACGTACCGGTCGATGAACGCGCCCGAGCGGTGGGGCGCCCGGTTGTCGGCCCGCGTGATGGTGTGGTTCAGCAGCCGCCCACCCGTACGCAGCCGCGACCGCAGCGCGCCGAAGTAGGACGGGTAGTTGCGCACCCCGATGTGCTCGGTCAGACCGATCGAGGAGATGGCGTCGAACTGTTCCGCCGGCGCGTCCCGGTAGTCCAGGTGCCGCACCTCGGCCAGCTCGGTCAGCCCCTCCCGCTCGATCGCCGCCTGCGCCCACTGCGCCTGCGCCTTCGACAGGGTCACCCCGAGCGCCTTCACGCCGTACTCCCGCGCGGCGTGCCGGACCATGCCACCCCAGCCGCAGCCCACGTCCAGCAGCCGCATGCCCTTCTTGAGCGCCAGCTTGCCGGCGACCAGGTCGTACTTCGCCGCCTGGGCCTGCTCCAGCGTGTCGTCCGGGGACCGGTAGACCGCGCAGGTGTACGTCATCGACGGGCCGAGCACCTTCTCGTAGAAGGCGTTCGAGACGTCGTAGTGGTGCGAGATCGCGGTGCTGTCGCGCACCCGCGAGTGCCGCAGCCCGTTCATCACCCGCTTCCAGCGCGGCAGGGCCTCCTGCGGAGGGGCCGGCGGGGGCAGCAGCCGCTCCCAGCCCAGCCCGCGCGCCAGCGCCACCCCGTCGGCCACCGACGGTGGGCGCAGCCGCAACTCGTCCTTGAGCACCCGCAGCGCCTCGTACGGGTCACCCGGATGCACCCCCTGCAACGCCAGGTCACCGCTGACGTACGCCCGGGCCATGCCCAGGTCACCGGGGGCGGTGAGCAGGTATGACAAACCCCGCTCGGAACGGATCGACAGGGTGATGCCGGCGTCGGCCGGGCCGACGGCGCTGCCGTCGTACCCGGTGATCCGCACCGGCAGCGGCCCGGCGGTGACCGCGCGGACGACGTCCGCCACGGTCGGACCGGTGCGCCGGCCCCCCGCCGGCGGGGTGGCGGGAACGCTCGCCGCCCCCTGGTCTCGATCGGTCAGGCTCATGCTCGTGCTACCGCCTTCTCGTACAGTCCCGTCAGCCGGTGGTCCGGGTCGTAGCGGTCCTTCACCGCGCGCCAGGTCTCGCCGCCATAGAGGCGATCGAAGGCGTCCCGGTCGTAGTACGCGTCGGAGTAGAGCGACTTGTGCCCGCCCGACTCCGACACCCTGCGTTCGATCGTGCGGTTGACGTCGCCGTCGGCGGCGCCGGGCGCGATCGGCACGCTCCCCCAGAAACCAATGTTGACGTAGTCCTGCCCCGCGTGGAGCGGATACAGCGGCCACGACCGCGCGGAACCGGGACCCTCCGGTTCGCGCAACCGCAACGGGCAGAGCCACACCGGGGTCATCCCCACGTTGTCCGCGAACCAGCGCAGGAAGTCGGCCGTGCGGTCCAGCGGGATCTCCACGTCCTGCACGACCCGCTCGCGGGCCGGCTGGCCGCGCAGCCGGTCGATCCGGGCCGCCACCTGGTGCCGGTGCTCGAGGCGGACCAGTCGGTGGTAGACGTCGCTGCGCCGGTAACGCGCCGGCCAGAGCCTGCGCACGACCGGGTGCTGCGCGCCGAACGCCGCCGAACACCAGAACCAGTCGGTGTCCCAGCGCCACAGATAGTCGTACGCGGTCAGCACGTCCCGGGTGCGCCGGCGCAGCGACCGGTAGTAGATCTCCTGGCCGGTGTAGTCGCTGGGCGGGTCGGCCGCGTCGGTGAAGGTGCCCAGGATCAGGTACGCCTCACCGGGGCTGAACATCACGCCGTCCATCACGTCGACCGGTTCGCCGGCCCAGGACCGGGTGGCGGTCACCTCGGCGATCGCGTCGGTGAGCGCCTCCAGTTGGGTGAACCGGATGTTGCGCAACGCCACATACCGGCCGACCGGTTGCAGCTCGATGCGCAGCCGGGTGGCGTACCCGAGGCTGCCCAGCGAGTTGGGGAACGCGGTGAACAGGTCGGCGTGCTCCCCGTCCGGCCGGGCGGTGACGATCTCGCCGGAGCCGGTGAGGATGTCCATCTCGCGTACCGACTCGTGGGGCAGGCCGTTGCGGAACGAGGTCGACTCGATCCCGAGGCCGGTCACCGCCCCACCCAGGGTGATGGTGCGCAGTTGCGGCACCACCAGGGGCATCAGCCCGTGCGGCAGCGTCGCGTCGACCAGGTCCTCGTACGTGCACATGCCCTGCACGTCGGCGGTCCGGGCGGTCGCGTCCACCGCGAGCACCCGGTTGAGGCCACTCACGTCGAGGCCCGGGGTCCGGGGAGCGGACCGGGGGCGGAACAGGTTGGAGGTGCGTTTGGCCAGCCGGACAGGCTCGCCCGTGGGCACCGCGGCGTACGACCGCCGCAGCGTGTCCACCGCTTCATCATGGTCAATGGGGTGATCCACACGCTCAGCGCGCATGTGATCACCTTACGCCCGGACCCCGAAAACGGTGGGATGTCGACGCCTGCTGTTTCCCGTCCGACGCCAGGTTCGACGGTTACCGTGGCGGGCATGCCGTCGCCCGCGATCGCCGCCCTGGACTCCGCCGGACTGCCATATCGGCTGGTCAGCCACGGTGCGGTCGGCAGCCTCGCGGAGGCCGCCGCGGCCCGGGGCGTGGCCGTCCCGGATGTGGTCAAGACCATCGTCGTCCGCCGGGGTGCCGACGATCACCTGTTCGTGCTCACCCCGGGCGACCGGGTCGTCTCCTGGCCCAAGCTGCGCGCCCTGCTCGGTGTGCAGCGCATCTCCATGCCGGACGCGGCGGGCGCCCTGGCCGCCACCGGGTACGAGCGCGGCACGATCACCCCGTTCGGCGCGAGCACCGCGTGGCCGGTGATCGCGGACGAGCGACTGCGCGGCCGGGAGATCACCCTCGGCGCGGGCGAGCGCGGTCTCGCCGTCGCGGTCGACGCCGACGCGGCCATCACCGCCCTCGGCGCGACTGTGGCCGACGTCACCGACCCGCAGCCCACCCGCTGATCGCACCGGGCTGGCTGCGGCCGGCCGGCGTGGCTGGGCTGGCCCCGGCCCGCCGTGGTGGGTGAGGATGGCCCGTATGTCCCTGCCCGAGGAACGCCCCGATCCCGCCGGCACCGTCTACGGCGGTCGGCGGAGAGCTCGTTCCGGGCCGCTGGCCGACCCGCTGCTGCGGGTGGCGTTGGCGGTCGGGCTGGTGGGCGTACTCCTCGGGTTGGTCTTCGCCACCGGCCTCCTCGACGGCGACGACGAAGCGGTGGTGCCCGCCGCGGTCACCGCGCCGTCCAGCGTGGCCGAGCCGACCATCCCGGCGGCCGAGCCGAGCCCGACCCCCTCGGTCGAGCCGTCGCCGACCCCGTCGGCCACCCCGGCCGTCCCGACCACCGGGCCCCGCGTGCTGCGGTCGCCCTCCGGGCTCTGCCTCGGGCTCGACGGTGACGGTGAGAAGGCGCAGGCCGAGTTGGCCGCCTGCACCGGCGGCCCGGAGCAGCAGTGGGTCGTCAACCCGATCGGAACGGACGCGGTGACGTTGACCAACGCCGCCCACGGGCAGTGCCTCGACGTCGAGGGCGGCAGCGGTGACGACGGGGCGACGGTGCAGCAGTTCCCCTGCCACGGTGAGGCCAACCAGCAGTGGCGGCTGAGCCCGACCGGCACCGGCCCGGTGCTGGTCGTCGCGGTACACAGCGGTAAGTGCGCGCAGGCCGACGACGACGGCGCCGAGGCCGGGGACGAGATCCGGCAGCGGCCCTGCGACGGCCGGCCCGCCCAGCAGTGGACGCTGGGCTGACTTAGCCCCGGAAGCTCCACGCACGGGGTGCGGTCGCGGCGACCAGGACGGCCTCCGGCACCGGCCGGCCCGGCCGTCGGCGCAGCAGCAACGACAGCCCGGCGGCGCCGATCGACAAGGCGCCGGCCACGTACCAGGCCAGCGCGTAGTCGCCGAGCCGGTCGCGGACCAGCCCCGCGCCGGTCGCCGCGATGGCCGCCCCGAACTGGTGCGCGGCGAACACCCAGCCGAACACCACCGCCCCGGCGCCGCCGAAGTACTCCCGGCACAGCGCGACCGTCGGCGGCACGGTGGCCACCCAGTCCAGGCCGTAGAAGACGATGAACACCAGGATGCTCGGCTCGGCCGTCCCCGCGAACAGGCTCGGCAACACCAGCAGCGACAACCCGCGCAGGGCGTAGTAGGCGCCGAGCAGCAACCGGCTGTCCACCCGGTCGGTGAGCCAGCCCGAGGCGATCGTGCCGACGATGTCGAAGAGCCCCACCAGCGCGAGCAGCCCGGCCGCCGTGGTCTCGGCCATGCCGTGGTCGTGCGCGGCCGGCACGAAGTGCGTACCGACGAGGCCGTTGGTGGTGGCGCCGCAGATCGCGAACCCGCCGGCCAGCAGCCAGAACGGCCGGGTCCGGGCCGCGGCGGCCAGCGCGCCCAGCGCCCGGGTCGCCGCGCCGCCGGTCGGCGGCGGCACCGCGACGACCTCGGTCGCGCCGTAGGCGGGCAGGTCGAGATCCGCCGGGTGTTCGCGCAGCAGCCACACCACCAGGGGTACGACCGCCAGGGCGGCTCCGGCCACGACGAGCGCCGCCGTGCGCCACCCGTGGTCGCGCACCAGCACGGCGATCAGCGGCAGGAAGATCAGTTGGCCGGCCGCCCCGCCCGCGGTCAGCACCCCGGTGACGAGGCCCCGTCGTCGGACGAACCAGCGCCCGGTGACGGTCGCCACGAACGCCAGCGCCATCGAGCCGGTGCCCAGGCCGACGAGGACGCCCCAGCACAGCAGCAACTGCCAGCTCGCGGTCATGAAGACCGTCAGGCCACTGCCGGCGGCGACCAGCAGCAGCGCCACCGAGACCACCCGGCGGATGCCGAACCGGTCCATCAGCGCGGCGGCGAACGGCGCGGTGAGCCCGTAGAGGAGCAGGTTGACCGAGACCGCCGCGGAGATGGTGGCGAGCGGCCACCCGAACTCCGCGTGCAACGGGTGCAGCAGCACCGACGGGGTGGCGCGGAAGCCGGCCGCGCCGACCAGAGCCACGAAGGCAACGGCGGCGACGAGCCAGGCGGGGTGCAGGCGACGGTTCTTGGTCACGCTGATCAGTCTGGGTGGCGTCCTCGCTGGCGACGAGTGGCCGGAAAGCCATCAGGCGCAATAATCGGGCCATGAGCACTGGCCCGCACCGGATCGCCGTCCTCGCCCTCGACCAGGTCGTCGGCCTCGATCTGGGCACCCCGTCCCAGGTCTTCAGCACCGCCCGGGGCGCGGACGACGAGTACCGCTACGACGTGCGGGTGTGCACCCCGGGTGGGCGGCCGGTCCGCAGCACCGCCGGCTTCCAGGTGCTCCCCGACCACGGGCTGGAACTGCTCGACACCGCCGACACGGTGATCGTCCCGGGCATCCACGACGGCGCCGCGCTGACCTCGGGCGGCATCGATCCGGAGGTGGCCGAGGCGCTGCGGTCGGCGTACGACCGGGGCGCGAGGATCATGTCGATCTGCACGGGGGCGTTCGTGCTGGCCGCGGCCGGCCTGCTCGACGGACGCCGCGCCACCACCCACTGGGCGTACGCCGAGCGGTTCCGCCGCCTGTACGACCGGGTGGATCTCGACCCGGACGTGCTCTTCATCGTCGACGACCGGGTGTTCACCTCGGCCGGAGTGGCCGCCGGCATCGACCTCTGCCTGCACGTCATCCGCCTCGACCATGGCAGCGAGGTCGCCAACCGGGCGGCCCGCCGCTGCGTGATGCCGCCATGGCGCGACGGTGGGCAGGCGCAGTACATCGAGCAGCCGGTGCCGAAGGCGACCGACACCAGCACGGCGGGCGCCCGGGAGTGGGCGCGGCAGCGACTGCACGAGCCGATCGCGCTGCGCGACCTGGCCGAGCAGGCGCGGATGAGCGTGCGCACCTTCACCCGACGCTTCCGCTCGGAGACCGGCCTGAGCCCGGCCCAGTGGCTGCTGCAACAGCGCACCGACCACGCGCGACTGCTGTTGGAGACGACCGACCTCTCCGTCGACCAGATCGCCCACCGCTGCGGCTTCGGCACGACGGCCGCGCTACGCCAGCAACTCCACCAACGCATCGGCGTGGCCCCGTCCACCTACCGCCGCACCTTCCACCCCCGCCCCGAGCTGGTCGACACGTCGCCCGCGGTCCGCACCCCGGTCTGATCGCCGCCGGCCCGGGCGCGGCGTCGGCTGCCGGCCGCTGTCGCCGCCGCTCTTCACCCAAAGACGACACGACGGTCCTGCGGGAGGCATCGCTGCGAGAAGCGATATACCTGTGAGTCATAGAAATGACTCACAGGTATACCGCTCAGCAGACCGACACCCCGGGGAACGCCACCAACAGCCGACCGCGGGCCGGGCCGGGCCGGGCCGACCGAGGCCGGGGCCGAGGCGGCTCAGGTGCGGAGCAGGTGCAGTTGGGCCTGGTGTTTGGGGAGGTGGACACGGGTGTGCAGGTCCAGGGTGCGGGACCAGGGCAGCGGCTCGTCGACGATGAGGTCGAAGCCCTCGCGGAGGTGCGTCTCGACCGGTGTCTCCGCTGCCAGGCCGAGTTGATCGACCAGCCCGCACAGCCGGTCGCTGGTGCCGTGCAGCAGCGCGGTCAGGCCACGCAGACCACCCTGCTCGGCGGCGAGCGAGTCGAGCTGCGGACGGTGGATGTCCTCTTCCATCTCGTAGTAGGCGAACGGCGACCCGGCCAGCAACGCCTCGGTGGCCTGGATCATCAGCTCGTCGTTGGCGACCAGATGCGCGACGATCTGCTCGGCGCTGAGCTGCCCCTCCGGAGCCGGACCGAACCCGCCAGCGTCGACCTCCGCGAACAGGGCGCCGTAAGCCCGCCGCAATCCCCCGCTCTCCATCCCCCCAGTCAACCCGCCCCACCGGGGGTTAGCGGCGGGATTGGCGGGAGCGGAGGTAGTCGCTGACCACGTACTCGCCCAGGTCGTCGGTGTCCGGGGTGAACATGCGGCCCCGGCTGCGCCGGGCCACCGCGTCGACGAAGCGGCGCAGACCCGGGTCGTCGCCGAGCATGAACAGGTTGAGGGTGGCGCCGTAACGGCTGAGCTTGTCCACCTCGCGGACGGTCGCCTCGATCGTCTCCGGCAGCGGCGGCCAGTGGAACAGCGCCTCACCGTCGTCCGGGTCCAGGTGGGCGGTCGGCTCCCCGTCGGTGACCACCAGGACCACCGGCTCGGCGTCCGGATGGCGGCGCAGGTGCCGAGCGGCCAGCCGCAGCGCGTGCTGAAGGTTCGTGCCCTGCTCCATGTCCGGCTCCACCGCCGCCAGCTCCTGCTGGGTGAGGGTCATCGCCTCCCGGCCGAAGCCCACGATCTGCAGGGCGTCCTGTGGGAAACGGGTCTCCATCAGGTGCGCCAACGCCAGCGCCGTCTGCTTCATCGGCCCCCAACGACCCTGCGAGATCATCGAGTACGACAGGTCGACGCAGAGCACCACCGCCGCAGACGCCCGCTTTTCGGTCTCCACCACCTCGAAGTCGTCCACCGCGAGCTGAAGCGGAACTGTCGGACCAGCCCGGCGGACCGCCCGGGTCAGCGTGCGGACCACGTCCAACGGCTGCTCGTCGCCGTACTCCCAGGGGCGGGACGCGCCGCTGACCTCGCCGGCGGCGCCCGCCGAGCGCAGGTCGTGGTGGCCGCGCGGCCCGGCGGTCAGCTCGGCGAAGACCCGCCGCAGCGCGGTCCCACCGAGGCGGCGCAACGCCTTCGGGCTCAGTGTGAGCCCGTCCGCGTCCCGGCTCACCCAGCCCTGCCGGCGCAGCTCCCGCTCCAGCTCACGCAACCGGCGGACGTCGTCGGCGGCGTCGCGGCCCAGCGTCCGGGCCACCGCGTCGACGTCCACGTCGTCCAGCGTGGCCCCGGGGTGTTCCTGGTCGAGCTGGTCCAGCAGGTCGTCCAGCTCGCCGATCTCACCCAGTGCCCCGGCCGCGTCGGCGTAGTCCAGCGGCTGCTCGCCCCGGACCCGCTCGCCACGCCCCCACCGCAGATCCGGTCGCAGCGCCCGCAGGTTCGCGTCGAGAGCGGACAGCTCCCCGGCGAGACGGTCGCCGAGTGACTGCTGCATCAGGCCGGCCAGCTCGGCGCGCTGCCGCTCGGAGAGCGAGTTCATCAGCTGCTCACCGGCCGCCGAGCGACGGGCCAGCACGTCGATCAGCTCGTCGACCGTCTCCGGCCGCTCCGGGAAGAAGTCACCGTGCCGGCGCATGAACTCGGCGAACGCGTCGGTGGTGTCCTCCGCGCGGCCGTGCCGGGCCAGCAGGTCGTTCAGGTCCCGCATCATCTCGGCGAGCCGCTGCTGCGCCGCCGGATCGGCGGACGCGCGCACCGCGTCGCGCAGCCCGGCGAACCGCTGACCGAGTACGTCGTCGCGGAGCTGGTCGAGGATCTGCTGGTACGAGCGGCGGGCGGCCTCGCTGGCCCACTGGTAGCCGGACAACTCCTCGACCGCCCGGGCGGTGGAGCGGGGCAGGTTGTCCAGCACCGACTCGGCGAACCGCGCGCCGTCGTCGTCGCGGCCCCGCAGCTCGTCGCGCTCGGCGGCGAGCGCCTGGTCGAGCAGCGCCTGGGCTCGGGTCACCGCGCCGTCGAGATCGCCACGGCGCAGCGCCTCGCGGCGCAGCCGTCGCGCTCGGGCGGCCAGGTCGTCGAGCCCGCCACGCCCCTGCGGGCCACGGCGCAGCAG
Organism: Micromonospora sp. NPDC005252; assembly: GCF_042872475.1. Lineage (NCBI taxonomy): Bacteria > Bacillati > Actinomycetota > Actinomycetes > Micromonosporales > Micromonosporaceae > Micromonospora > Micromonospora sp. NPDC005252. The sequence goes on along the minus strand of NZ_JBIAKN010000001.1, from coordinate 814,695 downwards.
GTCGCGCAGCGCCTCCCGCAGGCTGCCGCCGGCCAGCACCTCGGCGCCGACCGCGTCCACCGCCTCGCGCACGTCGTACGGGGGTGCGAGCGGGTCGGGCCCGCCGTTCCACTGCCCGTACCGGAACCGGTTGCCGGCCATGGTCAGCCCCGGCCGCCGTAGACGGTGCGACCCGAGTCGGTCACGTCCTTGCCGAGCCGGCGGGTCAGATGCAGCCCCTCCAGCACGAACTCGACGGCGGCGGCGGCCTCCTCCGGGGTGGGCGCGTCGCCCAGACCGAGCCGGTCCAGCACCTTGGCCAGGCCGGGCACGGTGCCCACCTGGCGCAGCAGCTCGGTGGAACCGACCAGCTCGCCGGTCTCGATCGCCGTCCCGTCCTCGACCAGGGCGGTGAACCCGGACAGGTCCAGGCCGGCCAGGTGGGCGCGGAACGTCTCGGCGGTGGCGGTCCGCAGCAGGTGGGCGAGGATCTCGATCTCCCGCCCCTCCTCGCCGCTCTCGAACTCCACCTTGCCGCGCAGCGTGCTGGTCACCGACACCGCGTCGCCGACCCGTGCCACCGCGGCTTCGGGCCGACCGTCCGGGTTGCCGGAGGCGGCGAGCAGGCCGGCGCGACGCAGCGCGGCACCGGCGACCGTCTCGGCGGCGGCGATCGCGAACCGGGCGGAGACGCCCGAGCGCGGGTCCACCGACGGGGACTCCCGCACCGCGCGGGCGAACCGGGCCAGCACCTCCAGCACGTGCTCCGGGACGGTGGCCACCAGGTCGGCCTCCTGGCGGATCAGCGCCAGCTCCAACTCCAGGTCGACCGGGTAGTGGGTACGGATCTCGGCGCCGAACCGGTCCTTGAGCGGGGTGATGATCCGGCCCCGGTTGGTGTAGTCCTCCGGGTTGGCGCTGGCCACCAGGAGCAGGTCCAGCGGCAGCCGCAGCTGGTAGCCGCGGACCTGGATGTCCCGCTCCTCCAGCACGTTGAGCAGCGCCACCTGGATCCGCTCGGCCAGGTCGGGCAGCTCGTTGACGGCGAAGATGCCCCGGTTGGTACGCGGCACCAACCCGAAGTGGATGGTCTCCGGATCACCGAGGGTGCGTCCCTGGGCGATCCGGATCGGGTCGACGTCACCGATCAGGTCGCCGACGCTGGTGTCGGGGGTGGCGAGTTTCTCGCCGTAGCGCATCGAGCGGTGCAGCCAGCCGATCGGCAACTCGTCGCCGGCCTCGGCGACCTGGGCGACCGACGCGGGGGTGAGCGGGTGCATCGGGTGCTCGTTGAGCACCGAGCCGGGAATCACGGGGGTCCACTCGTCGAGCAGCCCGCCCAGCGCGCGGATCAGTCGGGTCTTGCCCTGGCCGCGCTCACCGAGCAGCACCATGTCGTGCCCGGCGAGCAGAGCCCGCTCGACCTCGGGCAGGACGCTGTCGTCGTAGCCGACGATGCCGGGGAAACGGGTCTCGCCGGAGCGCATCCGGGAGAGAAGGTTGTCGCGGAGTTCCTGCTTGACGGTGCGGTACTGGTGACCGGCCGCGCGCAGCGCGCCGAGCGTGCCGGGCAGGTCGGCCGGTGGAACCGGGATTACCGGGGTAGGCGCAGTCACCCGAGTAACGCTAGCTCACATTCGCGGGGGCACCCCGGGCATCGAGGGGCACCCCCGCTGCCACCGTCAGCCCCGGCCGCAGCGCCCGCAGGCCCCCCGGCGGCGCAGGTGGTACGCGTAGGTCGCCGCGGCGAGCGCCACGCCCCACAGCGGCCAGAGCAGCATCGGCGCCCCGGTCAGGCTGACGCCGCCGCCGGTGAGTTCCCAGAACCTGGGGTTGCTGAGCAGCCCCAGGCTGGCCGCGGTCACCGCGATGGCGACCAGGGTGGCCGGCACCACGGCCAGCAGCACCGGCACCCGGCGACCGGCGAGCCCGACCATCCAGCGCGGGAACCGCTCGCCCCAGCGCTGCACCAGCCCGAGGGTGAGGATCGCGCCGACGGTGGCGAACGCGCCCAGCCCGAACCCGGCCCAGACCAGCCCGCTGTCCTGCATCTCGGTCAGGAACTCGCGGGAGATGCCGAGCGGGATGCCGGCCGCCCAGGCGAACCGGGTCGACGCGTACGTCAGGGGAATCGCCGCCGCGATGCCGGCGGCCCACCGACCCCAGCGCGCGGCGGCGGCCGGGGTGGTCCACCCCCGGTCGGTGTCGTCCCGCCCGCAGCCGACGCAGGCCCCGGCGGTGCGGCGCTGCCAGACGAGCACCGTCCCGGCCAGCAGCAGCCCGCCGGCCAGCGCGGCGAACCGGCCGAACAGCGCCCAGTTGAAGACGTCGGAGTACTCGACCGGCGGCCAGCCGAACGGCGCACCGACGATCAGGATCGGCAGGTAGCCGAGGACGATCAGCACCCGCGCGTCCGGGACGACCACGGCGAGTCCGAACGCCACCGCCCAGCCGTAGCCGGCCAGCAGCGCCCGCAGCGGACCGGGCGGGCGGACCGCCGGGCGGCTCATGGCCAGGGCGGCCACCGCGGCGGTGAGCAGGACGCCGGCGAAGAGCGGGGTGGCCAGGTCCACCGGCACCAGGCGCAGCAGGTTGACGTCGCCGCCGTGCGTGTCGTTCGTGCCGAACGGATAGCCGGCGCCGGTGAGTGTGCCAACCAGGGCGAGTACGCCCCACAGGCCGAGCCAACCGGCGGCCAGTGGGGCGAGCCGGTCCGGCCAGCGGGAGTCGGAACGGGGTCGGGATGCAGTGATCGTCGTCATGCTCCCAGCCTCGACCGACAGCCGGTCGAATCCCTCCCGGCCGGCGGTGAACCCGCTCCCCCGGGTGGGGGACCGGTCAGCCGGACGGGGTGACGAAGCCGGACTCGTAGGCGGCGATCACGGCCTGCGTGCGGTCCCGGACACCCAGCTTGGCCAGCACGTTGCCGACGTGCGTCTTGACCGTCTCCACCCCGACCACCAGGTGCGCGGCGATCTCCGGGTTGGACCGGCCGGTGGTCATCAGCCGCAGCACCTCGGCCTCCCGCTCGGTGAGCCGGGCGGCACGCAGTCGGTCGCCACCCGCCGGCCCGTACGCCCCGACAAGCTGGCGGATCGCGGCCGGGAAGAGCAGCGACTCGCCTGCCGCGACGACCCGGACCGCCTCGACCACCTCCGCCGGCCGGGCCCGTTTGAGCAGGAAGCCGGAGGCGCCGGCGCGCAGCGCCTCGTAGACGTACTCGTCGTTGGCGAACGTGGTGACCACCAGCACCCGGGGCGGGTCGGCGGAGGTGGCCAGCAGGTGCCGGGTGGCCTGAATGCCGTCGATGCCGGGCATCCGCACGTCCATCAGCACCACGTCCGGGCGGTGCCGGGCGACCAGGGGCGGCACCTCGGCGCCGTCGGCGGCCTCGGCGAGCACCCGCAGATCGGGTTGGGCGTCGATGATGGCCCGCAGCCCGACCCGGATCAACTCGTCGTCGTCGACGATCAGCACACCGGTGGTCATCGCGCATCCTCGTAGGGCAGGCGGGCCCGGATCAGCCAGCGGTCGCCGTCCGGCCCCACGGTGAGTCGGCCGCCGAGCAGCAGCACCCGTTCCCGCATGCCGTCCAGACCCCGACCGGACCGCCCCGTGTCGGCCCGGTCGGGGCGGCTCATCGTGTTGACCAGTTCCAGCTCCAGCGCGTCCGGCCGCAGGTCCAGGCGCAGTGTCACCGGCCCGTGGCCGTAGCGGGCGGCGTTGGTCAGTCCCTCCTGGACGATCCGGTAGCCCTCCCGGGAGACGATCGCTGGCAGTCGTGCCGGGTCGCCGACGCGCTGCGCGTGCACGGTCAGCCCGGCCGCGCGGGTGTCGGCGACCAGCCGGTCCAGGTCGGCGAGGGTACGTTGCGGCGCCGCCGAGGGGCGGTCGCCGCCGGTCTCGCGGAGCAGCCCGAGCACGTGGTCCAGCTCGTCCATCGCGGTCCGCCCGGCCTCCTCGATGGCGGTGAGCGCCCGCCGGACGAACTCCGGATCGCTGTCGAGCACCTCGCGGGCCGCGCCGGCCTGGAGGGTGGCCACGGTCAGCGCGTGACCGACCGAGTCGTGCAGTTCCCGGGCCAGCCGGTTGCGTTCGGCCAGTCGGGTGGCCCGCGCCTCCAGCGCGGCGATCCGCTCGGCCTGCGCGGGGCCGAGCAGCACCGGCGCCATCGAGACGGCGAGCGCGCCGAGCCCCGCGACGGCGTAGCCGAGGCCGACCAGCAGGGCCACCCCGGTCAGCGTCAGCCAGCCGCTGTCCCGTCCGTCCAGCGGACCGAACCGCTCCTGGCTGGTCAGCTCGGCGCCCACACCGAACTGCTGGGCGATGAACGCCAGCGCCATCGGCAGGGCACCGAACAGCGCGATCATCACCAGAGCGCCGATGATGAGGTGCGTGGCGATCCAGAGCGCGCTGCGCAGGCGGCTCTCCCGGTCGCCGCGGCGCCCCGGCGCGGGGTCGGGCAGGTCGACGCCGAGCAGCGCCCGTGCGGCGGCGATCTCCAGAGCCCGGCTGCCGTCCAGCAGCAGCGGCACCACGGCGATCAGCGCCGCGATCAGCAGGAGGGCGTAGACCAGTGGGCGGGGGATCGTCGAGTCGGTGAGCAGTTGCGCGAAGGTCACCGCGAGGACCCCGTACGGCAGCGCCAGCACACCACCGAGCAGCAGGAACACGCCGCGTCGCCAGGTGCTGCCGGCCACCAGCGGGGCCAGTGCCGCGCGGAAGGTCATGCGGTCATTCTGCTGCCGTCACCCCGAGGTGCGACTCCCCCGCACCGGGGAGATCTCAGCGGTGGTCGGCGACGTACCCCTGGGGGTCCTTGTCGCGGAACCGCAGGTCGCGGCCGTTCTTGTGCTCGCCGTAGAACATCAGCCAACGCTGGCCCAGCTCGGCGCGCAGTTCGAAGCTGGCGTGCCGGCGGAAGTCGGGCAGCGCCTCGTCCTCCTCCTCGGCGAGGTGTTCGCTGTTCTCCCGGCGGGCCGTGCCGACGGCCTCCCACCAGGGCTTCGAGCCGACCGGGTGCAGCTTGGACTCGGCGATGGCGTCCCGGATCTTGTTGTGGTCGCCGATCGCGTCGGCGGTCTCGTCCTCGCCGTCGTCACCGTGCTTGACCAGGTGCGGGTAGAGGATCGCCTCCTCCGCCTCGGCGTGGATGTCCAGGTGCAGGGCGAGTGCCTCCCAGATGGCCAGCAACTCCTGCTCGTCGCGGGCGTCGTCGAGGCGGGCGAAGCCGCGCCGGAAGGAGGCGTGGTCGTCCAGGATCAGTGCGGTGATGTCGTCCACTGTGCTCATTTCTCCGTCGGGCCGGCGATCCGGTTACGCAGCATCCGGGGCAGCGCGGCGAGCCCGGTGACCGGGCGGAACCGCTTGGCGGCCTCGGCCAGCGCCGCGTACTCGTCGTCGGTGAGGTCGAGGTCGGCCGCCGCGGCGTTGCGTTCCATCTGCTCCACGCTCGACGCGCCGGGAATGGCAAGCACGTTCGGGTGACGCAGGAGGTACGCCAGCGCGATCTGGCTGGGGGTGGCGTCGTGTGCCTCGGCGACCTGGCGCAGCGTGTCGATCAGGACGGCGCCCCGCTCCAGGTTCTCCGGCAGGAAGTACGGGTTGGCGCGGCGGACCGCGCCGGTCGGCGGATTCTTCGCGTCGTACCGGCCGGACAGGAAGCCCTGCGCCAGCGGGCTGTACGCGATGACGACCCGGCCGGTCTGCCGCGCGTACGGCAGCAGGTCCTGCTCGGGCGCGCGGTCCAGCATGCTGTAGCGGACCTGGTTGCTGAGCACCCGCCGGCCGAGTGCGGCCTCGGCGACCTGCCAGCGGCGCAGCCCGTAGTTGCTCACCCCCACCTCACCGACCAGCCCGACGTCCTGCAGGGCCCGCATGCCGCGCATGGTGGTGTGGTCGGCGACCAGCGGGTTGGGCTGGTGCACCTGGTAGAGGTCGATGCTGGTGACGCCGAGGCGGGCCGCCGAGGCGACCGCCCGCTGCTGCACCACCGCGGCCACCGGCAGCACGGGAAAGATCTTGCTGGCGACCATGACTGTGGGCCGGTCGTCGCCGAGCGCCGCGCCGAGGATCCGCTCGCTGCGCCCGAACCCGTAGATCTCCGCGGTGTCGAAGACGGTCACGCCCAGCTCGACGGCCCGCCGGACGATCTGGGCGGCCCGCTGCTCGAAGTCGGGGCCGTAGCCCCACTCGCGGGAGCCGAACTGCCAGGTGCCGAGGCCGATCTTGGAGAGCGGTTTCGGGGTGTCGAGGGCGATGAACCGCATGGCCTCGAAACTACCCCGTTGTCCTGGTTTCCACGCCCGATCCCCGGCACCACCGGCCGGAGCTACGCTCATGATCGTGACCTACCTCGCCGCGGATGACCGCTACGACACCATGACCTACCGGCGCAGCGGACGCAGTGGCCTGCGGCTGCCCGTCGTCTCTCTCGGGCTCTGGCACAACTTCGGCCCGGACCGCCCGTTCGACCGCCAGCGCGACATCGTGCGACGCGCCTTCGACCTGGGCGTCACCCACTTCGACCTGGCCAACAACTACGGCCCGCCGCCCGGTTCGGCCGAGGAGAACTTCGGCCGGCTGCTCGCCACGGACCTCAAGCCGTACCGGGACGAGCTGGTCATCTCCAGCAAGGCCGGCTACCTGATGTGGCCCGGCCCGTACGGCGAGTGGGGCTCGCGCAAGAACCTGATCTCGTCGCTGGATCAGTCGCTGGGCCGGATGGGCCTGGACTACGTCGACATCTTCTACTCGCACCGCTTCGACCCGGACACCCCCCTCGAAGAGACGATGGGTGCGTTGGACGCGATCGTCCGCTCCGGCAAGGCGCTCTACGTGGGCGTCTCGAACTACAACTCGGAGCAGACCGCGCGGGCCGCCGCGATCCTGCGCGAGCTGGGCACGCCGCTGCTGATCAACCAGCCGTCGTACTCGATGCTCAACCGCTGGACCGAGGCCGACCGCCTGCTCGACACGCTGGAGCAGGTCGGGGCCGGCTGCATCGCGTACAGCCCCCTCGCTCAGGGTCTGCTGACCGACCGCTACCTGGGTGGCATCCCGGCCGACTCGCGGGTGCGCACCAGCGTCTTCCTCAACGAGAGCGACCTCAGCGACGAGAAGATGGCCACCATCCGAGGGCTCGGCACGGTCGCCGAGCGGCGCGGCCAGTCCCTCGCGCAGCTCGCGCTGGCCTGGGCGCTGCGCGACCCACGGATGACCAGCCTCATCATCGGTGCGAGCAGCGTCGAGCAGTTGGAGACCAACATCGCCGCCGTGAACAACCTCGACTTCACCGCCGAGGAGCTGGCCGAGATCGACCGGCTGTTGAGCTGAGCGCCGTCGGGTCGAGCGGCGGGCCGGATCACCAGATCCGGCGCCGCCCGGCCCGATGGTTGCGGACCTCGCACTGCCGTCCCACCGGTGCCGCCGCGCCGCGTCGTCGCCGGCCCACGCCGACCAGCGCCAGGACCAGCACGACGGCCGCACCGGCCAGCACCGGCCACCGCCCGCCGAGGTCGGTCACCGACGCCACCGGCACGCCCGGGTCGGCCGCCACCGCCGCCGGGTCGGTGGCGGCCGGCTGGCTCGCGGCGGTACGCGGAGCAGCCGGGGCCGCCTTCGTCGCACTCTTCGTCGCACTCTTCGTCGCGCCGCTTCGCGCCGTGCGGAACACGACATCCGAGCAGGAGTAGTAGGTGTCCGGGGTGTTCGAGTTCTGCCAGATCGTGTAGATCAGGTGCCGGCCGCTGCGGTCCGCCGGCAGCCGGCCCGCCAGCTGGTACGCCCCGCCCCGCACCGGCGGGTCGGTCCGGGTCAGAAACGGACGCGACTCCAAATCCGACCAGGTCAGCGGCTTGCGGGGGTCGTAGTCGGGCTTGGTGACGTAGAGCCGGAAGGTGCCCCGGTGCTCGATCGTCGTCCGGTATCGGAAGGTGAACGTCGCGCCCGTGGTCAACTCGGTGCTCGGCCAGTCGGTGCGGGGCAGGTCCAGTCCCCGGTACGCGGACAGCCCACCGCTGCACAACTCACCGTCCGGGATCCGTTCCCGGTCCCGACCGTTGATGGCCGCGACGCGTACGTTGTCCCATTCCCGTACCGCCGCGCCCGCCGCCACCGCCGCCCGACAGGCCGCACTGGCGGCGTGCCGGCCCTCGGGCCCACAGGCCGCCGCCCGGCTGATCGGGTCGGTGGGGGCGCCGTGCGCCCAGGCGGGCGCCGCGCCCAGCGGTGCGGCCGCCACCGCGACCAGCACAGCGGCGAGCACTCGACGCACGCTCATGGCTTGACCTCCCGCGCAGTGGTACGGACGCGGGACGCCAAAGGTTCGACCGCCCGGGGCCCGGGAATCGCCCGGCGGGCCTCGGCGTTTCGATAGGCGGTACGGATTTCAGGCCAGACCCCCAGGCCGAGGAGGCAGACATGAAGGTACGTAGCTCGTTGCGTGCGCTGAAGCAGAAGCCGGGTTCGGTGGTGGTCCGTCGTCGCGGCCGGGTGGTCGTGGTGAACCGCGCGAACCCGCAGTGGAAGAGCCGTCAGGGCTGATAACAGACCTATCGGATATACGCCGCCGGGGGGGGGGGGGGGGCCCGGGCCCCCCCCCCCCCCCCCCGGGGTTAATTTGAGGGGGGCCCCCGGGGACCCGGCCCCCGGGGGGGGTTTGCCGGGCGGGGGGGGGGGGTACCCCCCC
>NZ_JBIAKN010000001.1:721369-806017 GCF_042872475.1 Micromonospora sp. NPDC005252 | reverse complement strand
TGTTGCCTCCCCCGCGCCCCCCCCCGCGCTGCCGCCTCCTCGCCTAACCCCCCCACCCCCCCCCACCCCGGGGGGGGGGGGGGGGGGCCCCGCGCCCCCCCCCCCCCCCGGCGCTGCTTACTTGACGGCGTACGCGCGGATCACGGTCACCGTGGCGGTGTTTCCCGTGCGGTCGGTGGCGTTCACGCGCAGGGAGAGGTAGCCGGCTGCCGGGTTGGTGACCCGCAGCGTCCGTCGGTCGGCGCTGACCGAGGCGGACCGCCAGGTCTTCCCGTCGTCGACCGAGAACTGCGCGGTGAGCGTGCGGTTGGCGGTGGCCGACGAGCCGGCCAGCGGCGTCACGGTGACCGGCACGGTGAAGGTGCCGGCCGGCGCGGCGTTGTTGCTGTCCAAGGACGGGCTGAACCGTACCGTGGACAGCGGCAGCCGCGTGTCGCCGTTCGCCGAGGAGAACGTCCACAGCCCGCTGACCGCGGTGCTCAGCCGGTGCGGCGCAGGACTGGTCGCGGACATCTCCAGCCGGTAGTCGCGTCGTTCCGCCGGCACCGTGAACGTGCCGTCCAGGGATGCGGTCTCGCCGATCACGGCACCATCGGCGTACAGGGCGGTCCGGGCGCTGTCCGTCAGGTATCGCTGGCCCCAGTGTCCGGCGCCCTCGCCGAACAACGGGATGCTGGCCTCGATCGTGTCGCCCTTGCGGAAGACGGTGTCAAGGTCGCCGTCGGCGACACCGGGATCCAGGGGCGCGAAGACGGCCGCGTTCCAGTCCTGCTGGTAGACCCGACCTGCCGTGAACGCCTGCGCCGGTCCGGCCGTCTGGCTGACCCGCTCCGGCCCGTACTCCGGGTCGGTCTGCACCTGCTGCTCGAAGGTGGTGCTCCACTGCACGCCGCCCTGCGTGCCGAGATATTCGGTGCGCTCGAACGGCAGCGAGAACGGCAGGCCGACGGTGCCGCCACTGACCGTGCCGACGACCGGCCAGTTGTACTTCGCGCCGGTGGCGCCGTCGGCCTCGCGGGCATAGTGAGCCTTCACCGTGGCCAGTTCGGCCGCGGTGACCTGCTTGTCGAAACCGGTGTAAAAGACCCCCTGGCGGGTGTACGAGGTTTCGTACGTGTAAGGGCTGTCGAGGAACCCTTCGGCGTCGTTCTTCCACCGGGCGAAGACGCTGGAAATCGAACTCTGGAACCCGGTCACCGCGGTCGCGGGGCCGATCTGGCCGACGTGCAGGTCGCCGGGCACCACGGATTCCGTCGTGAAGCCGGCATTCCGGCCCGTCCAGTACGCGTCGACCTTGGCCGTGGCCTGCCGGGCGTCCGCGCGAGGAACTCTGATGGTGACCGGACCGGCCTGGCGGGCGTCCAGCGTCACGGTCCTCGTGGCGTCGGCCACGAAGCTGGTCTGCACCAGCATGGTGGTGTCCGTCTCGCCGTAGACATTGCCGATCAGGCCGTACCTGCCCTTGGGCAGCCGCACCGTCTGCGCCTCCTCCCCGTCGTAGAGCTGGTACGACTGAGGGGTGTCCAGCCCGATGAGGAGGTCCCAGTAGTTGAGGTTCAGCAGCCCGTCCCGGCCGAGGTGGCGGAACGTGACGTCGTAGCTCTCCACCTCGCGCTCGACCGCCGTCGGGGTCTCGACCCGGACGTCGCCGGGGGCGGTGGCCACGACCCGGGCGCTCCGGATCCCGTCCGGACCCTCGCCGCGGGTGTCGGACGTGACGGTCGTCGTCGCGGTCCCGCCGGCCGGCACGGTCAGGCTGGTCGCGGCGACCGTGAAGGTGTCCGCGTCGCCGTCGACGGCCACGGTCAGGGTGACCGGCGTGGTTCCGCCGTTGCGGTAGGTGAGGGTCTTCGTGACCGGCGTGTCGTCGGTGTGCGGCCACTCCTGCTCGCCGAAGCTGACACTGCCCTCGTCCACCGAGATCGTCTGACGCACCGCCCGGGCAACGTCGAGCCGCCCGGCGCCCTGGGCGAACACGTCGATCCCCTCGCCCGGTTGCGCGGCGCCCATCAGCAGCGTCTTGCGCTGACGCGACGGCCAGCCGGGGTGCTGCTGGGTGACGATGGCGGCCGCGCCGGCCACCATCGGTGTCGCCATCGACGTGCCCGACAGGCTCGTGTACCGGTCGGAGACCGGGGCACCCGCATGTCCGGCGGCGGCCCGCGCCGCCACGATGCCCACACCGGGTGCGGTGATGTCCGGCTTGATCGCCCCGTCACGGAGGCGCGGACCACGGCTCGAGAAGCCGGCCAGGTGATCCTGGTCGTCGACCGCGCCGACCGCCAGTCCGGAGTCAGCGGCGGCCGGCGATCCGATCGTCCGACTGCCGAGCAAGCCTTGATTGCCGGCCGAGAGGACGAACAGCGTGCCGTATGCCGCGGTGAGGTCCTCAACCGCCTGCTCCAGCGGGTCGACCTCGGGGGAGTCGGGGCCGCTCAGGCTCATGTTGACCACCGGGGCCTTCTGGGCGGCCCACTGCATCCCGGCCAGGATCGCCGACTCGTCGCAGTAGTCGCCCTCGCACACCTTGCCCACGGCGAGCTTCGCACCCGGCGCCACACCACGGTACTTGCCGCCCGAGGCGGCGCCGCTGCCGGCGATGATCGAAGCGACGTGCGTGCCGTGGCCGTCGATGTCGTCCGCCGCGGAACCCTCGAGGAAGTTCTCGTTCGCCACGATCCTGCCGGCGAAGTCCGGGTGTCCGGCGTCGATTCCGCTGTCGAGCACCGCCACCGTCACGCCGGTGCCGTCCAGGCCCTGCTGCCAGGCCGCCGGCACGCCGACCTGCGCCACGGCGGTGTCGAGGGCGAGCGTGCGCTTACCGTCCAACCAGACCTTGTCGACGCCCGGGCTCAGGGACCGGTCAGTGGCGGCACCCCGGGTCAACGAATTCCACAGGTCGGCCTTCTTGGCGCGCGACGCACGCACCGCCAGCATCCCCAGCCCAGAAATGTCACGACTCACTCGGGCGCTCGCATCGACTGCTGCCCGCGCGTTCGCGCTCTTCTCGTACGAGAGAAGCAGGGGCAGGTCCCGGTCGCCGGTGTAGCCGAACTCGGTCAGTGCCGTGAGGTCGAACAACCGCTTGTCCAGCCGACCCTGGCGCAGCAACGGCAGCGCGTCGACCGGGATCACGAGGCGGTGACCCTCGCTGGTCTGGTTCACGAAGCGGACTCCGGCACGACCGGGCGCGCGCTCGATGGCGGTGCCGCCCCGCGCGGAGACGACGACCCGGTCACCCGTGATCAGCGTGATGCTGACCGACTCCGACGCGCGACTCCCCTTCTGCGCGGGGGCCGGTGCCGCCTCGGCGCCGGCGGGCGTGGTGGCACCGAGTACCGCCGCGATGGTCCCGGCCAGCAGAGCGGCTGCGACGTTGCGTCTACGAATCACGAGTTCTTCACCGACAGGTCACACATGGGCTTTCCTCTCAGGACTCAAGGAGATGGTGAAACGCGAAAACGCCGGTCCGCTACGGATCGAGTCCGTAACGGACCGGCTCTCGGGCTCAGCTCACGACGGACCGGCAGTTCATCGGGGCGTCCTTGGGCACCAGGGCCCAGGCCACCTTCGCGTAGCCCTCGCCCTTGTGCACCGGGAAGACACTGAAGTACAGGACGCTGCCCTTCGGCATCTTCGACGGCGCGATCACCCACTCCGAGTCACCGGACACGCCGTCCTCGTCGACCCCGGGGATCCGCTCGAACGTCAGGACGTCCTTGATCTGGGGCAGTTCCCTGCCCTTTGGCGTACACAGGAGATCCGGCTTGACGACGGCCGGAACGCCGGCGTCGGCCAGCGCCTTCTCCAGCGCATCGGGATCGATCACCTGCTTGGACCTCAGGCGCAGCTGCACCGAGCCGTCCGCCTGCCTGACCACCGAGAACGCCGCCGGTTCCATGGCCGGCGCCGTGGCGTCACCCGCCGAGGCCGCCGGCGCCGCGGTGCCGCCGGCCGGTGACGAGCCGGAAGGGCCGAAGCCGATCGGCAGGGCCAGCGCGATGGCGGCCAGGGCGGCGAGTCCCCCACCGGCGGCCACACCGAGCACGCCACGGTTACGCCGGCGGGCCCGGCCGCGCTTCTCGATCGCCTCGACCGGACGGTCCATCCGCACGCCGGAAAGAGTTTTTCTCATCGCGTTGAGCACCTCATCCTCGTTCATTTCGAGTCCTAACTGGTCACGGGCACGAATTGCGCCCGCAGGGTCGCTGTGGCGCGAGACAGGTGGACGGCTACGGTCCGCGGTGAGATGCCCAGTTCGTCGGCCACGGTGTTGGCGTCCAGGTCAAGCCAGACCCGCAACACGATCACTTCGCGTTGCCGTTTCGGCAGCCGACGAATGGCGCTCAGCATCGCCTGGTCGACGTCGTGAACGTCGTCAGCCGGCCGGGGCAGGTCGTGGCCGTCGAAGGCGACCTCGCGCCGACGCCGCCGCCACCAGGACACCCGGACGTTGAGGGCGGTACGCACCACCCACGCCGTCGGTGCCGGATGCCGACTCACCTTCCGCCAGGATGCCCAGGCCCGCGCGAACGCCTCAGCGACCAGATCCTCCGCCAGCGCACGATCACCCGTACTGGCCAGTACGGCACGCAGGCAGTTGTCCCGGCAGCGCTGGTAGAAGTCCGCGAAGTCCTTCCGTTCTTGCTCCACACCTGGCACACGCATGAGCACCGTGATTCATTTACCGAAGCCGGAAAAAGATTTGCACGAGGCCCGTCGACGGGGCCCGGTGGTCGCGATGGTCCGCAGGCCCCGCAACACCGCCGCCTGACCGCCGCCCGGTGGAGCTGGTCGATGGCATCATGCCCTGGACTGAGCATGTTCATCGATTTCAGGGGGCGACGGTGCGCGGAGAAGACAGGTCAGCGACCCGACGGCGTACGCGCAGGTTCGTGGCCGGCGCGGTTGGGTGTTCGGTCGCTCGCTCTCCAGCGCCGGCACCCTCGGCACGGTGACAAGGCTCGGTGTCGGCGACTGGCCGAAGGTCACCCTGGACGACGACGGGGACGGCCTGGTCACGTGGAACGCCCGGGTAAAGCCGAACGCCCTGGCAGGGAATGATCCCCGCCAGGGCGTTTCGCAAGGGTGGAGCCGAGGGGACTCGAACCCCTGACCCCCACACTGCCAGTGTGGTGCGCTACCAGCTGCGCCACGGCCCCTTGCTGTCGTCCCGGTCGCCCGGGCACTGGGAAACTATACACAGACCGGCCGGCATGGTCATCTCGCGGGGGTCCCCGCCCAGCCGGGTCAGTTGAGGGCCACGTCCGGGGGGAAGTGGGCGACGGCGGCCATCATCCCGCCCTGCCGGCGCAGCACCATCGGCCACAGGTCGTCCGGGCGGTCGACGAAGGCGTCGCCGGGCAGAGCGTCCAGCAGGAACCAGGACCCGTCGGCGATCTCCTGCTCCAACTGCCCGCTGCCCCAGCCGGAGTAGCCGGCGAAGACCCGGATCCCGCCGATGCTCTCCCGCAGCTTCTCCGGGTCGACCGAGAGGTCGATCGTGCCGACCGCGCCGGAGACCTGGTGGAAGCCCTTGAGCCGGCGCAGCGGTTGCCGCATCCGGGCCAGGCAGATCGCCGAGTCGGGCTGCACCGGGCCGCCCTCGAAGAGCACCGCCGGGTGGCGGGCCAGGTCACTCCAGTCACCCAGCACCTCGGCGACCGGCACCTCGGTGGCCCGGTTCAGGACCACGCCGAGCGCGCCACCCGGCTCGTGGGCGACCAGCAGCACCACCGTACGGTCGAAGTTCGGGTCCTTGAGCGCCGGAGTCGCGACCAGCAGCCGCCCGGTCATCGACTCCATCGCTCGTCCGCCGATCGCCTGGCCCTCTCCCTGCATCTCACCTACCCGTCAACCGTGAGCCCGCACCGGGGATCCGTCATTCGCCGGATCCGCACGGTGCATCGGGATCAGCCGCGCTGTCAACGCCATGCCTGGCACCATAGCCTGCGTCCCCGGTGCTGGCTAAGGTCTGACCGGCGGGTGATCGGACAGTTGCGACGGAGGTTCCATGGCACCGACGGCGGACCTCGCGGTGATCGGCGGCTCCGGCCTGTACGCCCTCCTCGACGGCACCCCGCATAAGCTGGGCACCCCTTACGGTCCACCCTCGGACGCGGTGACCATCGCGGAGGTGGCCGGGCGGCGGGTCGCGTTCCTGCCCCGGCACGGTTCCGACCACCGGTACCCGCCGCACCGGATCCCGTACCGGGCCAACATGTGGGCGCTGCGGTCCCTCGGCGTACGCCAGGTGTTGGCGCCGTGCGCGGTCGGTGGGCTGCGTCCGGAGCTGGGGCCGGGCACGTTCGTGGTGCCGGACCAGCTCATCGACCGCACCAACGGGCGGGTGCAGACCTACTACGACGAGGGCGCGGTGCACGTGCCGTTCGCCGACCCGTACTGCCCGCGGGGCCGCCACGCCCTGCTCGCCGCGGCGGCCGGCCGGGACGTCACGGCGGTGGACGGCGGGACGGTGGTGGTGGTCGAGGGCCCCCGGTTCTCCACCCGTGCCGAGTCCCGCTGGTTCGCGTCGATCGGCGGCACTGTCGTGAACATGACTGGCCACCCGGAGGCGGTGCTCGCCCGGGAGATGGCGCTCTGCTACTCCTCCATCGCGTTGATCACCGACCTGGACGCCGGGGTGCAGGCGGGCGAGTCGGTGACCCAGGACGAGGTGTTCCGGGTCTTCGCGGCCAACACCGAGCGCCTGCGGGACGTGCTGCTGGACGCGGTGGCCGCGCTGCCCGCCGAGCAGGACTGCGCGTGCGGCCGGGCGCTGGACGGCATCAAACTGCCCTTCGCGCTGCCCTGACCTGCGCCGCACGCGGCCCGGTGGGCGAGCCGGACCCCCGACGGCCGGGAAACGCCCGAAAGGTCCGTCACATCCCGATAGATTCGGCTGATCGGGAGGGCGGCCACGGTCGGCCCCTGCGCGCGACACGGAGGCAGGTGACGATGGCAACGGTCCGGGACGCGACGTACGACGTGCTCCGCACCCTCGGCATGACCACCGTCTTCGGCAACCCCGGCTCCACCGAGGAACCGTTCCTGCGGGACTTTCCGGCCGACTTCCGCTACGTCCACGCGCTGCAGGAGGCCACGGCGGTGGCGATGGCCGACGGGTACGCGCAGGCGGCCGGCAGGCCCGCGCACGTCAACCTGCACACCGCCCCGGGAATGGGCAACGGCATGGGCAACCTGGTCACCGCCTGGCACAACAAGACGCCCCTGATCGTCACCGCCGGCCAGCAGACCCGGGAGATGCTGCTGCTGGAGCCCCGGCTGACCAGCCGACGGGCGGTCGAGCTGCCCGAGCCGTACGTCAAGTGGAGCTACGAGCCGGTCCGCGCGCAGGACGTTCCGGCGGCGCTGCTGCGGGCGTACGCGACCGCCGTGCAGCCGCCCGTCGGGCCGGTCTTCCTCTCCCTGCCGATGGACGACTGGGCCCGGCCCGCCGAGGCGCCTCCCGCGTCGCGCACGGTGGCGACCCGCTTCGGGCCGGATCCGCAGCGGTTGGAGACGTTCGCGCGCGTGTTGGCCGACAGCCGCGACCCGGTGCTGGTGTTCGGGCCCGGCGTGGACCGCTCCGGCAGTTGGCCGGCGGCCGTCGCCCTGGCCGAGCGGCTGGCCGCACCGGTCTGGTCGGCCCCCGCACCGGAACGGGCCGTGTTCCCGGAAGATCACCCGCAGTTCCGCGGGGTCCTGCCGTTCGCCATCGGGCCGCTGGCCGAAGCGCTGCGGGGGCACGACACCGTCCTGGTCGTCGGCGCCCCGGTGTTCCGCTACTACCCGCACGTCCCGGGCAACCACCTGCCCGAGGGCGCCCGCCTGCTGCACGTCACGGACGACCCGGACGAGGCCGCCCGAGCCCCGGTCGGGGACAGCCTGCTCGGCGACCCCGGGCTGACTCTCGCCGCGCTGCTCGACCTGGTTCCGGCCGCCAACCGACAGCCGCCGACGCCGCGGGCCGCTCCGGCGCCGCCGGAGGTCACCGTGCCGCTGAGCGCCGACGCGATGTTCGCCGCGCTGGCCGCACACTGGCCGGCCGACGGCGTGCTGGTCCAGGAGTCACCGTCCAATCTGTCCGCACTGCGCCGCCACCTGCGCATCACCCGGCCGGCGTCGTACTTCACGATGGCCAGCGGTGGGCTCGGCTACGGCCTGCCGGCCGCGGTCGGGGTGGCGCTGGCCGAGCGGGACACCGGGCGTCGCCGGCCGGTGGTGGCGGTGATCGGCGACGGCTCGTTCCACTACTCGGTGCAGGCGCTGTGGACCGCCGCGCGCCTGGCACTGCCCGTGGTGGTCCTCGTCCCGGTCAATCAGCAGTACGCGATCCTCAAGGCGTTCGCCGAGTTCAAGGACACTCCCGGAGTGCCCGGCCTGGACCTGCCAGGGCTGGACATCACCGCCATCGCGGCCGGCTACGGCTGCGCCACCGAGGTGGTGCAGGCCCCCGACCAGCTCGGTGCCGCCCTCGCCACCGGGCTGCGCGCCGAGGGACCCACGGTGCTGCCGGTACCGATCAGCACCGACGTTCCCACGATCCTCTGACCGAGCCCGCGCGGGCGGTCAGCGGCAGAGGCCCGGCGGCCGTCACCGGGCGGCGATCGTCAGCGGTGCGCCGGTGAAGACGTCCAGCACCGGCCGCGCCCCCAGCGGGGCGGCCAGGGTGACGGTGACCGGCTCCAGCTTGAGCACGTCGGTGCAGACGCCGGTGGACCGGGTGACCGCGCCGCCGACCACGACCACGTCCGGCCGTTCCGACACCACCGGGGTGATGTCGGTGTCGCAGGCGCCGACTCCGAGCCGGACGGTCAACCGTGCGCCGTCCACCGCCACCATGTCCTGGGCGGCCACCAGACCCTCCGGCAGTGGCTGGGTCGGCGTGGGCGCCGGGGGGACGGGCGTGACGGCCGTCGGCGCGACGGCGAGCTGGGCCACCGGGGTGGCCAGCTCCTCCACCGTGAACAGCCAGGCCGGGACCTGCGCCTCACCTCGACTCGTGCGGACCGGCACGGCACCGAGGGTCACCCCGGTGACGGTCAGCGGAAGGCAGGCTGTCTCCGTCGTGCTGGTCGCCCAGCCGTCCGGCCCGGGCTCGACGGTGGGACCGCCGGGAGTCGGCAGCCCGGGCCGCTTCGGCCGCCCCGGGCAGGGCAGCGGGTCACCCCGGTCGAGCTGCCGGTACGCCTCGGCCGCGCTGACCAGCGGCAGGGTCAACCGCCCGTCCGGGAACCGGATCTCGGCACCGACGCGGGTGGGCGGGATGGCGACCTGGGCGCGGTACCAGCCGGACCGGAAGGCCGTCTCGGTGTCCGGCGTGAAGCGCGGGTCGCCGGTGAGCACCGTCGGCCCCTGCAGGGGGACGTAGCCGTCACGCCAGCCGGGACCGGGCCGCCACGCCGCGGCGACCGCGCTGGCCCGCTGGTCGAATGCGCGATGCGCCGTCGTGGTGGGCGCGGCGGCGGGCTCCGCGCCGGTCGCGGCGCAGCCCACCATGGACAACAGCGGCAGTACGAGCAGCAGAACACCTCGACGCATGCCAGGTTCGACGGGACCGCCGCCGGGCGGGTTCCCGCCCCGGCTCAGGTCTCGCCGCCCAGATCCGTCTGGTACGCCTGCCAGAGCAGATTGGCACCACGCCGCCGATGCCGGGCCAGCGTCCGCAGCAGGTGCCCCGCCCGGCGGCGCAGCTCGTCGGGGCCGGCCTCGGACCGCTCGGCGACCCGCTGCACGGCCAGGATCGCGGCGACGATCGCGGTGTGCTCCCGGGTCAGCAGCCGGATCCCGTGGTCGAGGCGCGGTGAGTGGATGAGCAGCTCCCGATAGAGGCCGGCCGGCCCTTCGGTGACCCGTACGTGCTCGGCGAAGCCCTGCCCGACCGGACGCAGGCGGAGCAGCACGATCTCGCGCCAGCGCGGCTCGGTCGTGGCGACCGCGACGGCACGGGCCAGGGCGTGCAGGTCGCCGGCGAGCCCGGCGGGCCCCGGCTCACCGGGGAGCCCGGCCGGATGCGTGCGGGCGGCGGACGGCCGGGAGGTGACTGACGGCTGCTGGACTCCACCGGTGACCATGGCACCTCCCGCGCGGGTCTGCTAACCCATACCGTGATGGTGAACCCGCCCGTTCGCCCTGTCCAGAGGCGTTTCCTGCTCATCCGTCCCACTGGTAACACCGGCCCCACCGGGACGTCGGACACCGCCGTCAGCGGGCCGCTCAGGCGTCCGCCAGACGCCGCAGATCGGCGGCGACGGCGCGGGCCTCGTCACTGGGCTCCGCACCGGGTCGACCTGCCGCGAACGCGTCGGCGAGCGCGCGCAGCTCGGACGGCGGCAGGACGGGCAGACCCATCCCCCGCAGCGGGATGGTGACCCGATGCCCACTGGCCCGATCGGTGACGACGATTCCCGGCGACCGACCCGCACGAGCCGACGCGTCGGCCCCCACCTCCCCACGGGAACGGGAGTCGACGCGGGCGATGGCGAGATCGACGGTACGACTGCGGATGGCGCCCCGCACCCGCACCCGGCTGCCATCCAGCCAGGCGGCCGTACGCAGCACCCGCAGCACCAGGTAGACGCCGAGCAGGACGAACGGCAGCCCGCACAGCCCGAGGAACGGTCCGGGCCCTTCCGAGCCGCTCGTGGACTCCCGCAGCGCGGGCGGCAGCATTCCCGGCGGCAGGTCGCGGGCCTCCTCGTAGGAAGCGAACCCGTCTCCCGGGCCGGTGAGGCGGCGCACCAGCCCGCCGGCGAGCAGGGGCACCAGCACGAACGCCGCACCGATCGCCGCGACGAGGACCCCCGTCACCACCGCGACCGTACGCTGGCCGGCTGACGCGCCGACCGACAGGCGCAGCTGCTGGTTCGTCACAGCGGCAGCGTAGGCGGCGGCGACCCCCCGCAGTGCCCGGCGTCGGTGTCGCGGGGCGGCGGGCAGCCCAGCGCGGCAGGCAGCCCAGCGCGGCGGCCCAGCGGCGGCGGCCCAGCGCGCGGTGATCCACTCCAGGTCGCCGATGTGGCGGTGTCCCGGACGTCTGGACACCCGCAGGTCGGCGATGTGGAGTGGATCAACCGCCTCGGCTTCCGAGGTCGCCCGGCGGATACGACGATGCGCCCCGGCCGGTGGGCCGGGGCGCATCGTTTCGAGGTGGTGGAGGTGCCGGGAATCGAACCCGGGTCCTTCGCCGGTTTGTCAGGGCTTCTCCGAGCGCAGCTCGCTGTGCCTCTACTCGGCCCCACCGCTCACGCGAGCAAGTTGGTGTGACGGGCCCAGTCGCTGATTGATCTCGCCGCACGGACCCCGCGACCGGGTCCGATTGGCCAGCCTTCTAGCTGATGCCGGCTACTGGGACGAAGGCGTTCCCAGGCCGACAGACTTAGCTACTCGCCTCAGGCGGCGAGAGCGAAGTCAGCGCGATTGTTCTTGGCGCTTATAAGTTTCCGACGACCGATTCTCGAGACGACGTCGGCTTCCTCGGCTCGCTTCCCCTGTCGCTGCGTACGAAGTCGAAACCAGTCACCCCCTCGACAGGCCGCCTTTGCGGCGGCACTGACAAGACTAACGCCTGCCGCAACGGGTTTCATCCCGAGCCCCGGGTCGGCGCGCCGACCCGGGCAAAAGGGATGAATCAGTCGCCCATTCCCTTGCCACGTCGACCGGACACCCGGGCGATCTCCCGGTCCGCGTCGCGCTTGGCGAGGTCCTGGCGCTTGTCGTACGACTTCTTGCCCTTGGCCAGGGCGATCTCGACCTTGGCCCAGCCGTCGGAGAAGTAGACCTGCAACGGGACGATGGTCAGACCACCCTCGCGGGTCTTGCCGACGAGCTTGTCGATCTCGCCCCGGTTGAGCAGCAGCTTGCGCGTACGCCGGGGCTCGTGGTTGGTCCAGGTGCCCTGGGTGTACTCCGGGATGTGCATCGCGTGCAGGTACAACTCGCCGTCGCGCTCCTGGGCGAACGCGTCGACCAGCGACGCCCGCCCGGCCCGCAGCGACTTGACCTCGGTGCCGGTCAGCGCCATGCCCGCCTCGTACGTGTCGAGGATCGCGTAGTCGTGGCGGGCCTTCTTGTTGGAGGCGACCACCTTGCGCCCCTTTTCCCGTGGCATCGGCGCCACCCCCTCTCCCGGAAACGTCCGTCGCCGGGCTCACCCCGGCCGGACAACCGATCATGCTACCCGAATGACAAGGACCCTCCCGCGCCGTTTATTCCGGCCGCGGGAGGGTCCCCGAGTGACGACGGGACGACCCGTACGCTGCCTAGACCCGCAGGTAGAAGCGCAGGGTGATCCAGGCGGTGGCGGCGCTGACGAGGCCACCGACGCCGGCCATCAGCGGGAAGATGAACAGGATGTCACCCCAGCTGATCGGCGACAGCAGGCCCTGCAACGCCTTGAGCGACCCGTCGAAGAGCAGATACTTCGCCGCGACCAGGGCCACCAGGCCGAGCAGTGAGCCGATCAGGCCGGCCACCACAGCCTCCAGCACGAACGGCGCCTGGATGAACCAGTTGGACGCGCCGACCAGCTTCATGACCGCCACCTCACGCCGCTTGCTGTACGCGGCGACCTGGATGGTGTTGGCCACCAGGAGCAGTGCGGCGATGGCCATCACGATCGCGGCGGCCAGGGCGATGTTCTGGATCGCGGTGAGGACGTCGAAGATCTTGTCCAGCAGTCGACTCTGGTCGACGATCTCGTCGACACCCTCGGTGTCCTTGTACTGGTCGTAGATGTTCTTGTACTGCTCCGGGTTGTTCAGCTTGAGCCGGAACGACTCCGGCAGCTGGTCCGGCTTGACCGCGTTCACCAGGTCCGGCGCGTCCTGGTACATCTCCTGGAACTTCTTGTACGCCTCGTCCTTGTTGACGTAGATGACGTCCTTGACCAGGGGGTCGGCCTTCAGCTTGGCGTCCAGGTCGGTGCGCTGCTGCTCGCTCACCTCCTGACTCAGGAAGATCGAGACCTCGATGTTCTTGTAGTAGAGGTCCTTCATGTCGTCAACCTGGCGGTACATGAGACCGCTGGCGCCGAGCATGGTCAGCGAGACCGCCATCGTGATGATCATCGCGATGGTCATGGTCACGTTGCGCCACAGTCCGACCAGTACCTCGGACAGGACGTATTTCACGCGCATCGGGATTTCCTCCGGGTCTCCGGCATGAGGTGTTCGTCGTCAGGCTGCGCAGGGGCGGAGCGCCGGCTCACCCGTAGACGCCGCGGGCCTGGTCACGCACGATGCGACCGCTCTCGATCTCGATGACGCGGCGGCGCATCTGGTTCACGATGTTGGAGTCGTGGGTGACCATCACGACGGTCGTGCCGGTGCGGTTGATCCGGTCCAGCAGGCGCATGATCTCGATCGAGGTGTCCGGGTCCAGGTTTCCGGTGGGCTCGTCCGCCAGCAGGATCAGCGGACGGTTCACGAACGCCCGGGCGACGGCGACCCGCTGCTGCTCACCACCGGAGAGCTCGTGCGGATAGCGGTGCTCCTTGCCACCGAGCCCGACCAACTCCAGCACCTCCGGCACGACCCGGCGGGCAACCGCCTTGGTCTTGCCGATCACCTCAAGGGCGAACGCCACGTTCTCGTACGCGGTGCGGTTCGGCAGCAGCCGGAAGTCCTGGAAGACGCAGCCGATCGAACGCCGGAAGTGGGGTCGCTTCCAGGAGCGCATCGACGTGACGTCCTTGCTGTTGACGAGGACCCGCCCCTTGTTGGGGGTGACCTCGTGCAGCAGCATCTTGATGATTGTGGACTTGCCGGAGCCGGATGGACCGATGAAGAAGACGAACTCGCCCTTCTCGATCGAGACGGACACGTTGTCGAGCGAAGGCCGGGACGCCTTCGGGTACGTCTTCGTCACTTGCTCAAGCTGAATCACGGGTGGTGAGTCTACGCGGTGTAACAACTGAGCCAAGCCCCACGCCCCGCAGAAGCGGCGCGCGTCGTCGAATCAGGCCCTCACCTGGAGATCGACGAAGCGCTCCGCCCGCGAGTCGTCACGCACCGTCGCCGGCGAGCTGCCGCTGCTTACGCCAACGGATGCCGGCCTCGATGAAACCGTCCAACTCGCCGTCAAAGACCGCGCTCGGATTGCCGGTCTCCTGCTCGGTTCGGAGATCCTTCACCATCTGATACGGGTGCAGGACGTAGGAGCGCATCTGGTCGCCCCACGAACCGGCCGCGTTCTCCTTCAGGCCCTCCAGCTTGGCCTGCTCCTCCTGGCGCTTGCGCTCCAGCAGCCGGGCCTGGAGCACCCGCAGCGCGGAGGCCTTGTTCTGCAGCTGGGACTTCTCGTTCTGGCAGGTCACCACGATGCCGGTCGGGATGTGCGTGAGCCGGACCGCCGAGTCGGTGGTGTTGACGCTCTGCCCACCCGGCCCGGAGGAACGGTAGACGTCGACGCGTACCTCGTTCTCCGGGATGTCGATGTGGTCGGTCTGCTCGGTCACCGGCAGCACCTCCACGCCCGCGAAGCTGGTCTGCCGGCGGCCCTGGTTGTCGAACGGGCTGATCCGGACCAGCCGGTGGGTGCCCGACTCGACGCTGAGCGTGCCGTACGCGTAGGGCACCTTGACCGCGAAGGTGGCCGACTTCAGGCCCGCCTCCTCGGCGTACGAGGTCTCGTAGACCTCGGTCGGGTAGCCGTGCCGCTCGGCCCAGCGCAGGTACATCCGCAGCAGCATCTCGGCGAAGTCCGCCGCGTCCACGCCGCCGGCGCCGGCCCGGATGGCGACCAGCGCCTCCCGGGAGTCGTACTCGCCGGAGAGCAGGGTGCGGACCTCCATCTCCTGGATGGATTTGGTCAGGCCGGTGATCTCCGTCTCGACCTCGGTCAGCACGCCCGGGTCGGACTCGGCCTCGGCCAACTCCAGCAGCACCCGGGCGTCGTCGAGCTGGGAGCGCAGACTGCCCAGCTTGCTGATCTCGCCGTTGACGTACGACAGCTGCGAGGTCACCTGCTGCGCCTTGGCCTGGTCGTCCCACAGATCGGGGGCGGACGCCTCCTGCTCCAGGCGGGCCTTGTCCTCGTGCAGCCGGTCCAGATTGAGGACGGCCTCGATGTTGCGCAGGGTCGCGTCGAGTTCCTTGAGCTGTTCGGCGTAATCGGCAGCGGTCACGACAGACAAGCGTACTGTGCCGGGAGCAGCACAGCTCGTTCCGTGTCGGCGAACCCGCCGGAGATCACCCGACGGGGGCGGACTTCAGCCACGACAGGGCCGCCCGGTGGTAGGCGACGGCGAACTCCAGCGCGCTGGCGTCGTACGTCTCGCCGTCCCGTTTGGCGTTCTTGACCTGTTCGCGTACCTGAGCGAGGGCCTCGGTGTGGTATTCGTTGGCCGAGGCGTACAGGCTCTTGAGCTGGCTGGACGAGTGCAGGTTGCCGAAGGCCATCCGGAGCGCGATCGGGTTGCGGATGGTGTCCCGCCCCGGGTTCTCCGCCAGCCAGCGGGAAAATGTCCGTTTCCCGCTTGCGGTGAGCGCGTACGGCTGGCTCATTCGTGGGCCCGGCTTGCCGAGCCGCACGTACCCCCGCTCGGCCAGCACCGGCAACTCGCGGTAGACCTGACTGCGGGTCATCGACCAGTAGGGCGCCAGTCGGCGCTCTGCGGCGGCCATCAACTGGCCGCCTGTCATGGGACCCTCGTGGAGCAGCCCGAGCAGGGCCGCCGCCGTGGGGTTGACTCCGGATTCCGCCATGGCCGTTACGCTGCCACTTTGCGCTGCCGGCGTCCAGGATTTGGCAGTTTGCCACCCGACAGGACTTCCTATGTGCACTGTCGGCGGCAGACTGTCCGTTGAGGACTATCGATGGATTGCGGCCCCTCGGCCGACCGCTGGCGGCGCTACGCACGCCGCCAGCGGGTCGCCGCAGGTCAGCCCATGTGGGGGTACGTGTGGTCGGTCGGCGGCACGAAGGTCTCCTTGATCGTCCGCGGCGACACCCAGCGAACCAGGTTGAGCCAGGAGCCCGCCTTGTCGTTGGTGCCGCTGGCCCGGGCACCGCCGAACGGCTGCTGCCCGACCACCGCGCCGGTCGGCTTGTCGTTGATGTAGAAGTTGCCGGCCGCGTAGCGCATGCGCTCGCCGACCGAATCGATCACCCGGCGGTCGGTGGCGAACACCGACCCCGTCAGCGCGTACGGAGCGATCGACTCGGCCTGCGTGACCACCTCGTCGAAGCGCGCGTCGTCGAACACGTGCACGCCCAGGATCGGCCCGAAGTACTCGGTGGTGAACGTCTCGTGGGCGGCGTCGGAGCACTCGAAGAGCGTCGGCCGGACGAAGTATCCGACCGAGTCGTCGGCCGTGCCGCCGGCGAGCACCCGGCAGGTGTCGTCACCGGCGATCAACTCCAGCGCCGCGGTGTGCCGGGCGAACGCCTTGTCGTCGATCACCGCGCCGCCGAAGTTGCTGAAGTCGGTGACGTCGCCGTAGGTCAGCGAGTCGGCGGTGGCGGCCAGGCGGTCCCGCAGGCCACCCTCCCAGAGCGAACGCGGCACGTACGCCCGCGAGGCCGCCGAGCACTTCTGGCCCTGGTACTCGTACGCGCCGCGGATCAGCGCGGTGTGCAGGGCGTCCACGTCGGCGCTGGTGTGCGCGACCACGAAGTCCTTGCCACCGGTCTCGCCCACCAGCCGCGGGTAGCCCCGGTAGCGGGAGATGTTGTCGCCGACGGTCCGCCACAACTGCTGAAAGACCTTGGTCGAACCGGTGAAGTGGATGCCGGCCAGATCCGGGTCGGCGAGCACCACGTCGGAGACCTCCTCGCCCCGACCGGTGACCATGTTGATCACACCGGGCGGCAGGCCGGCGGCCTCGAACAGCCGCATGGTGAAGTGCGCGGCGAACTGCTGGGTGGGGCCCGGCTTCCAGATCACCGTGTTGCCCAGCAGCGCCGGCGCCGACGGCAGGTTGCCGGCGATGGCCGTGAAGTTGAACGGGGTGACCGCGTAGACGAAGCCCTCCAGCGGGCGGTGGTCGAAGCGGTTCCAGACGCCCGGCGAGGACGCGGGCTGCTCCTCGAGCAGGCGGCGGGCGAAGTGCACGTTGAACCGGAGGAAGTCGATGAACTCGCAGGCGGCGTCGATCTCCGCCTGGATCGCGGTCTTCGACTGGCCGAGCATGGTGGCGGCGTTGAGGGTGTCCCGCCAGGGGCCGGCGAGCAGCTCGGCGGCGCGCAGGAAGATCGCGGCGCGCTCCTCGAACGGCAGCGCCCGCCACATCGGGGCGGCATCCTTGGCTGCCTTGATCGCGGCGCGGGCATCGTCGTGGGTGGCGTGTGCGGTCACGCCGAGCACGTGGGCGTGCTTGTGCGGCTGCACCACGTTGATCGGGTCGCCGGCCGCCATCCGCTGCTCGCCGCCGATGGTCATCGGCAGGTCGATGCGCTCGGCGGCCAGCTCGGTCAGCCGCCGCTGGAGCCGGTCCCGGTCTCCGCTGCCCGGCTCGTAGTTGCGAACCGGCTCGTTGCGCGGCTCGGGTACGGAGAACACGGCATCCATCAAGGCTCCTGGCGATCTCGACAGCGGTGGCGAAACCGGACCCGCGGGCACCGACCGGACGGCCGGACACCGGACGCCGCGCGGGAGGGCCGAGCAGCGGCGGGACCTCCCACGATTGTTTCACGCGAAGGTGCTGGCACTGCTGCCGCCGTCACCCGATCGCGAAGGACCGACTGGGCCTGCTCCCCTTACCGCTCACGGTGGCGGGGCTGGGGCGACCGTCCCCGGCTCCGGGCGGTCAGGCTTGATCCCTCCGCCGGGGACGCTCGCCCCAGCCCCGACGTTGGTCGCGGTCCGCGCCTCCGTCGCGGTTCCTTCGGGGGTACGCCTCGACGCGCCGACCGTCTTGCGGAGCTGCAGCCGTCCCCGGGGCAGTTTGATGCCACTCGACTTCTCCGTGATGGCTCGGCTGTGTTGGCTGGGCGTAGCCGTGGGGTGTGGCTCGTTCGGTGGGGGTCGCGGCGGTCCGCGTACCCTGAATGGTCGGTGACCTGGCGCCTCGAAGGGGAGACGATGACCAAGCAGCCCGGCCGCGTCCCAACCGCGGAGTCGGACCAGCCGGCGGTCGACGCGGCCTCCCCCGGCGGCCGACCGGTGTTCGCGCCCGGCGCGGCCGTGCTCGCGCTGCTGGCGCTCGGCTGGCTGGCCGCCATGCTCTGGTCGACCCGGGAGGCCATCACCTCGGCGGCGGCCGGCATCACCGCGATCAGCCTCTCCGCCTTCGCCCTGCCCGGTGTGATCTCGGCCGCGCTGGTGGCCGGGGCCGCCACCGCCCTGGCCGGCGGCAACCTGCTGACCCGGCGGTACGGCGACGGGGCGACCCTGCGCTTCGTCGGTGCGATCGGCGCGGGCATGGTGGTCGGGCTGATCGCCGCGCTGGCGATCAACCTCACCTACTTCGACACCTCGACCACCAACGTGATCGCCGGGACGACGGCGGCCGCCGCGATCATCGGCGGGGCGATCGCCGGCGCGCGAACGGCCCCGGCGGTCGGTGCGGTGGTGACCGCCGCGCTGGGCGCGCTGGTCTTCGTGGTGGCGTTCAGTCGTGCCCGGGACCCCCTGTTCGACCTGTTCGGCGCGGGCGACAGCCAGCAGTCGCTTGTCGACGCGGCCAAGTGGGTGTCGCGCACCGAGTCGCTCATCGCCGGTCTGCTGGCCGGGCTGCTCGCCTTCGGCTACCTCACCTGGGCACGGCGGCGAGCCCTGCGGCGCGACACGCAGACGCCCGCGCTGCGCTGGCCGGCCTACCTGCTCGCCGGCGCCGGGCCGGGCCTGCTCCTGCTGCTCGCCGAGGTGATCATCCGGATCGGCGGCCGGTCGCTGCTGGACCTGGCCAGCGCGCTCAGCGAGGCGGACGCGGTGGCGCAGACGTCGCTGGGCACCTCGCGGGTGGACAACGGCATCTGGATGCTCTTCGTGGGGGCGCTGACCGCGCTCATCGCGTTCGGCCGCACGCTCGCTGCCGGCCTGCTGAGCGCTGGCCGGCCTGCTGAGCGCTGGCCGGTCGCCTGAGCGCGGGCGGCCCGCTGTTTGCTGCTGGCTCAGTCGGTGGCGCGGAGCAGCAGGTCCAGCTCGGTCACGTCGTACCACTCCAGCTCGTGATCCTCGGCCCCGTCGACGGTGAACTGGGCGTCCGGGTCGCCGGCAGCGGCCTCGGCCACCACGTCGGCCGCGGCGGCGACCTCCTCGACGGCGTCCGCGCCGTCCACGTGGATCGCCGCGACGGCCCCCACCGGCACGGTGTCGGCCAACGTCACCAAGCTGGACCCCAGCTCACCATCGCCACGGCCGAGCGCGGCGGACGGCAGGTCGACCGAGACGACCACGCGGCGGCGGGGCGCGGCCGGATCGGCCCTGAGCAGGTGCAGCGCGTCCTGGGCAGCCCGGGTGAACGCGACGTACTCCAACTCCTCCTCGTCACCCTCGGCGTACCACTCGCGCAGCGCGGGCGTCACCGCGTGCGCCCGGTCGGCGGTCAGCCCCTGCTCGCGCAGGCGGGTCAGCATGGGTACGGTCGCCGGCACGTACACCCGGACAAGCTCGTCGGTCACCGGTCGTCTCCCCGCTCGGTCCTGTGCCGGCGGCAGCCGGCACGGGCGCAGATCATGCCGCACGCCGTGACCGTCATACACCCCGCCTCCGGCCGGTGGAAGTTTCCCGCCGGTGTGTCCGGCGCCGGTTGGCCCGCCGCCGGGCCGGGGATGCTGGGCGGTGAGCCCTACCGATGGCAAACTGATGCAAACGACGTCAACCCCGGGAGTTTTCGTGGAGCCGAGGTTCCTGCTGCTCTCCGACGTGGCCGCCGAGCTGAACGTGTCGGACTCGCAGGTCTACCACATGGTCCGCAGCGGGGAACTGCCGGCGATCAAGATCGGCGGACGCGGTCAGTGGCGGGTCGAGCGTGCCCGGCTGGAGGAGTACATCGCGCAGAAGTACGCCGAAACCGCCGACTGGGTACGCGGTAACCCCCTCATCGACCGCGACCCGGAGTAGGTCCGGGCAGCACCGCCCGACACGCGTGCCACCTGCGGGCCCCGACCCGCGTGATCCACTCCGTATCGCCGAAATGGGGCTGTCCGGCCCGCCGGGATACCGCGATGTCGGCGAACCCGAGTGGATCATGCCCGTGGGCGACGCGTCCGTCGCCGCAGGCATTGACCGAGGCCGTTCTGTCGCGCAGAATCGAGTCAGTCGGAGGCAAACGAAGGCAAACGCAAGATCAAAGGGAGCAGCGATGAGCGAGCGGCGACCCGGTCCCTCCCGGCCACCTGTGCGCCTGCGCCCCGTCCCGCCCATCGATCCGCCGTACCCGGACGAGACGTACTGGCCGGGGCCGACCCACGGCCAGCTCGCCCTCGACCTGTTCGCCTCGACACGACCGGATCCGGTCCGGCCGGCGGAGCGTCGCGCGACCCCACGCCGTACTCCTTCGCGGCCGGCCAGCCACCCGGGTGCGCCACTCCCACCGGCGACCGCGCCCGAGGCGACCCGGGCCGCACACCGCTTCGTCGGCACCTGCCTGGAGGTGGTCAACGGCTACCGCTCGCCGGCCCAGGTACGCCCGCTGCTCGACCCGGGCCGGGCCGTCGAACTGCTCACCGAACTCGCCCGGGCGACCGGGCGGGCCGGGCCGGCTCGCCGTCGGGCAACCCGGCCGGCTCTACGGCTGCTCCGGATGCGGGTGTGCGAGCCTCGGGAAGCCGCTGTGGAAGCGGCTGCCGTGGTGAGCGGCGCCGGTGGCCGGAGTTGGGCCATGGCGCTACGCCTGGAACACCGGCGAGGCCGCTGGCTGTGCACGGCCCTGCACGTCCTCTGACAACCCGCCGCTTGCTCTGCGTTGATCGACTCAACTTCCAGGAAGTCGCGGTATCAACCTGGCGCTGACACCCCGACTTCCAGGAAGCCGAGTTGATCTCCCGCCACCCCGCCACCCCGCCGCAGGCCACGAGCCGCGCGGCCACGGGCGACCCGGCCCCTCAGCCACGGCCACCCGGCCACGGGCGTCGGTGGCGGGATGCGGGGGTGGGGACGCCGATGGGCCCCGGCCTCCTCGGCCAGGGCCCATCGGGACGTGCGGTCGGTCAGTTGCCGCCGTTGGGGGCGCCGTGGCAGCGCTTGTACTTGCGGCCCGAGCCACACGGGCACGGCGCGTTGCGGGACGGGCCGTTGCCGGCGTCGGCCTGGTTGGGGACCGGACGTCGGGACCCGGCGGTCGGAAGCGTCGGGCCACGCAGCCCGGAGGCCGGCCGCTGCGGGGCCGACGGCGCGCTCCGCCCGGGGGCTGCCGGCGCACTCTGGACCGGCCGGCCCACACCGAGCGCCGGTGCCTGCTGCTGCTCCTGTTCGACGTTGACGGCGCCGGGGCTGGCTTCACCGTCGATGGTCGGAGCCGAATACTGCAGACCCTGCCGCTGCGGCGAGCGGTTGAGACCCTTGGCCCGGATCTCCACCGGCTTGTCGAGCAGCGTGACCTCTTCCGAGTCGGCGGCCGGCTCCGGCTCGTTGACCTGGACGTCCACGTTGTAGAGGAAGCCGACGGTCTCCTCCTTGATGCCCTCCATCATGGTGGCGAACATGTCGAAGCCCTCGCGCTGGTACTCCACCACCGGGTCGCGCTGGGCGTACGCCCGGAGGTTGATGCCCTCCTGGAGGTAGTCCATCTCGTAGAGGTGCTCGCGCCACTTGCGGTCGATCACCTGGAGCAGCACCATCCGCTCGAGCTGGCGCACTCCCTCGGTGCCGAGCTGCTCCTCGCGGCGGTCGTACGCGGCGTTCGCGTCCTCCTTGAGGCGGGCGACCAGGAAGTCGGCGTCCATGCCGGCCCGGGAACCGCCGGCCTCCTCCTCCAGCTCCTCGATCGTCACGCCGACCGGGTAGAGCTGCTTGAGGCTGGACCAGAGCTGCTCGAGGTCCCAGTCCTCGCCGTAGCCCTCGGAGGTGGCGCCCCGCACGTACGCCTCGACGGTGTCGTCGATCATGTTGCGGACCTGGTCGGAGAGGTCCTCACCGTTGAGCACCCGCAGCCGCTCGGCGTAGACGACCTGGCGCTGCTTGTTGAGCACCTCGTCGTACTTCAGAACGTTCTTGCGGATCTCGGCGTTCTGACCCTCGATCTGGGCCTGGGCGCTCTTGATCTGACGGGTGACCATCTTCGACTCGATGGGCACGTCCTCGGGGATGTTGAAGCGCTCCATCACCGCCTCGACCGCGCCGGCCCGGAAGCGTCGCATCAGCTCGTCCTGCAGGGACAGGTAGAAGCGGGACTCGCCCGGGTCGCCCTGCCGGCCGGCGCGACCGCGCAGCTGGTTGTCGATCCGCCGGGACTCGTGCCGCTCGGTGCCCAGCACGTACAGGCCACCGGCGGCGGCGACCTCGTCCGCCTCGGCGTCGCAGGCCTGCTTCCAGGTGGGCAGGACCTCCTCCATCGCCTTGGCGTAGTCCTCCTCGTTCTCCAGCGGGTCGAGACCGCGCTGGCGCAGCTCGTTCGCCGCGAGGAACTCGGGGTTGCCGCCGAGCAGGATGTCGGTGCCGCGGCCGGCCATGTTGGTGGCCACGGTGACCGCGCCCTTACGCCCGGCCTGGGCGACGATCTCGGCCTCCCGGGCGTGGAACTTGGCGTTCAGCACGTTGTGCGGGATGCCCCGGCGGCGCAGCAGCTGGGAGAGGATCTCGGAGTTTTCCACCGAGACGGTGCCGACCAGCACCGGCTGGCCCATCTGGTGCCGCTCGGCGATGTCCTCGATGACGGCGTTGAACTTGGCCTTCTCCGTCTTGTAGATGACGTCCGGCCGGTCCTCGCGAACCATCGGGCGGTGGGTCGGAATGCTCACGACGCCGACCTTGTAGACCTTGTTGAACTCGCTCGCCTCGGTCTGCGCCGTACCGGTCATCCCGGACAGCTTGTTGTAGAGGCGGAAGTAGTTCTGGAGGGTGATGGTGGCCAGGGTCTGGTTCTCCTGCTTGATCTCCACCCCCTCCTTGGCCTCGATCGCCTGGTGCATGCCCTCGTTGTAGCGACGGCCGTGCAGGATGCGCCCGGTGAACTCGTCGACGATCAGGACCTCACCGTCGCTGATGATGTAGTCCTTGTCGCGCTTGTAGAGCTCCTTGGCCTTGATGGCGTTGTTGAGGTAGCCGACCAGCGGGGTGTTCACCGACTCGTACAGGTTGTCGATGCCGAGCCGGTCCTCGACCTTGGCGACGCCGCGCTCGGTGACCGCGATGGTGCGCTTGGAGTGGTCGACCTCGTAGTCGCCCTCGCCGTCCGTGCCGGGCTGGAGCCGGGCCACGACGCCGGCGAACTCGCCGTACCAGCGGGCGGAGTGCTCGGCCGGACCGGAGATGATCAGCGGGGTGCGCGCCTCGTCGATCAGGATGGAGTCGACCTCGTCGACCACCGCGAAGTTGTGGCCGCGCTGCACCAGCTCGTCCTTCGACCAGGCCATGTTGTCGCGCAGGTAGTCGAAGCCGAACTCGTTGTTGGTGCCGTACGTGATGTCGCACTCGTAGGCGGCTTTGTGCTCGCTGGCCGGCCGGTTGGGCAGCACCACGCCGACGGTCAGCCCGAGGAACTCGTGCACGCGACCCATCCAGGCCGCGTCGCGCTGGGCGAGGTAGTCGTTGACGGTGACCACGTGCACGCCGTCGCCGGAGAGCGCGTTGAGGTAGACGGCCATGACCGAGGTCAGCGTCTTGCCCTCACCGGTCTTCATCTCGGCGATGTTGCCGAAGTGCAGCGCGGCGCCGCCCATCACCTGGACGTCGTACGGCCGCTGGCCGAGCACCCGGGCGGCCGCCTCGCGGGCCACCGCGAACGCCTCCGGCAGCAGGTCGTCGAGGGTCTCACCGTCGGCGAGCCGCTCCCGGAACTGCTCGGTCATACCGCGCAGTTCCTCGTCGGTGAGGTTGACGTAGTCGTCCTCGATCGAGCTGACGGCGGCGGCGATGGCCTTGAGCCGGCGCACCATGCGGCCCTCGCCCGCATTAAGGACCTTTTCCAGAATCGACACGGATCAACGCTCCCCTAGACAGTCTCGAACCATCGTAGGCGCTCCATCGGCGCGATGGTCACTGGTGGCGGCGGTCCACCCCGCCGAACCCGACATAATTCGCGCACGGGGTCCGCCCGGGACGTAATCCGGTTACGCCTTCGGCGAACGTTCCGGCACGATGCACGGGTGGAGCCTGTGGAGATCGTCGAGGACGGCGTGCTGCTGCGACCCTGGCGGGAGGCGGACGCCGACGGCGTACACCGCGCCTGCCAGGATCGGGACATTCAGCGTTGGACCACCGTACCGCGCCCATACCTTCGCGAACACGCCCGCGGTTTCGTCACGGAGCTGAGCGCGCAAGCCTGGGCGGACGGCACCGGGGCGCCGTTCGCGGTCTGCGACGCGGCCACCGGCGACCTGCTCGGCTCGTGCGGGCTGATCTCCATCGACCGTGCCGGCACCGGTGAGATCGGCTACTGGACGGCCCCGTGGGCGCGCGGCCGGGGCGTGACCGTCCGGGCCACCCGGGCGGTCGCCCGCTGGTCCTTCGAGAAGCTGGGGCTGCGCCGGCTGCTCTGGCAGGCCGAGGTGGGTAACCACGCCTCCCGGCTGGTCGCGCTCCGGGCCGGGTTCCGGATCGACGGCCGGCTGCGGCAGGCGAACCCGGCGCCGGACGGCGGCTCGGACGGCTGGATCGGCTCGCTGCTGCCCGGCGAGGTGCCCGAACCCGGATCGACCGGGCCGGCCGGCCCCGGCACCCTGGTCGCCCGCCGGGCCGCCGTCTTCGGCCGCCCACAGCCGACCCTGTTCGCCACCTCGGCGGCCGCTGAGCTGCGGCTGCGACCGATGGAGGAACACGATCTGGACGCCGTGGTGCAGACCTGCCGGGACCCGGAGACGATCCGGTGGACCACCGTTCCGGATCCGTACGACCGCTCCGACGCGCAGGGGTACCGGGACTACGCCCAGGACGCCTGGGCCCGGGGGGACTCCGCCTGCTTCGTGATCGCCGACCCGGACGACCGGTACGTCGGCACTCTGGACCTGCGGCTCTCCCCCGCCGACCCGCTGCTCGCGGACGTGGGCTTCATGACCGCCCCGGCCGCCCGCGGGCGGGGTCACCTGCCGGCCGCCCTGATCGCGCTGAGCGCCTGGGGTTTCACCACGCTGGGACTGGCCCGGATCGAGTGGAAGGCGAACGTGGGCAACACCGCCTCCCGGCGGGCCGCCGAGAAGGCGGGCTTCACATTCGAGGGGACCGCCCGGGGCGGGGTCCAGCACCGGGGTGAGCGGGTCGACACCTGGGTGGCCGCGCTGCTCGCCGGGGATCTGGCATGACCGGGGCACCGCCGGTCGTCGAGGCGCACGGGGTGCGGCTTCGGCCGTTTCGGGCCAGCGACATCGCGGACCTGGTCGAGGGCTGCGCGGACCCGCTCAGCCAGCGGTTCGTGTCCAGCATGCCGGCCCCGTACACCGAGGTCGACGCCCACTGGTGGGTCGAGGCCGGCGCACCGGCGGTCTGGGCCGGCGGCGGCGCCGCGTACGCCATCGCGGACCCGGCCACCGACCGGCTGCTCGGCGGGGCCGGGTTGAGCAACCCGGTGCCCGGCCGGAGTCAGGCGGAGATCGGCTACTGGCTGCGGCCTGCGGCGCGGGGGCGCGGGGTGGCCACGGCCGCGACCCGCGCGCTGAGCGAGCACGCCTTCGGCGCCGGGACGCTCCGGCTGGAGCTGCTCACCGAGCTGGAGAACGCGGCGAGCCAGCGGGTCGCGCTGGCCGCCGGCTTCCGGTACGAGGGCCTGCGTCGGTCGGCCGGGCAGCGCCGGGACGGCGGCCGGCACGATCTGCTGACCTGGGTACGCCTCGCCGACGATCCCCCCGGCCCGACCCCCCGGCTGCTGCCCGACCTGCCCGACGGGGTGCTCACCGATCAGGTGGTGGCGCTGCGTCGCCTCGCGCCGGACGACGCGGAGATGATGTACGGGCTGCACAGCCGGCCGGAGGTGGTCGCCAACCAGGCCCCGCCGGTGCCACCGACGCCCGAGGCGATCGAGCGGCGCTGCCGGCTCGCGGAGAGCGCATGGCTGACCGGAGACATCGCCCGGCTGCTGATCGTCGACGTGGCCACCGGCGAGCCGGCGGGCAGCTGCGGCCTGTCGTACACCGAGGTGACCAGTGGTGAGGCGTCGATCGGCTACGCGCTGCTCCCGCGCTGGCGGGGGCACGGCTATGCCACCCGGGCGGTCCGGCTGCTCGCCGACTGGGCGTTCGGCCTGGCCGGTATCGCCCGGCTGACCGCCGGCACCGTGCCGGAGAACACCGCCTCGCATCGCGTGCTGGAGCGGGTCGGCTTCCAGCGCGAGGCCCTGCTACGCGGTCGCCTGCCCGGCCTGGCGGGTGCTCGCCTCGACGACCTGACGTTCGCCCTGCTGCCGGCCGACCTGCGCTGACGAGACACGGGGTTGTGGCGGTCGCCCACCACAACCCGGTGCTCGGCGCGGGTCAGGCCCGGCTCAGGTGTCGAGCGAGATGATGCCGTAGTCGTAGGCGTGGCGTCGGTAGACGACGCTGGGGCGGCCGGTCTCCTTGTCCTGGAACAGGTAGAAGTCGTGGCCGACCAGCTCCATCTGGAACAGGGCGTCGTCGATCGTCATCGGCTCCGCCGGGTGCACCTTCTCCCGGGCGATGTGCCACGGCTGGTCGTGCTCCTCCTCGACCCGCTCCGCCACGGCGGTGCCGGCGCGGGCGCCAGCGCCCGGCGCGGACAGCGGGGCGGCCACCAGATCCGTGACCGGCAGGTCGGCGGTGGCGGCGGCGACGGAGATCGGCGCGTGCCGACCACGGTGTACGCGGCGGCGGTCCGCCGCACGGCGTAGCCGGGTGTCGAGCTTCGCGATGGCGGCGTCGAGCGCGCTGTAGAAATCGTTCGTGCAGGCCTCGGCCCGAATCACGGGGCCCCGGGAAATGCAGGTGATCTCCACCCGCTGGCAGTGGTCGGCCTGGCGCGGATTGCGCTCGTGAAACAGCTCGACATCGACGCGGATAATCTTATGGTCGTAGCGTTCGACCTTTGCGAGTTTCTCGGCTACGTGTACCCGGTAATGGTCCGGCACTTCGACGTTGCGGCCCTTGACCACGATGTCCACGTGACCTCCCTTGTTCGGACGTCTTCGATCCGGTGGCCCGGCCGCGCGCCGTGGGGAGACCCGCTGGCGTCGACCGGTCAGTACGGCTACGCCTCCTCTCACCGCCGGGGGCGGGATGGAACGACCTCCTACCCCTGACAGCGAAACGCTAACTCCTGTTCGCCTGGCAGTCACCCCATGTTGCCAAGACCGCCCGGGATTTTTCGCACCTCATACACCAACGGGTGAAACGGAAACACGGTCGGTTACAACTGGTGCCTTTTCTCGGTCGCGGCGAGCACCGCAGCGACGCCCGGTGGCCGCCCGCTCGCGGTCAGCATCCGGGCCGCCGCGGCCAGGGTCACGCCGGTGGTGACGATGTCGTCCAGCAGCACCACGACGGGGGCGCCGCCCGCCCGGCGACGCCCAGCCGACGCGCCGGACCGGGGTCGGAACGCCGCCTCGGCCGCTGCGGCGCGGCCCGCGCTGTCCAGCGTCACCGAGTCCGGCCGGGGCAGCGCGCGCAGCGGACGGTGCACCCGCGCCGGCCAGCCGCCCCGGCGCAGCCGGCTCGCGCAGTGCCGGGCCAACCGGTCCAGGTGGTCGCCGTAGCGGGCGCGGGCCGCCGCGGCGGTGTCGGGCACGGGCACCAACTCCAGCGGGCGGACTCCGCCGACCGCCGCGACGACCACCTCGGCCAGCAGCGCGCCCAGCGGGCGGGCCAGACCGTGCCGGCCGTGCTCCTTGTACGCCAGCAGGGCCTCACGCAGCGGGCCGGCGTACGGGCCGAGGGCGACGCAGGGCGGCAGCCCCGCCGGGGCGGGAGTGGGGCGGACCGTCCGGGGACGCAGCAGGCCCAGCGCCGTCACGCAGGCGGGGCAGAAGCCGTGCCGCAGGACCGCGTGCCGCTCCCGGCAGCCGGCACAGTCCGCGGGCAGGACCAGGTCGGCGAGGTCCGCCCAGAGCCCCCGCACGGCGTCAGTAGAGGAAGAACGGGGCAGACGGGTTGCTCGGCCGGACCCCGGCCGGCGGCGCGGGGACGTCGCGCACACTCTCCGGCTCGATCCGTTCGAACGGGCTGCTGCGGTACGCCACCTTGTTCGCCTCGTACATGTACGCCCCGGTGGGCACGCGCACGCTGCGGTTGGTGGGGTACGCCGTCAGGTGGTTGACCTTGGCGCCCACGTCGGTGCGCAGCGGGGTCTCCAGCGCCCCGTCGACGCTGATCTCGTAGATCGCCGGCTGGCCGGCCGACCCGGCCACCACCAGCCGATCCTCGCCGATCCAGTCCACCGCGGTCAGACCGGTCAGCGAGGTGACCAGGGCCCGGGGCGGGCCGACGGACATCCCGCTCCCGGCGCCGTCCAGGTTGATCGCCGCGACGTAGAGCCGGCCGCCGGCGACCAACGCGACCCGCTGACCGTCCAGCGCGGCGGCGACCGCGGTGACCTGCGGCGAGGGCAGGTTCAGCGGCACCTCCGACATGCGGGCGGCCTCGTCGAAGCGGTAGAGGCGACCGTCGGCCACCACCAGCCCCTGCGCCGGGCGCGAGTCGACGGTACGCAGCCACACCGGGCGGCTGATCGAGGCGTACTCCGTGTCGCCGCGGTTGAGCGCGGCCACCGTGTCCGCGCCGGCGCCCACCGCGAGTCGCTGCCGGTCCTTGCCGCTGGTCACCACCATCGCGGCCAGGACCCGGTTGGCGCCCCGCGCGAGGCCGGCGGACACGATGTTGCGGTTGACCTCGGCCGCCAGGGGCACGACACCGCCGGGCTCGCCGACGAAGTCGAGCGGACGGATCGCGCCCTCGTAGACGCCGAACCGCTGCGGGCCCTCCCGCACCGGGTAGAGCGGCTGGGCCAGCCGGCGCTCGTTGAGGTCCTGTACGGGCTGTGAGTTGTTACGGATCTTCAGCTCCAGCTCGCCCGGCAGGTCACCCAGCGACCAGGCGAGCTGGGTGATCACCTGGTCGACCCGGTTCTGGTCGTCGCCGGACATGTCCAGGTTGACCTCCCAGCGGTTGTTCGCGCCGGTGGCGTTGTTGATCAGCTCGGTGCCGTCGGGCAGGCCGACGACGCCCGGCCGCAGCCAGTCGGACGGGCCGCCGACCAGCCAACGCACGACCTCGTTGACCCGGCGCTCGTCCGGCACAGCGAACGGCAGATAACGCTGGTCGGGCACCAGCCGGGTGCGGTCGGAGCTCCAGAAGTAGATCGACTCGTCCTGGTAGTACTGCTGCAGGGCGACGTCACTGAGCAGCAGCACGTTCGGCGGGTCGAGGACGTACTGGCCGGCGCGCTCGTCGTTGTCGGCGCCGCCGAGCGAGGCGCTGCGCAGCCGGAACTCGTACTCGGTCTCGGTCGCCACCGGCGGCGCCAGAGTGCCGTTGGTCCGCAGCACACCGATCTGCTGCACCGAGATCTTGACCGTGGTGGTCGAGTCGCTGTTGAAGGTGAAGACCGATTCCCGCAGCCGGACCACGGTCAGCGCGACCTCGCTGCCCTTCTTGTCCTGCAGGCGGAGCCTGTGCTCCGGGGCGATGAACGCCTTCACCCGCTCGTACGCCCGGTCCGGCTCGCCGGCGGCGGCGGACAGGAAGTTACGCACGAACGCCTCGTTGTCGCTGCCGCTGGCCGTACGCGACGGGGGTTCGCTGCTTCGGCCGTTGCTCGACCCGGCCTCGGTCGCCGTGCCGGCCTTGCCGTCCACCCGCACGTCGGACGACGCCGGGATGCCGCAGCCCGCGCTGAGCAGCAGCGCCGCGCCGAGGGCGCCCAGCAGTGGTCGAGCCCTCACGAGCGCACCTCCGCCCGCTGGCCGTCCCCCGCTGGCGCGGGGCCGATCGCCAGCGCTCCACCGGTGCCCGGCCCGATGGCCAGCGGGCCGCCGTCGCGGGGGCCGCCGAACGGCAGCGCCGCGTCGGCGGGCACCAGCCGCAGCGGCGACGTGGTGAGCCGGTCACCGGCGCGGGCCGGCAGGGTGAGCCGGAACTGGGCGCCCTGCCCGGGCGCTCCCCAGGCTTCCAGCCAACCACCGTGCAGGCGGGCGTCCTCCAGGCTGATCGACAGACCCAGCCCGGTGCCGCCGGTCTGCCGGGCCCGGGACGGGTCCGCCCGCCAGAACCGGTTGAACACCAGCTTCTCCTCACCCACCTTCAGCCCCACCCCGTGGTCGCGGACCGTGATCGCCACCGCGGTGTCGTCGATGCCGAGGGTGATCAGCACCGGCCGGGCCTCGCCGTGCTCGACGGCGTTGCCGACCAGGTTGCGCAGCACCCGCTCGACCCGGCGGGGGTCGACCTCGGCGATCGCCGGCGTGCTCGGCAGGTCCAGTTCGATCTCCACGCCCACCCGCTCGGCCAGGCCGGCCAACCGGTCGACCACCCGGTGCACCACCGGCACCAGGTCGGTCGGCTCGGCGTCCAGCATGGCGAAGCCCGCGTCGAACCGGCTGATCTCCAACAGGTCGGTGAGCAGCTCCTCGAAACGGTCCAGCTCGGCCTGGAGCAGTTCGGCGCTGCGGGCCACCGCCGGGTCGAACTCGTCGCGCTCGGCGAAGATCAGGTCGGCGGCCATCCGGACCGTGGTCAACGGGGTCCGCAGCTCGTGCGAGACGTCGGAGGTGAACCGGCGCTGCAACCGGGACATCTCCTCCAGTCGCAGGATCTGCCGTTGCAGGTTGGTCGCCATCTGGTTGAACGAGGCGGCCAGCAGCGCGAGGTCGTCCTCGCCGTTGACCACCATCCGCTGGTCGAGAAGGCCGGCGGAGAGCCGCTGGGCGGTACGCGCGGCGACCCGGACCGGGTTGACCACCAGCCGGGTGACCAGGGCGGCGAGCAGACCCAGCAGGACCACCAGGGCTATGCCGGTGGCGACGACGGTGGCTCGGGCGTCCGCGGCGGTGGCGTCCTGGCGGGTCAGCGGCACCAGGTAGTAGAGCTCGATCTGCCCGAAGCGGGTCGGCACCGGCGAGCCGTAGACCAGGTACTTCGTCGGCTCGCCGGTGAGCCGACCGGTCTGGATCTGGCTGGCCACCTTGCCGCTGGCGACCGCGGCTCGCAGCTCCTTGCTGAGCAGGGGCTGGACGTTGACCGCCGGCGCTGTGCGGGTCTGGATCACGGTCGGGTAGTCGGCGGCGGTGATGGCCACCACCACGCCACTGGTCTGCTGTGGGTCGCCGCCGGCCAGGTAGTTGACCGTGCCCTCGATGGTCTCCTGAAGCTGCGCCTCCTGCGGCTGACCGTAGAGGGAGACCTGCTTGGCCGCGTAGCCCGCGCCGCCCTTGACCCGCAACTGGACGTCGGTGCGGGCGTTGTCGAGCAGGATCGTCGTGATCTTGTCAGCGATCAGGTACGCGAAACCGCCCACCAGCAGGCTGGAGGCGACCAGCGTGATGGTCACCACCCGGACCTGGAGCGAGCGGCGCCAGGTCTGGTGCGCCCGGGCCACCAGCCGCGCGCCCCGGCCACTCAGCGCGCGCCACAGGTCCCGGCCGGCGTTGAGCCGGCGGGCTGCCGTGGTCTGGGGGTGCGGGGGCGGCGAGGTCGACACAGTGTGACCAGGCTATCCGGTGCCCGCCTTGTAGCCCACGCCCCGCACGGTGAGGATGATTTCCGGCCGCTCCGGATCTGGCTCGATCTTGGCGCGCAGCCGCTGCACGTGCACGTTGACCAGTCGGGTGTCGGCCGCGTGCCGATAACCCCAGACCTGCTCCAGCAGCACCTCGCGGGTGAAGACCTGACGCGGCTTGCGGGCGAGCGCGACCAGCAGGTCGAACTCCAACGGCGTCAGCTTCACCTCCTCGTCGTTGCGGCTCACGGTGTGGGCCGGCACGTCGATGGTGATCTGGTTGCCGGGCGGGCCGATGGTCAGCATCTCCGGCGCCACGTCCTCGCCACGGCGCAACCGGGCCCGCATCCGGGCCACCAACTCCTTGGGCTTGAACGGCTTGACCACGTAGTCGTCGGCACCGGACTCCAGGCCGAGGACGACGTCCACCGTGTCGCTCTTGGCGGTCAGCATGACGATCGGCACGCCGGATTCGGCACGGATCGACCGCGCCACGTCGATACCACTCATTCCGGGCAACATGAGGTCGAGCAGGACGATATCCGGCCGACTGTCACGAAAGGCGGCCAACGCCCGCTCGCCATCGGCCACGAACGAGGGCAGGAAACCCTCACTGCGCAGCACGATGCCGAGCATCTCGGCGAGTGCGGGGTCGTCGTCGACCACCAGTACCCGGGCTCTCATGGGATTAATATTGCATCCCCGTTCAGTTCGGTGGGACCGGCGTCAGCCGGCACGGATAGTGCCGCCGGCAAACCAGTCACCGCGACCCGCGGCGGCGGCGCCACGTGGTGCGAGGTCCAGCGCAGGGATCGGTTCCCGGGCCGGCTCCCACCATGATCCCCCCTCGGCGCCGTCCGGCGCCACCGTAGCCCCCGGCCGGCCGCGCTGTCGCCATCCGGACGACGGGTCGCCGCCGCGATCCGGTTAGGGCCTGTTTCATAAGGGCGGTCGAGCCGAGGCGGAGTCCGGGCGCCCGCCGCAGGCCGGCCAGTTCTTATGAAACAGGCCCTAGCGCTCAGCCGAAGAGCGCGCGGCCCCAGTGGTCCCCACCGTCGCGCACTCCGGGCGGGCAGGCGAACAGGCCGCTGGAGACGTGCCGCAGATATTCGTTCATCACGTCATGGCGGGCCAACTGGGTCTGGATCGGCACGAACTGCCGGCGCGGGTCCCGCTGGTAGGCGATGAAGAAGAGGCCGGCGTCGAGCCGGCCGAGACCGTCCGAGCCGTCGACGAAGTTGTAGCCCCGCCGCAGCAGGTGCGCGCCGTTGTTCCGGCTCGGGTGGGCCAGGGCGACGTGGGCGTGCTCGGCGATCAGCGGCTTGCCGTCGTCCCCGCGTGCCGCGAAGTCCGGCTCGTCGAATTCCTTGCTGCGCCCGAGCGGGGCGCCGCTGCCCTTGGTCCGACCGACGATCTCCTCCTGCTCGGCCAGGGAGGTCCGGTCCCAGGTCTCCACGAGCATCCGGATCTTGCGGGTGACCAGGTACGACCCGCCGGTCATCCAGTCCGGCCCGTCGCCCGGCTGCACCCACAGCTGGTCGCGGAGCAGGTTGGTCTCCTCGGCCTTGAGGTTGGCCGTGCCGTCCTTGAAGCCGAACAGGTTGCGGGCGGTCGCCTGGTCCCGGGACGTCGACGACGTACGGCCGAAGCCGAGCTGCGACCAGCGGACGCTGACCACCCCCATGCCGATCCGCGCCAGGTTGCGGATCGCGTGCACCGCCACCTGGGGGTCGTTGGCGCACGCCTGCACGCACAGGTCGCCACCGGAGATCGGGGCCTGCAACGCGTCACCGGGGAACCTGGGCAGCTCGGCCAGGGCGGCCGGGCGGCGGTCGGCGATGCCGAAGCGGTCCCGTCCGTCGGCGTCGCGGAACAGCGTCGGGCCGAAGCCGATGGTCAGGGTGAGCTGCGACGGCGGGAGGCCGAGCGCCTCACCGGTGTCGTCCGGCGGGGCCTCCGGCATGCCGCCGACCGCGCCGAGCACCCCGGCGTCGCGGCCGGCCGTCATGCGCACGGCGGCGGCCGTCCACTCCTGGAGCATCTCGACCAGGCGGGCCCGGTCCTTGGTGATCACGTCGAAGGCGACGAAGTGCAGCCGATCCTGCGCCGGGGTGACGATGCCGGCCTGGTGCTCCCCGTGGAACGGGACCGCGCCCGCCGGGTGGTCGCTGGCCGCCGCCGGGCCACGGGAGTCGCCCACCAGCGCGCCCGCGCCGGCGGCCACCCCGGCGACTCCGGCCACCCCCGCGCCGGCGAGCGTGATGGCCCGTCGGCGCGTCAACCTGCTTGCGCTCATCGACTCGACTCCCCCTGCGTCCCGGTCACCGGGCGACGACTGCGGCGACCTTGCTGATCGGCTCGGCGAGCGCGTTGATGCCGTCGGAGAGCTCCTTGAGCTCAGCCTTGCTCAACGCGGTGTGCAGCTTCCACCCGTCGCCGTCGCGGTGCTTGCCGAGCTGCGCCTCGACGTTCGCGAACTCGGTGTCGAGCTGCTTGACCAGCTCCGGCGAGCGCTGCTCCAACGCGGGCCGGAGGGCGGACAGCGCCGCCTTGGAACCGTCCAGGTTGGCGGCGAAATCCCACAGGTCGGTGTGCGAGTAGCGCTCCTCCTCGCCGGTGATCTTGCCGCTGGCGACCTCGTCGAGCAACTCCTTCGCGCCGTTGGCGAGCTGGAGCGGGGAGAGCTTCTCGGCGTTGGCCTTCGCCACGACCTCCTTGACGTCGACCAGCAGCCGGTCCGCGATCGGGCCGTCCTTGCTGATGTCGCCGGACTGCCAGAGGTCCTTCTCGATTCGGTGGAAGCCGGTGAACTCCATGCCCTCCTCGATGACCTCCTCGCGGCCGTCGATCTTGGGGTCGAGGTCGCCGAAGATCTCGGCCACCGGCTCGATCCGCTCCCAGTAGGTGCGCGCGACCGGGTAGAGCGCCTTGGCCTTCGCCACGTCGCCAGCCTTCACCGCGGCGACGAACTCCTCGGTCTTCTCCAGCAACGCGCCGGTCTGGCTCTTGACGTAGCGCTGGTAGTTGTCGGTGGCCCCGGCCAGGGCGGCGTCGGCGGTCAGCGGCTGCGCGGACCCGCTGACCTTGAGCGCACCCCGGATGCCCTTGCCGCTCATCCCCGGCTTGCAGGCCGTCTCGTACGTCCCGGCCGGCAGCTCGACGTGCAGCTCGCGGCTCAGCCCGGGGGCGATGTTCTCCACCTCGCCCATCACCCGGTCGCCGGAGGCGTACACGTAGAACTCGGTGACCTTCGCGCCCGAGTTGGTGATCTTGAAGGTGGCGGTTCCGGCGCCGAGGTCGGTCGTGCCGACCTCGCAGGCGGTGTCGGTGGCCTTGACCACGATCGCGCCGCCGGCCGCGCCCGCCTCATCCTTCTTGGAGTCGGAGCACGCGGCGACGCCGGTCGTCGCCAGCACGCCGGCAGCGGCCAGCGCGAAGAATCGGGTGGTACGCATCTGGGCTGTCTCTCCTCGTGGGGTCAGGCACGCTGCGGCGTTGCTGCCGCGGCGGCCTCGGCCTCGGCGCCGGTGTCGGCCCCGCGCTCGGTGACGGTGGTGATGCTCGTGGCGTCCGGAGACGTCGACTCGGCCGCCGACGCGGCGACGGCGGGCGCCGAGGCCGCGGGGGGTGCCGCCGCGGAGGGCGCAGCCGGCGCCGCGGTGGCCGCGGCCGGTGCGGGGGTACGCCGGGTTGGGCGCAGGAAGAGCGCCAGGACCGGCACGGCGTACGCGATCCAGGCGATCGTCTCGAGCACGGTGGGCGCGGGGGTCACGTTGAACATCCCGGCCAGCAGCGCCGCGTACCAGGTGGTCGGGTCGAGCGTGCTGGTGATGTCGAAGGCCAGGTCGTTGAGGCCGGGCAGGACACCGGACTCCTGGAAGTCGTGCACGCCGTACTTGAGGATGCCGGCGGCGACCAGGATCAGCAGGGCACCGGTCCAGGTGAAAAACTTGCTGAGGTTGATCCGCAGGGCGCTCGCGTACAGCAGCACGCCGAGCACCACGGCGGTGAGGATGCCGCCGATCAGCGCGAGCAGCGGCCCGCTGTCGCCGGCCGCGCCCTGGGCGGCGGAGTAGAAGATCAGGGCGGTTTCGAGGCCCTCCCGGATCACCGCGAGGAAGGCCATCCCGGCGACGGCGAG
The DNA here is from genome assembly GCF_042872475.1 of Micromonospora sp. NPDC005252. Taxonomy (NCBI): domain Bacteria; kingdom Bacillati; phylum Actinomycetota; class Actinomycetes; order Micromonosporales; family Micromonosporaceae; genus Micromonospora; species Micromonospora sp. NPDC005252. The sequence goes on along the minus strand of NZ_JBIAKN010000001.1, from coordinate 770,177 downwards.
CGACCCGACGGCCAGTGCCTCGGTGAGCTTGCCGCGCAGCTCGCCCGCGATGGTGCGGGCCGCCTTGCGCATCCAGAAAATCATCCAGGTGACGAACACCACGGCCGCGACGGAGGTGATGGCCTCGAACAGCTCGCGGTCCTCGGAGCGGGACAGCAGCGAGGTCGAGGTGTACTCGATGAGCCAGCCGAAGAGCACCGAGAGCGCCACGGCAAGGCCGACGCCCGCCCACACCTGCGGCAACCGGTCCCGGCGCTGCGACTTCACCAGGAAGGCGACCAGGATGCTGACCACCAGGGTCGCTTCCAGGCCCTCCCGCAGGCCGATCAGGTAGGTGGCGAACATTCTGGCTCCGTGTTCATTAGGCGCGCCTCAGCTAACTTAGGGCAGCCATACCTTCCTCCAGTTCCGGGACCTCGTCAAGTCGTTCATGACAAGCTCACTCTCGCTGTGACCTGGTCTTCGGCGGCCGCCACGAACCGGTCACCGTCCGAGCGTGGGAGGATCCCTGCCGTGAAGGCTTTCCTGCCGTGGCTGGCGGTGCTCGCCGTGGTGCTGCTGCTCAGCGCGCTGCGCCTGCGGGCACTGGCCACCGTCGTGTCCCTGGGCTGGCTGGCCTGGTGCGCGTGGACGTGGTTCCGCCCCAGCCGCCGCGACTCCCGCTCCGGCTGACGTCCCGTCCCGCCCTGGCGGGAACGACGAACCGGGCCGGCTGCGAACAGCCGACCCGGTTCGAAGAGATGTCGATCAGTAGCGGTAGTGGTCCGGCTTGAACGGCCCCTCCTGCGAGACGCCCAGGTACGCGGCCTGCTCCTTGGTGAGCTTGCTCAGCTTGGCGCCGAGCGCGCCCAGGTGCAGGCGGGCCACCTTCTCGTCCAGGTGCTTGGGCAGCACGTAGACGCCGACCGGGTACTCCTCGGTCTTGGTGAACAGCTCGATCTGGGCGATCGTCTGGTTGGCGAACGAGTTCGACATCACGAAGCTCGGGTGCCCGGTCGCGTTGCCCAGGTTCAGCAGACGCCCCTCGGACAGCACGATGATGGCGTGCCCGTCGGCGAAGCGCCACAGGTCGACCTGCGGCTTGATGTTGATCCGCTCGACGTCCGAGCGCTTGGCCAGGCCGGCCATGTCGATCTCGTTGTCGAAGTGGCCGATGTTGCCGACGATGGCCTGGTGCTTCATCCGGGCCATGTGCTCGTTGGTGATGACGTCGAAGCAGCCGGTGGCGGTGATGAAGATGTCCGCCTGCTCGACCACGTCGTCCAGGGTCGCGACCTGGTAACCGTCCATCGCGGCCTGCAACGCGCAGATCGGGTCGACCTCGGTCACCACGACCCGGGCGCCCTGGCCGCGCAGCGACTCGGCGCAGCCCTTGCCCACGTCGCCGTAGCCCATCACGACGGCCATCTTGCCGCCGATCAGCACGTCGGTGGCCCGGTTGAGGCCGTCGATCAGGGAGTGGCGGCAGCCGTACTTGTTGTCGAACTTGCTCTTGGTCACCGAGTCGTTGACGTTGATGGCCGGGAAGAGCAGCGTGCCCGCGCGGTGCATCTCGTAGAGGCGGTGCACGCCGGTGGTGGTCTCCTCGGTGACGCCCTTGATGCCGGCGGCGATCCGGGTCCAGCGCTGGCCGTCCTCGGCGAGCGAGCGGTGCAGCAGTTCGAGGATGACCCCGTACTCCTCGGAGTCGGCGGACTCGACCGGCGGCACGACGCCGGCCTTCTCGAACTCCGCGCCCTTGTGGACCAGCAGGGTGGCGTCGCCGCCGTCGTCGAGGATCATGTTCGGGCCCTGCCCGTCCGGCCAGACGAGCACCTGCTCGGTGCACCACCAGTACTCCGGAAGGGTCTCGCCCTTCCAGGCGTACACCGGGACGCCGGCGGGGGCCTCGGGGGTGCCGTTCGGGCCGACGACGATCGCGGCGGCGGCGTGGTCCTGGGTGGAGAAGATGTTGCAGGACGCCCAGCGGACCTGCGCGCCGAGGGCGACCAGCGTCTCGATCAGGACGGCGGTCTGGATGGTCATGTGCAGCGAACCGGTGATCCGGGCGCCGGTGAGCGGCTGCGCCTCGGCGAACTCCCGCCGGATCGCCATCAGGCCGGGCATCTCGTGCTCGGCGAGCTGGATCTCCTTGCGCCCGAACTCGGCGAGCGACAGATCCGCCACCTTGAAGTCGCCCTCGGCGAGCGTGCTCGGCCGGGCCTCGGACGGCGTACCGCTGGCGGCCGCCGGGAGGGTGCTGGTCATGAAAGCTCCTGTCGAACGATGTCTGCGCCGATCCTCCACCTTACGCGCGCTGGCGACGGGCGCCGGGGGACGGGCTGCGGACAGCGCACGGGGCGGTCGGTGGTGGACAGACCCGCTGCCCACTTCCGCCCGCCCCGTGCATCCCCCCGGTTTGGTTCCCCGCACGTTGTCGGACCGTCGTCGCGATAACGCTGCGTACTCATAGAGTCACATTCAGCCAGGGGCGCGTCAAGCTATTCCGGGAAAGTCGGACTTGTGTCGGGCTCAGCGCAGCCCCGACGTCGCCACGTACGCCTCACCGTCGCCGCCGACCCGCAGCGGCTCACCGGACGCCGTGCCGATCGCCGCCTGGCCGGACGCCAGCGTCAGCGCGCCCGTCCCGTCGTCGACCGTGACCGAGCCCGCAGCGCAGAGCACCACCCGGGGGCCGGGCAGCGCCACGGTGACCTCCGGCACGGCCGCGCCGACCCGCACCCGGTGCAGCGCGAAGTCGTCCACCGGCACCGGCCAGCAGTCCACGCCCGGGGCGATCGGCTGCGCGGCACGTACCGGATCGTCGAGCACCTCGAAACGCAGCACCCGCAGCAGCTCGTCGACGTCCACCCGCTTCGGGGTCAGACCCCCGCGCAGCACGTTGTCGCTGGCCGCCATGATCTCCACGCCGCAGCCGCTCAGGTACGCGTGCAGGTTGCCCGCGGGCATCCAGATCGCCTCTCCCGGCACCAGCCGCAGGTGGTGCAGCAGCAGCGCCACCAGCACGCCCGGGTCGCCCGGATAGACGGTCGCCAACCGGCGGGCCAGCTCCGCGTCCGGGCCGTCGGCCGCCGACGCCAGGGCGGCACGCAGCAGCCCGTCGCGCTCGGCGACCGGCCAGCCGAGCAGCGTCCGCACGGCCGTGCGCAGCCCCGCCGGCCCGGCCCGCAGCGCGTCGACCACCGGCCCCAACGCCGGTACGCCGAACGCGGCGAGCGCCTCGGCCGACTCGGCCGGATCCCGGAAGCCGCACAGCGCCTCGAACGGGGTGAGCGCGACCAGCAACTCCGGCTTGTGGTGCGGGTCGGAGTAGTTGCGCTCCCCCGCCGGCCGGCCCGCCTCCGCCGCGAAACCCACCCGGGCCTGCTCGGCGTCCGGGTGGGCCTGCAGGCTCAGCGGCGCGTCGGCGGCGAGGACCTTGAGCAGGAACGGCAGCCGGGTGCCGAACCGGTCGGTCACCCGCTGGCCCAGCCACTGCCCCGGCTCGTCGCGCACCAGGTCACAGAGGCTCACCCGCAGGCCGGCGCGCTCCACCCTGGCCGGGGCGCCGGGGTGGGCGCCCAGCCACAGCTCCGCCTCCGGGCCGGTGCTGGGCACCGGTCGACCCTGCAACATCGCGATGGCTGAGCGGGACCCCCAGGCGTAATCCCGGATCGGTCCGTACAGCGGTTCCACCGTCTCAGCCCCCGGGCCGCCCGACCGCCTCGCCCGACGCGTCCTCGGGCTGCGGTACGGCGGTGTCGGCGGCGGTGCCGGTGCCGGCCGCCGCGGCGGCGGCGCTGTAGATGTCCGGCTCCAGGTAGATCACCCGGGCGATCGGCACCGCGGTGCGGATTCGCGCCTCCACGGCGTTGATGCCACGGGCCACGTCGTGGGCGCTCTCGCAGGCCGGCACGCCGATCTTCGCGGCCACCATCAGCTCTTCCGGGCCCAGGTAGAGCGTCTTCATGTGGATGATCCGCTCCACCTCGGGGCCCTCGGTGATGGCCCGCTCGATGGCGGCCAGGTCCTGCTGCTCGGCGCCCTCACCGAGCAGCAGGCTCTTGGTCTCGATGGCCAGCACGATGGCGATGACCACCAGCAGGATGCCGATCATCGCGGTGCCGGCGGCGTCCCACCGGCCGTTGCCGGTGATCAGCGTCATGCCGACGCCGAAGAGCGCGAAGACCAGACCGACAAGCGCGCCGAAGTCCTCCAGGAGCACCACCGGCAGCTCCGGCGCCTTGGCCCGCCGGATGAAGCGCACCCAGGACTGGTTGCCCCGGATGTGGTTGGACTCCTTGATCGCCGTCCGGAAGGAGAACGACTCCATGGCGATCGCCGCCAGCAGCACCGCCACCGGAAGCCACTGCCACTCGGTGATGCCCTCCGCGTGCGACCACTTGTGGTACGCCTCGTAGAGGGCGAACAGGCCGCCGATGCTGAACAGCACGATCGACACGATGAACGCGTAGATGTAGCGCTCCCGGCCGTACCCGAACGGGTGTTCCGGGGTGGCCGCGCGCTTCGCCCGCTTCCCGCCGAGCAGCAGCAGACCCTGGTTACCGGAGTCGGCGACCGAGTGGACCGCCTCGGCCAGCATCGACGAGGACCCGGAGAGCAGGAACGCGATGAACTTGGTGACAGCGATGCCGACGTTGGCCAGCAGGGCGGCGACGATCGCCTTCGTCCCGCCGTTCGCGCTCACGCCGCCACTCCGCTTCGCGTCGTGGTGACGTACGTGACGCGCCGCCCCCTGCGTACGTTCACTGGTTCGACAGCTCCTTCATCTCGGTGATGGCCGGGACGGCCATCGGGTCCAATCCGTGTGCCAGAGCAAGGTAGATCGAGGCGAAGTCCGGTACGGCGATCAGGGAGGCAAGCCGCTCCAGAGCCGACCCACCCTCGGCGGTCACCACGTCGCAGCGCACACCACGGCGCTCCGCGAGGGTCTGCACCGCGTCCGCGCGGCGCTCCTCGACCGCGAGCGGCTCGTCCGTGTCGTCCTCGGCGTTGAGGCCGCCGTCGCGCAGCAGGACCAGCCGCAGCCGGGTGCCCTCGCCGTCGTCCTCCGCCGGGTCGGCGAAGATGTCCCGCTCCCCCTCGGCCAGGCCGCCGAAGACCCCGTCCAGCAGCCCGACCCGGCCCCGCCCGGCCTCGCCCAGCGCCCCGGTGACCACCGGGTAGCGGGCGTTGGCGGACAGGGTGTCACCGAAGCGGCGGGCCGCCACGGTGGCCAGCGGGGACGAGCCCCACACGATCGGGATCGAGCCGGCCAGGCCCAGCGCCAGCGACTTGGCCGGGTTGACGAACGACTCGGCGGCGGAGCGGCAGCGGTCGGCGTCCGCGTCCAGCCGGGCCGCCGTCTCCGCCAGGTCCGCCTCGTTGACCTTCACCAACCCGAGCGAACGCGCGGCGAGCAGCACCGGCACGGTGAGCGCCCAGAGACTGGCCCGGGCCGGCGCGCGGCGCGGCACCGGGATGAACGGCGCGCGGGCCCGCTCGGCCACCGACTGCAACTGCGAGTCCGGGGCGCCCACCGCGACCAGCCGGGCACCGCGACGGTGCGCGGCCTCGGCGGCGCCCAACGCCTCCGGGCTCCGACCGGACGCGCTCACCGCGATCACCACGTCGGCGGCGCCCACCCAACCGGGTACGCCCGCGCTGCGGTGCCCGATGATCGGAACCGGGCAGCGCGGCCCGGCGACCGTGGCCAGCACGTCACCGGTACGCCCGGCGGTGCCGATGCCGGCGATCACCACGGCCCGGGGACGCCCGTCGTCGGCGAGCACCGCCAGGTTCGCCTCGGCGGCCAACGCCGCGCTCTCGCGCACCTGGGCGCCGGCCGACGCGGTGTGCCGCAGCATGCCGCCCGGGTCGTGCTCGGCCAGCGCGTCCGGGTTGTCGAGCAGGGCCTCGTCGGCGTCACGACGCCCGCTGACCCCGGCCGTACCGTCGATCATGACTGCAGTCCGGGGCCGCCACGCGCCTCGTCGAGCAGCAGCACCGGCACGTCGTCGCGGACCTCGAAGATCCGGCCGCACTCCGTGCAGGTCAACGTCTGCGCCTCCGCGTCGTAGGTGAGCGGGGCGTGGTGCGTGTCCGGGCAGGCAAGGATCTCGAGCAACTGCGGATCCAGGGCCATGGCGCGGCTCCTTCCACGAGTGCGGGGTCACCGGCGGCGGTGCCGACCGGCGCAGGCGATCTTATCGGCGAACGCGGCCGAGCACCTCGTCCCGCAGCGAGACCATCCGCTCGCGGGTGGGCGCCTCGACGTTGAGCCGCAGCAGCGGCTCCGTGTTGGAGGCACGCAGATTGAACCAGGCGCCGTCGGGGAAACGCAGCGTCAGCCCGTCCATCTCGTCGGCCGTCGCGTCCGGGTACGCGGCACGCACCTCGGCCACCGCCGCGGCCTGGTCGGCGACCGTCGAGTTGATCTCGCCGGAGGCGATGTAGCGCTCGTACTCGCCGGCCAGCACCGACAGCGGCTGCGACTGCTCGCCCAGGGCGGCCAGGGTGTGCATCGCGGCGAGCATTCCGGTGTCGGCGAACCAGAAGTCCCGGAAGTAGTAGTGCGCGGAGTGCTCGCCGCCGAAGACCGCGTTGGTGCGGGCCATCTCCGCCTTGATGAAGGAGTGCCCGACCCGGGCGACCACCGGCTCCCCACCGTGCTCGCGGATGATCTCCGCGACCGCACTGGAGGTGATCAGACCGTGGATCACCGTGGAGCCCGGGTGCTTGGCCAGCTCACGCGCCGCGACCAGCGCGGTGATCGCCGACGGCGACACCGGCTCGCCGCGCTCGTCCACCACGAAGCACCGGTCGGCGTCCCCGTCGAAGGCCAGGCCGATGTCGGCCCCGTGCTCGACCACGGCACGCTGGAGGTCGACCAGGTTCGCCGGGTCCAGCGGGTTCGCCTCGTGGTTGGGGAAGCTGCCGTCCAGCTCGAAGTAGAGCGGCACGATCTCCAACGGCAGGGGCGACAGGGCGGCGTCGCCGAGCACGGTGGGGACGGTGAAGCCACCCATCCCGTTGCCGGCGTCGACCACCACCTTCAGCGGCCGGATGCCGGAGAGGTCGACCAGCTTGCGCAGGTACGCGGCGTAGTCGGGAAGCAGGTCCCGCCGCTCGGCCGGGCGGGTCGGCTCACCCGCCGGGCGCGACGCCCCGGAGTCCAGCAGGGCCTGCGCCCGCTCCCGGATCTCCGCCAGCCCGCTGTCCTGGCCGATCGGCCGGGCGCCGGAGCGGCACATCTTGATGCCGTTGTACTGCGCCGGGTTGTGACTGGCGGTGAACATCGCGCCGGGCAGGTCGAGCGAGCCGGAGGCGAAGTAGAGCAGGTCGGTGGAGGCGAGCCCGATCTCAATCACCGAGCGGCCCTCGGCCCGCACCCCGGCGGCGAACGCGGCGGCCAGGCCGGGCGAACTGGCCCGCATGTCGTACCCGACGACAACCGCGTCGCCAGGCTCGTCACTGGCGTTGAGCAGCTGGGTGAAGGCGGCCCCGAGCGCCTCGGCGACCCGTTCGTCCCACTGGTCCGGCACCGTCCCTCGGACGTCGTACGCCTTCACGATCTGGGACAGATCAGACACTAGTTCCGCTCCTTGGCCGCAGGTTTCCAACGAACCTGAGCGTATCGGAGCGTCCGGGCCCGGCCCCGGTCAGCCGGGGAGCCGAGGCATGAACACGGTGTGATCGCCACCGTCGGGCGGCGTGGGCGGGTCACCGGGCAGCGGCCGGGCACCCGGACCAGCCGGAGCACCCGGCATCGGTTGCGTGGCGTCCGGAGTCGGCGGCACGGGTCGCGCCCCGTAGACCCCTCCGCCGGCGGGGCGGGGCGGAGGCACCTGGCCGGCGGTCGACGGCTGCTGGCCGTACACCGGGCCGGGTTGACCGGGCACGGCGGGCGACCCACCGCCGGAGCGGTAGGTGGTGCCACCGGGGTTGCCCGGCAGCGGGCCGGGCTCGTCGGACGGCGTGCGGTCCTGCCGGGAGCGGCGCACCAGCAGCACGATGAGCAGCAGGCCGACCGCCACCATCGCGATGCCGAAGAACATGATCGGCGAACCACCGCCGGACTCGGCGGCCACCGCGGTCACGCTGGGCGCGGCGGACGTCGGGCCCAGCGCGGCCGGGTTCACCACCTCGCCGGCCGCCGCGACCTCGGTGGGACTGGGGGTCGGGGTCGGCTTCTTCGACGGCGTCGGGGTGAGCGACGGGGAGAGCCGCCCGGTGACCTTCGCCGTGTCGGCGCCCTGCCCCAACTGCTGGCCGGCAGCGGTCAGAGCCACACCGGTCACGTAGAGCTGGCCGCCCGGCGCGTCGGCGGCGAACGCCACCCGGTACCGCACGGTGATGCCCTTGCCCTTGCACAGGGTCGGCTTCGCCGGTGCGGTCTGCCCGGTCTCCACGTTGCCGTCACCGCCGCCGACGGCCACCGGAACCCAGTGCCCGCCCGCGTTCACCTGGACCGCCACCTGGCTCGGCTGGAGACCCTCAAGGCGCAGACCCAGGGCGGTACGCAGCAGGACGCAGCCGCCGGAGCGCTTGCGCACCGCGACGTTCACCCCCTGGGCCGAACCCCCGGCGGCGAAGCTGCTGGCCGACCCCACACGGACCGAGTCCTCGTCGGCCAGCGCGGGTGACGCACCGAGCATCACCAGGCCGACCAGCAGACCGCAGACCGTCGCGAGCCGTGCCGCGCGTCGACGCACCGTCATGATCACCTCACCGTTCTCCCCGGGTGGGGTCCGCGGCCAGGCTACTACCGGCCTACCCCCGCCACCGGTCATAGAGCGGCCCGCATGTGTCCGGCGTTACGGTTTACGACCGGCCCGGCGGCCACCGAGCCTTGATCCACTCGGTATCGGCGATATCGGGGTGTCCCACGGCCTCGGACACCCCGATATCGCCGATGTCGAGTCGATCACGCTCGGCGATCTCCGTCGGTAGAGCCTCCGAGGGCTCCACCGCCCAATTCGTCCAGGTTGGAGTGCGTGATCCCGGCGAGGGCGTCGCGGCACAGCCGGTCGGCGGTACGGGTCGTCTCGGGCAGGCGGTAGCGCGGAGTCAACGCGAGCACCTGCGCGGTCGCGTTGTCCAGGCTCATCCGGTGCCCGACGCTCACGAAGACCGGCTTCACCCCGTCCCGGGTCCGCAGCACCCGGCCCACGACCTCACCTCCGTCGCGCAGCGCCGACCAGGCACCCCGCTCGGCGGCCGGTGGATCCCACTCGCCAACCAGCGGCGTCTTGCCCACGCCGATCGCGGGCAGGCCGGTGACCACCCCGAGGTGACAGGCGAGCCCGAACCGGCGCGGATGGGCCACGCCGTGCCCGTCACAGACCAGCAGGTCCGGGCTGGTCGTCAGCGTGTCCAGCGCGGCGAGCAGAGCCGGCAGCTCGCGGAAGGCGAACAACCCCGGCACGTAACCGAACGAAGGCCGGCCCACACTGACCGCCGAATCCACCACCGCCAACGTCCGGGCGTCCAGCACGGTCACGGCCGCCGCGAGGAGGTCGCCGCTCTCGGCGTACGCGACGTCCAGGCCGGCCACCGTCGCGGGCGCGGCCGGACCCGGCCCGACCAGGTCGACGAGCGGCCGCAACTCCTCCTGTACGGCCACCGCCTCCGCCTCGCTGCGCGGCACGTACCCCAGGTCCGGCGTTGATCCACCAGACATCAGCGCCCACCCTTGATCCACACCGGCCCCCGGCCTTGATCCACTCGGTTTCGGCGATATCGCGGTATCCCACGTCCTCGGACACCCCCATATCGGCGATGTCGAGTCGATCACGCTCGGCGAAGCCCGTCGGCGAGGGCGTCGGTCACCTCGTCGGCTACTTGTCCTACTCGTGATCAGGCGAGTTTCAGCTCGTCGCGGGCCTCCTGCACCCACCGGGCAACACCGTGCGCACCGCTGCCGGCCGCGAGCTCGGCCGCCTCGTCGAGCAGCTCGCGGGCGGCATCCCGGTCACCGTCGGTCGCCGCCAGGTCCGCCAGACCGATCAGGTTCGCCGCGACCCCCGGCGTGAAGGACAGCTCCCGGCGCAGCCGGGTCGACTCCGCCAGCAACTCCCGCGCCGCGTCGACCCGACCGGCGGCCTGCTCACCGAAGCAGAGGTGCCGCAGCACGTACGACAGGGTCAGCTCGTCGCCCGCCTCGGTCGCCAGCTCACGCGCCCGCGCGAAGGCCGGGTCGGCGGTCGCCTGGTCCTGGCGGATCACCTGGTGGACCGTGCCCACCCAGAACAGCGACTCCCCCTCGCCATGAGCGTCACCCAGCTCGCGGTAGAGCTGCGCCGCCCGCTCGAAGAGCCGCAGCTCGGCCGCGTCCTCCGCACCGGTCTCCAGGAAGCGGGCATGCAGGAGCCGGCCCCGGGCCAGAGCCGTGTCCGCCTCCAACGCCACGAGATCCCGCTCCGCCTCGTCCAACGACTTCGCGTCGCCGCCGAAGACCGCCTGCTCATAGCGCTCCTGCGCCCGCGTCAACCGGATGTCGGACCCTTCGGCCATCACTGACCCACCCTTCCGTCGATGCGCTCGCGCAGGAGATCGGCGTGGCCATTGTGCCGCGCATACTCCTCGATCATGTGCACCAGCAGCCGACGAAGCACGATGACGTTGCCGTCCCGCTGCCGTCCCTGCACTCCCAGATCCGCTGCCTCGGCGACGAAGCGCTCGGAGAACTCGACCTCCGTACGCCAGGTGAGGTACGCCTCGTCGACCACGGCCGGATCGGCCACCGCGCCGTCGAAGTCGCCGTCGGGATCGTCGTCCGAGCAGTACAGCTTGGGCGCGACCTGGCCGGCCATGGTCCTGCGGAACCAACCGCGCTCCACTTCGGCCAGATGTCGGATCAGCCCGAGCAGCGACATCGTCGACGGCGGCACCGCCCGCCGGGCCAACTGCTCGGCGTTCAGGCCGTCACACTTGAGTTCGAACGTGAGGCGCTGGTCACGCAGGTACTCGACGAGCACCGTCCGCTCGTCGGCGAAGTTGCCATCCGAGCGCGGGTCGTCGTCCGGATGAACGAACAGGTACGACCAACCGAAGGTCCGCGTGGGTTCGCCGTCGGAGGTCGTCGCCTCGGCGCGTGAGTCAGCCATACGACGACTCTTGTCGATAACCGTCCACCTCGGCAACCGCCGCGCGCCCGTCAGCCTGCGCCGACGGCACCGTGGGTCACGTCGCCAACTCGGGATCAGCACCCGGATCGCCGGCTGCGCGAAGCTGCTCCTCGAACATCACGAACGTCCGCTGGCGAATCCCCCGGATCAGAGCCTGTTCCTTCGGAGTCAACGGTCGCCCTTCCGCCTCCGCCACATCCCGGAGTGCCTGCACGGTCTCGTAGAGGGCGAAGATCGGCCCTTCGCCGACCAGATAGTGCGCCCGGAAACGCTCAACTTCCTGCACGAACTCTTCCGCAGTTTGGCGAAATACCTCTCCTCCGACGTCGAAGACAATCTCGCCAAAGAGGTCATTCTTTTCCTGCCAACCCCCGGTGTCGATGGATACCCGCCATACCCTGGCACCGCCGTCGGACGTCTCCACGATCTTCACTGGCGACTGGTAATAGAGGTAGTAAGCCGGGAGCACCAGACCTGGCATGTGCGCCATCAAGCGTTCCCCTCGTAGGCCGACAGCAGTGCCTCCCAGAACAACTGTTGCTCGCGGCGGAGGATGCCATCTGCGATCGCGCTCTCGCGACTGTTCATGGCTCGACCCTCGGCCCGGGCCAGGGCGTCCACGTCACGGCGCACCTCATACAGCGCATGCTCCCAGACCGCCACCGCGTCGAGCGCGGCCAGGTGCAGGCGGAACTCGGCGAGATGGCCGTCCCGGGTCCGCAGTACGAGTTGTACGTCCCGGTAGCCGCTGTCCTGGGGAGACATGAACCGGTCCTGACAACGCACGATCACGACGTCAGGATGGTCGCGTATTCGTCCGAGCGCCGCGTAGAGGTCGTCGGGCCTGCGAAATTCGACCTTGGCGGCCGCGAGGTCGAACAACTTGGACGCGTCACCCCCGTACTTGTTCACCTTGTCCTCGGCCCGGCGGCGGTCCTTGGGTTGGGAGCGCCAGCCGGGCTCACCGACACGACGGTCACCAACCTGCGCGAGCGACATCGCCAACTGATTCAGCTCCACCTGAGCGACAGCAGCCGCCAAATAGAGGTCGTCCAGGTAGCGCTCGCGGTAGGACCGGTCGCCTCGTTGACGCCTGTCGAATGCTGGCTGAGTCGGCGGATCGTCGGGCACCTGAATACTCGCGCTGATCCGTCGCTGCTCGTCGGTCAGAGGTGTCGGCTGCGGCTGGGATGCCCTCCGGTCGGCCGCAGCCGGACCTGCCGGCTCCTGCTGGGCGATGTCGTCGAGCACGTCGGCGAGGGCATCGATGGCCTGTTGGTGGCTCGCCAGGTGATGCAGCGTCAACGGCCGCGCCGTCAGTGACGTCGCCAATTCGGGGCTGGCCAGGATGATCCGCGCCAGGTCCGGCGCCTGCGCCAGTTGCCGGGCCAACGTCTCGGCCAGCTTCGGCTCGCTGGCGGGTGGCTCTCGCAGGGCGGTATCCAGCATGTCGCGGACCCGGGCATCCGTGAGCAGCCGCGACCCGTCCTGCGCGGCCGCGTCGTCGAGGCTGGGCACCAGCCGCCGCAGGGTCGGTGGATCCAGGGCCCTCGCGAACTCACCCGGGCTCACCCCGGCCGAGAAGACCTCGTCCAGACTGTCGGCCAGCGCGAGCACCTCAGCCGGGTCGCGGCCCGCCGTCGGCCTGTCCGCAGCCGGACCGGGCGACCCACTCGGGGCACCCGCCACCGAGCCCGGCCCGTCGAGCAGCAGGTACATCCGGTTGATGTACGGGTCGCCATGGCCGCCGTCGTCGTACGCCGGTGGGTGGGTCGGCAGGTCGGGACGTTCACTGAACCGGCCTCGGGGCAGCCCGCCGAGTGGCATCGGCCGGCCGTCCCCGCCCAGCACGAGTGCGTCGATGCCGACCACGTCGGGGTAGAGCGGCCGGTCCCGCACGAGGCCGGTCTGCGGGTCGACGTAGAGGACCGTGCCGTTCTGGTTGAGCGCCACCCAGGCGTGCGAGCCGCCGCCCGCCCACTCGGTGATCAGGAACGCGTAGCTGCCGTGGCCGCCCAGCAGCAGTTGGTCGTGCAGGTTGGCGTACCCCCGGTCGGCGGCCTGCCGCGCCTGCGCCGGGTGAGCCCGTTGGTCGGATGGCGGTGCGAGGACGCGCTGGAAACGGCCGCCGGTCACGTCTTCCACCCGGCCCGGGCCACCCGCCTCACCGCGGATCGGGCGTCGGGTGTCGCCGTCCAGGTAGCCGTCGAAGGTGCGCGGCGCGGACACCCGCGGCCGCCCGTGCACCCAGGTCTCGAACAGCGACAGGGTGCAGTCCAGGCAGTTGATGCCCCGGGTGGCGTCGGCCTGGGGGCCGCCGTCGTTCAGGAGGCGGAACCAGCCGCCCCGGCGGGGGTCGGCGGTACGCAGGACAGCGCCGTCGAGGTCACGGGGCATCTGCCGTTCGACGTCGACCTGGTGCAGGGCGAGCGGCGGCCGGAGCCCGCCCGGCTGCCCGTACGGCCGGGAGTCGTCGATCGACGGGGGTACGTCGTCGCCGGTGAGCCGGGACGGGCCGGCGGTCTCCACCGCGCCGAGCGCGAGCGCGCCCACGTCGCTGTTGGCGTGCGCGAAAGCGCCGTCGGCGAGGTCCACGACCGCCGGCGCCCTGATGCCCGCCAGCACGTCGTCGGCCAGGTCACGCCATTGGGCGTACGCGCGTGTCTCGTCGTTCGCCGCCCGCTGCCAGCCGTCGGCCCACTGCCGGTGCCCCGCCTGGTGCAACTGTCGGGCGTAGTTCGCGTACTCGACAGCCCTGCGGTCGTGCTCCGCGGCGCGGGTCCGCAGGCGGGCGGCCTCCGCCTGCCGGCGATTGTTCTCGAACCCGGTCCGCTGCGACTCGTAGTGGCCCTGGTAGCGCCGCCGCTCGGCGGCCTCCGCCTCGGCCACCCACCGAGCGGCGTACCCGTCGCTCTCGGTCACGGACACCGACGGGTCGCCGAACGCGAGCACGTCGACGGGAACCGAGGCCCGGCCGCGAGCCCGTTGCCGGGGTACGCGGGCCGGCGCGGGCGCCTCCCGCGTCGAGAACCGCGTGGGTACGGCGTGCCGGCCCACCGCCGCACCGGTGACCGCGCCACCGCCGGGCCTGCCGGCGGCATCGGGCGTCGTACCGGCCACCGGGCCGGTGGACGTGAACGGAAACGCCGTTCCGGGGGCGACGGTCGACGCGGGACCGGCGGACGCGACCGGCGTCGCCAGCCCCACGGTGCTCGCCGCCGCCGACGGGGAAAGGCCCCCCGCTAACGGGCCGGTCGACAGCGGCACCGAAGCCGACGACGGCGGGGTCGACGGAGGCACGGAGGCCGACGGCAGGGTCGACGGAGGCACGGAGGCCGACGGCAGGGTCGACGGAGGCACGGAAGCCGGCGACGGGCCGGTCGACGGGGGCACGGCAACCGTGCCGTTGGTGCCCGGGGCGACCGCACCCGAGGCGATCCCCGGCGACGCGCCGACCGCCGGCCCAGCACCCGCCACCGGCCCGCCGTTCGGGTCAACGGCGCCGGCCACGGGCGCGGTGACCGCCGAGAGCAGGGGATCCGCCGCGACAGCAGGAAGCCCCGGGGCCGCGACGGCCGAGAGCGTGGGATCCGCCGCGACAGCGGAGAGCGCCGGACTCGTGCCGTGCCCAACGCCCGACGACGTCGCGTCGGGTGCCGCCGGCACCGGCGAGCCGACAACGTCCGCCCCCGCCTGCTGGGCGACATCCGCCACCGGAGACCCCGGGGAGGACGCAGCCCCAGACAGCGGCCCCGGAGCAGAAGACGCCGGCGAGAAAGACGCGGCTTCCGGGGGCGAGGCATCCAGCGGAGGCGCGGTGGGGATCGGAAGGGACGGGCCGGTGAAGGACGCTCCGGCGAGGGCGTTGGCCTGCGCGTGCAGCCGGGCCTGCAGGGCGTGGTCGGTCTGCCCGGTCGCCGACCCGGTGGCCCCGGACGCGGCGGCGCGTACCGCGTCCTCCACCGAGGTCAGGCCCTGCCCGGTGGCGATGCTGGCGGCGCTCTCGGCGAACATCTCGCCGGTCATCTCCCGACCCAGGTGCTCGCCGATGCGCGCCGCGCGGCCGGTCGCGTGACGGCCCAGGCCCGCCAGTGGCGCGACCGCTCCCCCGGCGAGCCCGCCGACCGCCGACGCGCCCAGGTCGGTCAGGTCCACGCCGTGCGCCCGGCCCGTGGAGTTCTGGTACGCCTGGGTGGCCAGGCTGATCCCGGACTCCTCGGCCGCCTCCTCCAGCCCCTCCCGGGTGGCTCGCTTGGCGAGGCCGCGCACGCCACCCTTGGCGACCTCCTTGGCGGCGCGCTCGCCGGCCTCCTTGAGCCCCCGCCGCAGCGCCTTGCTCGCCAGTTGGCCCATCAGACGCTTGAAGATCTGCTGGATCAGCAGCCGGGTGGCGGTGATGGCCGCGCCGGCGGCCGGGGATGCGGCACCCGCGGTGAGCAGCGCCGCCACCGCCACCGAGAGCAGCTCGATGACGAGGATGCCCAACTCGATCCAGACTTCGAGCTTGGCGCCCTCGATGTCGCAGCCGCACTCCTCGACCAGGCGACCCAGATCGGCGGTGACCGCGAGGAGCACCGGCAGGGGCGCGTCAGCACCCTCGGTGATCCCACGCCAGGCCGCCTCGAACGCGGCGTCGACGGCTCCGACACCGCCGTATCCGCTGCGTACCTCGGTGGCGGCCGCTGCGGCGTCGGCGTGCGGACCGGCGAGGACGCCGGCGACCGCGTACCACCGGTCGGCGACGTCCCAGACGGCCCGTTCGTTCCCCTCGGGCCACTGCACGCCGACCGCCCAGTCGAGGGCCTCGTAGATCCAGCCGGGAACGTCCCAGGGCGCGTAGTCGAGCGGGTGCGGGATCGGGCTGGGCAGCACGCTCATCCGGATCGACCCGCCGTCAGCGCTGGTCGGCGGCCCGGTCGAGCCGGGCGGCGCTGCTCTGGTCGGTCTGCACGCTCGCGTCGACGGCGCTGACCACGTCGGCGCTCAGCTCGGTGAGCCGCTGCCCGACGCCCGCCCAGGCGCGCAGCACGGTCTGCTCGATGCCGCGGTAGCTGCGCTCGAACGCGGCGCCGATGTCGTCGCGCCCCCACGGGCGGGCGCCGCTGGCGGCCTCGATCTCGCCGCCCTCCGCTGCCCGGCTGGCCGTCACCGCCTCGCCGGACAGGGCCAGGTCGGCGCCACCGCGCCGCGCGCGGGACGCGTCGAGCCAGAGCTGACCGTCGGTCATGCCGGCCCCTCGCCGCGCCCGAGCACGGCGTCCGCGCGGCCGAGCAACGCGCCGAAATCGCCGGTACGCAGGAACTCCGCCGAGCCGGCACCGGCCGGCATGGTCTCGGCGACCAGGTCCTGGGTGGCCTGGGTGGCGGCGGCCACGGCGGCGTGGACCGTTTCGGTGACTTTCCGGCTCAGCGCCTCCGCGTCGCGGTCCCGGTAGATCGCCGGGGCCAGGACGACCTCGACCAGCTGACCCTGCGCGCCGACGGTCGCCGTGACGTGGCCGTCCGGCGAGCGCCGGGTCACCCGCAGTTGGGCGAGCCGCGCCTGCAGAGTGTCCAAACCGGACCTGAGCTGCTGATACTGGCCGTACACGTCGTCGAATCGGGCCCGTAGCTCGCGATTGGCGTCCCGGTCCACGCGTTCGCTCACCGCCGCTCCTCCCGTCACCGTCGGTAGGGAAGACCATACCGGCCGCCATCGATTCGTGTAGTCCGGTAGTTTCGATGTGTGATCGACCGTCAGCAGGCCGAGCAGCTCGCGTCCGCGTGGGCGCGCCGGGATTCGCAGCGCCTCGGCCACGAGTGCACCCCGGTGGTCGACGAGTTCGACCTCGGCTTCGTCGTCACCTCGATCGTGTCGAGCGAGGTGCGGGCGATCCCCGGCGATCTGCCGACGACCGTCATCGACAGGCGGACCGGAAAGGTCACCACCTGGCCCCGCGTGCCCACCGAGGTGGTGGCGGACCTGTACCGGCGCAGTCAGCCCAGCGGGCCGACGGCCCCCCGCACCGTCGACGCGTCGAGTCTGCTGATCCGGGAGATCCGTCGCGCGCCGATGCCGAACACGGTGGCACACCTGACCCTCGACGGTCGCATCTGGACGGCCCAGGGCACGAAGGGCGCCGTCGCGCTGAACCACCACCCACTCGTCCGCAGCTACCTGGACGAGCGGCCTCCGGGCGAGCTGGTCCGCGGCGCCGAGTGTCACGCCGAGCTGATCGTGGTCTCCGACGTGCTGCACGAGTACGACCACCGCCGGGCCGCCGAGGGCATCGAGCCGATGGGGCGGGCCGAGGCGGCAGCCTTGCTGGAGGCGGCGCGCTTCGAGATCTTCCGGATCCGCGAGCCGGGTGACCCGGCCGGTGGCGCCGCGGAGCGACCCTGCGACTCGTGCATCTCTTTCCTGGTGAGCGCCAACGTTCTACCGGAGTCGGCGCGGGCCTACACCGAGACGTGGCTCGCACCGGCGGAGCCGGACCCGGACCCGGGCCGCTTTTCGCCCGAGGTGGCCAACGCGCTGGTGGCGGCGGGCTGGCGACCGCACATCGGTGACCAGATCATGGCCGCGGCCGGCGTGCGGGACGTCACCGCCGTGCCGGGGGCCGTCCACCAGCACGAGGTCTTTCCCGCCGCCGTGGAGGCGCTTACCGCGTTCCCCAGCCTGGTCGGCGCGCGGCGGGGCCCGGGCGCGCAGGTGTGGATCTCGCGCTTCGACATCCGCCCGCACACCATCGCGCACACCGCCGACACCCTCGCGGACTTCGGCGCGGTGCTCGGCGTGCGGCTCTTTCCGATCGGCACCGAGCAGCAGGACAGCATCCTCGCCGTCGACGAGCGCGGCCGGGTCTTCGCCCTCGACCAGGCCGGCGAGTGGTTCCTCGGCGACACCATCGACGCCGCGCTCACCACGTTGCTGCTCGGCCGCGCCCCCGCCCGGGTCGGCGACGACGGCACCTGGCCGGCGGACCCGAGCTAGAGCGCCAGCCCGGTCAGCACCATGACCCGCACCTCGGTGTAGTCGTCCATCGCGCTGCGTAGCCCCTCCCGACCGACGCCGCTGCCCTTGACCCCGCCGTACGGCATCTGGTCGGCCCGGTACGACGGCACGTCGCCGACGATCACGCCGCCCACCTCCAGGACCCGCGCGGCGGAGAAGGCCACGTCCAGGCGCCGGGTGAACACGCCGGCCTGCAACCCGTACGCCGAGCCGTTGACCGCGGCGAACGCGGCCTGGTCGTCGGCGACCGGGGTTACCACCAGCACCGGCCCGAACACCTCCTCGGCGACGACCTTGGCATCGGCGGGCACACCGGTGAGCACGGTCGGGGGGTACGTCGCGCCGTCCCGCACGCCGCCCACCTCGACGGTGGCGCCGGCCCCGACCGCCTCGGCCACCCACGTCTCGACCCGGCGGGCCGCCTCCTCGGACACCATCGGCCCGACGTCGGTCAGCTCCGAGGCGGGATCTCCGGTGCGCAGGGCGCGGACCGCCGCGACCAGCCGGGGCAGGAAGTCGGCATGCAGCGCGTGGTGCACGTACACGCGTTGCACGGCGATGCACGACTGGCCGGCCTGGTAGTTGGCGAAGGTGGCGATGCGCTGCGCGGCGAAGTCCAGGTCCTCGTCGGCCGCCCAGTCCGCGCAGATCACCGCTGCCGCGTTGCCGCCCAGCTCCAGCGTCACGTGCTTCTCCGGGACCTGCCGGCGGATGGCCGCGCCGACCGGCCCCGACCCGGTGAACGACACGACCGGCAGCCGGGGGTCGGCGACCAGTTCGGCGGCGCGGTCGTTGGGCAGCGGCAGCACCGAGAACATGCCGGCGGGGAGGTCGGTCTCGGCCAGCAGCTCGCCGAGCAGCAGCGCGGACAGCGGCGTGGCCGGGGCCGGCTTGACGATGATCGGCGCACCGACCGCGATGGCCGGCGCGACCTTGTGCGCGACCAGGTTGAGCGGGAAGTTGAACGGCGCGATGCCGAGCACCGGCCCTCTCGGCACCCGCCGGACCAGGGCGATCCGCCCGCTGGCGGCCGGGTCGGTGTCGAGGCGTTGCAGCTCACCGGAGAAGCGCCGGGCCTCCTCGGCGGCCCACCGGAAGGTGGACACCGCCCGCCCGACCTCGGCGCGCGCCCACTTCACCGGCTTGCCGTTCTCGGCGGTGATCAGCGCCGCGACCTCGTCGGCGCGCTCCGCGAGCCGCCGCGACACGTGGTCCAGGGCCGCCGCCCGGGCGTGCGCGGGCAGGGCCGCGGCCTGCGCGGCCACACCGGCCGCCGCCGCGACGGCGGCGTCGACCTGGTCGCGGGTGGCAAAGGTGGTACGCCCCACCGTGCGGCCGTCGTACGGATGGTGAACGGTCAGCTCGCCCTCACCGGAGGCGGGACGGGAGGCGACGAAGAAGTCTGCGGGCTCCACGCCGTGCAGCGTAGACGAGACAACCGCCGACGGAAACAGTCGCCGTATCCCTTGTCTGCCGCGAATTCAGTAGCGAAGATGGCAGGAAGATTGCGATAACCTCCGCACACCGCATCCCCGGCCCCCCTCGGAGTGATCCCGTCATGAGTGACCAGCAGCAGCTGCGCAACTTCGTCAACGGCTCCTACGTCGAACCGGCCGACGGCGGGTACGCCGATCTGGTCGACCCCTGCACCGGCGAGGTGTTCGCCCAGGCGCCGGTCTCCGGGGCCGCCGACGTCGACGCGGCGATGACCGCCGCCGCCACCGCGTTCGAGAGCTGGCGGGAGGTCACCCCGGCCGAGCGGCAGAGGGCGATGCTCAGGCTCGCCGACGCCGTGGAGGCCCGCGCGGCCGAACTGGTGGACGCCGAGGTCCGCAACACCGGCAAGCCGCGCCAGCTCACCGCCGAGGAGGAGCTGCCACCGGCGGTGGACCAGTTCCGGTTCTTCGCCGGGGCAGCCCGCCTGCTGGAGGGGCGGTCCGCCGGCGAGTACCTGGCGGGGCACACCTCGTACGTGCGGCGCGAGCCGATCGGTGTCTGCGCCCAGGTGACCCCGTGGAACTACCCGCTGATGATGGCGGTGTGGAAGATCGCCCCGGCCCTCGCCGCCGGCAACACGGTGGTGCTGAAGCCGTCGGACACCACGCCGGTGTCGACGCTGCTGCTCGCCGAGATCGCCGCCGAGTTCTTCCCGCCGGGGGTGTTCAACGTGGTCTGCGGCGACCGGGACACCGGTCGTACCCTCGTGTCGCACCCGACCCCCCAGCTCGTGTCGATCACCGGCTCGACGCGCGCGGGCATGGAGGTGGCCGCCGCGGCGGCCCCCGACCTGAAGCGGACCCACCTGGAGCTGGGCGGCAAGGCCCCGGTGGTGATCTTCGACGACGCGGACGTGGCGGCGGCGGCCGAGGCCATCGCGCTGGGCGGCTACTTCAACGCCGGTCAGGACTGCACGGCGGCGACCCGCGTGCTGGCCGGGCCGGGCATTTACGACGACTTCGTGGCGGCCCTGGCCGAGCAGGCCCGCAACACGAAGACCGGCGCACCGGACGACGCGGACGTGCTCTACGGCCCGCTGAACAACGCCAACCAGCTCGCCCGGGTCAGCGGCTTCGTGGACCGGCTGCCCGACCACGCGGCGATCCAGACCGGCGGCTCCCGGCAGGGTGAGCGCGGCTACTTCTACGCGCCGACGGTGGTGTCCGGGCTGCGCCAGTCCGACGAGATCATCCAGGACGAGGTGTTCGGGCCGGTCATCACCGTGCAGCGCTTCTCCGACGAGGACGAGGCGGTGCGCTGGGCCAACGGCGTCGACTACGGCCTGTCGGCCTCGGTCTGGACGCGGGACCACGGCCGGGCGATGCGGATGACCCGGCGGCTGGACTTCGGCTGCGTCTGGGTGAACACGCACATCCCGTTCGTCTCCGAGATGCCGCACGGCGGCTTCAAGCACTCCGGGCACGGCAAGGACCTCTCGGTCTACAGCCTGGAGGACTACACCCGGATCAAGCACGTCATGCACAACATCGAGGGCTGAGGCGATGACATCCTCCGAAGAACTGCACAAGCGGCGCGGTGGTGCCGTCGCCCGGGGCGTGGGCAGTGTCATTTCGTCCTACGTGGACTCCGCGTCGGGCGGCACGCTCACCGACGTCGACGGGCGGGAGTGGATCGACTTCGCCGCCGGCATCGCCGTCACCAGCGTCGGCAACTCCGCGCCGAGGGTGGTCGAGGCGGTCCGCGCGCAGGTGGAACGGTTCACCCACACCTGCTTCATGGTCGCGCCGTACGAGTCGTACGTGGCGGTGTGCGAGCAGCTCAACGCGCTGACACCGGGCGGGTTCGAGAAGCGCTCGGCCCTGTTCAACTCCGGGGCCGAGGCGGTGGAGAACGCCGTCAAGATCGCCCGGCACGCCACCGGGCGACCGGCCGTGGTGGTGTTCGACCACGCGTACCACGGCCGGACCAACCTGACCATGGCGTTGACCGCGAAGAACATGCCGTACAAGCACCGGTTCGGGCCGTTCGCCGGAGAGATCTACCGGGTGCCGATGTCGTACCCGCTGCGCGACGGCGGCCTCTCCGGCGCCGAGGCGGCCGCGCGGGCCATCGAGATGGTCGAGAAGCAGGTCGGCGCCGAGAACGTCGCCGCGCTGCTCATCGAGCCGATCCAGGGCGAGGGCGGCTTCGTGGTGCCCGCGCCCGGTTTCCTGCCGGCGCTGCGAGCCTGGGCGACAGCGGCTGGCGTGGTGTTCGTCGCCGACGAGATCCAGACCGGCTTCTGCCGTACCGGCGACTGGTTCGCCTGCCAGCACGAGGGCGTCGAACCGGACCTGGTCGCCCTGGCCAAGAGCATCGCGGGTGGCCTGCCCCTCGCGGCGGTGACCGGTCGGGCCGAGCTGATGGACGCGGTGCACGTCGGCGGGCTCGGCGGCACGTACGGCGGCAACCCGATCGCCTGCGCCGCCGCGCTGGCCACCATCGAGACCATGCACGAGCTGGACCTGGCGGGCGCGGCCCGTCGGATCGAGTCCGTGCTGGCCCCCCGGCTCCGCGCCATCGCCGAGCGGGACCCCCGCATCGCCGAGGTACGCGGGCGCGGCGCGATGCTCGCCGTGGAGCTGGTGCAGCCCGGCACCCTCGTCCCCGACCCGACCGCCACGGCGGCCATCTCGGCCGCGTGCCACGCCGCCGGCCTGCTCACCCTGACCTGCGGCACGTACGGCAACGTGCTGCGCTTCCTGCCCCCGTTGGTGATCTCCGACGAGCAGCTGACCAGAGGTGCCGACATCCTCGACGCCGCCTTCGGCTGACCGAGGGAAGGGCCCCTTCCCGAGAAGGGGCCCTTCCCGAGAAGGGGCCCTTCCGCACGGCAGGGTCAGCGAAGCACCTCGACGGTGTTGCGGCGGACCAGGTTCTTGCCCGGCTCGCGGATCTGGTCCATCGCGGCGGTGTTGAGCAGCACGCAGCTGCCCGACGGGCCGGTCACCGTGACCGTGGTGGCCTTGTTGTTGTCCAGGTTGGTCACCCGCAGCCGGGTGCCCACCGGAAACTGCCCGCTGGTCGCCGCCGGCGCGGCATTCTCGGCGAAGAAGGTGATCGCCCCCGAGCAGGCCGAGCGGGGCGCCGGGCCGGGCGCTCCGGGAGACGCTGCGCCGGGTCGGACCGTGCCGGCGGCCGGCGGCGCGGCGGGCGGAACGGCCTCGCCGTCGAGCCGTTGCACCACGTTGCGGCGGATCACGTTCTTGCCCGGCTCCCGCACCAGCTCCATCGCGGCGGCGTTGAGCAGCACACAACTGCCCGACGGGCCGGTCACCGTCACCGTGGCCGCCCGGTTGTTGTCCAGATTGGTCACCCGCAGCCGCGTGCCCACCGGGAACCGGTCACTGGTCGCCGCCGGGGCCCCGCCCTCGGCCGAGAAGGTGACCGAGCCCGAGCAGACGGACTGCTGCGCGGGTGCGGTGTCGGCGAACCCGAACCCGGTCCCCACCGCCACTCCCGCCGCGGCGAGCACCGCCACGGTCGCCGCCAGCACGTGCTTGCGCTGCACCCTCATCGCCGTCACTCCCGTCCTCGGTGTGTTCTTCACCGCGTGGTACGGACGGGAGGGACCTACCGTTCAGCCGACACGGGCACCGATCGCCGTGGCGGCCAGTTCGACGGGTCCGCACCTGGTGTGGTTGGCGATCGAGGGTGAGCTGCGTCACGATGGGGACCGAGGAGGTCGCCCCATGGCTGACCCGTGGCTCGCCCTGGAATTCGGCGTCGATCCGGCCGAGCGGATCGCGCAGGTCGGCGCGGCCCACGAGGCGTTCCTCGCCGCCGGCGCCGCGCCGCGCCGGGTGCGGGAGGTGGTACGCCGGTCGTGGGAACGGTCCGCCCGACTCGACCCGGAGGCAACTCCGCCGGTCGACCTGACCGACGACGCGCTGGCGAGCTACCGGGCCGCGCACCCGCTGGCCCAGGTGCTGCCGCTCTTCCGGGACCTGCTCGGCGGCATCGCCCAGGACGGCGCGCACCTGATGGCGGTCTGCGACGCGTACGGGCGGCTGCTCTGGGTGGAGGGCCACCCGGGGGTGCGCCGGCACGCCGAGCGGATGAACTTCGTGCCCGGCGCCCTGTGGGACGAGAGGCACGCCGGCACCAACGCCCCCGGCACCGCACTGGCCGTCGACCACAGCGTGCAGATCTTCGCCACCGAGCACTTCATCCGGCCGGTGCAGCGCTGGACCTGCGCGGCGGCGCCGATCCACGACCCGGCCACCGGGCGACTGCTCGGCGCGGTCGACATCACCGGCGGCGACCACCTGGCCAACCCGCACAGCCTGGCGCTGGTCCGCGCCACCGCCCGGGCCGCCGAGGCGCAGCTCGCCACCGACCGACCGGTGGAGCCCGGCGTCGTCACCGTGACCGCGCTCGGCCGCGACGAGGCGGAACTGCGGGTCGACGGGCGGCGCATCCGGCTGGGCCGCCGGCACAGCGAGCTGCTGGTGCTGCTGCTGCACCATCCCGAGGGGCGCACCGGCGAACAGCTCGGCCTCGACGTGTACGGAGACGACCGGCTCCTGCCGGTCACCCTGCGCGCGGAGCTGTCCCGGTTGCGCCGGGTGCTCGGCCCCGAGCTGCTCGACTCCCGCCCGTACCGGCTGCACGGCACCGTCCGCGCCGACTTCACCACGGTCGCCGACCGGTTGGACCAGGGCGATCCGGCGGGCGCGCTCGACGCGTACTCCGGGCCGTTGCTGCCCGGCTCGGACGCGCCGGGAGTCACGCGACTGCGCCGGCTCATCGACGGCCAGCTCCGCGCGGCCGTGCTGGCCGCCGCGGACCCGGCGCTGCTCGCGGCGTGGACCGCGACGCCCGCCGGCGCCGACGACCTGACCGCGTGGCAGGCCCTGGCGCGGGCGTTACCGGTGGGCGCGGCCCGCCGGCCGCTCGCGCTCGCCCGCATCCACCAGCTCGCCACGGAGTACGACCTACCACGCGCAACGTTGCTGCAACGTCCCCGAAACTAGCCTCGCCGCCGACACCGCACCACGACGGCGGAGGTAACCATGACGCGCTACGACGCGCCCACCCACTGGCAGTCCCGTTACGACCACTTCATCGGCGGCGAGTACGTCAAGCCGCACGGCGGTGGCTACTTCGAGAACCCGACCCCGGTCACCGGGCAGACCTTCACCGAGGTGGCCCGGGGCACCGCCGCGGACGTGGAGAAGGCCCTGGACGCCGCGCACGGCGCCGCCGACGCCTGGGGGCGCACCTCGGTGGCCGAGCGGGCGCTGATCCTCAACCGCATCGCGGACCGGATGCAGGACAACCTGGAGTCGCTGGCCATCGCCGAGACCTGGGAGAACGGCAAGCCGATCCGCGAAACGCTGGCTGCCGACATTCCGCTGGCCATCGATCACTTCCGCTACTTCGCCGGGGCGATCCGGGCGCAGGAGGGCTCGCTGGGCGAGATCGACGACGACACCGTCGCGTACCACTTCCACGAGCCGCTCGGCGTGGTCGGGCAGATCATCCCGTGGAACTTCCCGATCCTGATGGCCACCTGGAAGCTGGCGCCCGCGCTGGCCGCCGGCAACGCCGTGGTGCTCAAGCCGGCCGAGCAGACCCCGGCCTCGATCCACTACTGGCTGTCGCTGGTGGCGGACCTGCTGCCGCCGGGCGTGCTCAACATCGTCAACGGCTTCGGCGTGGAGGCCGGCAAGCCGCTGGCGTCCTCGCCACGGGTCGCCAAGGTGGCGTTCACCGGTGAGACCACCACCGGGCGGCTGATCATGCAGTACGCCAGTGAGAACATCAAGCCGGTCACCCTGGAGCTGGGCGGCAAGAGCCCGAACATCTTCTTCGACGACGTCAGCGCGTCCCGTGATGACTTCTTCGACAAGGCGCTCGAGGGCTTCACCATGTTCGCCCTCAACCAGGGCGAGGTCTGCACCTGCCCGTCGCGGGCGCTGATCCAGCAGGGCCACTACTCGGACTTCCTCGCCGCGGCGGTGGAGCGGACCGGCCGGATCGTGCAGGGCCACCCGCTGGACACCGACACGATGGTCGGCGCGCAGGCCTCCAACGACCAGCTGGAGAAGATCCTGTCCTACCTGGACATCGGCCGCCAGGAGGGTGCGAAGGTGCTCACCGGCGGCGCCCGCGCGGATCTGGGCGGGGAGCTGTCCGGCGGGTACTACGTCCAGCCGACGATCTTCGAGGGCGACAACTCGATGCGGGTCTTTCAGGAGGAGATCTTCGGACCGGTGGTTTCGGTGACCTCCTTCGCCGACCTCGACGACGCCGTGAAGACCGCGAACGACACCCTGTACGGGCTGGGCGCGGGCGTCTGGACCCGGGACATGAACACCGCGTACCGGGCGGGGCGGGCGATCCAGGCCGGGCGGGTGTGGACCAACTGCTACCACGCGTACCCGGCGCACGCCGCGTTCGGCGGGTACAAGCAGTCCGGCATCGGCCGGGAGAACCACAAGATGATGCTGGAGCACTACCAGCAGACCAAGAACCTGCTGGTCAGCTACTCGACCCAGAAGCTCGGCTTCTTCTGATGTCCATCGTCTCCGTGACCCCCGCGGCGGCCGATCTGATCCGGTCGCTGCGGGAGCGGCACGGGCCGCTGATGTTCCACCAGTCCGGCGGCTGCTGCGACGGCAGTGCCCCGATGTGCTACCCGGCAGGCGAGTTCCGCACCGGATCGTCCGATGTCCTGCTCGCCTCGCTCGCCGTGGACGGTGTGCCGGAGCCGGTCGAGTTCTGGATGTCGTCGGCCCAGTGGGAGTTGTGGAAACACACGAGGCTCACCGTCGACGTGGTCCCGGGCCGGGGCAGCGGCTTCTCCCTGGAGGCCCCCGACGGTCTCCGCTTCCTCATCCGCTCCCGCCTCGCCGCCTAGGTCACCCGCGACCGCTGCGTGTGGGCCGCCCCCGCCCCGTCGATCATGGAGTTGTGGTGGGCAGCAAGGGATGCTTTACACCTTTCGTCAGCCACCACAACTCCATGATCGGCCCTGGGGAGCGTGGGGCGGGGAGGGAGTTAGGGGTGGAGGAGGGGGATCAGGGTTTTGATGATGTGGTTGGGGCGGCGGTAGAGGTCCAGGTCCGTGAAGTGGCGGATTTTCCAGCCGTTTGCGGCTAGCCAGTTCGATCGGGAACGATCATGCCGGAGACGGTCGCGGTCCAAATGGGACGATCCGTCATACTCGACGCCGACCTTGCGGCGCCGGTAACCGAGGTCGAGGCGGTAGAGCGGCACTCCATGACCGTCCGGGACCCAGACCTGTGGCTCCGGCGGTGGCAGGCCGCCATCTATCAACACCAGGCGAAGCTGACTCTCCTGCCGGCACTCCGCCCGCGGGTCGGCGCGTGGCACGAGTTCACGCGCCTGGCAGACGCCACGGAGGCGTTTGTGCCGAGCGACCTCCGCCCTGAGTTCCTCGGATCGGCAGGCACCCACGCGAAGGCACAGGTCCAGCAGCGGCATCGCGTCCATTCGGCGCAGTGACCGGGCTAGGTCGACCGCGCAACGGGCGGCCGGGGCACAGGGCACTCCGCCCAGCAGCACCGTATCGCGTACCGGCAGCACCGCCTCGTGGGCGACGACTCCCCGCATCTGCGGGACGTTCTCGCCGGCCGGCACAATGATGTGCACGTCGAAACTGCGGACGTCGCCGAAGCCGTGCAACTGTGCACCGGTATGGAAGCCGACGACGGCAGTCTCAGGCAACCGCCGAAAGATCGCCGGCAGTCGCGCGGCTGGGTCGGCCGAGGGCGTGTAGACGCTCCGCGTCAACCGGTGCAGGCGGGACAGCCCAACCAGCCTGCGCACCTGCTCCCGACTGAGGCCGGCGGCGAGTAACTCCGCGTATCGATACTGATCCTGTGCCATGCGGCAGAGACTGCCGCGCCCCGCCCCAGGCATTCCGCCCCGACCCAGGAATCTGTGGATACCCGAGCGCCCTGTGCACAACCCCCAAACAAAGCCCACCCGTGCTATGCGCATCGACCTCCACCACAGCGTCGATCAAGGAGTTGTGGTGCCGGACAGAACTCCTGAACCATCGTCTACCGGGCACCACAACTCCATGATCGACTCGGTTCAGGGCAACCGGGGCAGGGCTGACGCGGCGCGGTTAGTCGCAGCCGTAGCCGTCGTTGTCGCGGTCGAGGTCGTAGATGTCGGTGCCGATGACCTTGACCGGGCCGCGAACGTAGGCGGGGCCGTTGCCGCTGCCTGGCAGGCAGTCGACGTCGCTGGCGATCGGGACGCAGGGGCTGTAGTTCGGGTCGCACTTCGCCTGCGCGGCCTTCTTGGTGCCGACGGCGACGACCTGGGTCAACGGCTGCTTCGTCACAACGGATTTCACCAGCTTCCGGGCCGTCCGCACCCCGTCCGTGGTGGTCACCTCGTACGTCAGTGTCTTCGTACCGTTGACGCCCTTGGTTCGGACGACCCGCTTGCCCTCGGCCAGGGAGGAGTCCTTCACGGTCCGCTCGGCGTACCGGATCGTGGCCCGCTCCGTCACGGTCGTCACCTGCACCACCGGCGCGGCGCTGGACGGGCTCGGCGAGACCGACGCGGTGGAGGGTGCGGCGACCGGCGACACCTCCTGCGCGGGGGCCTCCTCGGTCGGCTCGGCGGGTGCCGCCACGATGGGCTGCTGCGGTTGCTCGGCCGCGGTGCCGGTGCGGGTGGGCTCCGGTTCGCCGGCCAGGGCGCTGACAATCGCGGTGCCGGCGCAGCAGAGCAGCAGGAACGACAGGGCCACCGAGCCGAGGATGACGGCGACGCGGCTGGCGGGACTGGCCCGGCGGAACCAGCTCTGGGCGGCGGGCAGGCGGGGCCCAGGGCCGAACGGCGGCACGTGCGGCGGGCCAGGATTCGGCGGTGGTTGCATCGTCACGTCGATGAGTGTCGTCGCAAACACTGCGTGCAATATCCACCATCGCGCTCGTGACCGGCGACGGGACGACAGGTCAGGCAACCACTTGGCCGGACCGGGCACGGCTGATCGTGCCGCGCATTCAGGCAGCAAATCCGCGAATCACCAATTATTGGCCACGATAACGACCGCTCCACAGAGGAGGTCCGGGTCCGGCGTCGACGTGTCGAGTTGCCGTCAATGCGCTGGTCAGCGGGCGTCCAGGAGGGGTTGGTGGGGGTTCCACGGTGACCCGCCCGCGGCGTCGCGCCGGCGTCGGGCGATCGCCGACAGTGCCTCCAGGACCACGCGGTTGCCCAGGTAGGCGGTGATGTCGGCGTGGTCGTACGGCGGCGCGACCTCGACCACGTCCACCCCGACCACCGGCAGCTCGTAGCAGACCCGGCGGACCGCGTCGAGCAGTTGCCGGGAGGTCAGGCCACCCGGTTCGGGGGTGCCGGTGCCGGGGGCCATCCCGGGATCGACGACGTCCACGTCGACGGAGAGGAAGACCCCCTCGCACTCGTCGACCGCGATCGTGAACGCCTCGGTGAGGCACGGGTCCAGCCCGCGGGCGACCAGCTCGGTCATCTCGTACGAGCGCATCCGCTGCTCGGCCATCCAGGACAGGATGTCCGGGCCGGGCCAGTAGCCGCGCAGCCCGATCTGGAGGAACCGGTCGCCGCGTACCGCGCCAGACTCGATGAGGCGACGCATCGGCTGGCCGTGCCCGTGCAGCGAGCCGAACTCGATCTCGCCGGTGTCCGCGTGCGCGTCGAAGTGCACGAGCGACACCCGACCGTGCCCGTGCTGGCGGGCCACGCCGGTCGCGTCGGGCAGCGCG
This sequence comes from Micromonospora sp. NPDC005252, assembly GCF_042872475.1. Classification (NCBI taxonomy): domain Bacteria; kingdom Bacillati; phylum Actinomycetota; class Actinomycetes; order Micromonosporales; family Micromonosporaceae; genus Micromonospora; species Micromonospora sp. NPDC005252. Next base: position 740,845 of record NZ_JBIAKN010000001.1, on the reverse strand, counting down.
ATGGAGTGGTCCCCGCCGAGCACGATCGGGATGGCGCCGGAGGACGACACTGCGTAGACGGCCGCCTCCAGAGCGGCCAGTGACCGTTCGATGTCGCCGGAGAACATCTCGACGTCGCCGGCGTCGTACACCCGGAGGTCGCGCAGCGCGTCGACGCGCAGCGCGAGGGACGGGCGGGAGCCGTCGTGGGCCAGGTAGCACGCCTGGCGAATCGCCGACGGCCCGAACCGGGTGCCGGGCCGGTGCGAGGTGCCGCCGTCAAAGGGTGCGCCGACGATGACGATGTCGGCGTCCGCGTACGACGACGGGTCGTCGAGTGCGCACCGGTCCACCCCGAGGAAGGTGATGTCCGGGCCGTACATGGCACCGTAGCGGCTCATCGCTCCTCCATCCCCCAGGGCGAGCCGTAGCTGGTCAGCAGGTCGAGGAACGGCACCGGGGGCAGGGCCTCCGGGCCGAGCACGCCGACGCCGGACCACGCGCCGGTGGCGAGCAGTTCCAGCGCCACCACCGGGTTCACCGCGGTCTGCCAGACGACCGCCTGGTGGCCGTACTCGCGCATCGACCACTCGTTGTCGACCACGTGGTAGAGGTACACCTCCCGGGGCTGCCCGTCCGGGCCCAGGCCACGCACCCAGGTGCCGGCGCAGGTCTTGCCGCGCATCCGGTCGCCGAGGGTGGCCGGGTCGGGCAGGCAGGCCGCGACCACGTCCCGCGGCGACACCTGCACGCCGCGCACGCTGACCGGCGTCGTCGAGTCCAGGCCGAGCTTGTGCAGCGTCTTCAGCACGTCGATGAACTCGTCGCCGAGGCCGTACTTGAAGGTGACCCGCTTCGCCTTCACCCAGCGCGGGATCAGCAGCACCTCCTCGTGCTCGACGTTGACGCACTCGACCGGGCCGATTCCCTCCGGGAAGTCGAAGACCTCCGGCTCGCTGAACGGCTCGGTGGTGTACCAGCCCCGGTCGGCCTCCCAGACCACGGGCGGGTTGAGACACTCCTCGATCGTGGTCCAGATGGAGAACGAGGGTGCGAAGTCGTAGCCGTCGACGGTCAGGTTCGCCCCGTCCCGGACGCCGATCTCGTCGATCTCGCTGAACAGCTCGTCGGCGGCGTACCGGGCGAAGATGTCGGACAGGCCGGGCTCGATGCCGATGCCGCCGAGCGCGAGCCGGCCGGCCGCCGCCCATCGGTCGGCGACGGCGAACTGGTCGTCGCCGAGCTTCACCCCGGTCTCGGCGTAGGGGCGGGACGGGTGCGGGTGGGACAGCGACATCGCCATGTCGAGGTAGTCCGCGCCGGCCGCGAACGCGCCGTCGAAGATGGGCATGACGAAGCGCGGGTCGACGGCGTTGAGCACGTGGGTGATCCGGTGCTCCCGGCACAGCGCGGTGACCGCGTCGGCCGAGGAGGCGTCCACCTGGGCGGCGACGAAACGGTCGCCGTGCCCGGCCACCGCGCGGGCGGCGCGGTCCGGGTCATGGTCGGCGACCACCATCGTCTCGAAGAAGGAGCGTCGGGCGGCGATGGCTACGGCGGCGGAGCCGACGCCACCGGCGCCGACGAGCAGGACACGCATCAGGAATCAAACCCCAAACCAAGACGATCGAGAGTACGGAGCCACAGGTCGCGACGGCCCTCACGCGCATCGGCGCGGGCCATCGACCGGCGGGTGAGATTGATGCCGACCGCGCGGACGGGTTCCGGCGGGAACGGCAGGGGCTTGCGGCGGACCAGATCGAGCCGGGTCAGCGGGGTGTCCCCGCCGGCCAGCAGGTCGAGCAGCACCCGGGCCGAGAAGCGGGTGGCGCCGACGCCGAGGCCTGTGTAGCCGGCCGCGTACGCCAGTCGACCGCCGAACGCGGTCCCGTAGAACGGGCAGAACCGGGTGCAGGTGTCGATGACGCCGCCCCAGCGGTGGCTGAAGCGCACGTCGGCGAGCTGCGGGAACGTGGTGAAGAAGTGGTTGGCGAGAGCGGTGAAGGTGGCCGGGCGCTGCTCCAGCTTCGGGGCGACCCGGTTGCCGTAGTGGTAGACGGCGTCGTAGCCGCCGAAGAGGATCCGCCCGTCGCGGGTGATCCGGTAGTAGTGGAACTGGTTGCCGGTGTCGGCCAGGCCCTGGCGGTTGCGCCAGCCGATCGCGTCGCGCTGCGCCGGGCTGAGCGGCTCGGTCATCAGCACGTGGTCGTAGACGGGCACCACGTACGCGCGCAGCCGGCGCAGCAGCGGCGGAAACGCGTTGGTGGCCAGCACGACCCGGCGGGCGCGTACCGAGCCGGGCGCGTTGTCCAGCCCGCCGGCGGTCGCCGCGCGCAGGGCCGGGCCGTCGGCGCGCAGCCCGGTGACCCGGGTGTGCTCGTGCACGCGTACGCCGAGGTCGACGCAGGCGCGGCGCAGACCCCACGCCAGCTTCGCCGGGTCCACCATGGCGACCCGGTCGGCGTCGACCATGCCACCCAGGTACGTCGGCGAGTTCACCTCGGCACGCACCTCGTCGGTGTCGAGCAGCCGCACCCGGTGGCCGTACCGGCGGGCCAGCTCGGCGTCGGCGGCCAACCCGTCGAGCTGGTACGGCTCGACGGCGACGGCCAGTTCGCCGGTGCGCTCGAAGTCGCAGTCGATGTCGAACTCCGCGACGGTGGCGGCGATCGCGTCCAGGTTGGCGCGGCCGAGGCGTTCCAGCTCGCCGATCTCGCCGGGGAACCGGTCGACGCCGTTGGCCAGGCCGTGGGTGAGCGAGGCGGCGCAGAACCCGCCGTTGCGCCCGGAGGCGGCCCACCCGCAGGTCCCGGCGTCGACGAGCAGCACGTCACGGTCCGGCTCGGCCCGCTTGGCCTCCAGGGCGGCCCAGAGCCCGCCGTACCCGCCGCCGATCACCAGCAGGTCGGCGGTCTGCGCGCCGGTGAGCGGCGGCAGCGGGTCGGGGCGCTCCGGGCGGTCCAGCCAGTACGGCACGGGCGCCGCGTCGGCAAGCGCCCGGCCGGTATGCGGGAGGGTCATGACGGCGGCCCGGTCGGGCGGCCCGCATCCAGGACGGTCATGACGAGCGACGCGCCTGCGGCACCGGGCCGGCCAGCAGCGCGGCGCGGCGAGCACGCCGCCCGCGCAGCGAGCTGAGCCCGACCAGCAGCAGCGCGATGGCGAACATCGCGGTGCCGATGACGTTGACCTGCGGCGGGATGCCCCGCTGGGCGGCGCCCCAGACGTACATGGGGAACGTGACTGTCGTGCCGGCGTTGAAGTTCGTGATGATGAAGTCGTCGAAGCTCAACGAGAACGCCAGCAGCGCGGCGGACACGATGCCGGGCAGCACCAGCGGCAGGGTGATCCGCCGGAAGGTCTGCCACTCGTTGGCGTAGAGGTCCATGGCGGCCTCCTCCAGCCGCCGGTCCATTCCGGCGAGCCGCGCCTTGACCGTCACCACCACGAACGACACGCAGAACATCACGTGCGCGATGACGATGGTCCAGAAGCCCTGCGGCACCCCGGCCGAGACGAACAGGGCCAGCAGCGACGTGCCCATCACCAGCTCCGGGGTGGCCATCGGCAGGAAGATCAGCACGTTGATGCCGGACCGGCCGCGGAAGCGGTGCCGGACCAGCGCGAACGCCATCAGGGTGCCGAGCACTGTGGCGACCACCGTGGCGATGAAACCGATCTGCACACTGCGCACGACCGCGTCGCACATGTCGGAGGTGGCGCAGGGCTGCCGCCAGTTGTCCAGCGTGAACTCGTTGAAGTCGTACGACAGGCGGCTCGACGGGCGGTTGAACGACAGCCCGGCCACCACCAGGATCGGCAGCGCGAGGTAGCCGAGCACCAGCAGCGCCACGATCATCACCCAGCGATCGGCCAGCCAACGGGAGACCCGCATCAGAGCACCTCCTCCGTGCCGGCCCTGCGCAGGTAGCCGAAGACCACCGCGAGGATCGCCGCCATCAGCAGGAACGACAGCGCGGCGCCCTGCGGGTAGTCCAGCCGGACCAGGAACGCCGAGTCGATGACGTTGCCGATCATGTATTCGTTCGGGGTGCCGAGCAGTTCGGCGTTGATGTAGTCGCCGCTGGCCGGGATGAAGAACAGCAGCGTGCCGGCGACCAGGCCGGGCATGGACAACGGCAGGGTCACCCGGCGGAACGCCTGGACGCCGCTCGCGTACAGGTCGCTCGCCGCCTCCAACAGCCGGGGGTCCAGCCGCTCCAGGCTCGCGTACAGCGGCAGCACCAGGAACGGCAGGAAGTTGTACGTCAGGCCGAGCACCACAGCGAACGGCGTGGCCAGCAGCCGGCCGTCCGGCGCGAGCAGGTGCACGTCACGCAGCAGGCCGACCAGCGCGCCGTTGTCCGACAGGATCGTCTTCCAGGCCAGCGTGCGGACCAGGAAGCTGGTGAACATCGGCGCGACCACGCACACCAGCAGCAGGTTCTTCCACCGGCCGGCCTTCTGCGCGATGGCGTACGCCAACGGGTAGCCGAGCAGCAGCGCCAGCACCAGGGCCAGCCCGGCGTAGCCGAACGAGCGCAGCAGCTGCGGCCAGTACGCCTGCACGACGTCCGGGTAGTTGCCGAACGCCCACGTCATCGCGTACCCGGTGGAGAGCGAGCCGCTGGGGTCGTAGAGGCTCGCCGCGGCGAGCTGCAGCAGCGGCACGCCGAAGAACACCAGCAGCCAGACCGCGCCGGGCAGCAGCAACAGGTACGGCAGGAGCCGGAACCGCCCGGACCGGGCGGCCGGTGGCGGCGGCAGCTGCCCCGGTTTGGTGGGGGCCAGGAGGGTCATGACGACGCGCCCACCGGCTCGTCGAGCACCGGCGTGGTCCGGTCGGTGTCGGCGGCGTCGCGGGCCAGCAGGAACGCGTGGCGCGGATCCCAGTACGCCACGGCCTCGCTGCCCACCGGCACCCGCGCCTCCGCGCCGTTGTTCGCCACGAAGACCGACAGCTCGGTGCCCCAACCGGTGCGCAGCAGGTACTGCGTGCTGACCCCCACGTAGGAGGCGTCGGTGACCACCCCGGTGAGGTGTTGGTGTCCTTGGGGGACCTGGTCGGCGGAGCCGACCAGATGCAGCTTCTCCGGGCGTACCCCCAGGTGGACCGGACCCCGGTCGGCGCGCGACCGGCCGGCGGGCACCGAGAAGCGCGCGCCGTGCGCCGTCACCGCGACCTCGCCGCCGCTCGTGCCGGCGGCCTCGCCGGCGAGCAGGTTGGACTGGCCGAGGAAGTTCGCCACGAACGCGGTGGCCGGGAACTCGTAGAGGTCGGCCGGGGCGCCCTGCTGCTCGATCCGGCCGGCGTTCATCACCGCGACGGTGTCGGCCATGGTCATGGCCTCCTCCTGGTCGTGGGTGACGTGCACGAAGGTGATACCGACCTCGGTCTGGATGCGCTTCAGCTCGATCTGCATCTGCCGGCGCAGCTTGAGGTCGAGCGCGCCCAGCGGCTCGTCGAGCAGCAGCACCTGCGGCTGGTTGATCAGAGCGCGGGCCAGCGCGACCCGCTGCTGCTGGCCACCGGAGAGCTGCGCCGGACGGCGCGGGCCGAAGCCGTCGAGCTGCACCAGCGACAGCATCCGCCGGACCTGGTCGTCGACCGAACGGATGCCGCGCCGCCGCAGCCCGAAGGCCACGTTCTCGAAGATGGTGAGGTGCGGAAACAGCGCGTAGCTCTGGAAGACCGTGTTGACCGGCCGCTTGTACGGCCGCAGCCGGGCGATGTCGGTGTCGCCGAGCAGCACCTGGCCGCTGGTCGGCTCCTCCAGCCCGGCGATCATCCGCAGGGTGGTGGTCTTGCCGCAGCCGGACGCGCCGAGCAGCGCGAAGAACGAGCCCTGCGGGATCGTCAGGCTGAGGTCGTCGACGGCGGTGAAGATGCCGAACCGCTTGGTGAGGTCGGCCAGGCGCAGATCGCCTGCGGGTGTCTCGCGTGTCATCCCCGTCACGCCCCGATGACCTGCTGGAACTTGCCCTCGTACTCCTTCTCCTGCTTTTCGTCCAGGGCCATGAACACCTTGGACTTCGCCAGCAGCGTTTCGTCGGGGAAGATCAGCGGGTTGGCGGCCAGCTCCGGGTCGATCTTCTCCATCTCGGCCTGGGCGCCCTTGACCGGACAGATGTAGTTGACGTACGCGGCGAGCTTCGCCGCTGCCGCCGGCTCGTAGTAGTAGTTGATCAGCGCTTCGGCGTTGCCCTTGTGGGTGGCCTTGTTCGGGACCATCATGTTGTCGCTGAACAGCATCACGCCGGAGTCCGGGGCGACGAACTGCACCTTCTCGTTCTCACTGGAGAGCTGGATGACGTCCCCGGACCAGCCGATGCACGCTGCGATGTCGCCCTTGGCCAGGTCGGGTGCGTAGTCGTTGCCGGTGAACTTGCGGATCTGCCCGGAGTCGACGGCCTTCTTGAGCTTGTTGAGCGCGTCGTCGAACTGGGCGGCGGTGAAGTTCGACGGGTCGTGCCCGTTCGAGCCGAGCAGCAGGCCCATGGTGTCGCGCATCTCGCTGAGCGCCGTCACCTTGCCCTTGAGATCGGGGCGGGTCAGCAGCTCGTCGACGGTCCGCAGCTCCTTGGTGACGCTGCCGTTGTACGCCAACCCGGCCAGGCCAGACTGCCACGGGATCGAGATGCGGTTCTCGGTGTCGAACGAGCGGTTGAGCAGCGACGGCAACAGGTTCGCCTGGACGTTCGGGATCTTCGCCGCGTCGAGCTTCTGGATCCAGCCGAGCCGGATCATCCGCGCGGCCATCCAGTCGGTCAGCACGATGATGTCCCGGTCGGTGCTCTGGCAGGCGGCCAGCTGGTTCTGCACCTTGCCGAAGAACTCGTTGTTGTCGTTGATGTCCTCGGTGTAGGTGACCTGGATGCCGGTCTTTGTGATGAACTCGTCCAGGCTCGGCCGCTTGGACTCGTCCTTCTCGTCGACGTCCATGTACTGCGGCCAGTTGGAGAAGGCAAGCTTCTTCTCGGTGCCGGACAGGTCTTCGCTGACGCAGCCGGCCTCGGTCTGCTGGGCGCCCTTGGTGCCGCAGCCGGCGAGGCTGCCGCCCGCAGCGAGCAGGGCGGCCGATCCGAGAGTGCCGGTGAGCAGTCCACGCCGGGAGAGGGGCCGGAGGGGAGTACGCATGACGACTCCTAGGGGTCATCGTCGGCGGGCGGGACGGGGGAGGCGCGCGCCGGCGGGAATGTCGGGAGGCTCAAGTACCAGGGACGACTGATCCTGACATGAGAGACCCTCTCTCACAAGGGATTCCGTTGCGGGGTTAGCGATGCACGACGAAATACGCCAGACTGCGCGGGGACACACGCACGACATCACGATTCGGGACATGGGGAGCGCACGATGACGAACCGGCAGCACGAGAACGGCAACGGCGGTCGACGCGTCGCCGTACGTGAAGGTGCCAGTCACGCTCTGCTGGACGACGTGGCCAAGCAGATCATCGAACAGCTCCAGGAGGATGGCCGACGGCCGTACGCGACGATCGGCAAGGCGGTCGGCCTCTCCGAGGCGGCGGTCCGCCAGCGGGTCCAGCGGCTCCTCGACTCGGGCGTCATGCAGATCGTCGCGGTGACCGATCCGCTCCAGCTCGGCTTCCCCCGCCAGGCGATGATCGGGCTGCGTACCGACGGCGACCTGGAGGCGGTGGCCGACCGGCTGGCCGAGCTGGACGAGGTCGACTACGTGGTCATCACCGCCGGGTCGTTCGACCTGCTCACCGAGGTGGTCTGCCGCAACGACGACCACCTGCTGGAGATCCTGCAACGGCTGCGCGCGGTGCCCGGCGTGCTCGCCACCGAGGCGTTCGTGTACCTCAAACTCCGCAAGCAGACCTACACCTGGGGTACGGCCTGACGCGCTTTTGATGGCGCTTGATCGACTAGGGGCTTGATCGACTCGGCTTTCAGGAAGTCGGGGTGTCCCTGCCGCTCCGATACCCCGGTTTCCGTGAACCCGAGTGGATCAGCGTGCCGTTGCCCGGACTGCGTCGACGAACGACGTCCAGGCGGTCGGCGCGAAGGTCAGGGTGCCACCGTCGCGGTCCTTGCTGTCGCGCACCAGCACCCGACCGGGCAAGTTGTCGGCCACCTCGACGCAGTCGCCACCGTTGTTGCTGCTACGGGTCGCAGTGCGCCAGCGCGCGTCGGTCATGTCCATGTCGCAGCCACTTCCCTGATCAGCTCGATCGACTGACGTTGGGGCAACGCCTCACCGGTGACGCTCTCCCACCTGCGTCCCAGGTTAGCGACGTCGAGAGGATCGGTCACGATCTGACCGCGGAGCTGGTTGTCGAGATACGCCAATTCGGTCCCGTCGGGCAGCCTGCCCAGCACGAAGGGGCCGGCCAACCCGGTGTGCCATGGGTTCTCGGCGGGAATGACCCGGACCTGCACGTGCTCCCACTCCCCCGCCGAGGCGAGGTGCCGGAGCTGCCCGGCCATCACCGAGCCGTCGCCGACCGGCCGGCGGAGCACCACCTCGTCGAGCACCGCGACGAGCTGGGGTGGGGCGTCGCGGCGAAGCACCGCCTGGCGGTCGATGCGGCTGGCCACGATCTGGTCCACTTCGGAGGGCGGGACCAGTCCGCCGGTGTTCAGGATCGCGCGGGCGTACCCCTCGGTCTGGAGCAGGCCCGGCACGAGCAGCGGCTGGTAGGAGCGGATCGAGGTGGCGTCCTGTTCCAGCTCGGCCCACGGTCGGAACCACGGCAGGTATCGACGGCGGAACGGCTCCGGCCAGAGATCGGCCGCGTCCCGGCGCAGGACCTCGGCCACCGCGATCCGGGTACGCGGATGCGGGATGTGCCCCGCGGCGAGCCACCGCGCCGCCGTCTTCGGGTGGACGTCGACCTTCTCGGCCAGCGACTCGACCGTCTCCCCTGCCACGGCCATCGCCACCCGCAACGCCTCGTTCGCCACCGGATCCTCCCGCCCGCCGGGTGCACACTGCGGCGCACGATAGCCACGCTGCGTGTCGCTGTCCGCCGCCTACCGGCGTGTTGCGGTGGACGTGTTGACGCGCATCCAGAACGCTCCGCAACTGCCCCCAGGGCGCCCCACCCCCGTCCCGGCTGCTCGACCCGTTGCTCCACTCCTCTGATCGACTCACTTGATCCACTCGACATCGCCGATATCGCGGTATCAACTCCGCCCCGACACCGCGACATCGGCGATACGGAGTGGATCGTGGCCGGCGAGCCGGGCCGGCAGGGCATCGCTCGCGTCCTTTGCTCTGCTTCAACCGGCGCAACACCCCGCGTCCGGATACCGGACGTGCACTGTTGCGTCCGTTGAAGCAGAGCAAAGGAGGCCGACCAGGGGTCAGCGGGCAGCCCGGCGCGCCCGCTGGGCACGACGAGCAGGGCCGACGCCCGTGCGGATTCCGTCGCAGCTAGGGCAATTTCTCGCCGAATCCGTCGTCCTTAGGCTTAGGCACTACCGATCACACTTGCTTTCCCGGGTCGTGCTGTGCGATAACCGTTGGCAGAGCGGCCGGCTTCACCCCTTTGACCGGCCCGACGACCGATGGGGCTGACATGGCCAACGCCACCGACCACCTCTGGATGCACTTCACCCGGATGGCGAGCTACACCGCCGGCGAGGTGCCGACCATCGTGCGCGGCGAGGGCGCGTACGTGTGGGACGCGCAGGGCCGCCGCTACCTCGACGGGCTGGCCGGGCTGTTCGTCGTCAACGCCGGTCACGGCCGCACCGAGCTGGCCGAGGCCGCCGCCAAGCAGGCCGGTGAGCTGGCGTACTTCCCGCTGTGGTCGTACGCGCACCCGAAGGCCGTCGAGCTGGCCGAGAAGATCGCCTCGCTCACCCCGGGCGACCTCAACCGGGTCTTCTTCACCACCGGCGGCTCGGAGGCCGTCGAGGCCGCGTGGAAGCTGGCCCGGGCCTACTTCAAGCGCACCGGTCAGCCCAACAAGCACAAGGTGGTCAGCCGCTACATCGCCTACCACGGCACCTCGATGGGCGCGCTGTCGATCACCGGCCTGCCCGGCATCAAGAGCGACTTCGAGCCGCTGGTGCCCGGTGGGATCAAGGTGCCGAACACCAACTTCTACCGGGCGCCCGAGCACGGCGACGACGCCGAGGCGTTCGGCCGCTGGGCCGCCGACGAGATCGGCCGGGCCATCGAGCGCGAGGGGCCGGACACCGTCGCCGCGGTCTTCCTGGAGCCCGTGCAGAACTCCGGCGGCTGCTTCCCACCCCCGCCCGGCTACTTCGAGCGGGTCCGGGAGATCTGCGACGCGTACGACGTGCTGCTCGTCTCCGACGAGGTGATCTGTTCCTGGGGTCGGCTCGGCGAGTACTTCGGCGCCGTGCGCTACGGCTACCAGCCGGACATCATCACCACCGCCAAGGGCATCACCTCGGGGTACGCCCCGCTCGGCGCGATGATCGCCAGCGACCGGCTGATGGAACCGTTCCTCACCGAGACCGGGATGTTCGCCCACGGGGTGACGTTCGGCGGACACCCCGTGTCCTGCGCGGTGGCCCTGGCCAACCTGGAGGTCTTCGCCCGCGAGGATCTCGTCGGGCACGTACGGGCCAACGAGGACGCGTTCCGCGCCACCCTGGAGAAGCTGCACGACCTGCCGATCGTCGGCGACGTGCGGGGCGACGGCTACTTCTACGGCATCGAGCTGGTCAAGGACAAGACGACCCGGGAGACGTTCGACGAGGCCGAGTCGGAGCGGCTGCTGCGCGGCTTCCTGTCGACCGCGCTGTTCCAGGCCGGTCTCTACTGCCGGGCCGACGACCGGGGCGACCCCGTCATCCAGCTCGCCCCGCCGCTGATCGCCGAGCAGCAGCACTTCGACGAGATCGAGCAGATCCTCCGCACGGTGCTGACCGAGGCGTGGTCGCGGCTCTGACCATGGGCTACGAGAATCTGTCGTACTGGCTGTCCAGCCTGGACGAGCCGCTCACGCCGCGGCCGGCGCTGCCCGGCGACACGGACGCCGACGTGGTGATCGTGGGCGCCGGCTACACCGGGCTGTGGACGGCGTACCACCTGGCCCAGGCCGATCCGACGCTGCGGGTCGTCGTCCTGGAGCGGGAGATCGCGGGGTACGGGGCGTCCGGGCGCAACGGCGGCTGGTGCTCGGCGCTCTTTCCCACGTCACTGACCGGGCTGGCCCGCCGGCACGGCCGCGACGCGGCTGTCGCCATGCAGCGGGCACTGCACGACACCGTCCGTGCGGTGGGCAGGGTGGTCGCGGCCGAGGGCATCGACTGCGACTGGGCCGACGGCGGCACCGTCACGCTCGCCCGCACCGGCCCGCAGCTCGCCCGGGCCCGGGCCGCCGTGGACGAGGCCCGCGCGTTCGGCTTCGGCGCGGACCACCTGGCGCTCCTCGACGCCGACGAGGCCGCGGCCCGGTGCGGCGCCGAGGGGGTACGCGGTGGGACGTACACCCCGCACTGCGCGGTCGTGCACCCGGCGAAGCTGGTGCGTGGTCTGGCGCGGGCGGTGGAGCGACTCGGGGTGCGGATCCACGAGCAGACCACGGTGACCGCGATCCGGTCCGGCGCGGCGGTCACCGCGTCGGGGACGGTGCGGGCGTCGGTGGTGGTACGGGCCACCGAGGGGTACACGCCAATGCTGCCCGGCCTGCGACGCACGGTGGCGCCGGTGTACTCACTGATGGTGGCCACCGAACCGCTGCCGGCGCAGACCTGGGAGCGGATCGGCCTGGCGGATCGGGAGACGTTCTCCGACCACCGACACGTGATCATCTACGGCCAGCGGACGGCGGACGGTCGGCTGGCCTTCGGCGGGCGCGGTGCTCCGTACCATTTCGGGTCCCGGGTCTCTCCCGGCCAGGACCGGGAGCCACGGGTCTTCGCGGCGCTGCGGCGGACGCTGGGTGAACTGTTCCCGGTGCTCGGGCCGGACGTTCCGGTGACCCACACCTGGGGTGGCCCGCTCGGGGTGGCCCGGGACTGGGCCGCCTCGGTCGGATTCGACCGGGCCAGCGGGTTGGCCTGGGCGGGCGGCTACGTCGGGGACGGGGTGGGTTCCAGCAACCTCGCCGGCCGCACCCTGGCCGACCTGATCCGCGGCGAGCGCAGCGAGCTGACCAGCCTGCCCTGGGTCAACCACAGCTCGCCCCGCTGGGAGCCGGAACCCCTGCGCTGGCTGGCGATGAACACGGCTCTGCGCGTCATGACCAGCGCCGACGCCAAGGAGAACCGAACCAACCGCCCCTCCCACCGCGCCAAAACCCTGTCCCGCCTCCTGGGGCACTGACCGCGCTGGGCGGGCCGGGTGGGGGGTTAGTGGTTTGGGGGGATTACTCGGAGGTGGCCTCGGCGGCCCGTCTGGTGGGGGCCTTCCGGGTGGGCCTGGTCGTGCTCCGGGGGGCGGGGGGCCGGGCGAGCGGCCTCGCGAACCGCCTCGGCCAGCGCCACCAGGTCGTCCGTGGTGGGCGGGGGCGGCTCGAACTCACCCTCGTGCCGCACCACGTCCCAGCCGCGCGGCGCGGTGAGGCTGCGGGCGTGCTGCTCACACAGGTCGTACGTGTGCGGCTCGGCGAACGCCGCCAACGGGCCCACCACGGCGGTCGACTCGTTGTAGACATAGGTCAATGTGGCGACCGCTTGCCGGGGGCAGCCGTTACGGGAGCAGCGCCGTGGTGACCTCACGGCGGCAGGGTATCTCCATTACCGGGTCCGGCGCATCGCTTCGCGTTGCGACACGCCCGTCGCGGTGATCACAATTCCCGGTTCGGGTCGCGCCGCGCCAGAGGAGTGCCGCTGCCGCTGGCCGGCCCGGCACGGGGACTACCCTTTGCGTCATGACGAGCCCGGAACACCGCCGCCCCGGCCCCGGCCGGCGTGCGCACCGCGACCGGCACGGGCGTGGCCTGCGCGGGCGTCTGGTGCCGGCGACCGTGCCGTTGGCGCGGACCAAGGCCGAGGTCTTCGACGATCTGGTGCTGGACACCGTCGAGACGTTGGAGCGGCGGTTCGCCAAGGAGCTGGCCGGTGTCGAGTTCGCCGTCGAGGACGTCCCACCGGATCTGAACGTCTACGACTCCGACGTGCTGGAGGACGGCGAGGTGCCGCTGGCCCGGCTGCTGCCCGGCCGCCCCGGCCGCCAGGAGGTGCCGCCGCGCATCGTGTTGTACCGGCGACCGCTGGAGTTCCGCGCCATGGACCGCGAGGATCTCGCCGACCTCGTCCACGACGTGATCATCGAACAGGTGGCGAACCTGCTCGGGGTCGACCCGGACGAGCTGGCCTGAGCCGTACGCGCCCGTACGACGGCTGAGCCGGGCGGCCCCCACCGCCCCGACCCTGCACCGCTCAGGCGGCCCGCCGCTTCAACTTGCGCCGCTCCCGCTCGGAGAGCCCACCCCAGATGCCGAACCGCTCGTCGTGGCCGAGAGCGTATTCGAGGCATTCGGTCTTGACCTCGCAGCGCGAGCAGATTCGCTTCGCCTCGCGGGTCGAGCCGCCCTTCTCGGGAAAGAACGCCTCGGGGTCGGTCTGCGAGCACAGGGCCCGCTCCTGCCACTCCGGCGCGTTTCCGAGCAGGTCGGCCACCTCAAGCTGGCCGTCCATCAAATGCCTCCTTGTCGCGCACCGGCGTCATCGCCGCTGCAACCCCCCACGCGAAAGGCGTGTTTGTTCGTCCGGTCCCTTTTGTTGCGTTCCGTGCGAACAACCCCATTCAAATTACACGCGTGTAATGCGTGCGCCGTCAAGCCAAACTTGATAATGGAGTCGCCCTCCCGACACCCCTGGTCGGCCACCAGGACCGTCCCAGCCTCGCAACCTGCCCTATCGATTCAGACCCCGGCCGAGTAACGCCCTCTCCGGCGAGTTGCCCGACTTTTCTGCCGTGGCGCTCCCCCCGACGGGCCACCGCCGGGAGAGCACCAGCCCCCTCTCGCAAAGCTGATCTTGGTGGGGGACAGGTTAACGCGGCGCGGCGCAGACCGCCCGTCGAGCCGTGGACAGCACTCGCACCCCGCCCACAATGTGGACGGGGTGCGAGTGAAAAGTGGCGCTTCGAGGTCAGCCGGCGGCCCCAAAACCGCTGCTGGGCCACGCGAACTCGGCTATCCCTCCACCATGGACAGAAACGATGCCGGCGGACGTGTCCTCGTCCCACCAGACGGTATACAGACCGGCAGGCAGATCGGGATAGACCGCACTGTGGAACGACCCGTCCCGCACCCGACGCTCCCGTACCGCCGAGTGGACCCGCCAATCATCGCCGCGGCTGATCTCGATCTCCCGGCCGTGCAACTCCCGACCGGTGTAGACGATCAGGGCACCGGTGTCACCACCCAGTTCGAGGACGACACTCCCCGTCTCCGACGGCCCGTACGTGTGCTCGTGCATCCGCTGCTCCCCCGCCGAAGGTCAGGACGACGCCGGCGGGTTGTTGAACCCGTCGTACGGCGTACCGAGGTAGGGGAAGTTCGCGAGGAACGGGGCCGTCACGTCGGCGGCGCTCAACCCGGGGGTGACCGCGGCGGCCGCCGCGTCCGGGCGGAACGTCTTGTCGACCAGCGGGACGGTCACCCCGGCGATCGCCCGCAGCGCGATGCTGACCACGTCGTCGCCGACCCGCCGCCCGTTGGGGAAGCCGGCCAGGTCACCGCCGAGCACCCCGAACCGGTCCGGCCGGCGGGTCGGCGGGATCGCCGTGTTCAGCCGCAGCATGTCGGCCTGCACGTCACCGGTCGCGTTGGTGAAGCCCTCGATCAGCCCAGCCGGTACGCCGGTGAGCAGGATCGCCACCAGGTCGGCCCGGGCCTTCTTCGACTTGTTGAGCTTGTCCAGGTTGGGAAAGACGTCCGGGTAGAGGGCCGGCAGCAGCGCGGCCAGCTCGGGCCGCTCGACGAACTGCGCGAACCGCTTGTCCTCCGACGGTGGCAGCGAGTTCCACAGGTCCTTCTTGGACATCGGCACGATGACCTCGTTGAACAGCGGATTGCCCAGCCGGGAGACCTGGGTGAGCGGGCCGGTGGAGGTGTCCTGCGCGACCCGGTCGCCGAGCACCCGGACCTGCCGGCGCGACGCCGACGTCCACACACCGAGCACCGACGCCGGGTCGCCCGCGCCGTACCGGCTGGCGCGGCGGCGCACCTGCTTCAGCGGCACCTGCACGGCGAGGCTGTGCACGTTCATCCGGTCGGTGGCGTTGACCGGCTCCCCCTCGGCCTTGAAGATCTTCTTCCCGGCGACGTGCAGCTGCTGGAACGGCCGCAGCGTGCCGAGGTCGAAGATCGCCCCCAGGTCGACGAAGAAGCCGTCCGCGCGCTGGCCGGCGAAGACCCGCTCCCCCGTCGACAGCGTGTAGGTGGCCTGCCGGACGAGGTCGGCGTACTTCGGGGTGGACAGCGGGCCGACGTTGCACGGCGGGCAGGGCAGCTTGTGCGCGAGCCGGTGCTCCCGGCCGTCGGTCACCCGGGTCAGGCTGTAGAACTGCCGGCGGTTCCAGTTCTTGCTGTCCAGCGAGTCGATCGGCCCGGTGTTGTAGAGGAAGCTGTTCGGGTTGGTGATCTCGGTGGTGAACTCGAACCGGTAGGTGACGTCGGGCTGACCGTCACCGTCGTTGTCGATGTGGATCTCGTAGCGCACGTCGTCGCCGAACTCGAAGAAGTTCGGCCCCCCGGACGGGAGCTGCAAGGGCACGTAGTTGGCGATCAACGTGACCGTGTCGGGCTTGTCGGGGCTGACGAACGCGTAAAGGTCGGAGCTGTCGGCGACCGGATCCTTGGCAATCTCCGGAGCCTCGCGGTGGGAAGACATGGCGGACCAACCTCACTGGGCGGGGACTGATGGCGGGCGGAGCGTGCGGGTCAGCGCCGGGCTGCGCGCCGCAGTCGGTCCGCCAGGCCGCGGTCGCGTACCTCGATCCGGGATTCACCGACGAAGACGTCCATCGTTCCGGACGCGGCGTCGCGCAGGTGCACGACGATCGGTTCGTCGTCCCGACCTGCCGCGCCCGGCGCGTTCTGCGCGGCCGACAGACCCGGCACGGTGAGTGCGGCGGCGCCGAGGGTGGCGCTGGCCGCGGCGGTCAACGTCTGCCGGCGGGTCAGTCGCGGCCAGGGCCGCTTCCGCTGATCACTGGTCATGGGCAACCTTTCCGGCGGCGGCGCGTACGCGCCCGCGGTGACGGACGGGTCCGGTGCCGTCGAGGTGACGCCGCCGGGCCCCTGAGGGAACACCGGCGGCGGTCCTCGCCGCGACCGCCGCCGGCACCGCTTGGTACGGCCGACGGCGGGAAAAGGTTCGACTTCAGCGCGGAGCGTGACCGTACGCAGTCGATCGCTTGCGCGCCGGACGACCGGCGGCCTTCGCGATGGCCCGCAACTGCTCCTCGGTACGCGCCGACCCGTTGCCGGAGCCGGCCATCCGGGAGATGGTCTCCTCCATCAGCGTGCCGCCCAGGTCGTTGCAGCCACCCTGGAGCATCGCCACGGTGCCCTCGTCGCCGAGCTTCACCCAGGAACACTGGATGTTGTCGATCCGGCCGTGCAGCAGCAGCCGCGACATGGCGTGCACCACCCGGTTCTCCCGCCAGGTCGGCCCCGGGCGGGCGATGCCGGCCAGGTAGATCGGCGCGTTGGTGTGCACGAACGGCAGCGCCACGAACTCGGTGAACCCGCCGGTGCGGTCCTGCACGCCGGCCAGCACCCGGAAGTGCGCCAGCCACTGTCCGGGGTGGTCGACGTGGCCGTACATCATGGTGGAGCTGGACCTGATGCCCAGCTCGTGGGCCGTGCTGACCACCTCGACCCAGGCGGCGGCCGGCAGTTTGCCTTTGGTGAGCACCCAGCGCACGTCGTCGTCGAGGATCTCGGCGGCGGTGCCCGGGATGGTGTCCAGCCCCGCCTCGCGCAGCTGGGTCAGCCATTCGCGCACCGGCACACCGGCCTTCGCGGCGGCGGTGACGATCTCCATCGGGGAGAACGCGTGCACGTGCATCTCCGGCACGCGGGCCTTGATCGCGCGCACGATGTCGGCGTACCCGGTGACCGGCATCTTCGGGTCGATGCCGCCCTGGAGGCACACCTCGCTGGCACCGGCCGCCCACGCCTGCTCGGCCCGGTCGGCGACCTGGTCGACGGAGAGCCGGTACGCGTCGGCGTCCCGCTCACGCTGGGCGAACGCGCAGAACCGGCAGCCCACGTAGCAGACGTTGCTGAAGTTGATGTTGCGGTTGACCACGTAGGTGACGTCGTCGCCGACCGCGTCGCGGCGCACGTCGTCGGCGAGCCGGCACAGCTCGTCCAGCGCCGGCCCGTCCGCGCCGAACAGCGCCAGCGCCGCGTCGGTGTGCCGGGGATCGAGCAGGGCCGCCGGGTCGTCGGCCGCCAGCCGCAGCCCGGCCGCCAGGTCACGGTCCGCACCACTGCCGGCCAGCGCCGGGGGTACGCCCGCTCGCTGCGCCGCCGCCTCGGGGGTGACCTTGCCGGCGACCTCGGACCAGTCGCCGTAGACGCTGTCGAAGTCGCCGCGCCGGTCGTCGGTGCGGCCGGTGGTGTCGATGGTGGCGTGCAGGTCGGTGCGCCCGCCGAACGTCTCCTCCGGCTCCTGCCAGGGGCGCCCCTGCGGGAGGGCCGACTCGACCGCCATGCCGGTCGCCGGGTCGGCGAGGGCGTTCACGTGGGGCAGCAGCCGCGGGTCGAGCCACGGGTCACCGGCGCGCACGTACTCCGGGTAGATGGTCAACCGCTCCCGCAGCGTGAACCCGGCCAGCTCGGTGTGCCGGGCCAACTCCTCGATCTGCGGCCACGGGCGTTCCGGGTTGACGTGGTCCGGGGTGAGCGGGGAGACGCCGCCCCAGTCGTCGATGCCGGCGCGCAGCAGCAGGGCGTACTCGCCGGCGATGAGGTTCGGCGGGGCCTGGATGCGGGCCTTCGGGCCGAGCAGCAGTCGGGCCACCGCCACCGTGGCGGCCAGGTCGTGCAGTTCCGCGTCGGGCATGCCGCGCATCGCCGTGTCCGGCTTGGCGCGGAAGTTCTGCACGATCACCTCCTGGAGGTGGCCGTACTCCCGGTGCGCGCGGCGGATCGCGAACAGCGCGTCCACCCGCTCGGCCGGGGTCTCCCCGATGCCGATGAGGATGCCGGTGGTGAACGGCACCCCGACCCGTCCCGCGTCGTCGAGCACCCGCAGCCGGACCGCGGGCTCCTTGTCCGGCGACCCGTAGTGCGGGCCGCCCGGCTCGGACCACAACCGGGTCGCGGTGGTCTCCAGCATCATGCCCATGCTCGGGGCGACGGGCTTGAGCCGTTGCAGCTCCGACCAGGACAGCACGCCCGGGTTGAGGTGCGGCAGCAGGCCCGTCTTTTCCAGCACGGCCACCGCGCAGGCGCGCAGATAGTCCAGAGTGGAGTCGTAGCCGCGCTCGTCGAGCCAGCTCCGGGCCGCCGGCCAGCGCTCCTCCGGCCGGTCACCGAGGGTGAACAGGGCCTCCTTGCAGCCCTGGGCGGCACCGGCCCGGGCGATGGCCAGCACCTCGTCGCGGTCCAGGAACGGCGCCGGCAGCCGGTGCGGCACGGTGGCGAACGTGCAGTAGTGGCAACGGTCCCGGCAGAGCCGGGTCAGCGGAATGAAGACCTTCTTCGAGTACGTGACCACGCCCGGCCGCCCGGCGTCACGAAGCCCGGCGTCGCGGATCCCACCGGCGGTCCGGAGCAGCTCGTCGAGCGCGTCGCCACGGGCGGCGAGCAGCGCGGTCGCCTCGTCGACGTCGAGCGCGCGCCCGGTCGCGGCCCGGCCCAGGGCCCGCCGCACGCTCGCCTCGCTCGGACCGGAGTGGGTGCGATCAACCATCCGCTCAGCCTATGCGCAGCGCGGGCCCGACCCACCAGACCCGGCCCGCAGCGTGGGAAACCGCACCCCATGATCACTTGATGCGTCGGTGGAGGGGGCGGGCACCACCTGCGGCTCCTTTGCTCTGCTTCAACCTACGCAACACCGTGCGTCCGATATTCGGACGCCGGGTGTTGCCTCGGTTGAAGCAGAGCAAAGGAGGACCCGAACATCACCAGCCCGGAGGGCTGGCGGCTCAGCGGGTCTGGTCGGGGTGCTCGCCCGGGTTGATGTGTTGGGTGCGGTCGGCGTCGGGGCCGGCCGGGCGCGGGATGGCCTGGGTGGGGTCGGCCGACGCCGGCTCGGCGGACTGACGCGGGATCGTCTGGGTCGGGTCGGCCGACGGCGGCTGCCCGAACGGCGGCGCGGGCGGCGCCGACTGCGGAGCGGGGTTGGCCGGGGGCGCGGACTGCGGGAACGGCGGCGCCGACTGCGGAGCAGCCTGGAACGGCGGGGCGGACTGCGGAGCAGCCTGGAACGGCGGGGCGGACTGCGGAGCAGCCTGGAACGGCGGCGCGGACTGCGGGGCGGCCTGGAACGGCGGCGCGGACTGCGGGGCGGCCTGGAACGGCGGCGCGGACTGCGGGGCGGCCTGGAACGGCGGCGCGGACTGCGGGGCGGCCTGGTACG
>NZ_JBIAKN010000001.1:29872-721275 GCF_042872475.1 Micromonospora sp. NPDC005252 | reverse complement strand
CGAACGGCGGCGCGGACTGCGGGTGCGGCGGCGCGGACTGCGGGGCCTGGAACGGCGGGGACGGCTGGCCGTACTGGCCGGGGAACTGCGCC
Organism: Micromonospora sp. NPDC005252; assembly: GCF_042872475.1. NCBI lineage: Bacteria > Bacillati > Actinomycetota > Actinomycetes > Micromonosporales > Micromonosporaceae > Micromonospora > Micromonospora sp. NPDC005252. The sequence continues at coordinate 721,183 of NZ_JBIAKN010000001.1, read as the reverse complement.
GGCGGGTAACCGCCCGGCTGGCCGGCCTGCGGGTAACCGCCCGGCTGGCCGGGAGCGGGCCATCCGCCCTGCGGCTGGCCACCGGGCTGACCCGGCGCCGGCCAACCGCCCTGCTGCTGCGGCCAACCCGGCTGCGGCTGGCCGTAGACGCCCGGCTGCGGCTTCGGCTTGGGCACGTAGTAGAACGCCCGCCAGATGGTGAAGACCACCCAGGCGGCCACCGCGAAGATCACCAGCCAGGCGAACCGGGTGAGGAGGCCGAGCAACGCGTCGAGGATCTCGGCCTCGGCGAGGCGGCCCACCGTCCAGATCAGCATGGTGAGGGTGCCGAGCACCGCGCTGACCGCGTACTCACCCAGCGCCACCTGCGTGATCAGCTTCGCCTTCGGCAGCACCGGCGCGACGTGGGTGGCCAGCAGGACGGCCAGCAGCGGCAGCGCCACCGACTCCACCCCGATGAACGAGAAGAACTGGTCGCCAGCTCGGTCGGTGAAACCGCGGTAGTCGTTCGGGGTGAGCAGCCGGAGCAGCCCCACGAAGAGGAACACGGCGTTGGCGCCGAGCAGGGCGAGCGCACCCAGTTCGCGCAGTGGCTTGGTCAGCTGGCGGGCCTGCGTCGCGTCGGCGGACGCGGGCTCGGCGGGGCTGGTCACGAACTCCCCCTCGGGGCATGGACGGACAGGGCGCACGTGAGCCTAGTCTCCCCGGGCACCGGCGAACCGGAGGCGTCGCGTACGCGAGGATGGTCGACATGCGCATCGTGGTTCTGGCCGGCGGCATCGGTGGCGCCCGGTTCCTGCTCGGCGTCCGGGCGTACGCCCGCGAGGTCGGCGCCGAGGTGACCGCCGTGGTCAACGTCGGCGACGACCTGTGGCTGCACGGGTTGAAGATCTGTCCCGACCTGGACAGCGTCATGTACACCCTCGGCGGCGGCGCCGACCCCGAGCGGGGCTGGGGCCGGGTCGGCGAGAGCTGGACGGTCAAGGAGGAGCTGGCCGCGTACGGGGCGGAGCCGACCTGGTTCGGCCTTGGCGACAAGGACATCGCCACCCACCTGGTGCGCAGCACCATGCTCAACGGCGGCTACCCGCTGAGCGCCGTCACCGAGGCGTTGTCGACGCGGTGGCAGCCCGGCGTACGCCTGCTGCCGGCGACCGACGACCGGCTGGAGACCCATGCGGTCGTCGACGGTGACGAGGGCCAGCGGGCGATCCACTTCCAGGAGTGGTGGGTGCGGTACCGGGCCGACATCCCCACCCACCGTTTCGTCTTCGTCGGCGCGGAGACGGCGACGCCGGCACCCGGGGTGCGGGAGGCGATCGGCGCGGCCGACCTGGTGTTGATCGCGCCGAGCAACCCGGTGGTGAGCATCGCGCCGGTGCTGGCCGTACCGGGGATGCGCGAGGCGGTGACCGACGGTCCGGCGCCGGTGGTGGGTGTCTCGCCGATCATCGGCGGCGCCCCGGTCCGGGGAATGGCCGACCGCTGTCTCGCCGTGCTCGGGGTCGAGTGCAGCGCGGCCGGGGTGGGCCGGCTCTACGGCCCTCGGGCGGCGGGTGGGCTGCTGGACGGCTGGCTGGTGGACGAGGAGGACGCCGACACGCTGGTGCCGGAGGTGACGGTCCGCGCGATGCCGCTGCGGATGACCGACGAGGCGGCGACGGCGGCGATGGTCCGCGCCGCGGTGGAGTTGACGTGAGGCTGGAGATCCTGCCGGTGCTGGGCATCGGCCATGTGACCGAGGGTGACGACCTGGCGGCGCTGATCGCCACCGCCGCGCCGTGGCTGCGCGACGGCGACGTGCTGGTGGTGACCAGCAAGATCGTCTCGAAGGCGGAGGGGCGGCTGGTCGACGTCCCGGCGGACGGGCCGGAGCGGCTCGCCGCGCGCGAGGAGGTGCTGGCCGGCGAGACCGCCCGGGTGGTGGCCAGCCGGGGGCCGACCCGGATCGTGCAGACCCACCACGGCTTCGTGATGGCCTCCGCCGGGATCGACGCGTCGAACGTCGACAAGACCCGGCTGGTGCTGTTGCCGGTGGATCCGGACGCGTCGGCCCGGGAGCTGCGCGCCGCGCTCCGGGAACGGTACGACCTGGATGTCGCCGTGATCATCAGCGACACCATGGGCCGGCCCTGGCGCAACGGGCTGACCGACGTGGCGCTCGGGGTGGCCGGGATGCCGGCCATCCGCGACCATCGGGGCGAGGTGGACCCGTACGGCAACGAGCTGCAACTGACCCAGATGGCGGTGGTGGACGAGCTGGCGGGCGCCGGTGAGTTGATCAAGGGCAAGTGTGACCAGGTCCCCGTGGCCGTGGTGCGCGGCTACCTCGCGGCCACCCGCGCGGACGACTCCGACGGCGCGCGGGCGCTCATCCGTGATGCCGCGCAGGACCTGTTCTCGCTGGGCACCGCTGAGGCTCGGGCGTCCGGGCTGGCCGAGGCCGCGACCCTCGCCGAGGCGATCGGCCCCGAGCCGGCCGAGCCGGCCGCGGTGCGACGGGCGCTCGACGCGGTCGCCGAGGTGGTCACCCCCGGCACGGTCTTCACCCTGGTCGACGAGGCGGAGGTACGCGCCGGCCTGGTCGCCGAGGTGCCGGGCTGGCCGGCCGACGCCAGCGCGCTGGTGCTCGGCACCGCGCCGGCGCCGGTCGACCCGATGGACCTGGTCCGATTCGGCGCCGACCTGCACCGGCTGCGCGTCGCCCTGACCGCCGAGGGTGTCCGGTCGACGCTGCTGCCTCCGCCGGCCGGCAGCCCGGCCAGCGCCGCACTCGCCCTGTGACCCCACGGCCGGGCCAGACTCACGCGTCCAGGACGGCCCGGCCCAGCGGGGTCAGCGTGTGCAGCACGGTGTTGCGGTCGCGGTGACTGACGAGCAGGCCGGCGTTGCGCAGCACGGTGGCGTGCTGGCTGGCCGCCGCCGGTGAGATGTTGAGCCGGCGGGCCACCTCGCCCGTGGTGCAGCCGTCGTGGCTGGCCTCCAGCACCGCAGCCCTGGTCCGGCCGAGCAGCGCGGCCAGCGAGTCGCGGCCGGCGCTCGACGCGGCCAACGCGTCGCCGTCGGTCGCGGCGATCCCGCCCAGCCGGTCCACCGGATAGACCAGCACCGGCGGCAGCGCCGGGTCGAGCAGGGCGACCGGGGTGCCCGCGCAGAAGAACGACGGCACCAACAGCAGCCCTCGACCGTCCAGGTGCAGCTCCCGGCTGTGCGGGTAGTCGCGCACCTCGAGCACCCCGCTGTCCCAGCGCATGCGCGGGCGGAGGCTGGCCAACAGCCCTTCGACGCCGCCGTCGAGCAGGGCCCGCGCGCGGAGGGTGCGGTCCGCCGCCACCGCCGACTGGATCCGGCTCCAGTACGGGCCGATCGCGAGCGACCGGTACTGCTCCATGGACTCCGCGAGGTGGCGCAGCATCGCCCCGTCACCGCGGGCCAGCGCGGTGGCGGAGGCCGGCAGTTGGTTCTCGGCGGCCAGCAGGTTCAGATCCCGCTGGAGCAGCTGGGTCGGCGTGCTGCGAACCGCTTCCAGCCCCGCCTCGAAACCCTCGACGCTGGCGTACGGGGTGAGGAAGTCGGGGAAGTAGCCGCGCGGCGGGTTCAGGGCGAAGAGCAGTCGGAGCTGGTCGGAGGCGGCGTCCTGGCGCAGACCGCGAGTCACGGTGCGCCGCCAGGTCGACGTCAACGGATCGCGGTTGCGGCCCTGCAACACGTGCAGGCTGAGGACCAGCTCCCAGACCGGGTCGGCCGCCGGCGCCACCCGGGTCCGGAGAATGTCCTCGCCGGAAAAGTGGATCTTCAGCATGGAGCGCTCCCGTGTCGCCGGCAGAGGGATGCCGGGCGACCGTTCGACTCTACCCGGCCGGCAGTTATCTCCATCTTTAAGCCTGGGCTGAAAAACCTCGACGTCCCCGGGGCCAGTTAGGCATGCTTCCAGTGCCCGAGCACGGCACCGACACGTCATGGACGTAACCGGCGCCGGGGCACCGGGGACCGGGGAGGGACCGGTGATCGGGCGGCACCACGAGGGTCTGCGGCCCTTGCTCCGCAGAGGTGCCGTCCGGTCATCCCATCGCTGCGGAAACGCCTGCCCCGCTCAGCCGACCCAGAGCGCGACCCGATGGTCCTCGTCCGTGACGTAGAACGGCCGTCCGTCCAGCTCGGCCAGCCCCTCGACGTGGTGAAACGGCGCCAGGTCGGCTACCGGCTCCCCGACCAGTCGGCACGAGTCGCCCGTCCGCCCCGCCGGGAACCGGAACCGCACGTGCCGGGACGTGACCGCGCCCCCGCCCGGATGGTCGTCGAGCAGCACCGATCCCTTGCCCAGCGCGTCGATCGAGCCGATCACTGCCGCGTACCCGCCGTCCGGCGTCGGCGCGATCGCCCGGAAGCCGGTCAGCTCGCCCGGCGGGGTCACCCCGGTCACCGCGTACGCCCCCAGCGCCCGGGGCCACACCGGCTCCGCGGCGAACATGCCCGGCACCCCGGACACCTCCACCAGGATCGGCTAGCGTACGGAGGGCACGCTCGTACAGTGACGGGGTGCCTGACACCGCGCTCACCGGACCCGCCGTCGACCCCACCGATCCCGCGTCGTACGCGACGCTGCACGCCGACGCCGTCGCGCTGCTGCAGGGCTGGCAGCCGACCAGCCCGGCGGCGGCCGACGCGCGGGACCGGACCCTCGCGCTGCTCGCCGCCGGCCCGGTCGCGATGAGCCGGCAGCACCGCCCCGGCCATGTCACCGCGAGCGCGCTGGTGCTGGACCCGACCGGCGCACGGGTGCTGCTCTGCCTGCACGCCAAGTTCGGCCGCTGGGTGCAGCTCGGCGGGCACTGCGAACCGGTCGACCAGACCCTGGTCGGGGCAGCGCTGCGCGAGGCCACCGAGGAGTCCGGCATCGACGGGCTGCGCATCGATCCGGTGCCGATCGACATCGACGTGCACGAGGTGCTCTGCCAGGGCGGGTCGCGCCACTACGACGTCCGGTTCGCCGTGGTCGCCCCGCCCGGCGCCGTCGAGCAGGTCAGCGACGAGGCCGAGGAGCTGGGATGGTTCCCGCCCGATCGGCTGCCCGAGCCGCTGGCCGGCGGGACGGCGCAACTCGTCGAGCCGGCCCTCGCGGCCCTCAGACGTAGCCCTCTTCGCCCCGCTCCTTCAGCTCGTCGACGAGGAGCTTGACGTCCTGGGCCCGCTCACGCGGGCAGACCAGCACCGCGTCCGGAGTGTCCACCACGATCAGGTCGCGCACACCGAGGACCGCCACCAACCGGCCCGACTGCGGCACCACCACCAGATTGGCGGTGTCCCGCAGGAGCACGCCCGGCTTGGCGTCGGTGCCGAGCACCACGTTGCCCGCGTCGTCGGCGGGCAGCACGTCACCCAGGGTGTGGAAGTCGCCGACGTCGTTCCAGCCGAAATCGCCCGGCACGGTGGCGACCCGACCCGCGGTGGCCGCGCCCTCCATCACCGCGTAGTCGACGGAGATCTTCGGCAGCGTCGGCCATACCGTGCCGAGCACGTCGTCCTGCTCAGGGGTGCCCCAGGCGGCGGCGATCGCGGTGACCCCCGCGTGCAGCGCCGGCTGCTGGCGGGCCAACTCGGCGAGGAACACGTCCACCCGCCAGACGAACATGCTCGCGTTCCACAGGTGCCGGCCCGAGCGGACGTACGCCTCGGCGACCTCGGCGGCCGGCTTCTCCTTGAACTCGGCCACCTGGCGCCACGGCGTGCCCTCGGTCTCGTCGCCGGTCTCCAGGTAGCCGTAGCCGGTCTCCGGCCGGGTCGGGGTGATCCCGACCGTCATCAGCATGCCCTGCTCGGCCCCCCGGACCGCCTCCCGCACCGTGCGCACCCAGCTGTCCGGGTCGCGGATCAGGTGGTCGGCCGCGAAGCTCCCCATGACCGCGTCCGGGTCACGCTGCGCGATCACCGCCGCGGCCAGCGCGATCGCCGCGCAGGAATCCCGGGGGGACGGCTCGACCAGGATGTTCTCCTCCGGCAGCCCGGTCAGCTGCCGGGCGACCGCCGCGACGTGCGCGGCGCCGGTGACCACGAGGGTCCGATCCGGTGTGGTCAGCGGCGCGAGCCGCTCCACGGTCGCCTGGAGCAGCGAGGCGCTGGTACCGGTCAGCGGGTGGAGGAACTTGGGGTGGCCGGCGCGGGACAACGGCCACAACCTTGTGCCGCTGCCACCTGCCGGGATGACCGCATAAAGCATCCGCACATCATGCCCGACGCATCCGCCCGCAGTGGCACGGGTCACCACGAGAGGCCCGAAGGGTTACGACCGGGCGCGACTCCAGGCGGCGATGTGCACCTCGGCGCTGGACTCCCAGGTGAACTCCTTGGCCCGGTCGAAGCCCGCCTTCGCCAGCGACAACCGGCGCTGCTCGTCGTCGAGCAGGGCGGCCAGGTCGGTGGCGATCTGGCCCGGGTCCTCCGAGGTGTACGCGACGGCGTCGCCGCCCACCTCAGGCAGCGAGAGCCGGGGGGTGGTCAGCACCGGGGCGGCGCACGCCATCGCCTCCAGGATCGGCAGGCCGAACCCCTCGCCGTACGACGGGTAGGCCGCGACCAGCGCGCCACCGAGGAAGCCGGGCAGGTCGGCGTAGCGCAGGTAGCCGGGGCGCAGCAGCCGCAGGTGGGACGGGACCTCGGCCACCGCCCGGTCGATGTCGTCGTCGTGCCCCTGCCCACCGGCGATCACCAGGGCCGGCGGGTCGACCCGGTCGGCCACCGCGCGGGCCCAGCCGCGGATCAGGTTGGGCACGTTCTTGCGCGGCTCCTTGGCGCCGAGGAAGGCCACGTACGTGCTGTTGCCCAGCCCCAGCCGGGCGCGCACGCGGGCCTTCTCCTCCTCGCTGGGCGCGTGGAAGGCGTCGTGGTCGACACCGTGGTAGGCCACGTCGATACGGGTCGGGTCGGCGTCGAGCAGCCGGATCAGCTCGTCCCGGGTGGCCTTGCTGGGCACGATCACCCGGTTGGCGCGGCGCATCGAGGTCTTGATGGCGCTGCGGAAGAACGTGCGGCGGGACTTGTCGTAGTGCTCCGGCTCGGTGAAGAACGTCGCGTCGTGCACGGTGACCGTGACGGGGCACCCGGCCCGCAGCGGGCAGGTGTAGAAGGGCGAGTGCAGCACGTGCGCGCCGACCTGCTGGGCGAGCAGCGGCAGGCCGGTCTGCTCCCAGGCGAGCCGGGCCGGGCGGTGCGCCACGGCGGCCGGAGCGGGGATGATCTCCGCGCCGGGCAGCATCCGGGTGTAACGCTCCAGGTCGGTGCGGAGGCTCACCACGGCCAACTCCACCCCCGACCCGCACACCTTGCCGAGGGCACCGAGCAGACCGTCGACGTATCGACCGACGCCACCACGGTCGGCGGGGACACTCGTGGCGTCGATGAGCACGCGGGGCGGGCGACCGGCGGTCACGGGGCGACTCCTTGAGGGTGGGTCTGTGGGGAACAACACTCCGGGGTAAAGCCTACGCCGGAGTACGGGGCCGACGCTGACTGCGACCCGACGGTACGCCGACTTGTCATCGTCATCGAGTACGGGCGGCGGAGGCGTATCGTTCGCGCCGATGGCCGACAACATTGCCCGGGTGTTCGCCGACGCGATCGCGACCGACCCGACCCGACCGCTGCTGACCTGGTACGACGACTCCACCGGCGACCGCACCGAACTCTCCGGCGCGACCCTGGCGAACTGGGTGTCGAAGACCGCCAACCTCCTCGTCGACGAGGTCGGCCTCGCGCCGGGCACAGCGGCCGGCGTGCTGCTCCCCCCGCACTGGCAGACCGCCGCCGTCCTGCTGGGCTGCTGGTCAGCCAAGGTGACCGTCGCCGACACCCCGGGCGCGGTGGACGTTCTCTTCGCCGCCGCCGACCGGCTCGACGAAGCACAGTCCTGGCCCGCCGACGAGCGGTACGCCCTGGGCCTCGCCCCGCTCGCCGTCCCGCTGCGGCAGGTGCCGCCCGGCTTCGCCGACTACGTGGTCGAGGTACGCGGGCACGGCGACCACTTCACCCCGCAGTCCGGTCCCGGCCCCGCCGACGCGCACCTGCTGGCCCGCGCCGAGGCCCGCGCCGACGAGCTGGGCATCGAGCGTGGGGCACGTGTCCTGGTCGACGCCAGCCGCTACCCGGATCCGGTCGACTGGCTCCTGGCCCCGCTGACCCGGGCCGCCACAGTCGTCCTGTGCGCCAACCTGGCCCCGGCCAACCTCCCCACCCGCCTGACCACGGAGAAGGTCACGCACGCTCTCCCGTGACCCACCCGCCGGCGCCCCGGTGGCGCGGCAGCGCGGCACCACGGGGATCCCCGGGTGGGCGCCCGGCACGGCCAAGGGCCGGTGGGTACGCGCCCGTCCTTTGCTCTGCTTCAACCGGCGCAACAGAAAGCGGCCCGGACTGTTGCGTCCGCGTAAGCAGAGCAAAGGACGCGTATGCCGGGGCACACCCCAGTCACCACCATGCGCTCCGACGGGGCGGAGACGAGTCGCCACGCGGCCAACTGTCAGGCGGGCGTCCTGTTCGCAGGGCGGCGTTGGGCCAGGGCGGCGAACGCGGTAAGCGACTCCGGGTTCACCAGCGCGCCCTTGGCCGCGGCCTGGTCGACCGGGGTGCCGGTGAGGATCTTCTTGACCGGCACCTCCAGCTTCTTCGCCGAGAGGGTGCGGGGCACGGCGCGTACCTGGTGGATCTCGTCGGGCACGTGCCGGGGTGAGAGGGCGGTCCGCAGCTCGCGGCAGATCTTCTTTCGCAGCGCGTCGTCCAGCGTCAGCCCGTCGGCCAGCACCACGAAGAGCAGCAGCTCACCGGCGCCGCCCTCGTCGTCCTCCAGGTGCACCACCACCGAGTCGACGACCTCGTCGAGGCCCTCGACCACCGAGTAGAACTCGGCGGTGCCGAGCCGGACCCCACCACGGTTGAGGGTGGCGTCGGAGCGCCCGGTGATCACGCAGCCGCCCCGGGAGTTGATGGTGATCCAGTCACCGTGCCGCCACACACCCGGGTAGACGGAGAAGTACGCCTCGGCGTAACGGGTGCCGTCCGGGTCGTTCCAGAAGCCCACCGGCATGCTCGGCATCGGCTCGGTGATCACCAGCTCGCCCAGCTCGCCGATCACCGGGGTGCCGTCGGCCGAGCGGGCCTCCACCTTGGCGCCCAGCGCGCGGCAGGCGATCTCACCGGCGTACACCGGCAGCAGCGGCACCCCGCCGACGAAGCCCGTGCACACGTCGGTGCCGCCCGACAGCGACTGGAGCTGCACCTGGTCGCCGACGGTCTCGTACACCCATTTGAAGCCCTCGGCGGGCAGCGGCGCACCGGTGGAACCGACACCGCGCAGCGCGGACAGGTCGGCGACCTCGCGGGGCACCAGGCCGGCCTTGCGGCAGGCCAGCAGGAACGGCGCCGAGGTGCCGAAGTACGTGGTGTTGGTCTCGGCCGCCAGCCGCCACAGCGCGCCGAGGTCGGGCTCGGCCGGCTGGCCGGGCTCCGCCCGGACCCCCGGGTTGCCGTCGAACAGCACGATGGCCGCGCCCACCGCCGGCCCGGAGACCAGGAAGTTCCACATCATCCAGCCGGTGGTGGTGAACCAGAAGAAGCGGTCGGCCGGGCCGAGGTCGTGGTGCAGGGCGAGCATCTTCAGGTGTTCCAGCAGGATGCCGCCGTGGCCGTGCACGATCGGCTTCGGCAGGCCGGTGGTGCCCGAGGAGTAGAGCACGTACAGCGGGTGGTCGAACGGCACCGGCGTGAACGTCGACGGCTCGTCGGTGGGCGCGGCCAGCTCCGCCCAGCTCAGCGCGCCCTCGGGCGCGGAGCCCGTCGGGTCGAGGTAGCCGATGCTCACGGTGTGGCGCAGCGACGGCAGGGCCGCCCGGATCGCGGCGACCTCGGCGCGGCGGTCCACCGGCTTGTCGCCGTAGCGGTAGCCGTCCACGGCGACCAGCACGGTCGGCTCGATCTGCTGCCACCGGTCGGTGACGCTGCGCGTGCCGAACTCCGGCGCGCAGGACGAGAAGATGGCCCCCAGGCTGGCGGTGGCCAGCAGCAGGACGTACGTCTCGGGAATGTTGGGGGCGTACGCCGCCACCCGGTCCCCGGCGGTGACGCCGAGGCGGCGCAGACCGGCAGACACCCGGCGGACCTGCTCGCGCAGCTCCCCGGCGGTGAGGGTGACCGGCCCCCGGGTCTGGCCGTGCGCGATGACCACGGGGTCGTCGTCGGCGCGGCCCGGCATCCGCAGCACGTTCTCGGCGTAGTTGAGGGTGGCGCCCGGGAACCAGCGGGCCCCGGGCATCCCCCGCTCGGCCAGGGTGGCGGTCGGCGGGGTGTGCGCGATCACCTCGAAGTGGTCCCAGATCGAGCGCCAGAACGCGTCCAGGTCGGTGACCGACCACCGCCACAGCGCGTCGTAGTCGGCGAAGTCCAGCCCGCGGTGCTCCCGCAGCCAGCGCAGGTAGTCGCCGATCCGGGACCGCTCCAGCACGTCCGCCGGCGGCGTCCACAGCACGTCACCCACTGCTCCACCCTCCCCTGGCCCCGCACGACACTGTGAATGGGCCGTGGCGCCATCTTGCCCTACCTCGAAGCGCCATTCTGCGCACCGGGTACGCCGATCGACGCGTGCCCGGCCCACACTCCAGCCCACCCACCCATGTGGTTCAGCCCGCCCGGTGCGCCTGGATGGCCCGGCGGCGGGCCAGGCGGTGTGCACGCCGGATCTCGGCCTCCCGGTACCGGCGCTCGTCCTCCGGCGTCTCCGGCAGCACCGGACGGACCATGCGCGGCGCACCGCCGACGTCCACCCCGACGAAGACCAGGTACGCCGTGGCCACCCGCACCGGCGCGTCCTCGGCCGAGTCCCACCGCTCGGCGACCACCCGCACGCCCACCTCCATCGACGTCTGCCCGGTCCAGTTCACCTGGGCGTGCGCGTGCACCAGGTCACCGACCCGCACGGCCTCGGAGAAGACGATCTCGTCGATCGCCGCGGTGACCGCCGTTCCGCCGCTGTGCCGGGCGGCGGCGGCGCCCGCCACGTCGTCGACGAACTTCATCAGGACCCCGCCGTGAACGGTTCCGTAGAGGTTCACGTCCACCGCAGTCATGATCTTGCTGAGGGTGACGCGCGAGTACGACGTCGGCTTGCCGGTCGGAGCGGCGGAGAGGTGCTCGGTCATGCCGGAAACGGTACGGTGCGCGGATGCGACATCTCTGGAGCTTCATCGCCGGGTTGGTGGTGGCACCCATCACGTGGGCGCTTGTCACACTCGGGCAGGACGGGTCGAGCCGGACGGTCGACCGCTGGGTGGAGATCGGCACCTTCAACACCGCCAACCTGATCGAGCCGGCCGTGTACCTCGGTGTCGGCGGTGTCCTGCTCGGGCTGCTCGGCACACTGCGCTTCTCACCGGCGGGCCCGCTGGTGGCCGGGCTGCTGCTGGTCACCCCGTACGTCGGGATGTTCGTGGCGCCGTTCGAGGTGCGCGACGCGATCCCGCAGGGGTGGAAGGTGTTCGGTGACCCGCTGCCGCTGGCGCTGCCGGTGCAGAACGGCACGCTCTTCCTGATCGGCCTGCTGCTGCTCATGGCGACGTTCAGCGGTCAACGCTGGCGGCAGTGGCCGCAGGCCGCCACCGCGCCGGCCCTGACGCCGGCGCCGGCCGACGGCCCGCGCGGCGACGACTTCACCCTCACCGACTGGCCGTCGCCCGAGCCCGCGGAGCGCGACACCGCCCCGCTGACCCTGGGTTACCCGGCCGATCCGACGCCGACCGAGCCGCTGCCCCGCCGGGTGGGCGGCGAATCGCCGTGGTCCGCCCCGCCGCGCGGCCAGTCGCGCCCCGAGGACACCACCGAGATCCGTTGATCGTCGGGCGGGCCGGCAGGCCCGGCCCGCCCGACCAGACCCGCCGCGCGAGGGGCGCGAGTCGCGCTAGTGCACGGCGACGGCCAGGTCCGGGTCGACCGCGCCGAGGGTGGCGCGGGGCACGACCAGGACCATGACCGCCAGCGCCGCCGCCATGCCGCCCGCGATGACGACCGCCATCGGTACGCTCCCCGTGCCGAACAGGCCGGCCAGGGGCGCCGACAACGCGCCGACGCCGAACTGCACGGCCCCGAGCAGCGCCGCGGCTGTGCCGGCGGCCTCGCTGTGCCGGCTCATGGCCAGCGCCGGAGCGTTCGGCAGGGCCAGGCCCGCCGCGGCCAGCACGAGCCACAGCGACGCGAGCAGGGTGCCGAGGCCACCGACGCCGGTGGCGGCGAACACGACCAGCAGCAGCCCGGCGGCCGTTCCGGCGATCAGCGCGCTGATGAGGATCTGCTGCGGGGTGTAGCGCCGCAGCAGCCGGATGTTGAACTGGGTGGCGCCGATCAGGCCGACGGCACCGGCCCCGAAGGCCAGGCCGAACTGCTGCTCGTCGAGGCCGTACTCCCGCTGGAGCACGAAGGACGACCCGGAGACGTACGCGAACAGCGACGCCATGGCCAGCCCGGCGACGAGCACCAGGCCGACGAAGGCCCGGTCGTTGAGCAGCCCCCGGTAGTCGCGCAGGGTCGCCGCCACTCCGCCGTGCCGGCGGCGTGCCACCGCGAGGGTCTCCGGAAGCTGCAACGCCGCGATGACGATCAGCAACGCGCCCAGCACGGCCAGCGCCGCGAAGACGCCCCGCCACTCGGTCCAGCGCAGCAGCCCGCTGCCCAGCGTCGGCGCGAGGATCGGCGCCAGCCCCATGACCAGCATCAACCGGGAGAAGATCCGCGCGAACGAGGCGCCGCTGAACAGGTCGCGGACGACGGCCGTGGCGACCACGGTGGCGGCCGCCACGCCGAGGCCCTGCAGGACGCGCAGCACGCCGAGCACGGCGATGTTGGGCGCGAAGACGCACAGCACGGAGGCCACGATGTGCACGGCGAGCCCGGCGAGCAGCGGCAGACGCCGCCCGACCACGTCGGAGAGCGGCCCGATCAGCAACTGGCCCAGCGCGAGGCCGAGCAGCGTGCCGGTCAGCGTCAACTGCACGGCCGTCTCGGTGGTCTGCAGGCCGGCCGTGATGGCGGGCAGCGCCGGCAGGTACATGTCGATGGTCAGGGGGCCGATCGCGATCAACGCGCCGAGCACCAGCACGAGCCGCGCCCGCTGGCGGTTGGTCATCAGGTCGCCGGGCAGCACATCCTGCTCGGGGGCGGTCTTCTCCACCAGCTGCTTCATCATCTCGATCTCTCTGCGGAGGGTCGTGCGTCGTGGGGCGAGCGGTGGGGGATCGTGTTCGGTGATTCTCACTTGGCGACAACGTCGCAGACCCCTGTGACATCGCCACTGTGTGGGGGCTCACGCAGACGACGACAGCCCCACCGCCGGCGGGCGGTGGGGCTGTCGGGGTCGATCAGGCGGCGGTCAGACGACGCCGGCCAGCAACTGCCGGGCCATGACGATGCGCTGCACCTGGTTGGTGCCCTCGTAGATCTGGGTGATCTTGGCGTCGCGCATCATCCGCTCGACCGGGTAGTCGCGGGTGTAGCCGTAGCCGCCGAGCAGCTGCACCGCGTCGGTGGTGATCTCCATGGCGGCGTCGGAGGCGAAGCACTTGGCCGCCGCGCCGAAGTAGGTCAGGTCGGCGTCGCCCCGCTCGGACTTGCCGGCGGCGGCGTACGTGAGCTGCCGCGCCGCCTCCAGCTTCATGCCCATGTCGGCGAGCATGAACTGGATGCCCTGGAACTCGGCGACCGCCTTGCCGAACTGGCGGCGCTCGGCCACGTACCCCTTGGCGTAGTCGAGCGCGCCCTGCGCGATCCCGACGGCCTGCGCGGCGATGGTGACCCGGGTGTGGTCCAGGGTCTTCATGGCGGTGGCGAAGCCGGTGCCCTCGGCGCCGATCATCCGGTCGGCGGGGATCCGCACGTTGTCCAGGTAGACCTCGCGGGTCGGCGAGCCCTTGATGCCGAGCTTCTTCTCCGGAGCGCCGAAGCTCACCCCGGCGTCGGACTTCTCGACCACGAAGGCCGAGATGCCCCGGGAGCGGGCGGCGGGGTCGGTGACGGCGAAGACGGTGTAGAACTCGGAGACGCCGGCGTTGGTGATCCACCGCTTCACGCCGTTGAGCACCCAGTGATCCCCGTCACGCACCGCCCGGGTCGTCATCGACGCCGCGTCGCTGCCCGCCTCCGGCTCGGAGAGGCAGTACGAGAACATGGCGTCGCCCGCCGCGACCGGGGTCAGGTAGCGGCGCTTGAGCTCCTCGGAACCGGACAGCAGCAGCGGCATCGTGCCGAGCTTGTTCACCGCCGGGATCAGCGACGAGGACGCGCAGGCGCGCGCCACCTCCTCGATCACGATGGCGGTGGCCAGCGCGTCTGCGCCCGCGCCGCCGTACTCCTCGGGGATGTGCGGCGCGTGGAAATCGGCTGCCCGCAGCGCGTCGTAGGACGCCTTCGGGAACTCCCCGGTCTCGTCGGCCTCGGCGGCGTGCGGAGCCACCTTGGCGGCACAGACCTCACGGACCGCCTGCCGGATCGCCTCGTGCTCCTCGGGCAACCGGTAGACGTCGAACGACTCCCCTGCGGCCATGTCGGCCCCTCCCCTTCACCGCTATCATGCGCAGTCTGTGGCCTCCCCTGACCGCCGACCGCGCAGACTGAAGGATAGCGACTGCAGTTCAGGTGATGTTACCGGCGCGTAGGTATGGGCATGACGGAGCACCCGCGCCGCTGGGCGATGATGGAAGGCAGACAGTTGAGCCACCCCTCCGGTGCCCGGCCAGGCGCCGCAGCAGAATGCGACGCGACGACGCGCCGCCAGTGCGAGCGGAGAAGACAGGCGTGACGATCCCCTACCCCACCATCCAGCCGACCCCCGCCATCGCCGCGGTGACGCCGCCTTCGGGCGCGCCTCGGCCGCGGGTGACGTTCCTGGGGACCGGCTACCTCGGTGCGACGTACGCCATCTGCTACGCGGAACTCGGGTACGAGGTGCTCGGGTTCGACGTCGACGCGGACAAGATCGCGATGTTGAACGCCGGCGAGGTGCCGATCCACGAGCCCGGCCTGGACGAGCTGCTCAAGCGCAACCTGGCCGCCGGTCGGCTGCGGTTCTCGACCGACATCGCCGAGACCGCCGAGTTCGGCGACGTGCACTTCATCTGCGTCGGCACCCCGCAGCGGGCCGACGGGATGGGCGCCGACCTGTCGTACGTCGAGGCGTCGGTGACCAGCCTCGCGCAGCACCTGACCCGCAAGGCGCTGATCGTCGGCAAGTCCACCGTCCCGGTGGGCACCGCCGACTGGGTCGAGCAGCTGGTCGGCAAGCACACCCCCGGCGACCTGGGCGTCGAGGTGGCGTGGAGCCCCGAGTTCCTCCAGGAGGGCTTCGCCGTCGACGACGTGCTGCGCCCCAACCGGATCGTGGTCGGCGTGAAGAGCGAGTGGGCCAACGGCATGCTCTACGCCGCGCACAAGGGCGTCTTCGACCTGGCCGCCACCGAGGACCGCGAGGTGCCCCTGGTGGTCACCGACTTCGCGACGGCCGAGCTGGTCAAGGTCGCGGCCAACGCGTTCCTGGCCACGAAGATCTCCTTCATCAACGCCATGGCCGAGGTCTGCGAGGCCAGCGGCGGCGACGTCACCCAGCTGGCCCGCGCCATCGGGTACGACCCCCGGATCGGCAACCGGTTCCTCCAGGCCGGCCTCGGCTTCGGTGGCGCCTGCCTGCCGAAGGACATCCGCGCCTTCCAGGCCCGCGCGCAGGAGCTGGGCGCCGGTGAGGCGCTGCGCTTCCTGCACGAGGTCGACCTGATCAACCTGCGCCGCCGGACCCGCGTGCTCCAGCTCGCGGCGGACCTGCTCGGCCGCCGCTCCGGGCCGGCCGGCCCGGACTTCTCCGGCACCCGGATCGCCGTGCTGGGCGCGACCTTCAAGCCCAACACCGACGACGTCCGCGACGCCCCGGCGCTCGCCGTCGCCGCGCTCCTGCAGAAGGCCGGCGCCGACGTGCACGTGTACGACCCGCAGGGCACCGAGAACGCCCGCCGCGCGGTGCCCGAGCTGACCTACGAGGCCGGCATCAACGAGGCGGTCGCCGGCGCCGACCTGGTCTGCGTCCTCACCGAGTGGGCGGACTTCCGCAACGCCGACCCGGTCGCCCTGGGCGAGCTGGTCGGCGGTCGCAAGGTCGTCGACGGGCGCAACTGTCTCGACTCGGCACTGTGGACCCAGGCCGGCTGGGAGTACCGGGGCATGGGCCGCCCCTGACGGTTCGCCACTCACCGGCCGGTCGCGAAGCACTCTGCGCGGCCGGCCGGTGATGTTGTTTGCCCCGGACCCGCCGACAAGTGTCGAAATCCGCGCCAGCTTTGGGCATGCTGCGACAGTGGGAGTCCACAGTGCGGGTGGAGGGGTGTCGTGGCGACCTTTCAATGCTCCTCGTGCGGTCGGGAGATCAAGCCGGCCGTACGCTGCCCGCACTGCGGGGCCGACCAGCCCCAGTGGGTCGAACATCTGGCGGACATCGAGCGCTCGATCGCGGAGATGAAGGCACGCGACGCCGCCATCGCCAGCGAACAGCGGCAGATCGCCGCCAAGATGCAGGCCGCGCTCTTTCAACGGGACATCCTCGCCCACGCCGGTGAGGAGCGGATCAAGCAGGCCACCCGGCCCCGCCGGGTGCTGCGCCGCCGCCCCGGTCGCCGCCCGCCGACGGCCACCACCGGCGCGCCGCCGCCCCGGGTTCCGCGCCAGGGCACGCCGCACGTCCCGGACGATCCGCCGCCGCCCCCGCCCCGGGCGTCCTGGCTGGACGCCGACGACCCCGAGCACCCGCCGGAGGCGTCCTCGCGGGAGGTGCAGAACATCCCGCTCGGGCTGGGCGCGCTGCTGCTCGCCGTGGCCGCGGTGGTCTTCGCCGCGGTGGCGACGAGTTCGATGGACGCGCTGGCCCGCCTCGGCGTCCTGCTGCTCGCCACGGCACTGATGCTGCTCGCCCCGCCGGCGCTGGCCCGGCGCGGGCTCACCTCCACCGCGGAGACGATCTCCGCGGTGGGTCTGCTGCTCGTGCCGCTGGCCGGGTACGCGCTGTGGGCGGTGGACCGGATCGGCGACGGCGTCACCTCCGGCGCCGTCTTCGCCGGGCTGATCTTCGCGGCCACCGCCGCCGTGTCCGTCGGGTACGCCGCCTGGACCGGGCTGCGCGCGCCCCGCTTCGCGACAGTGGTCGCCGCGCAGCCGGTGCTGCCGCTGCTCGCGTACGACCGGATCACCGGGCCGGGCGGCTGGGCGCTGGTGCTGACCCTGGTGGCCCTCCTCGACCTCTGGCTGGCCCGCTCCCCGATCGTGGTGGAGCGCCCCGTCCGGCAGGACCTGCCGGACGCGGCCAGCGGATCGGCGGCGCCCCGGCAACGTGCCGCCGAGGCGCGACCGGAGGCCGACCCGGAGGAGGCCGGCGAGCTGATCGACGCGGGCGCGGGCACCGTCGACGCCCGGCCCGCCCGCCCGGTGCCCGGTCTGCGCGAGCTGACCTGGTCGCTGCACGCCGTGGCCGTCGCGGTCGCCCTGGCGTACGCGGTCACCGCCCTGCTGCGGGCGCAGGCCGTGCCGACGGCGACCGGCGCCGGACTGGTGCTCCTGCTGGCCGCCGCCGTCGGGCTGGCCGGCGCGCTGGTGCTGCGCCGCCCACCGCTGCCGGACGTGGCGGCCGGCATCCTCACCCTGGCCGTGATCGGCGCGTTCGGCCGGATCGTCTCCGTGGCCCTGCCCGGCCAGGCGTTGCTGCTGATCGCGGCGGTGATCACGGTGACCGGGCTGGCGGTACGCGCGGTCCCCGAGACCGCCCGACGCGGCCCGCAGATCGCCTCGGCGGTCGCCCTCACCGTCAGCGGACTGGTTGTCGCCGGAGGAGCACTGCGCGCCGGGGTCGCCCCGGTCCGGGCGGCACTGCCCGCGTGGAGCGCCGACCTGGACAGGTACCCGGCCGAGCTGGCCGCCGCGGTCGGCCCGACCACGTGGCAACTCGCCGCCGCCGCGTTCCTGCTCACCATCGCCGCGGTGCTGGCCCTGCCGCCGGAGATCCGCCGCGAGTTCGCGGTCGCCGGGGCCGCGCTGACGGCGCTCGCCGTACCGGCGTCGTTCGGGCTCGGCTGGGCCTCGGCGCCCTGGCCGATGGTGGTCACCGCGATCGGCATCGGGGTCATCGGCCTCTCCGCGCGTACCACCCGGGCCGCCCTGGCCCACGCGGCCGGCGCCGCCGTGGTGGGCCTGTTCGGCGCGGGCGCCGGCCTGTCCCGACCGGCGCTCACCGCCGCGGTCCTGCTCACCCTCTTCGCGGCCGGTGCGCTGGTCGCGCTGGCGCCCCGGGTCCGGATCGCGTCGGCCGCCGCCGACACGGTCACGGACTGGGCCGCCGGAGGGGCGGCCTTCGCGCTGCCCGGAGCGGTGGCCGCGTTCGTCGCCGCGACCATGCCCGTCGACGAGACCCCCACCCCGGCCAGCCTCCGCGAGGCGACCGTCCCGGTGCTGGCGGCGAGCTTCCTGGCCGTCTGTGTGACCCTCGGGTACGCCGCCATGGTGCAGGTGTCCCAGCGGCGTATCCCGGCGCCCCTGTCGGTCGGCACCGGGATGGGCGCGCTCGTCGTCACCGCCGCCGCCTTCGGCGCGCCCGGTGCGACGGTCGCCGACGCCTGGGTCGGTGCGCTGCTGCTGGTCGCCGCGGTGCTGCTCTTCCTGGCCCCGTCGATCGACGCCGGCCGCCGCTCGGACCTCACCCTGGACGGCTCGGACCTGGCCGCCGCGGCGGTGACCACCGCCCTGATCGCCACGATGGTGCGGATCGCCGCGGTCCTCGCTCCGGGTGGACAACTGGCGGTGGCCGCCGGCCTGGTCCTGGTGGTGGCCGTGGGCGCCCGTGCCATGCCCGAGGAGTGGCGACGCGGCCCGATCCTCGGCATCGCCGTCGGCGGCCTGCTCATCGGGGTGCTCGCCGGCTGGACGGCGCTGCGCGGTGGGGTCGGTGTGCTGGCCACCCCCGGGCCGATCTGGGACGGCGACCTGAGCGGCTGGCCGGCCGCGCCGACCGGCGGCGCGACCTGGCAGGCGCCCATCGCGCTGGTGCTGTTGGCCGTCGCCGCCGGCGTCCTGCTCCCGCCGCCCTGGCGGTGGGACGCGTCCGGCGTGGCCGTGGTGCTCGCCACGATCGGCGCACCGGCCGCGTTCGACCTGCCCTGGTGGTCGCCGGTGCTCGTCGGGGCCATGGTCGCCACCGTCTACGGGATGGCGGCGGTGGCCAGCGAGGAGGCTCGGGCCGGGCTGTCCCGGGCCACCGTGGCCGGGGTGGTCGCGCTGCACGGGGCCGGTGCCGGCCTGGTCCGCCCGTGGACCACCGCGCTGGCGCTGGGCAGCATCGCGCTGATCGGCATCGTGGTGGCCGCGCTGGCGCGCGTCCTGGCCGGGCCGCAGGTGACCGACCTGGAGACCGAGGGCATGCCGCCGCACCTGGCGCAGATCGGTGGCGCGGCGGCCGGCGCCGCGCTGCTCGCGCTGCCCGGCGCGGTGGCGGCGCTGGCCGTCGAGTTCCAGCACTCGGCACAGGTGGTGCTGACCGCCGCGCTGGCCGCGTCCAGCCTCGGTCTGGCCGGCGTCGCCGCGGTACGCCGGCACGTTCCGCAGTACCTGCCCTGGGTCAGCGTGGCCGTGGTCGGCGGTGCCAGCATCAGCGCGCTCGCCGCCATCCCCACCGGGCTCCCGGCCGGGGTCTACGCGGCCGCCGCCGCGTTGCTCGGTGTCCTCGCCGAGCTGATCCGCGCGGCGACCGTGCCGCCCACCGGTTCCGCCCAGCCGGTCCGCCGCTGGGCGGTGCTCCTCGACGGTGCGCTGCGGCGACTGCCGGACGACCCGGACCGGCGGCGGTGGCGGGTCAGCCCCTCCGCCGGCGCGCTCGCGGCCGCCGCGCTGCCGACCGCCCTGGCGGTCGCGTCGATCGCGCCCGCCTTGGTCGTCGCCCTCGTCGAGCCGCACCGCACGTTGAGCCGGATCTGGCAGGGTCCGCCGCCGGAGCTGCTCACGCCGCCGGCGGACGTGGTCAACCCGACCCACGTGCTGACCGCGCTGCTGCTCACCGCGACGGCGGCCCTGGCCGCCACCGGGTTCAGCGGCGGACGGCGGTCCCGTGCCGTACCGGTGGTGCTACCCGGCGCTGCCGTCACGCTGCTGATCGCGCCCATCGCGCTGGGCAGTGGGTGGCCGGCGAGCACGCTCGCCGCGCTCTCCGTCTTCACCATCTCCATGCTCGGCCTCGCCCTGACCCCGCCACCGCCCCTCGTCGAGCCGGCCCGTTCGCTGCGGCTGGCCCGGGTGCTGGTCTTCGCCATCGGCCTCGCCGCCGGTGGGGCCGGCCTGGCCGGCAGCCTGGCCGACCGGCAACTGACCCTGTTCACCCTCGGGGGCGCGGTCGGCGTGGGCGTGGTGGCGGCCCTGTTCGGCACTACCCAGCGGGCGCGCATCCTCGGCTGGCTCTTCGCCTCGCTGATGGCCCAGCTCTTCGTGCTCACCGCCGGCCTGATCGTCGGGCTGGCAGCGGTCTGGTCCGCGTTCGGGGTGCTCGCCGTCGGAGCGGTCCTGCAGGTGTTCGCCGCGACCCTGCCCCGACTGCGCCGCCCGGAGGCGCAGCGCGAGGCCGCCACCGTGCAGTGGAGCGGGTACGCGGCGGCCCTGATCGCGCTGGCGCTCGCCTTCGACTCCCCCCGGCACATCGCCGCCCTGCTGGCCGCCTGGGGAGCGGTCCTCGGCGTGGCGGCGACCCGTCCCGGACGACGGCCGGTGGAACGCCGAATCCTCTTCTGGGCTGTGGTGTTCTGCGAGATCACCGCCTGGTGGATCCTGATGCGCGTCGCCGACGTGGCGCTGCCCGAGGCGTACACGCTGCCGTTCGCCGCGCTGGCCCTGCTGGTCGGCGTGCTCGAACTACGGCACCGACCGGATCTGAGCAGCTGGGTGGCGTACGGGCCGGCGTTGGTCGCCGCGTTCCTGCCGACGCTGGCGATCGTGCTGGCCACCGATTCCAGCACGTTGCGGCAGATGCTGCTGCTGCTCGGTGCGGTGGCGGTGCTGATCTTCGGCTCGTCCAGCCGGCAGCAGGCCCCGGTGATCGTCGGCGCGTCGGTCACCGCGATCGCCGCGATCCACGCGCTGTTCAGCCTCGGCCCGTGGCTGGCGCTGATCCCCGTGGGGCTCCTGCTGCTCGTCCTCGGGGCCAGCAACGAACGCCGCCGCCGCGCCCAGGAACGCTTGCAGACCGCGCTGCGCGGCATGAGATGAAGCGGAGGGTCACGGCGGCGTGGGTGGGTGGGGGCGGTGAGTGAGCCGGGTTCGTGCGCCGGTCACCGTCACCCGGCCGGGTTGGCCGCAGGGGTTACGGGAGGGTGGCTTGGAGGGCTGCGTCCTTGGTCTTGATGAGCTGCTCCAGGTCCCGCTGGTACGTCGCCATCCGGGCGCGCAGGGTCTCGTCGGAGGCGCCGAGGATCCGGACGGCCAGCAGGCCGGCGTTGCGGGCGTTGCCGATCGACACGGTGGCCACCGGAATCCCCGCCGGCATCTGCACGATGGACAGCAGCGAGTCCATCCCGTCGAGGTGCTTCAACGGCACCGGCACGCCGATCACCGGCAGCGGCGTCACCGAGGCGACCATGCCCGGCAGGGCGGCGGCGCCACCGGCACCGGCGATGATCACCTTGAGCCCCCGGTCGGCGGCGTCGCGACCATAGTCGATCATCGCGACCGGCGTCCGGTGTGCCGAGATGACCCGCACCTCGTAGGACACCTCGAAGTCGTCCAGCACCTCGGCGGCGGCCCGCATCGTGGGCCAGTCCGAGTCGCTACCCATGATCAGTCCGACCGTGGTCACCGGGGTCCTCCTTGGTTCGCGGCCGCCCGGGTCACTCATGCCCCAGGCGCAGCCAGCGTGCGGCCCGCGCCGCCCGCGCCCGTACGTCGTCCAGGTCGTCGCCGAGCACCGTGACGTGCCCGATCTTGCGGCCGGGGCGTACCTGCTTGCCGTAGAGGTGCACCTTGGCGCCCGGCTCGGCGGCGAAGAGGTGGTGCAGCCGCTCGTCGATCGACATTCCGCCCGGCTCGCCGCCGAGGACGTTCGCCATCACGACCACCGGCGCGGTCAGCGCGGTGTCACCCATCGGGTAGTCCAGCACCGCCCGCAGGTGCTGCTCGAACTGCGAGGTCCTGGCGCCCTCAATGGTCCAGTGCCCCGAGTTGTGCGGGCGCATGGCCAGCTCGTTGACCACGATCGCCGGCCGGCCCGCGTCGTCGCGCACCTCGAACAGCTCCACGGCCAGCAGGCCGACCACGCCGAGCGCGGTGGCCAGGTCGATGGCGAGCTGCTGAGCGGCGACGGCCAACTCCTCGTCCAGGCCGGGCGCCGGGGCCAGCACCTCGACGTTGATGCCGTCGCGCTGGACCGTCTCGACAACCGGGTACGCGGCCACCTGCCCGAACGGCGAGCGGGCCACCTGCACGGCGAGTTCGCGACGCAGCGGCACCCGCTCCTCGACGATCAGCCGGGTGCCTCCGGCGAGCAGCGTGGTCGCCAGCTCGGTGGCCTGGGTGGCGTCGTCCACCATCCAGACACCCCGACCGTCGTAGCCGCCCCGGGCCGCCTTGAGCACCACCGGCCAGCCGACCTGCTCACCGAAGCCGACCAGGTCGGCGGGCTCGCTGACCGGCCGCCACACCGGGTTGGGAGCGCCCAGCTCGGTGAGGCGTTCCCGCATCACCCGCTTGTCCTGGGCGTGCAGCAACGCGTCCGCCGGCGGGTACAGGGTCACCCCTTCGGCCGCCAGGGTGCGGATGTGCTCGTTGGGCACGTGCTCGTGGTCGAAGGTGACCACGTCACAGCCCTTGGCGAAGGTGCGCAGGGCGGCCAGATCGGTGTGGTCGCCGTACTGGACGTCGGCGGCGACCAGCGCCGCGCCGTCGTCGGGGGCGCTCGCGAGCACACGCAGTGACTGGCCGAGGGCGATCGCGGCCTGGTGGGTCATCCGGGCCAACTGGCCGCCACCCACCATGCCGACAACAGGCAGACCGGTACGGGAATCCATAGCGCGGCCAGCCTATCCGGGCGGCCGCCGTGCCGATCCGCAGGGCCGGTGACCCACCTCGACAACGCCGCACCGACCGCCCGGTGCGCGGCGCCGGCAATTACCGGGCGCTACGGCTCAACCCAGCTCGGCGACCAGGTCCTCGACCGAGGTGACCGGTCGCTGGCAGACGAAACCCCGGCAGACGTACGCGGCGGACCGTCCGTCGACCAGCGGCCGGTCGGCGAGCAGCGGCACCCCGGGCTGGTCCGGGCGACCGGCGACCACCACCGCTCCGGGCGGGGCGTGCCGCCGAGCCGCGGCCACCAGCGGATCGCCGGCCGGGTCGTCGGTCGCCACAGCGATCTCGTACGGCCCGGAGAGCAGCGCCTCGCCGACCATGGCCGCGTACCCGGCGAACCGGGCG
Source organism: Micromonospora sp. NPDC005252 (assembly GCF_042872475.1). Classification (NCBI taxonomy): domain Bacteria; kingdom Bacillati; phylum Actinomycetota; class Actinomycetes; order Micromonosporales; family Micromonosporaceae; genus Micromonospora; species Micromonospora sp. NPDC005252. The sequence goes on along the minus strand of NZ_JBIAKN010000001.1, from coordinate 697,681 downwards.
TGTCGCCCGACGATCGGCGCCACGGTGGCGAGCGCGGTCTCGGCGGCCTCCCGATAGTGCGTCTCCCCGGTCAGCGCGGCGTACGACACGAGGCCGGCGATCAGCGCCGACCGACCCGACGGGGTGGCGTTGTCGGTCGGGTCGGCCGGCCGGGCGACCAGCCGCTCCGCGTCGTCGGCCGTGTCGTAGTACGCGCCCCCGGGCGCGGCGAAGTGCTCCAGCGCGGTGTCCAGCAGTTGACCGGCCAGGCTGAGCCAGCGACCCTCGCCGGTGAGCTGGTGCAGCGCGCAGAACGCCTCGGCCACGCAGCCGTAGTCCTCCAGCACCCCGGCCGGCTCGCCGACCCTGCCGTCGCGCGAGACCCGGCGCAGCCGGCCGCCGACCAGGTGCACGGTGGCCAGGTGCTCGGCGGCGTCACGCATCGCGCCGTCGGCGACGATGGTGACGCCCTCCATCAGGTTGGCGTCCTCGTCCTGCGGCGACGCGTACAGCGCGGCGACCTGGAGGAACTCGGCGATCGCGGTGATCGCCAGCCCGTTCCAGGCGGCCACCACCTTGTCGTCGCGGGACGGCTGGGGCCGGGTGTCGCGGGCCGCGAGCAACTGCCCGACCACCCGCTGCCAGCGGGCCCGGATCTCGGGCGCGACGTCGTCGACGTCCCGGGCGAGCCGGAGCACGCTCATGCCGTGCTCGAACGTGCCAGCCTCGGTCACCGTGAACAGGTCGGCGGCCCACCGGCCGTCCTCGTCGCCGAGCGCCTCGACGAGCTGCGCCGGCGTCCAGGCGTAGGTGAGCCCCTCGACGCCCTCGGTGTCGGCGTCCAGCGCGGACGCGAACCCCTCCCCCGGCCGGTGCAGCTCGTCGGCGAGAAACCGGGCCGTGTCCCGGGCGACCCGACGGGCCAGCGGGTCGCCGGTCAGCCGCCAGAGCTGCGTGTAGACGCGCAGCAGCAGCGCGTTGTCGTAGAGCATCTTTTCGAAGTGCGGCACCGTCCAGTGCGCGTCCACCGAGTAGCGGGCGAAGCCGCCGGCCAGCTGGTCGTAGATGCCGCCCCGGGCCATCGCCTCGGCGGTGTGCCGGACGATCTCCAGGCTGCGCGGGTCGCCGGTGCGCTGGTGGTGGCGCAGCAGGAAGAGCAGGTTCATGTGCGGCGGGAACTTCGGGGCGCCCCCGAAACCGCCGTTCGTCGCGTCGTACTCACCGGCGAGGTTGGCGGCCGCGGCGTCGAGCAGCGGGGCGTCCAGCGGGGCGGTGGGGCCACCCACGGCCTGTGCGCCGCCGATCGCCTCGACCACGGCGGCACCCTGGCGCAGCACCTCGTCCCGCTGGTCCTTCCAGGCGGTGGTGACCGACTGGAGCAGGCGGGTGAAGTTGGCGCGCGGGAAGTACGTGCCGCAGAAGAACGGGGTGCCGTCCGGGGTGGCGAAGACCGTCATCGGCCAGCCGCCCTGCCCGGTCATCGCCTGGGTGGCGGTCATGTAGACGGCGTCGACGTCGGGGCGCTCCTCACGGTCCACCTTGATCGACACGAAGTTGTCGTTCAGCAGGGCGCCGACCTGCTCGTTCTCGAACGACTCGTGCGCCATGACGTGGCACCAGTGGCAGGCCGCGTAGCCGACCGAGATGAGCACCGGGACGTCCCGTCGCTTCGCCTCGGCGAATGCCTCGTCGCACCAGGGCCACCAGTCGACCGGGTTGTCGGCGTGCTGGAGCAGGTACGGGCTGGTGGCGTCGGCGAGTCGGTTCACCCGACGACCATAACCAGCCATGCCAGAAGAGTGTGAAAAAGTTACCCACGAAGCGCGAGCCGGTCCGGCCTTTCACCTCGCATCATCATTCCGGCCAGCGTATTCCGTGTCTGCGCTGCCAACCGACTCAGCGTGGCGTGTGCCTCGACCTGCGCATCCAACAGCGCGAGAGCACGAGCGATCTCTTGCTGATCCTCAAGGGGCGGAAGCACTACCGGCAGGCCAGCGAGCACTGCCGCGCTCATCGACGGCACAGCCGTACCCCGGGCTCGCCGCCGTACCCACTCCTGCGCCTCGGGCAGCGCGAGGTAGTAGGCGAGATACCGCGACACCACTCGATGAGGACGTACCCTCATCAGGCTGGTGGAGAAAAGCCACCCGTTGCATGCCGACGGAATCCATGCGAGTCGGCCAACCGTGCCGGTTCGGGTAACAACGATGTCGTCCAGAACGACGGTGTAGGGCGCGAGAGCGGCCGCCACATCGGCACGGACGCGGCTGACAGCACCCGGCTGGACCCGCCCGTCATGTAGGTCCTTTGGAGCGATCATGCCTACGCCGTCCGCGCTGCGGTCGTCCGTCTTCACAGCCGCTCCCGAGGGCCCGGACCGAATATCGGCGACATCTCCCAGACTGGACTCCGCCCAGCCTCGGGGTACGACATCCAGCAGGCTCATCCTTCGCTGAACCCCCTCAACATCTTGCGGACGTCGGCATCTGCCTCTTGCGCAGCATCGGTCAATCGAACCAACTCTTTCGCCAGCGTCCAGAAGTCCGCCTCGGAGTCGCGGTCCGGTGCGATCGGGCCAGGCTCCACGTAGCTCGGCGGAAACAACGAGTAGTTCTGTTTGGCAATGGCAGCCGCCGTGGCTGTCGCGCTGAAGCCGGCCCGCGGGACAAACGTGCCGTCCGTCCGGAGGGCCAACCGCCAGCGTCGATACTCCTGGGACACTTCCTCGATGTCCTGCGGCGTCAACTGCCGGCGGGTCCGCGTGGACATGACGCCCAGCTTCTGGGCGTCGATGAAGAGCATCTCACCGCTCTGTCCGGATGGACGTTGCACCAGCCACAGGGTCACCCCGATCGATGTCCCCCGGAAGAGCTGCGTGGGCAGGGCCACCACTGCGGTAAGCGCTCCATCCTCGACAAGAGCTCGCCGGATTTCCCGATCCCGGTGACTGAGGGTGAAGGCGGCACCATTGGGCATGATGACTCCGCCCCGCCCATTCTCGTCGAGCGATTCGACGACGATTTGCAGCCAGTTAAACTCCCGCCTGCGGGAGGGTCCATACCGCCGATGCATCACGTCGGCTTCCGCCAGCGAGCCGAAAGGCGGATTCGATACCACGACGTCGAACCGGTCACTGACAGGCATCGCGGGTGAAGCCGGCTCCGACCTCGACACGAGGGCACTCGCCCCATGCATGGAAAGGTTCATCTCCGCCAGTTCCACGAAAGCTGGTTCGGGGTGCGAACCCCTCACGACAACGGGTACGGCACCGCCCTCTCCAGCCACACGGTTGACCTCGACGAGAAGTTCTCCCGTGCGGCAGAACGGATCGAAACAACGCGAGCCAGCAGTGATCGGACCAACCATCTCCGCAATCAGCCGAGCGGCCGATCGAGGGGTGACAAACTCGTACGACAGGTCGTCGCCGAGCTGGTCGAGCGCGTGCTCGAAGACGGCGAGGAGATCAGACGGCTCCGCGGCCACGCTGTCAAGGAGGTCGATCACGCGACCCAAGGGGCGCAGAGTCGCCGGTGGCGCGTCGACCAACCGCTCGGCAATCCTAGCCGACTCGAACAAGCCAGCGTCTGCGAATACGCCGGCGAACTGATTATTTCGTTGGGCCGGCTGGTTGAGTAGAAGATGGTGCCAGACCACCGGTCGGAAGCGGCGCAGGAATACGAGCGCCAGGACGACGTGCCAAAAAACACCATCGCGGGTCGCCGATCGGTGAAGGTCCGCCGTAAGACCGACGACCTCCCTGACCAGTCGGCAATCCCCTTCGGATGCGGACTCTTCCCTCTGCGCTCCGGGCTGCGCACTTGGTTCCACACGGCAGCCGTATGTACTACCCGGCAGTTCGTCATCCCGGAGCGACTTCATAGGTATTGGACGCCGAGAGAGCCAGGCGACCACCTCGTCTCGTTGGAAAAGTTGTCCGCGAGGCGTTTCGACCGGTCTCGGGAAGTTGGAGTACCGACGCTCCCAGTTGGTGACGGCCGGGCGTTCCACGCCCGCGAGGCGTGCGATGTCAGATCGGGAAACGAGATCTGCGCCGAGGGTGTCCATGCGAGCCTCAGAAGCCCGGCCGCGCTATTCGCGAACGTAAATCTACGCGTCGCATAAGGACCGTCTCGACTCGATCCAGCCCTCGGATCTCCTTTGCCAGCGTGGGATCCATCCTGCCCAACAGGAGATAGAGCTTGCGGTGGTCGGCGGCCAGGTCCCGGTGGTGGATGGGCTCGTAGTGCATGATCCTGTTCCGCAGCAGCCGCATGGTTTCGAACGCCTCGTGCAGTTCATCCCTTCGGCCAGAGTAATGCGGGAACGCCAGGTGCAGCGTCGGGACCCAGAGCAACCGGTCGTAGGAGGAGCCGCGGTGATTGCTGAGCAGAGAAACCCAGAATCCAAAGCTCAGTTCGGCGACGACATCATCGGCCGTGGGTGGCGTCAGGCCCCTGCGACGGCACTTGAGCGTCGCTTCGGTCACCAGTCGGATGCCGTGATCGGTCAGGGGAACCGACGCCGACGCCCACCAGTCCGATCGACCGAATCGGCGGCAGAGTTGGTCGTGTAGAGCATTCCTGAGCGCAACTTCGAGACAGTGCAGCGGTCCGTAGAAGGCAGCAGATACCTCGATGTTCCACCAGTAGAGCCCCACCGCTTCATCCGGATCCTGCCCGCTCTCCGTCAGGTACGGGTTCAGTCGCGGGACGGAGAACGCTCGGCGAATCCAGGCCGGCAGGTCGTCGGCGCTCATGCTCAGTCACTCCGTCCGAACGGGTTACCTGCGTGGGTTGGCGTGGTACCGTCAAGGACGTAAGCCCCGGGTCCGCCTCTGCTCTGCATGCCGCCCGGGGCACGGCTTTGTCCGGGCAGGAGTGCCTGGCCCTAGCGATGGAGGGCGGTGCGGCCAGCGCTCCCCAGGTGCAGTAGGACTTACCGCCCCGGTGTCCGGTTCTGCAAGCGCACTCCGCTACGCAATTCCTGTTAACCCCCGGCTTTCCTCGTCAGGAGGCGCCGTCGGCGCGTAGCCGGAAGACGTTCGACTCGGCCGAGTCGCGCAGCGACCCGAGCACCGCGCCGATCTTGTCCGCCGGCATCGGCTTGAAGAAGTGGTAGCCCTGCGCCGACGTGCAGCCCAGCTCGGCCAGGGCCAGCCGCTGCTCGGCCGTCTCCACGCCTTCGGCGACCACCCGCAGCCCCAGCTCGTGGGCGAGCCCGACGGTGGTCCGGACGATCGCCGCGGCCTCCGGCGAGTCGGTCATCCGGATCACGAACGAGCGGTCCACCTTCAACTCGTCCACGGCGATCCGGGTGAGGAAGGTCAACGAGGAGAAGCCGGTGCCGAAGTCGTCCACCGCGAGCTGCACACCCATCGACCGGAGCGTGGCGAGCACCTCGTCGATGATCTCCAGCTCGCTCATCACCACCGTCTCGGTGATCTCCAGGACCAGCCGGTGCGGCGGCACCTGATGTCGGCGCAGCGCGTCGGCGATCTCCGCCGGCAGGCGCGGGTCGAGCAGACTGCGCGCGGAGAGGTTGACCGAGATCGGGACGTCCAGCCCCTCGCGGGCCCAGCCGGCGGCCACGCCGAGCGCCTTGTCGAGCACGTAGCGGGTGAAGGTGCCGAGCTGCTCGCTGTTTTCCACCGGGCGGATGAAGTCGGCCGGGTTCAGCCAGCCACGGCGGGGGTGCTGCCAGCGGATCAGCGCCTCCACCCCGGTGGGCGCGCCGGTGGCCAGGTCGACCGCCGGCTGCAACGCCAGCACCAACTGGTCGTCGACCTTCAGCGCCTCGCGCAGCTCGGCCAGCAGGGCCAACTGGTCGGTGCTGGCCGCGTCCCGGGTGCTGTCGTACGCGGCGACGCTGCCGCCGCCCTCCTTGGCCTGGTACATCGCGATGTCCGCGCGGCGCAGCAGCTCGGTCAGGTCGGCGGTGCCGGCGTCGGCGACCACCACCCCGACGGAGACCTCGATGGACATCCGCACCCCGGCCACCTCGGTCGGTGCGGCCAGCCGCTCGGCGATCTCGCGAGCCTGCCGCAGCGCGTGCGCCATCGGCGCGGCCCGGTCGCCGAGCACGGGGACCGAGGTGAGCAGCAGCGCGAACTCGTCGCCGCCGAGCCGGCCGAGCAGGTCACCGGGGCGGGCCAGCGCGCTGAGCCGGTTGGCGGTCAGCCGCAGCAACTGGTCGCCGGCCGCGTGCCCGAGGGTGTCGTTGACTTCCTTGAACTGGTTGATGTCCAGCAGCAGCAGCGCAACCAGGTGGTCGTGGGCGAGCTGCCGCAGCGACTGGTCGCCCTTGCCGAGCATCGCCGTACGGTTCGCCAGCCCGGTGAGCGGGTCGTGCACCGCCTCGTACGACGATCGGGCGGTGACCAGCCGCAGCTCGCGATGGGTCGCGGCGTCGTGCAGGGCGGCGGCGAGCGCGTCGCCGAAGGCCGCCACCGCGTCCCGTTCCCGGGTCGCGGGTGGAGCGGAGCGCGGGAACCGGACCCGTAGCTGGCCGACCGGCGCGGCGCCCACCGACAGGGGACGGACCAACTCGTACTCGTCGGGCTCCGACCGGTCCGGAGGGCTCACCTCCCGGTCGAGCAGCCGACCGCCGGCGTCTCCCCGGTAGCGACGCCACCTGCCGTCGGCCCGGGCCACGTCGACGTCGACCAACTCGGCGTTGAACAGCGCCAGCGCGCCGGTCACCGCCGCGCTGGCCACGCCCCGCTCGTCGAGCTGGTTGAGGGCCGCGGTGGCCTCGGCGAAGGCACGCCACGTTCGGCGTTCCTGGTCCGCGCGCAGCCGGTAGCGGTAGGTCTGTTGCAGCAGCCAGAGCAATGGCGGGAGCAGCAGCAACCAGCGCGGATCCAGTTCCAGCAGCGCGACCACGACCAGGCCGACCGCCACGTTGCCCACGAACATCAGCAGCTTGCCGCGCAGCGCGGCGAGCAGCGGCGGCCCGATGGGCAGCCCGTGCCGCAGACCCAGCGTCACGCCACCGAGCCACGCGGTCACCAGGAGGTAGGTCACCGAACCGGCGATCACGGCCAGCGCCAGCATCGGCGTCGGCGAGGCGAGCAGCGGATGCCCCAGGGCGGTGGTCACGGTCACGGCCAGCGCCGACGCGGCAGTCAGCGACGCGGCGATCCGGACGATCTCCAGCGGCGGGCGACGGTCGCTGTGCAGCGACAGCGCCGTCCAGGCCAGCCCGGTGCCGAGCAGGGTGGCCGACGGCAGCCAGCCGGCCGGCGCGAGGTAGAGGCAGACGATCAGGGCGGCCTCGCCCCAGGTGATGCTGACCATGCCGGCGGAGGTGCGGAAGCGAAGCCGGGCGAGTTGGGCCACGGCGAGGACGGCGACGGCGATGCCGAAGCGGGCCGGAGCACCAAGAGGATCATCGGACGGCAGCCCGGCCGGAAGGGTCAGACCGACCACGGCGGCGGCCAGAGCCGTCACCGTCACCGCAGCCGTCAGCACGAGCAGCCGGGCTGGCATGCCGTGCACCCCGAGACGGTCGAACGGGTCGCCGCCCGTGCCGGAGGTCATCGACCTCCCCCGTCAGCCGACCGACCGACGGTACGGCGGGCGGCCGGTGCTGTGACGGTCATCGGCGCCCCCTTCCGCGCACGGCTCGGGGACTTTTGGTCCCCCCGGCGGAAGGCTAAGCCAAACCGGGTGGTCGCAACAGGGGTCCACCACCCGGTTCGGCGTGAATCATGCGCGGACTACCCGTTCCGCTGCTGCTGGTGCCCATTGGGAGCGCGCGTGGATGAATCATGCGCGCTGGTCCCGTCTGTCGGATCGACGACTGAAGCGTCGGCCCTGGTCGCATCGGTCGGCCGCCCCTGCTGGGGAAACCGGTCGGGCAGACGCCGCAGTCGGGCGTTCATGTTGCGGATCAGCAGGATGGTCGCGGCGGACAGCAGCAGGATGAGGAAGAGGCCCATCGGTCCGGCCAGACCACCCGTGCGGGTGTCACCGAAGTTGTTCTCCGCGAGCACCTGGGCAGCGGTCAGCATGGCGTTCCTCCGTTGTGCGACTGCCTACCAGGGTAGCCCCGGCCGGAATCAACCCGCGTGCGCCGTCTCCCGCACTCCGGCGAAGAGGTCGGACTCGGGCAGCGGGCTGTCCACCACGGTGCGCGCCAGCTCGAAATCCTCCGTCGGCCAGGCACGCTGCTGCAGCTCCATGGGCACGTGGAACCAGAAGCCGTCCGGGTCGACCTGGGTGGCGTGGGCGCGCAGCGCGTCGTCCCGGACGGGGAAGTATTCGGCGCAGTCCACCCGGGTGGTTATGCGGGGGCCCTTGTCCGGGCGCTCGTCCCAGCGCTTGAGCCAATCCTCGTACGGCGACTCGGCGCCGGTGGCGAGCATGGCCTCGTGCAGGGCCATGATCCTGGCCTTGGAGAAACCGATGTCGTAGTAGAGCTTCAGCGGCTGCCAGGGGGCACCCAGCTCCGGGTAGCGCTCCGGGTCGCCGGCGGCCTCGAACGCGGCCACGCTCACCTTGTGGCACATGATGTGGTCGGGGTGCGGGTAGCCACCCTCCTCGTCGTACGTGGTCACCACGTGCGGACGGAACTCACGCATCAGGCGCACCAGCGGGCCGGCCGCCACCTCGACGTCCTGGAGCGCGAAGCAGCCCTCGGGCAGCGGCGGCAGCGGGTCACCCTCGGGCAGGCCGGAGTCGACGAACCCGAGCCAGGCCTGGTCGACGCCGAGGATCGCCCGCGCGGCGTCCATCTCGGCGCGCCGGATCTCCGCGATGTTGGCCCAGACGTCAGGCCGGTCGAGCTTGGGGTTGAGCACGCTGCCCCGCTCACCACCGGTGCACGTCACCACCAGCACGTCCACCCCCTGGGCGACGTACTTCGCCATCGTCGCCGCACCCTTGCTCGACTCGTCGTCCGGGTGCGCGTGGACGGCCATGAGACGCAGCTGCTCTGCCAACTTCGGCGCTCCTCGTCTGTGCCGGCCGGTGGACCCGACCGGGCTCGACCGGCTGACCTGCCGGGACCCTCCTCGCCCCGCTGCCGGTCGGCACCGCGGGGCCCGACCTGCCATTCCTGCCGTTTGGCCGGGCTGGGAGGATGGACTTCTGCCATTCTTGCCGATGCCGCCGACAACAACGCCAGGAGATACCCGCCGGTGACCGAGACGCACGCCACAATTTCACCGGGCGCGCCGGTTTTCCCCGCCGGCCGCTACGGTCGCCGCCGGGCGCCCGGCGGGGGCCGCCGCCGTACGCTGCTGGCCGCGCTGGTCCTCCTGGTGCTGGTGACGGTGCTGAGCCTGATCTCGCTGCGGCTCTACCGGCAGTACGGCGACCCGGTCTACGACGCTCAGGTGATCACGTACACCGACATCACGGACAGCCAGGTGGTCGTCGACTTCCGGGTGACCGTGCCGTCGGGCGGCTCGGCGGTCTGTGTGCTGCGCGCCCGGGACCGCGCCGGCGTCGAGGTGGCCCGCGAAGAGGTCACGGTGAGCGCCGCACCCGGCGACCGGCACGTCACCACCCGGCACCGTCTGAGCACCTCCGCCAGACCGTTCATCGGCGAGGTGCTGCGCTGCCGGCCTCCTGCCTGAGCTGCGCAGACGTCACTCCGCAACGCCTGCGGTCAACCCGTCGCGGCGCGTCGACCGCGAGTGCCGGAGGCGGACACCGGCGGTGATCGCCGCCACGCTGTGTCGTACCGCACTGGTAACTTGGTAGTTCACCTGTCAGCCAGCCACGCACAACTGAGGAGAACGCCTGTGTCCACTGGCAACGAGGCGCCCGCCACCTGGCTGTCCCAGGACGCGTACGACCGCCTCCAGGCCGAGCTCGACGAGCACATCGCCAACCGGCCGGCGATCGCAGCCGAGATCAACGCTCGGCGCGAGGAGGGTGACCTGCGCGAGAACGGCGGCTACCACGCCGCCCGCGAGGAGCAGGGCAAGGCCGAGGGTCGCATCCGCTACCTGCAGGAACTGCTGCGCACCGCCAAGGTCGGCGAGGCCCCGACGGCCGACGCGGTGTCGCCCGGCATGGTCGTGACGATCTACTTCGACGACGACGCCGACGACACCGAGACCTTCCTGCTCGGCTCACGGGAGATCGCCGCCACCACCGACCTCACCGTCTACAGCCCCGAGTCGGCGCTCGGTAAGGCGATCCTGGGTGGCCGCTCCGGGCAGACCTGCACCTACACGGCCCCGAGTGGCGCCGACATCAAGGTGACCGTGGTCAGTTTCGAGCCGTTCTCCGGCTGAGCGTCACGCGGCTCTGCGCCGCGGTCGCCGAGCGGCTTTTCAGGGCACAGGGCACCTGAGCGCCGTCTGACGTGTGCCGCCGCCGAGGCGTGACACCCACCCGTGTCACGCCTCGGCGGCGAAGACCACCTGGTAACCACTGGCCCGCAAGGCGCTGATCAGCGTGTCGGAGTGCTCCACACCACGGGTCTCCACCGACAGCGCCACCTCCACCTCCCCGAGGCCCAGGTGCGGATTGGCCCGCTGGTGTTCCACGTCCACCACGTTGGCCCGGTGCTCGGCGATCTGGCTGAGCAGCGACGCGAGTTGCCCCGGCCGGTCCGAGCAGCGCACGGTCACCCGCAGGTAGCGACCCGCGGCGGCCAGCCCGTGCTCGATCACCCGCATCATCAGCAGGGGGTCGATGTTGCCGCCGGAGAGCACCGCGACCACGGGTGTCTCCACCTCCACCACGCCGGCCAGGAGCGCGGCCACGCCGACCGCCCCGGCCGGCTCGACGACCTGCTTGCCCCGCTCCAACAGCATCAGCAGGGCCCGGGAGATGTCCTCCTCGGTCACCGTGACGATCTCGTCGACGAGCTTGCGGACATGGTTGAACGTGATCTCCCCCGGTCGCCCGACCGCGATGCCGTCCGCGATGGTGGCGAAGGCGGGCAGCCGGACCGGTTCCCCGGCCACCAGGGAGGGCGGGAAGGCCGCCGCGCCGGCCGCCTGCACGCCGATGATGCGAACGTCGGGCCGCAGTGCCTTGGCGGCCACCGCCATGCCCGAGATCAGGCCGCCGCCGCCCACCCCGGTGATGATCGTCCGCACGTCCGGGCACTGTTCGAGGATCTCCAACGCCACCGTGCCCTGCCCGGCGATCACGTCCCGGTGGTCGAACGGGTGGATGAGCACCGCGCCGGTGCGCTCGGCGTACGTCTGCGCCGCCACCAGCGACTCGTCGACCGTGTTGCCGGCCAGCTCGACCTGCGCGCCGTACCCCTTGGTGGCGGCGACCTTCGGCAGCGGCGCGTTGACCGGCATGAAGACCGTCGCGTGCGTGCCGACCAGCCCGGCGGCGAGAGCCACTCCCTGGGCGTGGTTACCGGCGCTCGCCGCGACCACGCCGCGTTCGCGCTCGGCCGCCGACAGCCGGGAGATCCGCACGTACGCGCCGCGCACCTTGTACGAGCCGGCGCGCTGCACGTTCTCGCACTTGAGCCAGGTCGGTCCGCCCAGTGCCGCGCTCAGTGGCCGGCAGGGCTCCAGCGGGGTGGTCCGGACGACGTCGGCGAGCAGTTTCCGCGCAGCCCGTACGTCGTCGAGGCCGACCAGTTCCGTCATGCCCCCGATCGTGCCATCCGGCCCCGGCGTCCCCTGCGGCGACACCGGGTTGATCCACTCGACATCCCCGATGTCGCGGTATCAACCGCGCCCGGACACCGCCACATCAGCGATCCCGAGTGGATCACGGTGTCGGCGCGGCCTCCGGTGCGGCAGGGCCCGCGGGGGCCGCGGCAGGACCCGCCGGGGCCGCGGCAGGACCCGCCGGGGCCGCGGCAGGAGCCTCTGGCGGGGCAGGGGCCGCCGGGGTCGCCATCGTCGGAGCCGGACCGGCCGAGGGCGGAGCGGACGCGGGCCACACCGGCGCCGCCGGCCACACCGGCGCCCCCGGCCAGACCGGGGCGGTCGGCCACACCGGGGCGGTCGGCCACACCGGGGCGGCGCGGGCGATCCGGGCCTCCTGCGCGGCGGAGATCCGGTGGATCAGCAGGATCAGCGTCACCGCGGCGATTGCGCAGCCCAGCGCGGGCAGCGTGTTGCGGAGCAGGGAGTCCCGGTAGTAGTCGACGTACGCCTGGTAGCCGGCGTCGGTGAACGGGGTCTCCGGCAGCCGGTTGTACGCCTGCTCGTCCACGCGGCTGCGCACCCGATCGCCGACGCTGAACACCAGCCAGGCGCACCACCAGACGACCACCAGGGTCGGGGTGAACCGCCGCCAGAGGCTGTCCCGCGCCACGCCCGCCACCACCCGGGCCGGCACCACGAAGTTCGCGAAGGGCACCAGCCAGCCGGCGATCGCCCAGCCGGCCCCCAGCGTTGGCAGGGCGCCGGGGAAGGCGTCGGTGTTCTTCCGCGCCCGCCACGTCCAGATGATCACCAGTACGGCAGCGGTGAGGTGCGCCACCACCATGGGCAGCGACAGCAGCCCTCCGACGATCGCCGCGCCGAGCAGCAGGTCCACGTCGTCGTTGGCCCTGGCCTGCCGGGCCATCGCCATCCCGATCAGCGGGGACAGCGCCACCACCAGGTAGAGCAGGGCGGTCGCGCCGACGGCGATGTTCGCCGCCAGGCCGATCCCGCGTACGCGGTAGGTCGGCAGACCCGGCGTGACGGCGGGCTGGCCCAGCGGCGTGTAGCAGCGCTGGCAGTCGTTGTGCTCGGGGGACGTGGGGTCCCCGCAGGTCTGGCAGCGCATTGGTGTCCCCCGGGTCCGCGCGACGTTGCGCGCACACGGTAGACGATCATGCGGCGGCCGGCGACCCCGTTCCGACGAGGGGATAACCGGGGGCGTGACGCGACCACGGGGCGGCCATCTCGAACTGACCGGCCACGCCGAGCAGCAGCAGTTCCGAGCCGGGCGGGCCGACGATCTGCACGGCGACCGGCAGGCCGTCGGGCCGGCGGCCCACCGGCACCACGATCGCCGGCAGGCCGGCGATGTTCCACGGTGCGGCGTACGGGGCGTACCGGATGTTGGCCGACATGTTCGCCCGCCAGGACCGCTCGGACCAGCGCCCGGCCTCCGGCGGCGCGCTGGCCAGCGCGGGGGTGAGCAGCAGGTCGACCGAGTGGTCGGTGAAGAAGTCGACCGACCGCTGCCGCCAGGCGGCCCGGTCAGCCTCCCGCACGTAGCCGCGACGCTGCGCCCACTCGCCCAGCGCGACGTGCCGCCGGGTACGCCGTTGCAGGCCACGCCGGTCCAACCCGGAAGCCCGGACGTCGGTGGCGGCGGCGGCGAACCAGGTGGCGATGCCCTGCAGGCCCAGGGCCGTGGGGTAGACCGGATCGGCCGGCACCGTGTCGTGCCCGGCGGCGGCGAGAAGCCGACCGGCGGCGGCGACCGCGTCCCGGTTGGGCGCGTCCGCTGCGACGCCGCGCACCGGGGAGCGCAGCGAGACGCCCACCCGCAGCCGCTGCGGCGGGACCAGCTTCTCGGGACGCCGACCGGCGAGCACCGAGAAGCCGACCGCCGCGTCGGCGACCGTGCTGGTCAGCATGCCGTGCTCGGTGAGGCCGAACCAGTCGTCCGCGCCGAGCTGGCAGGGGACCACGCCTCGGCCGGGCTTGAGCCCGACCAGGCCGCAACAGGCCGCGGGAATCCGGATCGAGCCGAGACCGTCGTTGCCGTGCGCGATCGGCACCAGCCCGGCGGCCACCGCGGCGGCGGCGCCGCCGGAGGAGCCGCCGGGGGTACGCGTGTTGTCCCACGGGTTGCGGGTCACCGCGCTGTCGTCGTCGGTGAGTGCCCACAGCCCCAGCTCCGGCATCCGGGTGACTCCGAGAATCACCGCGCCCGCGCCGCGCAGCCGACGCACCACCTCGTGGTCGGCCTCCGCGACGTCGGTCCGCACGGCTGCCGACCCGTTCCAGGTGGGCAGGCCGGCGACCGGGGTGTTCTCCTTGACCGCCACCGGCACCCCGGCCAGGGGGAGGTTGGCCAGGTCCTCCTGCTCGTCGACCTTCTCGGCCTCGGTGATCGCCTCGCCGCCGCGAACGGCGCGGAAAGCCGCCAGCTCGCGGTCGGCCGAGGCGATGTACTCCAGGTGGTCGGCGACGACCTGGGTGGCCGAGACGTCACCCCTGCGTACGCCCCGGGCGATCTGCTTGGCGGTCGCCCCGACCCAGGTCGACATGATGTCCTGCACGGCCATCCTCCCCAGCGGTCAGCCCAGCGCCTGCTCCAGATCGGCGAGCAGGTCGTCGACCGTCTCGATGCCGACAGACAGTCGCACGAGATCGCCGGGAACTTCAAGCGGCGAGCCGGCAGCACTTGCGTGTGTCATCCGGCCCGGGTGCTCGATCAGGGATTCCACGCCGCCGAGCGACTCGGCGAGCACGAAGAGCTTCGTGCGGTTGCAGATCTCCACGGCGTGGTCCTCACCGCCGGAGGCGCGGAACGAGATCATGCCGCCGAACCGACGCATCTGCTTCGCGGCCACCTCGTGACCAGGGTGCGAGGGCAGCCCGGGGTAGATCACCTCGGCCACCTGGGCGTGCCCGTCCAGGTACGCGGCGAGCCGCTCGGCGTTGTCGCAGTGCCGGTCCATGCGTACCCCGAGGGTCTTGATGCCGCGCAGGGTGAGCCAGGCGTCGAACGGGCCGTTGATCGCGCCCATCGCGTTCTGGTGGTAGCGCAGCTCCTCGCCGAGCCCGGCGTCGGCGACGACGAGCGCGCCACCGACCACGTCGGAGTGCCCACCGATGTACTTGGTGGTGGAGTGCACCACCACGTCCGCGCCGAAGGCGATCGGCTGCTGGAGGTACGGCGAGGCGAAGGTGTTGTCGACAACCAGCAGCGCGCCCGCGTCGTGCGCCACGGCGGCCAGGGCGGCGATGTCGGCGATGCCGAGCAGCGGGTTCGTCGGCGTCTCCACCCAGACGATCTTCGTCCGACCGGGCTGCACGGCGGCCCGGACCGCGGCCGCGTCGGAGACCTTGGCGGGGGTGAACTCCAGGCCCCAGCGCTGGGCCACCCGGGCGAAGAGCCGGTAGGTGCCGCCGTACGCGTCGTCCGGGATGATCACGTGGTCGCCCGGCTGGCAGACGGCCCGCAGCAGGGTGTCCTCCGCGGCCAGGCCGCTGGCGAAGGCGAGGCCCACCGGCCCGCCCTCCAGCGCGGCCAGGCACTCCTGCAGGGCGTCACGGGTCGGGTTGCCGGAGCGGCTGTACTCGTAGCCGAGCCGGGGCGCGCCGACGGCGTCCTGGGCGTACGTGCTGGTCTGGTAGATCGGCGGGATCACCGCGCCGGTGCGGGCCTCAGGGTCCTGACCGGCGTGAATGGCGAGCGTCTCGAAGCCGTGACTCATTCTGGTGAGGCTAGTGCCCCCGTCCGGCGGGCTGGAACGGAACCCGCGCTCCGGGTGGGGACGGGCCTGTCCGGCCCGGCCCCCACGTGCCGGCCAGGGGGCGGCGGGCCGGTCAGCCGGCGACATAGCCTGGGGCGATGAGCGGGTGCGTGTTCTGCGGGATCGTGTCGGGTGACGTGCCGGCGTTCCGGGTCGCCGACGAGCCGGACGGGGTGGCATTTCTGGACACCCGTCCGGTGTTCAAGGGGCACGTGCTGGTGGTGCCCCGGGCGCACCTGGTGACCCTGGCCGAGCTTCCGGCCGACCTGCTGCCCGGCTACTTCGCGCTGGTCCAGCGGCTGGCGGTGGCGGTGGAGGCCGCTCTGGGGGCGGGTGGGACGTTCGTGGCGGTGAACAACAAGGTGTCCCAATCCGTTCCGCACCTGCACACCCACGTGGTGCCGCGAACCAAGGGCGACGGGCTGCGGGGTTTCTTCTGGCCGCGCACCCGGTACGCCGACGACACCGACGCACAGACCTACGCCGACCGGATCGCCGCCGGCCTGGGTGGCGGGGCCTGAGTCACAGTGGCACGGGTAAGGAAGAAAGACCCACCGGTGTTACACGCTGGGAGAGGTACGAGAGGAGTCCCACCGTGTTCCTGCGCCGTATGAACGCCGAGATGATTTCGCCCGAGCAGGCCCTGCCGGGCCGGCCGATCGCCATGCCGGTCGCCGACCGCCACGAGGTGCTGGGCACCCCGCTGAAGGGCCCGTTCCCGGAGGGTCTCCAGGTCGCCGTCTTCGGCATGGGCTGTTTCTGGGGTGCCGAGCGGCTGTTCTGGACGCTGCCCGGCGTCTACACCACCTCCGCCGGCTACGCGGGCGGCATCACCAAGAACCCGACGTACGAGGAGGCGTGCTCCGGCCGGACCGGGCACGCCGAGGTAGTCCAGGTGGTGTACGACCCCAGCAAGATCACGTATGAGGACCTGCTGAAGGTCTTCTGGGAGAACCACGACCCGACCCAGGGCATGCGCCAGGGCAACGACGTGGGCACCCAGTACCGGTCGGCGATCTACACGACCAATGACGAGCAGCGGGCCATCGCGGAGTCGTCCCGGGACGCCTTCCAGCCGATCGTGAGCCGGGCCGGCAAGGGTGAGATCACCACCGAGATCGCCCCGCTCGGCAGCTACTACTTCGCCGAGGACTACCACCAGCAGTACCTCGCCCCGACCAAGAACCCGAACGGGTACTGCAACCACGGCCCGAACGGGCTGAGCTGCCCGGTCGGCGTGGCGCGTACCGCTGGCTGACCCACCTGCCTGAGCGCGATGCCCGGCCGCCGACGAGGTGGCCGGGCATTCCCGTCTGGCCCTGTGATCGAAATCCGTTGCCGCGCCCGGCGAGAACTCGATAACGTGGCCGTACACGTGAAAGGAGGTGGTCCAGACTTGTATAGCAATCGGACTCGTGAGGTGGCTGTCAGCTAGCCGCTGTCCTCGACAGTGATCCGTCCGCCGCGAGGCGGGCAACCAGTACGACCGTCGAGACCGTGTGGCAGCGGTGCGGCGAATCCACGACAGCCACCCGACCCCCGGGGTGCCGGCCAAGTCCAGCCGGCCCGCGCGACAGCGCGGAGCGCCCCGGGGGTCGCTCCATATCTGTGGGAGATCAGCGTGTCGATGCGCGAGCTGGTGATTCTCGGGACGGCCAGCCAGGCCCCCACCCGGCAGCGCAACCACAACGGGTACGTGCTGCGCTGGGACGACGAGGTGATCCTCTTCGACCCGGGCGAGGGCAGCCAGCGGCAGCTCCTGCACACCACGGTCACCGCGACCGACCTGACCCGGATCTGCGTCACGCACTTCCACGGCGACCACTGCCTCGGCCTGCCCGGCACCATCCAGCGACTCTCGCTGGACCGGGTGTCGCATCCGGTCGCCGTGCACTTCCCGGCGGGCGGCGCCGAGTACTTCGCCCGACTGCGGCACGCCACCTCCTTCTACGAGACCGCCGAGCTGGCGGTCACCCCGATCGAGACCGACGGTCAACGGATCGCCCTGAGCTGCGGCACGCTGGAGGCCCGCCGGCTGCGGCACCCGATCGAGACGTACGGCTATCGGCTGGTCGAGCCGGACGGCTGCCGGATGCTGCCGGAGAAGCTGGCCGCGTACGGCATCGCCGGTCCGGCCGTCGGCGAGCTGATCCGCGACGGGCACCTGGACCTCGACGGTCGTCGCGTCACCCGCGACGAGGTGAGCGTGCCCCGGCCGGGGCAGCGGTTCGCCTTCGTGATGGACACCGGCCTCTGCGACGGGGTGTACGCCCTGGCCGAGCACGCCGACCTGCTGGTCATCGAGTCGACCTTCCTGGAGTCGGAGGCCGCGCTCGCCGCCGAGGTCGGCCACCTGACCGCGGCGCAGGCCGCGCGGGTGGCGACCGAATCGGGGGTACGCACGCTGGTGCTCACGCACTTCTCGCAGCGTTACCCCGACCCCCGCCGGTTCTTCGACGAGGCCCGCGGGCATTTCGACGGCGACCTGGTCATCGCCGAGGATCTGACCACCGTGCAGGTCCCGCCGCGCCGGGTAGCCTCGGCCGGATGACCGTCACGCTCCGCCCCGCCACCGACGACGACCTGATGGGGATCGGCGCCCTGCACCAACGCTCCCGGGTGGCCGCTTACTCGTCGTTCCTGCCGGCGGAGGCGCTGGCCGAGCCGACCGGGGAGGCGATGGGACGGTACTGGACCGAGCGGTGGGCCTGGGAGCGCGACAACCACCGGCTGACCGTGGCGGAACGCGTCGGCGTGCTGGTCGGCTTCAGCTACGTGGGCCCGGACGACGAGGACGACCCGGCGACCGGACTGCTCAACGCGATCCACCTGGACCCGGCCGAGCAGGGGCGGGGCACCGGCCGCGCGTTGATGGTGGACGCTTTGGACGCCATGCGGGCGCGGGGCTGGCAGCGGGCGGTGCTCTGGGTGCTCCGCGACAACGCCCACGCCCGCGCCTTCTACGAGCGCGGCGGCTGGACCCCGACGGGAGCGGAACGCGAGGAACACATGGGCACCGCCCCCGCGCCCCAGCTCCGCTACACCCGCCCCCTCTGACGCCCTGCTGCCCGACGATCGTGCGTTTCGTGGGGCGCTCGCCCACGTGCGGTTCGTGCGGCGTCCACCCCGCCCCGCCCTGCCTCACGGCCTTTGCTCTGCTTCAACATACGCAACACCGAGTGTCCGATTACCGGACACTCGGTGTTGCGTGGAGTGAAGCAGAGCAAAGGACCGGCAGAGGTGCCCGTGCCGCCCCGGAGGCGAGCATGCGGACAGGCGGGGGCGAGAACTAGTGGGCGCCGAGGTGAGCCAGGAGGTCCTGGCGGGTCAGGACGCCCTTGGGCTTGCCGTCGACCAGGACCAGCGCGGCGTCGGACTTCTCCAGCAGGCCGACGGCCTCGCTCACCGGCTGGCCGCCACCGATCATCGGCAACGGGTTACCCATGTGCCGCTCGATGGTGTCGTGCAGGTGGGCCTGACCGGTGAACAGCGCGTCGAGCAGATCCCGCTCGGCGATCGAGCCGGCGACCTCACCGGTCACCACCGGCGGCTCGGCCTTGAGCACCGGCAGCTGCGAGACGCCGTACTCGCGCATGTAGTCGATCGCGTCCCGGACCGTCTCGGTCGGGTGCACGTGCACCAGCTCGGGCAGGCCGCCCGGCTTGCTGGCCAGCGCGTCGGCCACCGTCGGCTCGTGGCCGGAGTTGTCCAGGAAGCCGTACCGGGCCATCCACGAGTCGTTGAAGATCTTGGAGAGGTAGCCGCGACCGCCGTCGGGCAGCAGCACCACCACGACGTCGTCCGGGCCGGCCTTGCGGGCCACCTCCAACGCGGCGACCACGGCCATCCCGCAGGAGCCCCCGACCAGCAGGCCCTCCTCGCGGGCCAGCCGCCGGGTCATCTCGAAGGACGCCTTGTCGGAGACCTCGACGATCTCGTCGGCCACACCCCGGTCGTACGTCTCCGGCCAGAAGTCCTCGCCGACGCCCTCCACCAGGTACGGCCGGCCGGTGCCGCCGGAGTAGACCGAGCCCTCCGGGTCGGCCCCGATGACCCGCACCCGCCCCTCGGACGCCTCCTTCAGATACTGCCCGATGCCGGAGATCGTCCCGCCGGTGCCGACGCCCGCCACGAAGTGCGTGAGCCGGCCCTCGGTCTGCTTCCACAGCTCCGGGCCGGTCGTCTCGTAGTGCGAGCGCGGGTTCGCCGGGTTGCTGTACTGGTCGGGCTTCCACGCGCCGGGAATCTCGCGGGTCAGCCGGTCGGAGACGTTGTAATACGAGCGCGGGTCCTCCGGCGCGACGGCGGTCGGGCAGACCACCACCTCGGCGCCGTACGCCCGCAGCACGTCCTGCTTGTCCTGACTGACCTTGTCGGGGCAGACGAAGACGCACTTGTAGCCCTTGAGCTGGGCCACCAGGGCGAGCCCGACGCCGGTGTTGCCGCTGGTCGGCTCGACGATCGTGCCGCCGGGCCGCAGCAGGCCCGCCGCCTCGGCGTCCTCGACCATGCGCAGCGCGATCCGGTCCTTCACCGAGCCGCCCGGGTTGACGTACTCGACCTTGGCGAGCACGGTGGCCTGGATGCCCTCGGTGACGTTGCGCAGGCGGACCAGCGGGGTGTTGCCGATCATGTCGACGACGTTGTCGTAGTACTGCACGGTGTGCCCTTCGTTGCGGCGCCGGCGACGGCGGCCGGGCAGACGTATCCTCGCCGACCAGCGTACGTGCCGTCAGGGCACCAGCCCCCCGGGGATGACCGAGCTGCGTCGGGCCTCCCATTCGAGGAAACGGTCGGTCTCGGCGAGCACGCTGCCGGCCAGCCAGGTGATCATCACCGCGTCGTCGGCCAGCCCGAAGATCGCCAGTGGGATCTCCGGCAGCAGGTCGATGGGCGAGACGATGTACGCCGTGGCCGCCGTCATCAGGGCCAGCCGGAGGCCACCGTCGTACTCCCCCCGGGTCGTGGCCCGGATCATCCGGGGCAGCGCCGCCAGTCGGCTGCCCAGCGAGGGCCCGCCGCGCGCCCCCGCCGCCAGTGCCCGCGCCAGGGCCGTGAACGCCGCGCTGCGCTTCAGTGTCTTCCCCATCGTCGCGCTCCTCTCCGCCGGATCAGCGTGGCGGGTCGGCGCAAGTCGGCCGGCCTCCACCGGACAGGTACCCCGTCTCGTCGGTTTCCAGGCACTCCCGAGCCGGGACGACGACAGCGGCGTGTCGGGCCGGCGCGATAATGTCGGCATATGGGGGTCGCTGGTTCTGTCGTACCCGTTGGTCCGCGCTGGCGGCAGGCCTGGCGGATCGCCCGGCTGGCGGCTATCGGGACGGGCGCCACCGCGGCGGCCGCGATGGCGACCGGCGGGGTGCTGCTCGGCCAGGCCCGCCAGGCCCGGCGCACCATCCCGATGGCCGAGGCCCCGCCGCCGCGCTGCGACGGGATGTACGGCGCGAAGTTCCCCGGCCCCCCGCTCACCATGGTCGTGCTCGGTGACTCGTCGGCGGCCGGCTACGGGGTGCACCGCCGCCGGGAGACACCGGGGGCGCTGCTCGCCACCGGCCTGTCCCGGCGGCTGCACAGGCCGGTCCTGGTGCGCCGTTTCGCGGTGGTCGGCGCCATCTCCGCGGCGCTCCGGCACCAGGTGGAGGCGGCGTTGGAGTGTGCGCCGGACATCGCGGTGATCCTGATCGGCGGCAACGACATCACCAACCGCACGCCGCGCGGCCTGGCGGTGCGCTACCTGGTCGAGGCGGTCCACGCGCTGCGCGACGCCGGTTGCGAGGTGGTCGTCGGCACCTGCCCCGACCTCGGCGCGATCCGGCCGATCCAGCCACCGCTGCGCTGGCTGGCGCACCGGTGGAGTCGCCAGCTCGCCGCCGCCCAGACGGTGGCGGTGGTCGAGGCGGGCGGCTCGACGGTGTCCCTCGGCGACCTGCTCGGCCCACGGTTCGCCGCCGAACCGCACCGAATGTTCGCCTGGGACCGGTTCCACCCCTCCGCCGAGGGGTACGCGATGGCCGCCGCCGCTCTGCTGCCGACGATGCTCTCGGCGCTCGGCTCCGGGCCGGAGCGACGGGCCACACCGGCGCGGGGCGAGGGCGTACGGTCGCTGCCAAAGGCCGCGCAGGAGGCGGCCCGGCACGCCGGCACCGAGGTCAGCGGCACCCAGGTCCGGGGCCGCGACCGAGGACCGGCCGGCCGGTGGGCGCAGCTGCGTCGCCGGGCGTTCTTCGGTGTCAACACGGTGCCGCAGTCCGGCTCCGCGACGGACACCTCGACAGTGGAGGGACTGGCATGAACGAGCGCAGCGAGCGGGGCGTGACCGCCGGTCTTCCCGGCCGCCTGGGTCGGGCGGCGGCGCTGTCGCTGCTCGCCGGCACGGTGGGCGGCGCCGCCGTCCTGGCCGGTGAGGCGTTCGTCGCCCGGCACCGGCGCTACGCCGAGCCGGAGCTGGGGCTGGCGTTGCGGGCCACGGTCGGTCGGGCCGACGCCGCGCCGCTGCGGCTGGTGCTGCTCGGTGACTCGTCGGCGTTGGGCGTGGGCGTCGACCGCCTCGACGACACCATCGGCGGACAGTTGGCCAACCTGCTCGCCGAGGGTCCGACCGGTCGCCGGGTGCACCTGTCCAGCGTCGGCGTCTCCGGGTCGCGCTCGACGGACCTGGCCACCCAGGTCGCCCGGGCCCTGCTCGGCGAGCGGCCCGACGTGGCGCTGATCCTGATCGGCGCGAACGACGCCACCGGGCTGCGCCGGCCCGCCGACGCGTCCGCCTATCTCGGGGCGGCGGTGCACCGGCTGCGGGAGGCGCGCGTCGAGGTGGTGGTGGGCACCTGCCCCGACCTCGGCGCCGTACGCGCCATCGCGCCGCCGCTGCGTCAGCTGGTCGGCTGGTCCGGGCGGCGGATGGCCCGCGCGCAGACCACCGCGGTGTTGGAGGCGGGCGGTGCGGTGGTCGACCTGGCCACCGAGACCGGGCCGGTCTTCCGGGCCGACGCGGGGACGCTCTGCCACGACGGCTTCCACCCGTCCGCCGACGGCTACCGGGTGTGGGCGCACGCCCTGCTGCCGGCCGTCGCGGCCGCGGCGGCGGTCGCCTCCCGGCGCTAGAGCACGCCCGGCCGGGGTGACATTTCCCGCCGCGCCTGCTTCTTCCGTGCCATGTTACCGGCGGGTTAACGTTGGCTCATGCCGATTGAGTCGTCCCGCGACGCCGTCATCGTCGCTACCGCCCGCTCCCCCATCGGCCGGGCGCACAAGGGGTCCCTGCGCGATGTCCGCTCCGACGACCTCGCCGCGACCATCGTCCAGGCCGCGCTGGACAAGATCCCCGAACTCGACCCGACCACCATCGACGACATCTACCTCGGGTGCGGCCTGCCCGGCGGTGAGCAGGGCTTCAACATGGCCCGCGTGGTGGCCACCCTGCTCGGTCTGGACACCGTTCCCGGCGCCACGCTGACCCGCTACTGCGCCTCCTCGCTGCAGACCACCCGGATGGCGCTGCACGCGATCCGCGCCGGCGAGGGCGACGTGTTCGTCTCCGCCGGTGTCGAAATGGTCTCCCGCTACGCCCGCGGCAGCTCCGACGGGCTGCCTCCCGAGGCGCAGGCCCTCGTCGGCGGCGGCTGGGAGAACCCGCGCTTCGCGACGGCCGCTGAGCGCTCGAAGCGCCGCGCGCGGGGCGGCGCCGAGGTCTGGACCGACCCGCGCGAGGCCGGTGAGCTGCCGGACATCTACCTGACCATGGGGCAGACCGCGGAGAACCTCGCCCAGGTGTACGACGTGACCCGCGCCGACATGGACGAGTTCGGTGTGCGCAGTCAGAACCTCGCCGAGAAGGCCATCGCCGACGGCTTCTGGGCCCGGGAGATCACCCCGGTCACCACGCCGGACGGCACCGTGGTGAGCACCGACGACGGCCCCCGCGCAGGCGTCACCCTGGATGCGGTGGCCGGCCTGAAGCCGGTGTTCCGTCCGGACGGGCGGATCACCGCGGGCAACTGCTGCCCGCTCAACGACGGCGCCGCCGCCGTCGTCGTGATGAGCGCCCAGCGGGCCGAGGAGCTGGGCCTGACCCCGCTGGCCCGGATCGTCTCCACCGGCGTGACCGCGCTGTCGCCGGAGATCATGGGTCTCGGACCGGTCGAGGCGTCCCGGCAGGCGCTGCGCCGGGCCGGCATGACCATCGACGACGTCGACCTGGTCGAGATCAACGAGGCGTTCGCCGCCCAGGTGATCCCCTCCTACCGGCAGTTGGGCATCCCGGAGGAGAAGCTGAACGTCATGGGCGGCGCGATCGCGGTCGGCCACCCGTTCGGCATGACCGGCGCCCGGATCACCGGCACCCTGCTCAACGCGCTGGAGTGGCACGACAAGACCATCGGTCTGGAGACCATGTGCGTCGGCGGCGGCCAGGGCATGGCCATGGTGCTCGAACGCCTGAGCTGACCCGACGTCAGAGCGCGCCGCGGGTCGCCGTCACCTCGGCGGCGGCCCGCGCCAGCGCCTCGGCGTCGGCCCCGGCGGCCAGCAGGTCGGCCGTCACCACCCGCAACTGGTCGGGTAGGGCCAGGTCGTTGTCCAGCCGGGGCACGGTCCGGCGGGGCTGTCCCTCGGCGTCGGCGGCCAGATTGGCGATCTCCTGCACCAACCGGTGCATCAGGTCGGCGCGGGGCACGTTGCCGGTGGTCGCGGCCGCCGCCCAGCGCGGCTGCTCCCAGTGCCCGACCTGGCGGACCAGCAACTGCACGGCCCGCTCCAACTCCGCTGCGCTCATCGCCGCCGAGTCTACGGCCGGCGCCGACCCCGACATTCCGGGCCACTCAGCGGCGCAGGTAGCTGAGCAGCCGTAGCAGCTGCCAGTAGAGGAAGACCAGGCCGGTGAGCAGGCCGAACGCGCTCAGCCACGCGTACCGGCGGGGTCGGCCGTCGCGCACCGAGCGCTCGACGAGGTCGAAGTCGAGGATGAAGCTGAACGCACCGGCGATGATCGCCACGACCGAGAAGGCGTACGGCAACCAGCCGACCTCCCCGCTGACGCTGTAGACCGCCAGCCCCGGCCGTCCGGAGATCAGGTACGACACCAGGTTGACCACGCTGAGCACGGCGATACCGAGCAGCGTGCCGATCACCAGGCGGGCCAGCCGGGGCGTCGCGCGGATCACCCGGGCCCGGTACAGCGCCGCCATGCCGAGGAAGACGCCGAAGGTGCCGGCCACCGCCTGCACCACGATCCCGGGGTAGACCTG
Organism: Micromonospora sp. NPDC005252; assembly: GCF_042872475.1. Taxonomy (NCBI): domain Bacteria; kingdom Bacillati; phylum Actinomycetota; class Actinomycetes; order Micromonosporales; family Micromonosporaceae; genus Micromonospora; species Micromonospora sp. NPDC005252. Next base: position 673,103 of record NZ_JBIAKN010000001.1, on the reverse strand, counting down.
CTGGAAGGTCCGGCTGGCGACCCCCAGCAGCAGCCCCTGGAGCACCGCATAGCCGACGATCGGCACCGGGTTGGTGATCCCCCGCAGCGAGATGACCAGGACCAGCACGATCGAGGCCAGGGCGCTGCCGGCCAGGGCCGCCCCCAACCACACCGCGTCGGGCACCACCGCCCAGGACACCGCGGCGGCCGCGCCGGTGAGCAGGAGCAATCCGACGGTACGCACCACCACGTCGTCGACGGTCATCGGCTCGACGTCGCGGGAGCTGACCACCCGGGACTCCAACCGGCCGGTCTCGTCCAGCCGGTTGAGCACCGGGTTGTTGCTGCGCACCGTCGCCTCCTTCGCCCGCGTACCCCTCGCAGTCACTCTGCCCCGGACGGCCCGGCGGCGGCGGCGAAACGGCGCGGACGACGGCGCCCGCCCCCGCGAGAGCGGGAGCGGGCGCCGGTCAGCGGGACGGACGAGATCAGTCGTCGCCCTGGAAGTAGCTCAGCAGGCGCAGGATCTCGATGTAGAGCCAGACCAGGCTGACCAGGATGCCGAACGCGGCCACCCAGGAGTAGCGCTGGGGCAGGCCCATCCGGACGCCGTCCTCGATCTCCTTGAAGCTGAGCACGAAGCTCAGCGAAGCGACCACGATGCAGACGAGGCTGAAGCCGATGGCGAGCGGGCTGCCGTCACGCAGACCCGTGTTGATGCCGAACAGCGCCAGCACCAGGTTGATCAGCATGACCGCGGCAAGGCCGATGATCACCGAAGTCATGACCTTGACGAAGACCGGGGTGGCCCGGATGATCTTCGCCTTGTAGATCATCGTCATCACGAAGAAGATGCCGAAGCTGGCCACGGCGGCCTGGAGCACGATGCCGTCGTAAGCGGACTCGAACGCCTTGCTGACCATGCCGACGAAGACACCTTCGACGACCGCGTACGCGATGACGAGCGCCGGGTTGGCCATCCGGGAGAACGAGATGATCAGGCCGAGCACCAGGCCGACGACCGCCGCGCCGATCCAGGCGGTGCCGACCAGCGCGTCGGGCACGAGCACCCAGGCGGCCGCGGCGGTGATGCCGAGGATGCCGAACAGCGCGACCGTCTTGACGACCACGTCGTCGACGGTCATCGGTGCCACGGCGGGCGGTGCGGCCGGGTAGCCGGCCTGGGACGGGTACTGCTGCGGAATGCCGGGCTGTCCGTACGGCCCGGCCGGTGCGTACCCGGCGGAGCGCTCCCGCTCGGCCGCCTGGCCGAGCCGGGCGAGCACCGGGTTCGAGGTCTTCACTGTCTGGCCTCCCTCAGGGGGTCGTTTGCACGTGAACGTGCACCCCAAGAGTAAACTGCCCGGCCCACTCCTGGTGATCACGATGGGAACGCGGACGCCGTGGCCGCTGGGTGCCCGGGGCGGGGGTCGAACCCGCACGCCTTTCGGCAGCCGCTTTTAAGGCGGCCGTGTCTGCCGTTCCACCACCCGGGCGGGTGGCACCCGCGCGCCGACACGCACGGTGCAGTGTCACCGTAGCCGGTCCGCGGCGACCCGGCGTACCCCGCCGGGCTGGCCACATTAGGGTCGATGCCGTGAGCAGCGCAGCCCCAACGGCCCCCGACGCCGCCCCTGACCAGGTCTTCCGTCTCGACGATCAGGTCAACCGCCGACCCCGGGCCGTCCGGCTGCTGGCCGCCGTCCGCCGCCACCGGGCGGATCTGCTGATCGCGGTGGTCTGGGTGGCGCTCGCCGGCTGGCTGACCCACGGCCTGTGGCCCGACCCGGGTGGGCGGACGTTGGCGCTCAACCCCGAGGACCAGACGCTCTACGAATGGTTCCTGGCGGTCGACGCGAGGGCGCTGCTCGGCGACTTCCACCTGCTCACCGACCGGCTCAACGCCCCGGACGGCGTCAACCTGATGGCCAACACCACTGTCATCGCGCTCGGCGTCGTCTGCGCGCCGATCACCCTCCTGCTCGGCGCGCCCACCACCTTCGCGCTGCTCGCCGCCGCCAACCTGGCCGGCACCGCCCTCGCCTGGTACCTGCTGTTCCACCGGACGCTGCGCGCCAACCGCCTCGCCGCCGCGCTCGGCGGCGGGCTGTGCGGGTTCGGTCCGGGCATGATCTCGCAGTCCAACAGCCACCTGCACATGACGGCGCAGTGGCTGGTGCCGGTGATCGTCTGGCTGGTGCTCCGGCTGCTCCGCGCGTCCGACCCCGGCCCCACGACACCCGACGCGACGGGCCGCGCCCGATCGGTCGGCCCGGACCGACGACGGATGATCAGCTCCGCTGCCGGGCTGGCCGCGGCCGTCACCGCGCAGGTCTTCATCGGCGAGGAGGTCCTCTTCCTCTGCGCCGTCACACTGCTGGTGATGGCGATCAGCTACACCGTCGCGGACCGGGACCTCGCCCGGCGCGCACTGCCCGGATTCGCCGGCGGGCTGGCGATCGCCGCCGGCCTGGCGCTGCTGGTGCTCGGCTACCCACTGTGGTTCCAGTTCGCCGGGCCGCAGGGCGTCGCCGACGGGATGTTCAGCCCGGCCTACTTCTCGGCCGACCTCAGCAGCTGGTGGGCGGTCTCCCCGTTGTCGGTCGCCGGCAGCGACGAGGCGTCCCGGCTGACCACCGGCCCCGCCGAATACAACACCTTCCTCGGCTGGCCGCTGCTGCTGGTCACCGCCGCCTGCGCGGTCTGGGCCGGCCGGCGCCGGCTGGTGCTCGCCTGCGTGGTGGCGGCGCTGGTGATGGGCGCGCTCTCCCTCGGCCCGGAGGTGGTGCTCGGCGGCACCCGCACCGCGCTGCCCGGCCCGTACGCCCTGCTGGCCGGGTTGCCGGTGGTGGACGGCGCGCTGCCGATGCGGTTCGGCCTGGCGCTGCTCCCGATCGTGGCGACGGTGCTCGTCGTGGCCGTCGACCGGGCACTGCGCGGCACCGGCCGGGCGCGGCGGCTGGTGCCGCTCGCCGTCATCGCAGCCCTGCTGCCGATCTTCCCGACCCCACTGCCGACCGCCGAGCGGCCCGCCGTGCCGGAGTTCATCACCGGCGGGCACTGGCGGCAGTGCGTCCGCCCGGGCGGTGTGCTGGTCCCGGTGCCACTGCCCACCCCCAAGGAACCGTGGCCGATGCGCTGGGCAGCCGCCGCCGACGCCGGGTTCGGCCTGCCCGAGGGGTTCTTCATCGGCCCGTACGGGCGCGGTGGCACCGCCGCCATGGGCACCTTCAAGCAGCCCACCTCGGCTTTGCTGGCCGACGTCGCCCGCCGCGGCGACCAGCCGGCCATCGGCGACGAGCAGCGCCGGCAGGCCGCCCGGGACGTCGACTTCTGGGGCGCGTCCTGCGTGGCGCTGGCCGACGACGCGCCGCACGCCGACAGCCTGCGGGCGACCCTGGAGCAGTTGTACGGCCCGGCCACCCGCATCGCCGACGCCTGGATCTGGCGGGTCTGACGCCGAGTATCGCGAAAGGGCCCCTCCTGAGCAGGAGGGGCCCTTTCGTCCAGTTTGCTCAGACGCGCGGCGCGCCCACCGGCTGGGATGCCTCGACGAACTCCTCGCGCGGGTCGTGCAGCTGGCCCAGGGCGACGACCTCGCGCTTGAGGAAGAACGCCAGCGACCAGTCCACCACCACCCGGACCTTGCGGTTGAACGAGGGGATCCGGCTCATGTGGTACGTCCGGTGCATGAACCAGGCCGGCCAGCCGGTCATCTTGATGCCGTACACCTGGGCGACGCCCTTGTGCAGGCCGAGGCTGGCGACGCTGCCGGCGTGCTTGTGCTTGTAGTTGACCGGCTCGCGGCCGCGGATCACCGCGACGATGTTGTCGGCCATTCGCGCCGCCTGACGCACCGCGTGCTGCGCGCTCGGCGAGCAGAAGTTGCCCGGCTCCTTGGTCAGGTCCGGCACGGCGGCGCAGTCACCGGCGCTCCACGCGCCCTCGATGACCCGCTCACCGTCGACCACCTGGAGGGTGGGAATGCAGGTGACCCGCCGGCGCTCGTCACGCGGGAAGTCCGTCGCGTCAAGCATTGGCGACGGCTTCACGCCGGCGGTCCAGACGATCGTGTCGGACCGGAAGCTGTCCCCGTCGGAGAGCTTGACCACCCCGTCGACGCAGGACTCCAGGCGGGTGTCCAGCCGGATGTCCATGTTGCGCTTCATGAGCTGCTGCACCGTGTAGGCGCCCATGTCCCGGTCGACCTCGGGCAGCACCCGCTGGGTGGCCTCGACGAGCACCCAGCGCATGTCCTCCGGCTTCAGCTCCGGGTAGTAGCGCAGGGCGTCCCGGGCCATGTCCTCCATCTCGGCGAGCGCCTCGATGCCCGCGTAACCGCCACCGACGAACGTGAAGGTCAGCGCCGAGCGGCGCACCTCCGCATCCGGGGTCACGGCCGCGACGTCCAGTCGGTCCAACACGTGGTTGCGGAGGTAGATCGCCTCACCGATGGTCTTGAACCCGATGCCCTGTTCGTGCAGGCCCGGAATCGGCAGCGTCCGGGACACCGAACCCGGCGCGACGATCACGTGGTCGTACGCGATCTCCCGGGCCGGGCCGACGATCGGCTGCACGGTGGCCACCTTGCGGTCGTGCTCGACCCGCGTGACCGTTCCCGCCACCACCTTGCACCGGCGCAGCTCCCGGCGCAGCGGCACCACGGAGTGCCGGGGGGAGATGTTCCCCGCCGCGGCCTCGGGCAGGAACGGCTGGTAGGTCATGTGGGGCTGGGGGTCCACGACGATGACCTCAGCCTCACGGGAGCTGAGCTTCTTTGACAGGCGCAGGGCCGCGTAGAGACCGACGTGCCCGGCACCCACCACAAGGATCCGCTTCGGATTCACGTCATCTATCTTTCCCCGCCGGGCTCAGGTAATCCCGCTCGCGCCCCCCATCTGTGACGGAACACAACCCCTGTGACCTGCATAACTCTGTCGCCTCAGGGGTTCACCTACGCCGCAGCAGCCAACCCAGCAACGCGACGAGACCCACCGCCACCACCAGCCCCAGCACGGTGACCCACTGATGACCGGCCTCCCCGCCCAGGCCCGCCGCCTGCAACAGCAGCACCCCCAGCACGGCCGTACCCAACAGCACCGCCGCCACCCGCAGCAACCACCGGGTGACCAGCTCCGGATCCACCATCGCGTCGTACGGCAGCAGCGCCGCCAGCGCGCACAGGGAGTGCCCCAGGTACAACAGCGCAGCGACGGCGAGCAGCCGCCACAACGCCACCGGTCGGCCGTATCCGTCGGTGGCGAGCAGCCAGCCGCCGGCCATGACCAGCGCCACGAAGGTCGGCCACAGCCGCCGCGGACCCACCGCGGGCAGCAGCGCCGCCACCGCCAGGAGCAGCAGCGGCCGGCCGGTCAACACCTCGGCGGGAAACGCCAGCGCCAGCCCGGCCAGCGCGGTGACGAAGATCGCGGCCCGGACCATCAGCGGAACGGCGCTGATCCGTGCAACAGCATCCTGAGCAGCCCGAACCCGCCCGGTGATCGCGTCGATCATCTGCCCACACCCTCGATCCTCACCGGGAACCGACCCTTGGGGCCGTCGCCAGCCGCGCCACGTCCCGCAGCACCTGGTCCAGGCTGCCCGCGCCGGCCCAGCGCACGACGGGCACGCCGTGCTCCCGGAGCTGCCCGATCATGGTTTCCCGGTCCAGCCGCCACAGGCGGTACGCCACCTCGGCCCAACCCCGATCCTTCGGCGGCGTCAGGTTGGCCGGCAGCGTGTCGACCGCCACCACGAACCGGCCGGAGCGGGCCAGCCGCGCCAGCATCTGCGCCGACCGCTCGTCCAGCAGCGGGGTGAGGACCACCACCAACGCGTCCGAGGAAAGCTGCTGCGGGCCGAAGACCTGGTCGTACGGCTCGTGCTGGGACGCTTCGGCGCGCACGTCGAGCAGCCACTCCAGGACGGTCAGGTACTGCCGGCGGCCGGCGGCCGCGCGCAACCGGCGGGCACCCGGCCCGTACTCCACAAGCGACACCCGGTCGCCCCGGTGCAGGTAGTGCTCGGCGATCGCCGCGGTGGCCCGCACTGTGGTGTCCAGCACCGAGGCGGAGCCGTCCACGCCGCCGGAGCGCCCCGCCTCGGCGAGCACGTCGAGCAGCACCACCACCTCGGCGTCCCGGTCGGAGAGGGTGGCCGCCACGTGCAACTGCCGGGCGCGCAGCGACACCCGCCAGTCGACGCGGCGGAGCCGGTCGCCGGGGGCGAAGATCCGTACGCCGGCCAGCTCGCCGCCCTCACCGGGCCGGCGGGAGTGGTGCGCGCCGACCAGGCCGGCGGCGCGGGGCATCGCCTCCACCGCCTCGAACGGTTCGGTGCGCGGATAGACCCGCACCCCGACCGGCTCGGTGAACACCGCTCGGGAGACCAGCAGGCCACCCGCCGTGGCGACCCGCGCGCCGGCCGGACCGACCGGGTGCCGGCCCCAGCGCAGAGCCCGGCCGGCCAACTCGAGGTCCACCGCCGCGGCGGCGGGCACTGAGGTCACGAACGGCCGATCGGCGACGGAGCGGCCGGTGCGGGCGGACGCGCCAGCAGCGGGCGGGGCGTCGGCGGGCGGGGCGTCGTCGGCCGGGCCGGTGCCGGCGAAACCGGCACGGGTGATCCGCAACCACGGCGAGACCCGGGACCGCACCACCACGAGGTCGTAGTCGACCGCGTCCGGGTTGCCGACACTGACGGCGGCCGACACCTCGCCACCCTCGACGAGCGGTCCGTCGTCCCCGGCGGTGATCCAGACCTGCGGCAGCGTCGTGGGCCGGCGGCGCAGCGCGTACGCGGTGCCCAGCGCGAACGGGGCCGCCAGCACGACGAGATCGACCCGCCCCAGCAGGACCCCCGCCACCAGCAACAGGCCGGCGAGCAGCACCGCTCGACCGAGCGCCGGGGTGGGCGCCCAGCCGGCGGACGACTCCGGCTCGGTGGATCGCGGCGCGGGCGCGGTCGGGCCGGTCATCAGCGCCGGAGCCCGCCGGCGGCGTAGCTGGGCAGCGCGCCGCTGGCCGGGGCGGGCGTCGCCTCCAACACCTCACCCACCACGAAGGCCGGGTCGACGCGGCGCAGCCACATCTCCGGGCGCAGGGTGATCCGGTGGGCCAGGGCGGGCGCCGCCACCTCCTTGACGTCCTCCGGCACCACGTAGTCCCGGCCGCCGAACACCGCGCGCACCCGGGACAGCAGCAGCAGCGCCAACGAGCCACGCGGCGAGGCGCCGACCAGCACCGACGGATGTTCCCGGGTGGCCGCGGTCAACGACACGATGTACCGGCCGATGGAGTCCTCCACCACCACGTCCTCCAGGGCGGCCTGCATCGCCCGCAGGGTGGCGGCGTCGACGACCGGTTTGATGTCCGCCTCCTCGCGGCGGCGGCCCATCCGACGGCGCAGCACCTCCCACTCCTCCTCGTGCTCCGGATAGCCGAAGGAGACCCGCAGCAGGAACCGGTCCAGCTGCGCCTCGGGCAGCGGGTAGGTCCCCTCGTACTCGATCGGGTTGGCGGTGGCCAGCACATGGAACGGCTCGTCCAGCTTGTACGTCACGCCCTCCACCGAGACCTGCTTCTCCTGCATCGCCTCCAGCAGCGCGGACTGGGTCTTCGGCGGCGTCCGGTTGATCTCGTCGGCGAGGAGCAGGTTGGTGAAGACCGGCCCGGCGCGGAAGGTGAAGTCGCCGTTGCGCTGGTCGTAGAGGAAGGAGCCGGTGACGTCGGCGGGGAGCAGGTCCGGGGTGAACTGGAGGCGGCGGAAGTCCAACCCGAGCGCCTGGGCGAAGGAGCGCGCGGTGAGCGTCTTACCCAGGCCGGGCAGATCCTCCAGGAGCACGTGCCCACCGGCCAGGATCCCGGCGAGGACCAGCTCCAACGCGTCCCGCTTGCCGACCACGACGGTGCCGACCGCGTCCAGGACGGCCCGGGCCAGGCGACCGACCTCGGCGGCGGGCATGCTCCGGTCCACGTCGTTCATCAGATGTTCTCCAGTTCGGCGACGATCACCGCGAGATCGCGCGGCGACGGGGGGCGGCGGGGCGGGGATTCCAGGAACGTCCACAACCGATCGCCCAGCAGGGCACGGGCACGGGCGGGATCCGACTCACGGGTCACCGAGTGCTTGAGGCGCAGCCGTTCGTCGGCCAGTTCCGCGAGCCGGGGCAGGATGACCCCGGTGAAGCGTTCGGGTCGCGTCGTGGACCAGTCCAGCGGGAGTTCCCAGCCGTTGATGGCGGCGCGCAGCGCGTCCCGGGCACCCCAGTTCCAGGTGCCGTCGTCGTCGTACTGATGACGCGGAGCACGAGACCTCGCCGCCGGTGGTGGCGCGAGCGCGGCAGCGACCCGGCGCACCCCGGACACCGCGAACACCCCGGCCACCAGGATCACCAGCGACACCTGCAGACCGACCGCCCGCAGACCGACGACCAGCACGGCGACCACTGCGGCGTTGCCGGCCAGGGCCCGCAAGACGCGCCCGGCCCGGCCACCCCGCTCACGCTCGGCCTGCCTCGGCCGTTCCTCCTCGAAGGTGAGCAGGTCGTCGATGCTGGCGCTGCCGCTCACCGTCGCACCACCCCCGGCCGGTTCACGACGGCACCTCGGAAGCGCCAGTCGTCACGATGGTGAGTTCACCGCGTAGCCGCCGCAGCGCGGCGCGGGCCTGGTCGCGGGTGCCCTCGTCGACCTCGCGCGTGGCGTACCGGGCCTCGCGGTAGACGTGCGCGAACTCGGCCAGCACGTCGGCGCTGACGATCGCCGGGACCCCGGTCGACGGGTCACCCCGCAGCAGCCGGGTGACCAGGTCGGTCGGGGTGTCGCCGGGCCGCCGGGGCACACCGGCCGCGGCGGCGGCCTCCTCGAGGCGTACCCAGCAGGCGATCACCGCGACGCGGGGATCGGTGGCCTGGTCGTCCAGCTCCACCAGGCCGGCGTCCAGGGCGGCGACCACTTCGCGGGCGGTGCCCTCGGCCGTACGCCGGGCCCGCTGCGCCGGCAGCGCCCGCGAGGTGCGGCGCAGCGCGCCACGGAGCAGGAGCCAGCTGAGATAACCCAGCACCGCGAGGATGGCCAGCCCGAGCAGAGCCATCGCCACGGTGGCGATCCACTGCGGGATGTGCGCCTGGGTGGCCTCGCCGGCGTCCCTCGGCTCGACCGGGATCGACGGCGGCGGCGACGGCATATCCGTCGGGTACTCGGGCACCCAGGGGACGTTCTCCGCGGCCGGCGGGATCTGACTGGCGCCGATCGACGAGTGCGCCGAGGCCAGTGCGGCGGCCGCGAGCAGCGCCGCCACCGCACCCACCGGCCACCACCGACGCAGCAGACCGAGCACCGGGCGGACCACACCCGACCCGGCGACCGGGGACGGCGTGGGCGGGCGCGTTCCGTTCGTCATCGCCACCACCCCACGCGTTCTCAGTCCACTTCGGCCAGCTGCTTGGCCCGGCCGAAGACATCGTCCAACATCCCCGGTGTCAGCCGCCCGGTGAAGGTGTTCTGCTGGCTGACGTGGTAGCAACCGAGCAACTCCGGCACGGCCGCGCCGGACCAGTGTGCCCCATGACCGAACGCCGGTCGCGGGCTGGGCGGGCGCTGCCCGTACACCTGGCGCAGCACCGGCCACCACGCGGCCCAGGCGAACGCGCCCAGCGCGACCACGACGCGCAGGGTGGGCCGGATCAGCGTGACCTCGCGGTGCAGCCAGGGCGCGCAGGTGTCCCGCTCGTCCGGGGTTGGTTTGTTGTCCGGCGGGGCGCAGCGGACGGCCGAGAAGATGCGGGTGTCGCGCAGCGCCAGCCCGTCGTCAGCGGCGACGCTTGTCGGCTGGTTCGCCAGCCCGGCCCGGTGCAGGGCCGCGAAGAGCACGTCGCCCGAACGATCGCCGGTGAAGATCCGGCCGGTGCGGTTGCCACCGTGCGCGGCGGGCGCGAGCCCGAGGATGGCGATCCGCGCGTCGGCGGGGCCGAAGCCCGGCACCGGTCGACCCCAGTACTCCTGGTCGCGGAAGGCGGCCCGCCGGGTGCGGGCCACCTCCTCCCGCCACCGGACCAGCCGTGGACAGGCGAAACAGTCACTGACCGCCGCGTCGAGGTCGGCCAGGTCCGTCGCCCGCGCGGCGCGGGCGACGACCTGGTCGGGCGTACGCGGCTCAGCCAAGCTTGGCCCGGAAGAGTTCGAGGGTGCGGGCCCAGGCGCTGGCGGCGGAACGCTGGTCGAACGCCTCCGGCCGGTCGTCGTTGAAGAACGAGTGCGAGGTGCCCGGGTAGTCGTAGAGCTGGCAGGTGCCGCCGGCCTCCTCGATGGCCCGGCGTGCGGTCTGCACACCCTCAGCGGCCGAGGTGCCGTCCTCTTCGGAGCAGTGGATGACGGCCGTCTTGCCGGCGTAGTCGACCCAGTCGGGGCGCATCGACTCCCAGGGCAGCACGGGATAGAAGCCGGCGGTGGCGACGATCCGCTCGGAGAGGGTCGCCGACCAGAGGGCGAGGCTGCCACCGGCGCAGAAGCCGACGGCGCCGACCTTGCCGGTTACCTCCGGCCGCCCCGCGAGGTAGTCGGCGGCGCTGGCGATGTCCTTCGCCGCCTCGTCCATCCGCATCGCCAGCAGCAGACGCTGCGCTTCGTCCGGCTCGCTGGTGGTCTCACCGTGGTAGAAGTCCGGGGCGAGGGCGACGAAGCCGGCCTCGGCGAACCGGTCCGCGACCGACCGGATGTGCGGGACTAGACCCCACCGCTCCTGGATGACGATGACGGCGGGGCTGGCCGTGCCGCTGGCGGGTATCGCGAGATACCCCTCGCTCGTACCCCCGTTGCTGCGGTAGCTCACCATGTCGCCCATCGGCCGTCCTCCTAGCGGTCAGTCATCGTTGGCTGGTCGCCCAGTGGTCCTACGTGCCGGTAGCCTGCCATGCCGCGCCTCCGCCGGGAAGACGCCGGAACAGTGGCATTCACCTCCTGTTCGCCGGACGGTGACCGGGGTATGCCGACGGCGGCGGGGAACGCTCCCCCGCCGCCGTCATCGGTCTCTCAGGTCGGTCTGACCTTTTCGGTCAGGCCTTCTTGGTCAGGCAGAGCACGTACCCCTTCTTGCCCGACTCGATGCTGTAGAAGACGTACCCCTCCTGGTCTTCCTTGAAGAACTCGTTGCAGGTGGTCTCGGCCTTGGCCTGGGCCTCGGTCTGCCCGTCGATCCGGCCGACCACGCTGTAGGCGGCGTCGGTGGAGGTGCACTCGACGACCTTGGCGCCGTCGACCTCCTCTTCCTTGTCGCCCTTGATCTCGGGCAGTTCCGCGATGCAGTCGCCGGCCTTGGCGTCGGCCGTCTCGTCCTTGTTCAGGAAGTTGCCGATCGCCGCGCCGAGACCGAACTTCAGGCCGGCGACGACGAGAAACACGACGATCGCGCCGATGATGCCGAGCGCCTTCTTCCCACCGGACTTCTTCGCCTCCGGCTCGGCCGGGGGCGGCGTCTCGACACCCGGCTGGGCGGGCGTCTCGACGGCCGGCTGCTGCGGCGCGGCGTCGGACGCGGGGGGCGGTGCGACCTGCTCTGACACGGGGGTTCCTTCCGAGGGGTGGATGAGCAGACGACACCGTAACGATCATTGATTTCCGGTGTCGTCCCGCTCGCCTCGTCCGTTCAGCTATTTCCCAGCATCGTGTGCATGATCTGGTTCACATCACCCGTCAGCTCGTCGCGGTCGGGGTCGGGTCGCCACTCGGTGTGGCACTCGGCGTCACGCTCGGGCTCGCCGTGCTCGGCGCAGGGGTCGGAACCGCCGGGGTCTCGCTCGGCGTCGACGTGCCGGTCGGCTGCGGCCCGCTCGTCGGCCGGCCGGGCATGCCCGGGCCTCGCGGCCCGAAGGGCGCCTGGTCCGGGCAGTACGGGTAGGCCCGCAGCAGCGGATTGCCGTAGGCCGCGGCCGGGTCGGCGCAGTCCGGATAGCCGAGCCGGATCGGGTTGCCGTTCTCGTCGAAGAGCCGGGCGTTCTCCACCAGCCGACCCTCGCTGTCGTAGACGAAGACGTCCCTGATCCGGTCGTACGGGTTGTCGACAGACGTCGGGTCGTAGCCGTAGTCGCCGTAGCGCATCCGGTTCTCGGCCTGCATCAGGGCCGAGAGCGCGAACACCACAAGCACCGCGCTGCCGACCTGCAAGGCGGACCGTGGCCAGCGGCTCAACTGACCGGATCGGCGACCGAGCCAGATCGAGGCGAGCACGAAACCGACGAGCATGATCAGGCCGGCCAGCAGCTCCCCACCGAACCGGGGCAGCAGACCGAAACTCCCACCCGTGGTGATCACGGTGACCAGCATCGCCGCCAGATAGCCGCGCGCTACCCACCAGCCCGGGCGCAGCAGACGGAGGAAGTCGCTGGCCGTCGCGTACCCCAGGGGTGGGCCGAGCCGGGTGTCGATCGCGCGCAGCCGGCCGCGGAGCCGGACCACGGCGGTGGCGACCCGCTGGTCGAGGTTGCGCCCACCGCCCACGCCGACGCCGGCAGCGGCGCGCAGCTCGGCGGCGTACGTCTCCGGCTCACCCAGCCGCTCGACGAGGGTGCCCTCGGCCTCGGCGGCGACCTCGGTGAGATGGTCGGCGAGATCCTCGGTCAGCTCGTTGAGCCGGTCGGGCGGCAGGTCGGCCAGAGCGGCCCGGACCCGCGCCACGTAGTCGGTGATCTCCTGCTCCGTGACGGTCATGCCGCCAGCCCCCGATCGTCGAGCAGAGTGTCCATTGTGGTGGCGAACGAGCGCCAGAGCTTGCCGGAGCGGGTCAACTGGTCACGCCCGGCGGCGTTGAGTGAGTAGTACTTGCGGTGCGGGCCGGTTTCGCTCGGCACGACGTAGGTGGTGAGCAGGCCGGCGGCGAAGAGGCGGCGCAGCGTGCCGTAGACCGAGGCGTCGCCGATCTCCTCCAGGCCGGCCTCGCGGAGCCGGCGCAGGATGTCGTAACCGTAGCCGTCCTCCTCCTTCAGGACGGCCAGGACGGCCAGATCGAGCACGCCCTTCAACAACTGTGTGGTGTCCACGCATTGCACACTAGTGTGCAATGCGAAGTACCGTCAACGATCCGCCCCTCGCCGCGCCGAGCGGGTGATCGACTCCAGATCGGCGATGTGGGGACTTCCGGCCAGCGGGATACCGCGACATCGCCGATATTGAGTCGATCATCGAGAACGCGGGGGGTCGTCCCGGTCTGCGGGATCAGCGGCACGACGCCCAGGGCCGGTCGGGCCAGACTCGGCCCCCCTGGCGGTCCAGCCCACGAATCTGGCGAACAGCTCGGCCGGGGATGGCGCCGGATTCGGATTGAGCTTGATCAGATCCGCAGTGGCCTCGAACAACAGGCCAGCCAGGTAGACGCTCAGGCCGACCCGGTCACGTCGGTACTCCATGGTCAACAACAGCCGCGCCGGCTGACATGGCCAAGCGGCGGCGCACACCCGGCACAGCCAGAGGGGGCGCATCGGCAGGTGCGGACGCACCGCCCGACGCTGGCGGTCGTGAACTGGGGGGACGCTGGACGCTGCCATCCCCCGATCGTGCTACTTCCGTAGACGGTCGTCAACCACGGTCGCTGTTACCGATCGTTGAACAATCGCTGGTACCTACCGTCAACCCATGGGCGAGTTCGTGGGGATCGCGGAGATTCGAGACATGCTCGGTGGCGTTTCACGCGCTCGGGCTTCCGTGGTCGCTTCCCGGCGCGATTTCCCCGCACCGCACCAGGTGTTACGGATGGGGCAGATCTGGCGGCGTTCCGATGTCGAAGCGTGGATCCGGCAGCACCGGCCAGACCTGAAGACGGACTGACCCTCAGATCAACACGACATCGCCGATGTCGGGGTATCCGAGCCGCCTTGACACCCCGACTTCACGGAAAGCGAGTCGATCAAGGACGCGGGTTGCCTACTGGAGGCTCCAGGCGATGCCGTCGAGGATGTCGTGCTCCGAGGCGACCACCGAGGGCATTCCGGCCCGCTCCATGATCACGCGGAGCACGAGCGCGCCCGCCCCGATCACGTCGGCCCGGCCCGGGTGCATCACCGGAATCTCCAGCCGCTGCGCGCTGGTCCGCGAAAGCAGGTCCGCGGTCACCTGGACCACCGCCTCGTACGACACCCGGGCGTGGTGGATGCGCTCCGGGTCGTACTCCCGCAGGCCCTGGGCGATGGCGACCACTGTGGTGACCGAACCGGCGAGGCCGACCAGGGTGGCCGCCTCGCGGCCGGGCACCGCCGCGAGCGCCCGGTCCACCACGGCGGCGATGTCGGCCTGCGCGGCGGCGATCTGCTCGGCCGTCGGCGGGTCGCCCGCCAGGTGCCGCTCGGTCATCCGGACGCAGCCGATGTCCACGGAGATCGCCGACCGCACGCCGGCCGCCCGGTCACCGACCACGAACTCGGTGGAGCCACCGCCGATGTCGACGACCAGGAACGGCTCCAACGCGTCGGCGGGCAGGCCGCGCACCGCACCGGTGAACGACAGCCGGGCCTCCTCGTCGCCGCTGACCACCTCGGGCTCGACCCCGAGGGTGGCCCGCACCATCTCGGTGAAATCGGCCGCGTTCGAAGCGTCCCGGGAGGCCGAGGTGGCGCACATCCGCACCCGCTGGGCGCCCAACTTCTCGATGTCGGCGGCGTACGACGCCAGCGCCACCCGCGTCCGCTCGATCGCCTCCGGCGCCAGCCGCCCCGTCCGGTCCACGCCCTGCCCGAGCCGGACGATTTCCATCCGCCGGGTCACGTCGGTCAGCGGGGCCTGCGGCCCGGCCGACTTCTCGGGCAGGTCGGCGACCAGCAGTCGGATCGAGTTGGTCCCGCAGTCGATGGCCGCAACACGCGTCGTCACCCGGCAACCCTACGACAACCGGCGACCCGCGCCGCTCACAGGCGCAGCAGCATCCGGGTGTTGCCCAGCGTGTTCGGCTTGACCCGCTCCAGGTCCAGGAACTCCGCGACACCCTCGTCGTACGAGCGCAGCAGCTGCTCGTAGACCGGCTGCGGCACCGGAGCGCCGTCGATCTCCCGGAACCCGAACGAGCCGAAGAACCGGGTCTCGAAGGTGAGCACGAAGATCCGCGCGACGCCCAGCTCCCGGGCCGCGTCGATCAGCTCACCCACCAGCCGGTGCCCGATCCGCTGGCCACGGCAGGACGGGTCGACGGCCACCGTGCGGATCTCGGCCAGGTCCTCCCACATCACGTGCAGCGCTCCGCAGCCCACCACGACGCCGTCGTCGGGCCGGACCGCCACCCGGAACTCCTGCACGTCCTCGTAGAGGGTGACGGTGGCCTTGCTCAGCAGCCGCCGGTCGTCGGTGTACGTGTCGACCAAGCGGCGGATGCCCCGTACGTCCCCGGTGCGGGCCCGCCGCACCAGGATCTGCCCCTCGGCCTGCGCTGTCATTCGGTCGAGGGCACGTCGACGCACGGGCCGCTCGCCCACCAGGGCTCGACCAGCGCCAACGTCTCGTCACCGAACGGGTTCACGCCGGGGCCGGCGCCCAGGGCGTGGCCCAGGTGCACGTGCAGGCACTTCACCCGGCCCGGCATCCCACCGGCGGAGATGCCCGCGATCTCCGGCACCTCGCCGATCGCCTCCCGGCGGGCCAGGTAGTCCTCGTGCGCGGCCCGGTAGTGGGCGGCCAGCTCCGGATCCGTCGTCAGCCGGTCGGCCATCTCCCGCATCAGCCCGGCCGACTCCAACCGGCTGCACGCCGCGGTGGCCCGGGGGCAGGTCAGGTAGTACAGCGTCGGGAACGGGGTGCCGTCGGCGAGGCGGGGCGTCGTCTCCACCACGTCGGGCAGGCCGCACGGGCAGCGGTGGGCCACCGCCCGGGTGCCCCGGGGCGTCCGGCCGAGCTGCGCCGCCACCGCGGCCAGGTCGGCCTCGGTGGCCGGCTCCCGCTGCGGCAGGGGTACGGAATCCGCCGCCGACTCCGGCGGTGGTGCGACAGTCACGGTGCTCGTCTCTCCTGGTGTGCTGGTCGGTGGTTCACTTGCCCGGCTGCTGGCTGTCCGCCGCCCGCACACTCGACCAGAGCGTGTCGTACCAGGTCGTCGGACCGGCCGGGGCGCCCGAGCCGGGCGACTTCCCGGCGTCGCGGGCCGCGCCCTCCGGGTCGTTCAGCACCACCATCATCTTCTCGCCCGGCCGGCCCATGAAGAACCGCTCCCGAACCTGCGTCGTGATGTACTCGTCGTCCTTCCACTTCGCGGCCTCGGCGGCGAGCTTGGCGATCTCGGCCTCCTGCGCCGCCTGGGCGGCCTCCATCCGCTCGATGTCGGCCTGCTGGTCCAGGTAGACGCGCACCGGATAGGTGTACGCGAGGGCGAGAGCGATCAGCACCGCGCACAGCACCGTGGCCCGGCCGGTGAAGCGATTGGGATGGGGTGCGGCGAGCCGCTTCACGGCGCCGCCCGAGGCCGTACGCCGGGCAGCGGCCGGACGGTTCGCGGAGCGCACGCCCTCGGCGCCCCGGACCGCGCCCGGCGCCCGACCGGCGGCGCCGCGCGGTTCGGCGCGTACGCCGGCGTCCCGGAGCGACCCACGGGCGGCCCGGCCAGCACCCGGCCGGCCGGACTGACCCGGTCGACGGGCGGGACGTTGACCACCCGGTGTGCGGCGCTGCATCGTCACACCCCTCCCCCGAGGCTCCATGCGTTACAGAGATTGCCGGGAAGCCCCGCGGTGGGGCTTCCCGACCACGTCTCAGGCCGAACGGTAGCGCGGGAACGCGCCGGCGCCCGCGTAGCGCGCCGCGTCGGCCAGCTCCTCCTCGATCCGGAGCAGCTGGTTGTACTTCGCGACCCGGTCCGAGCGGGCCGGCGCGCCGGTCTTGATCTGGCCGCAGCCCGTCGCCACCGCCAGGTCGGCGATGGTGGTGTCCTCGGTCTCGCCGGAGCGGTGGCTCATCATGCACTTGAAGCCGGCCCGGTGGGCCAGGTCCACCGCGTCCAGGGTCTCGGTCAGCGAACCGATCTGGTTGACCTTGACGAGGACGGCGTTGGCCGCCTTCTCCGCGATGCCGCGGGCGATGCGCTGCGGGTTGGTCACGAACAGGTCGTCGCCGACGATCTGCACCCGGTCGCCGATCGACGCGGTCAGCGTCTGCCAGCCCGTCCAGTCGTCCTCCGCCAGCGGGTCCTCGATCGACACGATCGGGTACGCGTCGGCGAGCTTGGTGTAGTAGGTGCTCATCTCCTCGGCGGACTTCGCGGCGCCCTCGAAGGTGTAGGTGCCGTTGTCGAAGAACTCCGTGGCCGCCACGTCGAGGGCGAACACGATGTCGGTGCCGAGCCGGTAACCGGCCTTCTCGACCGCCTCGGCGATCAGGTCCAGGGCTGCCGCGTTGGTGGGCAGGTTCGGCGCGAAGCCACCCTCGTCACCGAGCCCGGTCGACAGGCCCTTCTTCTTCAGCACCGACTTCAGCGCGTGGTAGACCTCCGCGCCCGAGCGCAGCGCCTCGCGGAAGGTGGGCGCACCGATCGGCGCGACCATGAACTCCTGGATGTCGACGTTGGAGTCGGCGTGCGCGCCACCGTTGAGGATGTTCATCATCGGCACCGGCAGCAGGTGCGCGTTCGGGCCGCCCAGGTAGCGGAAGAGGCTCAGCTCGGCGCTGCCGGCAGCCGCCTTCGCCACCGCCAGGGAGACCCCGAGGATGGCGTTCGCGCCCAGCTCCGACTTGCTGTCGGTGCCGTCGATGTCGAGCATCTTCTGGTCGATGAGCCGCTGCTCGCTGGCCTCGTACCCGATGATCTGGTCGACGATCCTGTCTTCGACGTTGGAGACCGCCTTCTCCACGCCCTTGCCCTGGTAGCGGTCGGCGTCACCGTCGCGCAGCTCGATCGCCTCGAACGCGCCGGTGGAGGCGCCGGAGGGCACTGCGGCGCGGGCCACCGTGCCGTCGTCCAGGCCGACCTCGACCTCGACCGTCGGGTTGCCCCGCGAGTCGAGAATCTCCCGGGCGACGATTCCCTCGATGGTTGCCACTGAGTCGCTCCTCGTTGTTGTGATCCGGTCCGTGGGTGGGCCGCGACGGTGCGGCTGAGGCAGGTGTTGAACGCAGCGTATCGGGCGGCGGGATCGGGCACGGCGTCGCCCGCGCACCCGAGTCGCCCCGCACTGACGGACATTCCCGGATTTCCGGGCGTCAACCGGCAACGGGTTTGCGCTGCGCCGACTTGATCCACCAGGCTGGTCGTCATGCCCGCCGCCTCGACCACCCTCCGCATGCTCGCCGTGTCGGTCATCGCGTCGCTCACGGTCACCGGCTGTCAGACATACGAGGACGCCGGCACCGCCATGGGTCGCTCGGATCTCGTCAACGACCTCGCCGCCCGCCTGGACCGGGCGCTGGAGTTGACCTACTCGGCCGACTACCAACTGCCCGGCGGCCAGAGCGCCGCGATCGTGCAGGCGCAGGATCCGGCCCGCTCCGCGTACACCTACCCGGGTGGGCGGCTCACCGTCACGCCGGACGCCGTCACCCGCTGCGCGTCGACCGGCGGTCGGATGGCGTGCACGCTCGTGGCGCCACCCACCCCGGGCACCAAGCCCACCGTGGCGCTCTTCACCGAGGCGAACCGGCAGGGTCTCGTCACCCCGCCGGTGGTGGTCGGGCTGCTGACCGCCGCCGCACTCGACCCGCAGGCGGTGATCAAGCAGAGCGACACCACAGTCGCCGGGCACCACGCCGCGTGCGTCGAGGTGCAGCGCTCGGACGGCGACTTCAGCGCCTGCGTGACCACCGAGGGCGTGCTCGGCAGCTTCCTCGGCGCGGTCGACGGCAAACCGATGGAGCTGGCGTTGACCAGTTACTCCGAGACGGTGGAGAAGAACGCCTTCGACCCGCCCGCCGGAGCCGGCGTGGTGGACCGTCGGCCGGGCGGCTCCTGACCGGCTCGACCGAGCCGGGTCAGATGCCCAGCAGGGTGCGCAGGTGGCGCGGGGGCGGGCAGTCCTGGGCGAGCATCGCGTCGTGCCAGTCGCGCACCGACACCCCGTCCGGGCGGGCTGCGGCGATCTCGGCCATCTCGCTGTACCCCACGAAGTAGGTGGAGAGCTGCGTCGAGGTGAGCAGCGACCGGCGCCACTTGCCGGCCGCCTCGCCCTCCTCCTGGAAGCCGCGCCCGGTCATGAGCGCCATCGCCTCGGCCTCGGGCAGCTCCTCGGCGTGCACCAACTGGTCGAGCAGCGCGTTGATGGTCATCCGGAGCTGCATCTTGAGCTGCTGCAACCGCACCGGCAGGCCACCGAAGCCGAGCCCGGCCATCAGCTCCTCGGCGTACACCGCCCATCCCTCGACGAACGGGCCGGAGCGGGCCAGCGCCCGCACCCTCGTGCCGCCGACGTGACGCCGGGCGTGGGCGAGCTGCAGGAAATGGCCGGGCATCGCCTCGTGCACGGTGAGGTTGCGGACCATGTGGTCGTTGTACTCGCGGTAGAAGGAGTCCACGCGCAGCGCCGACCAGTCCGCCGGGGTGGGCGCGATGCAGTAGAAGGTCGGCACCGCCGCGGTCTCCAGCGGGCCGGGCGAGTCGCAGTACGCCACGGCGACGCCCCGCGCGAATTCCGGCATCTCCTGGATCACGCACCGGTCGTCGACCAGGGTGACCAGGTCGTGCAGGCGGACGAAGTCGGTCGCCTCGTCCAGGGTCACCCCGGCCAGCTCGACGATTGTCGAGTCGTCCGGGTGCTCGGCGGCGAGCACGTCCAGCGCCCGGCGTACCGTCTCGTCGTCGGCCCGGCCACCGACCAGCTCGACGGCCGCGTCGCGGATCTCGGCGGTGACCCGGTCCAGGTTGGCCCAGGCGCGGCGCTGAATCTCGGCGGCCCCCAGCTCGGTGTCGAGGGTGTGCCAGAGCCGCGCCTCCCAGCGGCGGCGGCCCAGTCGCGGGTCGCGGCCGGGGCCCGCGTCGGCGGCCAGGCCGACGCGCAGCCAGGCGACGAACTCCTCCAGCGCGGCGATCGCGGCGGTGGCCGCCGGCTCGACCTTGTCGAGGCTGCCCGGCGCCTGGGCGATCAGCGGCGGCAGCTCGTCGCGGATCAGCGCGGCCGTGCCGGTGAACTGCCCGACCGCCGTCTCGGCGTGGATCCGCGGCATGTCCCGCAGCGTCGCGCGGGCGGTGGCGAGGGCATCCGGTACGGCGGCGAGCCGGCCGGCCAACTGCGTCAACCGCACCTCGGCCGGGGCGTACGGACGGGCCAGCAGCGGGTGCAGCAGCGGACCGGGATTGTGGTGCAGCGGATCCCACTCGTGCGACCGGATCTCGGTGAGCTCGAACAGCTCCCGGTCCACGAAGGAGGTGAGCAGCGCGTGATCCACCTGCTCGTCGACGTCCAGCGAGTCGGGGTCCAGTTCGGACAGCGCGTTCGCCGCGTCGGAGAGCATCACCCGATCGGCGGCCAGCGCGTCGGCGGACAGATCCGGCAGCCGGTCGTCGAACCGATGATCGCCCGCCGAGGTGGCAACCCCCGGCCGCGACTCCAGCAGAGCCTCAACAACCCGCTCCGCGAGTACCCCAAACTCCTCCACCGGCCCCACCCTACCCAGCCCCCCGCGCCCACCTCGGTGATCAAGAGGTTTGGGTCAGATCCGAGCCGGATCCTGACGCGAACCTCTTGATCACCGCGGGTCGACGGGTGGGGGTGGGGGTGCGGGCTGGGTTTCGGCGGCTCGGACGGCTTGGGCGTAGGCCAGGGTGGCCCGGCGGAGGGCCGCTTCGGGGTCGATACCCGCCTCGCGGGCCGCGACGACGGTTGCCAGCAGGCTCGCGCCCAGTCTCGCTTCGGCGTCCACCTGCGTGGCGGCCAGCGGAGGTGGGACCTCGATGCCGTTGCGGGTGGCGCGTTCCAGGATCTGCGCGGCCAGGGCCAGGGCGGGTTGGCTCAGCGCCACACCGTCCAGGACGGAATCGCGCGCCTTCTCGACCCGCTTGATCCGCTCCCAGTTGGCGGTGATCTCCTCCAGCGTGCCCGCCTCGGCGCCGGCGAAGACGTGCGGATTGCGCCGGATCATCTTGTCGACCAGGCCACCCGCCACGTCGTCGATGGTCCACCGCTCGCCCTCGGGCAGCTCCTCGGCGAGCCGGGCATGCAGGACCACCTGCAGCAGCACGTCGCCCAACTCCTCACGTAGCGAGTCGGTGTCGTCCGCGACCATCGCGTCGTACGCCTCGTAGCTCTCCTCCAGCAGGTAGCCCGCGAGGCTGCGGTGCGTCTGCGCCCGTTTCCACGGGTCGCCGCCCGGCGAGGCCAGCCGGTCCAGCACGGCCACCGCGTCGAGCAGCCGGGCCCCCGGCGGGTCCCACGAGCCGTACATCAGCTCCAACTCGGCAAGCCCGGGCTCCCGGGCCAGCCGCAGACCCAGCTCCCGGGCCAGGGCCTCGTCGCCGGCCGGGCCGGCCAACCAGACCGCCGTGCCGTGCGCCGCGACCGTGTCGAGCAGGGGCTGCGTCGCCGGGCCGTCCACGATCCTCACCTCGGCGCCCGCCTGGCGCACGGCCGTGGTCAACTCGCTCTCCGCGCCGGCCAGGACCGGATGCTGGCGTACGGCGTCCCAGGCGGCCGAGGTCAGCAGGCCGGCCGGCAACCGGGGTGAGGTGACCAGCAGGACGATCCGTGCCGTCATGCTCAGCTGGCCGTGCCCTCGGCGTCCGGGTTCGCGCTCGACGGCACCGCGTCCGGGGTGGAGACGTCGGTGACCGTTCCGGAGCCCGCCTCGCCCAGCGGCACGCTCACCGCGGGAGCGTTGCCCTCGAAGGTCAGCACCGGGAACTCCAGCGGCCGGTACCGGGGGTTGACGGTCACGTCGTGACTCTCGACCGCCTCGACCAGCGACCTGCGGGTCGCGAGCGCGGCGCGCAACTGGTCGCGCGACTGCTCGCCGTCGAGCTGACGGGCGGCGTCCTCGTCGCTCACGTTTGCCGGGATCTTGGCGGCCTTGCGACCCGCCGCGACCACGTCGGCCAACTCCTTGTCGGTCGGGGCGACCGCCTCGCCGGACGGCACCCCGGACAGGCAGGTGTAGAGCTCGGCGACCGAGCGCACGTACCGGGTGTCGGGCGAGAGCCCGAACTGCTGGGCGGCCTGCTCGGGCGACACCTGGGCGCGCGGCTGGTAGTTCTTCTCCTTGGACACCCGCCCGCACACCTCGCCGAGCACCAGCACGCTGGCCACCTCGGCCGGGCCGGGCAGCCGCGGCTGCGCGGCGGCGGACGGGTCCTCCGCGGGGGGCGTCGGGTTCTTCGCCCGCAGGTCGTCCAGCATGGCGGTGACCGCATCCTGGGTGATGCGGTGATCCCCGACGTAGGCGGCGACACCGGGCTCGGCACGGCAACCGGAGAGGGCGACGATGCCGACCGCCACGGTGGCGACGGCGACAAGACGGCGAGCACGCATGACCGTCACTCTCTCACGCCATCACCGGGCGCTGTGACGCCCCCCACCTCCACCCGCGCGCTCGGCACGGCGACTCCGACGCACCCGCACCTGGGGGTACGACGGAAGCGCCGTGCTCACCCGGCCGCGGCGACCAGCGGGGCGGGGGCGCCCAGCACGTCGGAGAGCAATTGCGCGCACCACTCGAGCAGCGCCTGGTCACGCAGCGGCTCGCCGCCGATCCGACGGGTGGTCGGTCGGGGCACGCTGACCTGGTCGGTGGCCTGCTTGTAGACGGCGTCCGGGTGGTAGCGCTTGAGCCGCATCTGCTTCGAGTCGGGCAGCGGCAGCGGCCCGAACCGGATGTGCTTGCCCTGCATGGTCACGTCGCTCAGGCCGTACCGGCGGGCCAGCAGGCGGAACCGGGCCACCGCCACCAGGTTCTGCACCGGGGCCGGCGGCTCGCCGTACCGGTCGGTCATCTCGGCGACGACCTCGCGCAGACGCTCCTCGTCGCGTGCCTCGGCGAGCTTGCGGTACATCTCCAGGCGCAGCCGCTCCACACTCACGTAGTCGTGCGGCAGGTGGGCGTCGATCGGCAGGTCGATCTTGACGTCGGCCTCCTCCTCCGGCCGCTCACCCTTGAACGCGGAGACGGCCTCGCCGACCATGCGCACGTACAGGTCGAAGCCGACGCCCTCGATGTGCCCCGACTGCTCGCCGCCGAGCAGGTTGCCGGCGCCCCGGATCTCCAGGTCCTTCATGGCCACGTACATGCCGGCGCCCAGCTCGGTGTGCTGCGCGATGGTGGCCAGCCGCTCGTGGGCGTGCTCGGTGAGCGGCTTCTCCGGCGGGTAGAGGAAGTAGGCGTACGCCCGCTCCCGACCCCGGCCGACCCGGCCGCGGATCTGGTGCAACTGGGCCAGACCGAGCAGGTCGGCCCGCTCCACGATCAGGGTGTTGGCGTTCGGGATGTCGATGCCCGACTCGACGATCGTGGTGCAGACCAGGACGTCGAACTCCTTCTCCCAGAAGCCGACCATGACCTTCTCCAGGGCTTCCTCGCCCATCTGGCCGTGCGCCACCGCGACCCGCGCCTCGGGGACCAGTTCCCGCAGCCGCCGTGCCGCCCGGTCGATCGACTCGACCCGGTTGTGCAGGTAGAAGACCTGCCCGTCGCGAAGCAGCTCACGGTGGATGGACGCGGCGACCTGCCGGTCGTCCTGCGCGCCGACGAAGGTGAGCACCGGGTGCCGCTCCTCCGGCGGGGTGGCGATGGTGGACATCTCCCGGATGCCGGTGATCGCCATCTCCAGGGTGCGCGGGATCGGGGTGGCCGACATGCTCAGCACGTCGACCGAGGCCCGCAGCGTCTTGAGGTGCTCCTTGTGCTCGACGCCGAACCGCTGCTCCTCGTCGACGATCACCAGACCGAGCTGCTTGAACCGGGTCGCGGTCTGGAGCAGCCGGTGGGTGCCGATGACGATGTCGACGGTGCCGTCGGCGACCATCTCCAGCGTCCGCTCGGTCTCCTTCGGGGTCTGGAACCGCGACAGCTGCCGGATCTGCACCGGGAACTGGCTCATCCGCTCGGCGAACGTGTTGTAGTGCTGCTGCACCAGCAGCGTCGTCGGCACCAGCACCGCCACCTGCTTGCCGTCCTGCACGGCCTTGAACGCCGCCCGGACCGCGATCTCGGTCTTGCCGTAGCCGACGTCGCCGCAGATCAGCCGGTCCATCGGGACGGTCTGTTCCATGTCCCGCTTGACCTCGTCGATCGCGGCGAGCTGGTCCGGCGTCTCCTGCCACGGGAACGCGTCCTCCAACTCCCGCTGCCACGGGGTGTCCGGGCCGAACGAGTGGCCCTTTGACGCCTTGCGGGCGGCGTACAGCTGGATGAGCTGCGCGGCGATCTCCCGGACCGCCTTGCGAGCCCGCGCCTTGGACTTCTGCCAGTCCGAGCCGCCCATCTTGTGCAGCGTCGGCTGCTCGCCGCCCACGTAGCGGGAGAGCTGGTCGAGCTGGTCGGTCGGGACGAACAGCCGGTCGCCGGGCTGGCCACGCTTGCTGGCCGCGTACTCGATGACCAGGTATTCCCGGCTGGCGCCGTTGACGGTGCGCTGCACCAGCTCGACGTACCGGCCGATGCCGTGCTGCTCGTGCACCACGAAGTCGCCGGCCTTGAGCTCCAGCGGGTCGATGGTGTTGCGCCGACGGCTCGGCATCTTGCGCATGTCGCGCGTCGAGGTGCCCCGACCGCCGGTGACGTCGTTGCCGGTGAGCAGCACGAAACGGGACGCCTCGTCGACGAACCCACTGCCCAGCGCGCCGCAGGAGACGACCAGCTCGCCGGGGGCGGGCGCGGTCGGCACCTCCTCGGTCAGCCGGGCGCCCAGCCCGGCGTCGCGTAGCACCTCCACCGCCCGCTGGGCGGGGCCGTGGCCCTCGAAGACCAGCGCGATCGACCAGCCCTCGCCGGCCCAGCGCTTGAGGTCGTCGACCACCCGCGCGGTCTCGCCGTGGTAGAGCGGCGCCGGCTGCGCGGCGAGGGTCACCGCGATGGCGTCGTCCGGGGTGACCACGGCCTGCTCGGGCGCGTCCTCCCAGGGCTGGCGCGCCTGCGCCGTCTCGGCTTCACCCAGACCGAACGGGGACAGCGTCCACCACGGCTGGCCGAGGTCGGCGGCGGTGGCGCGGACCTCGCCCAGGGTGCGGAAGGCGGCGGCGCCGACGTCCACCGGGGCCTGGCCACCGACCGCGGCGGCGGCCCAGCTGGCCTGCAAGAACTCCTCCGAGGTACGCACCAGGTCGTGCGCCCTCGTGCGGATGCGCTCCGGGTCGCACAGCAGGACGTGGGTGCCGGCCGGCATGGCGTCCAGCAGCAGCTCCAGCGAGTCGGGGCCGACCAGCACCGGGGCCAGCGACTCCATCCCCTCCACCGGGATGCCCTCGGCCAGCTTGTCCAGGATCTCGGCCAGCTCGGGGTGCTGCTCGGCCAGCGCGGCGGCCCGCTCACGGACCGCCGGGGTGAGCAGCAACTCGCGGCAGGGCGGCGCCCAGAGCAGCGGAACCTGCTCGATGGTCCGCTGGTCGGCGACGGCGAAGGTGCGGATCTCCTCCACCTCGTCGCCCCAGAACTCGACCCGGGACGGGTGCTCGTCGGTGGGCGGGAAGACGTCCAGGATGCCGCCGCGCACCGCGAACTCGCCGCGCTTGGTGACCAGGTCGACGCGGGCGTACGCCATGTCGGTCAGCCGGCGGGCGACCTCCTCCAGGTCCGCCTCCTCGCCGGCGGCGAGCTGCACCGGCTCCAGGTCACCGAGCCCCTTGAGCTGCGGTTGCAGCAGCGAACGGACGGGTGCCACGACCACCCGCAGCGGCCCGGTGCCGCCGTGCGCGTCGGTCGACTCGGGGTGCGCGAGGCGGCGCAGCACGGCCAGCCGGCGGCCCACCGTGTCGGAGCGGGGAGAGAGCCGCTCGTGCGGCAGCGTCTCCCAGGAGGGGAAGACCACCACCTGCTCCGGCGGCAGCAGCGCACCCAGCGCGGCGGCCAGGTCGTCGGCCTCCCGGGTGGTGGCGGTCACCGCCAGCACGGGTCGCCCGGCCCCGCCACCGGCGCCGTCGGGGTCGGCCGCGACGGCGGCCACCGCGAACGGGCGCAGCGCAGCCGGAGCGGTGATGTCGAGGCCGTCGACCTGGGCGGCACCGGAGCGCGCCAGGTCACGCGCCCGGGTCAGCCCGGGGTCGGCCAGGGCGGCGGAGAACAGACCGGTGAGCAAGGGGATCCTTCCAGGGGAGTCGGCGCACACCACGGCGGCCCCTCGTCCAGCCGGACGGGGGGTGCACGCCAACAAGCCTATCCCCGTGCACTGACAGCCACCCCGTTCCGCCCAGGTCGCGTCGCCCCGCGCCGCGCACCCCCGGCCCGGGTCCGCACCCCGGCCCGGGTCCGCTCCCGCGCAGGCCACCCCTCGTCCCAAGATCCACGCAACTTCCCGGAAGTTGCTTCCGGGGCGTGGGAGGCAGCAACTTCCCTGATGTTGTGCGGATCTTGCCGCAGAGGGCGGCGGGCGAGCGCTGACCGGGCCCGAGGCGGTCGGAAACGGGAAAGATCTTGACCGCCGCCGGCAGGCGTGGTCGGGTTTCGGGATGGGTGAGCAGTGGCGCGCACAGTTCGACGCGGAGGTGAGCTTCGCCAACGGCGGCGGGCTGCGCACCGAGGGCTTCCGGCTGGACATTCCGGGTCGGGAGATCACCGACGACGATCTGGCGGCGTTGTTCGTCCGGCACCTCGGGCTGCTGATGGTCGCCGAGGTCCGGATCAGCGCGAAGACGATCATCGAGGAGCCGCACAAGGGCGGCCGGGGCGTCGACGCCTCCGGCACCGATCGCCGGCTGGTCGAGCTGAGCCACGTGATCCGCGACGGGATGACCACCCTGCCGGGGTGGCCCGCTCCTCGACTCACCGACTGGTTGACCTTCGCGGCATCCCGCGAGCGGTACGCGCCGGGCACCGAGTTCCACGTGGCCCGGATCGACATGATCGCCAACACCGGCACGTACGTGGACACTCCCGCCCACCGCTGGTCGGGCGGCGACGACCTGACCGGGGTGTCGCTGGACCGCCTCGCCGACCTGCCCGGGGTGCTGGTCCGCGTACCGGCCGGCACCCGAGCCGTGGACCGGCTGATGCTGGCCCCGTACGAGGTGGCCGGGCGCGCGGTGCTGCTGCACACCGGGTGGGATGCGCACTTCGGCACCGAGCGGTACGGCGGGCCGGAGGCGCCGTACCTGACCGGGGACGCCGCCCAGTCGCTGGTCGACGCCGGCGCGGCCCTGGTCGGCATCGACTCGATCAACATCGACGACATGAGCCCGGCGGCCGGAGGCGTACGCCCCGCGCACAGCACCCTGCTCGCCGCCGGTGTCCCGATCGTGGAGCACCTGACCGGCCTCGGGGCGCTGCCGCCGAGCGGGTTCCGCTTCACCGCGGCCCCACCGATGGTGGCCGGCATGGGCACCTTCCCGGTCCGCGCCTTCGCCGTCGTCAATCCCTGATCCACGCCAACTCTCCGACCCGCGGACCCCAGCCGACGAGCCTGGCGACCGAACCGGCCCAGGTCGGCCGGCACCGGCCGGACAGACCCGCAGAGCCGGGTCGGAGCGATCCGCCGCTCGGGGTGGACCAGGGGTTGGCGAGTGACCAGAATCGGGCCGGGTAGTGACAAGGTCGCCGCGCCAAGGGGGGACGATGCCCGCTGAGGGAGTCGGCAGTGATCCGCGTCGCCGCACAACGCCCGCCCGGTGGCGGGTGCTGGGGCATCCGGACGGAATGCTGATCTACCAGGTGCGCTGCATCGTGGAGAACCACGGCTGGACGGAGACGGTCGCGGAGGACCGGCACAAGATCGTCCTGGGGCGCTCCTCCAGGCGCGCACGAAGCGGCCCGCGACAGGTCCGGCCCAGGCGTCGGACCTCCCCGAACAGGCCCGCGTGCCCCGATCCGGCCACCCCGGACGGGTGGCTTCCGGACCAACGGGGACCATCCTTGCGAGAGGCACCCCGGACGGTCTTGAAGAAAATTGCTCACCTTCGCCGCTCGCCGGGAAATGCCGCAAACAGGTTGAATGTCGCCCTAGGCTGACGTGGTGGACGAGGCGCCGGAGGTCCGGGTACGCGACTGGCTCCCCCGCACCGCAGGCCTGCTGCTCGGCACCCTCGCGCTGGCCGCCGCCTTCATCGCCGCGTACGTCGGCGCCCTGCACCAGCCGCACCCCCGGGACGTGCCGGTCGGGGTGGCGACGAGCGACCAGCCCGCGCGCACGGTCCTGGCCGCCGTCCGTGACCGGACCAACAAGATCAAAGCCATCGAGTACGCCGACCCGGGCGCCGCCGACGACGGCCTGACCGGCCGCGAGGTGTACGCGGTGCTCAGCTCCGCCCCCGACGGCGGCCTCGTCCTCACCACCGCCAGCGCCAGCGCACCGTCCGCCACCGACCTGGTCATCCAGGTGCTCACCAGCGCCGCCCAACAGGCCGGACTGCCGTTGCGGGTGACCGACGAGGTGCCGGTCGCCGGCACCGACCCCCGCGGCCTGGTCCCCTTCTACCTGGCCATCGGGTACGTCCTCGGCGGATACCTGGCCTCGACCGTGCTCGGCATCTCCGCCGGCACCGCCCCGCGCACCCTGCGCCGCGCCGGACTGCGCATCGGGGCGCTCGCCGTCTACAGCGTGGCGCTCGGCATCGTCGGGGCGGTGATCGTCGGCCCGGTGCTGGACGTCTGGCACCACGACCTGCCGGCCGTCGCCGGTGTCGGCATGCTGGCCGCCTTCGCCGCCGCGATGGTCGCCGCCGCGGTCCAGGGCTGGCTGGGCGTGCTCGGCACCGGGCTGGTCATCCTGTTGCTGGTGGTGCTCGGCAACCCGGGCTCCGGTGGCATCTACGCCCCCGAGTTCCTGCCCACCTGGCTGCGCGGAATGCACCGGTGGAACGTGCCCGGCCTGGCCACCGACCTGATCAAATCGGCCGTGTACTTCGACCGACGCTCGATCGGCTGGCCGGTGACCGGTCTGGTGCTCTGGGCGGTGCTCGCGCTGGCCGCCCTGCTCGGCGCGACCCGGGTGCGGGGCCGCCGGGCGACCGACCGCGCAAGGCCCTGAAGTGATCTCCGAGGTGTTCCGTGTCACGGCACGGCATGCGGAGAGCCCCTCCTGCCAGCCGGCCCGACGCGGATACCATCCAGGGAGTCGGACAGCGCTGTCCTTCGTACTCACGTAAGGAGCGCATCGTGACCGACCAGCACGACCACGACGGCCCGGACGCCGCGCTGCGCGCTGACATCCGCCGACTCGGCACCCTCCTCGGCCAGACCCTGGCCCGCCAGGAGGGCCGCCCGCTGCTCGACCTCGTCGAGGAGATCCGCGCCCAGGTCCGCTCCGACGTCCCGGCCGCCGCCCAGCGGCTCGGCGGGCTCGACGTGACCACCGGCACCAAGCTGGCCCGCGCCTTCTCCACCTACTTCCACCTGGCCAACATCACCGAACAGGTGCACCGCGCTCGGGACCTGCGTCGCCGCCGCGCCGTGCAGGGCGGTTGGCTGGACCAGGCGGCGAAGATGATCGCCGAGCGGGGGGTGCCGGCCGAGGAGATCGCCGCCGCGGCCCGCCGGCTGGCGGTCCGGCCGGTCTTCACCGCCCACCCGACCGAGGCGGCCCGCCGCTCGATCCTGTCCAAGCTGCGGGCCATCGCCGACGAGCTGGACACCGAGACCGCCAACGCGATCCTCTACGGCGCCAGCGACGAGGGCCCGGCCAACCGCCGGCTGGCCGAGTTGCTGGACCTGATGTGGCAGACCGACGAGCTGCGGCTCGACCGGCCCGACCCGACCGACGAGGCCCGCAACGCCATCTACTACCTGCGCGACCTGTACGCCGAGGCCGCCCCGCAGGTGCTCGACGACCTGGCCGACACGCTGCGCACCCTCGGCGTGGAGACGTCGCCGACGGCCCGCCCGCTGAGCTTCGGCACCTGGATCGGCGGCGACCGGGACGGCAACCCGTTCGTCACCCCGGCGGTCACCCGCGAGGTGCTGACCATTCAGCACGAGCACGGAATCGCGGCCACCGAGAAGGCGATGGACCACCTGATCAACGAGGTCTCGGTGTCCCGCCGACTGCGTGGGGTGTCGCTTGACCTCTCCGCCAGCCTCGCCGCCGACCTCGACGCGCTGCCCGAGGTGGCCCCCCGGTTCCGTCGGGTCAACGCCGAGGAGCCGTACCGGCTCAAGGCACGCTGCGTGAAGGCGAAGCTGGCCAACACCCGGCAGCGGCTCCGCCAGGGCACCGCCCACGTCCCGGGCCGCGACTACCGCGGCTCCGCCGAGCTGATCGCCGACCTGGACCTGCTGCGCGCCTCGCTGGCCCGCAACTCCGGGCAGCTCACCGCCGTCGGCCGGCTGGCCTCCACCATCCGGACGGTCTCCGCGTTCGGCCTGCACCTCGCGACCATGGACGTCCGGGAGCACGCCGAGGCGCACCACGCGGTGCTCGCCCAGCTGTACGAGGCCGTCGGCGAGGTGTCCGACTACCCGGCGTTGAGCCGGTTGGAGCGCACCAAGCTGCTCGCCGACGAGCTGACCGGCCGCCGGCCGCTGTCCACCCTGGACACCCCGCTGACCGAGCCGGCCCGCAAGACGTTCGATGTGTTCAGCACGATCCGCGAGGCGCAGGACCGGTTCGGCACCGAGGTGATCGAGTCGTACATCATCTCGATGACCCTCGGCGTGGACGACGTGCTCGCCGCCGTGGTGCTCGCCCGCGAGGC
This sequence comes from Micromonospora sp. NPDC005252, assembly GCF_042872475.1. Classification (NCBI taxonomy): domain Bacteria; kingdom Bacillati; phylum Actinomycetota; class Actinomycetes; order Micromonosporales; family Micromonosporaceae; genus Micromonospora; species Micromonospora sp. NPDC005252. The sequence continues at coordinate 642,407 of NZ_JBIAKN010000001.1, read as the reverse complement.
CGGGCTGGTCGACGTGCACAGCGGCCGGGCCCGGATCGGTTTCGTGCCGCTGCTGGAGACCCCGGGCGAGCTGAACGCCGGCGGCGAGATCCTCGACGAGCTGCTGTCGCTGCCCGCGTACCGGGCGCTCGTCGCGGCCCGGGGCGACGTGCAGGAGGTCATGCTCGGCTACTCCGACTCCAACAAGGAGGCCGGGATCACCACCAGCCAGTGGTCGATCCACCGGGCCCAGCGCGCGCTGCGCGACGTGGCCGCCCGGCACGGCGTACGCCTGCGGCTGTTCCACGGTCGCGGCGGCACGGTCGGACGCGGTGGCGGCCCGACGCACGAGGCGATCCTGGCGCAGCCGTACGGCACGCTGGACGGCGCGATCAAGGTGACCGAGCAGGGCGAGGTGATCTCCGACAAGTACACCCTGCCCTCGCTGGCGCGGGAGAACCTGGAGCTGACCCTCGCCGCGGTGCTCCAGGCGACGCTCCTGCACACCGCGCCCCGGCAGCCGGCCGAGATGCTGGAACGCTGGGACGCGACAATGGACGTGGTCTCCGAGTCGGCGTTCCGGTCGTACCGGTCGCTCGTCGAGGACCCGGACCTGCCGGCGTACTTCTGGGCGTCCACCCCCACCGAGCTGCTCGGCGCGTTGAACATCGGCTCCCGGCCGGCGAAGCGCCCCAACACCGGCGCCGGGCTGTCCGGGCTGCGGGCCATCCCGTGGGTGTTCGGCTGGACGCAGACCCGGCAGATCGTGCCGGGCTGGTTCGGCGTCGGCTCCGGCCTGGCCGCCGCCCGGGAGGCCGGTCTGGCGGACGTGCTCGCCGAGATGCACCGTAACTGGCACTTCTTCCGCACGTTCCTGTCGAACGTCGAGATGATGCTGACCAAGACCGACCTCAGCATCGCCCGCCGGTACGTCGAGACCCTCGTGCCGAAGAAGCTGCACCCGATCTTCGAGCAGATCGAGCGGGAGTACGAGCTGACCAAGCGCGAGGTGCTGGCGGTGACCGCCTCCCCCGCCCTGCTGGAGAACTCGCCGGTGCTCCAGCGCACCCTGGCCGTCCGGGACACCTACCTGGAGCCGCTGCACCACCTTCAGGTGGCGCTGCTGCGGCAGTACCGGGAATCCGGCGCGGCCGGCCGTGCGGTGGCCACCGCCCCGGGTGGCCGACGCGCCCCGAGCGACGGCACGGCCCTGGAGCGGGCGCTGCTCACCACGGTGAACGGCATCGCCGCCGGCATGCGCAACACCGGCTGATCAGGCAGCACGGCAACGGGCCCCGGTCGCCACGACCGGGGCCCGTTGCGCATGTCCGTCAGCAGTTTTCATGAGTCAGCTTCGCGCCGCACCCAGTCAGCGCCCTCGGCGCTCACCAGTCGCCGCCGCCGAAGTCGCCGCCGCCGAAGTCGCCACCACCGAAGTCACCGCCGCCGAAGTCACCGCCGCCGAAGTCACCGCCGCCGAAGTCACCGGCGGCATAGTCACCGCCGCCGAAGTCGCCCGCCTGGTCGGCGCCACCGAAGTCGCCGCCCTGGTCGCCGTAGTCGCCACCCTGGTCGCCGGCGTCGCCGCCCTGGCCGTCGGCGTCGCCGCCCTGGCCGTCGGCGTAGTCGGCGCCGTCGCCGAAGCCCTCCTGGTAGCCCTCGTCGTACCCGTATCCCGGGTCGGCGAAGGCCGGCGAGAACAGCGCGTCGGCGATCAACATGCCGCCGAGCACACCGGCCCCCGCGCCCAACGCGGTCTTCCACCACGGCGTCGAATACCAGCCCGCCGGCACCGGCCGACCCTGGTAGCGGCCACCGGGGTAGTAGTAGGGCGTCTGCCGACCGGGCTGCGGGCCGGCCCGGAAGGTCTGCCCCTGCACATCGACCTCGCGCTCCTTGGTGAGCTGCCCGACGCCCCGCGCGGCGGCCAGCGCCGGCACCTCGGGGCCGGGGTCGATCCCCAGCGCGGTCCGCGCCGCCCGGATGTACGCCAGTCCCTCCAGCGCGGTCTCCCGGGCGAGCGCGAACTGGTGCGGCGTACGCGCCTGCTCCAACTGCGAACCCGCCGCGTTGTACCGCTCACCGGCGTCGGCCAACGCCTGACGGACCGCCGGCTCGTCGCCCTGGAGGGTCAACAGCTGACCACCGAGGCGCTCGTACCAGCGGTGCGCCTCGGCGCGGGCGTCGCCCAGCTCCGTACGCCGACGGGCGGTGCCCTGAGCGCGGATGAGCGCCGCGGCACCGAGCGCGCCGACCAGCACGATCGCGAGGCACAGCACAAGTTCCATGTCATCGAACGTACCCCCGGGTGTCACGTCGTACCCGTCTGGCAAGCTCCGGTGATGGACGTCTCGACGCTGCTGGTGGTGATCGTGTGCCTCGGTGCCGGCGGGGCGGTGGGCTGGCTCGCGGCCCGGTCCCGGTCAGCGGCCGACATCGCCAGGCTGGATGCCACCCTGACGGCGACCCGCGAGGGCGAGGGGCGGCTGGAGCAGTCCATGCGGGCGTTGAGCTACGAGGCCACCGCGCAGTCGCAGGAGGCGGTGGCCCGTGCCGTGGCGCCGCTGCACGACAGCCTGCGCCGCTACGAGCAGCGGGTCGCCGAGCTGGAGCACGACCGGGTCGACGCCTACGCCGAGCTGCGCGAGCAGGTCCGCTCGATGAACGCGGTCTCCGGGGAGCTGCGCACCGAGACCAAGCAGCTGGTCGCCGCGCTGCGCGCGCCGCAGGTGCGGGGCCGCTGGGGCGAGCACCAACTGCGCCGGATCGTCGAGGCGGCCGGCATGCTGGAGCACTGCGACTTCTCCGAGCAGGTCACCGCCGCCACCGACGACCAGGTCGTCCGCCCGGATCTGGTGGTCCGCCTGCACGGCGGCCGGTCGGTGGTGGTGGACGCGAAGGCGCCGTTCGACGCGTACCTCACCGCGATGGAGGCCCGCGACGAGCGCGGCCGGGACACCCACCTCGACGCGCACGCCCGACACCTGCGGGGGCACGTCGACGCCCTGGCCGCCAAGTCGTACTGGACGGCGTTCGACAGCTCGCCCGAGTTCGTGGTCCTGTTCGTGCCCGCCGACCCGTTCCTCGACGTCGCGCTCCAACGCGACCCGACGCTGTTGGAGCACGCGTTCGCCCGCAACGTGGTGCTGGCCACGCCGGCCACCCTGGTCGCCCTGCTCCGCACGGTGGCCTACTCGTGGCGGCAGGAGGCGCTGGCCCGCAACGCGGTGGCGGTGCACACCCTCGCCCGGGAGCTGTACGGCCGGCTCTCCACCCTCGGTGACCACGTGGGCAAGCTCGGCTCGTCGCTGGCCGGCGCGGTGACCGCGTACAACAGGGCGGTCGGTTCGCTGGAGGCGCGGGTGCTGGTCAGCGCCCGCAAGCTCGCCGAGCTGGGCGTCTCGGACGACGAGCTGGCGGCCCCCGCCCAGGTCGAGCTGACCCCCCGCCAGCCGCAGGCGCCGGAGCTGCTGGACGACGCCGACCGCTGACCGCTGAGCGGGCGCCGAGGTCGCTAGCTGCGGTTGGCGTTCTCGACGACGAACGGCGTGCCCTGCTGGCAGGTGGTCATCATGCCGGTCTCCACCCGGCCGGTGACGGTGACCCGGGCACCGGCGGCCAGCACGTCCCGCGGGCCGCCCACCAGCAGGTAGCCGTCGAGCAGCAGGCAGTTCGGCTCGACCCCGGCGGTGATCGTGCCGGTGAGTTCGGTGGCGCCGACCGGTGGCGGGACGCTGGGCCCGCCCGGCGACTTGAGCGGCGGGGAGGGCGTGATCGCCGGGGCGGGGCTGCTGGGTGACGCCGGGGTGGGTTGCCCAGCCGTTGCCGACGGCGCTCCGGGGGTGGTGGAGCCGTCCGTCCCCCCGCAGGCGCTCAGCGCCGCGCAGACGACCAGGGCGGGGACGACGAGCCGAAAGGTCCTCATGCCGCCTTCGACGCACCGGGACGACGCGGCGTTCCCACAGTGATCCGCGCGCTGGACCACCGGCGGCACGGCCTGCCCGCCGTGATCCGGCACCCGAACGTGCTCAGCCGCGGGTCGCGGCGGCCTTCATGTCCCGCTTCAGCTCCTGCGGAAGCGAGAAGGTCAGCCGCTCGTTGGCGGTGGTGATCTCCTCGACGTCGGCGAACCCGCGTGCGGCCAGATGCGCCAGCACGTCGTTGACCAGGTCCTCCGGGACGCTCGCGCCGGAGGACACCCCGACCGTGCGGGCGTCGGTCAGCCAGGCGTCGTCGATCTCGTGGGCGAAGTCGACCAGGTGACCGGCGCGGGCGCCGGCGTCCAGGGCGACCTCGACCAGCCGGACGGAGTTTGAGGAGTTCGTCGAGCCGACGACGATCACCACGTCGCACTCGGGGGCGATCTCCTTGACGACGTGCTGCCGGTTGGACGTGGCGTAGCAGATGTCGTCGCTGGGCGGGGACTGGAGCAGCGGCAGCCGGGACTTGAGCCGGGCGACCGTCTCCAGCGTCTCGTCCACCGAGAGCGTGGTCTGGGAGAGCCAGACGACCTTCTCCGGGTCGCGAACGGTGACCTTGTCGACGCCGTCCGGGCCGTCCACGAGCTGGATGTGCGCGGGAGCCTCACCGGCGGTGCCGATGACCTCCTCGTGCCCCTCGTGGCCGATCAGCAGAATGTCGTAGTCCTCGGCGGCGAAGCGCTTCGCCTCCTGGTGCACCTTGGTGACCAGCGGGCAGGTCGCGTCGATGGCCTTCAGCGAGCGCTCCCGGGCCTGCTCGTAGACCTCGGGCGCCACGCCGTGCGCCGAGAAGATGACTGTGGCGCCCTCGGGCACCTCCTCGTTCTCTTCCACGAAGATCGCGCCCTGGGCCTCCAGGGTCTGCACGACGTGCTTGTTGTGGACGATCTGCTTGCGCACGTAGATCGGGGCGCCGTAGAGCTTCAGCGCCTCCTCGACGGTCTGCACGGCGCGATCAACACCCGCGCAGTAGCCGCGGGGCTTGGCCAGGAGCACGCGCTTGCCGGTCCGGAGATCAGTCACCCCCCCATCGTACGTGCCCGCCGACAACCCACCACGGCCCACAACCCCGGGCTGCATCCCGTTGATCATGAAGTTATTGCCACGACACGCCGCCACCCAGCGCAATAACTTCATGATCAACGGGGTCCAGCGGGGGTGGTCGTAGGGTGGGCGGGTGAGTGGGGTTGGTGGGGACGCTGCGCGGAGCAGCGCGGAGGAGCCTTGGCCGGTTCGGGTCGTCTCGCAGAAGGTCGGGGCGTGGATCGCCAAGCTCGGCTGGGTGTGGGTGGACGGGCAGGTGGCGCAGATCAGCCGCCGTCCCGGGGCCACGACTGTCTTCCTCACCCTGCGTGATCCGTCGGCCGACCTGAGCCTGACCGTCACCACCAACCGCGACGTGCTGGACGCCGGCGCTCCGGAACTGCGCGAGGGTGCCCGCGTGGTGCTGCACGCCAAGCCGGAGTTCTACGCCGCGCGGGGCACGCTGAGCCTGCGGGCCGACGAGATCCGGCAGGTGGGGCTCGGTGAGCTGCTGGCCCGGCTGGAGAAGCTCAAGAAGCTGCTCGCCGCCGAGGGGCTGTTCGACCGGGCGCGCAAGCGCCGGCTGCCGTTCCTGCCCGGCCGGATCGGACTGATCACCGGCCGCGCGTCGGCCGCCGAGCGGGACGTGCTGACCAATGCCCGGCGGCGCTGGCCGGCCGTGGAGTTCCGGACGATCAACGTGGCCGTGCAGGGCCCGTCCGCCGTGCCGCAGATCGTCGACGCGCTCAAGGTGCTGGACGCCGACCCGAGCATCGACGTGATCATCATCGCCCGGGGCGGTGGCGGCATCGAGGACCTGCTCCCCTTCTCCGACGAGGCGCTCTGCCGGGCCGTGTTCGGCTGCCGTACGCCGGTGGTCAGCGCGATCGGCCACGAGACGGACGCGCCGCTCGTCGACTACGTCGCCGACCTGCGGGCCTCCACCCCGACCGATGCGGCCAAGCGGGTGGTCCCCGACCTCACCGAGGAGGTACGCCTCATCGGTCAGGCCCGGCACCGACTCGAGCGGGCGGTCCGCAACCTGGTCGACCGGGAGTCCCACCGCCTCGACGGCCTGCGGTCCCGGCCGGTGCTAGCCCGGCCCCAGGTGATGGTGGAGCACCGCGCGACGGAGCTGGCCGGGCTGCGTCAGCGCGCCGGCCGTTGCCTGGACCACCGGCTCGCCGGCGCCGACGACGATCTGCGGCACACCCTGGCCCGGCTGCGCGCCCTCTCCCCCGCCGCCACCCTGGACCGGGGGTACGCGATCGTGCAACGCGCCGACGGGCACGTCGTACGGGCGGCGGCCGAGGTCGGCAAGGGCGACCCGCTGCGGGTCCGCCTCGCCGACGGTGAGCTGGCCGCGACGGTCGACGGCGACGTGGCGACGCGGTGACCCGGACGGGGGTGTGCTGAGATGGACGCGATGACTGACGACACGAAGGCCGGGCCGGACGAGCGGCTCAGCTACGAGCAGGCCCGCGGCGAACTCGCCTCGGTGGTGGAGCGGCTGGAGGCCGGCGGCACATCCCTGGAGGAGTCGCTGGCGCTCTGGGAGCGCGGCGAGGCACTGGCGGTGATCTGCCAGCGCTGGTTGGACGGCGCTCGGGCGCGGATCGACGCTGCCCGGCAGGACCCCGCGTCCTGACCGCGGACGGGGTGGCCGGAACCGCCGGTGGGGCGGCCGGAGCCACCCCACCGGCGTACGACGGTCAGTTGAACAGGCTGTAGAGCTCGGCCGGCGCCTCGACGACCTGGTCCGCCGGCGGCTTCTGCGCGGCGGTGGCGGAACCGTAGTCGGAGTACGTCATCTTGATCTCCTGGGCGGCGGTCTGCCCAGCGGCCGGGAGCTGCAGCACCAGCTCGCTGAGCCGGCCCTGCGGGTCGACCTTCGCGGTGAACGGGACCGTCTTCGCCTGGGTGCCCAGCGCGGCGATCGTGGCGGCGTTCAGCGAGCCGGCCTCAGCGGCCTTGGTGACGTCGATGGTGCCGGCGTACGTGCCGGTGCCGGTGCTGCGGACCTCGGTGATGCCCTGGGTCAGCACCGCGCTGCCGGCCGGGTCGACCTTCTCGAAGTCGAAGCCGAGGTTCTTGTTGCCCTTGATGCGGGCCTGGTCGAGGTGCTGGTACTTGCCGAGGTTGAGCTGCTTGATGGCGGGCAGGCTGTCGGCCGTGGGGCCGGTCAGCTCCAGCTTCACCCAGCTGTCCGGCTTGGCGTGGATCACGTCGAGCTTCATCGCCAGGTCGGAGGAGGGGCCGCCGATGGAGAACTTCATCGCGGCACTCTGACTCGGCTGGTGCACCTGCCCCTCGGCGGTCGAGCCGGCGCCGGAGAGGGTGAACCGGAAGTTGCCGTTGCTGATCTCCTTGGTGGAGTCCAGCAGCGCCTGCTTGGCGTCGCCCGGCACGGGCGTACCGGCGGACGCGCTGGGTACGCCGGACGCGCTCACCGTGGGGGACGCGGTCGATCCAGCGGTGCCGGTCGTACCGCCGGCGCAGGCGGCCAGGGCGGGCGTGAACAGGGCGGCGGCTACCAGGCCGGCACCGAGTCGTCGAACAGTCATACGTGTCTCCCAAGGGGGTCACCCGACGGCCTGGTCGGCGCCGGAAACCGGGCGACGCGGCAGCCCTTCGGCCACGCCGCGCGATCCGGGCCGAGCAGCTCGCCCGGATCACTCCCTCTTTGTTCCCTGTCGACGCGTCCGACAATCGCCCTTGACGTCCGGTTGTTCGCGGTGACCGGTGCGGAAAAGCCGGATCGGGGCGGCCCCTGGGCCGCCCCGATCCGTCGTGCCGACCTACTTGAACAGCTCGTACGTCTCGGCCGAGGCCTCGATGACCTGGTCCGCCGGCGGCTTCTTCGCGCCGGTGCCGGTGCCGTAGCCCGCGTACCCGATCTTGATGTCGTGCGCGGCGGTCTCGCCAGCGGCCGGCACCGAGATGACCAGCTCGGTGAGGCGGCCCTGCGGGTCCAGCTTGGCCGTGAAGGGCAGCGCCTTGGCCTGCGCGCCCAGCGCCTTGACCACGTCCTCGTCGAGGGCGACCGACTCGGTGGAGGCGCTGATGTCGATCTTGCCGGCGTAGGTGCCCTCGCCGGTCTTCTGCACGTCAGTCACGCCCTTGACCAGCGTCTCGCTGTCGACCGGGTCGAGCGTCTCCGGGTCGAGCTGGAGGTCCTTGATGCCCTTGACCTTGGTCTTGTCGAGGTGCTGGTACTTGCCCTTGTTCTTCGCCATCTCGGGCACCATGGCGGCCATGGCACCGCCGATGTCCATCTTCACCCAGCTCTCCGAGTCGATGTAGATGAGGTCCATCTCCATCGACACGTCCTGGGAGGCGTCACCCAGCTTCATGGTCAGCTGCGCGCTGTTGCTGGGCTTGTGCACCAGGCCGCCGCCGGTCAGGTCGGCGCCGGTCAGGGTGAAGGTGAAGTCGCCCTTGGCCGCCTCCTTCGTGGAGGCGAGCAGCGCCTCCTTCGGGTCGGCCGGTACGGCCGGGGCGGACGGGCTGGGCGCAGCTGCCGGCTCGGCAGCGTCGGACTTGCACGCGGCCAGGCCGGGGACGAGCAGGGTTGCGGCGAGGAAGCCGAAGCTCCACCGTCGAATGTTCACTGAGGTCTCACTTCACAGAGATGGACATGGCCCGGCCGCAGCGTGCGGACCGGACCGAGCCGAGGGAGCCTAACGGATACGCCCACCAGCGATGCGGGGGGCGTATCGATGTCGGACTGTCAGCGCAACGCGCCGGCGAGGTCGCGCAGCTCGTTGTCCCGGGCGTCACCGACGACGAGCACCGTGCGGGTCGGTTCCAGCAGCACCAGCGCCTGCTGGTTCCCCCGGGCCGTGTAGCGCTGCCAGGTGCGCCCGGCCAGCTCCGTCGGGCCCTGTGGCTGGCTCTGGTCGGTCAGCTCGGCGGGGAGCAGCTGCTCCGCGGGCACGTTGCTCTGTAGCAGCTGGACACCCCGCCCCTCCGGCGTGAGGTAGCCGATCCGCAGGTTCGCGCCGCCCTCGACGGTCTGGTAGCGGGCGCTGACCGTACGCCAGCCGGAGCCGAGCCCCTGCGGCTCGCTCACCGGGAAAATGTTCGCCGACCGTGCCTGCTCGATCGCCGGGGCCGGATCGACAGTGGTGGCCTGATCGCCGCCGAGGAAACCCCGGTAGAACGCCAGCAGCAGCGCGATCGGGATCAGCAGCACCAACAGCGAGATCGCCATGTCCTTGGGCGACCGCTCGGCCTTGGTCGCCGCCGCTGCCACCCGTGGCGGCGGCGCGGACCGCTCACCGGTCCCGGTGGCGTCGTCGGGCCCACCGGCGGCGTCACCCGGCACCGGCCGGGCCACCGAAGGCTGCACGGACGGGTCCGGCGCTGGCTCACCGCCAGCCTGGGCCGGCTCACCGGCGACGAGGGCCGGCTCATCGGCAGCCGGGGCAGGCTCACCGGCGACAAGGGCCGGCTCGCCGGTGGCCAGCGCCGTCGGGCCGGTCGCGGCGGGCTCGGCGCCGGCGGGTTGGTCGACCGGCGGCTGGCCACCGGGCGGCGTGCGGTCGGCGGGTACGCGGTCGGCAGGCTGTGCGGGTTCCACCCTGCCATCTTCGCAGCCGCCCGACCGGCGGTATCCGGCCCATCACCGCCCCGCGCCGACGCCCGGTCGGCCATCGTGTGAGGATCAGCGACAAAGCCGGCAGCGGGACCGCTCCGCCGCCGGCCGTCCCCGCACCGTCGCGAGGAGGAGCAGCCGTCATGACGAACACCAGGACGCGGATCCCACAGGATCTCGACCGTAACCTGGCCCTCGACCTGGTCCGGGTCACCGAGGCCGCGGCGATGGCAGCCGGCCGCTGGGTCGGCCGGGGCGACAAGGAGGGCGGCGACGGAGCCGCCGTCGACGCCATGCGCAAGCTGATCAACTCCATTCAGATGCGTGGCGTCGTGGTGATCGGCGAGGGCGAGAAGGACAACGCCCCGATGCTCTTCAACGGCGAACACGTCGGCGACGGCACCGGCCCCGAGGTGGACGTCGCGGTCGACCCGGTCGACGGCACCACCCTGATGAGCAAGGGCATGCCGAACGCCCTCGCGGTGCTCGCCGTCTCCGAGCGGGGTGCCATGTTCGACCCGAGCGCGGTCTTCTACATGGAGAAGCTCGCCGTCGGTCCCGCGTACGCCGACGTGATCGACATCAACGCCGGGGTGGCCGAGAACGTGCGCCGGATCGCCAAGGTCAAGGGCACCGACGTGTCCGAGGTGACGGTCTGCGTGCTGGACCGCAGCCGCCACGACGACCTGGTCACCCAGATCCGCCGGACCGGGGCGGGCATCCGGTTCATCTCCGACGGCGACATCGCCGGCTCCATCGCGGCGGCCCGGGGCGAGTCGGACGTCGACGTGCTGATGGGCATCGGCGGCACGCCGGAGGGCATCATCTCGGCCTGCGCGTTGAAGTGCATGGGCGGGGCGATGCAGGCCAAGCTCTGGCCGCGCGACGACGAGGAGCGGGAGAAGGCGCTCGCCGCCGGGCACGACCTGGACCGGGTGCTCAGCACCGACGATCTGGTCACCGGGGACAACTGCTTCTTCGTGGCGACCGGGGTCACGTCCGGGGACCTGCTGCGCGGGGTGCGGTACCGGGCCGGCGGCGCGTACACCCAGTCGATCGTGATGCGCTCGAAGAGCGGCACCATCCGGGTGATCGATTCGTACCACCGGCTGGAGAAGCTGGCGCTCTACTCCGCCATCGACTTCGACGGTCGACCGCTGGCCGAGCAGGAGTGACCACCACCGGCACCGCGACACCGCAGACCCTCTCCGCGACCCGTCGGACCGCCGGTGTCGCGCTGGCGTCGGTCTCCGGGGTCGCGGTGGCGGTGCAGTCCCGCATCAACGGCGAGTTGGGCGTACGCCTGGCCGACGGCTTCGCCGCCGCGGTGGTCTCGTTCGGGTTGGGCCTGCTGGTGCTGCTCGTGCTGGTACCCGCCACTCCCGGCGGGCGACGGGGGCTGGTCACGCTGCGGCGTGCCCTCGCGGCGGGCGCGCTGCGGCCGTGGCAGTGCCTGGGCGGGATGTGCGGCGCGGTCCTGGTGGCCTCGCAGGGGCTCACCATCGGCACGTTGGGCGTGGCGGTCTTCACCGTGGCCGTGGTCGCCGGCCAGTCCGGCAGCAGCCTCGCCGTGGACCGGGCCGGCATCGGTCCGACCGGCCGGCAGCCGATCACCCGGCAACGGCTGGCCGGCGCGGTCCTCACCGTCCTGGCGGTCGGCCTGGCGGTCGGTGACCGGCTGAGCGCGCCGGGCGCGCTGGCGCTGGCCCTGCTGCCGCTGCTGGCGGGGGTGGGCACCGCCTGGCAGCAGGCGGTCAACGGCCGGGTCCGGGCGGCGGCCGACCACACGCTGACCGCCACGCTCGTCAACTTCGCCGTGGGTACGGCCACCCTGCTCGTCGCGTTCGCCATCGACCTCGCGGTACGAGGCTGGCCGACCGGACACCTGCCGAGCGAGCCGTGGCTCTATCTGGGCGGCCCGATCGGCATCGTGTTCATCGCGATCGCCGCGGCGATCGTGCGGTTCACGGGTGTGCTGCTGCTCGGCCTGGCCACCATCGCCGGTCAGATCGTGGGGGCGGTCCTGCTGGACCTGGTGCTGCCCACCGCCGCCTCGCACCCCGGCGTGAACACCCTGCTCGGGGCCGCGCTGACCATGGTGGCCGTGCTGATCGCCGCGCTGGCACCACCCGCCCGCCGCTGACCGGTTGTCACTCCACGAGGTCTGGCCGGTTGGCGGCGATCCACTTCTCTACGTCACGCCGACGCCACACCTTCCCCATGACCAACTGCGCAACGGGATCAGGGAAGCCCTTCTTGTTAGCGATGATGTTCGCTCGCTGACGGGAGATACCACCGAGCATCGCCCGTATCTCCGCAAGCCCAACGAGGTCCATACCTTGACGGTAGGCAACTGCCTGTGTTATCGCTCGACCAACGTTTCGAGTAGTCGGCTCGGGTCGTTGACTCGCGACAACTGCCGCGAGACTATGGTGAGCATGTCGTCGCGCACCGCAACGCCTGCTCATCGCCTTCCGATCGCCGCTGGGCACGCGCCCGTCCGCCCGATCTGGGTCTGTCGGCGCGGCTGCGGAACCTGGCCGTGCCCGGCCGCCCGGCTGACCCTGCGAGCGGTGTACGACGACGACCCGGTCGGGCTGGCCGTCGAGATGGCGGGTTACCTGTTCGACGCGACCGGGGACCTGGTGCGGCTCAACCCCGACGAGATGCCCGGACCAGAGGCGTTGTTCACTCGGTTCGTCGGGTGGACCAGGCGCACACCGTTCACATAAGTGATCGATTCCAAGGGCCTGACCGTCGAACGCCCGTTGATCGGGGACCTGTTCGCGGCGAGTTGACCTCCGCTGACCACAGGGACCGGATGCTCCCGGGCGGCACCGACCTCGGGCCGCTTCACCCGCCATCGCTGGCGATCTTGGACACTTTCCGTTAGCTGCTAACGGAAAGTGTCCAAGATCTACCCGGTCAACTGCCTCCCGCCCTGACACAACCCGCCCGCCGATACGTCCAGGGCCGCATCAGGCGTCAGCGGAGCGGAACCCGCGGCGGCAGGGGTTGATGGGGCGGATAGGCCGGCGTGCCACGCCGGTTCTTTTCACGAGCCGGGTCGGCCAGCTTGGCGAGCCGGACGGCCAGCACGAGTCCCGGCACGGTGGCCAGCAGGGCCAGCGCGACCGCCACCCGGATCTGTGCCGGGTTGCCGTTCAGCCAGCCGGCCAACGGCAGTCCGGCCAGGATCGCGGTGAGCAGGAGGTCGCCCGCGGTCCACCCGACCCAACGGCCCGGCGCGCTGCCGAGCCACGGGACGAGGAGCAGCACCGCCACCGCCAGCGCGGCCAACGGCACGACGCCGACCAGCACCGCCAACACGGTGCTCATGTCGTCGTGGCGGGACCAGGTGGCCTCCAGCACCATCCCCGCCAGCAGTATCGTCAGCGCACCGGCGATCCCCCACCAGCGACGACCGCCGCCACGGCGGATCGCCAGGTGACCGGCGACCACGGCGACCACGCAGCCGAGCAGCAGCGCGAGCACGATGGCGAGCAGCAGATCCGTCTCGCGTTGCACCGGTCCGCCGTCGTCCAGCGGAGGCAGTTCGTCCGCGCCGATCAGTCCGCTGTGCTCGCCGAGGAAGCCGTCCCGCCGCCACCCGCCGTCCGCCAGACGGCGCAGGAATCCGTCCCGACCGTTGGCGACCAGCACCTCGTGGCCGCCGCCGGCATGCGGATAGACGGTCAACTCCCGTGAGGAGAAGTGCTGGCGGACGTCGCCGGGGCTCGGGTACCGGCGGGCCAGCTCCTCGCGCTGCCCGTCCGACACCTCCCAGGCCACCTGCCAGGTCACGCCGGCGTCGTCGCTCTGCTCCACCCGTAGATGCCCGCTGGCCACCCGGTAGCAGCGCCGGGGCTCGTCCGGTGCGCACGCCTGCCGGCGCGATGGGTCCTGGGCGTCCAGTCGTTCCGTCTCGCCGTCGGTGGCGAGCCGCCAGGTGGTCGCCCCATCGTCGCTGACCGACCACTGGCCGTCGGCCGGTTCGTCCGGCCAGCTCGTGCCGAAGCCGTCGCCGACCGAGATCGCCGGGCGGCCGTCGAGCGTCGTGGTGCCGAGCGCGTAGGGGTAGTCGACCGCGCTGGTGGCGGCCACCGCCAGCACCGCTGGCGGCAGCACGACCAGCAGCCGGACCAGCCGAGCCGTCCGGTGACGCACCGGCCGGACCCGGGACCGGGTCCAGCTCCACCACGTCACCCCGAGCGCCGGCAGCGTGAGCAGATCGGTCCAGTCGGCCCGGACCAGGGACGGCCCCGCCAGTGCGGTCCAGACCGAGGAGGCGAGCTCAGCGGCGTACCCACTGGATTTCACCATCGCGAACCCGGCACCCACCGCGACCAGGCCGACCCACGCGGCCGCCCGGGCCGGCAGCCGCGGCATCAGCAGCGTCAACAGCACCGCCACCAGCGGCGGAGCGAGCACCAGGCCCGCGACGTCGCTCAGCTTGCCGGTGAGCAGGCCGGGAAACGCCGCCTTCAACACGTGGTCGTTGACCAGCAGCACGACCAGGGCCAGGAGTGTGGCCGGGTGGCAGAGCCACGCCAGCGTCGTGGGTGCGCCGTCACGCGATGTCTCGGGCCCCGTCATGCCCTCAGGATGGACCCGGCGCGTCTCGGTCCGGACACGCGCCGGTGTGTGTCCGATACCGACGGTCAGCCAGCGTCGGAGGAGTGCCCGGGGAACAGGTGGGCGTCCGGGTCGATGGCCACCGCCGCGTTGTTGACCGCCGTCGCGGCCTCGCCGAAGCCGGTGGCGATGAGCCGCACCTTGCCCGGGTACTCGGTGATGTCGCCGGCCGCGAAGACCCGGGGCAGGTTCGTCGCCATGGCGCTGTCCACCAGGATGTGCCGGCGGTCCAGCTGAAGGCCCCACTCGGCGAGCGGGCCCAGGTCGGCGGTGAAGCCGAGGGCGGCGACCACCGTGTCCACCGGAAGGGTCTCGGTCGCGCCACCGCGTACGGTCACCTCGGCTCCGGTCACCGTGGCGTCCCCGATCAGGCGGGTGACCTCGGCGTTGACCACCACCCGCACCGGCAGCGACAGCACCCGGGCGACAGTCGAGGCGTGTGCCCGGAACTTCTCCCGCCGGTGCACCAGGGTCACCGAGCGGGCCAGCGGTTGCAGGGCCAGCGCCCAGTCGAAGGCGGAGTCGCCGCCGCCGACGATGAGCACGTCCCGGTCGGTCAGCTCGGCCGGGTCGGTGACGAAGTAGACGATGCCGGCGCCGGGAGCGCCGTCGGCGCAGGGCAGTGGCCGTGGGCTGAAGCTGCCGAGCCCGCCGGTGACCACGACCGCGCCGCAGCCGAGCTGCTCGCCGCCGGCCAGGCCGAGCACCGGCCGGTCATCGGCGTACGACAGCTTCTCGGCCCTCGTGCCGAGCAGGTACTGCGGGCCGAAGGGCGCCGCCTGGGCGACCAGGTTGGCGACCAGGTCGCGGCCCTTCACGGCGGGGAAGCCGGCCACGTCGAGGATCAGCTTCTCCGGGTACATGGCGGTGACCTGGCCGCCCGGCTCCGGAAGCGCGTCGATCACCGCCACGGACAACCCTCGGAACCCGGCGTAGTACGCGGCGAAGAGGCCGGCTGGACCGGCCCCGATCACGGCGACATCGACCTCGCGCATGGCGTACCGTCGCTTTCCGCTCACGGATCAACGCTTGCTGATCTCGACGGTAGGCGGGGCGCAGCGGTCCGGCAAGCATGTCCCAGGGGCGCGCCGAGGAGCAGGTCAGGGCAGGCTGAGGGTGGACCCCGAGTAGTCCGGGCCGTCCACGGCCGGCCGACGACGGCGGAACAGGATCGCCGCCACCACGCCACCGAGCAGCCCGAACAGGTGGCCCTGCCAGGAGATCCGCTCGTCGGTGGGGAGGATGCCGACCAGTTGCCAGCCGTAGAGCAGACCGACGAGCAGGAAGACGGCGAAATTCCACCAACTGCGCTCGACGATGCCGCGGGTGAGCAGGATGCCCAGGTAACCGAAGATCACCCCGCTGGCGCCGACCACCACCGAGTTGGGCGAGCCGGTGAACCAGACCCCGAGCCCGCTGACCAGGATGATGATCAGGGTCGACCAGAGGAACCGGCGGGCACCGGCGGCCAGCACGAAGGTGCCCAGCAGGATCAGCGGGATGCTGTTGCTGTAGAGGTGGTCGAAGCCGTGGTGCAGGAACGGGGAGAAGAAGACCCCGTCCAGGCCGTCGATACGGTGCGGGATGATGCCGGCGGTCGCGTCCAGGCCGAACGCGAGCCCCTGGTCGACGGCTTCGATGAGGAAGAGGAACGGGACCACCGCGCACATGGCGACGAAGGCCCGGCCGAGCGCGGCGTAGAACGCCTCGGTGCCGAACCGGTAGGGGTCGCCGTTGGGCGGGTGCAGGGTCACCCCCCAACTGCTATCAGCAAAAGGGGCCGACCGCCACTCGCGTCCCGCCCACGCACCGGGCGTACGCACGACGGCGGGGCGGGTGGTCGCCCACCCGCCCCGCCGTTCGGCGACGTCAGTAGTTGCCGTTGTTCTGGAAGTTGCTCCAGGCGCCACAGGGCGTCTTGTACTTGCCCTTGATGTAGCCCAGCCCCCACTTGATCTGGGTCGCCGGGTTCGTCCGCCAGTCGTCCGCGATCGCGCCCATCTTGCTGCCCGGCAACGACTGCGGGATGCCGTACGCGCCGGAGGAGGAGTTGCTGGCCTTGTGGTTCCAGCCGCTCTCCTTGGTCCAGAGCTTCTCCAGGCAGGGGAACTCGGCGATGCCGAAGCCCGCCTCGATCATCAGCGCACAGCCGATCTTGCGGTTGCCGCTGTACTCCTCGCAGGACGCCGGGATCCGCCCCTCGTACGGCTTGGCGACCTCGTTGGCGGCGGCCTCGCGCTCGCGCTTGCGCGACGCCGCGGCGGCCTCGGCGCGGCGGGCCCGCTCGGCGGCCTCCTTGGCGGCCTGAGCCGCCCGCAGCTTGGCCTGGTACTCGGCGGCCCGCTGCCGGGCGAACGCGATCTGGTGGCTGGCCTGGCGCTCGCGCTGGTAGGCGAAGTCGATCCGGTCGACCTCGACGCTCTCCTGCGCGGCCAGTCCCTGTTGCTGGGTTTCCCGGTCTTGGCCCAGATAGAAGCCACCGGCTACGCCCACGGAGAGCAGCGCGACAGCGGCCGTACGGGCGCCCAACCGGCTCCACAGCCGACTCACGAAGTGGTCCCTTCGTTGGGGGCAAGGACACGACGCGGCACCAGGCCAGGTGGCCCTCAACCGTGCCGTGAGCGCCCCGACCGGTGAGCCGGTCGCGCCGACGCACCGACCGTCACCGATGCCGCCCAGAGCTGGACGAACGATCACCAACGATGCCTGTGGTGCGTGGGCGCTCGTGGGACACCATCGCGCACAGTGAGACTGATGGGAAACCAACCGGCACGTTTGTGATCTGCGCCACATCTAAAATCCGGACGAAAGCCTATAAAGCTCCCATCACAACGGGATGTCCTCCAGGAGGTCAGTCACCATCGCGGCGATCGGCGAGCGCTCCGACCGGCTGAGCGTGACGTGGGCGAAGAGGGGGTGACCCTTCAACGCCTCGATCACCGCCGTCACGCCGTCATGTCGGCCGACCCGCAGATTGTCCCGCTGGGCGACGTCGTGGGTGAGCACCACCCGGGAGCCCTGCCCGATCCGGGACAGCACGGTCAGCAGCACGCCGCGCTCCAACGACTGGGCCTCGTCCACGATCACGAAGGCGTCGTGCAGGCTGCGCCCCCGGATGTGGGTCAGCGGCAGCACCTCGAGGATGCCCCGCGAAGTGACCTCCTCCAGCACGTTCTCGTGCACCACCGCGCCGAGCGTGTCGAAGACCGCCTGCGCCCACGGCGACATCTTCTCCGACTCCGACCCGGGCAGATAGCCCAGCTCCTGGCCGCCGACGGCGTACAGCGGGCGGAAGACGATCACCTTCTTGTGTCGGCGACGCTCCATCACCGCCTCCAGCCCGGCGCAGAGCGCCAACGCCGACTTGCCGGTGCCGGCCCGCCCACCCAGCGAGACGATCCCGATCGTCTCGTCGAGCAGCAGGTCGAGGGCGACGCGCTGCTCGGCCGAGCGGCCGTGCAGGCCGAACGCCTCCCGGTCGCCCCGAACCAACCGGACGGACTTGTCCGGCAGCACCCGGCCCAGCGCGGAGCCGCGCGACGAGTGCAGCACCAGACCGGTGTGGCAGGGCAGACCCGCCGCCTCGTCGACGTCGAGCGTGTCGCCGGCGTACAGCGCGGAGATCTGCTCCTCGCCCAACTCCAGCTCGGACATGCCGGTCCAGGTCGGGTCGCTGGCCTGGCCGTGGCGGTACTCGTCGGCGCGCAGACCCACCGAGGCGGCCTTGACCCGCAGCGGCATGTCCTTGCTGACAAGCGTGACGTGCCGGCCCTCGGCGGCGAGGTTGAGCGCCACGGAGAGGATCCGGGCGTCGTTGCTCTCGGTGCGGAACCCGGGAGGCAGCACGCCGTCGTCGGTGTGGTTCAGCTCCACCCGCAGCGTGCCGCCGGCGTCGTTGGCGGGTACCGGCGTGTCCAGCCGGCCGTGCCGGATCCGCAGCTCGTCCAGCATGCGCAGCGACTGCCGGGCGAACCAGCCCAGCTCCGGGTGGTGCCGCTTGCCCTCCAGCTCGGTGATGACCACCAGCGGCAGCACCACCTCGTGCTCGGCGAAGCGGTGGAACGCCGCCGGATCGGACAACAGCACGGACGTGTCCAGAACGAACGCCTGGCCCGCTGGTCGCGGCTCCTTGGGGTCGGCCGGCGCGGTTGCCGCGCTGCGGCGGCTCCGGGGGGCACGGCGGGTCGTGGCAGTCGCGGCCGGGGTCTGGTCGGCACCGGCGGTGGTACGGCGAGTCGTCACAGGCCTGCTCCGACGGATGGGCACCCGGCCACCCGTGTTCCGCCTCGTCCGGTGCCCGGGGACACGGGGTCGGATGCGGAACCCCGTGCGCGAGGTCGCAGATCCGGGCGGACCGGCTGGCTCGGGGGAACCCCGTGCCATGCCTAGACGCTAGCGGCGGCGGACCGTCCCGGCTAGGGGCGATCGTGGATCTCCGGCAACGGCGACCCGCGGAGCCGGCGGCGCGGCGCGGCGAGCCGGCCGGGATGCATGCCCCCTGCGCGCATCCCGGCCGGCGGGGCCACCGTCACCGGTCTGACGTGGCCCCGACGGTGCGTGTCCGCCGCGGACGACGCACCGCGTTCCTCGGCGCCGGTCGGCGGGACCGCTCGCGGCGGCCCGCCGGCCGGCTCAGCCGGTCCGTCGGACGAGCGTGCCGGTCGGGTGCCGCCCGGTGATGGGGGCGGCCGGCGCGGTGAACGACGAGCCGGTGTACGTGGTGCCGGGGCGGGCCACCGTGCCGGCGGAGCGGACGGCCCCCGCCGAGGAGACCGACAGGGCCGAGGCGATCGCCGCCTGGGCGTCGCGTCGACGCCGGTTCCAGGCGCCCCGGTCACCGTCGAAGTAGCCCTGCCGGTAGCCGAAGCGGTAGCCGATGCGGTAGCTGAGCTGCCCGTGCAGCCGGCCGGCCGCGTAGCTGGTGGCACCGAGCACCAGGACGAGGAAGACCACGAGGAACGGGCTCATCGGGCGGCCCCGACCCGGCCCGGACGCCGCATCATCGTTCCTCCGGCTCGACCGCGGTGGGGTCGATGGTGGGATCCGCGACCAGCAGCCGGTCCAGGTCGTCCGTACTGACCTCCTCGACCAGTTCGACGCTGATCCGGCAGCCGTCCACCACGACCTCCGCGACGGAGGAGCGGCGAATCTCCCCGCCGGCGTCGTAGACCCGGACGCTCAACTCGGGGCAGCCGAGGTGGGTACGCCAGGCGTTCCACTCGGTGCGGTCGCCCACGCTCAGCGACAGGTATCGGCAGCCTCGGGCGAGATAGAGGCGCCACGGGGCACTCAGCCCCGCGGTCACTCCCTCGGCGATCAGCCCGAAGGCCTGGGCTCGGGTGGCGAGCTCGGTCACCACACCCCCTTGGCGCCGGGGGCGTGACGCATGCGAGCACCAGTCGTCTCATGCACGTGACACACCGTAGATTGTCCCATGAGCGTGACAGTATCAGCTTTTCGTCCGCTTACATTCGCCACTACGGGCATCTATTCTGCCCGGGTGACACCCCTCCAGAGCGACGCTGGATCGTTTACCGCGAATCCGAGAGAACCGTCACGTCTGCGTGACAGCAGCGTGCCTGGGCGTACGCCCGAGCCAGGCTGGCCGTACCGTCACGGGGTGACCGAGACGGCCAATGCGCGAAAGATCGCCTTCGCCACCTTCGTCCGGCGCGCCCTCGACGAGGCGCGGGCGACGCGGGCCTGGAGCGGCACCGAGGTGTCCCGACGTACCGGCGTCTCCCGGCAGACCATCAACCGGTGGGTCCGTGGGGACTGGGCCAGCGACCCCGAGGCCGAACGCGTCGTCGCCTTCTGCGAGGGCCTGGGCCTGAACCCGGCCGCCGCCTTCGCCGCGCTCGGCTGGGACCGCACCGCGACCGGCCCCCGCGCCGGTCAGCCGGCCCCACCGATGGACCCGGACGTGGAGGCCCTGCTGCGCCGCCTCGTCGACCCGAACGTGTCGGACGCGGAGAAGTTCCACATCCGCGAAACCATTAGATACCTCGCATACCGCCCAACGTTGCCGGTCGATGTCCGAAATAGGGGCAATCAGGCAGGCTAGTTCCTCAGATGGCGAAAGAACGCCTGGTCAGGTTCATTCGTTTCGCTCCGGGGTCGGAACGGGCACGCTAGCGTCCGTACTCGTACTGCTTGGGCTCGTCATCGGCGGGGGGACGGGACAAGGCCGAACCCAGCCCTGCGGGACATAAGGAGGGGTCTGTCCATGACCCTGAAGTGGTGGGCAGTCGTGGTCGCCACGGTGTCGATGACACTGTGGGCGACCGGCAACGTGGTGACCCTCGCGGTCAACGGTGGGCAGCTGCCGCTGCTCGTCAACCTTCTCGCGCTCATCAGCGCCGGCACGGCGGTCATCCTGGCCGTCGTCGCGGAGCTGCACGAACGGCTCAACGACCGGATCAGCGCACTCACCGAGTTCCTGGTGGCACGGCTCACCGAGATCGAGACCCGCACCGGGGACCGCAACACCGGCTTCGTGGAGGGCTACCTGCTCAGCCACGGGCAGGATGCGGCGGTGGTGCCGTTCGGACGCCGCGGACGAGGAGCCGCCGAACGCTGATCGCGCGCCGCCGAGCGGTGGTGCTCGGCCAGGAATGAGCCCTCAACGCCGGGGTACGCTGACGCGCGTGCCGCCGTTGAATCTGGGCAACCACCAGCCGAGGACCCCGTTGAACGCCGATCAGGCATGGCAGGTCACTGCCGGCCGGGCGGCGGGGACCGTGCTCTTCTTCGACTTCGACGGCACACTCGCGCCCGTCGACGACGACCCGACGGCGGTCCGCCCCGCGCCCAACGCCCTCGCCGCGATCGAGGCGCTGGCCCCGGTGGTGCAGCGGATCGCGATAGTCTCCGCGCGGCCCGTGGAGTTCCTGCGGGACCGCCTCGGCGAGCTGAGCGGCGTCGACCTCTACGGTCTCTACGGGCTGGAGCACAGCCACTCCGGTGGCGAGACCGTCACCGAGCCCACCGCCCTGCCGTGGGTGCCGACCATGGCCGAGCTGGCCGACCTGGCCCGGGCGGAGCTGCCACCCGGCACGCTCGTCGAGTTCAAGCGGCTCTCGGTCGCGCTGCACTGGCGTACCGCGCCGCAGCTCGGCCCGACCGTGCAGCAGTGGGGGCAGGCGCAGGCCGACCGGCTGGGGCTGCGGGTGCAGGCCGGGCGGATGGTGCTGGAGCTCAAGCCACCCGTCGACCGGGACAAGGGCATGGTGATCGGCGAGGTGGTCCAGGGTGCCACCGGCGCCTGGTACTTCGGCGACGACGTCTCGGACATCAAGGCGTTCGCGGCGCTACGCGCCCGCGCCGAGGCGGACCCGGACTTCTTCGGCGTCTGCGTGGCCGTCGCCAACCCGGAGACGGGTCAGGAGGTGGCCAACGCCGCCGACCTGACCATCGAGTCCCCGGCCGCACTGGGCGACTTCCTCACCCGGGCCCTGACCCGGCTGCCCTGACCGGGCTCTCCTGCGCCCGCAGCAGGGTCAGGCGCCGTACCGGCGCTGGCGGGTGGCGTACGAGCGCAGCGCGCGCAGGAAGTCGATGTGCCGGAAATCCGGCCAGTTGAGCTCGCAGAAATAGAACTCCGAGTGCGCGGACTGCCAGAGCATGAAACCAGACAGCCGCTGCTCCCCGCTGGTGCGAATGACCAGGTCGGGGTCGGGCTGGCCGCGGGTGTAGAGGTGCTCGGCGATGTGCTCGACGTCCAGCACCTCGGCCAGTTCCTCGATCGTGCCGCCCGAGGCGGCGTGCTCCAGCAGCAGCGAACGGACCGCGTCGGTGATCTCCCGCCGGCCGCCGTAGCCGACGGCGATGTTGACCTCCGCGCCGCCGCTGCGGTCCCGGGTGCGCTCCTCGGCGCCCTTGAGCGCCGCCGCCGTCTGGGCGGGCAGCAGGTCCAGCGCGCCGACGATGCGCAGCCGCCAGGGGTTGCCCTCCTCGGCCAGCTCCACCACCAGGTCCTCGATGATCTGCAGCAGCGGGTCCAGCTCGCTGGC
Source organism: Micromonospora sp. NPDC005252 (assembly GCF_042872475.1). NCBI lineage: Bacteria > Bacillati > Actinomycetota > Actinomycetes > Micromonosporales > Micromonosporaceae > Micromonospora > Micromonospora sp. NPDC005252. The sequence continues at coordinate 620,181 of NZ_JBIAKN010000001.1, read as the reverse complement.
CGGGCGGCGCAGATTGTCGGTGGCCAGCAGGTAGAGGGTCACGTGCCCGATGCCGGCCTGGTCACACCAGCCGAGGACATGCTTGATCTTCGCCGCGCCGACCCGGTGCCCGTCGTTGGGGTCGACGAAGCCCATCTCCCTCGCCCACCGGCGGTTGCCGTCGCACATCACCCCGACGTGTCGGGGCACCGGCTTGCCCGCGAGCTTCGCCGTGAGCCGGCGCTCGTACACGGAGTAGATAAGGTTCCGCAGCGTCATCACCTAGCAGCGTAGCGACCCGCCAGCGGGATCACCCCTTCGGAGGCCGATCCCCGCCGGACAGTTCGATGCCGATCATGCCCAGCGTACGGGCGGTGAGCCGCCCGTCGCCGAGTCCCAGCTCGACCACATCGTCGAACACGCGGTCGTCCCGGCGGGCCGCCCGGACCGCCGCGTCGACCACCCGCCGCCGTCGTGCCAGCCATGCGGCGACCGAGCTGTGCCGCAGATGGGTGCCGAGGCGACGACGCAGGCCAACGGCGTAGCGACGCGCCGCCGCCTCGGGCGCACGGGCCGCCGCGGCACCGGCCAGCGCACCGGAGAGCAGCGCGTAGAAGATGCCCTCACCGGTGAACGGGTTGATCAGCGACAGGGCGTCGCCGGCCAGCAGGGTGCGGTCCCGGCCCGGTGCCGGCCGGTGCGTGGACAGCGGCAGGTGATGGGCGCGCAGCGCGGTCACCGTCGACAGGTCGGTGCCGGGCAGCAGCGCGGCCAGCCGGTCCAGCAGGTACGCCCGGCTCAGAGGCTCGCCGCGCAGCACCTCCCCGTACCCGACGTTCGCCCGCCCGTCGCCGATCGGGAACGACCAGGCGTACGCCGGCCAGCGTGCCTTCGAGGTGACGATGAGCTGCTCGGGTGGGCCGGGCAACGCCGGGGCGTAACCCCGGATGGCCAGTGCCAGGTGCCGGTCGGGGTTCACCGGGTGGCCGAGGGCCCGGCGCACCACCGACCCGGCGCCGTCCGCTCCCACCACCACCCGGCCGGACAGCTCCCCGTCGAGCACCACCCGGTCGGAGCGTGGCTGGACCCGGCGGACGCTGTGCCGGCGCAGTTGCGCGCCGGCAGCCACCGCAGCCGCCACCAGCCGCGCGTCGAAGACCTCCCGAGGCACGGTGTACGCCGGCCGGGGCAGCGCCCGAGCGACCGCCTGGCCGCCCGGGGAGACCATCCGCAGCGCGGGCAGCGCGGCGTAGCCGGCCACCGCCTCGGTCACGCCCAGCTCGGCGAGCACGTCCACCGAGTGCGCGGCGATCCCGTCGCCACAGGCCTTGTCCCGGGGAAAGTCGGCCCGGTCCAGCAGCAAGACACTGGCGCCCGCCCGGCGCGCCGTCAGCGCCGCGGCCGCCCCGGCCGGCCCCGCCCCCACCACCACCACGTCGAACTCGTCGCTCATCGCGCGCCTCCCTCTGACCGGGGCGGCGCGGCTCGTACCCGTCCCGCCCGGCGATCACCTGGGCCGTCGACACCGGCCACGGTGACCGACATCACCCGCCATCCTGCCCCCTGCCCGGCCGCCCGCACCGCTGCCGCACGGCCGGGCCGCACCGAAGCCGAACGACCTCGCCGAGCCGAACACCCCAAGCCCCGAAGGCAGCCACGAACCGGCGGTCACGGTCGCGCGGCCACGACCCGGCGGCCCCAGACCAGCGGACCCAGACCGGTGGCGACGAAGCGGACGCCTGGAGCGGCGAGTCCGGAGTGCCACCCCTCGCCGCCTGCTGCGTTGCCTGTCGAGCTGCCCCGTTGGTGGGGCAGAGTGGCTCCGATGGCTGCCGTCAGCATTGATCGACTCGGGATCGCCGATATCGGGGTGTCCACGTCGCCCGATCACCCCGACTTCGGCGATCCCGAGTCGATCACGGCCGGAGCCACGCCCGCCGCCCACCCAGGCGCCAGATCCCCGCCACTGCCGGATCGGCATGCACGGGGTACGGATATAGCCGGTCCATATCCGGGGCAGCTCGACAGTGCCTGCCAACCCCCTCTCAGGTCGCGCACCGCTCGAACCGGGGCTTAGTCTGCCGGGCTCTCAGACCGGGGCGGCGGCGTCTGGGGCGCGGGCCGCCCGGCGCAGGCCGTACAGGGCCAGCGCGGCGGCGGCGAGCAGCGGGGCGCCGTCGCGGATCAGGCCGTCCACGCCCAGCAGCCACCAGCACAGTGGCAGGTCCACGGCCAGGACGGCCAGCGTGACGACGACGAGCAGGCCGCGTGCCCAGTCCTTGCCGCGCATCAGGAACGCGGTGCAGAACAGCACCGCGTAGCTGGCCGCGATGCCGGCGCCGAACCAGAACAGCACGGCCGGTACGGCGGACAGACGGTCGTCCAGGATCGCGCCTCCGGCCACCAGCGCCGGCACCAGCATCAGCGGGCTGTAGGTGAACGCCGCGACTCGGCTGGTCAGCAGCCAACCGCTGGCCTGCGGCCGACGCGGCGGGGTCTCCCGCCAGGAGATGCCGGCCTTGTCGATGACGAGCCGCGGCCGGTGCCGGACGAGATGCCCAGCGAGCGCCGACGAGCGGTAGAGCATCCACACCACCGCCACACAGAGCGCGGTGAGCACGCCGAAGCCGAGCAGCCCGGGCAGCGGCGGCACCCCCTGCCGGGGCACGATCAGCCGGCCGACGGCGAAGATCGTAGTGACCCCGAGGATCAGCCCGAAGGGACGGGCCACCGTGCGGCCCCGGCGGACGTGCCCGATCAGCAGCAGGAAACCGAACGAGCGCAGCATCGCCCAACCGGTGCGCACGGCCAGGCCGAAGCCCTGCTCCGGGGCGTACCACCAGTTGAGCAGCTCGACCACGACGGTGGCCGCCGCCGTCGTCGCGAGCAGGAAGGTGAGCACCCGGACGGCGGACGGCCGCCGGACCTCGGTCTCGGCGGCCGTCCTCATGGGATTCCTTGTTGCCCGCGGCGGGCGATGTTCACACCTAGCGCTGCGGCTGTACGGCATCCAGGCGGGCGCGCAGCGCGTCCAACTCGGCCCAGAGCACACCGGGCAGCTTGTCACCGAACTTCTCGAACCACTCGGTGATCAGGGGCAGCTCGTTGCGCCACTCCTCCGGGTCGACCTTCAGCGCGATCCGGACGTCCTCCGGGGTCATGTCCAGGCCCTCGACGTCGAGCGCGTCGGCGGTCGGCACCATGCCCACCGGGGTCTCCACCGCGTCGGCCGTGCCCTCGATCCGCTCGACGACCCACTTGAGCACCCGGGAGTTCTCCCCGAAGCCCGGCCAGAGGAACGAACCGTCCGGGTCCTTGCGGAACCAGTTGACGTAGTAGATCTTCGGCAGCTTCGCCTCGTCGCCGTCGGCGCCCTTGCCCATCTCGATCCAGTGCCGGAAGTAGTCACCGGCGTGGTAGCCGATGAACGGCAGCATCGCCATCGGGTCCCGGCGGACCACGCCAACCGCGCCGGACGCGGCCGCGGTCGTCTCCGAGGAGAGCGTGGCGCCCATGTAGACGCCGTGCACCCAGTCGCGGGCCTCGGTCACCAGCGGGATGGTGTCCTTGCGGCGTCCGCCGAAGAGGATCGCGTCGATCGGCACGCCGTTCGGGTCGAAGTACTCGTCGGCGAGGATCGGGCACTGGGTGATCGGGGTGCAGAACCGGCTGTTCGCGTGCGAGGACAGGCTGTCGCTCTCCGGCGTCCAGTCGTTGCCCTTCCAGTCGATCAGGTGCGCGGGCGGCTCACCCATGCCCTCCCACCAGACGTCACCGTCGTCGGTGAGGCCGACGTTCGTGAAGACGGAGTTGCCCCGGTCCAGGGTGCGCATGGCGTTGGCGTTGGTCTTCCAGTCGGTGCCGGGCGCGACGCCGAAGAGGCCGTACTCCGGGTTGACCGCGTAGAGCCGGCCATCCGGGCCGAACCGCATCCAGGCGATGTCGTCGCCGATCGTCTCGACCTTCCAACCCGGGATGGTCGGCTCCACCATGGCCAGGTTGGTCTTGCCGCACGCGGACGGGAAGGCGCCGGCGATGTGGTGGACCCTGCCCTCGGGGGAGGTGATCTTGAGGATGAGCATGTGCTCGGCGAGCCAGCCCTCGTCCCGGCCCATCACGCTGGCGATCCGCAGCGAGTAGCACTTCTTGCCGAGCAGCGAGTTGCCGCCGTAGCCGGAGCCGAAGGACCAGATCTCCCGGGTCTCCGGGAAGTGCGAGATGTACTTGGTCTCGTTGCACGGCCACGCCACGTCCTGCTGACCGGGGGCGAGCGGCGCGCCGATCGAGTGCAACGCGTGCACGAAGTCCGCGTCGTCCCCCATCGCGTCGAGGACCTTCGCGCCCATCCGGGTCATGATGCGCATGGACGCGACCACGTACGGGCTGTCGGTGATCTCGACGCCGAACATCGGGCTCTCGGCCTCGACCGGGCCCATCACGAAGGGGATGACGTACATGGTGCGCCCGCGCATCGAGCCGCGGTACAACTCGTTCATCGTCCGCTTCATCTCGGCCGGCGCCATCCAGTTGTTGGTGGGGCCGGCGTCCGCCTCGTCGACAGAGCAGATGTAGGTGCGCTCCTCGACCCGGGCGACGTCCGTCGGGTCGGTGCGCGCGTAGAACGAGTTCGGCTTCTTCTCCGGGTTCAGCCGGATGAGGGTGCCGGCCTCGACCAGCTCGTCGGTGAGGCGACGCCACTCCTCGTCCGACCCGTCCACCCACACGACCCGGTCGGGGGTGGTCAGTTCCGCGACCTCACGGACCCAGGCAAGCAGTTTCGGATGGGACGTCGGGGCCTGATCGATACCCCGCACTACAGCCGGAGCAACCATGACACATCTCCTTGTGGTCGACGCTGACCGATCTATGGGATGCACGAGTGTCAGCGACGCCATGCGCCGCCTTCGTGGAAACCTGGGATTGGCCTCAGCGTAAACCGGGCAGCCTTCCGAGTCAGTGGGACTGGTTGTGAAGAACTGCACAAGGTACGGCCACGCTGCGGCATCACGATCTGATACCCGCTTTCCTGCGCAGTTTCACGCAAATCTTGTCGTGCACCCCCGGTCGACGCGCTTGGCGGTCGGGCCGCCAACCCGCCCGGCCGACCGGTGCGGGGATTCCCGTTCCGGGGCGCGTCAGTCCTCCCCTCTGGTCACGCTGCGTTCAACTGCGGCGTACCGGGCGAAAGGGCCGGCACGAGCGACGATGTCCGGTCGCCGTTGCTACCCCGCCGACTGGCCGACAGCCGGTAGGCTCGTCCCGTGGCCGCCACGATGACCGGGGAGCAACCGGGTCCCCGGCAGACCCGACCGGGTCTGGTCCGCGGGCTGCTCGACCGTTTCGGTCACCTCGTGCGCGAGCTGAGCAAGTTCGCCACCGTGGGCGGGATCGCCTTCCTCATCGACTTCGCGCTCTTCAACTACCTGACCACCGCGCGCGGCATGGAGCAGCTGACGGCGAAGACGATCTCGACCGTGCTCGCGGCGACCTTCGCCTTCCTCGGCAACCGGTTCTGGACCTGGCGGCACCGCCAGCGCAGCAACCCTGCGCGGGAGTACGCGCTGTTCTTCTTCTTCAACGCCGTCGGCCTCGGCATCGCGGTGGCCTGCCTCGCGATCAGCCGGTACGGGCTCGGCAGCATCTGGCCGGGCGTGTTCCAGACGCAACTGGCCGACAACATCGCCAGCTTCGTCGTCGGCACGGGCCTCGGGACACTGTTCCGATTCTGGTCCTACCGGCGGTTCGTCTTCGTCGAAGCGGGAACTCCGACCGTTCCGCAGGCGGAGCACGACCGAGACCACGGTGCGTGACCTGCCGCCCACCTCGTCCGGCCGGTGATCGCCGGCTTCACCGACTGCCCTAAGGTGTTTCGCATGCGTCTTGTCCGTCTGCTGCCTGAGCGTTGGCAGAAGTTCATCCACGAGGCGCTCAAATTCGGCATCGTCGGCGGCATCAACACCGTCATCAATTACGCGGTGTTCAATGTCCTTGCACTTACCGTTTTCGTCAACGGTCAGTTGAAGGCGACCGTGATCGCGACCGTCGTCGCAACGATCACGTCGTATCTGATGAATCGCCACTGGACGTACCGGGATCGCCCGAAATCGGCGCTTCGTCGGGAGTACGTACTGTTTTTCCTGTTCAACGGGGCCGGCCTGCTCATCGAACTGGGTGCCGTGGCCGCGGCCAAGTACGGGCTCGGCGTGCACGGTCTGCTGGGGCTGAACGTGGCGAAGACCGCCGGCGTTCTGCTGGCCACGCTGTTCCGGTTCTGGTCGTACCGGTCCTTCGTCTTCCAGCCCGTCTCGCCGGCCGAGGACGAGACGAAGGCCGACCCCACCTGGCATGACATCCCGCGCGACGAGTGGGACACCATGGCCGAGATGGACCCGGTCGCCGAGCTGGCCGAATCCGTCTCCGAGCTGGAAGAGGCGGAGTCCAGCGATCGCCCCGACGCGACGCCCGGCCCGACCGGCGCGGCTCCCGCCCAGCAACGGCCCACACCGATGACCGCCGGCCTCCCCGCTGACCTGGACGCGGAACTCGCCGCGGAGCTGCACGCCGGCACCCGTCGCGCGCCCCGCCGGTGACGCCTCCCGCCATCCGCTCCGGCACCGGGGCGCCCGCCGAGCTGTTCTTCGAGGATCTCGTCCCGGGGCTCACCGTCGATCTCGGGACGGTCACCGTGGACGGCGACGAGATGCTGGCCTTCGCTCGTCGCTTCGACCCGCAGTGGTACCACGTCGACCCACAGCTGGCCGAGGCCAGTCGGCACGGCGGTGTGATCGCCAGCGGCTTCTACACGGTCAGCCTGTTCATGCGGGCGTACGTCGATCACCTGCTGTCCCGCGCGGCGGCGGACGCCTCCCCCGGTCTGGAGGAGTTGCGGTGGCTCGCCCCGGTACGCGCCGGGGACCGTCTCGCCGTCCGGGTCGACGTGATGGGCGCCCGCCCGTCGGACGCCCGCCCCGGGCTCGGCACCGTCATCCTCACCGGCACCATGCTCCGCCTCGGCCCGGACAACCGGCCCGATCAGGAGGTGCTGCGGACCCGCTTCCGTGGCTGGTTCGCGCTACGCCCGGTCGAGACGAACCCCGAGGCCACACCAGGCGAGACCGGCCCGCCGGAAAGCGGACCAGCCGAGGCCGGAGCGGCGGAGGCCGGACCGTCGGAGAGCGGGCCAGCCGAGGCCGCGTCGTCGAAGGGCGGGCCGTCCGAGGCCGGACGGCCGTCGGCGGCCGCAGGGCCCGTGGTCGAACAACGCGCCTGACCGCCCCGGCGCTCGGGCCGGGACGGTCAGCGCGGATCGCGATCAGGTCGTGGTGTCGCGCAGCGGCTTGCCCTCACGCATGTCGGCGAGGATGTCGCGCATCTCCCCGTCGCCCAGCGAGTGCTTGTCGTGCTGCGCCTCGACCAGCTCGTAGAGGGTGGTCTGCACCCGGCTGACACCCGGCACGTCGGCGAGCACCGACTGGCCGCGTTCACCAGCTGACTCGATCGTGAGGGTGCCGCAGCCGAGCAGCCGCTCGAAGAAGTGCTGGTTCATCGAGTGGTCGTTGATCCGGGTGAGCGGAAGGTCCCGCCGGTCCCGGGAGAAGACACCCTGCTGCAACAGCACACGCTCGTTGGTGAACAGGTAGTGGGTGGTACGCCAGACCAGGAACGGCCACAGACCGAGCCAGAGGACCGCGACCAGGGCGATCACCCCGATCACGGCCAGCGCGATCGAACCACCGCTGCTCTCGGGCAGCAGGAGCACGCCGACCACCACCGCGGCGATGGCCAGCACCAGCACCGCGATCGGCCGGATCAGCGCCTTCCAGTGCGGGTGCAGGTGCAGCACGACGTGCTCGTCCTTCGTGAGCACGTCTTCGGGAAACGCCACGACAACCTCCAACGCCTTTTACTCGACGCGCCGACCGTAAACCCCCCAAGCCCCGCCACAACATCCGCCACGCGGCCCCACTCCACCTTGCGCGATCTTGCACTTTCGGTCGCCGTCACACGGCCTGAGCCCGTCACGCCACGACAGAGACCGCACGATCGCGGGGGCGGAGGGCGCGGGGCGGGTTAGCGCAGGTGGAGCACGTCTCCTGCGGCGACGACGCGGGTTCCGGTGGGGGTGGTGAGCTGGAGCTGGCCGTCGTTGTCCACACCGGTGGCGGTGCCGGTCAGGTCGTCGCCGCCGGGAAGCAGGACGCGTACCTCGCGGCCGATCGTCGCGCAGGCCGCCAGGTAGGCGTCGCGCAGGCCGCTGGCCACGGCGTCCCCACCGGCGGCACGCCAGCGGTCGTACCAGTCGGCCAGTGCCCGCAGCAGAGCCCGCAGCAGCGGATCCCGGTCGGTGGCCGCCGCACCGGCCAGTTGCAGCGAGGTGGCCGGCAGCCCGGTCGGGTTCACCGGCAACTCGTCGGCGCGCAGGGTCACGTTGAGGCCGACGCCGAGGACGATGGCCGGCGGTTGGGCCGAGGAGCGCCCCGGCACCGCCTCGGCCAGCACACCGGCGCACTTCGCGTCGCCGATGAGCAGGTCGTTGGGCCACTTGAGGGTGGCCTCCAACTCGGCCAACCGGGCCACCGCCTCGACCAGCGCGACGCCGGCGAGCAGCGGCAGCCACCCGTACCCCGTGGAGGGCACCGCGGCCCAGCCTCGGTCCGGCACGGCCTCGCCGGGCCGCAGCAGCACGCTGGTGGCGATTCCCGCGCGCGGCGGTGACTGCCAGACCCGACCGCGCCGACCGCGGCCGGCGGTCTGCCGCTCGGCGACCACCACCAGGCCCTCCGGCTCGCCCGCCGCAGCGGCCTCGGCCACGTCCGCGTTGGTGGAACCGGTCTCGGCGTACAGCTCCAGGCGGGCCCACGGCCCGTTCGGCGCGACCAGCGCGCGCCGCAGCCGGGCCGCCGACAGCGGCGGTCGGTCCAGATCGGTGTACGGGGAGCCCGGCATCCCGTCAGCCTACGGCGGTGGCCACGGGAGGTATTGAGGCGTACTGCACAGCAGCACCGACCTGAACCATCGTTATATTCCCTGGGTGACTACCGAGACCGGGACCAACATCCACAGCACCGCGGGCAAGCTGGCGGACCTGGAGCGCCGGGTCGACGAGGCGGTGCACGCCGGGTCGGCGCGTGCGGTCGAGAAGCAGCACGCCCGGGGCAAGAAGACCGCCCGCGAGCGGATCGAGATGCTGCTCGACGAGGGCTCCTTCGTCGAGCTGGACGAACTGGCCCGGCACCGGTCCACGGCCTTCGGGCTGGAGCGCAACCGCCCGTACGGCGATGGCGTGGTGACCGGCTACGGCACGGTGGACGGCCGGCAGGTGTGCGTCTTCGCCCAGGACTTCACGGTCTTCGGCGGCTCCCTCGGCGAGGTCTTCGGCGAAAAGATCGTCAAGGTGATGGACCTCGCCATGAAGATCGGCTGCCCGGTCGTCGGCATCAACGACTCCGGCGGCGCCCGCATCCAGGAGGGCGTGGTGTCGCTCGGCCTGTACGGGGAGATCTTCTTCCGCAACGTCCGCGCGTCCGGGGTCATCCCGCAGATCTCGCTGGTGATGGGGCCCTGCGCTGGCGGCGCGGTCTACTCCCCGGCCGTCACCGACTTCACCGTGATGGTCGACCAGACCTCGCACATGTTCATCACCGGCCCCGATGTGATCAAGACGGTGACCGGCGAGGACGTCGGCATGGAGGAGCTGGGCGGAGCCCGCACGCACAACACCCGCAGCGGCAACGCGCACTACCTCGCCACCGACGAGGACGACGCGGTCGACTACGTCAAGGCCCTGCTGTCGTACCTGCCGTCGAACAACCTCGACGAGCCGGTCGTCTTCGAGGCCCCCGCCGACCTGACGATCACCGACGAGGACCGCGAGCTGGACACGCTCGTCCCGGACTCGGCGAACCAGCCGTACGACATCCACACCGTCATCGAGCACGTCCTCGATGACGGGGAGTTCCTGGAGGTCCAGCCGCTCTACGCGCAGAACATCGTGGTCGGCTACGGGCGGGTGGAGGGACGCCCGGTCGGCGTGGTGGCCAACCAGCCCATGCACTTCGCCGGCACCCTGGACATCGCCGCCAGCGAGAAGGCCGCCCGGTTCGTGCGCACCTGCGACGCGTTCAACATCCCGGTGCTGACCTTCGTGGACGTTCCCGGCTTCCTGCCCGGCACCGGCCAGGAGTGGGACGGCATCATCCGCCGGGGCGCCAAGCTCATCTACGCGTACGCCGAGGCGACCGTCCCGAAGGTCACCGTGATCACCCGCAAGGCGTACGGCGGGGCGTACGACGTGATGGGTTCCAAGCACCTCGGCGCGGACCTGAACTTCGCCTGGCCGACCGCGCAGATCGCCGTGATGGGCGCGCAGGGCGCGGTCAACATCCTCTACCGCTCGGAGCTGGCCGGCGCCGAGGACCCGGCGGCGGTCCGGGCCGAGAAGATCGCCGAGTACGAGGACACCCTGGCCAACCCGTACGTGGCCGCCGAGCGCGGGTACGTCGACTCGGTGATCCCGCCGCACGAGACGCGCACCCAGATCGTCCGGGCGCTACGGGTCCTGCGCACGAAGCGCGAGACCCTGCCGCCGAAGAAGCACGGCAACATCCCGCTCTGAGGCGCTTCTGCTCTGCTCGGCTTGATCCGCGCAACTTCGGGGAAAGTGCCTCCCGGCCCCGGGAGGCAGCGACATCCCTGATGTTGTGCGGGTCAAGAAGGGTCAGCAGGCCGGGTTCGCGGCGGCACACATTCGGGCCGCCGCCGCCTCCGCGAGCTGGACGAGATCCGATTCGGTGCCGTCGTACCCGGGGCGAAGCACCGAGACGGTGTCGCCGACCCGGACGACGGCCAGGAGGAGGGGCGTCGGCTCGCCGCTCAGCGCTTGCCCGGTCTGCACGTCCCGGGCGGCGGTGAGCGAATCCCGCAGGATCGCGGCGTCATCCCCGGCGAAACCCCGCCGGGCCACCGACCACCGGTGGATCACCTCTGTCGTTTGGGTGGTCCCGTTCACCTCCGCCTGCCCGACGGTCCGCCACCGGGCGCACGGGGCGACCACGTCGTCCAGGCCGGCGACGAGTTGTCTGGCCGTCTCGGGTGCCAGCCGGAAGAGATCCTGCGTGAGCAGGACGTCGCCCTCCACCAGGTTGTCCGGGGAGTGCTTACGCATGAGGGTCTGCGATCGGGACAGGTTCGACGTCTGCCATCCGTCGGACAGTCCCTGGCTCGTCCGGCAGTCGCCGAGCGTCTCCTCCAGCCGGACCGGCTCACCCAGCCCTGACTGGCTGAGCTGCGTATAGACCTGCTGCCGGAGATCTGCCGGCTGCAGGAGTGCGTCGAGGGGAATCTCGTGCCGGGTCGGCGCGGCCGCCGGTAGACCCGGTGCGGGGGACTTTCCCGGGGCGGCGACCGCCGCGGCGGAGGCACCGGTGAGAGCCAGCACGACGGTGGCCACCACGATCCGGCGTTGGCTGCGACGACGGGCCCGGGCGCGGATCTCCTCCGAGGATGCCCAGCGCACGCCCTGCAACTCCCGGTGGATCTGTTCGACGAATGCCAGGTCGTCGTCACGCATCGGTTGCCTCCTCCAGATCAGAGACGGCGAGCAGACCGGCGAGCGCGGTACGCCCCCGGGAGAGTCGGGCTTTGACCGTGCCCACCGGGGCGGCGGTCTCCCGCGCCACCTCGGCGACCGGCATGCCCATCAGGTAGTACAGGGCGATGGCGGTGCGCTGCTCCTCGGGCAGTCGACGCAGCGCGGCGACCACCTCGACCGTGTCGGTGCCCGGCCCGGGCACGGTCTCGGTCGCCCCGTGGCGCAGGTACGCGCGGGCGCGACTGCGCAGGCTGCGCCAGCGGCTGACCGCGATACGGCTGGCCACCACCCGCACCCACGCCTCCGGGTCGTCGTACCCGCTGATCGTCGACCAGCGCTGCCACGCCCGGATGTACGCCTCCTGCACCGCGTCCTGGGCCTCGACCCGGTCGCCGGTGAGGGCGTAGACGAAACCGAGCAGCCGTTGTCGACTCCCCCGGTAGAACTCGTCGAACCCGTCGACGTCCGGCACCCGCTACCTCCCCGTGTCGGTCGCAGGGAACACGCGCCGGGCACGGCCGTCGGTTGCCCGGGTCAGGCGATCATCTTCTCCAGCTCGGCGAGCGGGAACGCGCCGGCCGCGATCCGCTCCCGGGTGGCCCGCCGTACTGCCCGCTGCACGGCCACGTTGGCCGGCGTCGGTACGCCGTGCAGCCGGCCGAGCAGCGCGATCTCTCCGTTGAGGTGGTCGACCTCGGTCGAGCCGGCGCCCCGGGCGAGGCTCTGCCAGGTGGATCCACCGGAGCGGCCCGCGCCGTCGACCGGGCGCTGCTGGACCAGATCGCCGCGTTCGGCCTTCTCCTCGTCCGGGGAGGTGTGCGGGATGCGCGCGGCGGCGAGCGCGGCGACGCCCTCGGCGCGTACCCGCTCGGCCAACGCGTCCGGGATGTCCTGCCCGAGCAACGCCTGGAGGCCGTTGCCGAGGTTGCTGAGCAGCTTGCCGTACTTCCAGCGCAGCACGTCCTCGCGCACCGGCGCGACGAAGCCGGCGGCGGTCAGGTCGGCGGCGATCGCCCGGTCGGCGTCGTCGGCGCCGCCCGGGTACCGGCCGATGTGGAGCATCCCGGGGTGCGGGTGCCCGTTGGCCACCACCACGCCCGGGTCGAGGTGGGTGGCCGGCAGCCAGACGCAGATCGGGTGCACGTCGGCGAAGAGCCGCAGGGCGGCCCGCTCGTTCGCCACCCCGTTCTGCGCGGTGACCAGTGGCAGCCGCTCGCCGGCCGTGCCGCCACCGGCGACCGGCGCGTCCACCCACGTCGCCAGCGCGGCCTCGGTGTCCTGCGACTTGACGGTGAGCACCAGCACCGTGTCGGCCGGCAACGGTCGGTCGCCCGGGCCGTCGACGGCAGCCAGCCGGGCGGTCACGTCGCCGTCGGGCTGCCGCAGCGTCAGACCGCGCTCCCGGATCGCGTCCAGGTGCGCGCCGCGCGCCACCAGGGTCACGTCCCGGTCGGCCTGTGCCAGCCGTACGCCGATGGTCCCGCCGACCGCGCCCGCCCCGATGATCACGTATCGCATGGCCTCATTCTGCCCCGGCAGGGTCAGAGCGTCAGGCCGGCGTCGGTGAGGATGGAGCCGGTGAGCAGAAGCGCGCCGGCGACCAGGGCGGCCAGGTTGACCAGGGCGAAGAGGACCACCCAGAAGAACGCCGGGAACGGGGTCAGCCCGGCGAGCTGGTCGGCGTCGGAGGCGGGCATCCGGCCGCGGGAGCGCAGCCGTTGCAGCTCCACCACCGGCCGCACCCCGCCCAGCAGCAGGAACCACACCCCGGTGTACGCGAACGCGGCCTGCACCTGCGGCGTGGCGTACCACGAGACGGCGAGCACCAGCGCCCCGGTGACCAGCAGCGACACCACGCCGAAGGCGTTGCGGATCATGACCAGCATGGCGAGCAGCAGCGCCACCGCCACCCAGAGCAGCAGCGTGATCCGGTTGCCGCCGAGCAGCCAGGCGCCGGCCAACCCGACCAGCGGCGGGGCGACATAGCCGGCGAGCAGCGTGAGGATCATGCCTGGCCCGGTGGGCCGACCGGCGGAGAGCGTCAGGCCGGAGGTGTCCGAGTGCAGCCGGATGCCGCGCAGCTTGCGGCCGGTGAGCAGGGCGACCAGCGCGTGCCCGCCCTCGTGCGCGATGGTGATGGCGTTGCGGGCGATCCGCCACGGCAGCCGGGTGGACACCACCACCAGCGCGACAGCGGCGGTTATCAGCACCAGCAGCGGGGGCGGGTCCGGCTGCGCGCCGAACAGCGTGTCCCACTTCTCGCCCAGCCCGTCGATCGACATCATGGGGCGCGAGCCTACCGGCGGCGTTCCGTGTCGTTCCCGAGGCACCGGCCCGTCACGCTCGAAACTGATCGGATGACAAGCGAAGCCGGAGGATTGGTGTCCTTGGAGCACCACCTCGGCCCCTGGACCGAGGACGATTATTTTGCCCTCGGTGAGACCCCGGACCGGATCGAACTGCTCGACGGGAGCCTGCTGGTGAGCCCGGTCCCGAGCAAGCGGCATCAGTTGGTCTCACGTCGACTGGCGAACCACGTCGAGCGTGCTGCCGCTGGCCTCGCGGTTTTCAGAGCGGTCAACGTCAGGCTCGGGGTGGACCGGATCGCCATCCCGGACCTGGTCGTCGCCGACACCGACGACGAGGGCACCGCGGTGGAGGCCGTTGAGGTGGTCCTCGTCGGCGAGGTCCTGCCGCCCGGCAATGCGGCTGCCGATCGCCTGCTCAAGATGCAGCTCTACGCCATCGCGGGAATCCCCTGGTACCTGCTGGTCGAGCAGGACGGCGACGGTCACTCGCTGCGGCTCTACCGGCTGGACGGCGAGCACTACGTCGAGGAGCAGGTGGCCAAGGCCGGCGAAACGTTGAGCATCGTTGAGCCGTTCCGTTGGCAGCTCGACCCGGCCGCCCTGCGCTGATCGTTTCCGCACCGCAATCCTCGGGAGCCACCGACAGTCGTCGATGAAAGTTTCCTCGACAGCTCTTGCGATCAAGGGCACTTACCTCCAAAGATGGGCGTCAATAGACCAGCGTCCCTGGAGGCACTCATGGCCCGTACCCGATCATCGCTGCGCCGCGCGCTCGCGGCCGGCCTCACCGTCCTCGCCGCCGCGGCGGCGACCCTGGTCGCGACCTCCGGCCCGGCGGCGGCAGCCACCACCGCCGGCGTCGACGTGTCCAACTACCAGGGCAGCATCAACTGGACCAGCGTCCGCAACGCGGGCATCGAGTTCGCCTTCATCAAGGCAACCGAGGGCACCAGCTACAAGGACCCGAGCTTCAACGCGAACTACGTCAACGCGTACAACGCCGGGGTGATCCGCGGGGCGTACCACTTCGCCCGGCCCAACATCTCCGCCGGCTCGACCCAGGCCAACTACCTGGCGTCCAACGGGGGCGCCTGGTCGGCCGACAGCCGCACCCTCCCGGCCGCGCTCGACATCGAGGCCAACCCGTACAGCGGGGGCTACTGCTACGGGTTGAGCACCACCGGGATGCGCAACTGGGTGCAGGACTTCCTGAACACCTACCGCTCCCGCACCGGCCGGTACGCGGTCATCTACACCACCACCAGCTGGTGGAACCAGTGCACGGGCAGCTGGACCGGCCCGTGGGCCAACCACCCGCTCTGGCTGGCCCGCTGGTCGAGCACGCCGGGCGCCCTGCCGGCCGGCGCACCGGTGTGGAGCTTCTGGCAGTACACCAGCAGCGGCGCCGTCTCCGGGATCAGCGGCAACGTGGACCGCAACTACTGGAACGGTGACCGGAGCCGACTGATCGCGCTGGCCAACAACACCTGATCGGGCGGTTGGCGGCAGCGGGATCGACGGTCACCTCACGGTCGACAATCGGTCCGGCTGCCGCCACGCCACCGCGTACGGGTCAGGCCCGCCGTCGGCTCATCGCCGGAACCATCACCGGAGCGTCCTCGCGGACGACCGCGTCCCGCCGGCTGAGCCGACGGACGCCCACCGCGCCAACGGTGATGGCGACGACGCCCAACAGCGCGACGAGTACCGGAAGCCCAACGCTGATCAGCAGCAGTGCCACATCGCCGAGTGCGACGAGCATCCACAGTGCCAGCCGGGGCCGGGCGTTCCTGTATCGGTAACCCATGTCGCACCTCCCTCCGTCGTTGGAGATCAGATACCCCGAACGACGCAAGAACATGCGAGAGAGGTTCGCGTAGGTGCGGAACGCGGGTCAGTTGACCCGGTCGGGCTTGAAGCCCTTGACGATCTGGTCGAAGTTGGCGAGGTTGGCCTGCCAGTCCTTCTCCGCGATCTCCCACCGGATGGCGTAGCCCCGGTTGCTGGCGGTTACGAAGCCCCGGTTGCGCACGTGGATGCGGGTGTTGTCCCGGCTCTCCAACCACTCCCAGTCGGCGCAGGTCCGATACCAGTCGCAGGCCTTGATGCTGCCCACCAACTGGTAGTTGCTGACCAGATTCCGGCGGTACGGTTCCTTTTCCTTCCAGTCGGCGACCGCGTCCTTCAGCGGGCTGGGGGTCCACTGGACCAGCATCTTGCCGGGCCCGCCGGACTGGTTGAAGACGGCCGTGTCCGAGCCGGTCTGACGGCCGCTCCAGCCGGGTGGGAGCGGGATGGAGAAGGTCGGCCCCTCGTACAGCTTCCAGCCCGCCGGCAGCGCGTTCGGGTCGGCCGACGGCGTGGCCGAGGGCGTCGCACTCGGTGCGCCCGTGGTGGGTGGAGGCGCTGCCGGAGCGGAGGACTGCGCCGGGGCCGACGACGCGGCCGCCCCGGTCGTCGCGTCGGCCTGCGGGCTCTCGTTGTCGTCGCCCTTGGTCAGCATCGGCACGATCACCACGAGGCCGACCAGCAGCAGGGCCACCAGCGCCCCGATCAGCACGTTACGCCGGGTATTGGTCGGCTTCGTACCGTCGAAGGGCGGCACCGCCGCGCGCCCGGCCGGACTCACCGGCGGCATGACCGACGTCGGGGCCGACGGTTTGCGCTGCTCCGGCGCCACCGGCGGCCCGTCGACGGCCGTCGGCTCGTCGACGGCCGTCGACTCGTCGTCGGGCTCCGTCGTACCGTCGTCGGGGTTGTCGTCGGCGGCCGCCACCGTCGCGGTCGGGTCGGCGTCGGACGTGGCCGGACGGTCGATAGTCGCGGTCGGCTCGGCCGGCACCGCCGCCGTCGGGTCGGCGTCGGCCGGTACGACCTCCGTCGGCGAGGCGTCGGCGGCGGCGGGCGCGGCAGCCGCGGCGACCGGCGGCGGGGTACGCGGAGCAGGCGGCGACACCGGGCGGGCGGCGCTCTCCTCGGCGGGGCGCGGCGCCGGCACGAGCGGCGGGCGCGGCTCGCGTGGACCGTTCGGCCCCGGCCGGCGTACGCCATCGAGCAGTGAGATCCCCCGCGCCCGCTTGCCTCCGGCGCGGCGCAGCAGCCGCTCGGCCACCTCGGCGGTGATCCGCTCGTTCGGGTCCTTCTGAAGCAGCCCGTTGAGCACCGGCTTGAGCGGGCCGGCGTTCTTCGGCGGCGGCATCGGCTCGGTGGCCAGCGCGGCAAGCGTGGCGATCGCGGACGGCCGCGCGTACGGCGACTTGCCCTCGACCGCCGCGTAGAGCGTCGCGCCCAGCGACCACAGGTCGGCCTCCGGCCCGGCGGTGCCCTCCCGGGCCCGCTCCGGCGAGATGTACGCGGGCGAACCGAGCACCATGCCGGTGCGGGTGACGTTCGGGTCGCCGGGGATCGTGGCGAGACCGAAATCGGTCAACACGACCCGGCCGTCGTCGCCCAGCAGCACGTTGCCCGGCTTGACGTCGCGGTGCATGACGCCCGCCTTGTGGGCGGCGTTCAGCGCGCCCAGCACGCCCAGGCCGATCTCGATCGTGCGGGCCACCGACACCGGCCCGTCCTCGGCGAGGGTGTCCTGCAACGACTTCGACGCCACGTACTCCATGACGATCCACGGGTCGCCATCGGTGCGCAGAACGTCGAAGATGCGTACCACGTTGACGTTGTTGAGCCGGGCGATGGCCCGCGCCTCGCGCAGCGAACGCTCCCGCATCTCGCGGCGTTCCTCGTCGGTGAGGCCGGGGGGCGGCACCAACTCCTTGATGGCGACGTCGCGGTGCAACACCTCGTCGCGCGCCTTCCACACCCGACCCATGCCGCCCTGGCCGAGCGGCGACAGAAGCCGGTATCGGTCAGCGACGAGTTGGGGGAGCGCGTTCGACATCGCTGAGACGGTACCCGGAGCCGCCGACGCTCACACCGCCGGCACGCCACTGTTCGCTTCCCGTGACTTCGAGCCGCGTACCCTGGCGGCATGTCTGCCGAAGAGCCGCTGTTCCGGGTCGTTCGCGGCGTGCCCACCGCCGAGGAGTTGGCCGCTTTGGTCGGTGCGGTCATCATGCGGTCCCGCCCGGCCGCCGCCCCCGCGCCACAGACGGCGTCCGCGTGGGCCCGCAGCGGCCGACCGGCCCGCCCCGACACCTGGCGCGCCTCCGGCCTTCCCCGCTGACCGACCCGCCACGCGGGGGCTGCCAGAGTGGGCGTCCAGCCGTTAACCTCACTCAGGGAAACGGTGCCGTGACGGATAGGGAGGATCGATGATCCCCGAAGAGGACCAGCCGGCGCCCTGGCTGCACAGCTACGGCGGCATCGAGGCCGACATCCGCCAGCTCCGCGAGTTCGCCGACCGGCTCGCCGCCGAGGTCGAACGCAACTACGCGCCCCACCTGTCGTACATCGCCGACGACATGTCCGCGAAGGTGCCCAACCCCTGCGACGCGTTCATCGAGCTGGTCACCTTCCTGCACGCCCACCACGAGACGCAGCAGGCCACCGCCGACATGGTGTACGCCGTTCGGGGCGCAACCGGCCACCTCGCCGCCGTCGCCGACCGGGTCGCCACCCAGTACGCCGACAGCGACGCCTTCTCCGCCGCCCGCGCCGTGGACGTTCAGCGGGCCCTCGCCGACCCCGGCACCGTTCTGCCCGGCGGCCGGACGCCGACGCTGACCGACCCCACCGGTCCCGAGAGCCAGAGGCCGGTGGTCCTGCCATGATCGAACGAGGTGGGGGCCGCACCTCCGGCCAGACCGACTGGCACCTGATGGACGTCAACAACATGTGGGCGTGCCTCCAGGACCACGACACCACCAACCACTGGAAACAGGTCGCTGGGTGGCGCAAGGTCTGCGACCTGGCCCAGATCCACCTCGGCCGGCTCCAGGAGTACCGGCGCGGGCTCGCCGAAGCGTGGCCCCCGGAAACCAGCGCCGCCTCCGGCACGTACCTCGCCCAACTCGACGACCTGATCGCCAAGGTGCGGCACACACACGACGCGGCCGCCGCGAACTACACCGCGCTGTCCGCCGCCACCCAGGCCATCGGCACCACCCGCGCCGAGCTTCGCAAAATCCACGAGGAGTACGCGACCAAGCTCCAGCAGAAGCAGGCGTACGACGCCACAGCCGCCGACCCCAAAGCGATCATGGGTAGTCGGGTTGTCGAGTCACCGGTGACGGACAGCGACTTGGAACGGCTGAACGTGCAGGCGCAGGCCATGATGTTCAACCTCAGCGGCGAACTCCAACAAGCCCAAGCCACCCTCCAAAAACCCCCGCCGCCGCCAAGAGCTAAGCCCGTCGCCGACCAGGCGAATTCAGATGTGTACGGCGGAGTTTCCGCCCCAGTTATTCCCCCCATCGTGGCAGTGCCTGCGCCAGCGCCTTCTGTGGCGGTGTCCCACACATCTCGAAATCCTGTCGTTACATCAACAACTCCCGTCGCTGGGCCAGTGCTGGGGGCGGCGAGCACTGCACTAACCAGCCTTCCGGGAATGACTAGTCCAGGTCCGATACCGACGGCTCATACGCAGCCAAGCCCGACACCTGGACTTGCTATCCCACCGCTACGGTCTGGCTCACTGCCAATCCCCGGCTTGCCCGTGCCTAACTCCGGCAATTATCCGCTGAATCGCCCGGGAAGCAATGCCACTCCGCCCCATACGCCTTCGACTGCGCAGCCACGTCCCATGCCACCCGGTGGTTTGATCGGAGGAGGCCCCACAGCCGGCATCGGACAGCCACCTGCCGGCAGTTCACCTCGTCGCGTTAACCCGATCGGCGGGGTGATAGGAGGCGGGGGCGCTGGCACCGGGCCGACAGGCGGAGCTGGTTCTCGGCCAAGTGCCGGAAGAACTCTTGGCCTTCCACACGGATTTCCCCCCTTAGGCGGCGCACCCAATTCCAATCCTGCACCTGGTGGCGCACCTCGTCAGTTTCCTCGGGAAGACCGCCGCGAAACGCGCCCTTGGGACCCCGATCATCCATGGGAGACAGACCAGGGTGTTGACCCGGTGGTCCGGCCGCCCGACACGGACAACCCGATCGATCCCGGACCGGCCATTGGCTTTGACAGGTAGGCCGCGTGCTGCTTGCCGAATTTTATTTGGCTTAAGCATCACGGTCAGCCTGCTGCAGCCCTCGCCGCCTGCTCAGGCCGCGCCCACACCTGACGGGCTTAATCTTATTCGCGATGATCAATGGCATCTGGCCTATCTCCGTGCCCTGGATGCCCAGAAAATCAGCCGCGGAAGCGGAGTTACGGTCGCCGTGCCAGATACGGGCGTAGATAAACACCCGGATCTGCAACGAAATTTGCTGAGTGGAAGCGACATCGCCTCGGGGGGCACCGGCGACGGACGAGTAGATACGAGCAGCCACGGCACCGGCATGGCTGGCCTCATCGCGGCACATGGGCGCGGCGGAGATTCGGGGGCACTCGGGATTGCCCCAGCATCCCACATCCTTCCTATCCGCATCCAAGTCTTGGACGAGCAAGGCGACAGCGACAATCTTGCCTCCGCTATAGAATATGCCTCTACAAGAGGGGCAGATATAATTAGCGTTGCTTCGGTTTCTGGACCAAGTCCGAATTTGCAGCGAGCCGTGGAGGCTGCAACAAGAGCGGATATTCTAATTGTTGCAGCGGCAGGCAATAGGCCACGCGATCACCATGTCAGCTTCCCAGCCTCGTACCCAGGGGTAATTGCCGTTGGCGGCATTGATCGAGGCGGGAATCATGCCGAAATCTCCGTAACCGGGCCCGAGATCGATGTGGTTGCGCCTGCGGTCGACATTTACAGCACGAGCATTAACGGCAAGTACCGCAAAGGCACAGGCACTTCCGACGCGACGGCGATTGTCGCTGGGGCGGCGGCGTTGATCAGGTCGAAGTATCCCTACCTGCCGGCCCAGGAGGTAGCCCATCGGCTTACGGCCACGGCCATCGACAAGGGTCCGCCAGGCCGGGACGACGAGTACGGGTATGGCGTGATCGATCTTGTGGCAGCGCTGACGGCAGACGTACCCCCGTTGGGGTTTGAGTCGGTGAGCGCTCCGGCCGCGACTGGCTCGACCGCGGCGGTCGGCGATCGACCTGGTGAGGGCGGTGATGGCGCGACAACTCGCGGCCTGGCCACTCTCGCCGTGATCGTGGCCGTCGGGGTCGGATGGGCGCTGGTGGCGCGGCGTCGGCGGCGCGGTGATGATCCGCCGCCCAGAATCAGTCGCTGACCGAGCCGGGGCGCGTTGATCGACTCGGGATCCTTGATATCGGGGTGTCCGGGCGAGCGGGATACCCCGATATCCATGAAGTCGAGTCGATCACGGTGGTGCCGGCAGGTTGATCGACTTTATATCGGCGATGTGGGGCTTTTGTGGCTGATTGATAGGCCGATGTCGGTGATGTGGAGTGGATCAAGGGCGCGGGGCCAGGTGGGCATGAAGAGCACGGCGTCGAGCGCGGCGCGGCCGGGTGGACCGGTGTGGTGGGTGGTGAGCCGGTAACGTCGGGCTGGTGTCTGATTCTCTGCCACTCCGCCTCGTGCTCGCCTCGGCCAGCCCTGCCCGTCGTAAGTCTCTCCAGGCCGCCGGCATTGAGCCGGACGTGCTGGTCAGCGGGGTGGACGAATCCCTGGTGGTGACCGATCGGGCCGAGGACCTGTGTCTGGAGTTGGCTCGGCTCAAGGCAGAGGCAGTGCTGAGCCGGCTGAGTCCGGCCGCCACGGCAACCGCGCCAGCCGGCACCAGCACGGAAGCAGGCACCAGTCAGCGGACCCTGATCATCGGCTGTGACTCGGTGCTCGCGTTCGACGGGCAGATCCTCGGCAAGCCGGCGGATCCGGCGGACGCCACCGCGCGTTGGCTGCGGATGCGGGGGCGCAGCGGTGTCCTGCACAGCGGGCACTGTCTGATCGACGGTGTCAGCGGGCGGCGCGCGGAGGCGGTTGCCTCGACGACCGTCCATTTTGCGGACATCAGCGACGACGAGATCGCCGCGTACGTCGCCACCGGCGAGCCGCTGGCGGTGGCCGGCGCGTTCACGATCGACGGGTTGGGCGGGCCATTCGTGGAACGGATCGAGGGCGACCCGGGGACCGTGGTCGGATTGTCGATGCCGCTGCTGCGTCGGCTCCTCGCCGAACTGGGGCTGCAGATCACGGACCTGTGGACAAAGGTCGCGCCGGGCGGCCAATCGGTCGAGCCGCTGGGTAACGTCCGCTCATGACCACGAAGTCGATCCCGCTCACCGACGAGTTGCACGCCTACCTGGTCGCGCACGGCGCCCCACCGGACGAGATCATCCAGGATCTGGCCGAGGAGACCCGGTCGGTGCTGCCCGAGCACGCCTCCATGCAGGTGGCGCCGGAGCAGGCCGCGTTCCTGACGTTCCTGACCCGGCTGCTGGACGTACGGCAGGCCGTCGAGGTTGGCACGTTCACCGGCCTGTCGGCGCTGGCCATCGCCCGGGGGTTGCCCGAGGGCGGGAGGCTGACCTGCTTCGACATCTCCGAGGAGTTCACCGGCATCGCCCGGCGTTACTGGGCCCGCGCCGGCGTGCACGACCGCATCGACCTGCGGATCGGCCCGGCCGGCGAGACGCTGCGGGAGTTGCCGCACGAGCGTCACCTGGACTTCGCGTTCATCGACGCGGACAAGACCGGGTACCCGGTCTACTGGGCCGAGCTGGTGCCCCGGATGCGGCCGGGCGGGGTGATCGCCGTCGACAACGTGCTGCGCGGCGGGCGGGTGATCGCCCCACGGGACGCCAACGACCGGGCGATCGCCGCCTTCAACGACGAGGTGCTCGCCGACGTACGGGTCGACCCGGTGATGCTGCCGATCGCGGATGGCCTCACCCTCGCCCGGGTGCGCTGACCGCCCCCACCGCTGACCGCCGCCACCGCTCAGCGCCACCACCGCTCAGCGCCACCACCGCTGAAGGACGCCACCGCTGAACGCCGACGAAACGCCGGCAGCCCACCGAACGCGCAGCACCGACAGCACGAATTCGGGGTGCCCCCTCAGGAGGGGGCACCCCGAAGCCAGCGTCAGCGGACGCTGCGGGCGAACTGGCGGGCGGCCCAGAAGACCCCCAGCGCGGCGAGGACCGCCGTGATGGTGAGGCCCTGCCAGACCTTGTCGCTGGCCAGGTCGCCGGCGAACAGCGCGCGGGTGCCGTCGACCGCCCAGGAGAACGGGTTCCAGTCGGCGATGCCCTGCAACCAGCCCGGTGCGAAGGTCAGCGGCAGCAGGATGCCGGAGAGCAGCAGCACCGGCTGCGCCACGGTGTTCATCAGTGGGGCCAGCGCGTCCTCGCTCTTGACCTTGAGTGCGACGCCGTACGAGACGGCCGAGGTCATGAGTGCGATGAGGGCGAGCATGAGGTACGCCAGCAGCAGGTCACCGATGAACACCCGCAGGTCGAACAGGAGCGCCAGCAGGGTGATGATGACCGCCTGCACGATGAGCGAGACCACGTCGCGCAGCGAGCGGCCGAGCAGCAGGGCGAGCCGGCTGATCGGGGTGACCCGGGACCGTTCGATGACGCCGGCGCGCAGCTCGGCGATCAGGCCGAAGCCCTGGAACAGGCCGCCGAAGATGGCCAGCAGCACCAGCAGACCCGGCACGAAGATCTTGTAGGCGGCGGCCTGGGTGGGCGCGTTCAGGGCCGGCTTGAGCAGCGGGGCGAAGAGCAGCAGGTACATCACCGGCTGGAACACGCCGACGAAGACCCAGACCGGGTTGCGCAGCAGGAGCTGGATCTGCCGTTGGAAGATCAGCCACGTGTCGCGGGCGAATTTCATGGGTCGTCTCTCCGGTGGTCAGGACTCGCGCAGCGAGCGGCCGGTCTTGGTCAGGAAGACGTCGTCCAGGCTGGGCCGGTGCAGCTCGATCGAGCGCAGTTCCAGCCCGGCGTGGTCGAGTCGGCGCAGCACCTGGGGAATGGCGGTGGCGCCCTCGTCGACGTAGAGCCGCAGGCCGCCCTCGTCGGCGGTCTCCAGCTTGTTGACGTACGGCTCGCCGTCGAGCGCCTGGGCGGCCTGCGGGGTGGCGGCCAGGTCGAGACCGACGAGCACGACGTCGCCGGAGATCTCCCGCTTGAGTTCGGCGGGGGTGCCCTCGGCGACGACTTCGCCGTTGTCCATGATCGCGATGCGGTCGCAGAGCGCGTCGGCCTCGTCCAGGTAGTGCGTGGTGATGAAGACCGTCATTCCGTCGCTGCGCAGTCGCCGGATCTCGTCCCACATGTGGGCGCGGCTCTGCGGGTCGAGGCCGGTGGTCGGCTCGTCCAGGAAGACGATCTTCGGCTCGTGGATGATGCCGAGCGCGATCTCGACCCGCCGGCGCTGGCCGCCGGAGTAGGTCTTGCACTTGCGGTCGGCGTACTCGGTGAGCTGGAAGGCGTCCAGCGCGCGGGCGGCGCGCTGCTGCGCGTCGGCCTTGCCGATGCCGTACATCCGGGCGTGCAGGACCAGTTCCTCACGGGCGGTGGACTCGTCCCACGTGCTGCCGCCCTGCGGGACGTACCCGATCCGGCGGCGGACCTCGGCCGGATCCTTGCGCAGGTCGGCCCCGGCGATGGTGGCCTCGCCGCCGTCGGGCTCGATCAGCGTGGCGAGCATCCGCAGCGTGGTGGTCTTGCCGGCGCCGTTGGGGCCGAGGAAGCCGAAGATCTCGCCCTCGGCGACCTGGAGGTTGACGCCCCGCACGGCGTCCACCGTCTTCGTCTCTCGACCCGCGCGGGAGCGGAACGACTTCCGCAGCCCCCTGGTCTCGATCATTTCTGCTCCTGGTCGGTCGGGCCGGCCGTGCCGGCCGTCGAGTGGGACGACGCCGGACGGCGCACTCCCCCGCTGTGCCGCCAGCAGGCTAACGCGATATAACTCTTTTAGTCAACGTTGATTATTCCGCCTCGGTCGGCGGCCTCGACTCCTGGCGCTCTTTCCACCCCGACCAGCCCTCGACGTTCTCCAGCTCAGCAGGCAGGTACGACACTCCGGAGTCGATCCGCTCCGCGATCCGGTCGCACCACCCCATCTCCGCCTCCGCCCGCACCGCCCACAGCTCGAACATCCACCCCACGTGCACCGGCTTGCGGTTTCGCACCCAGTCCGACTCCGGGGAGGCACGCATCGACTCAACACCGGCGCGCAGCAGATTGGCCCGGTTGCGCAGGGCCGCGGCGGCCTCGGCGCGCGGCATGGCGGGCAGGAAGGAGAAGGCCACCGCGAAGGGGTCGGACGGCTCGCTGAGGTTCCACCAGAAGTTGCGCAGCAGCGTCTCGAACTCTTCCTCGCCCTTGGGGGTCACCTCGTAGGTGGTCCGGGCCGGACGGGCGCCGACCTGCTCGGTGGCGACGGCACGGAGCAGCCCTTCCTCGGTGAGCTTGCGCAGCGCGTGGTAGATCGAGCCGGGCTGCACGTTCGCCCACTTGTCGGCGCTCCAGCTCAGCAGCTCGCGGCGCACGTCGTAGCCGTGCACGGGCTGCATCCACCGCACCAGGCCGAGAATCATCATCCGAGTCGCAGACACCACACAAGCGTAATAGCCAAGTTTGACTAAGGTCAGTGCCACATCCCACACTGAGCGATCGTTAGGGCCATCACGGGTGGCCGATACACTCCCGGTCAGTAACTTCCCGGGAGGAGCCACGAGGTGCGCAAGGTACTCATCGCCAACCGCGGCGAGATCGCCGTCCGGGTCATCCGCGCCTGCCGCGACGCCGGCCTCGGCAGCGTCGCCGTGTACGCGGACTCCGACCGGGACGCCCTGCACGCCACGCTCGCGGACGAGGCGTACGCGCTCGGCGGGGACAGCGCGACCGACACGTACCTGCGCATCGACAAGCTGCTCGACGTCGCCGCCCGCGCCGACGCCGACGCCGTGCACCCGGGTTACGGCTTCCTCAGTGAGAACGCCGACTTCGCCCAGGCGGTCATCGACGCGGGGTTGACCTGGATCGGCCCCACCCCGCAGGCGATTCGCGACCTTGGCGACAAGGTGACCGCCCGGCACATCGCCCAGCGCGCCGGCGCTCCGCTGGTCCCCGGCACGCCGGACCCGGTGGGCAGCCCGGACGAGGTGATGGCGTTCGCCGTCGACCACGGGCTGCCGGTCGCCATCAAGGCCGCGTTCGGCGGTGGTGGGCGCGGCCTCAAGGTCGCCCGGACCATGGAGGAGATCCCCCAGCTCTTCGAGTCGGCCACCCGCGAGGCGGTCGCGGCGTTCGGCCGGGGCGAGTGCTTCGTCGAGCGCTACCTGGACCAGCCCCGGCACGTCGAGGCGCAGGTCCTCGCCGACCAGCACGGCAACGTGATCGTGGTGGGCACCCGGGACTGCTCGTTGCAGCGGCGGCACCAGAAGCTCGTGGAGGAGGCCCCCGCGCCGTTCCTCACCGACGCCCAGCGTGCCCAGATCCACGACAGCGCCAAGGCGATCTGCCGGGAGGCCGGCTACCACGGCGCCGGCACGGTGGAGTACCTGGTCGGCAAGGACGGCACGATCTCCTTCCTGGAGGTCAACACCCGACTTCAGGTCGAGCACCCGGTCACCGAGGAGACCGCCGGCATCGACCTGGTCCGGGAGCAGTTCCGGATCGCCGACGGCGAGAAGCTGCGGATCACCGAGGACCCGACGCCGCGCGGGCACGCCATCGAGTTCCGGATCAACGGCGAGGACCCGGGCCGCAACTTCCTGCCCGCGCCGGGCAGCGTCACCACGCTGCGCCTGCCCACCGGCCCGGGCGTCCGGGTGGACACCGGCATCTCGGCCGGCGACGTGATCGGCGGCAACTTCGACTCGCTGCTCGCCAAGGTGATCATCGTCGGTGAGACGCGGACCGAGGCGTTGGAGCGCGCCCGCCGCGCGCTGGACGAGATGGTCCTCGACGGGATGGCCACCGCGCTGCCGTTCCACCGCCTGGTCGTGCGGGACGCGGCGTTCACCGCCGAACCGTTCACCGTGCACACCCGGTGGATCGAGACCGAGTTCCACAACACCGTGCCGCCGTTCGCCGCCGCCGCCGGCGCCGCCGAGGCGCCGGCCGAACGCGACACCGTCGTGGTCGAGGTCGGCGGCAAGCGCCTCGAGGTCAGCCTCCCCGCCGGCTTCGGCGGGAGTACGACCACCGCGGCACCCGCCTCCCGTAAGCCGACCCGGCGCGGAGGCGGGGCCAAGGCGGGCGCCCCGGTCGGTGGCGACGCGCTCACCTCTCCCATGCAGGGCACCATCGTCAAGATCGCGGTCGCCGAGGGCGACACGGTGGCCGAAGGCGACCTGGTGGTGGTGCTCGAGGCGATGAAGATGGAGCAGCCGTTGCACGCCCACAAGGCGGGTACGGTCAGCGGGCTCACCGCCGAGGTCGGTGCCGTGATCACCGCCGGCGCCGCCATCTGCACCATCGCCTGAGGGGCGAGCGCGAGACCCCTGTTGCTGGCGAGGCAGCCGCGGGGCTGGCTCGGCGCGGAGTCGGTTACGCGGTCTGCGGCAGCGGCGTGCGCACGTTCCGGACGGCGTATCGATGGAGAGTGACGCCCTCGTCGAAGCGCGCCTGCTCCAGCAGGTCCAGCTCCAGCGGCTCGTCGTGGCTGTCGAACAGTGGGCGGCCGGTACCGAGGATGACGGGGTGCGTGAAGAGCAGCAGCTCGTCGAGCAGCCCTGCCCGGAGCAGCGCCGTAGCCAGTGTGGCGCCACCGACGCCGATGTCACCGTCGGTGCGCCGCCGTAGCTCCGCGAGCTCGCCGACGGCATCGTCGCCGCCGATGATCTCGGTGTTGTGCTCGGCGCTGGTACGCGTGCGGGAGACCAGCACCTTGGGCTTCGAGGTCCAGATCTCGCCGTACTCGCGCAGGTAGCCGGGCGACGAGTCGTCGTCGCGCGCTGCCGGCCAGAATCCCTCCATCGTCTCGTAGATCGTGCGCCCCTGGACCATGAGCGACAGCGCCCGCGCCCGCGCGTTGAACTCGTGGTGCAGTGACTCCCCGATGCGCATCCAGGTGCCGCCGCCCTGCTCGCCATGAGCACGCTCGATCAACAGATCGGCGGACACGTTCATCCAGTACACGAATCGCCCCGACATGGACCCTCCCTCAGTGATAGCGATATGTAACTGCTTCGACCTACCCTAGGATGAGGTAATAGCAAGATGCAATCACTTGCGAGGAGGGCTTGATGGATTCGGCGCCACGCTCGGGTTGCCCGATCAATCAGGCGGTCGAGGTCCTGGGCGATCCGTGGGTGATGCTCGTTCTTCGGGACATCATGTTCGGCAATCGGCGGCACTTCCGCGAGCTGCTCGCCGGCAGTGAGGAGGGCATCGCGCCGAACATTCTCAGCAGCCGCCTGCGGCGCCTCACCGACGCGGGCCTGCTCACCCGTGAGGACGCCCGACGGGGGCAGCGAGCCGCCTACTCACTCACCGAGGCGGGCATTCAGACACTGCCGATCATGGCAGCGCTCGGCTCGTGGGGGCTGGCCCATCGCGGTGGCGACCGTCGCCTGCGGGTGCGCGCCGAACTGCTCCGCGACGGCGGCCCGGAACTGCTCACCCGCTTCATGGACGACCTGCGCGAGGTGCACCTCGGCGTCCCCCGGCCCGACCCGCACGCCCGACGAGCGGTCGACGAGCTTCGCTCGGCCTACGAGGCAGCCACCCGCGACTGACCCGATCCGCCGGGACCGCCCGCTTCGCGACGGACCGGCCCACGGCGGACCGGCCCACGACGGTGCCGGGCCCACGACGGTGCCGGGCCCACGACGGACCGGGCCTACGGCGGACCGGGCCTACGGCGGTGCCGGCGTAAGCGGCGGGCCGGGCCCACGACGGTGCCGGCGTACCCGACGGACCGCAGCCCACGGCGGCGCCGGCCGCGCGACGGCCGACACCGTCGGCTGGTGACCCGCCGCACAGGACCGGGCGGTGGGGGTGGTTTGGGCCACCAGCGGCGGCGGGAGTGGGCGCGAGCAGGAATGATGTTCGGGTGCGCTTCCTTCACGGCGCGGTTCCCGCGCACGACCTGACCTATACCGACGTCTTCATGGCGCCGGCCCGCTCCGACCTCGGCTCCCGGCTGGACGTCGACCTGTCCACCGGTGACGGCACCGGCACCACCATCCCGCTGGTGGTGTCGAACATGACGGCGGTCGCCGGGCGGCGGATGGCCGAGACGGTGGCCCGGCGGGGCGCGATCGCCGTGATCCCGCAGGACATCCCGATCGAGGTCGTCGCGAACGTCGTCGCCTGGGTCAAGCAGCGGCACCTGGTCTACGACACACCCATCACCCTGGGCCCCACCGAGACCGTCGGGGACGCCATCCACCTCCTGCCGAAGCGGTCGCACGGCGCGGTGATCGTGGTCGACGAGGCCGGTCGGCCGATGGGCGTGGTCACCGAGGCGGACACCACGGGTGTGGACCGGTTCGCCCAGCTGCGGCACGTGATGTCCACCGAGCTGCACACCGTCCCGGCGGACGCGGACCCGCGTACCGGCTTCGATCTACTCTCCGCCGGCCGGCGCCGGCTCGCCCCGGTGGTGGACGCCGACGGTCGGCTGGTCGGCGTGCTGACCCGGCAGGGCGCGCTGCGGGCCACCCTCTACACACCGGCGGTGGACGACCGGGGGCGACTGCGTATCGCCGCGGCGGTCGGGATCAACGGTGACGTGACCGGCAAGGCCGCCGCGCTGCTGGAGGCAGGTGTGGACACGCTGGTCGTGGACACCGCGCACGGCCACCAGGAGCGGATGATCTCGGCGTTGCGGGCGGTGCGCAAGCTGGACCCGGGCGTTCCGGTGGCGGCCGGCAACGTGGTCACCGCCGAGGGGGTACGCGACCTGGTCGAGGCCGGCGCGGACATCATCAAGGTGGGTGTCGGGCCGGGCGCGATGTGCACCACCCGGATGATGACCGGCGTGGGCCGGCCGCAGTTCTCCGCCGTGCTGGACTGCTCGACGGCGGCCCGTCAGCTCGGCCGGCACGTCTGGGCCGACGGCGGGGTGCGACACCCTCGCGACGTGGCGCTCGCGCTCGCCGCCGGCGCGTCGAACGTGATGATCGGCTCCTGGTTCGCCGGCACCTACGAGTCCCCCGGTGACCTCTACACCGAGCCGGACGGTCGGCGGTACAAGGAGAGCTTCGGGATGGCCTCGGCGCGGGCGGTAAGCGCCCGTACCGCCGACGACAGCCCGTACGACCGGGCCCGCAAGGCGGTGTTCGAGGAGGGCATCTCCTCGGCGCGGATGTATCTGGACCCGACCCGGCCCGGCGTCGAGGACCTGATCGACGAGATCATCGCCGGGGTACGCAGCGCCTTCACCTACGCCGGAGCGCGGGACCTGACGCAGTTCCACGAACGAGCGATCGTCGGCGTGCAGAGCGCCGCCGGCTTCACCGAAGGAATGCCCCTCCCCACAAGCTGGTAACCCCACCCCCACCCCCACACCACCCCCACGCCCCACCCCGTTGATCATGAAGTTATTGCCCCGACACGCCGACGCGGGAGGCAATAACTTCATGATCAACCCAGGAGAGGGAGGCCGGCGAGGCCGGGGGGCGGAGGGCTGGGGTTAGGGGGTTAGGCGGCTCAGGACTTGGCGGGCCGCCTCGCTCGGGTTGTCGCCTACCCGGTCGGGGAGGGCGTTGGCCAGCCAGAGGGTTGCGAAGCCGTGGGCGATCGACCAGGCGGCGAGGGCGTCCCGGTCGGCGTCGCCTCCGGTTGGCAGTGCGGCGACTCCGGAACGCAGGGCGGCGCCGGCGCGCTCCCGGGCGGCGATCAGCTCCGCGTCGTCGGCCCGGTACAGCTCGGGCCGGAACATCACCTCGAAGTGCGCGCGGTGCCCGACGGCGAAGTCGACGTACGCGACTCCGGCGGCCAACAGGTCGTCTCCCGCCACGCTCAACGTCTGGGCCAGCAGGTCGAAGCCCTGAGCGGCGAGGGCGGTGAGCAGGCCGGCCTTGTCGCCGAAGTGGTGGGCGGGCGCGGCATGCGAGACACCGGCCCGACGCGCCAGGTCGCGCAGGCTCAACGCGGCCGGCCCGACCTCCTCGATCGCGTCGAGCGCCGCCGCGAGCAGGGTGCGACGGAGGTCGCCGTGGTGGTAGCCGCGCGTCTCGGTCATGCCCGGATCCTATCTTGCCATTGACAAGATGCCACTCCGTCGCGCAATCTTGTCATCGACAAGATTGCGCCGAGGAGGATTTCGATGGCACCCCTGATCGCGCTCGTGGTCGGCACCGCCCTGGCCCGACTGGCCGGCCTGGCCGGCGTCGCCGCACTCGACGGCTGGCATCCCGCGCTGCGGGTCGGGCTGGCCCTGCTGTTCCTGGTGACCGGCCTCGCGCACTTCGTCGGCCAGCGCCGCGCCGGCCTGATCGCGATGGTCCCGCCCGGCCTTCCCCGGCCGGATCTGCTGGTCACCGTCACCGGCGCACTGGAGCTGGTCGGCGCCGCCGGGCTGCTGATCCCGGCGACCGCCCGGCTGGCCGCAGCCGGGCTCGGCCTGCTCATGCTCGCGATGTTCCCGGCCAACGTCTCGGCCGCGGGCCGGAGGCTGACCCTCGCCGGACGCCCGGTCACCCCGCTCGGGCAGCGCACCGTCCTGCAACTCGTGTTCGTCGCCACCGCTGCGGCTATTTCGTTTGGCCCCTGACTATCAGGTAGCTAATCTACTCCCGTGGAACTCGTCACCCTTCAAGATGTGCCGCTCGGTCGGCTGCTGGTGGTGGCCGGGCACCTCGTCGGGCAACGGTGGAACCGCTACCTCGCCGAGGAGCACGGCCTCACCCAGGCCGGCATGATCACCCTGATGACGCTCGCCCGCCACGGCGAGCTGCCCCACCGCCAGGTGGCCGAGAAGGGGTTCGTCCGCCCGGCCACCCTGACCGGCATCGTCGACACCCTCGAACGCGACGGCCTGGTCGAGCGGCAGCGCGACGACAGCGACCGGCGCAGCATCCGACTCGCCCTCACCCCCGCCGGCCGGGAGCGGGTCGCGGCCCTCGGCGCTCTCATGCACTCCGGACGCCCGCTCACCTCGGTCGACGCCGATCCGGCGAAGGCCCAGGT
Organism: Micromonospora sp. NPDC005252; assembly: GCF_042872475.1. Lineage (NCBI taxonomy): Bacteria > Bacillati > Actinomycetota > Actinomycetes > Micromonosporales > Micromonosporaceae > Micromonospora > Micromonospora sp. NPDC005252. Next base: position 588,231 of record NZ_JBIAKN010000001.1, on the reverse strand, counting down.
GATCCGGGAGTTCCTACTCGAAGTCATCGGCGGCGGCCACGACCCGCGGACCGGACGACCCACCGACGTGGAGGAACCGTCATGCTGATCCGACTGCTGCGCGGTCAACTGCGCCCGTACCAGAGACCGCTGCTGGCGGTGGTGCTGCTCCAGTTCGTGGGCACCATGGCCTCGCTCTACCTGCCCAGCCTCAACGCCGACATCATCGACAAGGGCGTGGCCCGGGGCGACACCGACTACATCGTGCACACCGGCGGCTGGATGCTGCTGGTCAGCCTGGTCCAGATCGTCTGCTCGATCGCCGCCGTCTACCTCGGCGCCCGGACCGCGATGGGCTTCGGCCGGGACGTCCGCGCCCGGCTGTTCGCGCACGTCAACCTCTTCTCCGCCCGTGAGGTGGCCCGGTTCGGCGCACCGTCGCTGATCACCCGCAACACCAACGACGTGCAACAGGTGCAGATGCTCGTGCTGATGAGCTGCACCATGCTGGTCGCCGCGCCGATCATGAGCGTCGGCGGCGTCTTCATGGCGCTGCGCGAGGACATCGGGCTCTCCTGGCTGATGCTGGTCAGCGTGCCGGTGCTGGCCGTCGCGCTGAGCGCGATCATCCGGCGGATGGTGCCGGGCTTCCGGCTGATGCAGACCCGGATCGACACGGTCAACCGGGTGCTACGTGAGCAGATCACCGGCATCCGGGTGGTCCGCGCCTTCGTCCGCGAGCCGTACGAGACGGACCGCTTCGGTGTCGCCAACGCCGACCTGACCGCCACCGCCCTGCGTACCGGACGGCTGATGGCGTTGATCTTCCCGGTGGTCATGCTGGTGCTGAACGTGTCCAGCGTGGCGGTGCTCTGGTTCGGCGCGCAGCGGGTCGACTCGGGCGCGATCGAGATCGGCGCGCTCACCGCGTTCCAGCAGTACCTGATGCAGATCCTGATGGCCGTGATGATGGCCACGTTCATGCTGATGATGGTGCCCCGGGCCGCGGTCTGCGCCGAGCGGATCGTCGAGGTGCTGGACACCGACTCCTCGGTGGTCCCCGCCGCCGCGCCGGTCACCGAGCTGCCCACCCGGGCCGAGCTGGAGCTGCGCGGGGTGCGCTTCCAGTACCCGGGCGCGGTCGAGCCGGTGCTGCGCGACATCTCCTTCACGGCCACCGCGGGCACCACCACCGCGATCATCGGCAGCACCGGCGCGGGCAAGACGACACTGCTGTCGCTCGTACCCCGCCTGGTCGACGTCACCGGCGGCGCGGTGCTGGTCGACGGGGTGGACGTCCGCGAATTGGAACCGGACGAGCTGTGGCGACGCATCGGCCTGGTGCCGCAGCGGCCGTACCTGTTCACCGGCACGGTCGCCAGCAACCTGCGCTACGGCAACCCGGACGCCACCGACGAGGAACTGTGGGCGGCGCTGGAGATCGCACAGGCCCGCGACTTCGTGGCCCAGATGCCCGGCGGCCTGGACGCGCCGATCGCCCAGGGCGGCAGCACCGTCTCCGGTGGGCAGCGGCAACGCCTGGCCATCGCACGGGCCCTGGTCCGGCAGCCGGAGATCTACCTCTTCGACGACTCGTTCTCGGCGCTCGACCTCGGCACCGACGCGCGGCTGCGGGCGGCACTGCGCCCGGTCACCGCGCAGTCGGCAGTGGTGATCGTGGCCCAGCGGGTGTCCACGATCGTCGACGCCGACCAGATCATCGTGCTCGAGAACGGAGGGGTCGTCGGAGTGGGACGACATGCGGAGTTGGTGCAGACCTGCCCGACGTACGCCGAGATCGTGGCTTCCCAGCAGACGGCGGAGGTGGCGGCATGAGCGAGCCCGACGAGTCGCGGACCGCGACCGTACCCAGTCAGAAGCCGGGCGGTGACACGCAGCAACCCGGCGGCGGCGCGGCGACGCCGAAGCGGCTGCCGCCCGGCCGGCCGGCCGGCGGCCCGCCCTGGATGAGCGCGGGGATGCCCGCCGAGAAGTCGATGAACTTCGGGCCGTCGGCCCGACGCCTGCTCGGCCGGCTGCGCCCGCACCGGCTGCACCTGACCGCGATCATCACCCTCGCCGTGGTGAGCGTCGGGTTCAGCGTGGCCGGCCCGAAGATCCTCGGCCACGCCACCGACCTGATCTTCAGTGGGGTGATCGGTCGGCGACTGGCCCCGGGCACGACCACCGAACAGGCCGTCGCGGCGGCGCGGGCCAGCGGCAACGAGAGCTTCGCCGACATGCTGGCCCGGATGGACGTGGTGCCCGGAGTGGGCATCGACTTCGGCGCCCTGGGCCGGGTGCTGCTGTTGGCGCTCGGGCTCTACCTGGCGGCGAGCGTGCTGTCGTGGTGGCAGGGCTGGCTGCTCAACGGGGTGGTGCAGCGCACCGTGCTGCGGCTGCGCGCCGAGGTGGAGGAGAAGCTCAACCGGCTGCCGCTGCCCTACTTCGACCGGCAGCCCCGCGGTGAGCTGCTCAGCCGGGTCACCAACGACATCGACAACATCTCGACGAGCCTCCAGCAGACCTTGAGCCAGCTGCTCACCTCGCTGCTGACCGTCATCGGCGTGCTGGCCGTGATGTTCTGGATCTCCCCGCTGCTGGCCCTGGTGGCTCTGGTCGCCGTCCCGCTGTCGGTGCTGGTCACCCAGCGCATCGCCAAGCGCTCGCAGAAGCAGTTCATCGCACAGTGGAAGCACACCGGCGAGCTGAACGGCCAGATCGAGGAGGCGTACACCGGTCACGAGCTGGTGAAGGTCTTCGGCCGGCAGCGCGAGGTGGAGGCCGCGTTCCACGCGAAGAACGAGGAGCTGTTCCGAGCCAGCTTCGGCGCCCAGTTCATCTCCGGGATCATCATGCCGTCGATGATGTTCATCGGGAACCTGAGCTACGTGGCCATCGCCGTGGTCGGCGGACTGCGGGTGGCCTCCGGGACGATGAGCCTGGGCGACGTGCAGGCGTTCATCCAGTACTCCCGCCAGTTCACCCAACCGCTGACCCAGCTCGCCTCGATGGCGAACCTGCTCCAGTCCGGGGTGGCGTCGGCCGAGCGGGTCTTCGCGGTGCTCGACGCCGACGAGCAGAGCCCCGACCCGGCCCAGCCGACCCAGGTCGTCGACCCGCACGGCCGGGTCGAGTTCGAGCACGTCTCCTTCCGGTACACGCCGGACAAGCCGCTGATCGACGACCTGTCGCTGGTCGCCGAGCCCGGGCACACGGTGGCCATCGTCGGCCCGACCGGCGCCGGCAAGACCACCCTGGTCAACCTGATCATGCGGTTCTACGAGCTGGACGCCGGCCGGATCACCCTCGACGGGGTGGACATCACCACGATGCGCCGCGACGACCTGCGCGGACGGATCGGCATGGTGCTGCAGGACACCTGGCTCTTCGGCGGCACCATCCGCGACAACATCGCGTACGGCCGGCCGGACGCGACCGAGGAGGAGATCATCGCCGCGGCCCGGGCCACCTTCGTGGACCGGTTCGTGCGCAGCCTTCCGGACGGCTACGACACGGTCATCGACGAGGAGGGCAGCAATGTCAGCGCCGGCGAGAAGCAGCTCATCACCATCGCCCGGGCGTTCCTCGCCGAGCCGTCCCTGCTGATCCTGGACGAGGCGACCAGCTCGGTGGACACCCGCACCGAGGTGCTGCTCCAGCGGGCGATGGCGGCGCTGCGCTCGGACCGGACCAGCTTCGTCATCGCGCACCGGCTCTCCACCATCCGCGACGCCGACCTGATCCTGATGATGGAGAACGGCCGCATCGTCGAGCAGGGCACCCACGAGCAGTTGCTCGCCGCCCACGGCGCGTACCACCGGCTCTACCGCTCGCAGTTCACCGGCGCCGCGGTCGACGAGGAACCAGCCGCGCCCGCCGGGGCCCAGCCGGCGTCGGTCTGAGGGCGGACCGCCGTGCGCGCCACACGATCGACGGTCCACCTCAGCCCGGTGGGCGGCTCAGTCCGCCGGGAGCAGGTCGGCGGCGCGGGCGGCGACCTGCCGGCCGATCAGGGCGAGCACGGCGGCGGCGGGCATCGGGGCCAGGGCGCGGCCGTCGCGCAGGCGCAGTGCGAGCGCGCCGTCGGCCGCCTCCCGGGCACCCAGCACCCCGAGGTACGGGACGCGGCGGCGGGTCGCGTCCCGTACCCGGGCGCCCAGCGAGCCGGCGGTGTCGACCTCGACCCGCAGGCCGGCCTCGACGGCCCGCCGGGCCAGTTCCGCCGCCGCGTCGGCCTGCCCGTCGTCCACCGGCAGCAACACCAACTGGACGGGCGCGTACCAGGCCGGGAACGCGCCCTCGTGCACCTCGATGAGGTACGCGAACAGCCGCTCCATGCTGCCGACCAGGCTGCGGTGCAGCAGGACCGGCCGACGCCTGCTGCCGTCGGAATCGGTGTACGACAGGTCGAACTTCTCCGGTTTGTCGAAGTCCACCTGGATGGTGGAGATGGTCGACTCGCGGCCGGCCGCGTCGACGATCTGAATGTCGATCTTCGGGCCGTAGAAGGCGGCCTCCCCGGGGGCCTCGACGTACTCCACCCCGGCCAACGCGCCGCGGAGCAGGTCCTGGGCGCGGGCCCACTGGGCGTCGTCGCCGACGTACTTCCCGCCCGGCCCGCGCAGCGACAGCCGGAACCCCGCCGGGCGGACGCCGAGCGCGGCGTGCGCGGCGCGCATCAGCCGGAGGATCTCGACGACCTCCGCGCCGACCTGGTCCGGGGCGCAGAAGGTGTGCGCGTCGTTGAGCGAGATGGCACGTACCCGGGACAGCCCGCCGAGCACGCCGGAGCGCTCCGAGCGGTACATCCCGCCCAGCTCCGCGATCCGCAGCGGCAACTCCCGGTAGGAGCGGCCCCGGGCGCGGAACACCAGCGCGTGGTGCGGGCAGAGCGCCGGGCGGAGCACGAACTCGTCGTCGGCGCTCAGCCGCATCGGCGGGAACATGTCGTCGGCGAAGTAGCCCAGGTGGCCGGAGAGTTCGAAGAGTTCGCGCTTGCCCAGCGGCGGCGAGTAGACGTGCTGATGGCCGGAGCGACGCTCCAGGTCCCGGACGTACTCCTCTACGGCGTGCCGGGCGGTGGCGCCGGCCGGCAGCCAGATGGGCAGGCCGGTGCCGGCCAGCGGATCGGAGACGAACAGCTCCAGCTCACGGCCGAGTTTGCGGTGGTCGATCATGTCGGGCTCCTGGATCGGGGACGACCCGGAGGCGACCTGGACACCGAACGCCGCGCGGCCCTCGGGGGCGGATCGCCCCGGGGCCTGGTCGACGGTGGTTACGTCAGAGCGGCACGCCGGGGACACCCGGCGTCGTCGTCATCACTACCGCGCTGCGCATCTGGCGACGTTATTCCTCGGGCGGTCGAGGACGCACCCGGATTTGCGGCGGTGGGAGAGGGGACGGGCCGCCGGCGCGGGACCCGCCGGCGGCCCTGGGCGACCCGAATCGTCAGGAACGGGGGACCCGACGTGCTGGGCCGCGCCGACCACGGTACGCCGAGGGACGCCGATCCGCCGACCGCCTCGGGCCGCCGTGGGACAGCCGCCGAGCCGTCACCCGAGGGCGGTTCGCCTCGTTGGAACGGGGTGGCCCCGTGGTGTCGACGGTCACGACGGGACGGGGCTGTCCACGGTGACGCCGGACACGCCGTCAGGCTCGAGACACCCAATCGGCCGCATCCGGCGAGGTGGCAGGCGTGCCCGAACTACTGACTGACGTCGCGTCGCCGACGTGGGCGTACCTGGTGCTGCTCGGCCTGCTGATCGCGGACGCCTTCGTGCCGGTGATCCCCACCCAGATCGTCATGATCACCAGCGGCGCGCTGACCGTGTATGGCGGCCTCAGCCTGCCGGTCACCATCGCCGTCGGCGCGCTCGGCGTGTTCGCCGGAGACCTCGCCTGCTACCTGCTCGGCCGTGGCGCACCGGACCGGCGGGCGCCCCGGCACGCCGAACCCAGCCGGGCCCGCCGGATGGCGAGCCGGGTCACGCAGGGATTACGCCAACCCGGCCCGCTGGTCATTCTGCTCTGCCGGTTCGTGCCCGGCGGGCGCATGGCGGCCTGCTTCTCGGCCGGCCGCAGCCGGTATCCGTACCGGCTGTTCGCGCTCTACGAGACGATCGCCGCGCTGGGCTGGGCCACCTACGGGGCGCTGGTCGGGCACCTGGGCGGCACCGCGCTGACCGAGTCGGCCTGGCGGCTGGCCATCATCGCCACCGCCGCGGCGGCCGGCTTCGCCGCAGCCGGATGGGCGATGACCCTGGTCAGCGCCCGCCACGCCCGCACCGCCGCCGAAGTCCCGCTCGACTGAGTGTCGTCAAACCTTCTGATATAAGCTGCGCTTATATTGACCCGACGTGGGACGTCAAACTTCATCCCGAGGTCGAGGAGTGGTTCCTCGGCCTCCCCAGAACGGATCCCGGCAACGCCGACCTCATCAGCGAGGCCATCGACCTCCTCGCCGAACATGGTCCGGCGCTTGGGCGTCCCCTCGTCGATCGACTCAAGGGCAGCCTGTTCCATCACATGAAGGAGCTGCGGCCTGGATCCGCTGGCTCCACGGAGGTCCGCATGATCATCGGAGACGGCCGTCCGGTTGGCGGACGAGCGGTTCCAGGAGCACCTCACCAGCCTGAAGGAAACACAACGATGACCGGTGGAGCCGACTGGCGGGACGTCAAGGCGAAAGCCCGAGAGCTCGACCCAACCTGGGACCATCCAGACCGGGTCGCTCGACGGACCCAGCAGCGTGAACAGATGTTGGCATCGGTGAGTGGCGCGCAGCTCGCAGAGATCCGCAAGCACCTGGGCATGACCCAGGCCCAGTTGGCCGAGGCAGCGGGGTTGACCCAGGCGAGGATCAGCCAGATCGAAAATGGCGAGCACACCAGCCTGGAGACGCTCCGTGCCTACGTCACCGGCCTGGGCGGTCACCTCGACGTCGTCGCCCGCATCGGGAACATCCAACTGAACGTCGCCTAGGGCCCATCCACCCAGGTTGACCCGACCACTGGTACCGGCACAACACGGCGGGGAGATCTTGGACAGTTTCCGTTCGGCGCGAACGGAAACTGTCCAAGATCTCGTGAGGACCGACCGCGTGGGGTGCCTCTAGGGGTGGGGTTTGGGGGCCAAGTCAGTGACGGTCCCGGATTTGGCTGGGGTGTTCGCGGCGACAGGCTGAGGCATGCCTGGAACCCGGAACACCGGTGTGGCGGCCCTCAGCGGGATCGCCGTGGCGGCGCTGCTCACCGTCATCGGTCATCTGGAAGTCAACGACGACCTCAACCCGTGGGCGTTGACCATCAGCGACTTCGCGGTCTCCGACCGGGGCGGCGTCATCGACGTCGCCATGGTCGTGCTGGCGCTCGCCACCGTGGCAGTGATGTACGGGCTGCGCCGCACCGGCCCGCCGCCCGGTCGAGCGGTCGAGCTGCTACTCGGCGCCTGGGTGGCGGGGCTGCTGCTGGCCGCCGTGGTGCCGACGAACGAGCCGGGCACCGCCATGACCACCGCCGCCTACCTCCACCGGTACGCGTCGGTGGTCGCCTTCCTGGCGCTGCCGGTCGGCGGCTGGCTACTGGCCCGCCGGCCCGACCTGGACGCCGCCGCCCGGACGCTGCGCGCCCTGACCCTGCTCAGCCTGACCCTGGCGGCGGCGATGGTCTGGTCCGCCTACCCCGGTGACCGCGTGCTGATCGGCCTGGCCGAACGCCTGCTCATCGTCACCGAGGTCGCCGTCCTCGGCACCGTCGCCGTGATCCAGACCCGGCGAATCACTCCAGCTCGTGGAGCATGAGCTGGCGGGCTGCCTCGGTGATCGAGCCGGACAGGCTCGGGTAGATGGTGATCGTCTGCGCCAACTCGTTGACCGTCAGGTTGTTCTCCACGGCCATGGTGATCGGCAGGATCAGCTCGCTGGCCTTCGGGGCGACCACCACGCCGCCCACCACCTGGCCGCTCGCCGGCCGGCAGAACAGCTTCACGAAGCCGTCGGAGAGGTCGTCCATCTTGGCCCGCGCGTTGCCGGACAGCGGCAGCATCACCTGCCGGGCCGGCACCTTGCCCGCGTCCACCTCGTCCTGCGAGACGCCCACGGTGGCCAGCTCCGGGTCGGTGAAGACGTTCGCCGCGACGGTCCGCAACCGCAGCGGACGGACGGCCTCGCCGAGGGCGTGCCACATCGCGATCCGGCCCTGCATGGCGGCCACGCTCGCCAGCAGCAGCACGCCGGTGCAGTCACCCGCCGCGTAGATGCCGGGCACGTTCGTCCGGGAGACCCGGTCGACCGTGACGTAGCCGCCCCGGCCCAGCTCCACGCCGTACTCGGCCAGGCCCAGGTTCGCGGTGTTGGGGATCGAGCCGACCGCGATCAGCGCGTGCGAGCCGGTGACCTTGCGACCGTCGGACAGCTCCACCTCCACCCCGTCGGCGGTACGCCGGACCGCATCGGCGCGGGAGTTGTTGAGGATGTTCATGCCCCGGTTGCGGAACACCCGCTCGATGGCCGACGCCGCGTCGGCGTCCTCGTGCGGCATCACCCGGTCCCGGCTGGAGACCAGGGTGACCTCGACCCCCATCGCCAAATACGCGCTGGCGAACTCGGCGCCGGTCACGCCGGAGCCGACCACGATCAGGTGCTCGGGCAGCTCCGGCAGGTCGTACACCTGACGCCAGGTCAGGATGCGCTCGCCGTCGGGCACGGCGGTGGGCAACTGGCGGGGTGTCGAGCCGGTGGCCACCAGCACGGTGGACGCGGCGATCGAGTACTCCTCGCCCCCGTCGGCGGGGGTGACGACGACCCGGTGGGTGTGCCCGAGGGCATCCTCGCCCAGTCGGGCGGTGCCGGCCACGAAGGTGACCCCGGCCTTGAGCAGCTTGGCGTGGATGTCGGCGGACTGCGCCAGCGCCAGACGCTTGACCCGGTCGTGCACGGCCTGCGCGTCGACGGTGACCGCCTCCAGGCCGTCCGAGTGCACCCCGAACTCCTCGGTGTCCCGGTAACCGGTGACCACCTGAGAGCTGGCGATGAACGTCTTCGACGGTACGCAGTCGGAGAGCACGCAGGCCCCGCCCGCGCCGTCGGCCTCGACCACGGTGACATCGGCGTCCAGTTGGGCGGCGACCAACGCCGCCTCGTACCCGGCCGGCCCACCGCCGATGATCACGATCCGGCTCACAGCGTTCGCCCTTCGTTGATGCTCACAGTGACTTTCTTTTCCCGAACGCGTCCGACACGCACGGTCGTATTCTCCCCCACCGGCCCGCCGGGCTATCGTCATCGCCGTGCGTCATCACGCCGCCTACGGCTCAAACCTCGACCCGGCCCGGATGCGGGCCTACTGCCCGCACTCGCCCATGGTGGGCACCGGCTGGCTGGAGGGGTGGCGGCTGACCTTCGCCGGAGCGGACGTGATCGGCTGGGAGGGCGCGGTGAGCACCGTCGTCGAGTCCCCCGGCGACCGGGTGTTCGTGGCGATCTACGACATCCACCCGTACGACGCCGCCCAGCTCGACGAGATCGAGGGGGTGACCGCCGGCACGTACCGCAAGCTGCACGTGCGGATCTCGACCCTCGACGGCGACGTGACCGCGTGGGTCTACGTGTTCGACGGGTACGAGGGCGGATTGCCGACCTCCTGGTACCTGTCCGAGATCGCGAACGCCGCCGAGAAGGCGGGTGCGCCGGACGACTACGTCACCGAGCTGCGGTCCCGTCCCACCGCCACCGCGTCCCCGTAGCGCGTATCCCACGCCCCCAGTCTGCAACCGTCGCCGACCCGAGTGCCCGTCGGGCCCGGCCGGCGTCGTCAATCACACACCGGCGGCGGGGACGACCCGTTCGTACATGTCGGTCCACAGGGTTTCCCGCAGGCCCACCGACTCGTACAGCGACAGCGGGGTGGTCGGGTTGGTGAGGTCCACCCCCAGACCGGCCGACTCCCGCCCCTTCTGGGCGTAGCGGGCGAACGCGCGGCGCAACAGCGCCGCACCCACACCCCGCCGACGGTACGCGGGCAGCACCGACAAACTCTTCACCCAGCCCTGCTGCTGGTCGAGCGCCTGGTCGGAGGACTGCAACGCGCCGGCGAGCGCCCCGTCGACCTCGGCGACGAACCACTCGTCCCAGGCGGTCACGTCACCGATCCGGGCCCGCCACCGCTCGTACGACAGCGGCTCGTGATCCGGGGTGTCGCCGAACGCGACGTCGTGGATCCGGTGGAACTCCCGCAGCTCGGCCTCGTCGTCCGGGCGGACCGGCCGCACCGTGACCCCGGGCGGCGGCGACGGCTCGGTCGGCAGGTCGGCCAGCGGGCGGCGCATCCGGACGTACCGCTTGGCCACGGTGAACCCGGCGGCGCGCAGGTCCCGGGCCCAGTCGCGTTCCGGGGCGAACACCGCGCACCGGACGGTGAGCGCCGGCAGTCGCCGCTCGGCGGCGCGCTCGGCGACCCGGTCGAGCTGACGGGCCAGCAGTGGCGCGCGGAGGGTGGCGGCCCGCTCCGGGTCGACGTAGACCTCCACGAACTCCCGGCCGACCCCGGTCGGGTTGTCCACCGTCGCCCAGGCGACCACGGTGCCGTCCGGGTCGAGCGCCAGCCAGGAGTCCCGGGTCGGGTCGAAGCTGGGGGCCGTCAGCGACTGCTCGACGTCCTCGGCGTCGAAGTCGGGGTGGCCGATGGCGAAGGTGTCGGCCGCGTGCACCACCGCGAGGATCGCCGGCACGTCGTCGAGGGTGGGGCGGCGTGTGGTCCAGCCAGCGGGAAGAGTCACGGCAGAACATCCTGGCAGCTGCCGGCCGACGACGCCGCCCATTTCTGCTCCGGGATGCTCAGCCGGCGAGGCCGGCGCGGGTGCGGTGCAGCAGCTCCACCAGCTCGGCGCCGTCGGCGGGGCCGAGCGCCGCGAACGCCGGTGCGGCCAGCCGGTTGGTCACCGCCTCCGCCCAGAGCCGCCGACGCACCAACGGCCCGACCGGCGGGTACGGCGGCGGCCAACCGCACGCCACCGCGCCGGCCTCCCCCTCCGGCCCGGCCAGCACCGCCTCCAGCGGGGTCATGCCGGCGGCGCGCACCGCCAGCAGGTAGGCGCCGGTGAAGTGTTCCCGCAGCAGTCGCAGCCCGGCGGCGCTGCGGGCGCCCGGGGAGAGATCTGGCAGCGGCATGGCTCGCCACGCGGCGAAGAGCGGCATGCCGCTGGCGTCCGCGGCGGCCACCGCCCGCTCGACGAGGCCGGCCAGGCGCTCGGCCTCCGGCAGCACCGCCAGCTGCTGCGTCCCCCACCGGCAGCACTCGACGAGACTCGCGGCGGCCACCTCGGCCGGCCTCAGGACCCGCGCGGCGGCGTCCCAGCCGTCGGCGACGGCGTCCGGTGCGACGAAGCCGATGGCCGCGGCGGCCGTCTCCGCCCGTACGTCACCGAGTGCGCCGGCCCGACCGGTGATGTAGAAGGCCCAGCCGGAGATGCCGAGCTGCCGGGCCCGGCGCAGCGTGCTCGGGCACCTGCTGAACCCGTCGCCGAGATCGAGGATGACGGGTTTGCTGGCGGCGGCGATCTGCTCCGGCGTCATCGAGGCGCCGCCTGCGGGGGTCGCGGCACGGCGGCGGCGCTCCGGTCGGGGACGGCCGGCCCCGGACGGCCCGCCCGCTCGTCGTCGTCCATCGATGGTCAGTCTGCCGCGCCACCGCCCGCGTCCGCATCCCCCTCTTCGGCCGCCAGTGCCTCGACGGCGGCCTCGACCTCGCCCGAGCGCCGCCGGGCCACCGTCACCGCCCGCTCGGCCGCCCGCCGGACCAGCTTGGCCCGGCTGAGGTCCTGCTCGGCGACCGCCCGCCGTCGCTCCAGCTCGGCCAGCTCGGTCTCGATCCCGTCGAGTACGGCGGCGCCGTCGCGCTCCTGCCCGGTCGCCTCGGTCAACTCGTCATCGGCCCGCTGCTGGTCGGCCCGGGCGCGGTCCAACTCGCGGTCCAGTGCCCGGCGGCGTCGGGCTCGCTCGGCCCGAGCCGCCCGCTGCGCCGCACGCTCGGCCTGCGCGGCCCGCTCCCCGGCCCGGTCAGGGGCCGCCTCGCGACCCTCGCGCTGGGCGCCCGGCCGGCGGGCAGGGCGCTGGGCCTCCGGCTCCTCCTCGTCGCCGGTGACCAGCCGCAGCTGCGGTCGGGGCACCTCACCGAAGCCGGCGTAGCTGGCCGAGCGGAGCAGGCGCCCGGTCCGGACCTGCTCGGCGACCTCGGCGTCGGAGAGCGCCGCGTTCAGGGTCGCCTCCACCTCGGCCAGTGGCAGTCGGCCGGCCGGAGGGGCCTCCGGCTCCGCCGCGGCGAGCTTGCGGACCTCGGCGACCAGGGCCCCGACCACCGCCCGGCGTTGGGCGGACAGCTCCCGCAGTCGGGGCCCGCGCAGCTCCCGCTGGGCGGCTCGCAGGGCGTCGGCGAGGTGGACCAGGTCGGCGACCAGCTCGGGGCGTCGGATGGCGAGCAGGTTCACCAGCCAGGCGGCGACCGTGGGGCGACGCAGCCGGGCCAGCTCCCGGGCGGTGGTCGGGTCGCCGGCCCGGCGAGCCTCGGCCACCGCGGCGTCCCGGGCGGCCACGAACCGGTCCGGTGGAGTGCGGTAGAGCTGCTGCACCAGCTCCGCGGAGGGGCCCGGCATCGGTCAGACGTCCACCCGGCTACCGGGCTCCAGGCGCTGGTAGTCGGTGCCGGACAGCGCGGCGTACTGCCGGTCGAGCACGGCCAGCCCGTTGTCGTTGAGCAACGCGTCGTGCAGCGCGTACGCGCGCCGCGGCGCGACCGCGCGGATGAAGTCGACCACCTCGGAGAACTTCGACCAGGGGGCGTGGATCGGCGCGAACAGCGTGTCGACGGGCGTCTCGTCGGGCACCACCAGGGAGTCTCCGGGGTGGTAGACCACGTCATTGATCAGGTAGCCGAGGTTGTCCACCACCGGGATGTCGGGGTGGATCACGGCGTGCCGCCCGCCGTACGCGCGGATGGCGACCCCGGCGGCGGTGAACGACTCACCGGGGCTGACCGGGCGCAACGCCTCGGCCGCGTCGCCCAGGGCTTCGGCGAGCGAGGCGGGGCCGTGGATCGCGAACGGCTGCCGGTCCAGTTGCAGGCGCAGCGCGGCGAGGTCGAGGTGGTCGGGGTGTTGGTGGGTGATCAGCACCGCGTCCACACCGTCCAACGCCGTCGCGGGGTCGCTGAACACCCCGGGGTCGACGACGAGCACTCCCCCGTCGTGTTCCACCCGGAGGCAGGAGTGGGCGTACTTGGTGAGCCGCATCGTGACTCCTCGGCTGTCGAATCGTGATGTCCTCAGCGCAGTCTGCCGGAACCAGCCGGCGGGCGCGTCGCGTCCGAGCTATCGCCACTGAAGCTGACGACGATGGGAGCGGGGATGGACGGACGAGAAGGACGACGCCGCGGCGCACTACTGGCGGCGGTCACACTTGCGGCGGCGCTGGCCCTGGCGGGATGCGGCGCCGGCGACAGCGGCTCGGCGGACTCGGCGGGTTCGGCGGCCGAGGCGCCCGCCGCGGCGGGCGGGGCGGCCGACAAGGACAGCGGCGCGGACGCGGCGGGGGCGGCCGGCGCCGGCGCCGGTGCTCCGGACCTGCGGGTCGACCAGCGGGCGATCATCTACACCGGATCGATGCGGGTGCAGGTCGCCAATGTGGACGACGCCGCCCGTGAGGTCAGCGCCGTGGTCACCCGGGCCGGTGGTTTCATCGGCGGCGACCAGCGGCGCAGCGCCGAGGCCGACGCCGTGGCGGAGTTGCAGCTGCGAGTCCCGGCGGCGAAGTTCGCCGGGGTCGTGGAGGAGGTCGCGAAGCTCGGCCGGCAGCAGAACCGGGAGATCAACACCCAGGACGTCACCGAGGAGACCATCGACCTGGAGGCCCGGATCATCACTCAGCGGGCGCGCGTGGACAGCGCACGGCGGCTGCTCGCCCGCGCCAACTCGATCACCGACCTGGTGTCGTTGGAGAACGAGTTGGGTCGCCGGGAGGCGGACCTGGCCTCGCTGGAGGCCAAGAAGCGGCGGCTGGCCGACCTGACCGCGTTGTCCACGATCACGGTGTCACTGGCCGGGCCGGCGGCGAAGACCAGCGAGGAGAAGGCCGAGACCGGCTTCCTGGTCGGGCTCAAGGGGGGCTGGGAGGCGTTCGTCTCCTCGATGACGATCCTGCTCACCGTCCTGGGCGCGCTGCTGCCGTGGCTGGTGGCGTTCGGCGTACCGCTGGCGGTCCTGCTGCTGGTGCTGAGCCGGCGACGGAAGACGCCAGCGCTCGTCGCTGGAGTCAGCGCGCCGCCGCCAGTGCCCGCAGCGCGGTCTGCACCATGACGCGTACGCCGGCCGGGATGGCCCGCTCGTCCACGTCGAAGGACGCGCGGTGCAGGTCGACGTTGGGCCCGGTACGACCCACACCGAGGCGGGCGAGAGCGCCGGGGACGTACTCCAGATACCAGGAGAAGTCCTCGCCGCCCATGCTCTGGGGCGTCTCGGCGATCCCCTCCGGCCCGAGCGCGGCGCCGGTGGCGGCGGTCAGCACCTGGATCGCCCGGGAGTCGTTGCTCACCGGCGGCCGGCCGCGCAGGTACTCCAGGTCGACGGTGGCGCCGGTCGGGGCGATCACGTCCCGCACCACCTGAGCCACGATCTTGGGAGCCTGCTCCCAGGTGTCGCGGTCCATGACGCGCAGCGTGCCCGAGGCGGACGCCTCGGAGGGGATGACGTTGTAACGGGTGCCGGCCGAGGCGTGGCCGAACACCAGCAGCAGCCCGCTGTTGGCCGGCACCCGGCGGCTGACCAGGGCCGGCACCTCGGTGATCAGCCGGCCGAGGGCGTCGACCAGGTCGACGGTCAGGTGCGGGCGCGCGGTGTGCCCACCCGGCCCGGAGAGCCGGACGGTGACGTTGTCGGCAGCCGCCGTGATCGGGCCGACCCGCAGGCCGACCTGGCCCACCGGCAGGTTCGGGTCGCAGTGCAGCGCGAAGATCTGCACGACGTCGTCCAGGCCGCCGGCCTCGATGACCTCCAGCGAACCGCAGGGCAGGATCTCCTCGGCCGGCTGGAAGATGAGCCGGACCCGGCCGTCCAGCTCGCCGAGGTCGGCTAGCTGGGCCAGCAGCATGCCGACGCCGAGCAGGATCGAGGTGTGCACGTCGTGGCCGCAGGCGTGGCAGACGCCCTCGACGGTGGAGCGGTACGGCACGTCCTTCGGGTCGTCGAGTGGCAGGGCGTCGATGTCGGCGCGCAGCGCGATGATCGGGCCGTCGGGGCGGCCGTTGACGTCGCAGATCACGCCGTTGCCCTTGGGCAGCAGCCGAGGGTGCAGGCCGGCCAGGGAGAGCTCCCGGGCGATGAGGGCCGCCGTCTCGAACTCCGTGCCGGACAACTCGGGGTGCGAGTGGAGGTGACGGCGCGTGGCGATGAGCCCCGGTACCCGAAGGGCGAGGAGATGGTCCAGGTCGCGGGGCAGGGGCTGGGACCCGGGCGGAGTCTCCGGCCAGGACGACGCCAGCTGGCCGCCCGTGGGCAGCGTCAACGCACTCGTCACGTCGAATTCTCGATCACTAGAGATGGATGGATCATCGGGGACAGCAGACAGCCTAGACCTCCGGCGGTGACGCTGCGCAACCTCGTTACGGTGATGATCGGACCGCGTAGCGTCACGTATGCCCTGCTGAGGGCGCACGTCAAGGTGCGGGACCGCAGGTAGATCGCGTTCGAACGCCGTCATCTGCCCCCTCACCTCCTACAACGCGTAACCAGACCGGGCGGCCACGAATCGCGCTACGGCCCCTGGACCCGCTCTGCGAATTGTCGCATTAGTCGGGGTGATGAACTGACACTCCGACAATAAGACGACCACGCTCCGCAACGGGCCGGACAAGGACGCTCACATACGTCCGCCCATCCCGACCGCACACCGTGTGCGTTGCGGCACGCATCCCGTCGGCGTACCCCCGAAGCCGGGCGGACACACCCGGGGGCGTCTCGGTCAGAACCGGTCGGTCAGAACCGGTCGGTGGGGCGGTACAGCCCCCACACCTCGCGCAGCGTCCCGCAGACCTCGCCCACCGTGGCCCGGGCCCGCAGCGCCTCCTTCATCGGGTACAGCACGTTGTCCGAGCCCTCGGCGGCGGCCCGCAGCTCGGCGAGGGCACGCGTCACCGCGTCGGCGTCCCGCTCGGCGCGCAGCCGGGCCAACTTCTCGGCCTGCGCGGCCTCGATCGTCGGGTCGACCCGCAGCGGCTCGTACGGCTCCTCCTCGTCGATCGTGAACCGGTTGAGCCCCACCACCACCCGCTCGCTGGAGTCGATCTCCTGGGCGATCCGGTACGCGGACTGCTCGATCTCCCGCTTCTGGAACCCGGCCTCGATCGCGTCGACGGCCGAGCCGTGGTCGGCCACCCGCTCCATCAGCTCCACGGCGGCGGCCTCGAGCTCGGCGGTCATCGCCTCCACCACGTACGAGCCGGCGAACGGGTCGACGGTGGCGGTCAGGTCCGTCTCGTACGCCAGCACCTGCTGGGTGCGCAGCGCGAGCCGGGCGGCCTTCTCGGTGGGCAGCGCGATCGCCTCGTCGAAGCTGTTGGTGTGCAGCGACTGGGTGCCGCCGAGCACCGCGGCCAGGCCCTGCACCGCGACGCGGACCAGGTTCACCTCCGGCTGCTGGGCGGTGAGCTGCACACCGGCGGTCTGGGTGTGGAAGCGCAGCATCATCGACTTCGGATCCTTGGCGCCGAAGTCGTCACGCATCAGCCGGGCCCAGATCCGCCGGGCGGCGCGGAACTTCGCCACCTCCTCCAGCAGCGTCGTACGGGCCACGAAGAAGAACGACAGCCGGGGCGCGAAGTCGTCCACCGCGAGCCCGGCGGCCAGCGCGGCCCGGACGTACTCCATGCCGTTGGCCAGCGTGAACGCGATCTCCTGCGCGGGCGTCGCGCCGGCCTCGGCCATGTGGTAGCCGGAGATGGAGATCGTGTTCCACTTCGGCACCTCCTTGCGGCAGTACGCGAAGGTGTCGGCCACCAGGCGCAGCGACGGCTTCGGCGGGAAGATGTACGTCCCGCGGGCGATGTACTCCTTGAGGATGTCGTTCTGGATGGTGCCGTTGAGCGCCGAGCCCGGCACCCCGTTCTCCTCGGCGACGATTTGGTAGAGCAGCAGCAGCACCGAGCCGGGAGCGTTGATCGTCATCGAGGTGGACACCTTGTCCAGTGGGATGTCGGCGAAGAGCAGCCGCATGTCCTCGATGGAATCGATGGCCACCCCGACCTTGCCGACCTCGCCGTGCGCGATCGGGTCGTCGGAGTCGTACCCCATCTGGGTCGGCAGGTCGAAGGCGACCGAGAGACCCATGGTGCCGGCCCGCAACAACTGGTGGTAACGAGCGTTGGACTCGGTGGCGGTGCCGAAGCCGGCGTACTGGCGCATGGTCCACGGGCGGGAGGTGTACATCGTGGGGTAGACCCCTCGGGTGTACGGGAACTCGCCCGGGCCGCCCAGCCGGGAGTCCAGGTCCTCCGGAAGGTCGGCCGCCGTGTAGACGCCCTTGATCGGGAAACCGGACTCGCTTGACCGCCGTTCGCTCATCCCCGGATGGTAGGACGCGCCGGCTCATGGTCGGGTGAGGGATACCGCACAGTGCGTCCCGACACCTCGACGGGAGGTGAACGGTTGGGCACGATCTGTGGACTTCGGTAAACGTCCGCCGCGTCGGCTTTCGCATCGGGCGTCGGAACCAGCAAGATAGGGGGGTTGTGTCCCAGCCCCCCTCGATTTCCCCCGGTGGCTTTTCTGTGACTCAGATCCCGACGTGGAGCGGCGGACAGGTAAGTCCCGCCAGCGGACGAGCAGCGCCCGGCACCACCATCGGTGGCCGGTACTCGCTGCGGTCCGCGGTGGGCAACGGCGGCATGGGCACGGTGTGGCGTGCCACAGACACCCTGCTGCGCCGCGACGTGGCGGTGAAGGAGGTCGTCCTTCCCCCGGGCCTGGCGCCCAGCGACCGCGACGCCATGTACGAGCGGACGCTGCGCGAGGCCCGCGCCGCCGCCGCCATCCAGCACCCCGCCGTGGTGCAGGTGTACGACGTGGTCACCGAGGCCGGTCGGCCCTGGATCGTCATGGAGCTGCTGGACGCCCGCAGCCTCGCCGACATGGTCATCGAGGACGGTCCGGTCGCGCCCCGCGCGGTCGCCAAGATCGGCATCGCGCTGCTCGGCGCGCTGGAGGTCGCGCACGCCATCGGCGTGCTGCACCGCGACGTCAAGCCGGCCAACGTGCTGATCTGCTCCGACGGGCGCTGCGTGCTGACCGACTTCGGTGTCGCCCGGATGCCCACCGACGTGCAGCTCACCACCCCCGGCATGGTGCTCGGCTCACCGCACTTCATCTCGCCCGAGCGGGCCATGGGCCAGGAGTTCGGCCCGCCGAGCGACCTCTTCTCGCTGGGTGTGACGCTCTACACGGCCGTCGAGGGGCGTCCGCCGTTCGACAAGGGCGACCCGATCGAGACCATGCACGCCGTCGTCGAGGACCCGCCGGCCCCGCCGCAGCGCAGCGGCGCCCTGACCCGGGTGCTGATGGGTCTGCTGGAGAAGGACCCGGCCCGCCGACTGGACGTGCACACCTCCCGGGCCATGCTCCGCGAACTGCTCGCCGGCCCGCTGGGCAGCACCGCCACCGCCGTGCACTCGGTCACCGACCCGTACGCCGTGGTGCCCGTGCAGCAGCGCCCGGCCCCCGTCCACCAGCCGGCCCAGCCGGAGCCGAAGCCGGAGGACCAGATCGGCGGCCGGGCCATGCTGGCCCCGGGCGAGTCGCTGACCAACCGACTGGCCGCGCTGCGCCGGGGCGAACGTCCGCAACCGGCAAGCGCAGCCGCCACCGCTGCCGCCGCGCTGGACGAGACCAGCGCCGACGCGCTCGCCGGTCCGCTGCACACGCCGACCGGCGCGATGCCCACCGCCGGCCGTCCCGCCGCCGGGCGCACCTATGGCGGCAGCGCGGACGCCACCCAGCGGGTGGATGCCGGCGCCCACCCCGATGCCACCCAGCGGGTCACCTACGGCAACCGGCCCGACGCGACACAGCCGGTCGGCTACGGCGCGCCCGAGGCCACCCAGCGCATCGGCGGCAGCACCTACGGCGGCGGCAACCAGTGGTCGGTGCCGGGCACCGGCCAGCCCTGGACGACGCCGTCCACCGCTTCCGGCGGCGGCGCCCTGGACAAGGTCCGCGCCACCGGGGGCCAGCTCGTCACCACAGTGAAGGGCTGGCCGCGCAAGGTGCAGCTCGCCGCGGCCGGCGGCCTGGCCGTGGTGCTGCTGATCAGCATCGTGGCGCTCTCCAGCGGCGACGACCCCGCCCCGAGCGCCCCGCAGGCGCAGCCCACCCCGTCCGCGCCCGCAGCCTCGGGCGTCGAGATGCAGGAGCACACGGCCCGCGGCATCCAGGTCATGGTGCCCAAGGGCTGGAAGAAGGCCACCGGCGGCTCGTACACCGACTACATCGACCCGGAGGACAGCGGCCGCAAGGTGCGCATCATCACCGAGAAGTGGTCCAGCAGCTCCACCCGGTGGGCCGAGACGGCCGAGAACGGCCTGAAGACCCGGAGCACCTCCTGCGTGAAGCCGTACGCGCAGGTCGCGTCGACGGAGACCAAGCTGGCCGACAAGCCGGCCGCCGAATTCGAGTACACCTGCGGCACGGGCGACGCCATGCGGCACGGCATCTGGCGCGGCGTGGCGCAGGACGGCAAGGCGTACTCGTTCTACCTCACCGCGAACGACGCCAAGTTCGCCGAGAGCAAGCCGATCTTCGACGAGATGGTGCGCACGTTCCAGCTCACCGGCGACGGCTGAGCCGAGGGAACCGACAGCGGTGATCCGCCGCCGTGCTATCAAGGGGCATGGCGGCGGACACCACTGACATCAACGACATTCGCGAGCAAGCCCGACGTTGGCTGGCCGACGACCCCGACCCCGCCAGCCGGGACGAGCTGACGGCGGTGCTCGACCGGCTGCCGGCGAGCGCACCGGAGCTGGCCGACCGGTTCGCCGGTCCCCTGACCTTCGGCACCGCCGGCCTGCGCGGCCCGCTGCGCGCCGGCCCGAACGGCATGAACCTCGCCGTGGTCACCCAGGCCGCCGCCGGGCTGGTCGGCTGGCTCGCCGCCCAGGGCGGCACCGGCCCCCTGGTGATCGGGTACGACGCCCGGCACGGCTCCCGCCAGTTCGCCGAGCGCACCGCCCAGGTGGCCACCGGCGCCGGCCGACCGGCGCTGCTGCTGCCCCGCCCGCTGCCCACCCCGGTGCTGGCGTACGCGGTGCGCCAGCTCGGCGCGGTCGCCGGTGTCATGGTCACGGCCAGCCACAACCCGCCACAGGACAACGGCTACAAGGTCTACCTCGGTGCGGAGCTGGGCGGTGAGCTGGGCGCCGGGGCGCAGATCGTGCCGCCGGCCGACGCCGGCATCGAGGCCGCGATCCGGGCGGTCGGTCCGCTGACCCAGGTGCCGCTGGGCCGGCCCGGCGAGGTGCTCGGGGACGACCTCGTCGCCGCGTACGTCGAGCGGGCCACCGCCGTGATCGACCCGGACGGGCCGCGGGACCTGTCGGTGGCGTACACCCCGCTGCACGGGGTGGGTGCGGCGGTGCTCACGGCGGCGTTCGTCCGGGCCGGTTTTCCGATCCCCGGCGTGGTGCCCGACCAGGCCGAGCCGGACCCGGAGTTCCCCACCGTCTCGTTCCCCAACCCGGAGGAGCCGGGGGCGGTGGACCGGCTGATCGCGCTGGCCGACGCCACCGGCGCGGACCTCGCCATCGCCAACGACCCGGACGCGGACCGCTGCGCGGTGGTCGTCCGGGAAGGCGAAGACGGGCAGGACTGGCGGATGCTGCGCGGCGACGAGGTGGGCGTGCTGCTCGCCGACCACCTGATGCGACGCGGAGTGACCGGGCTCTACGCCACCACCATCGTCTCGTCGTCCCTGCTGCGGGCGATGTGCGCGGCCCGGGGCCTGCCCTACGACGAGACGCTCACCGGGTTCAAGTGGATCGTCCGGGCCGGCGGCGGGAGCGCGCCGCTGGTCTTCGGCTACGAGGAGGCGCTCGGCTACTGCGTCGCCCCGGAGCACGTCCGGGACAAGGACGGCATCACCGCAGCGCTGACCGTGGCCGAGCTGGCCGCCGGCCTCAAGGCGCAGGGTCGTACGCTGACCGACCGGCTGGACGAGCTGGCCGCCGAGTTCGGCGTGCACCACACCGACCAGCTCTCCGCACGGGTGGACGACCTGCGGGAGATCGCCGACGCGATGGCCCGGATCCGGGCGGCCACCCCGACCACGCTGCTGGGACAGCCGGTCGACAGCGTCCGGGACCTGCTGCCCGAGGCGGACGTGGTGATCCTTCGCACCGCACGGGCCCGGGTGGTGATCCGGCCCTCCGGCACCGAGCCGAAGCTCAAGGCGTACCTCGAGGTGGTGGAGCCGGTCGTGGACGGTGACGTCCCCACCGCCCGCCGCCGGGCGGCGCAGGCGGTGGCCGCCGTGCGCGGCGAGATCGCCACAGCTCTGGGGCTCTGACCGACGGGCCACGCCGGGGCCGACCACCCGGCCGCCCGCCCCCTGCCTGTTTCCTTTGCTCTGCTTCAACCCACGCTACGAAAACCGGCCCGGACTGTTGCCTCCGGTGAAGCAGAGCAAAGGACACGCAGCAGGAGGGCCAGGCCGACGCCCGGTCGCACCTCGGGGAACCTCCGCTCGCGGGTCAGCGGCGCGGGCCGAGGGCCTGGTCGACGGCGATGCCCAACGCGGCGACGACCAGGCCCACCGACGGGCGGACCACCGAGTCGTCGATGCTGACGTCACCGGAGAAGCCGGCGCCGGTGGCGATCTCCTGAAGCCGGCGGCGGGCGTCGGCGACGTCCTCGCCGCTCATGCCCAGCGCGGACTCCATCCGCAGCACCACGACCAGGGTGGCCAGCGCGGCGGTCCGCTCGTCCGGGGCCGCCGCGCCGGTCAGCGCCTCGGTCAGCCGCTGGCGGGTGTCCGCCTCGACGGAGGTGTCCACCACCGGATACCGGTGTACGTGGATGAAGCCCAACTCGGTCTCGTCGACGTCCTGCACGACGCCCTGGGCGCACAGGTCACCGAGGATGCGGTCGCGCAGGCCGTGCCGCAGGCGCTGCACCCACGAGGCCGGGGTGTGCGGGGTGTCGGCGGCGATCCGCCCGAGCACCTCGTCGGTGACCGGCTCGCCGGTGGGCGTCGGGTCGACGACGGTCAGGTTCCCGTCGGCGTACGCGATCCGGCCGGCCAGTGCCAGCTCGACCAGCACCGCGGCCGCCATGCCCAGGTCCAGGCTGATCCGCGGCATGGTCGCCTTACCGGTCGAGTCGTCGTAGGCGAGGAGCAGCAGCTCCTCGGCGAGCGCAACACCAGTCATGGCCCGAGACGGTAGCGGGTCCGCGCACCACCGCGCGCGGACCCGCCGTTACCCGGCACGGACCGGGTGGAAGATCAGAACCGGGGCATGCCGCCGAACTGGCGGTCACCGGCGTCACCGAGCCCGGGAACGATGAACATGCGGTCGTTGAGGCCCTCGTCGATCGCGGCGGTGACCAGGCGCAACGGCAGGCCGGAGCGCTCCAGCCGCTCGATGCCGACCGGCGCGGCGAGCACGCAGAGCACGGTGATGTCGGTGCAGCCCCGATCGGCCAGCAGCCGGCAGCAGTGCTCCAGCGAGCCGCCGGTGGCCAGCATCGGGTCGAGCACCAGCACCGGCAGGCCGGTCAGGTCGCGCGGCAGCGACTCCATGTAGGCGCGCGGCTCGTAGGTCTCCTCGTCGCGGGCCAGGCCGACGAAGCCCATCGAGGACTCGGGCAGCAGGCCGAGCGCGGCGTCCGCCATGCCCAGGCCGGCCCGCAGCACCGGCACCAGCAGCGGCGGGTTCGCCAGCCGGGTGCCCTCGGTGGCGGTGACCGGCGTCTGCACCGGGTACCGCTCGACGGGGAAGGTGCGCGCCGCCTCGTACACCAGCATGGTGGTCAGTTCGTGCAGCGCCGCCCGGAACGTCGAGGAATCGGTGCGCGCGTCCCGCATGGCGGTCAACCTGGACTGGGCCAGCGGGTGGTCAATGACGTGTACGTCCACGATCGCTCAACCTACCGGGCCGTTCGGCGTGCTGGTGCGGGTGCGGTCGTACCGGCGACGCCGCTCACGTCGGGCCCACCGTGACCAAGATCACTCAGCGGTTCCGTGCGTAGACTTCTCGGCATGACGGCGACAACGACGTCGGCCCGGTCGGACCTC
This sequence comes from Micromonospora sp. NPDC005252, assembly GCF_042872475.1. Taxonomy (NCBI): domain Bacteria; kingdom Bacillati; phylum Actinomycetota; class Actinomycetes; order Micromonosporales; family Micromonosporaceae; genus Micromonospora; species Micromonospora sp. NPDC005252. Next base: position 564,926 of record NZ_JBIAKN010000001.1, on the reverse strand, counting down.
TCCGAGCTGGGACGATCCGAGACCGCTCTGCGGACCTTCCTGCACGGCCTGCCCGGCGTGGACCAGGTCGGCGCGGAGCAGCGGGCGGCACAGCTCGGCACCCGATCCATCAAGACCACCGCCAAGGCCCAGGCGATCGACCTGGCGATCCGGATGGTCGACCTGACCACCCTGGAGGGGGCGGACACCCCCGGCAAGGTGCGCGCGCTCGCCGCGAAGGCGTTGCGCCCGGACCCGGCCGACCCGTCCTGCCCGCACGTCGGCGCGGTCTGCGTCTACCCGGCGATGGTCCCCCACGTGGCCGAGGTGCTGCGCGGGTCGAACGTGCACCTGGCCAGCGTGGCGACCGCGTTCCCGTCGGGTCAGGCGCCGCTGGAGATCAAGCTGGCCGACACCCGGGCCGCCGTCGCGGCCGGCGCCGACGAGATCGACATGGTGATCAACCGGGGCGCGTTCCTGGCCGGGCGCTACAAGGAGGTCTACGACGAGATCGTGGCCACCAAGGAGGCTTCCGGGGACGCCCACCTCAAGGTGATCCTGGAGACCGGCGAGCTGGCCACCTACGACAACGTGCGGCGGGCCTCCTGGCTGGCCATGCTGGCCGGCGGCGACTTCATCAAGACCTCCACCGGCAAGGTCCCGGTCGCGGCGACGCTGCCGGTGACCCTGGTGATGCTGGAGGCGGTCCGCGACTTCCGCGAGGCCACCGGGCGGCAGGTCGGCGTGAAGCCGGCCGGCGGCATCAAGAACACCAAGGACGCCATCAAGTACCTGGTGATGGTCAACGAGACCGTCGGCCCGGACTGGCTCGACCCGGACTGGTTCCGCTTCGGCGCGTCCAGCCTGCTCAACGACCTGCTCATGCAGCGCACCAAGCTGACGACCGGCACCTACTCCGGTCCCGACTACTTCACCCTGGACTGATAGCCGATGTTCGAATACGCCCCCGCCCCCGAGTCCCGCTCGGTGGTGGACCTCAAGCCCTCGTACGGGCTGTTCATCGACGGTAAGTTCGTCGACCCGACCGACGGCGGCAGCTTCAAGTCGATCAACCCCGCCTCCGAGGAGGTGCTGGCCGAGATCGCCGAGGCCGGCGCCCAGGACGTGGAGCGCGCGGTCCGCGCCGCCCGTCAGGCGTACGACAAGGTCTGGGGTCCGATGCCGGGCCGCGACCGGGCGAAGTACCTGTACCGGATCGCGCGGCTCATCCAGGAACGCTCCCGCGAGCTGGCCGTCCTGGAGTCGCTGGACAACGGCAAGCCGATCCGCGAATCCCGCGATGTCGACCTGCCGCTGGTCGCCGCGCACTTCTTCTACTACGCCGGCTGGGCCGACAAGCTGGGCCATGCCGGCTTCGGGCCCGACCCGCAGCCGATCGGCGTGGCCGCGCAGGTCATCCCGTGGAACTTCCCGCTGCTCATGCTCGCGTGGAAGATCGCCCCGGCGCTCGCCGCGGGCAACACGGTGGTGCTGAAGCCCGCCGAGACCACCCCGCTGACCGCGCTGCTGTTCGCCGAGATCTGCCAGCAGGCCGACCTGCCGGCCGGTGTCGTCAACATCATCACCGGCGCCGGCGACACCGGCCGGACGCTGGTCGAGCACCCCGGCGTGGACAAGGTCGCCTTCACCGGCTCCACCGACGTCGGCCGGGCCATCGCCCGATCCGTCGCCGGCACCCGCAAGAAGCTCACCCTGGAGCTGGGCGGCAAGGCCGCCAACATCGTCTTCGACGACGCGCCGATCGACCAGGCCGTCGAGGGCATCGTCAACGGCATCTTCTTCAACCAGGGGCACGTTTGCTGCGCCGGCTCCCGCCTGCTCGTCCAGGAGAACGTGGCCGACCGCGTGCTGGAGTCGCTGAAGCGGCGGATGGCTCAGCTCCGCGTCGGCGACCCGCTGGACAAGAACACCGACGTCGGCGCGATCAACTCCGCCGCCCAGTTGGAGCGGATCCGCGAGCTGTCCGACGCCGGCTCCGCCGAGGGCGCCGAGCGCTGGTCACCGCCGTGTGAGCTGCCCGACCGGGGCTTCTGGTTCGCGCCCACCATCTTCACCGGCGTCACCCAGGCGCACCGCATCGCCCGCGAGGAGATCTTCGGCCCGGTGCTGTCGGTGCTCACCTTCCGCACGCCGGCCGAGGCCGTCGAGAAGGCCAACAACACGCCGTACGGGCTGTCGGCGGGCATCTGGACCGACAAGGGCTCGCGCATCCTGTGGATGGCCGACCGGCTGCGCGCCGGCGTCGTCTGGGCCAACACGTTCAACAAGTTCGACCCCACCTCGCCGTTCGGCGGTTACAAGGAGTCGGGCTACGGTCGCGAGGGCGGCCGGCACGGGCTGGAGGGGTACCTCAATGTCTGAGCGGGTCGCGGTACGCAAGACGTACAAGCTCTTCATCGGCGGGAAGTTCCCGCGCAGCGAGTCGGGACGGTCGTATCTCGTGCAGTCCTCGAATGTGTCACTGGCCTCCCGCAAGGACGCCCGGGACGCGGTGGTCGCCGCCCGCGCCGCCGTCAAGGGCTGGGCCGGCGCGACCGCGTACAACCGGGGTCAGATCCTCTACCGGGCCGCCGAGATGCTGGAGGGCCGCCGCGAGCAGTTCGTCGCCCTGGGCATCCCCGGCGACGAGGTGGACGCCGCGGTGGACCGCTGGGTCTGGTACGCCGGCTGGGCCGACAAGCTCGCCCAGGTGTACGGCGGCGCCAACCCGGTCGCCGGCCCGTACTTCAACATCTCCGCGCCGGAGCCGACCGGCGTGGTCGCCGTGGTCGCCCCGGAACGCCCGGCGCTGCTCGGCCTGGTCAGCGTGATCGCCCCGGCGATCGTCACCGGCAACACCGTGGTGGTGGCGGCCTCGCCGTCGGAGCCGCTGGCGGCGGTGACGCTGGCCGAGGTGCTGGCGACCTCCGACCTGCCCGGCGGGGTGGTCAACATCCTCACCGGCGCGATCACCGAGACCGCGCCGGCGCTGGCGGCGCACATGGACGTCAACGCGATCGACCTGACCGGGGTGACCGACGCGTCGCTCGCCACCGAGCTGGAGGTCAAGGCCGCGGAGAACCTCAAGCGGGTGCTCCGACCGGCCGAGGCGGACTGGTCCGCCGATCCGGGCGTGACCCGGATGACTGCGCTGCTGGAGACCAAGACGGTGTGGCACCCCAAGGGGGTGTGATCGTCTGTCCTCGGCCTTTGGGTTTTCCGGGAGAGCCCGCGCGCTCGGGGTGGGTTTTCCGGGGGAGCCCGCCCACTCCGGGCGGTCAGGCTTGATCCCTGCGTGGGCGGGCTCCCCCGGAAAACCTGACTCGGGCCGGGTTCGTCGGGTGGGTCAGCTTGCGGGTTCTGCCCGACGTTGAGTCGCCGGTCAGCGGGGCGATCGGCGCGGCCAGCGGGGCCGGCGGCGCGATCGGCGGGGCAGGCGTCGCGACCGGCGCGATCGGGCACGGCCGGCGGCGCCGATCGGGCGCGGCCGGCGGGGCGGTCGGCGCGATCGGGCGGGGCCGGCGGGGCGGCCGGGATCTGCGCAACTTCCGGGATGTTGCTGCCTCCGGGGCGATGGAGGCAGCAACATCCCTGTTCTTGTGCGGATCTTGCGCCAGCCTGCCCGGTCCCGGGGCCGTCTTGATCATGGGTTCGCGAGGGATCGGTCTTCCGGGCCGGGTGACTCGTGATCGGGCTGGTCGGGTGGGTGGGGGGTCTACTACCGGGGGTAGAATTGGGGGGTGACTCGGTTGGGCGATCTTGAGCGTGCGGTGATGGACGTGCTGTGGGACGTGGTCCCGGGCACGTCGGACGGTGTGACCGTGCGCGAGGTGGCCGACGCGCTCGACGGCCGCGAACTGGCGTACACGACGGTGATGACCGTTCTCGACCGGCTCGCCGGCAAGGGCATGGTGCAGCGGGAACGGGAGGGCCGCGCCTGGCGGTACCGGCCGGCGGCCAGTCGTGAGGCGCACATCGCCCAGCTCATGCTCGACGCCCTCGACCTGGGCGGCAGCCGCGACGCCGCGCTGGTGCGCTTCGCCCGCTCGGTGACCGGCACCGAGGCCGAGGTGCTGCGGGCCGCCCTGGGCAGCGAGGCCGGGCTGGCCGGGCCGAGTTCCGCCGACGGCGCCACGGGCGGGGCCGACGCCCTGACCGACCGGGTGGATCCGCCGGCGGGCCGGCGGCCGGCCGGCGAGGCAGCGGAGCGGTAGGGCGCGCGCCATGGCCTACGCCGTGCACTTCGCCGCCACCATGCTCGCCTGCTATCTGACCGCGCAGGTGCTGGCCCGCTCCACCTGGACCTGGCGCAGCCCGCGGGTGGCGATCGTCTGCTGGCAGGCCGTCGGGCTGGCGTTGGGCCTCTCCGCGATGGGCCTGCCGATGGCCCTCGGGCTGACCGCGTACGACCTGCCGACCGGCAGCGCACTGCTCGCCCTGACCACCGACCTCGCCCACGGCAGCCTGCCGATCGGCGTGACCGCGTTCCACCTCGCCGGCGTCGGGGTGGGCTTCGGCATCGGAGCGGTGCTCGTCACCACGACCGTCCGCAGCATCCACGGGACCATCCGCGCCCAGCGCCGACACCGGGACCTGCTCACCCTGGTGGCCCGGGACGACCCGGCCGCGCCCGGGGCGCTCGTCCTGGACCATCCGAGCGCCGCCGCGTACTGCCTGCCCGGGGTGAAGCCGCAGGTGGTGGTCAGCGCGGGCACGCTGAGCCTGCTGGACCGCGCCGAGCTGGCCGCCGTGCTCTCCCACGAGCGCGCGCACGCCCATGAGCGACACGATCTGGTGCTGCTGCCGTTCACCGCGCTCTGCCGGGCGCTGCCGTGGTTCGGCTGGGTCCGCGACGCGCACGAGCGGGTCGCCCTGCTGGTCGAGATGCGCGCCGACGACAAGGCACGCGAGCTGCACGCCGAGGCTCCGCTGGCGGGCGCGCTTCGTCGTTTCGCCGCCGCCGGGCACCGGGTCACCCCGGCCGGAGCCCTGGGCCTGGGCGACCGCGACCTGGACGTACGCGTACAGCGCCTACTGGTTGCCGACCGGCCGCCTCTGGCCCTCGGCGCCACGGCCCTCGCGGTGGCCACCACCCTGGTCGCCCTCCCGATCACGCTCTTCCTGAGCTGACGCGCCAACCCGCCCCACTCGGCTGACGGCGTGGTGTCGCCGGCGGGGTGGGCAGCTGGTCGAGTCTCCCTTTGCTCTGCTTCAACCCACGCACCGCTTTTGCGGCAGAACTGTTGCGTGGGTTGAAGCAGAGCAAAGGCGCCGCAACGAGGGTGGGCGGGCGAGTGGCCCCCGTCTGGCGATGCGTCGCCGCACCCCTCCCGACAACCACACCTACTACGCCTCGTCGTAGAATTGTCTACGACGAAGCGTAGTAGTTTTATGTAGCCATGCTACGTGTAGGGTTGCTACGACAAGGGAGCCAACAGCTAGGGAGAGCCGGCCATGGACACGCTGCTCCTCGCCCGCCTGCAGTTCGCCACCACCACGTCGATCCACTTCCTGTTCGTGGTCGTCACGCTCGGGCTGGTCGGGATGCTGGTCGGGATGCAGACCGCCTGGGTGCTCACCGGCAACCCGAAGTGGGAGCGACTGACCCGGTTCTGGGGCCAGCTCTACGTGATCAACTACGTGCTCGGCATCGCCACGGGCATCGTGATGGAGTTCCAGTTCGGGCTGAACTGGAGCGGCCTGTCGCGCTACGTCGGCAACGTCTTCGGCGCGCCGCTGGCGATCGAGACGCTGGTGGCCTTCTTCCTGGAGTCCACGTTCCTCGGGATGTGGATCTTCGGTTGGCACCGGCTCGGCAAGGGCGTCCACCTCGCGCTGCTGTGGGGCGTGGCGCTCACCGCGTACGCCTCGGCCTTCTGGATCATGGTGGCCAACTCCTGGCTGCAACACCCGGTCGGGTACGAGGTCCGCGACGGGATCGCCCACCTCACCGACTTCGGCGCGCTGCTCACCAACCCCAGCCTCGGCATGGCGTTCGGGCACGTGGTCTCCGCGGCGCTCCTGGTCGGCGGGATGCTGATGGCGGCCGTCAGCGCCTGGCACCTGATCCGGCGTACGCCCGACTTCGCGCTCTTCCGCACCTCGCTGCGCATCGGCCTGGTCACGGCGGCACTGGCGATCACGATGGTGCAGGGCTTCGGCTTCGCCCAGTTCGGCCCGGTCGGCGCGGTGCAGCCGACCAAGTTCGGCGCGGACAGCCCCGAGGCGCAGGCGCTGATCGGCGAGTGGACCACGCGGTTCGGGCCCGGCGACTACACCCCGCCGGTCCTGGCCAGCGTCGGGCTGGGCTTCATGATCCTGGTCGGCTTCACCCTCGGCTGCGTGTGGTTCCTGCTGCCCCTGCTCTACCGGGACTGGATCGTCCGGCTGCGTTTCCCGCTCTGGCTCATCCTGCTCGCCGTGCCGTTGCCGTTCGTCGCGGTGATCCTCGGCTGGATCGCCCGCGAGGTCGGCCGCCAGCCCTGGGTGGCGTACGGCCTGCTCCCCACCGAGCAGGCGGTCTCCCCCGTCGGCACGCCGGTGATGCTCGCCTCGCTGATCGGCTTCAGCATGCTGCTGGGCACCCTCGCCGTCACCAACTGGGTGCTGCTCGCCCGGCACGCGGGACGAGGCGCGGCCGACCCGGCTCTCGGCCGTCCACCGGCAGCGCTCGGCGAGCCGGCCCACCCCGAACCCGCCCTCGCCTGAGCGACTGAGGAGACTCACCCGTGGATCTCGCCTGGTACGTCCTTCTCGGCCTCTTCTTCGCCTGCTACCTCGTGCTCGCCGGTTACGACTACGGCGTCGGGTTGCTGCTCGCCCGGGGCGGCGCCCCGGCCGGGCGGCGGGCCGCGCTCACCGCCCTCGGCCCGTTCTTCCTCGGCAACGAGGTCTGGCTGGTCGCCGCCGTGGGCATCCTGTTCGGCGCCTTCCCGGTGCTGGAGGGTGAGCTGCTCGCCGGCTGCTACCCGGCGTTCGCCGGCGCGCTGGTCGGCGTCATCCTGGTCACCGCCGGGGTGCAACTGCGCAGCCGGCCGAGCGACGAGCGGGTCCGCGCCCGCTGGGACCGGGTCATCGTGGTCGGCAGCGCGCTCGCCGCGCTGGGCTGGGGCGTGGTGCTGGCCGCGCTGTTGCAGGGCGTGCCCCGCCAGGCCGACGGGCACGTCGCCGGGGTGTCGCACCTGGCCACCCCGTTCGCGGCGACGGCCGGGCTGACCATGGTCGCCCTGGCCGCGGTGCACGGTGCGACCTTCCTCACGCTGCGACTGCCGGCCGACGCCGCCGCCGTGGCCGGGCGCACGGCCCGCCGGCTGGTGCCGGTGGCGCTCTGCGCGGTCGCCGTGGCCACCGTCGTGGGCCTGCTCTCCTGGCGGGTACGCGACGCCGTCGGGCGACCGGCGGTGGCCGTACTCCTGCCGGTGTTGCTGGTGGCGGCGCTGCTGGCGGCCCGCGCGGCGCTGGCGCGGCGGCGGCCCGGGTGGGCCCTGATCGCCACCGGCGCGGCAATGGCGCTGCCGGTGGCGCTGGTCGGCGCGGCTCTCTGGCCCTACGTGCTGGTGTCCACGACCGACCCGGGCGCCTCGCTGACGGTGGCCGACGCGGCCGCCAGCGCGCCGACGCTGCGGCTGCTTGGCTGGGTGGCGCTGCCGCTGCTGCCGGCCCTACTAGGCTTCCAGGCGATGTGCTGGTGGGTTTTCCGGGGACGGACCGACGGCAGGGCACCGGTGTACTGGTGAACCGCCGTCCCTTCGACCCGCGTCTGCTGCGTCGGGTCCCCGCGGCCCGGCGCGATCTTGCCGTGCTCGCGCTCCTCGGCGTGCTCGCCGCCGCGTTGATCGTCGCGCAGGCCACCGCGCTGGCGGCGGTGCTGGCCACCGCCTTTGACGGGCGGCTCAACCGGCCGGCGCTGGCGGGTCTCGTGGTCGCGGTCGCCGCCCGGTCGGCGCTGGTCTGGGCACAGGGCACGGTCTCCGCGCGGGTCGCCGCCACGGTCAAGGCCACGCTGCGGGCCGACCTGCTCGGCGCGGTGGGGCGGCACGGGCCGGGCTGGGTGGCGGGGCAGCGGGCCGGCGAGCTGGCCACCCTGGCCGGGCGTGGGCTGGACGCGCTGGACGCCTACTTCACCGGGTATCTGCCGCAGTTGGTGCTCAGCGTGACGGTGCCCGTGGCCGTGCTGGCCCGGATCGTCGTCGCCGACTGGAGCTCGGCGCTGATCATCGCGTTGACGCTGCCGCTGATCCCGGTCTTCGGCGCGCTCCTCGGCTGGCAGGCGCAGGCCGCCACCGAGCGGCAGTGGCGTCGGCTGGCCCTGCTGGGCGGACACTTCCTGGACATGGTGGCCGGGCTGCCCACCCTGCGCGCGTTCGGCCGGGCCCGGGCGCAGACCGAGGTGGTCCGCCGGATGGCCGACGGGCACCGGGTCGCCACCATGAAGACGCTGCGGATCGCGTTCCTCTCGGCGCTGGCGCTGGAGCTGGTCGCCACTCTCTCGGTGGCCCTGGTCGCGGTGCCGGTCGGCATCCGGCTGCTCGGCGGCGGGCTGGCCCTGCACACCGCGCTGCTGGTGCTGCTGCTCACCCCCGAGGCGTACCTGCCGCTGCGGGCCGCCGGCAGCCGCTTCCACGCCAGCATGGAGGGGCTCACCGCGCTGGACGAGGCGCTCACCGTCTCAACCGCGCCCGCCACCCCCCGCGCCGCCGAGGGCGCGACCATCCCGGACGGTCGCGGTGAGATCCGGTTCGAGGCCGTGACCGTGGCGTACGAGCGGACCACCGCGCTGCGCGACGTGACCCTGAGCATCCGACCCGGCGAACGGATCGCCATCATCGGGCCCAGCGGCGCCGGCAAGAGCACCCTGCTCGGTCTGCTGCTCGGCTTCGTGACCCCGACCAGCGGCCGGATCACCGTCGACGGCGTCGACCTCGCCACCGCCGACCCGGACGCCTGGCGTCGGCAGCTCGCCTGGGTGCCGCAGCGCGCCCACCTCTTCGCTACCTCGCTGGCCGACAACATCCGGCTCGGCGCACCGGACACCCCGCCCGAGGCGCTCGCCGCCGCGGTGCGCGCCGCGGCCCTCGACGACGTGGTGGCCGGCCTGCCCGAGGGGCTGGACACGCTGCTCGGCGAGCGCGGGCACGGCCTGTCCAGCGGCCAGCGGCAGCGGGTCGCACTGGCCCGGGCGTTCCTGCGCGACGCCCCGGTGGTGCTGCTCGACGAGCCCACGGCGCGGCTGGACACGGCCGCCGAGGCGGTGGTGCTCGACGCCACCCGCCGGCTCGTCGCCGGACGGACGGCGCTGCTGGTGGCGCACCGGCCGGCGCTGCTGACCGACGCCGACCGGGTCCTGCGCATCGAGGACGGCCGGGTCACCGAGCTGACGCCCGAACCGATCGGAAAGGCGGCCCGATGAGCACGGAACACGGGCCGGAGGTCGCGGCTGGGGTGACATCGGCCGGACGGGCCGGCGCCGAGCGCGCCGTGCTGCGGCTGGCCCGCCCGTACCTGGGTCGACTGACCGGCGCCGGGCTGCTCGCCGCCGCCACCGAGTTCGCCGGGATCGCCCTGATGGCCACCGCGACGTGGCTGCTGATGAGCGCCGCCGGGCGGCCTCCGCTGGACCGGCTCACCGTGGCGATCGTCGCGGTCCGGGCGCTGGCGATCAGCCGGGGCGTGTTCCGCTACACCGAACGGCTCGCCGGGCACGACGCGGTCCTCCGCATGATCACCGACGTACGGGCCCGGGTCTTCGCCACCCTCACGGCCCGTCGCGACACGCGACACCGCTCGGGGGACGTCCTGAGCCGGCTGGTGTCCGACGTCGAGGCGGTCCAGGATCTGCTGCTGCGGGTGCTGGTGCCCGGCTCGGCGGCGGCCCTGGTCGGGGTGCTGGCGGTGGCCGGGGCGGCGCTGATCTCGCCGCCGTCCGCCGGTGTGCTCGCGCTCGGGCTGGTGGTCGCCGGTGTGGCGCTGCCGGCGCTGGCCACCGCGGTCACCCGGCGCAGCGCGGCCGAGGTGGCACCGCTGCGCGGCGCGCTGGCCACCGACGCCGTCGACCTCACCCACGGCGCCGCCGACCTGGCCGCGTTCGGGGCGACCGACGCCGCGCTGCGCGCCGCCGAGCAGCGGGCCGACCGGCTCGCCCGCCTGGAACGCCGGCTGGCCGCCACCGGCTTCGCGGTGGACGCCGCAGGGGTGTTGACCGCCGGACTGACCGCCGCCGCGGTGGTGCTGGTCGCGCTGGCCTCCAACGTGCCGGGCGTCCTGGTCGGGGTGCTGGCCGTCGGCACCCTGGCCGCCGTGGAGGTGGCCCTGGCCCTGGTCTCGGCCGCCCGGCAGTGGACCCAGCTGCGGCCCGGCCTGGCCCGGGTGGCCGCCCTCCTCGACGTCGACACGCCCAGTGCCCCGCCCGCTCCCCGAGTGACCGACCGGGCCGAGCCGCACGACCTGCGCTTCGACGAGGTGAGCGTGCGGTACCGGACCGGCGCCGCACCCGCGTTGGACCGGGTGAGCCTGGACCTGCCCGCTGGCCGGCGCATCGCGGTCGTCGGCCCGAGTGGCGCCGGCAAGAGCACCCTGGCCGCCGTGCTGACCGGGGCGGTCCGGCCCACCTCCGGCCAGGTCACCCTGGCCGGCCGCGACCTGGGGACGTACGCCGAGGAGGAACTGCCCCGCAGCGTCGGCGGGCTGCTCGCCGAGGCGTACGTCTTCCATGCCACGGTCCGGGAGAACCTGCTGCTCGGGCGGGCTGGGGCCGACGAGGACGAGCTGACCGCCGCGATGGCGGCCGCCGGCCTGCTGGACTGGGTACGCGCCCAGCCGGCCGGCTGGGACACCCTGGTCGGCGAGGAGGGCGGCCAGCTCTCCGGCGGCCAGCGGCAACGGCTCGCGCTCGCTCGGGCCCTGCTCGCCGCGCCACCGGTGCTGGTGCTCGACGAGCCCACCGAGGGGCTGGACCCGGCCGCCGCCGACGCGGTGCTCGCCTCCGCCCTCGCGGGAACCCCCGCCGGGCACTCGGTCCTGCTGATCAGTCACCGGCTCAGCGGGCTGGCCGACCTCGACGAGATCGTCGTCCTCGACGGCGGCCGGGTGATCCAGCGCGGCCGGCACGCCGAGTTGGTCGCGACCCCCGGCTGGTACCGGGACCAGTGGCTTCTCCAGGAAGCCGCCGAGCGCGGGTACCTGGCCCTCGCTCCCTGACCCGCTTCGGGGACGGACCAGGGTTCTCCCCGACGTGAGGGCGCTCGCGTCCGTGGCAGGGTGGTGCCATGCGGCATGCTGAGGACTTCCTGGTCGAGGAGCACCTGCGGGCGCTGGAGTCCCGGCTTCAGGGGCCGGCGCGGCTGAAGTCCGACCTGCTCACCGAGGCGCGGCACGACCTGCTGGACGCCGTCGACGCGTACCGCGAGAGTGGTGTGCCGCCCACGGAGGCGCAGCTGCGGGCGGTGGCCGAGTTCGGCTCACCGGCGCAGTTGCTGCCCTCCTGGCAGGCGGAGCTGGCGGTGGCCGCCCTGCGCGGCCTGTCCCTGCGGATGCTGGCCGTGGCCGGGGTTCTGGTGGCCGCCGGTGACCTGACGTGGCGCGGGTCGAGCTGGAGTGCGGGTCCGCAGCCGCCGGCGCTCTACCGGCTGCTGTCCGCCTCGGTCGACTGGATCTGGCTCGGCGCGCTGCTGCTGGCCGTGACCGGCCTGCTGGTGGTCTGGGCGAGCGCCCGGTCGTCGCGACCGGGCCTGGCGGCGGCGCAGCGCGCGGTGGGCGCCGCCCTGACCGGCACGCTGGTCCTCGGCATCGTGGCCGGCGGGTCTCTCTTCGTCTGGTCGATCGATCTGTGGGACGCGGCGCTGACGTGGCCGCCGATGATCGTCGGCATGGTGGTGGTGGGTGCGGCGTACTTCTCCCTGACCCGGGCCGCGCGCGGCTGGCTGCGGGCCGCCGCTTCCCGCTGAGCGGGCGTCCAGCGCTCAGGCGGGGGTGCCGGGCGGGCTGCCGGGGTCGAGGAACCGGCCGACCGTCACGCGGAACTCCTGCCATCCGGCGCGCTCGCCCGCCAACGCGCGGCGGCCGGAGTCGGTGAGCTGGTAGGTCCGCCGCTCCCGACCGTTGACCGTGCTCCAGGTGCTCGCCACGTGACCGGCGCGCTCCAGCCGGCGCAGCGCCGGATAGATCGTGCCGGTGGGCAGGTCGAGATTGCCGTCACTGCGCGCCCGCAGGGACTCGATGATGGCGTACCCGTGCAGCGCGCCCTGTTCGAGAACGGCGAGCAGAAGGGCGTCGAGATGGCCGTGCAGCGCCTGGGCCTTCATGTGTAGTTACGCTACTTGTCGAACGCCCCGATCGCCACCGTCGCGCCCGCGCAGGCCCGAGACGTTTCTCGGCCGGCCACCGGGGTGCGGGCTCCGGGCTTCCCGAGCCGCCGACTAGGGTATGTGCCCAGAGTCACTCGCCGGCCGGAGACGCCGGCGGGTGGGCAACCCGAAGCACACGGAGGTCAGCGTGGCCCGCCAGTCGCCCCAACGGCCCGACGCCGACGAGCCCGAGCTCGACGACACCACCGGCCCGGCCGAGCCAGACGAGGCCGACGAGGCCGACGACACCACCCGCGCGTCGGCCGACCGGTCGCTCTGGGACGAGCTGCGGATCGACCCGGTGGAGATCGCCCTGCCCGCCGGCACCGGCTTCACGCTGCGGGCGTACCGGCCGGCCGGGTCACTGACCCCGACCGACGTGACCGAGCGCGACCAGGACGACCCGTTCCTCGCCCGCCGGCAGGTGATCGAGGAGGAGGACGACGAGAGCGTCGTCATCCTCGACGAGGAGCTGGCCGAGGAGTTCGCCGACAGCGACGAGGACGAGCCGTCCCGCCGTCGCCGCGACAGCGCCACGGACGCCGACGCGACCGCGGACGACGACGAGGCCGAAGCCGAGGACGTCGCCGACGAGGCGGACGACGAGGAGGTGCCGGTCTTCCTCAGCCACCGGGGCAAGCTGCTGCTGTTCAAGACCCCCGAATCGCTTGTCAGTTTCATCCGCTCCGGCGCACCCAACGATCTGTCCCAACTGGACAGCTGGAATGAATTGGCCGAACGGGTGGAGCCGGCCGACATCGCGCCGCTCGACGAGGACACCTACGAACTCGACCTCGTCGTGGAGAACCTGCGCGGCGGTCACGACAGCTGGGATTCGACCCTGCTGATCGAGGCCGGCGAGGTCGCCCGCGACCTGTCGTACGCGTTGCGCCTGCCTGCGGTTCTGGACATGCTCTCCGCCGGCTCCAGCCTCGACGACCTGGACGAGGCGCTGCGGGCCACGGCCAACGGCGGGATCGGCGCCTTCATGGGCCGGCGACGGTTGAAGAAGATCGGGGCACAGACCGCGAGTTTGGGTTGGCGCACCATTGTCGGCAAGATCTCTGCGGTGGTGGACTGGCGCGACTGACCCGTACCGGGGAGCATCAGTTGCTGGCAGTAGGAAGACCTGTCCCGGGAGGAGGACGACGCCGTGGCGCTCGTGCGCGTGTACTGCGGTCTGGCCTCGGCGGATCCGGCTGACCGACCGGCCTCGGCCGGTTCGACGCTGACGTCCGCTGTGGTCGACGACGCAGGCCGTCTGCTGCATGTCAGCGAGATCGGCGACGACGCGGCTGGCTACGCCCAGCTCGTCGCCCTGCTCGTGGAGCGGTCGGGCGGACCGAGCGGTGCGGCCATCGCCGCCGACAGCGACGACCACACGGTCACCTCGCTGTTGAGCGCGGCGGGTCGTCCCCTGGCGATCGCCGACGACGACTCGGTGGACGACTTCGCCGAGCGGTTCGCCGACGACGACTCGCTTGAGGAGATGCAGTCGCCGCCGGCCGAGCGCCGGGCCGTCGGTCTGGCCCGCGCGTTGCAGGCCGGCGCGCTCTCCGCCGTCACACTGCCGGCTCCCCGGGACCTCGCCGGCTACAAGCAGGTGCTCGCCGCGCACGCCGCCCTGGCCAGCGGCCGGCACTCCGCCGCCGTGGCGCTGCGCGAGGTGCTGCGGGAGCTCTACCCGGCGGCGCTGCGCGCCTATCCGGATCCGGCCGAGCCGGTGTCGCTGGCCGTGCTGGACGCGCTGCCCGAGCCGGGCATGCTCGGCGGCACCATCGCCCGTGGCCGCGAGGTGTCCGTCGCCGCGGACGCCATCGCCGCGCATCTCGCGGCGGACGGGGTCGCCGACGCCGAAGAGATCAACGAGGCGGTCACCGCGCTGCGGGTCGCCATCTCGGAGACGCCGCGCCGCGCCGCCGTCAACCGGGCGCTCACCTCTGCCGTGGCCGAGACCGTCCGGCAGGCCGTCGCCTCCGTACGGGCCTGCGACGCCGGCTGCGAGGCACTCGTCAGCGCGCTCAGCGCCCGGGTCAGCACGCCCGCCCCGGCCCCCGGCCGACGGGCCGCCGCCCGTCGTGGCGAGTCGGTCGGCGAGCTGACCGGCCTCGCCGGCACCGGCGCCGGCCTGCGCTCCGTCCGACCGAACCCGATCGCCGCCGAGCCCACACCCGTCACCGGCCGACGCAGCCGACCCGAGCCGGCACCGGGCAGCGCCCCGCTGGCGTCGCCGCGCCCACTCGGGCCGCCGCCGGTCGCCCCCGCTCCGGTCACCCCTCCGCCGATCGCACCCGCGCCGATCGCACCGGCTGCGGTCGCCGGCCCGCCGGTGTCCGCGCCTCCCGGGCGTGCCGAGCCCATCCCGAGCCGGATCGACGGCCCGACCAACCGGCCGGTCTCCTCGCCGCCGCCCCCGCCGCCGGGGATCACCCCCATCGCGCCGGCTCAGCGGGGCACCGTGCCGCCGGCCGAGGCGGGCGAGCCGTTCCGGCCGACCCTCACCACCGCCGCGATCAACCACGCGCGGGCCGAGCGGCAGCGCACGGTCATTCCGCCCCGCCCGAAGACCAACGGCGAGCGGCAGAGTCACGTGCAGCGGCCGGTCGAGGAGCCGCCCACCGGCGGGTTCAGCGCCACCGACCTCAGCATCCCGGTGCCCGCTCCCCGGCCGGGTCAGGAGCCGGCGGCGCCCCCGGGTTCCCGGGCGAACTGGCCCCTGGTCAACAACCCGGAAGACCCGGCCGACAGTTCGCCGAACAACCCCGTCGCCTACTCGTACGGCGGCAACCGCGTCGACGCCCCGACCGACCCGGGTCGGGCCGATGGTCGGGTCACGCCGCCCTGGCTGGCCGACGACCTGCCCCAGGAGCCGCCCATGCTGCGGCTGGTCGAGCCACCGCCGCTGGCGGACCGGGCACTGCGGGAGGGGCTCAACCCGCCCCCCGGTGACCCCCGACTGGAGACGCCGCCGCTGCGGCTGGTCGACCGGGAGCAGGCCGCCCGCAACAACCGTCAGGCGCCCCGCGTCGAGCGGGCCGCCGAGCACCGGCCGCCTCCCCCGGTCGAGCACCGACCGCCGCCGGTCGAGCACCGACCGCCGCCGGTGGCCGACGAGGGCGACGGTGATCTGCTGATCTTCGCGCAGGCCAAGTCGGCGTGGTTCGTCGGGCACACCGAGGAGGAGTCCGACCTGGACTGGTCGACCACGGCCGACACCGGGTGGCAGGCCGCCGAGCAGGCAGCCCGCCCCGCGGTGGGCGCCGAGACCAACGCCGGGCTGCCGAAGCGCGTCCCGCAGGCCAATCTGGTCCCGGGTTCCCCGCTGCGCGAGGAGCGCCCACTGCGGATAGTGCGCGATGCGGCGAGCCTCGCGGAGAACACCACCGGCTACTTCCGCGGCTGGCGTCGCGGGCAGGAGATCGGCGGGTTCGCGGTGGGCGGCCGACCGGGCCGGGAGGCCGCCGGCGGCTGGGACTTCAGCCGCGACCACGGGGACCGCGACGACGACCGGGAGTACGAGTACCGCTCCGCCGGCTACCAGTCCTGAGCGACTCTCTCCCGTACGCGTTCCTTCCGCCCTCAGCCGTACACCGGCTGGGGGCGGAAGTGCGTTCAGGGGCCAACCAGACCGGCCCGCGCACACGCGGGTAGGGCGGCCCGAACGACCGCGCGCCAACGCAAGAGATCCTGGAAGGAACCCGCCCCGAAGGGCCGGACACCTTCCAAGATCTCTTGGGCGGAGCCGTACCCGCCCCGGGCAGCATTCAGCGCCCGGTGGCGGCCAGGGCCACCACCGGGCGCGAGAGCGTCCCGATCAGGCCGGGGCGACGGCGCGCGTACGGCGCATGGTGAGCACGTACTCGACCAGCGAGATCAGCACGTGCTTCGTCGACTCCCGGTTACGGGCGTCGCAGGCCACGACCGGCACGTCGCTCGAGATCGCCAAGGCGTCCCGGACGTCCTGCGGGTCGTGGTACTGCATCCCGTCGAAGCAGTTGATGGCCACCAGGTACGGCAGCCGCCGGTGCTCGAAGAAGTCGATCGCCGCGAAGCAGTCGGCCAGCCGGCGGGTGTCCACCAGCACGACCGCGCCGATCGCGCCCCGCACCAGTTCGTCCCACATGAACCAGAATCGGGTCTGACCCGGCGTACCGAACAGGTACAGGATCAGGTCACGGTCGATCGAGATCCGGCCGAAGTCCATGGCCACCGTGGTCGTCGTCTTGCCCGGCACCTGCCGGGTGTCGTGGACGCCCACGCCAGCGGAGGTCATGATGGCCTCGGTGGTCAGCGGCGTGATCTCCGAGACCGAGCCGACCAGCGTCGTCTTACCGACGCCGAATCCACCGGCGATAACGATCTTCGCCGACGTCACGCGCCCACTCGGGTTCGGTGGGCGGTGCGACATGTCAGAGCCTGCGAAGTCCACTCAGCACCCTCTCCAGCAGTTCAGTGCCCACCGCGTCGTCGGAGTCGTCCAGGATGGTCGGCTCGTGGACCGCGACCAGGCCGTCCGTCGCCATGTCGGCGATGAGCACCCGGGCCACACCGAGCGGGAGCTGCATCCGCGCCGCGATCTCGGCGAGCGATTGCACGCGTCCGTCACACAGCGCGGCGATGTACTGGTGTTCGCGGCCCTGGCCGCCGTTGCCATTGGCAGCGGCCCGACCGCGCACCGTCGTCTCGACGAGCGCCTCCAGCGCGATGTCGAGCCGGGGACGGGTTCGACCACGGGTCACGGCGTATGGACGGACCAACGCTCCGGTCGGTTCGTCACGATCGGCCATGTCGCCGCTCACCTCCTTCGCACCCCGTACCGGCTCCCACCGGTGGAACTCGTCGTTCTTGTCGTTTTAGTTGCGCCGACCACACGATCGGCGAGGCGTCAGCCCAGCATGCCCGCGGCCGCACGCGGCTGCGGGGTCAGGGCGTCGCCCACCCGGTCGACCAGTAGTGCCATCTCGTAGCCGACCTGCCCGACGTCGGAGCTGCGGGCCGCCAGCACGGCGAAGGACGAACCATCCGAGATGGACATCAGGAACAGGAAGCCATTGTCCATCTCCACGACGGTCTGGAGCACCGCGCCTCCCTCGAAGCAGCGGGCTGCCCCCTGGGTCAGGCTGACCAGACCGGACGCGATCGCGGCGAGCTGGTCTGCCCGGTCCCGCGGCAGGTCCCGTGACGACGCGAGGAGCAGGCCGTCCGCCGAGACGGCGACCGCATGTGCGACACCGGGCACCCGGTCGGCGAAGTTGGCCAGCAGCCAACCAAGATCCTGCGTAGTTGTCATCCTTCTTGCTCCTTCTGCCCGCTCCCGGCCGCTGGGCCTGAGCCAGACTGCGAGGATTGCTGCCCTCCCGGAGTCGCCTCCGGGCTGGTCGGGTTGTCCGAGGTGCTACGCCCTCGCTGCACGCCCCGGTGGTAGGCGGAGAGCAGGCCACGGACCGCCTCCGGGGAACGTCGCTGGACCGAGGTGGTGGGCTTCTCCACCGCGCCCGGCACCAGCTGCGCCATCGGCTTGCGCTTCGGCAGACCGGTCGTGGTGGTCTCGTTGACCGGCGCCGCCGTGGCCGCTGCCGAGGCGGCACGCCAGCCGTCGTCGGCGGCGGTCTGCCAGCCGTTGGTCTGCGATTGGGGCCGGCGGTTCGGCAGGCTCTCGGTGAGGCCGGGGCGTGCGCCCGCGTTCGCTGTCGACCCGTTGTCCTGCGGCGCTCCTCCGGCCGTCGGAGTGTCTGCCATCGGCGTGTTACCTGTCGTCCCGGGTGATGTCTTGTGGACTGCCCGACCGGTGGCCTCGACCGCCGCGAACTGCTGGGTCGCGTCACCGCCACCGCCGTTCGCCGCCGGCTTGTCGCCGGCCGCGGCCTCCTCCGGACCCGGACGGCGGGTACGGAACCAGGCGGACTCGAGCTCCCGGAAGATCGGCAGCTCCATGGTCTCGTCCGCGTACCGCTGGCGGTTCTGGGCCTGCGGCTGCTGCGGTGCCGGGCGGGTCTGCGCCGGCGGACGCGACGCCTGGGCCTGCTGAGCCTGGGCCTGCGGGGCCGGAGCCTGCTGAGCCGGAGCCTGCGGGGCGCGGACCTGCTGAGCCTGGGGCGCCGGAGCCGGCGGCTGGGCCGCGGTGCTCGGCTGGTCGCCGGGGCGCGGCACCCGGGGCAGCTCCGTCGTCATGTCCAGGGCGGCGGCGAGCCGCTCGGGCACCGGCGGGGTCTGCGTGTCCCGCTCGCCGCCGGGCACCGGCGGCCAGGCCGGCGGCGCCGGGGCGCTGGGCGCCGGAGCGGGCGGGGCGGACCGGGGCGTGAAGCCGCTGAACGACTGGCCGGAGGCCGGGGGCGCCGAGTACGGCTGACCGGACGCCGGGGAGGCCGAGACCGGCGACGCGGACACCGGCGGACCGGCGTACGGCTGGCCGGAGGCCGGAGCGGCGGACACCGGCGGGCTGCCGTACGGCGCACCCGAGTAGGGCTGACCGGAGTACGGCTGACCGGAGTACGGCTGACCGGACGCCGGCGAGGCGGAGACCGGCGCACCGGAGTAGGGCTGCGCGGAGACCGGCGGCGCGGAGTACGGGTGCACCTCCGGGCTGCTGGGCAACTGCCGGGGAATGGCCGGCTGCTGGCCGGTGGTCGTCGGCTCGTCGCCGGCCCGCCGCTGCGGCAGCGGGTCGATGGGCTGGCCGTTGGCCGTCCGGGGCGCGAACCCGTCGCCGCCGTTGACCCCGTTGCTCGCGCTCGCGCCGGTCAGGTCCGACCAGGCGGGCATCGAACGATACGCACCGGTGTTGGCGGGCGTGCCGGCGCCGTTGCGCGAGGCCGGGTCGAACGGCCGGCCGCCCAGCGTGACCTGGTTGCCGGACTCGCCGGGGCGGGGTCCGTTGCCCAGCGCGGGCAGCGCGCCGAGGACCGGCGCGGGCCCACCGTGCTGCGGGCCGGCCGCGGGCAGGGCCGGCGGCTGCTGCACCCGGCCGGCGAGCGCGCGGGGCACCAGCACCGAGGTGGGCAGGGTCACGTCGGCGACCGTGCCGCGGTCGGCGCCGGGGCGCAGCTCGACGCGGACGCCGTGCCGCGACGCCAGGCGGGCGACCACGACCAGGCCCATCATCCGGGAGACAGCCACGTCCACCTGCGGCGGCGTCGCGAGCTTGTCGTTGAGCTCGTGCAGCTGCTCGCGGCTGATGCCGATGCCGCGGTCCTCCACGTACAGCGAGGCGCGGTCACCGACCCGGCGGGCCTCGACCATGACCTGCGAGTCCGGAGGGGAGAACGCGGTGGCGTTGTCGAACAGCTCGGCGATGAGGTGCACCAGATCGTTGACCGCGTGCGCGGCGACCTCGATGTCGCGGTCGATGACCCCGAACTCGATCCGGGTGTAGTGCTCGACCTCGGACTGCGCCGCGCGCAGCACGTCGATGAGCGCGGCCGGCTCACGCTGCACGCGGGTGGAGTCGGCGCCCGCGAGAACGAGCAGGTTCTCGTCGTTGCGGCGCATCCGGGTGGCCAGGTGGTCGAGCTGGAACAGCTCGGCCAGCCGGTCCGGGTCCTCCTCGCCGCGCTCCAGTCGGTCGAGGTGCCCGATGAGGCGGTCGACCAGGATCTGCGAACGACGGGCCAGGTTGACGAACATGGTCGCGACGGAGGCGCGCAGGGCCGCCTGCTCGGCGGCCGTCCGGACGGCTTCCAGGTGAACGGCGTTGAACGCCTCGGTCACCTGGCCGAACTCGTCCTTGCTGCGGACCGGCAGCGGCTCGGCGATCTGGTTGGCCAGCTGCACCGGGGAGAGCTGCCCGACGACCTGCGGGTCACGGAGTCGGGCCACCGCCTGCGGCAGCCCGTACTGGGCGACGGAGAGGGCGCCCTGACGCAGCTCACGCAGCGAACGGGCCATCGAGCGGGCGACCAGGTACGCGAAGAGGATGGCCAGCAGCAGCATGCTGAGCAGCAGGCCGGTCTCCAGGAACACCTGGCGCTGGACGTCCGAGCGCAGGTTGTCGGCCTCGGCGACCACGTCCCCGTCGAGCTTCGTCTCGACGGCGCGGATCAGCTTGGCGTTGGCCGTCATGGCCGAGTCCCACTGGTCGGGGCCGAACGGGGCGCCACGCATGTCGCCGGTGGTGTTGCCGTCGATCCAGCCGGTGTAGTTCTGCGCCTCGCGGCGGTCACCGC
Source organism: Micromonospora sp. NPDC005252 (assembly GCF_042872475.1). NCBI lineage: Bacteria > Bacillati > Actinomycetota > Actinomycetes > Micromonosporales > Micromonosporaceae > Micromonospora > Micromonospora sp. NPDC005252. The sequence continues at coordinate 544,444 of NZ_JBIAKN010000001.1, read as the reverse complement.
CGGCGACCGTCTGGTCGTGGTACTTCGCCTCGTCGGGGCTCGCGACCGCCTTGAAGCTCTGCAGAGCCTGCTGCTGGCCGGTGCCGCTGGCGATGTAGTCGGTGCGCAGCGCCGGGGTCAGCCGCTGGCCGCCCTGCACGCCCAGCGCGCGGTGGACGACGACCCGGCGGACGGCGAGGAACTCCTTCTCCCGGGCGACCGCCGCGGCGGCGCGCATCCGGTCGCTCAGGTCGTTGTCGCCGGCGAGCTGGGTGGCCGAGTCACGGATGGCGAGCAGGTCGTTGATCAGACCCTCGTACGCCTGGATGGCCTCGGCGAGCTTCAGCTTGCCGTTGAACACCTGACTGCGGACGCCCGGCAGCTCCTGCAGGTTCTGGTCGATGCCGTCGAGCAGACCCTCGAGGCTGCCCGGCAGGTCCTCGACGTCGCCCCGTTGCTGCCGGTACGGGCCCGTCGCCTGGTCGACCCGGGAGTTGACCCGGTTGTAGGCCTCCTGGTACTGCGCCTTCGGCTGCGTCCCCGTGGCCTGCAGCAGCAGCACGGCGGTGGTCCGCTCGTCCTGCAGCGTGTCGACCAGGTCACCCGAATAGCTCGACAGGTTGGCCAGGTCGCCGGCTCGGTTGGCATTGTTGAGCGTGTCCAGGTGGTCGACGAGACCACTGGTGCCCACGACGACCGTGGCGATGGTCGGCACGATCATGATGAGACCGAGCTTGGACCAGATCGGCATGTCCCGAAGCCGACTGGCCGGCCGGCGCAGCCGCGACAGGAAGGAGCCCGCCGTCTTTGGCCGTTTGCTCACGTCACCGCCCTCGCGATTACAGCTTGAACGCGTTGCCCCGGGCAACGCCCAGCGACCGACCCGGCGGGTCGGACCCCCGAGATTCCATCACGCCGGTCGGCAAGAAGAAAGCCCAGGTTGTCACCGGCCGAAGGTGTGATGAGATGTTGATGCGATTTGATAGCAGTCCGTCTGGCCGGAGTAACTGAAGGTAATGGAACATCCCCACCGCGTTGTCCTGCTCGCCGGCCCCTCAGGCTCCGGAAAGTCGTACATAGCGCAGCAAACCGGGTTGCCGGTGCTGTGTTTGGACGACTTCTACAAGGACGGCGATGACCCTACGTTGCCGCGCCGAAACGGCCAGGTCGATTGGGAATCACCGCAGTCCTGGGACGCCCTGACCGCCGTCGAAACGATTGCTCGACTCGCCCGCGAGGGCCGTGCCGATGTGCCGGTTTATGCGATCGGCGCGGATCGACGGGTGGCCACCCGGCCATTTGATGTCGACGGATCGCCACTTTTCGTGGCCGAAGGGATTTTCGCCGCCGAGATCGTCGAGGAGTGCCGCCGCCGCGGGCTGCTCGCCGGGGCGTACGCGCTGCGCCGTCCGCGCGGGGCGACCTTCCTGCGCCGGCTGGCCCGCGACCTGTCCGAGCAGCGCAAGGCGCCCCGGGTGCTGGTCCGGCGCGGGGTGGCCCTGCTGCGGGCGGAGCCCGCGGTGCTGCGCCGGCAGATGGGGCTGGGCGCCGAGGCGGCCCGCGCCCGGGAGGTGCTGCGCCGGGTGGCCGGCCTGCTCGCCGGCCACCACCCGCACGGCCGCGAAGGCCACCCGCGGGGCTGAGGGCGCCCGCAGAGCCGAGGAGGCCACCCGCAGGGCCGAGGCCCCCTCAGGGCAGCAGCTTGGCGTACGCCGGCTTGATCACCTCGTCGATGATCCGCAGTCGCTCGTCGAACGGGATGAAGGCGCTCTTCATCGCGTTGATGGTGAACCACTGCAGCTCGCGCCAGCCGTAGCCGAACGTCTCCACCAGCAGCGACATCTCCCGCGACATGGAGGTGCCGCTCATCAGCCGGTTGTCGGTGTTGACGGTGGCCCGGAACCGCAGGTCGCGCAGGAGCCCGATCGGATGGTCGGCGATCGAGGCCACCGCGCCGGTCTGCACGTTCGACGAGGGGCAGAGCTCCAACGGGATCCGCTTGTCCCGCACGTACGCGGCCAGCCGGCCCAGCGCGCCGTCGGGGGCGATGTCGTCCACGATCCGTACGCCGTGACCGAGCCGGTCCGCGCCGCACCACTGGATCGCCTGCCAGATCGACGGAAGCCCGAACGCCTCACCGGCGTGGATCGTGAAGTGGAAGTTCTCGCGCTGCAGGTATTCGAAGGCGTCCAGGTGCCGGGTGGGCGGGAAGCCCGCCTCGGCGCCGGCGATGTCGAAGCCGACCACCCCCGCGTCGCGGTGCCGCACGGCCAACTCGGCGATCTCCTGTGAGCGCGCCGCGTGCCGCATGGCGGTGAGCAGGGTGCCCACCCGGATGGTCAGGCCGGCCTCGACGGCCTGGGCGGCGCCCTCGGCGAACCCGGCCAGCACGGCCTCGACCACCTCGTCCAGGCTCAGGTCCCGTTCCAGGTGCTGCTCGGGGGCGAACCGCACCTCGGCGTAGACGACCCCGTCGGCGGCCAGGTCCAGCGCGCACTCCCGCGCCACCCGGCGCAGCGCCGGCCCGGTCTGCATGACCGCCACGGTGTGCGCGAACGTCTCCAGGTAACGCTCCAGCGACCCGGAGTCGGCGGCTTCGACGAACCAGCGTCCGAGCGCCTCCGGGTCGGTGGTGGGCAGCTCGTGCCCCACCTCCGCGGCCAGCTCGACGATCGTCGCCGGCCGCAGCCCGCCGTCGAGGTGGTCGTGCAGCAGCGCCTTCGGGACCTTGACGATGTCCTCGTACCGGATTGCCATGCTCCGACCCTAGTCATGCCTGAGCCGGATACGGGCGGTGGTGCCGCTGCCGCCGCCCGCGCCAGCGGTGCGGGCTCCCGGGCAGCCGGGCTCCCGCACCGCCGCGCTATGCGAGAGCGGTAAAGCCGAATCCGGCGTCGGCCAGCACGAGCAGGCTGAGCGCCGCCAGCACGGCGGAGCTCACGCCGAGGCTCCACCGCAACGCCCTCGGTGCCTGCCGACGAGCGGCCAGCACGAACAGGACCAGGGACACGACCGCACCGCCGGGTGCGCTGGCGACCAACGTGGCGAGCACGACGCAGCAGACGGCCACCACGGTGAACCGACGCTGCCGATCCAATCGGGGCGGCACCTCGACGCGTTCCGCGGTCATCGTCACCCTCCTCTTCCCGGTCTTTCCGAGTCTACGACGGTCCGGCGTCAGGCATCCCGGAGCGCGCTCACACCCCGCCCTTCTCGGCCCGCACCGAGCCGTCGCGGTAGCTGTAGAGCCGGATCCACGGGTCACTCTCGGCGACGCACGCCAGACGCACGGTGCAGAGCTCGAACTGCGCCTGCACGTAACTGGTGTAGTAGGAAACCCCGTAGAGATCGGTGTGCTTGACGTTGTTGGGGCCGCTCCTGACGCCACGGTACTTCCAGCCCTGCACCTGACCCGGGCCGTAGATGTAACCGGCGGTGTCCGGCGTAGAGATGCGCGTGATGGTGCGCCTGCCGTAGTTGTAGCAGTAATAGACGGACTCGGTGAACCTCCACAGCTTCGCCCTGGTGACCCCACCCTTGAAATAGAGGGTGGCGCCGTTGGTCTTGCAGCTATCGCCGCCGGACGCGGAGCCCGCGCCGTCCGGAGTCGGCCAGTCGGCCGGCGGCTGACCGAGCGCGCCGGACTCGACCGGGTCGGGATCCTGCAACTCGATGCCGTCCGGATCCGTCGGGACGGATTCCGGGATCGCAAGCAGTTCCTCGGTGGACAGCGTCGCTAGGATTGCCCAGTCCACGGTCAGCCCCGTGCTCGACGCGGACGTCTGCAGAGCCGCGGTGGCAGCCGCCAGGGCGGTCGCGTGGGCGTCGTCCTCGGCGTATGCCGGGGTGGAGAGGCCGACCACGGCGACACCAGCCACAAATGCGGCGAGCAGCGTTCGGCTTAAGGAGCGGTCAATGCGCATGTACAACCCCATGTCTCAAGTAATGACGATCGGAGGCTAGCAAGCTAATTGGATCTCGTTCGACCATGACGACTCATCGGTAATTTCGCTATTCATCAAGTTGAAATAGTATTTAATAGACAGATTGGTTATGTCGGGCATCGTGTCCGGCGCTGACCGCGCAGCTCACCGACCTCCGTTGGGCGGCCGACACTCAACGCAGCACGCGCCGACTCTCGGCCCGACATAGGATCTGGCGGTGGCAGACCCCGCACCCACCCCGCTGGCACCAGTGGCGGCCCGGCTGCGCTGCCCGGTCTGCGGCGAACCGCTGGCCGAGACGACCGCCGGCACCGCCCGGGCGCTGCGGTGTCCGCGCGGGCACAGCTTCGACGTGGCCCGGCAGGGGTACGTCAACCTGCTCGCCGGCCGCGCACCGCACTCCGGGGACAGCGCCGAGATGGTGGCCGCCCGCGCCGACTTCCTCACCGCCGGGCACTACGACCCGGTCTCGGACGCCCTGGCCGCCGCCGCGACGCAGGCCGTGCAGCACCTGCGCGAGGTGTCGTCGCTCGACGCGTACCCCCTGGTGGTGGATGCCGGCGCGGGCACCGGCCGATACCTCGGCGCGGTGCTGGCGGCGCTGCCGGACGCCGTGGGTCTGGCCCTGGACGTCTCCAAGCCGGCGCTGCGTCGCGCGGCCCGGGTGCATCCCCGGGCGGCCGCGGCGCTCGCCGACACCTGGCAGCGACTGCCCCTCGCGGACGGCTCGACGGCCGTGCTGCTGAACGTGTTCGCCCCGCGCAACGGCGCGGAGTTCCACCGGGTGCTCGACCCGGCCGGCACGCTGCTCGTGGTGACGCCCGCCGCCGACCACCTCACCGAACTGGTGGAGGCCCTCGACCTGCTGCGGGTCGACCCGGACAAGGCCGACCGGGTGGCCGCCAGCCTGGGCGGGCACTTCACGCCGGTCAGCTCCACGGTGCACCGCGCGGAGCTGGCGCTGACCCGGCCGGAGGTCGCCACGCTGGTCGGGATGGGTCCGAGCGCCTGGCACACCAACCCGACCGCCCTCGCCGAACGGCTGGCCGCGCTGCCCGAGCCGGTCCGGGTGCGCGTGGCGGTCCGGCTGGACGCCTACCGACGCCGCTGAGGCTCAGGTGGAGAGGTCGACCTCTTCCCAGCCCGGCGGCTCGTCGTGGTACGGCCCGCGCAGGATCACCGCCCACTCCAGCGCCCAGCGTCGCTGCCCGATCGCGTTGGCGTCGACCAGCCCCGGCGCCCGCCGGCCGCTCCGCTCGGTCTCCAGGTAAGCCCAGTCCAGGCAGTAGTGCAGATCGAGCAGGGCCGCCGCGTCGGCCGGGTGCTGCGGCGCGGCGAGGATCCGGGACTGCCAGCGGCCGAAGGTCTCCCCCTCGGCGATGTGCGGCAGCCGCTCGACCAACCGTTCGTCCACCGCCAGGGTGGGATCGAGCTGTTTGCTCAGCCCCAGCACCCAGGCCAGCGCGAAGAGCGCGTCGTGGTGCAGCACGAACGACCGGTGGTCGCCCTTGCCGCCCATCACGAACTGCCACTCCGGCGGGGTGACCATCTCGACCAGGTGCGAGCCGAGCAGCCAGCTCATCGCCGCCTGCGGGGGCATCCCGAAGCAGCGCGCCAGGATGAGGTGCAGCACGGCGATGCGCGCCTCGATCTCCGCCCTGGGTCGCAGCTCGATCGCATCACCCGGCTCCCACACGAGCGGGAACTGGGCCGGCGGCAGCGGCAGGCCGAGCCGGGACAGCTCGTCCAGGCTCGCCTCGCGCACCTCGCGCGGGTCGGGGGCAGGTACGGTCACGGGAGAACTTCCTGTCTGCACGCCACGCCTTTGGCCTGCGAGAATAGCGCTCCCAGGTGACGGGCACCACGCCGCCCCGACCTCCGCCCCGGTCAGCCGATCCGCTCGATGACCAGGGGCGTCGCGGTTGGCGCGGTCGGTGCAATGTGCACCGCGCGACTTGCCTCCGCCAGGGCCGCCGGAATCCGCGACGGGTCCTCGGCACGCAGTTCGTAGAGGGCGTCCCCGACCCGCACCGGATCGCCCGGCCGCTTGTGCAACACCACCCCGGCCGGCACGCTGACCGGGTCCTCCTTGCGGGCCCGGCCCGCGCCGAGCCGCCAGGCCGCAACCCCCATGGCGTACGCGTCGACGGCCGCGACGTACCCGTCCTGCTCGGCGCGGACCACCTCGACCTCCGGCGCGGTCGGCATCGGCGCGTCCGGGTCGCCGCCCTGCGCGCGGATCATCGCCCGCCAGGAGTCCATCGCCCGCCCGTCGCGCAGCGCCGCCTCGGGGTCGGCGTCCGGCAGGCCGGCGGCGTCGAGCATCTCCCGGGCCAAGGCGAGCGTCAGCTCCACCACGTCGGCCGGCCCACCCCCGGCCAGCACCTCGACCGACTCGGTCACCTCGACCGCGTTGCCGATGGCCAGGCCGAGCGGGGTGGACATGTCGGTGAGCAGGGCGACCGTCCGCACGCCGTGCGCACCGCCCAGCTCGACCATCGTGCGGGCCAGCTCGCGGGCCTGGTCGACGGACTTCATGAACGCGCCCGAGCCGACCTTCACGTCGAGGACCAACGCCCCGGTGCCCTCGGCGATCTTCTTGCTCATGATCGAACTGGCGATCAGGGGGATCGCCTCCACGGTGCCGGTCACGTCGCGCAGCGCGTACAGCTTGCGGTCGGCCGGAGCGAGCCCGGCGCCGGCCGCGCAGATCACCGCGCCGACATCACCGAGCTGGGCGATGAACTCGTCGTTGCTCAGCGAGGCCCGCCAGCCCGGAATGGACTCCAGCTTGTCCAGCGTGCCGCCGGTGTGCCCGAGGCCGCGCCCGCTGAGCTGCGGAACGGCGGCACCGCACGCGGCCACCAGCGGGGTGAGCGGCAGGGTGATCTTGTCACCGACACCGCCCGTGGAGTGCTTGTCGACGGTCGGGCGACGGACCGCCGAGAGGTCGAGGCGCTCACCGCTGGCGATCATCGCGGCGGTCCACCGGGCGATCTCCGGCCCGGTCATGCCGTTGAGCAGGATCGCCATGGCCAGCGCCGACATCTGCTCGTCGGCGACAACCCCCCGGGTGTACGCGTCCAGCACCCAGTCGATCTGCGCGTCCGACAGCACACCCCCGTCCCGCTTCACCCGAATAACGTCAACAGCAGCAAACCCACTACTCATCAGAATGATCTTTCCTCGTCTGTTGCAGATCCCGACCCACGGACAGCCCGCACCGAGGGATTGGGCCGACCGTGCCCGGCGGAGGGATCAAGCCTGACCGCCCGGAGCCGGGCACGGTCGGCCCAATCCCCACCCTCAAGAAGCAGACCACCGCACCGGGATCTCCAACGGCGGCTCCCCCTCGCCGGCCCAGAAGATCGTCCCGGTCTCGTCGACCACGACAACGCGGGGCGTGCGGGCCATTCCCCAGGTGATCGCCTCGGCCGGATCGTCCCAGCTCGGGGCTTCCTCCAGCACGCCGGTCTCGGCGCTCGCGTCGTCTCCCGCCGAGCGCTCCCAGTACGCCGTCCAGACCTGCTGCCCGTCCGAGAGGTCCGGGTGCACGAAGACGGTGCCGCGTCCACGCCAGGCGGCCAGCCGCTCCGGGACCACCGGCACCGGGGTCTCGCCGGTCACCGCCTCCAGGTCCTCCACGCCGAAGGCGTGCGGCAGCAGTTCCGCCATCCGCAGCGGGCGGGTCTTCGTCTCGATCAGGCACTCCGGCCCGCCGTTCTCCCAGAGCAGCTGCCGGCACCGGCCGCACGGCATCAGCGGCTCACCGGTCGCGTCGACGCAGGAGAGCGCGACGAGGCGCCCGCCACCGGTGGCGTGCAGGCTGGAGACGACCCCGCACTCGGCGCAGAGCGTCACCCCGTACGCGGCGTTCTCCACGTTGCAGCCGACCACCACGCGGCCGTCGTCGACAAGCGCGGCCGCGCCGACGGGGAACGTCGAGTACGGCGCGTACGCGTGCCGCATCGCCTCGGTGGCGGCGGCCCGCAACCGCGCCCAGTCAATGTCGGTCATCCCATCATTCTGCCGAAGCAGCCCAGGTCAAAAGCAGGCAGGGCGGCAACCCCGCCCACCCCGCCGCCCTGGCGCGGTGATCAAGAGGTTTGCGTCAGGAAAGTCGTCGATCCTGACGCAAACCTCTTGATCACCAGAGGGGTGGGTGGGGGTCAGCCCTTGATGTACGGCTTGCCGTCGGCGGCGGGTGCCCGGACCCGGCCGACCAGGCCGGCGACCGCCAGGATCGTCGCCAGGTAGGGCAGCATGGCCAGGAACTGGCTCGGGATCACACTGTTGATGGCACCGAGATAGGTGGCGAGCTGGTCGGCGAAGCCGAAGAAGAGCGCGGCGAGCAGCGCCCCGGTCGGGTTCCACCGACCGAAGATCAGCGCGGCCAGCGCGATGAAGCCCTTGCCGCCGATCATGTTCTTGGTGAACGAGTAGAGCGCCAGCGTGTACGACGCGCCACCGATACCGGCGACCACACCGGCCAGCAGCACGTTGCGGTAGCGCAACCGGAGCACCTTGACGCCCAGCGTGTCGGCGGCGATCGGGTGCTCGCCCACCGACCGGGTCCGCAGCCCCCACCGGGTACGGAAGAGCCCGATGTGGATCACCAGCACCAGCAGCAGGCCGACGTAGAGGAAGATGTTGCCGCGGAACAGCGCCGGCCCGAGCACCGGGATGTCCTTGAGCAGGGGGATCTCCCAGTTGCTGAAGCGCGGCGCGCTGTTGTACTTCTCCGCGTCGGTCTGCATCAGCCGCTCGTAGAGGAAGCCGGTGACGCCGACCGCGAGCAGGTTCAGCACGATACCCATGACGACCTGGTCCACCAGGTAGCGGATGGCGAAGACGGCCAGCAGCAGCGAGATGAACGCGCCACCGATGGCGGCGGCGACCAGACCCACCCAGACGCTGCCGGAGATGCTGCCGAACAGCGCGCCGCTGAACGCGCCCATCAGCAACTGCCCCTCGATGGCCACGTTGACCACGCCGGACCGTTCGCAGAGCACGCCGGCGAGCGCACCGAAGATCAGCGGCAGGGCCAGGATGAACGTGCCCCGGATGATGTTGACCAGCGGCATGAAGTTCTGCCCGGCGGGCGCGGCGGAGACCTGCCAGCAGAGGAAGGAGAGCACGAAGGCGACCAGCCCGACGCCGAGCACCGGCAGGAACCAGCGCTTCGGCACGCCGGCGAGCAGGGCCGCGCCGGCGGCGATCGCGATGATCCCGAACAGGATCGCGCCGATCGTGCCGTTGATCTCCAGCGCGGCACCGGCCGCGTCGTCGCTCAACGTGAACCGGGCCTCCTGGTCGGTGGCGAGCGCCCCGAACAGCACCGCCGCCAGCAGACCGAGCGCCGTCAGCGTGAGGCCGACCTTGCGGGTACGGGTCCAGAAACCCTCGTCGACGCCGACCGCGACGTCGGGGACAGCCATGGTGGACATGCGTTACCAGCCCTTCGCCAGGCTCGTCTGCAACCGGGCGGCCCGTGCGGCCCGGAGCTGGAAGATCGCCTTTACCAGGGCGGGTGCGGCGATGAAGATGACGATCAGTGCCTGGAGCACGGTCACCAGCTCCAGCGAGATGCCGGAGTACGACTGCATCCGGTTGCCGCCGGCCTGGAGCGCACCGAACAGCAGCGCGGCGAGCAACACCCCCCACGGCTTCACCCGGCCGAGCAGCGCCACCAGGATGCCGTCGAAGCCGATCTGCGCCACCACCAGCGGCGTCAGCGCGCTGGCGGTCGAACCGAGCACCATGTTCGAGCCGCCGAGACCGGCCAGGACCCCGGAGAAGACCATGATCAGGATGTACGTCCGGGTGACGCTGATGCCGGCCGTCCGCGCGGCGTCCGGGTTGGCGCCGACCGCGCGCAGCTCGAAGCCGAGCGTCGACCGGTTGAGCAACCAGGCGACCGCCCAGGTGGCCAGCACGGCGAGCAGGATGCCGGCGTGCACCCGCAGGTTGTCGCCGAGCAGGCGCGGCAGCTGGGCGGAGGTGTCCACCGCCTTGCTGATCGCGTCGGTCCGGGTCGGGTCCTGCACGCCGTTCTGCACGATGAGCCAGGTCAGGAAGTACGTGGCGACGTAGTTGAGCATGATCGTGTTGATCACCTCGTGCGCCCCGGCGCGGGCCTTGAGGATGCCCGGGATGAAGCCCCAGATCGCCCCGCCCAGCGCGCCGGCCAGCACCGCCACCAGCAGGTGCAGGCCGGGCGGCAGCGGCAGCAGGAAGCCGGCCAGCGCGGCCAGGATCACGCCGATGGTGGCCTGACCCTGCGCGCCGATGTTGAACAGGCCGCCACGGAAGGCCAGCGCCACCGCCAGGCCGGTGAAGACCAGCGGCGCGGCGTACGTCAGCGTCTCGGAGATCGGCGCGAGCACGGCCTGCCAACCGTTGCTGCCGTTCACCCAGCCGGAGAACGCCTCGGGGTCGAAGATCGAGCCCTTGAACAGGTTCGCGTACGCCTCGCTCACCAGCGTCCAACTCGAGTTGAGCGCGTCGGCCGGACGGGCGGTGATGTAGGTGTAGGTGTGCAGCACGTCCGGGTCAGAGACGATCATCAACACCGCGCCGACGACGATCGCCAGCACCAGCGACAACAGGGTCACCGTGAAGGTGTTGGCCGCCCAGAGGTTGTCCAGGAAGAGCCGGCCCAGGGACGGCTTCGGCTCCGGCGTCTTCTCCGTCGTGGTCGTGCCGGCCCGCTCGGTGTTGCCGAGCGCGTTCTGCGCCGCCTGCGCCTCGCTCGCCGGCTCCTTGTCCGGAGAGCCCGACTGCGGATTGGGGTTGGTGGTCATGCCTCGTCCTCGCTCGCGGGGCCGTCGGCGCGCGCCGGACCCCCGTCGGCCGTGCCGGCCGCGTCCGGGTGGATGCCGGCCATCAACAGACCGATCTCCTCACGCGGGGTGTGCGGGCCGACGATGCCGATGATCCGTCCGCGGTACATCACCGCGATCCGGTCGGCCAGCCCGACCACCTCGTCAAGCTCGCTGGACACCACCATGACGGCGGTGCCGATGTCCCGCTCGTGGATGATCTGGCTGTGGATGAACTCGATCGACCCGACGTCCACGCCACGGGTGGGTTGGGCGGCGATGAAGAGCTTCAGCGGCCGGGACAGCTCCCGCGCCACGATCACCTTCTGCTGGTTGCCGCCGGACAGGGTGCCCACCGCCGCGTCCGCCGATGAGGTACGGACGTCGAACTGCTCGATCCGCTCCCGCGCCGACGACGCGATGGCGTCCGGCTTGAGGGCGAGCCCGGCACCGAACGGCGGCCGGTCGTAGATGTCCAGCACCAGGTTCTCGGCGACGCTGAACTCCTTGACCAGGCCGTCCACGCTGCGGTCCTCGGGCACGTAACCGACGCCGGCGCGGAGCACCTTCTTGGTCGTCCAGCCGTCGATCCGGTCGCCGCCCAGGCTGACCGTGCCGGCGAGCACCGGGCGCAGGCCCATGATCGCCTCGATCAGCTCCGTCTGGCCGTTGCCCTGCACGCCCGCCACGCCGAGCACCTCGCCCGCGCGGACGGTCAGGTCCACGCCGTCGACCGCCCGGACCTGCCGGTCGTCGTCAACGACCAGCCCGGCCACCTCCAGCACCGGCTCGCCCGGTGCGGCCGGCGACTTGTCGACGGTCAGCCGCACGCTGCGGCCGACCATCAGCGCGGCCAGCTCGTCCCGGCTCGTCTCCGGCGAGGCCGTGCCGACGGTCTTTCCGCGCCGGATCACCGTGATCCGGTCGGCGATGGCCTTGACCTCGCCCAGCTTGTGGGTGATGAAGACGATCGACTTGCCGGCCGCCTTCAGCGACCGCATGACCGTCAGCAGGTCCTCGGTCTCCTGCGGGGTGAGCACCGCGGTCGGCTCGTCCAGGATGAGCAGGTCGACGTCGCGGGTGAGCGCCTTGACGATCTCCACACGCTGCTGGATGCCGACCGGCAGATCCTCGATCACCGCATTCGGGTCGACCCGCAGGTTGTAGCGCTCGGACACCTCGGTGACCTCGCGCCGGGCCCGCCGCCGGTCCAGGAAACCGGCGATGCCGCCCCGGACCTGCTCGGCGCCGAGCATGATGTTCTCGGCCACGGTGAAGACCGGCACCAGCATGAAGTGCTGGTGCACCATGCCGATCCCGGCCGCGATGGCATCGGACGGGCCCTTCAGCTTCAGCGGCGTGCCGTCGACCAGGATCTCGCCCTCGTCGGGCTGGTAGAGCCCGTAGAGCACGTTCATCAGGGTCGACTTGCCCGCGCCGTTCTCGCCGAGCAGGGCGTGGATCTCTCCAGGCTCCACCGTCAGGTCGATGTGATCGTTGGCGACCAGATCACCGAACCGCTTGGTGATGCCGCGCAGTTCGAGTCTCAGCGCAACCTCCTGGAGTGCGAGCGATGGTGCAGCGTAGCTGCCGGTCGACCGGGCCGGACCAGGCCGGTCACCGTGGCGCGCGATCGGCCGCTCCGGCCCCACGGGTGGTCACCCGCGGGCCGGAGCGGCCGGATCGGTCGTACCTGTACCCCGCCGCTCCTGCGATGATCTCACCGGAGGGGCCGGGCGGTTGTCACTTGGTCGGCTGGGCCTTCGAGGTGACGGTGATGGTGCCGGCGGCGATGTCCGCCTTGATCTTGTCGACCTCGGTCTTCAGCTCGGCCGGAACCTTGCCGTCGAAGTCGTGGTACGGGGCGATCGAGACACCGGTGTTGGCCAGGGTGCCGACGAAGCCCGGGTTGGCCTGCAGCTTCTCGCCACCGGCGGCCTTCACCACCGCCTCCTTGACGGCCTCCGGGATGTTCTTGACCACGGTGGTGATGATCGCGGCGCAGTCCGGGGTGCTCTCGCAGCCGTCGACGTCCACCCAGATGGTGCTGTACTTGCCGCCCGAGGCCTTGGCCGCGGCGGTGGTGCCGAGGCCGGAGCCGCCGGCGACCGGCATGATGATGTCCGCGCCCTGGGCGACCAGCGCGTCGGAGACCTTCTTGCCCTCGTCCTGCTTGGCGAAGTCGTTGGTGAAGGAGCCCTTCTGGGTCTCCTTGTTCCAGCCCAGCGCCTGGACGTTCTTGCCCTTGGCGGTGTTGTAGTACTTCACACCGTCGACGAAGCCGTCCATGAAGATCGTCACCGGCGGGATCGGCAGACCACCGTAGGTGCCCACCTTGCCGGTCTTGCTCATCCCGGCGGCGAGGTAGCCGGCCTGGAACGCGGCCTGGGCGGTGTCGAACTGCATCGGGTAGACGTTGGCGTCACCCGGGTTGGCATCGACGATGCCGAACTGCTGGTTCGGGTTCGCCTTGGCGATCTTCGAGGTGGCGTTGGCCATCAGGCCGCCGACCGCCAGGATGAAGTCGCACTTCTGGTTGACGAACTGCGTCAGGTTCGGCTCGTAGTCGGGCTCGGACTTCGACGCGACGTACTTGATGTCGATGTTGTCGTTGGCGGCCTTGGCCTCCTGCAGACCCTTCCAGGCCGAGGTGTTGAACGACTTGTCGTCGATGCCGCCAACGTCGGTCACCATGCAGGCGCTGTACTTCTTGGCGCCACTGCCGGCGTTCTTGTCACTATCGGGGGCCTCGCCACACGCGGCGGCGCTGAGCACGAGCCCACCTACCGCGAAGATCGAGGCGATCCGCATCCCACGCACCGAGCGCAAGACGTCTCCTTCCCATTGCACACCGCGCCTAGTGCGGTGGCAGCCCATCAGCCGACCTGCGGGTGTGCCGCCGGCTGTCCCACGTTACGGACGGGAGCGTACGCCCGCGCCCACCCACCGGCCGACAATCGTGCACGACTGTTGAGCGCCTGTTACCCGGGTGTAACCCTTGCGTGGGGCACATCACTCTTCGTGCTGGTAACCGAGCATCGAGGCGTCCCGAACGTCCGGTTCGCGGAGGTCATCCCCTCCGCCGGACGTTACCGCCAAAAGACCGCGACCGCCGCGTTGACCAGGGTCAGGCCGACGATCGCGAGGAAGTGGCCGCGGTTGACCACGTCCCGCTTCCGGGAGAAGAAGACCATGACGAAGATCAGCAGCGCGATCACCAACTTCGTCACAAGTTTCGCCGGGTCCGGCTCGTCGTCACCACCGCCGCGCAGCGGCGCGGAGAGACCGAGCCCGGTCAGCAGCTGGATCACGGCGCCCCAGAGCATGGCGGAGTTGATGCGCAGCTTCCCGCTGACGTACTGCGCGATCGAGCCGCCGAGCAGCAGGGCGAAGCCGATCAGATGGACATAGAGGAGAATGAGTCGCAGTGCTTCCACGCCGCCCATCCTCCCCCATCAACGACAGTTCGTAGTAGGGGGTCGGTCGGTCGGCGCGTCGAGCCCGGTCACCACAGCCGCCACACCTGGAAGGTGGGGCCGTCGCCGGACAGGGTCGACACCCCGTCCGGCCCGGGCCGGAGCGCGGACGCCCCGCCGTACACGTTGTCGGCGGCCGGCAGCCCGGTCAGCCGCACCGGCGTGCCGGGCGCCCGGCGGGCCAGCACCAGCACCGAGCCGGCCGGCGCCTCCCGCAGGAAGACCAGCGTGTCCGGGTCGTGGTGCAGCCACCGCAGACCGCCGTGGCGCAGCGCCGGCTCCGCGCGACGCAACGCGATCAGCGACCGGTACGTGGCGAACGTGGCGGCGTCCCAACTGCCCGGCCGGCGCCACGGCATCGGGGTACGCGAGGACTCGCCGTTCGTGCCGGTCAGCCCCAGCTCGTCCCCCGCGAAGATCATCGGAGTGCCGGGCATCGTGGCGAGCAGACCGGCGGCCACCTCCTGCCGGGCGGCGTCGCCGACCACCGTCCGGATCCGCGCCGAGTCGTGCGAGCCGAGCAGCTGCCAGGAGTGCACGTACGAGCGCCACGAGACCAGCGACCGGTACGCGCCCATGGTGGCCAGCACCGCTTCCGCGTCCCGCCGGGGCACCCCGCCCGGGGTACCGAGGAAGTTCGGCACCGGCTGGTCGCCGTGGCGCAGCCAGGACCAGATCGGGTCGGTGAAGCCGACGTAGTTCATGGTGCCGTGCCAGCCATCGCGGTCCAGGTCACCGGTGTGGTCGTGGCCGTGCTCGGCCATCAGCAGGGCGTCCGGACGCTCCCCGACGACCACCGAGCGCAGCAGCGCCGCCACCTCGTGGGTGTACGCGTCGACGCCCCGCCGGCCGGTCATGTTCGCCACGTCGACCCGCCACCCGGAAAGGCCGTACGGCGGGCGCAGCCAGCGGCGCAGCGCGGCGTCCTCGGCGGTGGCGAAGCGACGGCGCAGGTCGGCGCTGCCCCAGTTCAGCTTCGGCAGCGACTTGACGCCGTTCCAGGACTCGTACGAGCCGGAGCTCTCGTCGAAGTAGTACAGCCCCCGCTCGGGCGCGCGCACGTCCGAGGAGGCCGACGCGAACCAGTCGTGGCCGTCGCCGGTGTGGTTGCTGGTGATGTCGCCGAGCAGCCGCCAGCCCCGGGCGCGTACCGCCTCGGCGAGGCGGGCCAGCGCGGCGTCCCCGCCGAGCAGCGGATCGACCCGGTCGAAGCTGGCCGCGTCGTAGCGGTGGTTGGAACGGGCCGGGAAGATCGGGGTGAGGTAGACGGTGTTCACCCCGAGCCGGTCCAGATGGTCCAGCCGCTCGGTGATCCCGTCCAGGTCGCCGCCGTAGAACTGGTACGGCGTCTCGGGGCCCCGCCCGATCACCGGGGTGTCCCAGTCGCACGGGATCGCCCAGTCCGGCAGCGGCCGATCATCCGCCGCCGCCGAACGGGCGAACCGGTCCGGGAAGATCTGGTAGATCACCGCGTCCCGTGCCCAGGCCGGCGGCGCGGCGTGGGTGACCAGCTTGAAGTCGCCGTGGTCGGGCACGTCGTGGTCGGCCACACCGGCGGCGGTCAGCCACCGGGGACCGTGCCGCCCGGAGAGCAGGAAGCGGTAGTTGCTCACCGGGTTGCGCGCCTCGACCTCGGCACGCCACCAGAGGACGTCGCCCTCGGCACGGTCCACGGTGGCCGCACGGAAGTGTGGCTCACCGTCGCCGGTGGTCCGCACGTGCACCTGCCGGACGTCGGCACCGGCCGGAACCCGGACGAAGACGTCGACGGTCTCGCCGAGCGTCGGCTCCTGCTGCGGGACGTAGCCGACGGATCCGTCGTGGTGCGGCTGCGGCGTGGTCATCCCTTGACCGCTCCGGCGGTCAGGCCGGAGACGATGTAGCGCTGCAGGAGCTGGAAGACCAGCACCGTCGGGATCGCGGTGAGCAGGGTGCCGGCCGCGAAGATCCCGAAGTTGTTGTTGCGCTCGTTGCCCTGCAACAGGCCGTACATGCCGACCGCGAGGGTCTTCGAGTCGCTGCTGGTGAGGAACACGTTGGCCATCAGGAACTCGTTGATGGTGCCGATGAACGCCAGCAGCCCGGCCACCGCCAGGATCGGCGCCACCAGCGGCAGCATGATCCGGAAGAAGACCTGGGCGTGCGACGCGCCGTCCATCGTCGCCGACTCGTCCAGTTCCCGGGGCAGGGTGTCGAAGAAGCCCTTCATCAGCCAGGTGTTCACGCCGAGCGCCCCACCCAGGTAGAGCAGCAGCAACCCCCACGGGGTGTTGAAGCCGATCGACGGCCACAGGTCGGTGATCGTGCCGAAGATCAGGTAGATCGCCACGATCGCCAGGAACTGCGGGAACATCTGGATCAGCAGCAGCGACAACAGCCCCACCCGCCGTCCCCGGAAGCGCATCCGGGAGAAGGCGTACGCGGCCAGCGCCGACAGGAACACCGACGCGAACGAGGCCACCCCGGCGATCAGCAGGGAGTTGAGGAACCACCGTTCGAAGGCGGTCCGCTCGAACAGCCCGCTGAAGTTGCCGAGCGACACCCCGTCGGTGGGCACCAGCTCGCTGGTGGAGAGCGTGCCGAGCGGATTGAGCGCGGCGGAGAGCACGAACACGATCGGGAAGAGGCTGAACAGCACGGCGAGCATGGCGACCAGGTGCCGCCAGCCGACCTGGGCGAACCAGCGGTTACGCCGCCTACCACTGATGTTCCGGTTCGCGGCCGGGCGGCCGGCCGTGTCGCCGGTACGCGCGGTGAGGGTGCTCACGAGTACACCTCCTCCTGCTTGCGGGTCCGCCGGAAACTGACCGCCGAGACGACGGCGACGATGGCGAAGATGAACAGCGAGATCGCGGCGGCGAAGCCGAACTGCGCGCCCTGCCCGCCGAAGGCCAGCCGATAGGTGTACGTGATGAGCAGGTCGGTGGCGCCGTTGGTCGGGTTGTCGGCCGGGAAGGGCGCGCCCTCGGTGGTCAGGTAGATCGCGTTGAAGTTGTTGAAGTTGTACGCGAACGACGAGATCAGCAGCGGAGACAGCGCGACCAGCAGCAGCGGCAGGGTGACCGCGCGGAAGGACTGCCAGGGCGACGCCCCGTCGACCGACGTGGCCTCGGTCAGCTCCCTCGGGATGGCCTGCAACGCGCCGGTGGCCACCAGGAACATGTACGGGTAGCCGAGCCACAGCTGCACGAGGATGACCGCGAAGCGGGCCGTCCACGGTTGGCCGAACCAGTCCACGTCCAGCCCGAACAGGTTATTGATCAGGCCGAAGTCGGCGTTGAACATGTCCCGCCAGGCCAGCAGCATCGCGAACGACGGCATGGCGTACGGCAGGACCAGCAGCACCCGGTAGACGTTGGTGCCCCGCATCCGGGGCGAGTGCAGCACGAGCGCGATCAGCATGCCGAGCAGGAACGTGCCTGCGGTGGAGGCGATGGCGAACGCGAAATTCCAGATCAGGGTGCCCAGGAACGGGCCGGAGATGTTCTCGTCGGTGAGCACGCGGGTGAAGTTGCGCAGCCCGACGTTGATTTTCCAGCCCTGGGCCAGCCGCTCGCCGTCGGCGGCGACGAAGGCGCCCACCTCCTCGTCGGCGGTCCAGGTCTGCCCGGTTCCGGTGTCCCGGACGCAGTCGCAGCCGGCGTCGTACGCCCGCACCGCCTTGCCCTCGTACGCCCGGGACAGGCCGCTGGACCGCAGCGCGCCACCGGCGGTCGGGACGACCAGGTCGGTGATCTCCTTGCTGCGGGCGCTGGCTTGGCCGAAGTTCAGCACGGTGTAGCCGTCGGCGGCGGTGACCTTTCCGCCCGTGCCGACGGTGACGTCGGCGGCGTCGAGTCGGCGCAGCCCGCCCGCGTCACCGGCGGAGACCGCCCCGGTGGTGGGGTCGGTGACCAGGAAGACCAGTGGCGCGGTGGCCGGGTCGCCCTTGGTGGCGACCGACAGAGCGTACTCGGCGGAGCCGGGCACCTGGGTGACCGACGAGGTCTGGATCGCGACGATCGCCTCGTCCTTGCTGCCCCGGTGCCCGTCACCGAAGTTGGTGAAGGCGGTGCTCGCCGTGTAGAGCACGGGGAACACCTGGAAGGCGATGAGGAACAGGGTGCCTGGCACCAGGTACTTGGCCGGGATGTGCCGCCGGGTGAGGTAGAGGTAGAACAGCCCGGCGGTGGTCGCCGCCAGCAGGGCCAGGCCGGCCCACTTCTCCCCGTCGATGAGCGGGAATGCCGCCCAGAGGGCGATGCCGGCGGTGAGGCCGAGCAGGAGCACCTTGCCGGCGAGGCCGGTCAGGGTGATCGGCGCGTGGTCACGCGAGCGCGGGGGTCGGGAGCCGACGGGCCCCCGGCCCGGGGTCTGCGTGGCAGACCCCGGGCCGGACAGCGGCGTACTCATTACTTGATCTGGCCGGAGATGGTCTTGCCGGCGGCGGTGATGGTGCTGGTCGGGTCGGCCCCGCCGATGACGGCGGCCTCGGCCTTGCCGAACGGGTCCCAGATGGCGGCCATCGCCGGGATCGCCGGGAGCACCTGGCCGTTCTTGCCGGCCTCCTGGAACTTCGCCAGATCCGGGTCACTGCCCTTGACCTGGTCGAGGGCGGCGGTCAGCGCCGGCGGCCGGGGCTCGGCGTTGTAGAGCGCGACGGCCAGCTCGGGAGTGGTGGTGTAGTTGGCGACGAACTCCTGGGCCAGTGCCTTGTTCTTGCCCTTGGCGGCGACGTAGAACGCCTGCACACCCACGAACGGCTGGGCTTCCTTACCGCCGGCGAAGCCGGGGATGGCGGAGATGTCGTACTTGACGTTGGCCTTCTTGACGTCGGCGATCGCCCACGGCCCGGAGACCAGGTACGCGCACTTCTTGCCGGTGAAGGTGGCGATCGAGTTGGTGTCCGCGATGGAGCGCTTGAGCACGCCCTCGCCCTTCTCGCCCAGCGCGCTGATCTTCTTGAACGCCTCGATCGACGCGGGCTTGCCCACGCCCAGGTCCTTCGGGTCGTAGTCCCCGTTGGCTCCGGTGCCGAAGAGGTAGCCGCCGGCCGAGCTGTAGAGCGGGTAGATGTGGTACGCGTCGCCGTTCTGGCCGACCTGGAGGCAGAGCGTCTCGGTGGCCTTCTTCGACGCCTTGAGCTGCTTGCCCGTGGCGACCAGGTCCTCGATGGTCTTCGGCGCCTCGGGGGCCAGCTCGGTGTTGCGGATCAGCGCCAGGTTCTCCTGCGCGTACGGCACACCGTAGAGCTGACCGTTGAAGGTGACCGCCTTGATGGCGGTCGCGTTGAACGCGCTCTTCTGCTCGGCGGCGAGCTGCACGGGGTCGATGGCGCCGTTCTGCACCAGGTTGCCGATCCAGTCGTGCGCGCCGACCACCACGTCGGGGCCGCTGCCCTGCTGCGAGGCGGTGACGAAGTTGGTCTGCAGGTCCTTGCTGACGGCCTGGACCTCGACGGTGACGCCGTTCTCCTGGCCGAACTTCTCGGCGAACGGCTTGAGGGCAGCGGTGCGCTTGTCGTCCGCCCAGATCACCAGTTTGCCGCCGGCCGCCTTGGGGGATTCCTTCGCGGCCGGCTTGTCGCTGTCGCCACCACAGCCGGAGGCGGCGAGCGCCAGGGCGAAGAGGGCGACCACACCCGCGGTACGGATGCGCATCGGTACTCCTGTCGTCATGGCGGATCCGCCGGGGGAAGGACGGCCCGCCAGTGGGAAAACTGAAAGTTTTTGCCAACCGGCGCAGTGATGCTGCGCCGCTGCTCGCGTATGTTGCGGGGACGTTAGCAAGAGGTTGCAGATAATGGAAGGGCTTGCAGAGAGCCCCGCAAGAACTTGCCGGTGGGCTAAAGTGCCGCCATGCGCGCTCGACTGTCCGACATCGCCCAGCAGGCCGAAGTCAGCGAGGCCACGGTGTCGCGGGTGCTCAACGACCGCCCCGGCGTGGCCCCGGAGACCCGACAGGCCGTCCTCACCGCCCTCGACGTCCTGGGCTACGAGCGACCGGCACGACTGCGCAAGCGCAGCGCCGGCCTGGTCGGCCTGGTGGTGCCCGAGTTGGACAACCCGATCTTCCCGGCGTTCGCGCAGGTCATCGAGTCGACGCTGGCGCAGAGCGGGTTCACCCCGGTGCTCTGCACCCAGACCGCCGGCGGCGTGACCGAGGACGAATACGTGGAGATGCTGCTGGACCGGCAGGTCTCCGGGATCGTCTTCGTCTCCGGCCTGCACGCCGACACCGCCGCCAACCACGACCGCTACCGGGCGCTGATCGCCCGGCCGCTGCCGGTCGTGATGATCAACGGGTACGTCCCCGGCATCGGCGCCCCCTTCGTCTCCTGTGACGACCGGGAGGCCGCCGACCTGGCGGTGGCCCACCTCGTCGCGCTCGGGCACCGGCGGATCGGCCTGATCACCGGCCCGGACCGGTTCGTGCCGGTGCAGCGCAAGGTGGCCGGCTGGCGGGCGGCGATGACCCGCCTGGCCGGCGTCGCCGAGGCCGACCTCGGCCCGCTGGCCGAGCTGACACTGTTCGGTGTGGAGGGTGGCGAGGCGGCGGCCGGCCGGCTGCTCGACCGGGGCGTCACCGGCCTGGTCTGCGGCTCCGACCTGATGGCGCTCGGTGCGGTGCGGGCGGCCCGGCAACGCGGTCTGACCGTTCCGGGCGACCTCTCCGTGGTCGGCTACGACGACTCACCGCTGATGGCTTTCACCGACCCGCCGCTGACCACGGTGCGGCAGCCCGTCATCGCCATGGCGGTGGCGGCGGTCCGGGCCCTGGTGGACGAGATCAACGGGCACGGCGCCCCGCACTCGGAGTACCTGTTCCGCCCCGAGTTGGTCGCGCGGGGCTCGACCGCGGTCGCCCCGGCCGCCGTGCGGTTTCCTTACGCAAGATCTGCTTGACTCTTGCAGAGGCGGGCGGCATATTGCTCAGACAGCCGCGCCCGAGCCTGAGACAGACGGGGAAACATCACCAATGACCGTCAGCACCATCACCCCGCCCCGCACCGACGACGACTGGTGGCGCTCGGCGGTCGTCTACCAGGTCTACGTGCGCAGCTTCGCCGACAGCAACGGTGACGGCGTCGGCGACCTCGCGGGCATCCGGGAGCGGCTGCCGTACCTGCGCGACCTCGGGGTGGACGCGCTCTGGCTGACCCCCTTCTACACCTCCCCGATGATCGACGGCGGATACGACGTCGCCGACTACCGCGACGTCGACCCCCTGTTCGGCACCCTCGCCGACTTCGACGCGATGATCAGCGACGCGCACGCCCTCGGCCTGCGGATCATCGTCGACCTGGTGCCCAACCACACCTCCAGCGCGCACCGCTGGTTCGTCGACGCCCTCGCCGCCGGCCCCGGCTCGCCCGAGCGGGCCCGCTACCTCTTCGCCGACGGCCGGGGCGAGCACGGTGACCTGCCCCCCAACGACTGGGAGAGCATCTTCGGCGGCCCGGCCTGGACCCGGATCGCCGACGGCCAGTGGTACCTGCACCTGTTCGACCCGGCCCAGCCGGACCTGAACTGGCGGCACCCCGAGGTCCGCGCCGAGTTCGAGGACGTCCTGCGGTTCTGGCTCGACCGGGGCGTGGACGGCTTCCGCGTCGACGTGGCCCACGGCATGATCAAGGCCGAGGGTCTGCCGGACGTCGGCTTCAGCACGGCGACGACCGGGCAGCGCCAGGTCGACCTGCTCGGCAAGGCCCGCCTGCCCTACTTCGACCAGGACGAGGTGCACGAGATCTACCGCGCGTGGCGACCCATCCTGGACAGCTACCCCGGCGGTCGGATGGCGGTCGCCGAGGCGTGGGCCGAGACGCCGCAGCGGCTGGCCCGCTACATCGGCCCGGACGAGCTGCACCAGGCGTTCAGCTTCGACTTCCTCGACGCCACCTGGTCGGCCGACTCGTTCCGCAAGGTGATCGACACCGCCCTCGCCGAGGCGACAGTGGTCGGCGCGCCCACCACCTGGGTGCTGTCCAACCACGACAAGCAGCGGCACGTCACCCGCTACGGCGACGGCGCCGAAGGGCTGCGCCGGGCGCGCGCCGCCAGCCTGCTGATGCTCGCCCTCCCCGGCAGCGCCTACCTCTACCAGGGCGAGGAGTTGGGCCTGCCCGAGGTTCTCGACCTTCCCGACGAGCTGCGCCAGGACCCGGCGTTCCTGCGGACCGGCGAGAGTCGCGACGGCTGCCGCGTGCCGATTCCGTGGAGCGGTCAGCTGGCGCCGTACGGCTTCGGGCCAGCCGGCAGCGAGCTGAGCTGGCTGCCCGCCCCGACGACCTGGGACGCCCTGTCGGTCGCCGCGCAGGCCGGTACGCCCGACTCGACGCTGGAGCTGTATCGGGCCGCCCTGCGTATTCGTCACGAACACCCGGCGCTGGCCGTCGACGCCGGCGAGGTCACCTGGTTGCAGGCCGAACCGGGCGTGCTGGCCTTCTCCCGCACCGCGGGCACCACCGCGCTGACCTGCGTCGTCAACCTCAGCGGAGCGCCCGTGGCCCTCGACGGGTACGGCGAGCTCATCGTCGCGAGCGCGCCGCTCACCGATCGCCTGCTGCCCGTCGACGCGGCCGCCTGGTTGGAACGGCGCTGAGCGGGTAAGCCCAACTCGACCTGGTCGTCCGTCGTGCCCCGCGCCAACGGGCGACTGGGCTACCGGCCCCTTGTGGTGGGGGGTGAGGTGCACCGGCGTCACGCGGAGTCCACTCCGCGCGGCGCCGGTGTCCGTGTGTGACAGGTGGTGTGCCCTGGTGCACGGCACGTCGACGTCGGCCAGACCGGGAACGAGCGGTTCACCGTGCTCGCCGACCCCGAGGGCAACGAGTTCTGCGTGCTGGACGGGCCGCCGGCCCGCTGAGCAGTCGCGTCACTTCGCGGTGAGCAGCGCCGCGATCCGGGTGAAGCCGGCGCGCACCTCGGCCTCGTCCGGCGGCTCGGCGGGCTCACCGTGGCCCGCCTCGTCGGCGGCCGCATCCAACTCCTCGTCGATCACGTCCTCGAAGTCTCCGTACAGGTCCGCCCCCTCGACCTGCCGGGCCTCGTCCTCCGCTGCCACCTGCGCGGCGGCGATCTCGCTGCGGATCTCGTCGGCCGACAGCGCCGGCAGCAGCGGCTCGACCACGGCCATCAACTGCTCATCGGCCACCACCGCCTCGGCCAACGCCAACGCGTGCGGCCGTTCGTACGGCCCGCAGACCACCGGCTCCCACTCGTCGAGGTCGCCCAGCGGCCCGAAGGTGATGATCCACGGCAGGCCGAGCATCGGCGAGTCGGCCGGCAGGTCCAGTGTCATGAGTGCGCCCACGGGCTCATCATGGTCCGCGAACGCGAGCATCGGTGCCGTTCCGTTCAGTTACCGCCCGTCCGGCGCCCGATCGGCCGTTCAGCGGCCCGGCGCTATACCGCCGCGAATCAACGCGCGTACAGGGTGAGCGCGAAGTTCTCGTCGGAATTGTGGTTGGCGTTCAGTTCGTACTCAGAGGTCCGCCGGAGCTGATAGGTCGGAGCGGAGAAGTCCACGCCGACCAGCCAGTTGAGCACCGCCTTGCGTTCCTCCGCCTTGAGCACCGGACCGATGCAGCCCTCGACCAGCGACTGCAACAACGGCCGCTGCACGGCACCACCCAGCTTGACCATGCAGAGGACCTGGGCCACCTCGTTCGTGCGGTCCTTCGAGGGCTGACCGACCGCGGCCGACAACTGGCCCTGCTTACCGGGCAGGGTCACCCGGATGATGTGCAGCGCGCCGTCCACCGTCACCGGGACGGGCCACCGCCCGGCCCAGGCGTCCATGACCTTGCTCGGTGTCATGCCGGGGAACGCCGCCATCGGTCCGGAAGGAGTGACGGCGGGTGAGCTGTTCACGTCCTCCCCCGGGTTGCCTCTGGTGCCCTGCGAGGCGGCGGGAAGCGCTCGGGTACGCACAGCCGCAACATCGGTCAATATTGCGCATTCATTGACATCTCTGGAGCCGGTAGCCCTCGGCAACACAAGCAATAACCACGGGGGAACGTTGATCGACCTGCAGGGCTCAGTCGTGCCGGGTGGCGTCGACGGCGGCGCGGACGAGAGCGACAGCACGGTCCGGGGGTACGCCCAGCCGCCGGGCCTCGGCGGCGTACTCGACGGCGGCCCGGTGCAGCCGGTCGACGGCGTCGTCGCGGCCGGGTGCGACGAAGGTGCCGTTGCGCCCCCGGGTCTCCAACAGCCCCGCCACCTCCAGTTCCCGGTACGCCCGCGCCACCGTGTTCGCGGCCAGCCGCAGGTCGGCGGCGAGCTGCCGGACGGTGGGCAGTCGGCTGCCCACCGGCAACCGGCCGTCGCCGATCAGCTCGGCGAGCTGCACCCGCACCTGCTCGTACGGGGGCACCGGCGAGTCGGGATCGACCGTGATCAGCACGTCAGGCACCTCCGCCATCAGCCCGCACCGCCCGGCGCACCGGGATCGGTGTCCTCGTCGAGATCCACCGGCGGGGCGCCCTCCGCCAGATCCACCACCCGCCCGCTCGTACTGGTCGCGAGCAACGCCGCCCCGAACAGCACCAGTTGGTTGAGCAGGTAGAGGTAGAGCAGCAGACCGACCGCGCCGGCCACCACCGTGTACGCCGGGTTGCGCTCGGTGCGCACCACGTAGTACCGCCCGACGGTGTTGAGCAGCGTGATGCCGATCGCCACCAGCAGCACCACCGGGCGCAGCCGGGACCGGCTCATCCGCAGCCGGGGCACCGCGAGCAGCAGCGCGGTGGCGAGCACCGCGTTGACCAGCACGCTGAGCACCGCGCTGACCGTGGTCAGCCCGACCGACCCGGTGCTGCGCAGCAGGAAGCGCAGCAGCGACTCCAACGCGTCCACCGCCGCCACCGAGAGGCCGAGCAGCACGAAGACGCCGATCATCACCCCCAGGTCGACCAGCCGCCGGACCACGAGGTTGCCGGGCTGCTGGTTGAGCGCGTACATGAGGCGCTGAGAGGAGCGGATCGCCTCCACCCAGCCGATCCCGGTGAAGACCAGGATGACCAGGCCGACCACGCCGACCGTGCCGCTGGAGTTGGCGATCTGCTGCGCGTCCAGGAACGGCAGGTTCTCCTTCAGGAACCTGGCCGCCGCCGCGGAGACCTCGTCGTTGTCCTCCAGGATCGCGCCGAAGATGGAGTACGCGACCAGAGCCAGCGCGAAGACCGCGAAGAAGCCGTAGTAGGCGATCGCCGCGGCGAGCCGCCCAGCCAACACCTCGGCGTAGAGCGCCCCGGCACGCCACACGTGGTCGAACAGGCTCGACCGGCTGCGCGCGGCACCCACCCAGCGGTCGATGCCCGCCTCGATACGGCCGATCACGTTCACGCGATCATCCTCGCCGATCTTTCACCGCCGCCGTCGCAACCGGCGCAATAGTGCTCGCCGCCCGGCGGGTCGCCGACCGTCAGTCGCCGAGGCGGAAGTCCCGGCGGGGCTGCCACCGGGCCTGCCCGCTGTGCGAGAAGAGGGTGAACCCGTCGACCTCGAACATCGCGGAGAAGTCGGCCAGATCCTCGTACACCTTGTCCAACGCCTCGCCAGGGACGTCCTGCGCCACGGTGACGTGCGGATGGTACGGGAAGCGGGTCTGGCGGTGCAGGCCCGGCGCGGCCGCGATCGCGGCGGCCAGCAGTTCGCATTCGCTGATCCCGGCGGCCACCGCGACGAACACCACCTGCGTCACGGGCCGGAACGTGCCGGTGCCCCGCAGGTGCAGCGTGAACGGCAGATGCGCGGCGGCCACAGCGGCAAGGTGCCGCTCGACGCCCGGCAGGACGGCGGTCGGGATCTCGGTCGGACCGAGCAGCGTCACGTGTGCCGGCACCGCGAGGGGATCGCCCGCCTCGACCCGGCGCCGGGTGAGCTGGGCCCCCCACGGCTCCGGGATGTCCACCGCTATGCCGATCTGGACGGTGTCGCCGGACGGCGGCACCCCGCCACTGCGATCCACGCTCCGTGCCGCCACGTCGGCCACCGACCCGCCCACCTGTCCCGCAGCGCTATTCGCCGCGCACCGGCGGGAAGAAGCCGACCCGCTCGTACGCGGACCGCAGGGTCGCGCCGGCCACCGACCGGGCCTTCTCCGCACCGGCGGCGAGCAGCTTGTCCAGCTGCGCCGGGTCGTCGAGGTAGGTGCGCGTGCGCTCCTGGATGGGGCGGACGAACTCCGCCACGACCTCGGCCAGCTCCTTCTTGAGGTCTCCGTAGCCGCGGCCGGCGAACGCTGCCACCAGCTCGTCGATGCCACGCCCGCTGAGCGCCGAGTAGATGGTCAGCAGGTTGGACACGCCCGGCTTGGTCTCGGCGTCGAAGACGATCTCCCGACCGGTGTCGGTCACCGCGGAGCGGATCTTCTTGGCCGACCGGGCCGGATCGTCCAGCAGGTCGATGATGCCGGCCGGCGAGGACGACGACTTGGACATCTTCGCCGTCGGGTCCTGCAGGTCGGTGATCTTCGCGGTGTCCTTGACGATGTGCGGCGCGGGCACCGTGAACGTCGCGCCGAACAGCGAGTTGAACCGCTGGGCCAGGTCGCGGGAGAGCTCCAGGTGCTGACGCTGGTCCTCGCCGACCGGGACCGCGTTGGCCTGGTAGAGCAGGATGTCGGCGGCCTGCAGGACCGGGTAGGTGAAGAGCCCGACGCTGGCCCGCTCGTTGCCCTGCTTCTGGGACTTGTCCTTGAACTGGGTCATCCGGCTGGCCTCGCCGAAGCCGGTGATGCAGCCGAGCACCCAGGCCAGCTGCGGATGCTCAGGCACCTGTGACTGCACGAACAGGGTGCTGCGCTCCGGGTCGAGGCCGACCGCGAAGAGCTGGGCGGCCGCCACCCTGGTCCGCTGGCGCAGCAGCGCCGGATCGTGACCCGCGGTGATGGCGTGCAGGTCCACCACGCAGTAGAACGCGTCGTGGGTGTCCTGCAGGGCCACCCAGTGCCGCACGGCTCCCAGGTAGTTGCCGAGGTGGAACGAGTCGGCCGTCGGCTGGATGCCGGAGAAGACGCGGGGTCGCTCGGAAACGTCGGGCATGGCGATAATTCTGTCAGCAAGCAGGCGGGGCCGTCATGACGGGCCGGCGCGTCGGCCATGGCCGGCCGGTGTCGGGGCGCTGACCTCGCGTGGCACGCCCACGCGCCGCTGCTCCGGCACGCGGAGCGCCGACACCGCGAGTCGGGCGACCCGACGTCCGTCCAGGGCCAGCACCCGCAGCAGCCAACCGTCCGCCGGGTCCACCGGATCGGGACCGCCGTCGTCGGGCGGCTCGGCGGGTACGGGCACCTCGTCCCCGGGCAGTGGCAGCCGGCCCAGCACGGCCATCACGTACCCGCCGACCGTCTCGTACGGCCCGGCGGGCAGCGCCACGCCGGTCCGCTCGGCGAAGTCGGCGAGGTTGAGCCGGCCGTCGACCACCGCCGGCAGGCCGGCGTGCGGCGGGTCGGGGGTCGTGTCGTACTCGTCGTGGATCTCCCCGACGAGCTCCTCGATCAGATCCTCCAGGGTGACGATCCCGGCGGTACCGCCGTACTCGTCGATCACCACCGCCAGGTGGTGACCCTCCCGGCGCATCTCGGTCAGCGCGGCCAGGACCGGCTTGCTGCCGGGCACCTGCCTGACCTCACGGGTCAGCTCACCGACGGTGACGCACGGGTCGGCGTCCGGACGCAGCAGCACGTCCCGCAGGTGCACGAACCCGACCACGTCGTCCTGGGTGCCATCGGTCACCGGGTAACGGGTGTGCGTCTCGGCCCGCACCAGCCGGGCGGCCTCGGCGATGGTCAGCCGGGCCGGCAGGAAGACCACCTCGGTGCGGGGCATCATCACCTCGCGGACGAGACGCGCGCCGGCCACCAGCACCTCGTCGATGATCCGCCGCTCGTCCGGATCGAGCACCGTGTTCACCGCGAGCAGGTCCCGTAGCTCGGCCTCGGAGATGCGTTCCCGCCCGGCCGCCGGGCCGGCCCCGAGCAGGTCGGTGACGAGGCGGGTGGCGCCGTCGGCGGCACGGACCAGGATCCGGGCGACGGCTCGGGCGAGCGGGCCGGGGTCGCGGCGGGGCTTCCCCCGCACGCGTCGCCGGAGCCCGGAACGGGCCGCTTCCCGCATGACAGAGATGGTAGACACCGGGTGCCCGCCGTACCGGCGATCGCGCGGAGTCATCGGCGATGTGCGGCTCTGTTTAAACGTGAGAGATTATGATGGAATGGGTTGGTGGTGGTCGACTCCGGTCTTATCCGCCGCCGTAGGGTGATCACCAAAGGCCACGTCCCGGCGGGCCAGGCAGGAGGCAACGACGTGAAACTGCTCGTCACCGGGGGCGCCGGATTCATCGGCAGCGTGGTGACCCGGATGCTGCTCGACGCGGGCCACCAGGTCGTCGTCCTGGACGACCTGCGCACCGGTCACCGCGAGGCGCTCGCTCCGGACGCGACCCACGTCGAAGCGTCCATTCACGACGCCGCCCAGATCCTCACCCCCGACGCCGGCTTCGACGGGGTGCTGCACTTCGCCGCCCTCATCGCCGCCGGCGAGTCGATGGTGAAGCCGGAGCTGTACTGGCAGACCAACACCGTCGGCTCGCTCGCCCTGATCAACGCCGTCCGCGCCGCAGGGGTGCCCCGGATGGTCTTCTCCTCCACCGCCGCCGTCTACGGCAACCCCACCGAGCTGCCGATCACGGAGACCGCGGTCAAGGCGCCCACCAACACGTACGGCGCCACCAAGCTCGCCGTCGACATGGCGCTCACCTCCGAGGCCATCGCGCACGGGCTGGCCGCCGTCTCGCTGCGCTACTTCAACGTCGCCGGGGCGCACCTCGCCGGTGACGTCGCGCTCGGCGAGCGGCACGACCCGGAGACGCACCTCATCCCGATCGCCCTGGAGGTCGCCGCCGGCCGGCGGGAGAAGCTCCAGCTCTTCGGCGACGACTACCCCACGGTGGACGGCACCTGCGTCCGCGACTACATCCACGTCGCCGACCTGGCCCGCGCCCACCTGTTGGCGCTGGACGCCGCCACCGCGGGCCAGCACCGCGTCTACAACCTCGGCAACGGCAACGGCTTCACCAACCGGCAGGTGGCCGACGTGGTCCGCGAGGTCACCGGGCACCAACTGCCGGTCGAGGTGGCGCCGCGCCGCGAGGGCGACCCCGCCGAGCTGGTCGCCTCCTCCGCCCTGGCCCGCGACGAGCTGGGCTGGGTGCCGCAGAAGCCCACCCTGCACGACATGGTCGGCGACGCCTGGGCCTTCTACCGCACGCACGTCCTGGAGCAGTCATGACCAGCCCCACCGGTGACGTCGTCGAGCGGGCCGCCGCCGGCTTCACCGACCAGTACGGCGGCCAGGCCACCGGCCTCTGGGCCGCGCCCGGCCGGGTCAACCTGATCGGCGAGCACACCGACTACAACGACGGGTTCGTGCTGCCCTTCGCGCTACCACTGCGTACGGTCGTCGCCGCCGACCGGCAGGATGACGAGCGCTGGACGGTCTGGTCCGAGCTCTCCGACGAGACGATCACCTTCGGCGCGGACGACGTGGCCGAGCCCGGCCGGGTGACCGGCTGGGGCGCGTACGTGGCCGGGGTGGTCTGGGCGCTGCGCGACGCCGGCCACGCGGTGCCCGGCGCCCGGCTGGCGATCGCCTCCGACGTGCCGCTGGGTTCCGGGCTCTCCTCGTCGGCCGCGCTGGAGTCGTCCGTGCTCGCCGCCCTGCTCGACCTCGGTGAGCTGGACCTGTCCCCCGAGCGGCGGCCGCGGCTGGCGCAGCGGGCGGAGAACGTCTACGTGGGCGCGCCGACCGGCATTATGGACCAGTCCGCGGTGATCCGCTGCCGCGCCGGGCACGCGCTCTTCCTCGACTGCCGCGACGAGTCCGTCGAGCACATCCCGTTCGACCTGGACGCCGCCGGGCTGGCCGTGCTGGTCATCGACAGCCGCGCACCGCACCGGCACGCCGACGGGGAGTACGCCGCCCGCCGCCGCTCCTGCGAGGCGGCCGCCAAGGCGCTCGGCGTCGCCGCGCTGCGCGACGTGGCCGTCGACCAGCTCGACAGCGCACTGGCCCGCCTCGACGACGAGGAGACCCGGCGGCGCGTCCGGCACGTGGTCACCGAGGACCAGCGTGTGCTGGACACGGTGGCGCTGCTGCGCGCCGGCCGGGTCCGGGACATCGGCCCGCTGCTCACCGCCTCGCATGTCTCCATGCGCGACGACTTCGAGATCACCGTGCCGGAGATCGACACGGCCGTCGAGGCGGCGCTGTCGGCTGGCGCGCTGGGTGCCCGGATGACCGGCGGCGGGTTCGGCGGCTGCGTCCTCGCCCTGGTGGAGACCGATCGCGCCGAGGCGGTGGCGGCAGCCGTCACGGCCGCGTACGCCGAACGCGGTTTCACCGCCCCCACCACGCTCCCGGTCCTCCCCGCCCCCGGCGCAACCCGCCTGCACTGACCCCCACCCCCGGCCCCCCACCCCCCGGCCCCCCACTCGCTGGTTGATCAAGAGGTTTGCGTCAGTCCGAGCCCGGATTTTGACGCAAATCTCTTGATCACGAGTCGCGGCGGCGGGCGCGGGGGCGGGGGCAGGGGCAGGGGCAGGGGCAGGGGGGAGATCGTGCTCGTTCATGGAAGTAGTGGCCTCGCCCGGTGGGCGAGGCCACTACTTCATGGATCGAGTGCGATCATGCCGGCGCCGAGCCGGCGAGGGCCGGGGGCGCTGGGTTTAGCTGGCTTCGACGATCATGGCGGCGCCTACCGTGCGGTTGGTGGCCTCGTCGATGATGACGAAGCCGCCGGTGGTGCGGTTGCGGCGGTACTCGTCAGCGAGGAGCGGCACCGTCGTGCGCAGCCGCACCCGGCCGATCTCGTTGAGCCGCAGCTCGTCGGCCGACTCGTCGCGGTGCAGTGAGTTGATGTCCAACCGATAGTGCAGCCCCCGCACGATTGCCCGTGCCGACCGGGTGGTGTGCTTGATCGCGTACCGGCCGCCGACCCGCAGCGGGCTGGTCTCGTCCATCCAGCAGACCATCGCCTCGATGTCCTGGGCGACCGCCGGCGCGTTGTTCGGCCGGCAGATCATGTCGCCCCGGGAGATGTCGATCTCGTCGGCCAGCCGTACCGTCACCGACATCGGCGGGAACGCCTCCGCGACCGGCCCGTCGGCGGTCTCCACGGCGGCGATCCGGCTGGTGAAGCCGGACGGCAGCACCATCACCTCGTCGCCCGGCTTCAGCACGCCGGAGGCGACCTGACCGGCGTAACCCCGGTAGTCGGTGACCGTCGTGGACTGGGGGCGGATCACGTACTGCACGGGGAACCGGACGTCGACCAGGTTGCGGTCGCTCGCGATGTGCACCCGCTCCAGGTGGTGCAGCAGCGACGGGCCCTCGTACCACGGCATGTTCTCCGACCGGGTGACGATGTTGTCGCCGCGCAGCGCCGAGATCGGCACCACGGTCAGGTCCGGTACGTCGAGCTTCGCGGCGAACGCGGTGAACTCGTCGGCGATCCGCTCGTAGACCTCCTGCGACCAGTCGACCAGGTCCATCTTGTTGACGCACAGAACCAGGTGCGGCACCCGCAGCAGCGAGCAGAGGAACGCGTGCCGGCGGGACTGCTCGACCAGGCCCTTGCGCGCGTCCACCAGGATCAGCGCCAGGTCGGCCGTCGAGGCGCCGGTGACCATGTTGCGGGTGTACTGGATGTGCCCGGGGGTGTCCGCGATGATGAACTTGCGTCGAGGCGTGGCGAAGTACCGGTACGCCACGTCGATGGTGATGCCCTGCTCCCGCTCGGCGCGCAGGCCGTCGGTGAGCAGCGCCAGGTTGGTGTACTCGTCGCCACGGGCCGCGCTGACCGCCTCCACCGCCGCCAGCTGGTCGGTGAAGAGCGACTTGGTGTCGTAGAGCAGCCGGCCGATCAGGGTCGACTTGCCGTCGTCCACGCTGCCGGCGGTGGCGAACCGCAGCAGGTCCATCGGCCGCGCCTCCGGGGTGGCCTCGGTGCCGGCAACGGCCGGGGCCACGATCTCGGTGGTCATCAGAAGTACCCCTCCCGCTTGCGGTCCTCCATGGCGGCCTCGCTGACCCGGTCGTCACCACGGGTCGCGCCCCGCTCGGTGATCCGCGTGGCCGCCACCTCCTCGATGACCTTCTCCACGGTGTCCGCGTCCGAGCGGACCGCCGCGGTGCAGGAGGCGTCGCCGACGGTGCGGTAGCGCACCTGCGCCTTGAACCGTTCCTCACCCGCGCGGGGACGGAAGAACTCGTTGACCGCGTAGAACATTCCGTCCCGCTCGATCACCTCGCGCTCGTGCGCGTAGTAGATCGACGGTAGCGGGATGCGCTCCCGGGCGATGTAGTGCCACACGTCCAGCTCGGTCCAGTTGGACAGCGGGAAGACCCGGATCGACTCGCCCGGGTGGTGCCGGCCGTTGTAGAGCGACCACAGCTCCGGGCGCTGATTCTTCGGATCCCACTGGCCGAACTCGTCGCGGAAGCTGAACACCCGCTCCTTGGCCCGCGCCTTCTCCTCGTCGCGGCGGGCGCCACCGAACAGCGCGTCGAAGCGGTGCTTCTCGACCGCGTCCAGCAGCACCGGCGTCTGGATCCGGTTGCGCATCCCGTCACCGGACTCACGGACCAGCCCGCTGGCCAGGGCCTCCGGCACGCTCGCCACCACGAGGTGCAACCCCAGCTCGGCGACCCGCTGGTCGCGGTATTCGAGCACCTCGGGGAAGTTGTGCCCGGTGTCGACATGCATGACGGGAAAGGGAATGTTGGCCGGAGCGAACGCCTTCTGCGCCAACCGCAGCATGACGATCGAGTCCTTGCCGCCGGAGAAGAGCAGCACCGGGCGTTCCATCTCGGCGACAACCTCGCGCATCACGAAGATGCTCTCCGCCTCAAGGGCGTCCAGGTGGGAGACCCGGTAGGCCGCGGGGGACGTCATGACACTCGCTCGCTCATCCGATTTCCAGACCTTTCCGGTCGGACATGTCAAGAAGTGCGCTCAGGCTACCCGGAATGCCTCTGCAGCGCTGCAAGCAACCGGTTGGCGAGATCCTTGCGACAGACCAGCAGGTCCGGCAGGCGCGGATCCGCCTCGTTGTATCGAAGCGCAGAACCGTCGATCCGGGAAGCGTGTAGTCCGGTGGCCGTCGCCACAGCCACCGGGGCCGCCGAATCCCACTCGTACTGCCCACCCGCGTGGATGTACGCGTCCACCTCGCCGGTCACCACCGCGGCGATCTTCGCACCGGCCGAACCCATCGGCACCAGGTGCGCGCCGACGTCCTCGGCCAGGTCGGTGAGGAACACCGGCGGTCGGCTCCGGCTCGCCGCCAGGCGGATCTTGCGCTCACCGGCCGTCGCCGCCTCCACCGTCATCGGCGGGTACGCGGGCGGGTAGTCGGTGCCCAGCACCCGGTGCTGCGCCGGCAATCCCACCGCCCCGGCGACCAGCCCGTGCGGGCTCGGCGCGCTCCGCGCCCAGAGGGCGACGTGCACGGCCCAGTCCGAGCGGCCCTCCTCGGCGAACTCCCTGGTGCCGTCCAACGGATCGATGATCCACACGCGGTCCGCGGTCAGCCGGGACACCGCGCCGGTGTTCACCTCGGCCGCCCAGGCCAACCGCGAGCCCTCGTCCTCCTCGGAGAGCACCGCGTCGCCGGGCCGCCACCGCGCCAACTCCGTGCGGATCAGGTCGTGCGACACCTTGTCCCCGGCTGACTTCAGAGCGCCCGTGTCCGCGAAGCCCAACTCCGCACGCAGGTCGAGCAGCGCCTGACCGGCCCGGGAGGCCAACCACCGGGCGAACGCCCCGTCGATCATCGGAGGACTGCCCATCTGCCCGCTCCCGTCGCCTCGCCGCGGCCCGTGCCCGCACGCACCGATCGGCCGCGACCCGCGTCGCCGGTCACGGCACGCCGAAAGGCGCAGACTACCGGCCAACCGTTTCCGATCCGGTACGCCCCGCCCGGCTCAACCGCCGTGATACAGGTTCTGGGTCGGCTCCACGCCCTTGACGATCACCGACTCCACCACATCGGCGGCCCGGTCCACCAGGAAATCGAGTTCCTTACGCTCCGCCGCGCCGAAATCCGACAGCACGTAATCCGCCGGATCCTGCCGCCCCGGCGGCCGACCCACGCCGAACCGCACCCGGACGTAGTCCTTGGTGCCCAACGACTTGGACATCGAACGCAGGCCGTTGTGCCCGCCCTCGCCGCCGCCACACTTGATCCGCACCTGGCCGAAGCCGATGTCCAGCTCGTCGTGCACCGCGATCACCCGCGCCGGGGGCACCTTGTAGAACTGCGACAGCGCCGCGACCGGCCCGCCGGACAGGTTCATGTACGTCAGTGGCTTCACCAGCACCAGCTTCGGACCGCCGAACCCCAGCCGCCCTTCCGCGACCTCGGCCACCGCCCGCTTGTGCCGGCCGAACCGCGCGCCCAACCGCCCCGCCAGCAGCTCCACCACCATGAACCCGACGTTGTGCCGGTTCCCGGCGTACTCCCGGCCCGGATTGCCCAGGCCGACCACCAGCCACGGCCCCGCCTCGTCCGTCACGACCCGCCCCTCCCGCCGTCTTCACCGACTCCCGATACGCCGGCAGGCGCCCCCGAAACTCGGGGACGCCTGCCGCACGATACGAACCGATCAGGCCTCGGTACGCGCCTCGGTGTTCTCCGCGCCCTCGGCGGCCGGGGCGGCGTCCGCACCCTCGGAGCCCTCGGTGACCTCGCCGGTCTCGGCCTCGGCCTCCTCGGTGGCCTCCTCGACCTCGGGCAGCGTCGCCTCGAGCTGCTCGGCGGTCGGCGCGGCGGTCACCGCGGCGACCGGCAGCGTCGGGTCGACGGCCAGCTCGACACCGCTGGGCAGCTCGACGTCGCCGGCGGTCACCGAGGAGCCCGCCTCCAGGCCCTCGATCGACGCCTCGAGGTGGTCCGGCACCTTGGTGGCGTCCGCAGTCACCGAGAGGGTGTCGTGGTCGTGCACGATCAGGGTGTCGCGGGCGGCCTCGCCGGTCAGCTGGACCGGAACGTCGACGGTGACCTGCTCGCCCCGGCGAACCAGGATGAGGTCGACGTGCTCGAAGGTGTCCCGGATCGGGTCCCGCTGGATCGCCTTCGGCAGCGCCAGCACCTGGGTGCCGTCGGTGATGTCGATCGCGAAGAGCTGGTTGGCACCGCCCTTGCGGATCGCGGCGGCGAACTCCCGCGACGGCAGCGCGATGTGCTTGGGCTTCTCGCCGTGGCCGTACAGCACGGCGGGCACCTTGCCGGCCCGGCGGGTACGACGGGCACCACCCTTGCCGAACTCGGTGCGGGGCTCGGCGCTGATCTTTACCTCGGACACGGGGAAACTCCTGATGCTTTTCGCTGCGGCGGCTTGTCGTCTTGCGGTGCTGGGGCGAGGGGCTCGCTGGGGCTCATGCGTCATGAACGACTGCCCGGAGCACCGCGTCGATGACGGTGCCTCCGTGCGGCGCTCTTCAGCGGCCCGCCGGGCACCCTCGCCGTGGCAACCGCACCAGTCTACCCGAGCTGTTTCCCGGGTTTCCGGCAGTCCCCGGTCACGGCTCCAGGCTGGCCCGCCGACGGTGTTCCCCGCCAGCGTGCCAGCCCGTTTCGACCAGTTTGTCAGCTCCGGCCGGCCGACTCGGCCATCTTCAGCTCAGGCCACCGAAGAGAGTGGTCACCGAGCCATCGTCGAAGACCTCCCGGATCGCCCGCGCCAGCAGCGGCGCGATCGACAGCACGGTCAGCTTGTCCAGCTGCTTCTCCGGCGGCAACGGCAGCGTGTTGGTCACCACGATCTCGCTGATCGAGCTGTTCTTCAGCCGCTCGGTCGCCGGGTCCGACAGGAGCGCGTGGGTGGAAGCGACCACGATCTCCGCCGCGCCCGACTCCTTGAGGATGTCCGCGGCCTTGGCGATGGTGCCACCGGTGTCGATCATGTCGTCGACGATCAGGCAGACCCGACCCTCGACCTCGCCGACCACCCGGTTCGCCACGACCTGATTCGGCTTCATCGGGTCACGGGTCTTGTGGATGAACGCCAGCGGGCAGCCACCCAACCGGTCGGTCCACCGCTCGGCCACCCGCACCCGGCCGGAGTCCGGTGCCACCACGGTCATCGGGCGGCCGGCGTACTTGTGCTCCACGTACTCG
This sequence comes from Micromonospora sp. NPDC005252, assembly GCF_042872475.1. Classification (NCBI taxonomy): domain Bacteria; kingdom Bacillati; phylum Actinomycetota; class Actinomycetes; order Micromonosporales; family Micromonosporaceae; genus Micromonospora; species Micromonospora sp. NPDC005252. The sequence goes on along the minus strand of NZ_JBIAKN010000001.1, from coordinate 508,060 downwards.
GCGAGGATGTCCATCGCGAAGAGGTGGTCCACCGGGCCGTCGAAGAAGCCCTGGATCTGCGCGGTGTGCAGGTCGACGGTGAGGATGCGGTTCGCGCCGGCGGTCTTCAGCAGGTCCGCCACCAGGCGGGCCGAGATCGGCTCCCGACCCCGGTGCTTCTTGTCCTGGCGCGCGTACGGGTAGAACGGCAGCACGACGGTGATCCGCTTCGCCGACCCCCGCTTCAACGCGTCCACCATGATCAGGGTCTCCATGACCCAGGTGTTCACCCCGTGCGTCACGGACTGCACCACGAAGGCGTCCGAACCACGCACCGAGTCCTTGAACCGTACGAAAATCTCGCCGTTGGCGAACTCGTACGCGTCGGCCGGCGTCGGTGCCACACCGAGCACCTCGCCGATCTCCTTGGCCAGTTCCGGGAAACCCCGTCCGGAGAAGAGCATCAGGCTCTTGCGGTTTTCGGCGACGATGCTGCCCATGGGCCCGTCTGCTCCCGTTTGTCGGCGGTACCCGGCCCGGTGGTGGTGGGTCGGGGACTATTCGGTTGCAGTATCTCCCGCGCCGGACGCACCGCCCACCGTCTCGGCCCGCCCGTGCATTGCCTCACTGTCGCTTGCGGTGCCGGCCACCTCCGACGCACCCTCCGCGTCGCCGGCGCGCTGCGCGGCCTCGGCCGCCGCCGTACCGGCCCGCCGCTTCACCACCCAGCCCTCGATGTTGCGCTGGCGCGCGCGGGCGACACCCATCGCGCCCGGCGGCACGTCGTCCACGATCACCGAGCCGGCCGCCGTGTACGCGCCGTCACCCACCTCGACCGGCGCGACGAACATGTTGTCCGCCCCGGTCCGGGCGTGGCTGCCGATCACCGTGCGGTGCTTGTTGACCCCGTCGTAGTTGACGAAGACCGACGCGGCGCCGATGTTGGTCTGCTCGCCGATCGTCGCGTCACCCACGTACGTCAGGTGCGGCACCTTCGAGCCGGGCCCGATCTCGGACTTCTTCACCTCGACGAACGTGCCGACCTTCGCCTTCTCGCCCAGCCGGGCCTCCGGCCGCAGGTACGCGTACGGCCCCACGCTGGCGCCCGCGCCCACCTCGGCGCCCACCGCGTGGCTGCGCACCACTGACGCCGCCGGGCCGACGATCGTGTCGATCAGCGTCACGTCCGGCCCGACCAGCGCGCCCGCGCCGACCACCGTGGCCCCGCGCAGCTGGGTGTTCTGGTCGATGACCGCGTCGCGGTCCAGCGCCACCGTCACGTCGATCCAGGTGGTCGCCGGGTCGAGCAGGCTCACCCCGGTGCGCATCCACGCCTCGTTGACCCGGTCGCGCAGCAGTCGCCGCAGCGACGCCAACTCCACCCGGTCGTTGCAGCCCAGCGTCTCGACGTGGTCGACGGCCACGTGCACCGCGACCGGCTCGCCGACGGACCGGAGCAGGCCGAACACGTCGGTCAGATACTCCTCGCCCTGGTCGTTGTCGGTGGAGAGCTTGCCCAGCGCGTCGCGCAGCCGCACCGCGTCGAACGCGTAGATGCCGGCATTGATCTCCCGGATCGCGCGCTGGGTCGCGTCGGCGTCGCGCTCCTCGACGATCTGCTCCAGCCGGCCGTCGGCGTCCCGGACGATCCGCCCGAGCCCGGTCGGATCGGGCACCTCGGCGGCCAGCACGGTGGCCGCCGCGGCGGCCTCCTCGTGCGCGGTCACCAACGCGCCCACCGTCTCCGGGCGCAGCAGCGGCACGTCGCCGTTGATCACCACGACCGTGCCGGCGCCCTCCGGTACGGCGTCCAACGCGATCCGCACGGCATGTCCGGTGCCGAGCTGCTCGGCCTGGAGCACGGGCGTGGCGTCGGGGGCGATCTCGGTCAGGTGGGCCTGGACCTGGTCGGCGCCGTGGCCCACCACGACGACGGTGCGGTCGGCGGCCAGCGGCCCGGCCGCGCTCAGCACGTGGCCGAGCAGCGTACGGCCGAGCAGGGGGTGCAACACCTTGGGCAGTGTCGACTTCATCCGCTTGCCCTCACCGGCGGCGAGCACGACGACGGTACGAAGGTGGGGCTGGGGCACGACGTGGCTCCCGTCGGGACGGCGGACACTCTCGCGGCCATGCTAACCACGCGGCCCGGCAGCGCGTCCTCTTACCCCCAGCAGAACCCAAAACGGACTTGTCGGGACAGCTCGGCCGCCAGGGTTCGAACCTGAAATACGGGTACCAAAGACCCGGGTGTTGCCAATTACACCACGGCCGATTGCAACGTCAAGAACACCGTCGCCTCAGAACGAGCATCCTGCCGGTACACCTTAACGCCCGACGGCCGCGACGCCAGCACTCCTGCCCTTCATGATCCCCTCGGCCTTGCCGACCATCGCACGTGGCTCGTGACCGAGGCGGCGGTGACACCCCGCGCGGGAAACCGCTCGGGCGGCACCCCACAGCGAATGGAGGGTGGGCCCTGAGCAGGGCTTTAGGACCTACGTACGACAGCTTTTTCAAACTTCCCCGTGCGATCTACCGAGCCGTAAGTTACGGTGACGTAGGCGTAGGTTCGTGATCGTTTCCGTCCCCTCTGCGAGGTGCCATGTCCACTACCATGCTCGAACCCAACACCGCCGGCCCCGGCCCGAAACCGCTCACCGACGGCAGCCAGTCCAACGGGATCCTGGCCGCCCTGTGGGCCTTCGTCGTGATCCCCTTCGTGGCCCTGCTGGTCGCCGTGCCGATCGCCTGGGGCGGCTGGCTGGGCTGGAGCGACGTGATCATCGGCCTGGTCTGGTACGTGGTTTCCGGGCTCGGCATCACGGTGGGCTTCCACCGCTACTTCACGCACGGCTCGTTCAAGGCCAAGCGTTGGCTGCGGGTGACCCTGGCGGTCGCGGGTTCGCTGGCGGTACAGGGCGAGATCATCCAATGGGTGGCCGACCACCGGCGGCACCACGCCTTCTCCGACCTGGAGGGTGACCCGCACTCGCCGTGGCGTTTCGGCACCAGTTTCTGGGCACTGACGCGGGGTCTGTTCCACGCACACGTGGGCTGGCTGTTCCGCCGCGAGCTGTCCAACCGGGAGCGGTTCGCACCGGATCTGATCGCCGACCGCGACATCAGCCGGGTGGACCGACTGTTCCCCGTGCTGGTGGCCGTCTCGCTGCTCGGCCCGGCGCTGATCGGGGGCCTGGTGACCTGGTCGTGGCAGGGCGCGCTCACCGCGTTCTTCTGGGCCGGGCTGGTCCGGATCGGCCTCCTGCACCACGTCACCTGGGCGATCAACTCGGTCTGCCACGTGTACGGCGAGCGCCCGTTCGCGATGCGCCAGGGCGACCGCGCGTCGAACTTCTGGCCGCTGGCGATCCTGTCGTTCGGTGAGAGCTGGCACAACCTGCACCACGCGGACCCGACCAGCGCGCGGCACGGTGTGCTGCGTGGTCAGGTGGACATCTCGGCCCGGGTGATCTGGCTGTTCGAGAAGGTCGGCGCGGCGTCGCAGGTGCGCTGGCCGAAGCCCGAACGTCTCGCGGCCAAGCTCGTGAAACCGGTCGCACCCCGGTAAACCGGGCGGTGCCGTGGGGTGCCACCTGGCAGGATGGCCGGGTGGCCGAGCGGAGCGGGGGGCCGGACGGCTCGGCGGACGGGGGGGCCGAGCCCGATCCGGGTACGGTCGGACGGCACGGCAGGCCGGACGGGCCGCCCGCCAGTGAGGCGACGACGTGAGCGGGCACAGCGGAGGCACCATTCCACGGCAGGGCGTCACCGAGCGCCAGCGAGGCGGCGACATGCCCGAGGTCAGTGACGAAGCCGGCGGCCGGCGTGCGGTGCCGGCCGCGGCGGCGAAACCCAAGCCCCCCTCACGCGTACGCATGTCGGCTGCGCAGCGGCGGGAGCAGTTGATCGCGATCGGCCGGCAGCTGTTCGCCGAGCGAGGTTTCGACGCCACCTCCATCGAGGAGGTGGCGGCCCGCGCCAAGGTCTCCAAGCCCGTGGTGTACGAGCACTTCGGTGGCAAGGAGGGGCTGTACGCGGTCGTGGTCGACCGGGAGGTCCGGGCCCTGCTGGACCGGATCACCACGGCGCTGACGGCGGGGCATCCGCGTGAGTTGCTGGAGCAGGCGGCGATGGCCCTGCTGGGCTACATCGAGGAGGAGACCAGCGGGTTCCGGGTGCTGGTCCGCGAGTCGCCGCTGTTGTCCGGCACGGCCACCTTCAGCAGCGTGATGAACGACGTGGCCCACCAGGTCGAGCACATCCTGGGCGCCGAGTTCAAGAGCCGCGGGTACGACCCGAAGCTGGCCGAGCTCTACTCGCAGGCCCTGGTGGGCATGGTCGCGTTGACCGGCCGCTGGTGGCTGGAGGTGCGCAAGCCGCGCAAGGAGACGGTGGCGGCGCACCTGGTCAACATGGCCTGGAACGGGTTGTCGCACCTGGAGGCGAAGCCCACGTTGATCACCGCCCGCCGCCGCTGACCGTTCAGCGGCGGTGCACGTCGGCCACCGGATGTTTGCGGCGTTCCAGCTCCGCCTCGGCGTGCTCCGACGGGCCGGTTTTGTCGTACAGGCCGGTGCCCAGCAGGATCAGGCCGAACAGCATCGACACGATCACGGTCGACATCGAGAAGTTGAGGAAGTTCGCGTCGGTCTGCAGCACGGACATCATGAGGATGCTGGTCACCAGGAACACCGCCCCGGCGGTGAGGTTCATGTAGTGGCCGAGGTTGCTGCGCCGGGACGCCCCGATGATCAGGACGACTCCGAAGACCACCGAGGCGAGCGAGAAGGCCAGGTTGGTGCGGAGCCCGAGGGCCCAGTGGTTGCCCCGGTCAAAGAGCGGGTCGCCGATCGTCTCGGCGACACCCCAGACGCCGAAGACCAGGATGTAGACGCCGATCAGGCCGGAGAGCACCCGGTAGAGCGGCCGTGCCGGATGGTTCACCGGAAAGTGCGGCATACCCAGACCCCCCTGAATCGACCGTTTCAGGAGGATTGTCACCCAGGGCAGAGCCGACCGTCCGGAGAACCACAAAGCCCGAAACGGTCCGCCGCAGGCCGGACCAGGTCAGGTTTCGCCGGAGCCCGAGCTGCGCAGGGATCAAGCCTGACCGCCCGGAGCAGCTCGGGCTCCGGCGAAAACCACACACCGGAAGAGACTCAGAGAACGAGACGAGCCTTCTGGAACGCCTCCGCCTCATCCTCCGTGCCGACCTTGCCGTACATGCCGGCCATGAGCAGCACCAGGGCGGCCGTCATCACGACGATCACGGTGAAGATGCTGAAGTTGAAGAAGTTGGCGTCCGTCCGGATGAAGGCCAGACCGGCCAGGCTGATCACCATCAGGGCGTACGCCATCCACTGGTTGATCGCCACGTCGATGTTGCGGCCGAGCGCGGTGCCGACCAGCACGACGAGCCCGAGCAGCACGCAGAGCAGCGAGAAGCCGAGGTTGGCGCCCTGGCCGAGGACGCGGGTGTCGTCCTGGGCGAGGATCTCGTTGCCGGCGCTCGTGATGATGCCGAGCACGCCGAAGACCACCAGGTACAGACCGGTCAGCCCGCCGATCGCCCGGTAGATCGGCCGCGCGGGGTGGTTGATGGGGGTGTGGGCCATGTCTGGGTCTCCAAGGGTGAGGTGTCGCCGACGATTGTTCCGCATGTGTCGGTGTGACGCCGCACACGGCCCCCGCGCCGGCGTGCCCGGCCCGCTCAGCCCTCGGGCAGGTCCTCGGCGAGGGTCATCCAGGTCTCCTCGATCCGTTCCCGTTCGGCGCGCAGATCCTTGAGCTGGGTGTCCAGCTCGGCGACGCGGGCGTAGTCGGTGGCGTCGGCGGCGAGTTGGTCGAGCAGGGTCACCTCGCGCTGGTCGAGCTTGCCGAGCTGCCGTTCCATCCGGGTCAGCTCCTTGCGGGCCTGGCGCACCTCGGCGGCGGACATGCCACCCGCGGTGGGCCCGGCCGGCGCGACCGGGCCGGTGCCGCCCGCCCGGGTGGCGCCGGCTCGCTCGGCGGTCCGGGCGAGGTACTCGTCGACGCCACCGGGCAGGTGCACGAGCCGGCCGTCGCCGAACATCCCGTACGCCGTGTCGGTGACGCGTTCGATGAGGTAGCGGTCGTGGCTGGCCACGATGATCGTGCCGGGCCACGAGTCGAGCAGGTCCTCCAGCGCGGCCAGCGTGTCGGTGTCCAGGTCGTTGGTGGGCTCGTCGAAGAGCAGCACGTTGGGCTCGCCGGCGAGCAGCCGCAGCATCTGCAACCGGCGACGCTCACCGCCGGAGAGGTCGCTGACGGGCGTCCAGAGCCGGCGGTCGTCGAACCCGAAGACCTCGGCGAGCTGGGCGGCGGAGACCTCCCGGTCGCCGAGCTGGACCCGGCGGGCGACCTCCTCGACGGCCTCCAGCACCCGCAGGTGCCCGGGCAGCTCGACGAGTTCCTGGGAGAGGAACGCCGGTCGCACCGTCGAGCCGGTGCCGAGGCGGCCGCCGTCGGGGCGGGTGATGCCGGCGAGCATCCGCAGCAGGGTGGTCTTGCCGGCGCCGTTGGCGCCGAGGATGGCGATCCGGTCACCGGGGCCGACAAGCCACGTGACGTCGCGCAGGATCTCCTTCGGCCCGGCGTGCAGCTCGACGTTCTCCAGCTCGTACACCTGCTTGCCGAGCCGGGAGACGGCCATGCGCTGCAGGGACATGGTGTCGCGGGCCGGCGGCACGTCGGCGATCAGCGCGTTCGCGGCGTCGATGCGGAACTGCGGCTTGGAGGTGCGGGCGGGCGGCCCGCGCCGCAGCCAGGCGATCTCCTTGCGGAGCAGGTTCTGCCGGCGGGCCTCGGTGGCGGCGGCGACGCGTTCACGCTCGGCGCGGGCGAGGGTCCAGGCGGCGAAGCCACCCTCGTACGCCCGGACGGTCTGGTCGCCGACCTCCCAGGTGGTGGTGCAGACCGCGTCCAGGAACCACCGGTCGTGGGTGACCACGACGAGGGCGCCCTTGCGGCCGACCAGGTGCCGGGCCAGCCAGTCGACACCGCCGACGTCGAGGTGGTTGGTGGGCTCGTCGAGGATCAGCAGGTCCGAGTCGCGGACGAGCAGCGCGGCGAGCGCCACCCGCCGCCGTTCGCCACCGGACATCGGGCCGACCGGCTGGTCGAGGCCGAGGTGCGGCATGCCGAGGCCGTCGAGGATGTTGCGGACGCCGGCGTCGCCGGCCCACTCGTGCTCGGCGCCCATGCCCTCACCGAGCCAGGCGGTGCCGAGCACGACGTCCCGGACGGTGGCGTCCGGGGCGAGGGTGAGCTGCTGCGGTAGCCAGAGCACGCGCAGGTCACGGCGGTGGGTGACCCGGCCGTCGTCGGGCTCCTCCTGCTTGGTGAGCAGGCGCAGCAGGGTGGACTTGCCGGCGCCGTTGAGGCCGACCACACCGATCCGGTCGGCGTCGTCCAGGCCGAGCGAGACGTCCGTGAGCAGCCGCCCGGCGGCGCCGTACCCCTTGGACACCCGGTCCAGATTGACGATGTTGGCCACGTTCCACCCTTCAAGATCAAGGCGTCCGGGTGCCGGCGGGCACCTCGGGACGCCTGAACCCAAGGGTACGCGGACGTTCCGGCCACCCTCGCCGCGCGGGCCGTCCGGGACGCGACGTCAGCCGACGCGCGCGCCCACCACGGGCCCGTGCGCGACCCGTGCCTCCCGACACACCCCGGCGCTGGTCAGCTCGGCGGCGATCCGCTCGGCGTCGGCGGCGTCGGCGGCGAGGAAGACGCAGGTCGGGCCGGAGCCGGAGACGATGCCGGTGAGCGCGCCGGCCGCCTCGCCGGCCTTGAGGGTGTCGGCCAGCGCGGGCCGCATGGCCAGCGCGGCGTCCTGCAGGTCGTTGCCGAGCGTTCGGGCGAGGACCCGGGGGTCGCGTTGACGCAGCGCACCCAGCAGAGCGTCGGTGCTGCCCAGCGGGGCGCCGGCGGCGCCGGAGTCGCGCAGCCGGTCCAGCTCGCGGTACGCGGCCGGGGTGGACAGGCCGCTGTCGGCGATCGCCACGACCCAGTGCCAGGAGGTGGCTCGGGCCAGCACCGGGCTGACCGCCTCACCCCGGCCGGTGCCCAGCGCGGTGCCGCCGTAGATCAAGAACGGCACGTCGGAGCCCAGGTCGGCGGCGATCCCGGCCAGTTCGTCGCGGGACAGCCCGGTGCCCCACAGCGCGTCACAGGCCACCAGCGCGGCGGCCGCGTCGGCGCTGCCGCCGGCCAGCCCGCCGGCGAGCGGGATCTGCTTGCGCAGGTGCAGGCGGGCGTGCGGCAGCACCCCCGCGTACCCGGCCAGGGCGTGCGCGGCGCGGATCACCAGGTTGGAGTCGTCCAGCGCCAGCTCGCCGGTGCCCTCGCCCTCCATGGTCAACGCCAGCGTGTCGCCCCGGCGGGCGGTCAGCTCGTCGTAGATGGAGATGGCGTGATAGACGGTGTTCAGCTCGTGGTAGCCGTCGCGGCGCAGCGGGCCCACCCCGAGGTGCAGGTTGACCTTGGCGGGCACCCGGACCCGCACCGGACCGATGGCCCCGCGTCGATCGTCCTCGTCGTCCGGTCGCCAGGCCTCGGTCACGGGGTGAGGTCCCGCGTGCGCAGGCGAATGTCGAACGGCTTGCTCAAAATCAGCTCCTCGGCGGAGTCGGCGGACACGGCGTCAGCCTACTTCGCGGCCACCGTACCGGCCGGGGCCGACGCGGCGATGGCGGCGAACTGCTCGACGGTCAGTGACTCCCCCCGGGCCCCGGGGTCGACGCCGGCGGCGGTCAGCGCGGCGGCGGCCCGGTCCGGGCCACCGGCCCAGCCGGCCAGCGCGGCGCGCAGGGTCTTTCGGCGCTGCGCGAACGCCGCGTCCACGACGGCGAAGACCCGCTCCCGCGGCACGTCGGCGCGGGGCGGTTCGTGGCAGGTGAAGGCGACCAGACCGGAGTCGACGTTGGGCACCGGCCAGAACACGTTCGGCGGCACCTTACCGGCGCTTCGGGCGTGGGCGTACCAGGCGAGCTTGACCGACGGGATGCCGTACACCTTCGAGCCGGGACCGGCGACGAGCCGGTCGGCGACCTCTTTCTGCACCATCACCAGGCCGTGCCGGAGGGTGGGTAGCTCGGCGAGGAGGTACAGCACCACCGGTACGGCGACGTTGTAGGGCAGGTTCGCGACCAGCGCGGTCGGCGGCGGGTCAGCCAGCTCGGCGGCGCTGACCCGGAGCGCGTCGGCGCGGTGCACGGTGAGCCGGGCGGCGTCCGCCCCGGCGTGCCTGGCGACGGTCTCCGGCAGCGCACCGGCGAGTGTCGGGTCGATCTCCACGGCGTGCAGGTGCCCGGCGACCGGCAGCAGCCCCAGGGTGAGTGAGCCGAGCCCCGGGCCCACCTCCAGGGCCACGTCGTCGGGGGTCAGGCCGGCGGCCGTGACGATCCGCCGCACCGTGTTCGGGTCGTGCACGAAGTTCTGGCCGAGTTTCTTGGTGGGCGCGACGCCCAGCCGGGCGGCCAGCTCCCGGATCTCCGCCGGGCCGAGGAGACCGGTCATGGCTGGCAGCGTAGCGGCGTCGTCGGGACCGGCCGCCGGGCCGGGCTCACCACGGGCCGAAGGCCCGGTCGCCGGTGGCGGAGATGGCCGCGCACAGCTCGTCCAGGTCGCTGCCGGTGGTCGCGGCGAGGGACCGGACGGTGAGCGGGATGAGGTACGAGGCGTTCGGCCGGCCACGGTGCGGGGTCGGGGTGAGGTAGGGGGCGTCGGTCTCCACCAGGATCTGGTCCAGCGGGGTGAGCGCGGCGGCCTCGCGCAGGGCGGTCGCGCTGCCGAAGGTGACGGTGCCGGCGAAGCTGAGCAGGTAGCCCCGGCGCACGCACTCGCGGGCGAACTCGGCGTCACCGGAGAAGCAGTGCAGCACCACCGTGTCCGGTGCGCCCTCGTCGTCGAGGATCCGCAGCACGTCGGCGTGCGCGTCCCGGTCGTGGATGACAAGCGTCCGGCCGTACCGCTTGGCGATGGCGATGTGCGCCCGGAAGCTCGTCTCCTGCGCGGCGCGCCCCTCGTCGCCGGTACGGAAGAAGTCCATGCCGGTCTCGCCGATCCCCCGGACCCGGTCGCGGGCGGCCAGCGACTCGATCTCCCGCAGCGCCTCGTCGAGGTCGGCCAGCCGGGGCGCCTCGTTGGGGTGCAGCGCCACGGTGGCCAGCACGGCGGGATACGCCTCGGCGATGTCCGCGCCCCACCGCGAGGAGGCCACGTCCACGCCCACCTGGACCAGCCGGTCCACGCCGACCTTGGTGGCCACCGTGATCGCCGTGGCGACCGGGTCGTCGGACGGCCCGCCACCGGGCACGCCAGCCTCGCTGACGGTGATGTCCAGGTGGGTGTGGCTGTCCAGCACCGGCCGGGGCAGCGGCTCGGGGGCGGGCGGGAACTCTCCGGCCCGCCGGGCGGCACGCTCGCGGCGGGTTTCAGTCGGCTCGCTCATCAGCGACAGCATCACACACCGGGGCCGTCCATCCGCCCGCCACCCGGCGTTCACCTCGACTACGCCGCGCGACTCTACCGTCGCCGGGTGAGCGAGCGAACCATGAGGTACAGCAGCGTGGCGTCTCGCGCCGCTGCCGAGCGGAGCGAGGCGGTGGTGTGAGCGAGCGCAGCGAGCGAACCATGAGGTACAGCAGCGTGGCGTCTCGCGCCGCTGCCGAGCGGAGCGAGGCGGCGGGGTGAGCGAGCGCAGCGAGCGAACCATGAGGCACAGCAGCGTGGCGTCTCACGCCGCTGCCGAGCGGAGCGAGGCGGCGGGGTGAGCGTCACACCCCACGCGAGCGACGCCGCCGGCGAACGGACCGGCCTGCGCGTGGCCTTCGGCGGCGGCGTCTACCCGGCTGAGGAGATCGCCCGGGGCGCCGCGTACGAGCTGTTCAGCGCCGAGGAGGTGGCCGGCTTCGAGCGGGCGCCGCGTCCGGGCAGCGCCCTGCCGTGGCGTCGGTTCGTGCACGTCACGGAGGTGAGCGCGGTGCACGGTGCCGTCGTGCCGGCCGAGGAGCCGGAGACACCGCTGATGATGCCGGCGCACCGGGAACACGGCTGGTCGCACGTACACCAGCTCAGCCAGCAGCCGTCCGCGGCGGGTGACCCGGTGTTGGCCGCGATGCGTGCCTCGGCGATCATCCGGCGCGGCACCCGGATGGTGAAGGTGCTCTCCGGCCGGCAGCTCGCCGGGTACGTGCGGGGCTGGCTGCCGCACGGCTTCTGCTATCGCGAGCACGACGTGGCGCACCTGCGTACGCCGTCGACGACCACGGTGCTGCGCACCGACGGCGACGTCGGGCGGGACGGCTCGGACGTGGCGTACGCGCTGCGCTGGCGGGCCGCCGACCCGGGCGACTACGACGTGCCGGTGGGCGAGGCGCACCGGGGGCTGACGGCGCTGGCGTCCCGGGACCGGCTGGGCCCGCCGGTGCTGGGCACCGGTTTCGTGCCGAGCAACGGCCAGCTCATCCCCGAGTTCATCACCCGGGACTTCGCCGACCTGCCGATGCCGGCGAACGCGACGCTCGTCGCCTATCCCGCCGAGGGCGTCGAGGTGGTGCTCTACAGCTACCAGGCCGAGCAGCGCGCGTGGCTGCGGATGGTGGGCCCGCAGTGGCGGCACCTGCTGGCCGCGGTGCCGGGCCTCTCCCCCGACCAGGAGTACGTGCCGACCGGCGACGCCCCGCGCTCCACCCAGCTGGTCGGCCTCTACGGCGACACGGAGTACGAGGCGGTGGCCGACCTGCCCGGGGGGTTCCGGGTGCTGGCGATGACCCGGGCGGCCCGCTATCCGGTGGACGCGGTGGCCCGCCGGGTCCGGTTCGCGCAGTGGCGGGGCGTGTCGTGCCTGGTGCTGCGCGAGGAGGCCGGCTGGCTGCGGCTACGGCTGCGTTTCCCGGACCCGGACGCGGTGATCGCCACCGGCGCGCAGTGCCACGACCGGGGCGTCTACGAGACCTGGGCGCCGGGCGCCGAGGTGAGCGACGACCAGATCAGGGACACCCGGTACGTGATGTGACGGCGCGCGGCGGTCCGAGAGCCCACCGCCGCGCGCCGTTCGCTGATCAGCCGGCCAGTCGGGCCAGCTCCTCGTCGACGATCGACGGGTCGAGCTTGCGGAACACCGGCTTCGGCGCGGCCAGCGGCCGACCGGCCTCCAGTGGCACCGACTCCCAGCGCGCGCCCACCGTGTAGTCCCCGGTCAGCACCGGGTACGCCGGCCCGCCGTCCAGGTCGTCGACCTGCTCGATGACCGGCATCGGCGCGTGCACGCCGGTGCCGCCCAGCAGCTCGTGCACCTGCTGCGCGGAGTGCGGCAGGAACGGGGTGAGCAGCGTGTTGGCGTCGCTGACCACCTGGAGGGCGACGTGCAGGATGGTGCCCTGGCGGGGCTTGTCGGCCTCGGCCTTGAGCTTCCACGGCGCCTGCTCGGAGAGGTACTTGTTGGCCTCGGCGACGACCCTCATCGCCTCGCCGATGGCCTGCTTCTGCCGGTGCCGGCCGATCAGGTCGCCGACCGTGTCGAACCCGGCGCGGGCGACGGCGAGCAGCCCCTCGTCGGCCTCGGTGAGGCCGGCCGGGTCGATCGACGGGATCGCCCCGAAGTTCTTGGCGGCCATCGAGACGCACCGGTTGACCAGGTTGCCCCAGCCGGCGACCAGCTCGTCGTTGTTGCGGCGCAGGAACTCCGCCCAGGTGAAGTCGGTGTCGTTGCTCTCCGGACCGGCGGCGGCGATGAAGTAGCGCAGCGCGTCGGCGTCGTAGCGCTCCAGGAAGTCGCGGACGTAGATGACCACCTTGCGGGACGAGGAGAACTTGCGCCCCTCCATGGTCAGGTATTCGCTGGAGACCACCTCGGTGGGCAGGTTGAGCCGACCCAGCTCGCCCGGCTCACCGTCGCGGGAGCCCTCGCCGGAATACCCGGAGAGCAGCGCCGGCCAGATCACCGAGTGGAAGACGATGTTGTCCTTGCCCATGAAGTAGTACGACCGGGCGTCCTTGCCCTCCCCGTCGGCGGACCACCACCTGCGCCACGCCTCCGGGTCGCCGGAGCGGCGGGCCCACTCGATCGAGGCGGACAGGTAACCGATCACCGCGTCGAACCAGACGTAGATCCGCTTGTCGGAGCGATCCCGCCAACCGTCCAGCGGGATCGGCACGCCCCACTCCAGGTCCCGGGTGATCGCCCGCGGCTGGAGGTCGTCGAGCAGGTTGCGGGAGAACCGCAGCACGTTGGGCCGCCACCCCTCCCGGGTGTCCAGCCACTGGCGCAGCACGTCGGCCAGGGCGGGCAGGTCCAGGAAGAAGTGCTCGGTCTCGACGAACTTCGGGGTCTCCCCGTTGATCCGCGACTTCGGGTCGATCAGGTCGATCGGGTCGAGCTGGTTGCCGCAGTTGTCGCACTGGTCGCCGCGCGCGCTGTCGTACCCGCAGATCGGGCAGGTGCCCTCGATGTACCGGTCGGGCAGGGTGCGCCCGGTGGACGGCGAGATCGCGCCCATGGTGGTCTTCGGCACGATGTAGCCGTTGCGGTACATCCCCTCGAACAGCTCCTGCACCACCGCGTAGTGGTTGCGGGTGGTGGTGCGGGTGAACAGGTCGTAGGAGAGCCCGAGGCCGTGCAGGTCCTCGACGATCACCCTGTTGTACCGGTCGGCCAGCTCGCGCGGGGTCACCCCGTCGGCGTCGGCCTGCACCTGGATGGGGGTGCCGTGCTCGTCGGTGCCGGAGACCATGAGCACGTCGTGGCCGGCCATCCGCATGTACCGGGCGAAGACGTCGGAGGGAACGCCGAAACCGGAGACGTGGCCGATGTGGCGGGGGCCGTTGGCGTACGGCCAGGCCACTGCCGCGAGAACGTGACTCATGAGCAGCAAGCCTAGTGACCCGCCCGGGGCGTCCGCGAACCAATGGGGGGTGCCGGGCCGCCGGACCGGATCGACCACCCCGCCCATTGGTCCGATTTGTCGTCGACACGCGGTCCAGCTGCCCGATCTGCCTCCGCTGCCGGTGTGCAATGAACGTCGTGACTGGCAGAGGAGCGGCCCGGGACCACGACGAGCGTCCCACCGGGCCGACCGGCGGCGACGAGCCCGACTCACCCCGGGCCGCCGGGGTCGCGCCGCAGCCCCGGCTGGTCACCGCCCCCGAACCCGATCGGCCCGGCCACCAGCGGCCCACGCCGTCCGGGCGGGCGGCCGCGCCACGGCGGGACACCTCGACGGAGCTCGCCGCCACCCCGGCCCGGCCCACGCCGGCCGCGCCGGCCCCCACCCCGGCGCGGCCCAGCCCGACGGCGCCCGTGCCCAGCCCAGCCCGCCCGAAGCCGCCGAGCCCGCCGGGCGCGTCGGCCGACGTCGCGCCGGCGGCGCGCGAACCGGCCCGAACGGCGGTCGAGGCGCAGCCGGCAACCCGGGTCCCGGTCGAGGTGGAGCCGACCACCGGGGCGCCGGTGGACGCGGTGCCGCGTCGGGTGCCGGTACGCCAGCAGAGCCGTCGCCGAATTGCTCACCGGGTCGACGGGGACCGGCCACCGGACGACGAGGGCACGTTCTGGGCGCCGATCGAGCAGGTGCACTGGGACGGCACTCCCGTCCGCGAGGTCGCCGCCCCCCAGCGCCGGGCTCGCCGTCCCTCGTCGCGGACGACCGCGTTGCCGGACCCGCTGCCCGGACTGACCGCGCTGGTGCTGCTGAGCCTGGTCGCGGCCTTCTTCGCCTGGGTCAGCGCCGGCCCGTTCTGGCTCGCGGTCGGGCACGCGCGCGACGGCACGGTGGTGATCGACCACTGCACCGGAGGCGGTCTCACCCAGCGGTGCCGGGGCATCTTCACGGCCGACGACGGGCGGTTCCTGGCCCACGGGGTACGGGTCAGCGGCGTACCCGCCGGAGGTGGCGCCCCCGGGGCGGCGCTGCGGGCACGGATGACCGGCCCGGACGGCGACACCGCGTACGCCGACACCGGCGCGGGCCGACACCTGCGCTGGCTGCCCGGGCTGCTGGCGGTGCTCGGCTGCGCCGCCGGCATCGTCCGGTGGACGGGGTCGGCCCGGCTGCCCGGCCGGCGACACCGCCGCTGGGCGGTGGCCACGGCTCTCGCCGGCCCGGCGCTGATCACCCTCGGCTTCCTCGCCGCCGCGTGGTGAACGCGCCGGTGGGTCAGCTGTGCACGATCGTGTAGACCTCACGGCGGCGCAGCGAGTATTCGGTGGCGACGTCGGTGATGGCGTCCCGACGGGACCGGCCGGCGGCCTCCCGCTCGGCGACGGCCGCGCGCAGGGTGTCGTCGTCGGGGCGTTCCGGCGCGGTCACCGGCGAGCCGGCCACCACCAGGGTGATCTCCCCGCGCGGATCACCCTCGGCGGCCCACCGGGCCAACTCGCCGAGGGGGCGGCGGAGCACCTCCTCGTAGGTCTTGGTGAGTTCCCGGCAGAGCGCGGCCGGCCGGTCCGCGCCGAACGTCTCGGCCAGGTCGGCGAGCGCCGCGCCGATCCGGTGCGGCGCCTCGAAGAAGACGAGGGTGCGCTCCTCGGCGGCGAGCGCGCGCAGCCGGGACCGGCGGGCACCCCCACTGCGGGGCAGGAACCCCTCGAAGCAGAACCGGTCGCAGGGCAGCCCGGAAACGGCGAGGGCGGTGGTCACCGCGCTTGGCCCGGGGGCCACGGTGACCGGCGCCCCGACGTCCAACGCGGCCCGGACCAGCCGGTAACCCGGGTCGGAGACGCTCGGCATGCCCCCGTCGGTCACCAGCGCCACCACGTACCCGCCGAGGATGACCTCGACCAGTTCGGGCGTACGCCGTTCCTCGTTGCCCTCGAAATAGGAGACGATCCGGCCGCCGACGGTGATGTCGAGGTCGCGGGCCAGCCGGGTCAGGCGGCGGGTGTCCTCGGCGGCCACCACGTCGGCGCTGGCCAGGACTTCCCGAAACCGCACCGAGGCATCGGCGGGGTTGCCGAGCGGGGCACCGAGCAGGATCAGGCGCCCAGCTTCGGACATTTCACCCACGACATCGTCTCCTTCATCGACAGCGAATACCGGTATCAGGGACGACGGGCGCCACAGGACACCCTGGCAGCCTACGATCGCCGGGTGACGAGTGCGTCGACAGCGCAGAGCCCGAGCGCCGACCCGGCAGACACGGTCGAGGTGTCCGGCGAGCCCAGCCCCCACCAGGAACCGACGGCACCACGTGCCGACGGTGGGGGCATATCCGCCGTGGTCCGCCGCCGGTTCGCCACCGTCGACACCCGGATGGACCCGTATTCGTGGCTCGCCACCGCCGTGGTGGTGGCGATCGCGGGGATCCTGCGCTTCGTGGGCCTGTCCAGCCCCAAGGGCAAGATCTTCGACGAGACGTACTACGCCAAGGACGCGTACGGGCTGATCAGCCGGGGCGTCGAGTGGAACTACAAGGACAACGGCCCGTCGTACGTGGTGCACCCGCCGCTGGGCAAGTGGCTGATCGGCGTCGGCGAGTGGGCCTTCGGCTATCAGGACGCGGAGTCGAAGGTCTCCGTCGGTGGGCACCTGTTCACCACCGCGCCGGAGTTCGGCTGGCGGTTCTCGGCGGCCGTGATCGGCACGCTGTCGGTACTGCTGCTGGTCCGGATCGGTCGGCGGCTGTTCCGCTCGACGGTGCTCGGCTGCGCGGCCGGCCTGCTGCTCGCGCTGGACGGCTTCCACCTGGTGCTGTCGCGCGCGGCGCTGCTCGACATCTTCCTGCTGTTCTTCGTGCTGGCCGCCTTCGGCGCGCTGGTGCTCGACCGGGACGCCCGCCGCCGGCGCTGGGCGCGCGCCCTGGACGACGGGCTCGACCCGAGTCTGCCGGGGCGCGCGGGCCGGCCGGCGACCGGCTGGCGCACGTGGCCGTGGTGGCGGCTCGCCGCCGGGGTGCTGATCGGCTGCGCCTGCGCGGTCAAGTGGAGCGCGCTCTACTTCGTGCCGGTGTTCGCCCTGTTCGTCGTCCTCTGGGAGGTCGGGGTCCGCCGCTCGGCGGGCGTCCGCAGACCCTGGCGGGACACCCTGCTCGACGAGGTGCCGTGGCTGGTGCTGGCCGGCGTGCTGATGGTCGGCACCTACCTCGCCACCTGGTCGGGGTGGCTGCTCAGCGACGACGGCTACTACCGGCTCGCGTCGGCCTACCCGAGCGCCCCGCTCAGCGACACCCCGGTGATCGGCCCGCTGGTCAACCTCTTCGAGTACCACCGCGCCGCGTACGGCTTCCACGCCCAGCTCGACGATCCGCACAAGTACCAGTCGTGGCCGTGGCAGTGGCTGCTGCTCGGGCGGCCGGTGGCGTTCCACTGGTCCGGCGACGGCGCCTGCGGGGCGCCGACCTGCGCCTCGGAGATCCTGCTGCTCGGCACCCCGCTGCTGTGGTGGTCGTTCCTGCCCGCCCTCGTGGCGCTGGTCTGGCTGGGCATCGCCCGACGGGACTGGCGGGCCGGCGCGATCCTGCTCACCGTGGCCGCCGGACTGCTGCCCTGGTTCTGGTTCGCCCTCGACGGCCGGACGATGTTCTCGTTCTACGTCGCGCCGGCGCTGCCGTTCCTGGTGCTGGCCGTGGTGTACGTGCTGGGCGCGCTGATCGCTCCGCCCGGCGGTGACGTGGGTGAGACGGCAGCCCTGGTGCCCGGCGACGCGGGCTACGAACGCCGGCTGGTGGGCAGCATCGCGGCCGGGGCGTACGTGCTGCTGGTGGCGTTGTGCTTCGCGTACTTCTATCCGATTTTCGTGGGACGGCTGATCCCGTACTCGGACTGGCTGTCCCGAATGTGGCTCGACGGCCGCTGGATATAAGCACCGGCGGGCGACGCGCCGCACAGCGCGACGGAAAATCGGGCCCGCACGCGTCACGCGTGCGGGCCCGACCTCTTACACGAAGACGCGCGCCCCGATCGCCTGCCACGGGGGAAGCGGGCGATTGGGGCGCGCATGAAGAGCTTAACCACCGCGCACCACCGGCACAACGGGTCAACTTGGGTCAGATTTCCGACGGATTCCACCCGGGCCGACGTCTCCCCTCCGACCGTTGACCGAGGGTGACCTGACGTGGACCCAGCGCCCCCGAACCGGCTGACTCGACGCCGACGGAGGCCGCTTCGAGGGCTGCCGGCGACCCGGCCCGACGCACTAGGCTCGCCGTGGTGGGCGTCGGGATCGTGACGGGAGGCGGGGTGCCGTGGAGCTGTTGGAACGGGTCCGGGCGATCTGCCTCGCGCTGCCCGAGGTGACCGAGCGGCCCAGCCACGGGTCACCGACCTGGTTCGTCCGGGACAAGAGCGTGTTCGTCACTCTGCACGCCGACGGGCACCACCAGAACGACTTTCCCCACCTCTGGTGCGCCGCGCCGACGGGCGCCCAGGCGGAGCTGACCGCCGCCGACCCGGCCCGCTTCTTCCGCCCGCCCTACGTCGGCGGTCGGGGTTGGGTCGGCGTACGGCTGGACGGCACGGTCGACTGGGCCGAGATCGACGAATTGTGTCGGGACGCGTACCGGGAGATCGCGCCGACGCGGCTGGTCGCACTGCTCGACCCGCCCGCCTGACCCGGCCGGGTCCACGCGTCCCCGGTCATCCGGGACGACCAACCACCCCAATGATCATCCAAAGTGGATTTTACTACACTGCCCGCCGTGATCAACTTCAGACGATCGGCGGCCGTCCTCCTCGGACTGCTGGCGACCACCGCGCTGACCGGGCCGGTCCCGGCGGCGGCCGACGAGGAGCAGGCGACCGAGCCGCCCCGGGTCGAGCTGGTGCTCGACGTCAGCGGCTCGATGCGGGCCGCGGACATCGACGGGCGCAGCCGGATCTCGGTGGCCCAGCAGGCGTTCAACGACGTGGTGGACGCGCTGCCGGAGGAGACCCAGCTCGGCATCCGGGTGCTCGGCGCGACCTACAAGGGCAAGGACAAGAAGGTCGGCTGCCAGGACACCCAACAGATCGTTCCGGTCGGGCCGGTCGACCGGACCCGGGCCAAGGCGGCGGTAGCGACGCTCCGACCGACCGGGTTCACCCCGGTCGGGCTCGCGCTGCGCTCCGCCGCACAGGACCTGGGCACCGGCGCCACCACCAGGCGGATCGTGCTGATCACCGACGGGGAGGACACCTGCGCACCACCGGACCCGTGCCAGGTGGCCCGGGAACTGGCCGCGCAGGGCACCAGCCTGGTCGTCGACACGCTCGGTCTCGCGCCCGACGAGAAGGTACGCCGTCAGCTGCTCTGCATCGCCGGGGCGACCGGAGGCACCTACACCGCGGCGCAGAGCGCCGACGAGCTGACCGGCCGGATCAAACAGCTCGTCGAGCGGGCCGGTGACACCCACACCCGGGCCCCGACCGTGGTCGGCGGCGCGAGCGCCTGTGACTCCGCGCCGCTGCTCGCCCCAGGCGTGTACGCCGACCGGGAGTCGTTCTCCGAGCACCGCTACTACCGGGTGCCCGTACGCCCCGGGCAGGAGCTGCGCGCGTCGGTGAGCATGGCGCTGGACCGGCCGGTGAACCGGGACTACGGGGTGCTGCTGCGGGCCACCGCATCGGATGGCCGGGAACTCGTCCGTGGCGCCGACGCGGGCAGCGGCCGGGCCGACGTGCTCTCCGCCGGTCTGCGCTGGTCGGCCACAGCCGACGACGAGGACACCGCCGACGACGAGAACGCGACCGCCGACACCTCGACGCCCGTCGTCGAGCCCACCACCGTCTGCCTGGTGGTGAGCAACTCGTTCGCCGCACGCCCGGGCACCGCGGCGACGCCCGGCATGCCGGTGGAGCTGACCATCGACGTGGTCGCCGCCGCGGGAGCCCCGGACGGGCCCGACCTCGGCCGGGGCTGGGTGCTGCTCGCCCTGCTCACCGTGGCCGGCCTGCTCACCGGCCTGATCGCCGGCCTGCTCACCCGCTGGTGGGTCGCCACCTGGAGGGAGAACTGATGCGTACCGCACTGTTCCGGTCGCTGGCGGCGCTGCTCGCCGCCGGTGGGGCCGCGCTGCTGCCCGGGGCGGCCCTGGCCGCCCCCACCCCGTCTCCGGGCGCCACGCCGGTGACCCGGGCCGGCACCTCGTTCCTCACCGCCACCCCGATCACGGCCGGCCAACCGGTGCGGGTGGACGCCTCGGTCGGCGACCACCTCTACTGGTCGTTCCCGGCGACCGCCGGGCAGGTGCACGAGATCAGCGCCACCGTCACCTTCCCGAAGGCACGCAGCGGCGCCTCCACCTGGACCGTCGACGTGTTCGACGGGCTGCGCCGACGGCAGGCGTGCACCGCCGGGGCGCAGACCCCGACGGTGGACGGCAAGGCGTCGAGCGTGGCGCTGGGCTGCACGCTGCGCGAGGTGCGGCCCTGGGCCGAGCCGTGGTCGGCGGACCCGCTGCCCGGCACGTACGTCGTCCGGCTCTCCGTCATCGACCTGCCCGAGCCCGACCTGGGCGCACCCGTCGACGTGGACCTGCTGGTCGGCGTCCTCGCGGACCGGGGCGCCTCGGCCGACGACGGTGAGCTGGCCGCGCCG
Source organism: Micromonospora sp. NPDC005252 (assembly GCF_042872475.1). NCBI lineage: Bacteria > Bacillati > Actinomycetota > Actinomycetes > Micromonosporales > Micromonosporaceae > Micromonospora > Micromonospora sp. NPDC005252. The sequence goes on along the minus strand of NZ_JBIAKN010000001.1, from coordinate 487,547 downwards.
CTGGTGGCGAACACCAGGGCGGGGACGGTGCTCAACGCCGTACCGACGCCCGACCCGGAGGCCGACGACGAGGGCGACTCGCCGGCGGACTGGCTGCCGGATCTCGGCTCGCGGTGGATCTGGACCGGCATCGGCGGCGTGCTCGCCGCGGTGGCCGGGGTGTTCGGCTTCGCGCTGACCCGCCGGCCTCGCCGGGCCTGAACCCGCCCGGCCAACCGGTGGCCCCGCCCACGCCGGGCGGGGCCACCGGCGGGCTCAGCGGCGTCGCGCGCCGCGGGGCAGCCAGCCGATGAACCGGTCCTGCAGCGACATCACCGGGGCCGCGCGCAGATCCTCGGCGGCGGCGGCGAGACACGAGCCCAGGTAGACGCTGAGCATCGCCCGGTCATCCCCGTACTCCGCGAGCAGCCGGCTGCGCTTCGTCGCGCACGGCCACTCGTCGCCGCAGGAGCCGCAGCTCCAGCCCGGGGTCGTCGGTGCGTGGTCGTCGGCCCGATCCCCCGGCGGTTCGGTGCCATCGCTCATCGCAGGTCCTCTCAAGATGTTCGCGGGACTGGCCAGGTGTTGATGGTGGTCCCCCCGGAGCCATCCTGGAGGGCGCGACGCGTCCCTCCGGTGTTACATCTTTGCGGTACCTTCTCCCGTCGTGGGAGTCGGAAATCTGACGGTCGAGCGGATGCCCCTTCGCTACCGGACGGTAGGTGGCGGCCGTGCGTGACCTCCTGCCGCCGACGGTCGCCGTGGCGGTCGCCGCACCCGACGACTGGACCGGGGAACTCCTCACCGCCGAACAGGCGTGCCTCGGCGAACGGGCGGTGCAGACCCGTCGACGGGACTTCACCGCCGGCCGGGTGTGCGCCCGCCGCGCGATGGCCGACCTCGGCCTGCCGGTGGCGGCCGTGCCGGCCGCCGCCGACCGCGCGCCGATCTGGCCCGCCGGGGTGGTCGGCACCATCACCCACACCACCGGCTACTGCGCCGCCGCCGCGGCGCGCGCCACCGACCTGCGATCGGTCGGCATGGACGCCGAACGGCACCGCGAGATCAATGCGGGGGTACGCCGACTCGTGCTGCTGCCCGAGGAGGAGGAGACCCTCGCGCGGCTACCCTCCGACATCTCCTGGCCCGTCGTGCTGTTCAGCGCCAAGGAGACCGTCTACAAGGTCTGGCACCCCGTCGTCGGAAGCTGGCTGGACTTCCACGACGCCCACCTCACGCTGGACCCGGACTCCGGTACGTTCACCGCCCGGATCGCACCGGCGCGGGTGGACGCGGCGCAGGTCGCCGATCCTCCGGGCACGATCACCGGCCGGTTCGTGGTCGCCGACGGCCTGGTCCGCACCGCCGCCGTCCTCACGCTGCGCTGACCCCTGCACCGTCCATTCTGGCCGGTGCGTCGACGACTCGCGGACGGTGGGACACGAGCCGGCGCGGCGACCGGCGGGTCGGCGACGCACGGTAGCGTCGGCGGGTTCCCGAACCGCACGTACGAGGCGTCAAGGAGTACGGTGACCCACCCCCAGCCCCCCGCCGGGCCGCAGGACCCTCAGCAGCCGAACCCGGAGCCGCCGACGCAACCGTTCGCGGCGACACCGCAGCCGCAGCAGTCCGCCGCCGACCCGACGGTCCCGCAGGCGCCGGTGCCGCCCAGCCCGTGGTCGGCAGCGGCGAACCCGCAGCAGCCGCCGTTCTCGGGCGGCGCGTACCCGCAGGCCGGCGGCGCTTACCCGCAGCCCGGCGCGGGCGCCTACCCGCAGCCCGGTGGGCCGGGCTACCCGCTCATGCCGCCGCCGCCCGTGCAGACGAAGAACTCCAAGAAGACAGTGGTGGCCATCGCGGTGACCGCGGCCGTGCTCACCCTGCTGTGCTGCGCGGGCGGCATCGTGGCGGTGGTCATCGGCGCGAACCGCGCCGCGAACGAGGTGACCGACGCGCTGCCCACCCCGGCAGTCACCCGTGGTGTCGGGCAGCCGCCGGCCAGCACCGCGCCGTCGCCCCGGGCGTCCGCCGACAGCGACACCCGGAACATGTCCGCCGGGGACACCCTGGTCATCGACGACAACGGCGGCACCGTCGAGATCACCGTGACGAAGTTCAGCACCGCCACCAAGCCCTGCACGTCGTACGGCCTCAAGCCCGACGAGGGCATGTACGTGATCGCCGACGTGACTGTGGCGGTCACCAAGGGCACCGGCTCGGCGAACCCGCTGTACTTCCAGTGGGTCGCCGCCGACGGGACGGAGACCAACGCGATCGCCGGCGCCTTCTCCGGCTGCGGCAAACCGATGCCGGCCGCCAACGACCTGACCGCGGGCACCAAGCGCACCGGCAGCGTGGTGTTCGACGTGCAGGACACCTCGGGAGTGCTGGAGTACCAGCACAAGTTCGCGACCGCCGGCTCCTGGAGGCCGTGACGTGCCGTGGGGCCGGCCCGGTGATCGGACCGGCCCCACGCCCCCGTTTGGTGCGCGGTCAGCAGCCCGTCCAGCGCACCGGCGTCACCCGGTCGGCGTTGCGGAAGCCGACGATGGTGTCGGTGTCGGAGATGGCCCGAGCGCCGATGTTGATCCGCTCGCCGCTGCCCGGCAGGACCCGCGAGGTGGACCCGCGCGCGACCCGGTCGCCACCCACCACGACGCCCTTGGCGTTGACGTCGTCCAGCCCCATCTCCTGGTCGAGGAACGTGTACGAGCCGTCGCGCACGTCCCACCGCACCTTGGCCGGGCTGGTGCCACCCAGCCAGGCCTGGCCGACGGCCCAGTGGCCCGCGGCGGCGTTAAGCGAGGTCGAACCACCACCCGTAACCGCGAGCGGCTTGATCTTGCCGTTCGGCCGGCGGACCCAGCTGGTCCAGTCACCGAACGGGCCCGCGTAACCGACGATCGTCCCGTTCGGCGAGATCCCCACCGGCTGGGCGTTGACCGGGGCGTCGAGCACCTCGACCGTGCCCGGGCGGGCTGCCGGCCAGCGCAGGGCGACGAACTCGCCGGGCACGATGTCCGAGCCGTAGCCGACGATGTCGCCGGCCTTGTTGATGGCCGAGACGAAGATGCCGGTGGACGGCAGCACCGGCAACTGCTCGAGCTTGCCGGCGCGGTACGTCCACGGTCGGCCGATGCCGTTCTCCGCCCAGCCGTTGCCGATCACGATGCCGCTCTCGTTGACGTCGACCGGGTCGATCCCGTTGCCCGGCGCCTCGGTCTCGGTGAGCTGCTGCCCGTCCCAGGTCAGCAGCAGGTACTGGTTGCCGTCCTCCCGGATCCGCAGGGCGGTGCCGGCGACGAAGCGGCCCGACGGGTCGATGACGCTCGCGTCGGCGCGGTAGGTGTCCGTCGGATAGGGCAAGGTGCTGATCGTGCAGGCGCTGGTGGCCCCGGTCCTGGGCGCGGCGGTCGCCGTCGAGGCCACGGCGACGCCGAGAGAGGCGGCCAGCAGGCCGGCGGCGGTGCCGGCGAGCATCCGGTGTCGAGCGGTGTGCGTCATTCTCTTCTCCCCGTGCGGGCGGCCCGGATACTCCCGGGCGTCAACTGATGCCAGAAGCACCCCTGAACATGCCTCTCGGTTGCGGCAGGTCGGATGGACGACATGATCGACGTCTGCGGGCTAACCGTCTGGTATGGACGGATCACTGTTGCCCGGTGTGCGGCGTGGCCGGAGGATGGGGCCGGTGAGCACCGATCGGCCGCACGCCGGGCCTTCGCTGGATTACCACCTGGTCCGGTCCGCGCAGGGCGATCATGAGGTGGAGGGCATCCTCGTCGAGGAGTTCACCCGGCACGACGACTTCACCACGACGGGTCTGCACAGCGCGGGCTGGACGCCGAGCGCCGGTTGGTGGAGTTCCGCCTCGCTGAGTCGCGGTCTGCGCACCGATCCGGCCGTGCTCGCCCGGTGCTCGTGACCACCGAGCGCTTCAGTTGACCGTGCACGTCCGCGCCGCCGCGCTTGCCTTCATGATCGAAAAAGGCCGTCTCCGACTCGCGGAAACGGCCTTTGACCTGGGGTGGAGCTGAGGGGATTTGAACCCCTGACCCCCTCGATGCGAACGAGGTGCGCTACCAGTCTGCGCCACAGCCCCCCACCGGCGAACCGGCTTCGGTCCCACCCGGCTTACACCGGGCGGGCCGGCAGCAAGGCTAACAGGTCGCCGGCCTCCACCGCGAATCCGCCCCCGGTGCGGCGCTGTCACCAGCACGGAGATCGACTCGACTTCCAGGAAACCGGGGCATCCGGGACGCCTCGACACCCCGCCTTCCAGGAAGTCGAGTCGATCAAGCCCCCGCACACCCTTGATCGACTCGACGTCGCCGATGTGGCGGTATCATCTCGCGGCGATACCCCCACCTCGGCGAACCGGAGTCGATCAAGCGCCGCGACACCGGGCAGCGCGACGCCGGGCGTCGCGAGACCGGGCGCCGCGAGGCCAGGCGCCGCGAGGCCAGGCGCCGCGACACAGGGCAGCGCGACGCCGGGCACCGCGAGGTCGAGGCAGCGCGGGGTCAGGCGCCGCGGCCGGCCTCGTAGGGGCGGCCGCGCAGTCCTCCGGAGCGACGGTACGAGACCGAGCCCCCGTTGACGGCCGCCGGCAGGTCGCCGGGCCGGTCGAGGCCCATGGCTGCTCGGCGTACCCCCTCGCGCTGGGCCGCCAGGCGGCGTTGCGCCTCCCGGCGGGCCGCCGCTCGGCGGGCCTGTTCGCGGCGGACCTCGGCCTGGCGGGCTGCCAGCCACGCCGCCTCCCGGGCGTGGGCGCGGCGTCGACGCCGGCCGGCGAGGGCACGCCCGCGCAGGTGTACGACGTACAGGGCCAGCAGCAGGAAGGTGACCGAGAAGCCGATCCAGAAGCCGGGGCTGACGAACAGCACGCCGATCAACTCGACGACGTTGAGCAGTAGCAGCGCGGCGAGCACCCGGCGTCGGCGGTACACGGCGGGGGTGTGCTGCCGGCGCGGCGGACGACGGCGGGAGCGCTTCGGTGCCGGCGGTACGGCGCGCAGCCGGCCGGAGCGGCGTGCCGCCGGGGGCGCGGAGACCGGCGCAGCCAGCCTTCCTGTAGTCGCATCTTCACTGAGGGTGACGACGAGGGAGCGGGGCGGGTGCACGGGCTGCCGTCCTGGCACAGTGCGGCGCCGTCGACGGCGTTGGAGCACCCGCGCCGTCGACTGCGCCCGCTCCGCCACCAGCCGCTCGGTGGCGTCGTACCGACGAACCAGCGCCGGGGCCAGGGCGAGCAGGCCGGCGGCGGCGAGGACGGCGAGGAGCACCGAGGTCGGCACCCTCACCCCTCCCGTCACCGAATTCGGAGCAAACGCTGCCCGACCGCAGGATCTTCCACCGATCGTGCCTGGGTGCGTAGATCGTCCGGGCGGTGAGCGCTTGCCGCAGCTTGCAGTTACTTGAGGTTACGGCGCACCGACCGTGATGCCGCCGCGCCGCGCCGATCCCGTGCGTGGGACGGCTCACCGCGCGGTGGCGCGTACCCGGTGCCAGCGGGCCAGCAGACCGCCCTCGGCGGCGACCTCTTCGCTCGTCATCGCGTATCCGATGTGGTCCCGCCAGGCGCCGTCGATGTGCATGTAGCGCACGTGGTACGACTCCTCGCGGAAGCCCAGCTTCTCCACCACCCGCCGCGACGGTCGGTTCTCCGGCCGGATGTTGACCTCCACCCGGTGCAGCCCACCCGGGCCGAACGCGTGGTCCACGGCGAGCGCGAGCGCCGTCGGGATCACGCCCTGTCCGGCGACCCGGGCGTCGACCCAGTAGCCGACGTAGCCGGAACAGAAGGCGCGGCGCACGATGCTGCCGACGTTGAGGTGCCCGACCAACCGGTCCCGGTCGGCCTCCCGCAGGCAGACCGCGAACGGCATACCCTCGCCCTCGCGGGCGGAACGCCGCTGGTCACGGTGCACCCAGCGGAACGCGGCCGGCGAGTTCAGCTCGTCCCAGCTGCCCGGCAGCGACGACTCCCACGGTGCCAGCCAGGCCCGGTTGGCCCGGCGCACCTCCGACCACGCCGCCGCGTCGGAGCGCCGGTAGGGCCGTAGCAGCACCGGGCCGTCGACCAGCACCGCCGGCCAGCCGGGGGCTCGCGCGGGTCCGAAGAGGCTCACCCGCACAGTCTCCCGCGCGGGACCGGATCGTGCGCAAGTGGACCCACCACGCGCACCGTCGAAGAACAGCCGAGCGCACTCACCGGCGCCGGTCGAGCAGCAGGACGTCCACGGTGGAGCCGGCGGCGGCGGTGGTGACCCGCTCGCCGAGCACCAGCAGCCCGTTCGCCTCGGCCAGGCCGGAGAGGGTGAACGGGCCGCCGCGCAGCGGCTGCACGGTGTAACCGCCGCCGCGCCGCTCCGCGACGTGCGCGGGCCGGAACTCCCGCAACCCGCCGGGGGACGACACGGTCTCCAGCAGGTGCGCCCGGACGCTGGGCCGGAACACCGGCTCGGCGCCGGCGAGCAGTTGAATGGCGGGGCGGGCCAGCACCTCGAAACCGATCAGCGCGGCCCCCGGGTCACCGGGCAGGCAGACCACCGGCACCTCCTCGGCGCCGACGGTGCCGAACCCGAGCGCGGTGCCGGGATAGAGCGCGACGTCGGTGAAGGTCACCGGCCCGGCGCGGCCACCCTCGCGGCGGGACAGGATCCGCCGCACCATGTCCCCGGGGCCGGTGCCGGTCCCCCCGGTGGTGATGATCAAGTCGGCGCGCAGGGTCTGGTCCTCCAGCAGCCCGCGCAGCCCTTCCGGGTCGTCGTCGCAGATACCGACCCGGTACGCCAGCGCGCCCACCTCGGCGGCGGCGGCGGTCAGCGCGTGCGAGTTCGCGTCCACCACCTGACCGGGCTGGCTGCCCCGGCCCACGTCGACCAACTCGTCGCCGGTGGCCACGATGACCACCCGAGGGCTGGGCCGGACCACCACGTGCCCGATGCCGGTGGCGGCGAAGACCGCGACGAGCGCCGGCGAGACGTACGTGCCGGCGCGGGCGAGCAGGGTGCCGGCCGGCAGTTCCTCACCGGCGCGGCGTACCCCGTACCCCCGTTTGGGGGTGCGGAAGATCTCCACGGCGGCCATGCCCTGGTCGGTCCACTCCACCGGGACCACGACGTCCGCGGCGACCGGCAGGGGCGCCCCGGCGGCCACCGAGAAGCACGAGCCCGGGGTGAGCCGCACCGGCCGCCAGCTCGCCGCGCCGAGGTCGCCGACCACGTTGAGCCGGATGGTCCGGCCGCCTGGCGTGCCGGAGGGGGCCGGGACGTAGCTCGGGCCCCGGCCCCCTCCGGAAATGTCCTCCCACCGGGCCGCGTACCCGTCCACGGCCGCCTGGTCGAAGGCCGGGAAGGCGTGCGGCGCGACGACGTCCTCGGCGAGGACGTTGCCGTGCGCCTGGGTGAGGTCGAGGTCGAGTGGCGGCAGCGCTCGTAACCTGCGCAGCACGCTGCCCAGGTAGTCGGCGAGCGGCGTCAACTCGTTCGCGGCCGCCTCGGCGTCGGCCGTCGCGGTCATGTACCAGATCCGCCTGCCGCGTCGGCCTTGACGAACTCGGCCAGCCAGGAGCGGAACTCGCTGCCGAGGTCCTCGCGCTCGGCGGCGATCTGCACGACGGTCTGGAGGTACCCCAGTGGCATGCCGGTGTCGTAGCGGGTGCCCCGGTAGACGATCGCGTGCACCGGTGTGCCCTCGGTGCGCAGCAGTTCCATGGCGTCGGTCAGCTGGATCTCGCCGCCGCTGCCCGGCTTGGTCCGGCGGATCGCGTCGAAGATCTTGCCGGGCAGCACGTACCGACCCAGCACCGCGAGGTTGCTCGGCGCGTCCTCCGGCTGCGGCTTCTCCACCATGCCGGTGACCTTGACGACCTCACCGATGTCGGTCAGCTCCGCCTCGGCCGGCTCGACGGAGGCGATGCCGTAGCGCTTGGTGTCGGCCGGGTCGACCTCGAAGAAGGCCAGCACCACGCCGCCGGTGCGGGCCTGCAGCTCCAGCATCGCCGGCAGCAGCGGCTCGGACGGCTTGACGAACTCGTCGCCGAGCAGCACCGCGAAGGGCTGGTCGCCGACGTGGGACTCGGCGTACCCGACGGCGTGGCCCAGCCCGAGCTGCTCCGGCTGCCGGACGGTGTAGATCTCGGCCAGCTCACTGGGCCGGCGCACGGCGGCCAGCCGCTCGGCGTCGCCCTTCTCCTCCAGCCTGGTCTCCAGGTCGGGGCGTCGATCGAAGTGGTCCACCATCGACGTCTTACCCCGGCCGGTGATCAGCAACACGTCGCCGATGCCGGCCTGGGTGGCCTCCTCGACGATGTACTGCAGCACCGGCCGGTCCACCACCGGCAACAGTTCCTTCGGCACCGCCTTGGTGGCCGGCAGGAAGCGGGTGGCCAGTCCGGCGGCCGGGATAACGGCCTTGACCGCCACGGGACGGCCGGTTGCGGCGACCGTCGATGAGGGGTTCGCTGAGTGCTCCGACATGCCGCGAGACTATCGGCCACGGCTCTGCCGCGGCGGGTGTGGCCCAGAAGACGCGCCGCCGCCCGACCCCGGCCGGGTGACGTCGGGGCCGGCCCGCGCGGCGTCCGCGGCGGTGGCCGCCGGCTCGTCCGCCGGATCCGGGCCGGCGTGCGCGGGCCCCGACCGGTTCGATTCCGGTACGCCAGCAGTCGACTCCGACCGGGCGTGCCCGCCCGGCTCCCGGGGCGCCTGCACGGGCCGGCCGGCACGCGGCAGCCCGTCGGGTGGGCTGACGGCGCAAGCGGGTACCGGTATCTCCCGCGTCGGCACGTCGGGGCGGGCCTCGGCCACGCGATAGGTGTCCCGGCCGGCCGCCTTGGCCGCGTAGAGGGCGTCGTCGGCGGCTTCCAGCACCTCCCGTCCGGTGCTGCCGTGGTCCGGGTAGACGGCGATGCCCACCGACACGGTGACCACGATCGGCCCCGCGTACGCCTCGACCGCGATCGGTGTCTCGCGCACCGCCGCGCCCAGCCGCTCCGCGACGATCGCCGCACCCCGGGCGTCGGTCTCCGGCAGGAGCAGCACGAACTCCTCGCCGCCCTGCCGGAAGGCCAGGTCGACCTCGCGGATCTCACCGCGTACCCGCCGGGCGAACTCGGCCAGCACGGTGTCCCCCGCCGCGTGCCCGTACGTGTCGTTGACGTCCTTGAAGCGGTCCAGGTCGAGGGCGAGGACGCTGAGCATCCGGCCGAACCGGCTGGCCCGCTCCACCTCCCGCCGGATCGACTCGCGCAGGTAGCGGTAGTTCCACAGCCCGGTGAGCGGATCGGTGAGCGAGAGCCGCTGCGCCTCCTCGTGCACCCGGACGTTCTCCACCGCCACGGCCGCGTGGCCGGCGAAGGTGCGCAGGTTGACCAGGTCGTCGTCGTCGAACTCGTCCGCGCCCACCCGGTCGTAGAGCGCCAGCACACCGAGCGCGGCCGCAGCGGCGCCGGCCTCGTCGGGACTCCTCTCGCCGCCCGGGGTGCTCGCGCCGCCCGGGGTGCTCGCGCCGCCCGCTGTGCTCGCGCCGCCCGGGGTGGCGAAGGGGACCGCGACGTAGGTGCGGCAGCGGGGCTCGCCGGTAGGGGCCTCGGTCGGTTCCACCCGGCCCCGCTGCGGCTCGCCGGTCGCGGCCACCACGCCGACCACACCGACGCCCACGGGCACCCGCAGTCCCTGCGACCCGTCCTGGTCCCCCGCCGGCCAGCGCCCGTCCAACCCCTCGCTGCACTGCGCGACGAGCACCCCGCCGGCCTCCACCAGCAGCACCGCGCCGGCCCGCGCCCCGGTGGCCGCGATGGCGCTGTGCAGGATCACCCGCAGGATGCGTTGCAGGTCGTGGGTGCTGGCCAGGGTGTCGCCGAGCACCGCGAGGTGCCCGCGTAGCTGGTCGCGGCTGCTGGTCAGCGCCGCGACGTACGACCCGGTCTCGCGGGTCATCCGGTTGAACGCGGCCGCCAGCCGTCCCAGCTCGTCGCGGCTGCGCACCGGCACCCGGGCGGTCAGGTCGCCGTGCGCCACCCGGTCGACCGCTCCGGCCAGCTCCACCAGTGGCCGGGTGGTCACCCGGGCCAGACGCCAGGCGGTGAACACGGCGAGCAGCCCGGCCAGCACGACCACGCCGGCAAGCGTGACATGCAGCCCGGGCGGCCGCTCGCTCGGCACCGACAACACCAGCGGCAGCGGCTGGCCCGCGGACGGCCCGATCCGGCGCACGTACCGACCCTTGGTGCTCTCGGTGACGCGCTCACCGCTGGTGGCCCCGGCGGCGGCCAGCACCGCGTCGCGTACCTCCCGGGACTCGGTGGTGTGGGTGACGCGGGCGGCGCTCGCGCCGCTGTCGAGCAGGGTGACCGCGACCCCGGTCACCGCCGCCAGCCGGGCCACGAAGGCCGGGTCGACCAGGTGCGCGGCGGCCACCGTGCCCAGTAGCGCGCCGGCCGGGTCGCGGCGGTCCACCCGGGCGGCCAGCGCGCGGACCGGGCCGGACGACGCGGTGGCCGGCTCGGAGCAGTCCCGCCAGGGGGTCGACGGAGCGCCGGGCGAGGCGTACGTGACGCGTCCGTTCACGTCGGTGACCAGCACCGCTGCGGCCAGCCCACGGCCGACGAGCTGGCCGGCGGCGACGGCCGGGTCACCGGTGAGGGCGACCGCGTCGGCGGCGGCGCGCAGCTGCTGGCAGAGCGCGTCGACTGAGGTACGCACCGTGGAGGCCGCCACCGCGAGGCGCTCGGTGGACCGGCTGCGGTCGACGGCCGTGACGGTGGAGGCCACGAAGAACGCCCCGAGCAGGACCGGGCCGAGCACCACCACGAGGAAGGCTGCCGTCAACCGCCCGCGTAGCGTCACTCGGTCCCCCCGGAAGTTCCGCCTCCGTTGCTTGCGATGCTGACACAGAGCAACCGTGGGAGTGGCGTTGCGTCAGGAGTGTTGCGTGCCGGAATTTTCTGATGAAGCGGAAGTGACCCGAGTGGCGAAGCGGGACACCCGCGTCGACCTGCTCGCCCGCCGTCGGGCCCTGACCGCTCCGGCGCGGGCCGAGGCCGCCGGGCGCGTCCAGGCCGAGCTGGTCGCCCTGGTACGCCGGCTGCGCCCGCGCCGGATCACGGCGTACGTCCCGGTCGGCTCCGAGCCGGGCGGGGCCGACCTGCCGGAGGTGTTGCGGTCGGCGCTGCCGCCCGACGCCGAGTTGCTGCTGCCGGTGCTCCTCCCCGACCTGGACCTGGACTGGGCCGCGTACTCCGGACCCGATGCTCTAAGCGCGGCCGGTCGGGGTATGCGGGAGCCGACCGGCCCCCGCCTCGGCGTGGCCGCGGTCACCGGAGCGGAGCTGGTGGTCGTGCCGGCGCTCGCCGTCGACCGACGCGGCCGACGGCTGGGCCGGGGCGGCGGCTCGTACGACCGGGCGTTGGCACGGGTGCCCACGGCGACCCTGACCGTGGTCCCGCTGCACGACGGGGAGCTGGTCGAGGCGCTGCCGGCGGAGCCGCACGACCGTCCGGTCCGCGCGGTCGTCACCCCCACCGACGGGATGCGTACGCTTGACGACGGCCCGGGTGCGGCGCAGGGTGTCGCGCCCCACACGTCCGCTGGACGAACCCGGGGCGAATGACGCACCATTGGCACTCGAATACGTCGAGTGCCAACTGGCCGAGCTCAGATACCGGAGGAGAACGTGCCCACGTACCAGTACGCCTGCACCGCGTGCGGTCACCAGCTCGAGGCGGTGCAGTCCTTCTCGGACGAGCCGCTGACCGAGTGCCCGGCGTGTCAGGGGCGGCTGCGCAAGGTCTTCAACTCGGTCGGCATCGTCTTCAAGGGCTCGGGCTTCTACCGCACCGACTCCCGCGCGTCCGTCTCCGAGACCTCCGCTGGAGGCACGCCGAGCAAGCCGGCCAAGTCCGAGTCGTCCTCGTCGTCCTCGTCGTCCTCGTCCTCGGGTGGGGATTCCGGATCGTCGTCTTCGTCCTCGTCGTCCGGGTCGTCGTCTGGGTCTTCGTCCGGTGGGTCTTCGTCCGGTGGGTCGGGCGGCGGCAAGGCTCCGGCGGCCAGCTCCACGTCCTGACCTCAGCCTTCCCCAAGCTCGCCGACAGCGCCGCCCGCGATCGCCCGGGCGGCGCTGTCCATCCTTGATCCACTCGGGTTCCCGAAAGTCGGCCGGGCCGGGTCGATCGCCCGGATTCCCTTTCCGTGCCATAGCGGGTCCCGCCGGGTGCGATAGCAGATCCAGCCGGTAGATGGGCGTTATCCACAGGCCGGTCAGTTGTCCACAGGCGGGGACGAGGGGTCCGCAGCGCCGGCCGTTGCCGGCCTAACCTGCCGCTCTACGGGTGTCACCACGACGGCACCCGGGACGGAGGCGGCAGATGATCACCCGCAAGTTGGACTCCGCGCGGGCGTTGCGCCCGCTGCGCCGGCCGGCCCTGCCCGGCGGTCGCACCCTGCTGCGGGCCGGGCTGGTCGCCGCGCTGCTCGGCCTCGCCGCCGCGATTCTGCACACCCCAACCGGGATGGACACCCCGTCCGGCCAGCACACCGCGACCGGCTGCCCGGCGACCAACGGCGCGGCCGGGGCGCCGGTCCGGCTAGCCCGACCCGCCGTGCTGACGGTTGTCCGCCCTAGAGTCGCGGTCGGGGTGTGGGCCTGGCTTGCCCGACCCGCCGCGCTGCCGGTGGCCCGCCCCGCAGGCGCGGCGTCGGGGTCAGTCCCAGTGTGGGGGGCGTTGGGCGAGGAGCCAGTCGTCGTTGCCGCTGCTCCGCTCGCCCCAGCCGTGGTCGGTGTCGTCCGTGGTCTGCTCGGGCAGCACCACGAAGTCGTCGCTCAGGTCGACGGTGCGGTCATCATCGCCGCGCGCGCCCTGCGTGCCGGGGTCCTCGGTGCTCACGAGCGGCAAGACTAGCGCAGGCGACCGCTCGCCGACGGTTGGCACATCGACCAGAAGCGACCGGGCCGCCGGCTCCGTTGGTAGCGTCGGACGCCGTGACGACCCCCAGCGGTGGCAGCACCCCGGACGACGACTACTGGCGCCGGCCCGGGACCGGCGACGGCGGGATGGCGGACCAACCCCCACCCGCCACCCCACCCACGAGCGGGTACGCGGGGCCACCCCCGAGCGTGCCGCCCCCGGCCGGCTGGCGTCCCCCGGTGCACCTGGAACCGGCCCCGCCCCGACAGCTTCCGCCACAGGACATGGCCGTCCTGGATGCGGCCGAGCAGCGTTCCCAGCGGGTCACCTACGGCTTCGGCGCCGCAGCCGCCGTGGTGCTGGTGGCTCTTGTCTGCCTGCTCTGCTCGCGCCTCATCTTCTGAGCGGCGTCGGTGGCGCCCACCCCGACCGGCCGCTCAGAGGGTGGTGCCCCAGACGGCCTCGGCGCCGGAGTGACCGGTCAGGTAGACGTAGATCAGGGCGGCGATGGCCAGCGCGACGGTCGCCACCGCGAGCACCGGCGTCACCAGTGCCGGCAGCCGCGGCACCCGCGGGTGCCCACTGGTCGCCACGAGCAGCGCGATGGCCACGATCCCCAGGGGCACCACGATCCGGAACAGGATGTCGCCGTAGCGGGAGTGCTCGAAGATCTGGTCGAGGATCTGGCCCTGGTAGCCGCTGGCGACCAGGGCGTCGGTGAAGGCTTCACCGGATTCCACGGCCACGAACGCGGTCACCGGCGCGACCACGGCGAGGATGGCCAGCGCCCAGTCCAGTCGGTGCCGCCAGCGCGGCAGCCCCACGTATCCGATGGCCAGCACCGCCAGCAGTGGGACCATGACGACCACCGCGTGGACCACGAGGACGTGTACCGGTAGACCCAGGATCTCCTCGAACATCGACACCTCCAGGTGGATCACGGTGAGGGATCGCCAGCGTACGGGCCGCCGGTCGTCCCCGAGCTCTCGCCCGGAGACACGCGCGCGCCGGCGATCAGGTTCAGCACGGCGCGACCCCGCAGGTCGGTCCTGCGGGCTGTGTCCGTGGCCACCCCCAGCGGGCGACGGTTGTCGCTGCTGGTCGTACGTGCTGTCATTGGCGCATGTCCGGTGGCGAGGAGCTGTTGCGGTCGAGGGGCCTGCGCGTCACCCGACCGCGCCTCGCGGTGCTCGACGTTCTCGCCGACGGCGGTCACCTGGAGGTCGACGAGATCACCCGCCGGGTCCGCGAACGCCTCGACTCGGTCTCCACGCAGGCGATCTACGACGTGCTGGGGGCGTTGAGCCGGGCCGGCTTGTCCCGCCGGATCGAGCCGGCCGGCAGTCCCGCCCGGTACGAGGCGCGCGCCGGCGACAACCACCACCACGTGGTCTGCCGGGGCTGCGGCGAGATCGCCGACGTCGACTGCACCGTCGGCAGTGCCCCGTGCCTGGAACCGGGCACCGCGCACGGCTTCGAGGTGGACGAGGCAGAGGTGACCTTCTGGGGCCTCTGCCCGAGCTGCCAGTCGCGCCGCGCCGCCGACAGCTGACCCGGCCCGCACCACCGACACCGACCGGTGGGCCGTGGCACGCTTGGTCGGTGGACTCCGATGACCTCGGCCTCTTCGGTCCGGGTTCGGTCACGTGGAAGGTGCACGAGGAGCCGATCCTGATCGTCGCGGGCCTGCGCTCGCTCTACCTCCAGGCGTTGCACCCCCGGGCCATGGCCGGGGTCGCGCAAAACAGCAACTACCGCACCGACGCGTGGGGGCGACTGGTGCGTACCGCCACCTACGTGGCGACCACCGTCTACGGCACCACGGCTGAAGCCGAGCAGGCCGGGGCGCGACTGCGTCGCCTGCACGCCCGGCTGCGGGCCACCGACCCCGACACCGGCGAGGACTTCCGGATCGACGACCCGGACCTGCTGCGCTGGGTGCACGTCACCGAGGTCGAATCGTTCCTCAGCACGGCCCGGCGGGCGGGTCTGCCGCTCACCGACGACGAGGTGGACGGCTACTACACCGAGCAGCGTCGGTCGGCCGGCCTCGTCGGGCTGGACCCGGCCACGGTGCCGGGCACCGCCGCCGAGGTGGCGGCGTACTACCGCGCGGTGCGGCCGGAGCTGCGGATGACCCGGGAGGCCGCCGAGACGGCGATCTTCCTCACCGCCCCACCGCTGCCGTGGAAGCTCAGCCTGCCGGCTCGGCTGGGCCTCACCCTCGGCCCGCCGCGCTGGGCGTACCTGGGCATCGCTGGCACCGCGCTCGCGCTGCTGCCTCCGTGGGCCCGACGGATGTACGGCGG
Organism: Micromonospora sp. NPDC005252; assembly: GCF_042872475.1. NCBI lineage: Bacteria > Bacillati > Actinomycetota > Actinomycetes > Micromonosporales > Micromonosporaceae > Micromonospora > Micromonospora sp. NPDC005252. The sequence goes on along the minus strand of NZ_JBIAKN010000001.1, from coordinate 472,352 downwards.
GTTGGGGCTGCCCACCACCGAGCTGTCGGCGGACCTCACCGTGCGCGCCCTGCGCCTGGCGCTCGCCGCGGTACCGCGCCGCTATCGGGAGGGGCCGTTGATGCAGGCCGCCAAGGAGCGGGCCGAACGTCACACGGCGACCCCGCTGGCCGGCTGACCAGCCGGACCCGCTCGGGGCGAGGTGCGGACACGCCGCACAGTGTCAGGTGCGGACAGGCCGCACGGAGTCAGGTGCGGGCAGGCCGCACGGGGTCAGGCGTCGGCGGACCGGTCCACGGCCGCCCACGGCTCCTTGCCCGGCGTCTGTGCCCCGGTCGGGCAGTGCCGCCGGAAGTCGCACCAACCGCACCGCGGGCCGGGCGCCACCGGGAACGCCTCGTCGGCATCGCCGCCGTCGGCGACGGCCCGCTCGGCGGCCATGATGTCGCGGGCCGTGTCCTCGGCCCGGGTCAACTGGCGGTTCAGCGACTCGACGGTGTGGTCGTGGCCGGCGACCGTGCCCGTCGGCAGGTGGTGCAGCTCCACCCGGCGACACGGCCGACGGAACACCCGCTCGGCCGCGTACGCGTAGAGCGCCAGCGCCTGCGAGCCCCGAGCGTCGTCGGTGTCCAGCCCGGTGCGACCCGTCTTGTAGTCGACGATGACCAGCTCCGGGCCCTCCGGCCCGGGGCGCGAGTCGATGCGGTCGGCCCGGCCGTTGAAGGCCAGCACCGCGGTCTTGACCGCCACCACCCGCTCGACACCGAGCGGGTCGGACTCCGGATCCAGCGTCTCGACGTACGCCTCCAGCCAGCTCAACGCTCGCCGGTAGGCGGCCCGCTCCTGCTCGTCGTCGCGGTAGCCCTCACGGACCCAGGTGCCCTTGAGCAGGGTGGCCAGCGCCTCGGGGCGGCGTCGGTCGGCGGGCAGCGCGTACCAATTCTTGAGGGCGGTGTGCACGCTGGCGCCGAGCGAGTTGTGTGCCCACGGCGGGCCCTTCGGCGGTGCGGGCCGGTCGACGTAGGAGTAGCGGTAGCGGCGGGGGCAGTCCGCGTACGCGCCGAGCTTGCTCGGGGTGCAGACGAACAGCCGTTCCGGCATCCCCTCGAAGCCGAGCTGCTCGGCGCCACCGGGGCGCTGCTGAGGGGCCCGACCGCCTGCGGCGGGTCGTCCGGCTGAAGAGGCTCGTCGCACGCCTGCGATCCTGCCATCCACCGCCGACATTCCGGGTGTGCCGGTCAGGCCATGTTCACGTACTGGGTCACGAAGGCCGCCACCGCGTCGGCGATGAGCTGTACGGCGATCGCGGCCAGGAGCAGGCCGGCGATCCGGGTCAACACCTCGATGCCGCCGGGGCGCAGGATCTTCACGATGCCGCCGGAGAAGCGCAGCACGATCCAGACCGCGACCATGACGGCGAGGATGGCCGCGGCGATGGCGGTGAAGTCACCCAGCCCGTCGGCCTGCTGAACGAAGAGCATGGTCGCCACGATGGCGCCCGGACCGGCCAGCAACGGGGTGCCCAGCGGCACCAGCGCGATGTTCGAGGTGACCTGCTGGCTGGGATCGTCGGCCTTGCCGGTCAGCAGCTCCAGGGCGACCAGGACGAGCAGCAGCCCACCGGCGGCCTGCAACGCGGGCAGGTCCACGTGCAGGTAGTCGAGCAGGGTCTGCCCGGCCACCGCGAAGATCACGATTACGCCGAGAGCCAGCGCGACGGCCTGCCAGGCCGCCCGGTTGCGGTCCCGTGCGGGCAACGGCCCGGTCAGCGCCAGGAAGATCGGCATCATGCCCGGCGGGTCGGTGATCACCAGCAGGGTCACGAAAACCTCGCCGAACAGCTTCAGATCCACGTGATCAACCTAGCCGCGCCCTGGTGGGCGAAATACCCGGATCAGCCCGAAGCGACCTCGGTCACCCCGGCGGCGACGATCCGCTCGTACGCCTCGACGCCGGTGGTGAACGCGCCGAGCTGGACGCTCTTGTGGGTGCCGTGAAAGTCGGAGGAGCCGGTGACCAGCAGGCCCAACTCGGCGGCGAGCGCGCGTACGTGGGCCTGCTCGGCCGGGCTGTGGTCCTCGTGGTCGGCCTCCAGGCCGGCCAGCCCGGCGGCGGCCAGCTCGGCGATCAGCTCGTCGGGCACCACCCGGCCGCGTCGGGTGGCGCGGGGATGGGCGAAGACCGGTACGCCCCCGGCGGCCCAGACCAGCCGGACCGCACGGAAGACGTCGATGTCGTCCTTCGGCAGCCGGTACCGCTCGCCCAGCCAGTCCGGGCCGAACGCCTCCCGGGTGCTGGCGACCAGACCGGCGCGGATCAGCGCCTGCGCGATGTGCGGGCGACCCACCGTGCCGCCGCCCGCCCCGGAGAGGATGTCCGGCCAGTTCACGTCGATGTCGTCGGCGCGCAGCAGCGCCACGATCCGTTCGCCGCGTGCCTCGCGGGCGGCCCGCACCCGGGTCAGCTCGGCGACCAGCTCCGGGTGGTCCGGGTCGAACAGGTACGCCAGCAGGTGCAGCGGCACCGGCGGCTGCGCGCCCGACCAGTGGCAGGACAGCTCGGCGCCTCGGATCAGGCGCAGACCCGGCGGCAGCGCCCGTACGGCCGGCGCCCAACCGGCGGTGGTGTCGTGGTCGGTGATGGCCAGCACGTCCAGACCCGCGTCGGCGCCGGCGCGGACCAGGTCGGCCGGGCTCAGCGTGCCGTCGCTGGCGGTCGAGTGGGCGTGCAGGTCGATCCGCGGCGCGGGGCCGGTACGCGAGGTCACCTCCCGACGCTACCCAGCAGACCCGAATCCGGCTCGCGTAGGTGCCGGCCAGCCGTAGAGCGCGGCCCTCAGCGCGCGCCGGCCCGTGCGCCAGGCCGTGGGCCCGCCCGTGCGCCAGGCCGTGGGCCCGCCCGTGGGCCAGGCCCCCGCGGCGCAGGGACGGGAACGCCGGCCAGCGAGCCGAGGCGATCGATCGCAGCGCGGGACGCCGCGACCACTCCGGGGAGCGACCCGGGTGCGGATCAGGAGCCGGTGACCAGGACCGGCCGGTCACCGGGCTGGAGGCCGGCCACGGGCACCGGCTCGGCCGGTTGCCCGGCACGCACCCGTTCGACGTCGACCTGAACCAGCTTGCCGGCGCTGTCGACGTAGGAGACGTCCGTCCGGGTCGTCCAGGCGACAGCGCCACTCAGCGCCGGGCCGGCCGGCATGGCGTTCAGCGTCGTCCCGAGCCGCTGCAGATCGACCAGGAGGGCCCGGTCGCTCGCGCCGACCTTCCCGTTCACCAGAAGCCACCGCCCGTCGTCGGACACGCCGCCCGCGCCGTCCAGGCTCAACTGTGCGCCGCAGGCGGTGCGTACCGGTTTCAGAGCCCGCTTCGGGTCGAGCGCCGCCAGGCAGGTCCCACCCGGCCCGCTCGCGGACACCTGACCGATCAGCCGCCCGTCGGGCAGCGCACCGTAGACGTTCAGGGTGCCCCGCTCGGACACCGCGGTCAGCTCCCCCGCGCCGGGCCGCCACAGGGCGTGGGCCGGCCCGTCCCGGTCGAGCCGGACCAGCACGCTGTTTCCGACGAACCGGACGGGTTCCGCGCCGTCCGGGACCGGAATGCGTACCGTGCCGATGAGCTGGCTCCCGACCACCCCCGCCACGAGCAGGTCCTTGCCGTCGCGCCAGGCGACCTGGCTGGCGTCCGGCGCGAGAACGATCTGGCCCGCGCCGGCCAGCAGCACCTGCACCAGGCCGTCGTCCTGCGCGACCCAGAGGGAACGGCCGGCGGTGGTCGGGGCACCGACCACCAGCAGACCGGCGCCGCTGGGCAGGCTGTGGGCGCGCTCGGCGGGGCCGACGCTGGGCAGCGCCAGCCGCTTGCCGTCGGCGTTGATCAGGGTGCCGTCGAGGAGCAGACCGGCGGGCGTTCCGGGCGACGGCGCGGGTGGGGCGACGGCGGCCGAGGGGAGCGGCCGGACGGACAGATCCGGATCGCCGATCACGACGATGGGCGGGCCCTGCCGGCCGGTCTCGTCGGCGAGCTGCGTCATGCCGGCGCCGATCAGCACGGTGGTGACCATTCCGAGCGCGACACCGACACCGGCACGCCGCCGTCGGATCCGCTTGGCCCGGCGGATGGCCTGACCGGCCGGGTCGGCGGTCAGTGGACGGGCGACGGCGACCTGGTGCGAGAGAGTCTCCCGCACCGCACCTTCCAGCTGGTCACGTCGCACCTGGTTAGGACGCTGCGGACCGCCCGTCAGGTTGTCGGGCCGCCGGGGGAATGCGCTCACTGCTGGTCCCCGGCGCCGGTGCCGACGGGCACGACCGCCGGAGCGGTGGGCAGCTCGACCGCCGGTGCGATCGGGCGGGGCACGGACGGGCGGGGTGCGACCGCGCCCGGCCCGGCCCGGCCGGCCGCCGGACGCGGCGTCACCGCGGCACGGCCCCCCGCATCCCTCCCGTCCGGACCAGGTCGGGCAGCGTCGACACTTCGGCCAGCTCGCGCGGCGTCGCCCCGGCCGGAGAGGGCAGCGCCACGGTCCCGACCCGAGAGGGCAGCCCCACGGTCCCGACCGGAGAGAGTGGCGTCGCGGCTCCCGGCGGAGAGGCCGGCGTCGCGGCCCCGGCCGGAGGAAGCGGGGTTGGCGCTCCGGTCCGTCCCGGGGGCGTCGGCCAGGTCCGGGGTGGCGGCGCCCATCCGTCGGCGCAGCGTGGCCAGTGCCCGGGAGGCCTGGCTCTTCACCGTGCCCGGCGAGATGTCCAGCAGCGCTGCCGTCTGTGCTTCCGACATGTCCTCGTAGTAGCGCAGGACGAGCACCGCCCGTTGCCGGTTGGGCAGCTCCCTGAGGTGCCGCCAGAGCAGGTCGCGGTCGAGCTGCTGCTCGATCTCGTCGACACCGGGCCGCTCGGGCAGCACCTCGGTGGGGCGCTCACCGTGCCAGCGTCGCCGCCACCAGCTCGTCGAGGTGTTGACCATGACACGACGGGCGTAGGGCTCGACCGCCTCGATCCCGCCGAGCCGCTTCCAGGCGAGGTAGGTCTTGGTCAGCGCCGTCTGGAGCAGATCCTCGGCTGTCGCCCAGTCGCCGGCGAGCAGATAGGCGGTACGGAGCAGAGCGGCGGAGCGAGCCGCGACGAACTCGCGAAACTCCTCCTCCAACGGGCCCCTGCTCGCCACCGCACACCTCCGCACCCACACCGTCCTGGCAGAGTGCCACGTCAGAGGCGTGTCGGTCCATGACGAAAGGTGCGCACTTGCTCCGATGTTCGGACGAAAACTTTCACGCCCCGTCGTCGGCCTTGGCCTCGTCGGCCTCCTTGCCCAACCGCGCCTCGACCGCCTGCGGCTCGTACATCTCTTCCACGACTCGCAGGTACAGCTCGTTCGGGTTGGGCAGATTCTTGATCTCGCGCAGCGCCTGCTCCTGGCCGGCGGACTCCAGGACGAAGGTGCCGTAGTTGAGTGCGCGGCCGGTCGGCGTCTGCTCGTACTTCATGTCGGTGACCCGGACCAGGGGCATCATGGCCACCTTGCGGGTGACGATGCCGTTGACCACCATGACCCGCTTGTTGGTCAGGATGAACCGGTCATACCACCAGTCGGCGACTCTCCAGGCCACCCAGCCCATGACGGCGAACCAGAGCAGCACCGCGATGGTCGTCAGCGCGCCCACGTTGTTGCCGGCGAGGAAACCGGACAGGTAGCCGAGCACGAACGTCGCCGCGATGCCGATCAAGATCGGGTTGGTGAGGTGGATCCAGTGCCGCTTCCACTCGCCCCGGTAGCGCTCGGTGGGGAAGAGGTAGCGGGCGACCAGCGAGCTGGGCTCGTCTTCCAACGGAAGCACCCGCCGGGGAGTCGCCCCCGTCGCGTCGGCACGCAGCCCCGCGAGCTCGTCCTCGGAGATCTGCGGTGGCTGGTAGGCGGCCTCGGGATCACGGATCCAGCCCCGGCCGGACCGCCCTTCGCCGGCGTAGCCGGGCCCTTCGCCGTAGCCGACGTCGTCCGAAAGGGACGGCCCGTCGGACAGGCCGGGACCGGCTCCGTAGCCCGGGCCGTCATCCGGCCCGATCCGCGGTATCGGCTCGGTGTCGCGCTCGCGACGTTCCCGGTCGGGGTCGTCCGGGTCGAAGGGTGGACCGGAGGGGCTGCCCATCGACGGTTAGGCGACGAGGCTGGTGAAGAAGTCGCCGAACCCCTGGGCGATGTCCATGATCCCGCCGCCCAGCGACTTGAAAACATCAGCCGCAGAGTTTGGCCGATAGGCGACGAAGAAGATCAAGAATGCGATTCCGGCCCAGGTGAGGACCTTCTTGACCATGGCGGGCCATCCTCTCGCGCGGCGCCGGGTCCCATTACCGCAGCGGCACCCAGAGTATCAGTGTGGTGTCGTACAGTGAAGATCTGCGTCCGTTCTCCGTCAAACCCGGAAGGTTGTCAAGCCCTCCCGGACAGGTACGGGGATGGTGCGCCGTACACGAGCTCGGGCGGAGTCCACTCGGTGAGGTCGTGCAACACGACGTCTTCCGCGAGGAGGTGACCCGCACTCGCCGGCCAGGCTATCGCATGCAGCCACATTCCCCGAGCCTCGCCGGCGTACGCGCTTCGATCCGTCGGAGAATTCACCAGCCACAGTGGAGTCGGGTGCCCGCCGACGCGGATCCTGGCCTGCCCCACGTGCTCGGGATGCCCCGGTCCGGGGTCCGTCAGCGCGTCGACGAGTTCCGGTCCGGGATCCGGGCCGGCCAGGCCGGCGAGCCGGGTGCCCAGGCCGACGCCCGGCTCCTCGGCCACGAAGACCAGATCCGCCGGACCGTCGTCGAGCGGCGCCGGCCCCGCGCAGGCCACCGCCGTCGCCCGCACCCCGGTGCGGTCGTCACCGGCGTACGCCACGCCGGTGAGGGTCCAACCTGGTGGCAGCGGCCACGGGCACCACAGCGGCGTCCCCGGTGGACCCGCGGTCGCGGCGATCCGCTCCACCACGCTCGCGACGATCTCCGCTCCGATGTGTTCGGGCACGTGCAGCGGCGGCACGGGACCGCAGCGCAGGCACCTCGACTCGGTGTGCATCAGATCCGGCGCCCGTACCGGGCCCCCGCATCTCGGACAACTCACCGCGACACTCACAACCCCACCGTCACCCGGCATCGCTGGCACGTCAAGCCGGAAACGCCCGATTGCGCCGACGGGGCGAGGGTCAGTCCGGTGGCGGGCCGGCGTGCGTGCGGATCCACGCGTGCATGGCGATGCCGCTGGCCACACCCGCGTTGATGGACCGGGTGGAGCCGTACTGGGCGATGGAGTAGAGCGCAGCGCAGGCGGCGCGCGCGGGCTCGGACAGGCCGGGCCCCTCCTGGCCGAAGAGCAGCACGCAGTCCCGCGGCAGGACGCCGGTCTCCAGCGGGCGGGAGCCGGGCAGGTTGTCGATGCCGAGCACGGGCAGCCGCCGCCCCGCCGCCCAGTCGACGAACTCCTCGATCGTCGCGTGGTGCCGGACGTGCTGGTAGCGGTCGGTGACCATCGCGCCGCGCCGGTTCCACCGTCGCCGTCCGACGATGTGCACCTCGGCGGCGTTGAAGGCGTTGGCGTTGCGCACCACCGTGCCGATGTTGAAATCGTGCTGCCAGTTCTCGATGGCGACGTGGAAGCCGTGCCGGCGTCGGTCCAGGTCGGCGACGATCGCGTCGTGTCGCCAGTAGCGGTAGCGGTCGACCACGTTGCGCCGGTCCCCCTCGGCCAGCAACTCCGGGTCGTAGCGCGGGTCCTCGGGCGGGTCCCCCGGCCAGGGGCCCACGCCCACCTCAAGCTGGTCGTCGGTCACGGTCATCAGAGGGTACGGGCCACCTCGGCGTCCGCCGCGACGGCCCGCCGACCTCAGCCGAGGCCGAGCGCGTCACCCAGCCGGTCCAGGAACCGTTGGTCGGCGGGGCTGGCCGGACGTCCGCCGGGGCCGGGCACCGCCCGGCAGACGCGGGCCGCGACCGACTGCACCCACTGGCGGTACGCGGCCGAGTCGGCGGGATCAGCGCGCCGGCGCAGGACCCGAACCGCCGCCCGGCACGCGACCAGCAGGTCCACCAGGTCGGTGAGTCGCTCGACGGGCGCCGGGGCGCCGTCGTGGCGGGCGTAGATCGCGGCGACCACGGCACGGACCAGATCACTGTCGAACCCGCGGCCGGCAGCCACCGCGTCCAGACCCGCGAGGCCCGCCATCACCCCCCGCTCCGGGCGGCCGGCGCCTGGCGCTGCGGCGGCCACGAGCACCCGAGCGGGCAGGCTGGTGAGCAGGTCCCACTCGGCGGCGGAGTAGACGGCGGTGGTCAAGGGTGCGGCGCGGCGGCCGGCAGAGGGCGGCTCTCCGGCGACGGAGTGGCTCATCGGAACCTCCGGCGCCAGCATAAGCCCCGAAACGGGCGACGGGCCCCCTCCCCGACAGAACCTGCTGTGCGGGATGGAGGCCCGTGCCTCGGCGGCGGCGACTCCTGCTCAGCGCCGCCGGGGGTTCAGCGCGGGTTCGGGAAGCTGGGCCGCTCCGGGTCCACTCCCTCGGCGACGGCGAAGGCCGCGTACTCCCGCTTGGGGACCATGACCTTGCGGCGGAACACGCAGACCATGGTGCCCTCCTGGTTGTAGCCCCGGGTCTCCACGGACACGACGCCACGGTCTGGCTTGGAGCCGGACTCGCGCTTGTCCAGCACCGTCGTCTCGCCGTAGATGGTGTCGCCGTGGAAGGTGGGCGCCACGTGCCGCAGCGACTCGACCTCCAGGTTGGCGATGGCCTTGCCGCTGACGTCCGGCACCGACATGCCGAGCAGCAGCGAGTAGATGTAGTTGCCGACCACCACGTTGCGCTTGAACTGGCTGGCCGTCGCGGCGTAGTGCGCGTCCATGTGCAGCGGGTGGTGGTTCATGGTGAGCAGGCAGAAGAGGTGGTCGTCGTACTCGGTGACGGTCTTGCCCGGCCAGTGCCGGTAGACCGCGCCGACCTCGAACTCCTCGTAGTAGCGGCCGAACTGCATCCTGGTCCCCTTCGACGGGCGGCGATGGAGTTCGGCACAGCATGCCTTACCGATGGTTAAGGCGACGGTCGGGGCCGGACCCCGGCGGAAATGTCACACCGGTCACTCACCCGAGGGGAGACGCAATGAGCGGCGGGGCCCTCCCCGGCACCCGCCGCCCACGCTCTGATGTGAGGAATTCTGCCCTACGACGGCGTAGGTTCGACAGAGATCGAGGTCACATTTATCTTTTTGTAACACTACTCTGCGTGACGGAGAGCGGGGTGATCAGCGATCTCCGCAGGCCGGATACCTCCTCGTCAGGGCTCAAGTTACCGATTCGTAGCGCTCGATCGGGTGGATCTCCTTGGAACCGCTCCCATCACCGCAGGTCACGCAAGTGCGTCATGCACTTGCGTTCCGCAGGACGGGATGAACTGACGCAGTTCGATGGCCGCCGAGGGCCCCGGGCAGCCCTGCGCACGTTTCGTGCTGGACGGCCCGGGAATTCGATACGGTCAGCCCTGGTTCTACGGGACGCAGACAAACCGCGGTGATCGGAGAGTGCAATGGCAACCGTTGAGCTGACCTCGGCGAACTTCGACGAGGTGACCGGCAACGACGGCATCGTCCTGGTCGACTTCTGGGCCGACTGGTGTGGTCCGTGCAAGCGGTTCGCCCCGGTCTACGAGCGCTCCTCGGAGAAGCACCAGAACATCGTCTTCGGCAAGGTCGACACCGAGGCCCAGCAGGAGCTGGGTGCGAAGTTCGACATCCGGTCGATCCCGACGATCATGGCGATCCGCGACGGCGTCATCGTCTTCGCCCAGCCGGGCGCGCTTCCCGAGTCCGCGCTGGAGAACCTGATCGAGCAGGTCGAGGCGCTGGACATGGACGACGTCCGCAAGCAGCTGGCCGAGCACAACCACTGAGCCGTCCCCGTGACGGCGCGCGAGGGCCGGGCCCGGTCGGGTCCGGCCCTTCGTCGTACCCGGGCACCGGCGCGTGATCATCGACCTGGGCAGGCGGAACTGGCCATCGGTGGGACCCCGCACGGCCGGTACATCCCGTATCGTCACGACCCGATGGAGACCCTGACCACCCGCGGGCGCGCGACCCGGCTGGGCGCGACCGCCCTCGGTCTCGTCCTGCTGCTGCTCGGCACCTTCTGGGGCAGCGACGACGACTTCCCGTTCGGCCCGTTCCGGATGTACGCCACCTCCAACCCGCCGAACGCCCCCGCCCCGGACACCCGCGTGGAGGGGGTGAACAGCGCCGGCGCGGTGGTCGACCTCGACCAGGGCGCCACCGGCATCCGCCGCGCCGAGATCGAGGGCCAGCAGGACCGGTACGCAGCCGACCCGACGCTGCTCGCCGAGGTGGCCGACGCGTACGCCGAACGCCACCCGGACGCCCCGGCGCTGGTCGAGGTCCGCATCGTCATCCGCTGGCACGGCATCCGCGCCGGCCGACCCACCGGGCAGCACACCGACGAGACCGTGGTCCGCTGGCAGGTTTCCCGATGAGCGGCTGGCTGACCGAGGCGGTGCCGCGCGGCCGGATCGCCGCCTTCCGCACCCTGATCTACCTCTTCGTCGCCGCCGACCTGGTGGTCTTCACCCCATGGGTACGCACCAGGGCCAGCGTGCCCGGCGAGCTGTACCAGCCCCTGCTGATCGGCCGGCTGCTCCCGCTGCCGACGCCGACGCCGACGGTGGTGGCGGTGATCTTCTGGGCGCTGCTGCTGCTCACCCTGCTCGCCGCGACCGGCCGGGCGCCCCGGCTGCTCGGCTGGTCGGTCTGCGCGCTCTACCTCGAGTGGATGATCATCGCGATGAGCTACGGAAAGGTCGACCACGACCGGTTCGGGCTCCTCGTCGCACTGGCCGTGCTGCCCACCGCCGGCCGGGCCCGCCACGGCGACACCACCCGCACCGAGGCCGGCGGCTGGGCGCTGCGGGTCACCCAGATCGCGGTGATCTGCACGTACTTCCTGGCGGCCTGGGCCAAGCTGCGCTTCGGCGGCCTGGACTGGCTGACCGGCTCGGTGCTGGCGCGGGCCATCATCCGACGTGGCACCGACCTGGCGGACCTCATCGCCCAGGTGCCGTACCTGCTGATCGTCGCCCAGTTCGGCATCGTGGCCTTCGAACTGTTCAGCCCCGTGGTGTTCCTGCTGCCGGCCCGCTGGCGACTGGCCATGGTCGGCTTCTTCTACTCGTTCCACGTGGTGACCATCGCGACCATCACGATCTCGTTCGCACCCCACCTCGCCGCGATGACGAGCTTCCTGCCGCTGGAGCGGGTCCGCCCGCTGGTCTGGGCCCGCCGGTTGACCGGCCGCGAGACCCCCGGCGCACCGACGGACGCGCCGGAGCCGGCCCCACCGAACGCCGACCCCGAACCACGCGATCGAACCCCAGCGGACGCCGGCACGGAGCCGGCGCGGCTCGGGGATCAGGCCCCGGCGCTCGGGCGGCCGGCCGGCCCGTAGAGCCGCTCCCGGGCCTCCTGCGGCAGCGAGCACGCCGCCGTGCCGCCCGGGAGCCGGTGCCGGTTGCGCGCCACCCAGCGGTACGCGGGCCAGGCCACGGCGCGTGCCGGCGGAAACCGCAGCCCCGCTCCGGCGACCCGCCAGAGCGGACCACTCGCGGCGAGCAGCTTCGCGATGGCGTCCGGCCCGGCGGCGCGTGAGCCATCCGCGCCGACCCACTGCACGGCCTCCTCGCACTGGGCGGCCGTGAGGCCGAGCGCGTCCAGATCGGCGAACTGCCAGGGCACCACCCGGGTGGCGGTGGGGATGCGGCGTTCGATGAACTCCGCGCAACTCGTGCAGAACGCGCAGTCCCCGTCGTAGACGAAGGTCGACCTCTCCATGGTGTCCATCCTCCCCCGCGCGACCGCCCGGTGGGCTCCGGTGTCCGGCGAGTCACTTGCGTGGGCCTCGTACACGTGTTCGAATAGTTGCCATGCGCTGGGACAACCTCACCGCTCCCCCGGTTGAGGGAGACCCCGAGCGGGCAGCGCCAGCGACGCCACCCCTGCCGCTGGCGCTGCCCGGCGCCATCGTGCGCACCTTCGACACCCCTGAGTTCGCCGGGATGACCTTTCACGAGGTGCAGGCCAAGTCCATCCTCAACCGGGTGCCCGGCCAGTCCCGCGTGCCCTTCGAGTGGACGATCAACCCGTACCGAGGATGCAGTCATGCTTGTGTTTACTGCGTATCGGGCGACACCCCCATTCTGATGGCGGACGGACGCACGAAACCGATCAGCGAGCTGGAGTCGGGCGACCGCATCTACGGGACCGAGCGACGCGGCGCCTACCGCCGATACGTCGTCACCACCGTCCTCGACAAGTGGTCCACCGTGAAACCGGCTTATCGCGTCACCCTGGAGGACGGCACGACGCTCGTCGCCAGCGGGGACCACCGCTTCCTGACGGAGCGAGGCTGGAAACACATCACCGGCGGCATGTTCGGCGCCGATCAACGGCCCTACCTCACCACCAACAATCGCCTGATCGGCACTGGGGCGTTCGAGACAACTCCGAAGGCCTCCCACGACTACCGTCGCGGCTATCTCTGCGGCATGGTGCGCGGCGACGGAACCATAGGCACCTACGCCACAGGCAGGAGCTGGAGTCACCGGTTCCGCTTGGCGCTCGCGGACAGCGAGGCCCTCGATCGTACCGAGCGGTATCTGAAGGAAGAGGGCGTCGACACAAGCCGCACCTCCTTTGGCCAGGCCAGGCCCGACCGGCGGCCGATGGAGGCGATCCGCGCCTCGGGAAAGCAGAAGGTCGATGCAATCAGGGAGATCGTCCAATGGCCGCAGCATTCGACTCCTGACTGGCAACGAGGGTTCCTTGCTGGCATCTTCGATGCCGAAGGCAGTTGCAGCCAGGGCATCCTGAGAATCGCCAACTGCGACGATCAGGTCCTCAGCCACACGACGGAAGCACTGCGCGCCTTTGGATTCGCCACCGTCCTCGAGGACCGGAGGCGGACGAACCGCCTGCGCTATGTACGGCTGACCGGCGGTCTCCCGGCGCGGTTGCGCTTCTTCCACCTGACCGACCCGGCCATCACTCGCAAGCGTTCGATCGCGGGTGCCGCTCTGAAATGCAAGGCCGCACTCAGGGTTGTCGACATTCAAGCGCTCGGGCTGGAGTTGCCGCTGTGGGACATCACCACCGGCACCGGCGACTTCATCGCCGACGGAGTCGTGAGCCACAACTGCTTCGCCAGAAACACCCACACCTATCTCGATCTTGATGCCGGTGCGGACTTCGACCGGCAGGTGATCGTGAAGGTCAACGCCGGTGAGCTGGTACGGCGGGAGCTGGCCGCGCCGAAGTGGCGGGGCGCGCACGTGGCCATGGGCACCAACGTGGACTGCTACCAGAGGGCCGAGGGCCGTTACCGGCTGATGCCGCAGATCATCGCGGCGCTGCGCGACTTCGCCAACCCGTTCTCGATCCTGACCAAGGGCACGCTGATCCTGCGAGACCTGCCGCTGCTGCGCCAGGCCGCCGAGGTGACCAGAGTCGGCATCTCCTACTCGGTGGGCTTCGTCGACGAGCAGCTCTGGCGTGGCGTCGAGCCGGGCACGCCGCACCCGAGCCGCCGGCTCGACGCGGTCCGCCGACTCACCGACGCCGGCTTCGAGGTCGGGGTGCTGATGGCGCCGATCCTGCCCGGGCTGAGCGACGGCGACGAGTCGATCGACGCCACCGTGTCGGCGATCGCGGCCGCCGGGGCGACCAGCGTGACTCCACTGGCGCTGCACCTGCGCCCGGGCGCCCGGGAGTGGTACGCGCAGTGGCTCGCTCGGGAGCACCCGCACCTCGCGCCCCGCTACCGCGAGCTCTACCGGGCCGGCGCGTACGCCCCGCAGGCGTACCAGCGGGAGCTGACCGCCCGGGTGCGGATCGCGGCCCGCCGCCACGGGCTGCACCGGGGCGAAGTGGGTGACAACCGTCGGCTGCCCGAGCCGCCCCCACCGCCGGCCGCCGAGCAGCTGACCCTGCTCTAGCCAGCAGGCGGCGCTACAGTCGGCGGGTGCGCACCGCTCAGCAGATCCTCGCCGACTCCGCCGTCATCGCCGTCGTCGGCGCGTCGCGCGACCCGCGCAAGGCCGCGCACGGCGTGCCGTTGCAGATGCAGCAGTACGGCTGGCGGATCATCCCGGTCAACCCGACAGTCGACGAACTCTTCGGCGAGCGGGCGTACCCGACGCTGGCCGACATCCCGCACCCGGTGGATCTGGTGGACGTGTTCCGGCCGGCGGCCGACGCCGTGCAGGTCGTGCGGGACGCGGCGGCGATCGGCGCTCCGGCCGTCTGGCTGCAACTGGGCATCGTCTCGGCCGAGGCGCGACGGATCGCCGAGGCGGCCGGGATGGACTACGTCGAGGACCGCTGCCTCATCGTCGAGCGCGCCGCCGCCGGCCTGACCCGGCTCGGCTGATCCCGCGTCGGTCCGACGGGCTGGCCGACGGCCGGACGGACCGGAAGCCGTCGACAGGCCGGTGGGCACGACGTGAGCGGCCGGCATTGGCACGAACATCTCGTCGTCGAGCGCGCCGCCGGCCTGACCCGCTTCACTGGTTTCCCGGTGGTCGTACGCTGCGGGCATGGTCATCCCGCGGCGCGGCCGCGTACCGGCGCTGGGCGACGGGCTCTGGCCGCGCCGGATCCTGGCTCTGACGGCCGGGTTGGTGGTGACGGCCGGGGTCGCCGGTGGGCTGCTTGCGCTCCCTCGGATCAACCCGTCCACCGCCAGCCTGGCGGTCTGGTCGGCCATCGGCATGCGGTGGCTGACCGGGCGGTGGTGGCCACGGCGGACCGGGCATCTGCGCTGGCGGGAGCGTGTCTCCGGCCTGGACGCCGTCGAACCGGGCCTGGTGGCACGCCGGTCGCTCGCCGGGTGGGTCGACCTGGCGGCCGGTGCGACCACGCTGCTCGCGATCGGAGGGTGGCTGATCACCAGCCTGCCCCCGCACGGCCGGTGGGTCGACCTGACGCGGCCGGTGCTCGCCGTCGGGGTCGCGGCCTGGCTCGGTCGTGGGGTCTACGAGGAGACGCGCTTCACCGGAAGGCTGGCGCTGACCGCCAGCGCGATCCGGCACGGCCGCCAGATCGTGGACTGGACGAACATCGACCGGGTCAGCCCGCACCGGCGCGACGGCCGGCTGAACGGGGTGCGGCTGCGGCCGGCGGTCTGGCAGTCGCTGCGGCCGGCGCCGGTGGTCGGCGGCCGGGACACGGCGGTGCCGGAGGATCGGCTGATCGCCGCGCTCGAGGACTACCGGTTCCGATCGCGGGAGCTGGCCATCGAGCCGGACCAGGGGCAGCTCAGAGCTTGTACTCCTTGAGCAGGCCACGGGAGATGATGGTCTTCTGGATCTCCGAGGTGCCCTCGCCGATGAGCAGGAACGGGGCCTCGCGCATCAGCCGCTCGATCTCGTACTCCTTGGAGTAGCCGTAGCCGCCGTGGATGCGGAACGCCTCCTGCACGACCTCCGCGCAGTACTCCGAAGCGAGCAGCTTGGCCATCCCGGCCTCGACGTCGTTGCGCTGGCCGGCGTCCTTGAGGCGGGCGGCGTTGACCATGAGGGCGTGCGCGGCCTCAATCTTCGTGCCCATCTCGGCGAGCTTGAATGCGATCGCCTGGTGCCTGGCGAGCGGCTGGCCGAAGGTCTTGCGCTGCTGGGCGTACGCGACGGCCAACTCGAAGGCGCGGATGGAGATGCCGCAGGCGCGGGCGGCCACGTTGACGCGGCCCACCTCGATGCCGTCCATCATCTGGTAGAAACCGCGGCCCACCTTGTCGGCGCCGCCGAGGATGGCCGAGTCGGGCACGGTCACCCCGTCGAGCACCATCTCAGTGGTCTCGACGCCCTTGTAACCCATTTTCTCGATCTTGCCGGGGATGGTGAGGCCGGGGGCTGTCTCGCCGAAGCCCGGTTCCTTCTCCAGCAGGAAGGTGCTCATGTTGCCGTACACCGACTCGGCGCCGGTGTCGGTCTTGACCAGGGTGGCCACCACCGAGGAGTACGCCCCGTTGGTCAGCCACATCTTCTGCCCGTTGAGCACGTAGCTGTCGCCGTCGCGAACGGCCCGGGACTTGATCGCCGAGACGTCGGAGCCGGTCTCCGGCTCGGACATCGAGAACGCGCCGCGCACCTCGCCGGTGGCCATCTTCGGCAGGAGTCGGGCCTTCTGCTCGGCCGAGCCGTGCTGGGAGATCAGGTACGCCACGATGAAGTGGGTGTTGACGATGCCGGAGATCGACATCCAGCCCCGGGACAGCTGCTCCACCACGAGGGCGTACGTGAGCAGCGACTCGCCGAGCCCGCCGTACTCCTCGTCGATGGTGAGGCCGAACAGCCCCATCTCGCGCATCCCGTCGAGGATGTCGGTGGGGTACTCGTCGGCGTGCTCCAGCCGCTGGGCGTGCGGGATGATCTCCTTGTCGGCGAACTCCCGGACGGTCTCCAGGATCGATCGCTGCACATCGGTCAGGCCGGGCGTCTGGGCGAGTCGGGCCATCTCAGCCTCCGGGGATCAGCGCACTACTCATGGGTAACTGAACGCTCGGTCAGTATCGGCCTCCGGGTCGGCAAGGCCAAGGTGACCAGTCCACACAACCGCTGTGAAAAGGTTCACCGCTGCGGGTACCGTCCGGCAAGAAGGACTTTTCCGGCACCGGCAGGAGGAGGACAGCCGTGAGCTACCCGCCACCGTCGGGCCCCCCGGGGGACGAGCCGCCGCCGTCACCCTACGAGCCACCCCGGGACCAGTCGCCGTACGCGCCACCGCCGGCCGGCCAGTCGCCGTACCCGCCGCCGCCGGACCAGTCGTCGTTCGGGTCGCCGGAACGCTCGCCGTACGGGCCCCCCGCCGACGAGCCGTCGCCGTACGAGCAGCAGAAGCCGCACCAGCCGGCGCACTGGGGGCAGCAGCCGCCGTACCCGCCGCAGGGCCCCTACGGCCAGTACGGCCCGCCGCCGTCCGGACCCGGTCGGGGCACCAACGTGCTGGCGATCCTGTCGCTGGTGTTCGCCTTCGTGTTCCCCCCGGCGGGCGCCGTGCTCGGCCACGTGGCCAAGCGACAGATCCGCACCAGCGGTGAGGACGGCGACCAGCTCGCCACCTGGGGGCTGATCCTCGGCTACGCCTTCACCGCGCTGACCCTGCTGGCCTGCTGCGGCTGGCTGGCGCTGGTCATTTTCAGCAACACCGGCGACAGCGGCGGCTACTGACCCGCCCGGCCGATCAGCGGAAGCGCGCCTCCCGGACGCTGTTGCCGCCGTCCACCACAAGCATCTGGCCGGTGATGTACGAGGCGGCCGGCGAGCAGAGGAAGCTGATGGCCGCGGCTACCTCGTCCGGGGTGCCCGGTCGACCGACCGGTGTGCCCAGGCCCTGCTTGATCTCGGCCATCGTGGACGCCGCCGTGTAGATGGTGCCGGGCGCCACCGCGTTCACGGTCACCCCGTCGGCGATCATCTCCATGGCCAGCGCACGGGTCAGCCCGACGACACCGGCCTTCGCGGCGGCGTACGCGGCCTCGGTGGGCAGAGCGTTGACCGGCCCAGCGGTGGCCGCCAGGTTGACGATCCGCCCCCAGCCCCGCTCGGCCATCCCGCCGATGAACGCGCGACTGCACAGGAACGCGGTGGACAGGTTGCGGTCGATCTCGCCGCGCCACTCGTCGTAGGTCAGCTGCGCGACGGGACGCAGCACTCCCTGGCTGGCCCGGCTGGCCAGACCGGCGTTGTTGACCAGCACCTCGACGTCACCCAACTGCTCGGCGACCGCGTCCGCCAGCGCGCCGACCTCGGACTCGTCGGTCAGGTCCGCGACGAACCCGGTCGCCCCCAGCTCACCGGCCCGCTCGTGGATGCGCCGGGTGGTGCTGACGATGGCCACCCGCGCCCCCAGGTCGGCCAGCCGCCGGGCGGTGGCGTAGCCGATGCCGTCCGGGCTGCCGGCCCCGGTCACCAGGGCGACCCGACCGTCGAGCCGCATGGTCACCGGGTCCGCGAGTGCGACCGGTTCGTCGGGGCCGGGTGCGCCGGCCGGCGTGGCCGCCCGACCGCGGCGGCCCGCACCCGGACGGCTCACGTCCCGTCGCGGTCGGCTGCCGGAACGGTCCGCGGCGCGCGCGTCTATTGCCATGCCTGGGATCCTGCCCGTTACGACCGGCCCGAGCAACGCGGCACCCGGGAGCGGGGCCATCGGGTTTAGGCACCCCTGGCTACTCTGACGGCGCACCCGAGCCGACGGAGAGTTCGCATGACCAATCCCCCACCCCCCGGCGGTTGGACCGACCCCACCTGGTCGGCTCAACCGTCGAGCGCGCCGCCGGACCCGACCCTGGTGGCCGGCCAGCCGATACCGACCCAACCCGGCCCCGCAAACCCGTACGCGCCGGTCGACCCGTACGCGGGTGGGCAGCTGCCGCCGGGCGCGTACGCGCCGCCCGGCTACCCGCCGCACCCCGGTTACGGGTACCCGCCACCGCCGAAGACCAACGGGCTGGCCATCGCGGCGCTCGTGCTGGCCCTGGCCGGCCTGACCACCTGCGGCATCACCGCGCCGATCGGGGCGATCCTCGGCCATGTGGCGCAAAAGCAGATCCGGGTCAGCGGCGAGGGCGGCGAGGGAATGGCGAAGGCCGGCATCATCGTCGGCTGGATCGTCACCGCGCTGATGGTGCTGGCGATCGCGTTCTACGTCGTCGCGATCGTCTTCGCGGTCACGACGGGCGCCGGCAGCGACAGCAGCTACTGACTCGGTCGTCGGACCCGCGTACCGCCGGCTGGTAGGCCGGGTCGGCAGCCGGCGGCGACCGACCCGGCCCGAGGCGTCACTGCGCCGGTGGGGTGAACGACGAGGTACGGCTCATCCCGGCGGCGCGGCCCTTGGCGGCGATGACCAGCGCCATCTTGCGGGACGCTTCGTCGATCATCTCGTCGCCGAGCATCACCGCACCGAGCTTGCCGCCGGCCTCCGAGGTGTAGTGCTCGTACGCGTCGAGGATCAGCTCGGCGTGGTCGTAGTCGGCCTGGGCCGGCTGGTAGATCTCGTTGGCGGCGTCGATCTGGCCCGGGTGCAGCACCCACTTGCCGTCGAAGCCCAGCGCCGCCGACCGCTTGGCCACCTCGCGGAACGCGTCGACGTCGCGGATCTGCAGGAAGGGGCCGTCGATGGCCTGCTTGTCGTGCATCCGCGCGGCCATCAGGATCCGCATGAGGATGTAGTGGTACGGGTCGCCCGGGTAGTCCGGGATCAGGCCGCCGACCACCAGCGACCTCATGTTGATCGACGCCATGAAGTCGGCCGGGCCGAAGATGATGGTCTCCACGCGCGGCGAGGCGGCCGCGATGGCGTCCACGTTGACCAGACCCGCCGCGTTCTCGATCTGCGCCTCGATGCCGATCCGGCCTACCTCAAGGCCGATCGTCTTCTCGATCTGGGTGAGCGTCAGGTCCAGCCACTGCACCTGGGCGGCGTTCTGCACCTTCGGCAGCATGATGCAGTCCAGGTTCGCGCCGGCGCCCTCTACCACCTCGATGACGTCCCGGTAGGTCCACGGGGTCGTCAGGTCGTTGACCCGGACCACCCGGGTCTTGCCGGCCCAGTCACCGTCGTTGAGGGCGGCCACGATGTTCTTGCGCGCATCCGGCTTGGCCAGCGGCGCCACGGCGTCCTCCAGATCGAGGAAGACCTGGTCGGCGGGGAGACCCTGGGCCTTGCCGAGCATCTTGACGCTGGAACCCGGCACGGCGAGGCAGGACCGGCGGGGACGACCGACTGCGGCCATGAATGCGCTCCTCTTCCAGCGATCGGCGAGCACGCCGACGCCACCTGACTCCGAAAAAAACTTAACGATCCCAAAGGGCGTGGTGACGTCACGGTAACCTCGCGCCATGACCGGGGTGAATGGACCTGTGGAAGATCTCACTGGGCGTCGGCTGGTGGTGGTGACCGGAGCCAGCTCCGGCATCGGGTTGGCCGCCGCGGTGAGCTTCGCGTGCCGCGGAGACCAGGTGGTGCTGGTCGGACGGGATCCGGCCCGCCTGCAGGCCGCGGCGGAACGGGTACGGGAGACCTCGGGCGAGCGTCCCGAGCTGTTCCGGGCCGACTTCGCGGTGCTCGACGACGTACGCGGGCTCGCCGAGCGGCTGCGCGACGCGTACGACCGGATCGACGTGCTGGCCAACAACGCCGGGGCCATCGCGCTCCAACCGCTCACCACCGTCGACGGCTTCGAGCTGTCGATCCAGGCCAACCACCTGGCCCCCTTCCTGCTGACCAACCTGCTCGCCGACCGGGTGGGCCGGATAGTGGTGACCGCCTCGGGCGCGCACCGCTACGGCGGGCTCGACCCGGCCGACCTCAACAAGCCGCTGCGCCGTTACCGGTCGATGGCCGCGTACGGCACCAGCAAGCAGGCCAACATTCTGTTCGCCGCCGAGGCGGCCCGCCGCTGGCCGCACATCCCCACGCACAGCTTCCACCCCGGCGTGGTGCGTACGAGGTTCGCCAACGACAGCCGGATGGTCGCGTTCGGCATGCGGTTCCTGCCGTTCCGCAGCCCCGAGAAGGGCGCCGAAACGCTGGTCTGGCTGGCCAACCAGGATCCGGCCCGGCTCATCAACGGGGCGTACTACTACAACCGCCGGCCACGCCGGCCGTACCGCAAGGCAGCCGACCCGCAGCTCGCGGCCCGGCTCTGGGAAGCCAGCGCCACGGCCGTCGGCATCGACCGATAGCGTGGCGTCATGCTGACCCTTGTCGCAGTCGTCGAGTATCCGGCCGGGGCCGAGGCCGCCGGGCAGCGCTACGAGGACACCGTGCTGGCGCTGCTCGACCGGCACGGTGGCCGGCTGGAACGACGGCTGCGCGGCACGGACGGGCGGGCCGAGGTGCACGTGATCACCTTCGACGGGCGGGCCGGCTACGAGTCGTTCCTGGTCGACCCGGAGCGGGCGGCCCTGCGCACCGCCCTCGGCGAGGCCGCCCCGACCACCCGCGTCATCGAGGTGCACGAGGGCTAGGCCGGCGACGGCGGCCGCGCCACCGCCGCAGCCACCCCAGCACGGGCAGCGCCACCAGGACCACCAGCACGAACCCCGCCGCGAGCGCCCAGAACGGCAGCGGCCCGTAGTCGGGGCGACCGGATTCGCGTACCGCCCCGTCGATCGCCAGGTCGGCGGCGACCGACAGCTCAGTGATGCCCTCCGGGGTGCGGAAGAGCACCTCCGGCGCGAGCGCGCCCCGGCGCAGCGCCACGAGTTCCACCGCCTCCGTTCCGGGCTCGTGATACGGCTCCCAGGCCACGTCGTGGTCGTCCGGGCGGTCCACCGCCGCCGGACCCGGCACCCCGACCAACGCGACCGCCTCCTCCGCCGAGCGCCAGCCGAGCAGTTGCACGAACGTGCGGGAAGGCAGCGGGGGGAACGCGGCACCGGCCACGGGCGAACCGTCGACGGTGGATCGCAACGCCAGCGTCCAGGTGCGCCGGAAGGACGGCACCGGGCAGTCGTCGCAGGTGGACCGATCCAGGACCGCCACCGATCCGCCGCCCGGCGACCAGGACCCGGCCCCGGCGAGCCGGCCGCCGGCGAGCGGCAGCTTCCGGTACGGCTCGGCGACCCGATCGGCGCCCGCGTCGGCCACCCGAGTGAGCCAGACCTCGTCGCGGACCTGGAGGGCCAACTCCCCGCCGTCGGGCGAGAGCGCGGCCGTGCGTCCGGGCGGAATCCAGGCCGTCCCGACCCGCACCCGCAGCACATCCGCGCCGAGTTTGCGGTCGTAGACACCGACGTACGGGGTGCCGTAGCTGTTGGGCGGGGTGAACGTCGTGTCGTCCTCGGCGTAGACGAGACGCTCCCCGTTCGGCGCGAACGCGAGCGGGTAGCCGCCCGTGCGATCCGGGGTGAGCTTCCCGGTCCGCAGGTCGAGCAGTGTCGCACCGATCGAGGCGTACCGGCCGTCCGGGGACAGCATCGCCTCGAAGCCCGCGACGGCCGAACCGGCGTCCAGCACCCGGTAGCGGTCGGCGTCCGCGGCGAGCACACCCATCCGGGTCTCGAACCAATCGGTGCGCACGGCGGGACCGCCGAAGAGCATCGCCGCCGAGCCAGGTGCCGAGGCCCGCACCGAGGCGGTTCGCAGCGGCGGGTCGACGAGTCTGGTGGGCAGGCCAGGGGCGTCGTGCCTCGGGCCGGCGGGGATCGGCAGGGCGACCGGGCGCAGCGCGTACCCGGTGCCCAGGAGCAGGACCAGGACGGCGAGCGCGCCCGCGACGGCGGCCCGGCGACGGCGGTGCCGGGTCCGCGCCGCGTCGAAGAACCCCGCCGGTACGCGCGCGGGCGGCACGTCGTCGGCGAGGCGCCGCAGCGCTTCCGAGAGCCGGGCGGTCATCGTGCCACCTCCTGCGGGTCACGGCCGACAAGTTCGGCCAGTTCGGGGGCGAGTACGCGGAGTCGGCCGAGGGCGTGGCGGGTCTGGCTCTTCACGGTGCCGACCCGGCAGCCGAGCAGTTCAGCCGTCTCCGACTCGGTGCGGTCCTCGTAGTAGCGCAACACGAGGACCGCGCGCTGCCGCACGGTCAGCCGAGCCGACGCCGCCGACAGCACCAGCCGTAGATCGGCGTCGTCACCCGGACCGGATCGTTCCGGCAACGCCCCGCCCAGCCGCTCCGCCGGACGGGCCCGCCGCCAGCGCCACCAACTGGCGGCCTGGGTGCAGAGCACCCGGCGCAGATAGGCGGGCGGATCCTCGATCCGCTCCCAGCGCACCACGACGCGAGCCAGCGCCACCTGGACCAGGTCCTCCGCATGGTGCCGGTCACCGGTCAGCAGGTATGCGAACCGGGTCAGCCCGGCGGTCTCGGCCCGGACGAAGTCGGCGAAGCCGTCCCGGGCGCGGTCCTCAGTCGTCAACGGATCGCCCTCCTCACCCGGGCAGACGCCGGGCGACCCCGCCGCGGAGGGAACCCGTGTCCATGTTCCTCACGTCGTCGCGGCACGGTGTCGGGGATCAGCCGGCCAGCGGTGTCGGGTCGGCCGGCAGCGCGGTGGGTTCGCTGCGCCGGCCGCCGAGCACCACCGCGACCCCGACCAGCAGCAGCGCCATCCCGAGCAGCGCGTACGGGCGGGGCAGTTGACCCAGCCAGGCCCATCCGAGCAGGGCCGCGCCGGGCGCCTCCAGCAGGATCAGCACGCTCACCGTGGTCGCCGGGATCTTCTGCAGGGCGTAGTTGAACATCGAGTGCCCGAGCAGTTGGGCGCCGGCCACCAGGGCCAGGATGGCCAACCACGTACGCCCGTCGAACCCGGTCAGCCGGACGCCGCCGACCAGGCAGATGGCCAGCAGGATCAGCGCGCAGATCCCGTAGCAGATGGTGGTGTAGGTGGTGGTGCTGATGCTGGTCCGCGCGCGCTCGCCGAAGGCGGTGTAGACGGCGGCGAACAGGGCGCCGACCAACGCCAACACGTCGCCGAGGACGGCCCGGCCGGAGACGCCCACGTCCACCCCGGTGGCGACCGCCGCGCCGCCGACCGCCACCGCGATGCCGATCCAGACCACCCGGGGCAGCGGACGCCCCTGGGCGCGGGCGATCAACCCCTGCCAGACCGGCTGGGTGGCGACCAGGGCGGTGGACGTGGCGACCGAGGTGAGCTGGGCGCTCGGCACCCAGGTCGCGAAGTGCCCGGCCAACGCGACCCCGGACAGTACGCAGAACAGCCCCTCCCGCCGGCCCGCGCCCACGGTCAGCCTGCGGAACTCGGCGCGCCGCCGGGCCAGCGAGAAGGGGCTCAGCACGGCCACCGCGAGCAGGTTGCGCCAGAACGCGATGGCCAACGCGGGAGCGGCGGCGTACGCGATCAGTGGCGCGGACGACGACACGGCGACCACGGCCAGCCCGACCGCGCCGGTGGTCAGCGGATCCAGGGTCGGCCGATGTGAAGGTGGGGGCACGGGACGTAATCCTCACACGTATGACGGTCAGCACCGAGGGTCATCACTCCGTTACGATCACGCGGTTCCGCGCCGGCGAACCTCGACCGCCCGGAGGCGTTCCCCCATGTCCAGCTACCAGGCGGTGCTGTTCGACTTCTTCGGCACCCTGACCCGTTCGGTACAGCGCGGTGCCGCGCACCTCGGCACCGCGGAACTGCTCGGCTGCCCCACCGAGACACTGACCGAGGTGTTGAATCGCACCTACTACGAACGGGCCAGCGGCCGACTCGGCAACGCGGAGGCGACCCTGCGGTGGGTGTGCGCCCAGGCCGGCGTACACCCCAGTGACCGTGCGCTGCGGGCGGCGGTGGCGTCCCGGCACCGGGCGATCCGCGCGGACACCCGGCTGCGGGCCGACGCGGTGCCCGTCCTGGCGGCGCTGCGCCAGCGCGGCCTGCGCACCGGCGTGGTCAGCGACTGTACGCACGAACTGCCGGCCTTCCTGCCGCAGCTCGCGATCGCGCCCCTGCTCGACGTGCGGGTCTTCTCCGTGCAGGTCGGACGCTGCAAGCCGGACGCGGCGCTCTACCTGACCGCGTGCCGTCGGCTCGGGCTCGCGCCGGACGAGTGCCTGTACGTCGGCGACGGCGGCAGCCAGGAGCTGACCGGCGCCGAACGGGCCGGGATGACCGCCGTGCGGCTGGCCGCGCCCGACCTGGCCGAGCACATGGTGTTCAACGCGGACCGGGACTGGCGCGGCCGCACGCTCGGCACCCTGCGCGAGGTGCTCGACCTCGCGGGCAGCGCCGTGGGGGTCGCTGCCGTCGGGGTGGGTGGTCCGACGGGCTGACCGGCCGGGCGGCGGTCAGCGGCGGCGGACCCGGTGCAGGCGGAACGGCTTGCGGGTGGCGCGGACCGCCGGAGTCTCCCGAGGCTGCTCGGCCTGCGAGTCGGACGGCAGGCCGGCGCCGGTCAGCGGCTCGCCGGCCTGGACGAGTCGGTTCACCGCGCAACCCTCGGCGGCCCAGCGGGCCACCAGATCGGCGGTCGGGCCGGGCGCGTTCAGGCGCTTGGCCGCCACCAGCGGCGCGGTGGTGTCCCACGCGTCGGTGCCCGGTGCCAGCCGGGTCACCCGGGCCGGCCAGGTGACGATCCGTCCTCCGTGGTCGCC
This sequence comes from Micromonospora sp. NPDC005252, assembly GCF_042872475.1. Taxonomy (NCBI): domain Bacteria; kingdom Bacillati; phylum Actinomycetota; class Actinomycetes; order Micromonosporales; family Micromonosporaceae; genus Micromonospora; species Micromonospora sp. NPDC005252. The sequence continues at coordinate 447,240 of NZ_JBIAKN010000001.1, read as the reverse complement.
GCGCAGGGTGACCTGCGCCTCGGTCGCGTCGGCCAGCCCCGGCGCGGCCTGCTCGCCCGGCCCGCTCACCACGAAGAGCGCGCCCTCCAGCGGCGCGCACCAGAGCGCGAGCGCCGGGCCACCGGACACGCTGACCCAGGCCACCGCGGCCTTCTTCATCGCCTCGTCGACCAGCGGCGTGCCACCGGAGGCATCCTCGTCCGTCACACCCGCATTCTCCCGCATCGGCACCGTCACTCAGCCCACGAACGGCGGCACGGCGATCTCGCCCCGGGCCACCGGCATCACCTGACCGGCGACTGTCGCGCCGACGGCCACACCGTTCGCCGCGGTCACCGTGCAGGCGAGCGCGGATGGGCGGTTCATCTCGATGCCCTGGCGCACCGCGTAGTGCGCCAGACCCTCGCCCGGCAGCAGGCCGGTCGCCACCAGCCAGACTCCGAGCCCGAGCGCCGCCGAGCCGGTCGCCGGGTCCTCCGGAACGCCGAGCCCCGGCACGAAGACCCGGGCGTGCGCGGTTTGCGTGCCGGCGTCCCAGGAGAAGACGCTGACGTGCGCCACCCCGTACCGTTCCGCTGCCGCCGGGTTCACCCGCGCCCTGGCCACCGCATCCGGACGGACCGGCAGGTAGGGAAACTCCAGCCCGCAGCCGGCCACCCGAGGGGCGGGCCCGGCATGGTCATGGTCGTCCGCGACCAGCCCGGCGATCTCCAGCAACGGCTCCGGGTCCAGCTCGGGGCCGAGGGTGGGGCTGCCTCCGGTGAGCGTCGCCCCGGTCGCGGTGACCTCGACCGGCAGCACACCCGCGCCGCACTCCTGGGTGACCTGCCCCACACCGAACATTCCGCGCCGACTCGCGGTGACCGCCGCGCCGACACTCGGGTGCCCGGCGAACGGCAACTCTTCGGCCGGAGTGAAGATGCGGGCCCGGTAGGTGGCCCCCACCTGGGTCGGTGGCAGCACGAACACCGTCTCGGAGAGGTTGAACTCCAGCGCGAGCGCCTGCATCTGCTCGGTGGCCAATGCCTCCGCGCCGAACACCACGGCCAGCGGGTTGCCGGCGAACGGGCGGTCGGTGAAGACGTCCACGATCTCGTAGGCCAGGGTCGACATGTTGATAAACACTAGGCGCTTAGGCTGGTGCCCGTGAGCACGCCGACCCGGGTCTACATCGCCCGCCTCGCCGGAGTCGCCGTCTTCGATCCGAACGGCGACCAGGTGGGGCGGGTCCGTGACGCCGTGGCACGGCTGCGGGCGACCAAGCGGCCCCCCGAGGTGGTGGGTCTGGTCGCCGAGATGCCGATGCGCCGACGGATCTTCCTGTCCATCAACCGCATCACCTCGATCGACGCGGACGCGGTGGTCCTCGGCTCCGGCACTCTCAACCTGCGGCGCTTCGAGAAGCGCCCGAACGAGCTGCTGGTGCTCCAGGAGCTGCTGGACCGGCGCGTACAGCTCGAACCGGGCGGCCAGCCCGGCTCGGTGGTGGACGTCGCGATGGAGTGCACGCGCGGCGGCGAATGGTCGCTCAGCCGGGTCGCGGTCCGCGAGCAGACCGGCCGGCTCACCCGCCGCGGCCACCTGCACCAGGTCGAGTGGGACCGGGTGCGCGGGCTCAGCGGCATCGCCGACAACCGGGGTACGGCGAACCTGCTCGCCGTCCTGGAGGACATGCGCCCGGCCGACCTGGCCAACGCGCTACAGGACCTGCCCGACGCGCGGCGCAACGAGGTCGCGGCGGCGTTGAACGACGAGCGGCTGGCCGACGTGCTCAGCGAGCTGCCGGAGCACGACCAGGTCGAGATCCTCGCCGCGCTGGACCGGGAACGGGCCGCGGACGTGCTGGAGGAGATGGATCCGGACGACGCGGCGGACCTGCTCAACGAGCTGCCCCCACCGGAGCAGGACGTGCTGCTGGACCTGATGGAGCCGGACGAGGCCGACCCGGTACGGCAGCTGCTCAAGTACACCCCGGGCACGGCGGGCAGCGTGATGACCTCGGAGCCGGTCATCCTGCCGCCGGACGCCACAGTCGCCGAGGCGCTGGCGCGGATCCGGGAACCGCAGCTCTCCCCCGCCGTCGCCGCCCAGGTCTTCGTGACCCGGGCCCCGCAGAACACCCCGACCGGCCGCTACCTGGGCATGGTGCACTTCCAGGCGTTGCTGCGTGAACCGCCGGCCGACCTGCTGGGCAAGGTGGTGGTCAACGACATCGACCCGCTGCGTCCCACCACCCCACTACCGGAGATCACCCGCCGGATGGCCACCTACGACCTGGTCGCCATGCCGGTGATCGACCGCAGCAACCGGCTGGTCGGCGCCGTGACGGTCGACGACGTACTGGACCACTCGCTGCCCCGGGACTGGCGCGACCGGGACGCCCTGGCCGCCCCGGGCACCTCCGACGCGGCGCTGGACGGCGACGGTGGCTGAGCAGCGGCGCACGGAGCGGCTCGACCAGCCCCGCGAGCCCCGGGGCATCAAACTCCCCCGGTTCGACGCGGAGGCGTTCGGTCGCTGGTCGGAGGGCATCGCCCGGGGCATGGGCACCGCGAACTTCATCGTCGTCATGACGGTGGTGATCGCGATCTGGTTCGGCTGGAACACCCTCGCCCCGGCCGAGCTGCGCTTCGACCCGTACACCTTCACGTTTCTCACGCTTGTGTTGTCGTTGCAGGCCAGCTACGCCGCGCCGCTGATCCTGCTGGCCCAGAACCGGCAGGCCGACCGGGACCGGTTGGCGCTGGAGGAGGACCGGCGGCGGGCCACCGCCCAGAAGGCGGACACCGAGTACCTGGCACGGGAGATCGCCGCGCTGCGGATCGCCCTCGGCGAGGTGGCCACCCGCGACTTCCTCCGTTCCGAGCTGACCCGGCTGGCCGAGGAGCTGGACGAGGCGGGGCAGCGCCGGCAACGCCTGGAGCGCCGGCAGCAGGAGAAGGACAGCCAGCAGGAGCGGCGCGCGCAGCGGGCGACCGACGGCCTGGGTCTGGACGAGCCGCGCGACGACCTGGACGGGGACTTCGCCCGCGACGCCCGGCCCGACCGCTGATCAGCGGTTCGGGTTCGCTCATCGTTTGGCTCACACCACTGTCGGCCAGCGGTCGGATCGGATGCCCCGCGACGTAGCATTGCGGGCATGTCAGCACCCGTGAGCACGGTCGAGGACGCGATCCAGGCCGCCCTGGCCACCGTCAACGACCCGGAGATCCGCCGGCCCATCACCGAGCTGGGCATGGTCCGCTCCGCCACGGTCGGCGCCGACGGCGTCGTACGCGTCGAGCTGCTGCTCACCGTCGCCGGCTGCCCGCTCAAGGACAAGCTGCGCACGGACATCACCGCCGCCGTCGCGGCGGTGCCCAGCGTGACCGGCGTGGAGATCGACTTCGGTGTGATGAGCCCCGAGCAGCGGCAGTCGCTGCAGTCGCAGCTGCGCGGCGGTGGCGCCAGCGAGGAGCCGGTGATCCCGTTCGCCCAGCCCGGCTCGCGCACCCGGGTGTACGCGGTGGCCAGCGGCAAGGGTGGTGTCGGCAAGTCCAGCGTGACGGTCAACCTGGCGGCGGCGCTCGCCGCCCGTGGGCTCTCCGTGGGCGTGGTCGACGCGGACATCTACGGCCACTCGGTGCCCCGGATGCTCGGCGCGGACGGCCGACCGACCCGCGTCGAAGACATGATCATGCCGCCGCAGTCGCACGGCGTGAAGGTCATCTCGATCGGCATGTTCACCTCGGGCAACGCGGCCGTGGTGTGGCGCGGCCCGATGCTGCACCGGGCGTTGCAGCAGTTCCTGGCCGACGTCTACTGGGGCGACCTGGACGTGCTTTTGCTCGACCTGCCCCCGGGCACCGGCGACGTGGCCATCTCGCTGGCCCAGTTGCTGCCCAACTCGGAGATCCTGATCGTGACCACCCCGCAGACCGCCGCCGCCGAGGTGGCGGAGCGGGCGGGTGCGATCGCCCTGCAGACCCACCAGCGGGTGGTCGGTGTCATCGAGAACATGTCCTGGCTGGAGCTGCCGGACGGCTCCCGGATGGAGATCTTCGGCGCCGGCGGTGGCACGGCTGTCGCCGAGTCGCTGAGCCGGACCATCGGCGCCCAGGTGCCGCTGCTCGGTCAGATCCCGCTGGACACCCGGGTCCGCGAGGCCGGCGACGCCGGCACCCCGATCGTGCTGGCCGAGCCGGAGTCCCCGGCCGCGCAGGCGCTCGGCACGATCGCCGACCGGCTCGCGCTGCGCCGCGAGTCGCTGCTCGGCAAGCCGCTCGGCCTCAAGCCGGCCGGGCGCTGACCCCCCGATCGACGACGCCCCGCCGGCCCACTCGGGCCTGCGGGGCGCTTTCGTCTCGGTGCCGTACCCGCTCAGGTGGCGTCGTCGTAGCTGGCCCGCGGAGCCGGTGCCGGCGAGGCGCCGGTGGCCGTGCCGGACCGGGAACCGTTCGACCGCGGGTCCGCGGCGTTGGCCACGTCCTTCAGCTCGTCGTGCACGCCGCTGACGTCCGCGCGCAGGTTGTCGTAGACGCCCTGCATGGGCTTGCGGATCGCCGCCTCGTCCTCCTCGCTGAGGAGGTGCTTGCGGATGAAGGCCTTCGGGTGCAGATCCTCGAGCTGGATGTCGGTGCCCAGCTCGCGACTGAGGTCGCCGGTGGCGTTGCGGGCCATGTTGCGCAGATTGCGCACCATCCGCAGGCCGTCGTTGATCACGGCAGGCAGCCGGTCACCAAAGATCAACAGCGCCAGGAGCAGCAGCGCCCCGACTTCCCACATGTTCAGGTTCTCGAACATCCCGCGGGCCTCCTCTCGGCGTCAGCAGCAAGACTACGCACGTCGGACGGTTTTCCGGCAGGGGGTGACCCGCTGTTCACTTGGCATCCGCGGCGAGGGTCACCGACGTGTTCTGCCGAGCGGCCCCCCGCCGGAACTCGACGGTCACCACCGAACCCGGAGCGAACTTGCGGACCAGGGCGATCAGGTCGGTCGGCTCGGTCATCGGCCGGCCGTTGAGCTTCAGGATCACGTCGCCGACCTTCAGCCCCGCCCCGGCCGCCGGCCCGGAGGGCTCCACGGCGGCCAGCCGTACGCCGCCGTTGGCACCCGCGCCCGGGCCGCCGACCTGGGCGCCGATGACCGTACGCCGGGCCTTGCCGGTGCCGATGATGTCCTGGGTGACCCGCTTGGCCTGGTTGATCGGGATGGCGAAGGCGAGCCCGATGTTGCCGGCCTCCTGCCCCTCGGCCACCAGCGACTTGATGGTGGAGTTGACCCCGACCACCCGCCCGGCGCCGTCGACCAGCGGGCCGCCGGAGTTGCCGTGGTTGACCGCGGCGTCGGTCTGGATGGCCGCGTAGTAGCGCACCGGGCCACCCGGCTCGCCGGCCTGCATCGTCCGGTCCAGGGCGCTCACGATGCCGGCGGTGACCGTGTTGGCCAGCGACAGGGGTGAGCCGATAGCGAGCACCGGGTCGCCGACGGCCAGCGCGTCGGAGTCGCCGAACTCCACCGGTCGCAGCCCTGTCCGGTTCACCTTGATCACCGCGATGTCGGACTCCGGGTCCTGACCGACGACTGTCGCCGGAGCGGAGGTGCCGTCGTTGAAGATCACCGAAGCCTTGCCGTTGCTGCCGGCCACCACGTGGTCATTGGTGATCACGTGACCGTCGGCGCTGGCGATGAAGCCGGAGCCCTCGCTGGTCCCGCCCAGGCTGCTCACCCGGACGGTGACCACGCTGGGCAGGACACGTTCGGCGACTCCGGCCAGCGACTCCGGCTTGCGCTGGGCCAGCACCGGCGGCTCCGCGGCCTGCGCGCCGAGCACCGTGCCGGCGGCGCCACCACGCACCGCGAACGCGTAGCCCAGCGCGCCACCGAGGGTGCCCGCCAGCAGCGCGGTGATCACCGGAATGAGCAGCAGGTGACGCAGCGTCGGTCGGCCCGGCGCGTCCGGGTCGGTGACCGGCTCGGGCTCGGTGCCGGCCGCCACCACCCCGGGCACCACCACCGCGGCGGGCGCCGCCGGGTCACGCCACGGGTCGCCGAGCGCGTCGGACCACCAGGGCGACGCACCGGCCGCAGCCGCAGGCGCGGTGTCGCTCCCCGGCGTGGTCGGCGGCCCCGTCGGTGGGGCCCCTGCCCCGGGCGGGCTCGCCGGAGCCGGAGTCTCACCGCCCCGGCGCCAATCCCAGCCGTCGGTCACGTCGGTGCCTCCCAGTCCGTCCCCGGATCCCGCGCGGCGTCGCCCGGCCACGGTTCGGCGCGGTCGAGGCTGACGGAATACCGCTTCCAGGATTGCACGGATACGCGCGGTGGAGTCAGCGGTTGCCTCCGGCGATCGCGAGGGGACGGAGGCGCGGCTGCGCCTCCCGCCGGTCGCCTCTACGCTCACAGTGCCAACCCGCCCCCGCACCACGCACCGCCCGGAGGTGCCCCATCGCCACGGTCGCCGGTTCCGGCAGTTCGACGACCCAGGCTCAGCAGTTCGCCGAGTCGTACGTGACCGAGGATCTCGTCCTACGGACCGCCCGCAGCCTGGCCCACGAGGTGGGCCTCGACGCGGTCACCCCCGGAGCGGGTGCGGCGCTGCGGCTGCTGGCCGCGGCCGGTAACGCCCGCGCGGTGGTGGAGATCGGCACCGGCACGGGCGTGAGCGGTGTCTGGCTGCTGCGTGGCATGCGCGCCGACGGCGTGCTCACCACCATCGACGTGGAGGTGGAGCACCAGCGGATCGCCCGGCGGATCTTCACCGAGGCGGGCTTCGCCGCCGGCCGTACCCGGATCATCACCGGTCGTGCCCTGGACGTGCTGCCGCGGCTCGCCGACGGGGCGTACGACCTGGTCTTCGTCGACGCCGAGGCGACCGGATTCCACGCCTGCGTGGAAGCGGCGCTGCGGTTGCTGCGCCCGGGCGGCGTGCTCGCGCTCAACGGCATGCTGGCGCACGGTCGGATCGCTGACCCATCCGCCCGGGACGCGGAGACGGTGACGGTCCGCGAAACGATCAAGGCGGTCCGGGAGTCGGAGCACTGGATTCCCGCGCTGCTCCCGGTCGGGCACGGGGTGCTCGCCGCCGTGAAGTGCTGATGGTCAGTCGACGCCGGCCAGCCAGCGCAGCAGGGAGCGGACACCCCAGCCGGTCGCACCGCGGGTGAGCTCGGCCTGGTCGCCATCCGCCCAGGACGGGGCGGACATGTCCAGGTGCAGCCAGCGATCCCGGAGGTCGCCGGTGAACTCGCGCAGGTAGAGCGCGGCCGTCACCGATCCGGCGCCCTGCGCGGGCGCGCTGTAGAGATCGGCGATCTCGCTGCCCAGGTACTCGACGTAGTCGGTGTGCAGCGGCATCCGCCAGGCCGCCTCGCCGGCCGCCCCGATCGCGGCCAGCAGGTCGGCGGCGAGCTCGTCGTTCTCGCTGTAGAGGGCCGCGGTGCGCTTGCCCAGCGCCACGGCGTTGGCGCCGGTGAGGGTGGCCAGGTCGATCAGCAGATCGGGCTTGAGCTGCCGCACCGCGTACGCCAGGGCGTCGGCGAGGACCAGCCGGCCCTCGGCGTCGGAGTTGGTCGTCTCGCTGGTCGTCCCGCCGTAGTGCCGGATGACATCGCCGGGGCGGAACGCCGAGCCGCTGACCATGTTCTCGGCGAGCGGGGCCAGGGTGGTGACGCGGACCGGCAGGCGCAGCGCCGCCGCGCCGAGGGTGGCGGCGACGACCGCCGCCGCGCCGGCCATGTCCTTGCGCATCAGCTTCATCGCCGGCACCGGTTTGATCGAGATGCCGCCGGTGTCGAAGGTGATGCCCTTGCCGATCAGCACCACGTGGGTGCGCGCGTTCGCGGGATGCCAGTCCACCTCGACCAACCGGGGGCCACTGGCCGATCCGCCGCCCACGGCGAGGATTCCACCGAAGCCCTCCGCGGCCAGCTCGGCCGGGCCACGCACCGTCAGGCGCAGGTCCGGCAGGTCGGCGGCGGCGGAGGCCACCTGGTCGGCGAACCACTGCGGGGTCTTCACCGAGGAGGGGGTGTTGGTCAGATCGCGGGCGAGGCGGGTCATCGCGGCGGTGGTCCGCGCCGTGGCCACGGTGCTCTCGTACGCCGTCGGGTCGGCGAGCAGCAGATCGACGCCGGCAAGCGCGGGCGGGTCGTCGGCGTCGGTCAGCCGGAACCGGTACGAGGCGAGCAGCAGCCCCTCGGTCAACCCACGGACCGCGTCGGGGGTCACCTCGGCCGGCAGCGCGATAGTGATCTGCGTCTCATCTGCCGCCGAGCGGGCCAGAGCAGCGCCGGCAGCCCGCCAGGACGACTCCCCGCCGTCGCCGATACCGAGCAGCACCAGCCGACCAGGGCTGCGCCCGGGACGCAGGTGGGTACGGATCTCGCCGGCCCGGCCGCTCAGTCGGGCGACCGGCACCAGCGCGGCAGCCTCCTCGGCGGTGCCGTCCGGCGGCGTCACGGCGGTGGGCGCCAGCTCCGCCGGGGCGTCACCTCCCGCCGCACCTCCCGCCGCCGGATCGGTGGGGCGGACGGGCAGGACGAGGACGTCGAGCCTGTCGGGCTCGGCGAGCGGACGGATGGCGAGCACGCGGAACCGTACCTCCAGGAAATGTCGCAGAGTGGGACCGAGCCATCGCCCGCCCACGCCGATGAAGACCCTGAGCCACCGGCGAATCCGGTGGCTCAGGGTCCAAGGAACGCTCCGAGCGGCGTACGCCGTCCGGGTCGCTCCTCACTCAGCCGGCGGCTGCCTTCAACGCGTCACCGAGCGCGTTGGCCTCGTCGGGAGTCATCTCGACGACGAGCCGGCCACCGCCCTCCAGCGGGACCCGCATGACGATGCCCCGACCCTCCTTGGTGACTTCCAGCGGACCGTCGCCCGTCCGCGGCTTCATCGCCGCCATGTTGTCTCCCCTCAGACCTACACCAGGGTCGGTGGGTTGCCCCACAGCCACTTCGTCACGACCTCCCGCAACTCTCGCGGGGGTGTCGACAGACGATTTTCCCTGATGAACACCGCCGGACCCAAACCGGAGCAGCATTGATGTAACAGCATCTAGCTTATCTTGAGAAGGCCTGTCACAATGTGCGGTCATGCAGGCACGGTCGGCTCTCTTCGACCTGTACGGCGACCACCTCCGACCGAGGGGTGGCCGGGCACCGGTCGCCGCCCTGGTCAAGCTACTGGCGCCGTTGGGAATCGCGCCGCCCGCCGTTCGCACCGCCGTGTCCCGGATGGTGCGTCAAGGCTGGCTCGACCCGCTCCGGCTGGCCTCCGGACCGGGATATTCGATCACACCAAAAGCCGCCCGACGACTCGACGAGGCGGCGGCCCGGATCTACCGAACCGGTCGGGTCACCTGGGACGGCCGGTTCGATCTGCTCGTGCTCGACGCCCCGGGTTCCAGGCGGGACCGGCAGCGACTCGCCGCCACCCTCAGCTTCCTCGGCTACGGCACGCTCGACGAGCAGACCTGGGTGGCGACCCGGCCCGCCGAGGACGTCGACCTGTTGCTGGCCGAGGCCGGCATCCGGTTCGAGCGGTTCACGGCCTCGCACTTCTCCGGCACCCCCGGCGCGATGGGCGTCGTCCGCCGCGCCTGGGACCTGGCCGAGATCGGCCGCGCGTACGAGCGGTTCGTCGCCGACCAGCGCCCCCTCCTCGGCGCGGTCACCGTGCGCAGCAGCGACGAGGAGGCGTACGCGGCCCGCTTCCGGCTGGTGCACGCGTGGCGTACCTTCCTGTTCCGGGACCCGCAGCTGCCCCCGGCGCTGCTGCCCGAGCGCTGGCCCGGCACCGCCGCCGCCAGCTTCTTCGACCGGCACGCGGCCCGCCTGCGTCCGGCCGCCGACCGGTACGTCGAGCAGTGCCTCGACGCCGGCAACCGCATCGTTCGACAGAAGGGTCGTTAGACACGTGACCGAGCCGTTGCTCGTCGACCGGACCGACGCCGTCGTCACCCTCACCCTGAACCGGCCGCAGGCGATGAACGCGCTCGACCTGGCGCTGAAGGAGGCGCTGCGGGACACGCTGGCCGAGCTGGAGACCGACCGGTCCTGCCGGGCGGTCGTGCTGGCCGGGGCCGGTGGAGCGTTCAGCGCCGGGCAGGACCTGCGCGAGCACGTGGCCACCCTGGGCAACTCCTCCGCGCCGCCGCTGGACACCGTGCGGGCGCACTACAACCCGATCGCCGCCCGGCTGGCCAACCTGCCCAAGCCGGTGGTGGCCGCGGTTCGCGGGATGGCCGCCGGCGCCGGCGCGTCGCTGTCCTTCCTCGCCGACATCCGGATCGGCGGCCCGAGCACCAGCTTCCTGATGGCCTTCGCCAAGGTCGGCCTCGCCGCCGACACCGGCGCCTCCTGGACGCTGCCCCGACTGGTCGGCCACGCCAAGGCCGTGGAGCTGCTGATGCTGGCCGAGCCGGTCCGCGCCGAGGAGGCCTGCCGGCTGGGGCTGATCACCCGCCTGACGGACGACGACGAGCAGGTGCTGCCTGTCGCGCAGGACCTGGCGGCCCGGCTCGCCGCCGGCCCCACCGTCGCGTACGGGGCCATCAAGCGGCAGCTCTCGATCGCCGACGCCGGCACGCTCGCCGACGCTCTCTCGGCCGAGGCGCAGGCTCAGGCGATCTGCGGTGCCACCGCCGACCACCGGGCGGCCACCCTCGCGTTCGTCGCCAAGCAGAAACCGGTCTTCGAGGGACACTGAACGCGATTCGCACCCCGCCCTTACCGTCCTCGTACGCGGGCCGCCTAGCGTCGGACCGCATGAGCGATCGTGAAGCGGTGGCGCACCTGCTGCGTCGGGCCACCTTCGGGCCGACCGCCGACGAGGTGGACGCGGCCGAGCGGGCCGGGCCGGCGGCGACCCTGGACAACCTGCTCGCCCCCGGGCGAGCCGACCGGGGCGCCGCGGCCACCCCGCAGCCGACGCTGCCGGCGGACCCGTACGCCGCGCTGACCAAGGAATCCACTCGCGAGCAGCGGCAGAAGGCCAACGCCCAGCGCCGGGAGCAGCTCCAGCAGCTGACCCTCTGGTGGCTGGACCGGATGGTCGCCGCCGAGGACGGGCTGACCGAGAAGCTGCTCTTCTTCTGGCACGGGCACTGGGCGACCAGCGCGCAGAAGGTCAAGTCGGCGCGGGTGATGCTGGGCCAGTTGGAGACACTGCGCCGCCACGGGCGCGGGCCGCTGGCCCCGCTGGTCGCCGCGATGGTGCGCGACCAGGCCCTGATCATCTGGCTGGACGGGCAGAAGAACACCCGCAAGGCGCCGAACGAGAACCTGGCGCGCGAGCTGATGGAGCTGTTCACCCTCGGCATCGGCGCCTACACCGAGGCCGACGTGAAGGCCGGCGCGCGGGCGTTGACCGGCTGGGTGGTGGACCGGCGCACCGGCGTCGCCCGTCTCGAGGCCAAACGGCACGACCCCGGGGAGAAGACGATCCTGGGACAGACCGGCCGCTTCGACGCCGAGGCGTACGCCGGGCTGCTGGCCGCCCAGCCGGCGGCGGCGACGTTCGTGGCCGGGCGGCTCTGGTTCCGCTACGCCGGCACCGACGTCCCGGCCCCGGACGGCCTGGCCGGCGCGGACACCGTCGCCACCCTGCGCACGCTGTTCTCGTCGCCGGCCTTCGCCCAGACCCGGGGCACCCTCGTGAAGCAGCCGGTGGAGTGGATGGTCGGCGCGCTGCGACAGCTCGGCGTCCGGCCCTCCGCCCTGCCGGAGCAGCAGCGCAAACAACTGCTCTCCGGCCTGAACGCGCTGGACCAGGTGCCGCTGCGGCCGCCCAGCGTGGGCGGCTGGCCGGCCGGCGCCGCGTGGCTGACCACCTCGTCGTTGCAGGCCCGGCTCCGGATGGCCGGGATGCTGGCCACCGCGGCCACCCCGGCGGTGCTGGCCCGGCTGACCGCCGCGCCCGTCGCCGGCCGGCCGGACGCTCTGGCCCGGCTGCTGGTCGTCGACGGCTGGGGCGCCCGGACCCGGGCCGCCCTCACACCGTTGGCCGGCGAGCCGCGCAAGCTGCTGGCCGCCGGCCTGGTCAGCCCCGAATACACCGTCAGCTGAGCGGAGGAGTCGAGAAGTGGACACCCTGACCCGACGCAAGTTCCTGCTCACCAGCGGGGTGGTCGGCGCGGGCGCGCTGGCCGCCGGCGCCGGCGCGTACGGCCTGCGGGACCTGCTGGACACCGCCGGAGACCGTGATCCGCAGTCGCGCACGCTGGTGCTGGTCACCCTCTACGGCGGCAACGACGGCCTGAACACCGTCATCCCGTACGGCGACCCGGCCTACCGGGCGGCCCGCCCGGAGCTGGCGTACCCCGACGGCGAAGTGCGGCGGCTGGACGACGATTTCGCCCTCAACCCGGCGCTGGCCGGGCTGCACCAGCGCTGGTCGGGCGGCGGGCTCGCGATCGTGCGCGGGGTCGGCTACCCGAAGCCGGACCGCAGCCACTTCCGGTCGATGGACATCTGGCACACGGCGCAGCCGGACCGGCCGGGCAACACCGGTTGGCTCGGCCGCTGGCTGGACGGGGCGGGCGGCGACCCCCGGCTGGCCGTCTCGTTCGAGCCGGCGCTGCCGCCGCTGCTGGCCGGGGCGCACAGCGCGGGCGCCGCCGTGCCGGTGACCGACCGCAAGGCCGCCAAGGGGCTGTCGGCGGAGACGCTGAAGGCGTTCTCCGCCGCCGAGGCGGGCGAGTCGGCGGCCCGGGGCCGTGCCGCCGCCTGCTTCGCCGACCTGCGGTCGGTGGACGAGATGATCCGCCAGGTACGCGACTCCGCCGCCGCGGAGGCGGACGACCCGGACGGCGAGCAGGCGCCCGCCACGGCCACCGGCGGGGCACGAACCCCGCTGGACGCGCAACTGGACCTGGTCGCGCAGTGTGTGGAGGCGAACGTGTCCACCCGGGTCTTCTCGGTGTCGCTGGGCGGCTTCGACACGCACGCCGACGAGAAGCAGTTGCAGGCCGTCCTGCTGGGGCAGCTGGACCGGGCGTTGACCGCGTTCGCCGACCGGATGAGTCGCAGCGAGGCGGGCCGGAAGGTGGTGGTGGCGGTCTACTCCGAGTTCGGCCGTCGGGTCCGGGCCAACGCCTCGGACGGCACCGACCACGGCACCGCCTCCGACATGCTGCTGCTCGGCGCGGGGGTGCGCGGCGGCTGGCACGGGGACGCGCCCAGCCTCACCGACCTCGACGACGGCGACCTGAAATACACCACCGACTTCCGGGACGTCTACGCCACGCTGCTGGAGCGGGTGCTGGACACCGACCCGGGCCCGGTGCTGGCCGACTGGCGGGGGCGACTCGACAAGCTGTTCTAGTCGTCTTCTTCCGGGTCCTGGTTGGCCTCCGCGCCCAGCACGAACGCCTGCATGGCCAGTTCGTCGCCGGCCGGTGACACGAAGGCCGGCAACTCGCGCGGCCCCAACTCCTGCACGTACGACCAGAACAGGCGCACCGCCTCGGCCGGTGTGCCGGCCTCGATCGGCAGGTCGAGGCTGACCAGCCAGGTGCGCCGCGCCGGGGGCGGGCCGAGCTGGTCGGCCAACGCCCGGAAGGCGGCCGGCTCCAGTGCGGTGACCGGCCCGTCGAGGGTGAGCAGGTCGGTCGGCACCGGCTCGTCGAAGGCCCGTCGGGTGTACGTCACGACGAGCGTTTCCGGCTCGACGTCGGACTGCGGATCGTCCGGATCCTCGGAGTGCCGCTGCGTCGGCGCCGTGACCCGGCCGAGGGCCACCAGTCGCGGCGGCGCGTCGGCCAGCACCGCCACCCGGTCGCCGGGGCCGGGACGCCCGACGTCGGTCAGCCCGGTCAGCTCCAGCGAGTCGTGGTGCACGAGCCGCTCGGCCTCGTAACGCTCCGGGGGCAGCAGCACGGCCCAGGTGCCCGGCCCGTCGGCGTTGCCGGCCGCACCGGCCCGGTACGCGGTCTCGGTCGTCATGCCTGCCATCCCATCACGCCGCCGTTCAGCGGGTGACGTGACAGCCGACGATGTGATCGTCGACCATCCCGGTGGCCTGCATGAGGGCGTACGCGGTGGTCGGGCCGACGAACCGGAAGCCGCGCTTCTTGAGTGCCTTGGCCATCGCCGTCGACTCCCCAGTGATCGGCGCCAGCTCGGCGAACGAGGCGGGGCGGGCCGGCCGGCGCTCCGGCGCGAATGACCAGAGCAGCGTGGAGAGCCCCTCGGGCAGCTCCAGCGCGGCGCGGGCGTTGGCGATCGCCGCCTCGATCTTGGCCCGGTTGCGGACGATGCCGGCGTCGGCGAGCAGCCGGGTCACGTCGGCCTCGCCGTAGTCGGCCACGGTGGCGATGTGGAACTCGTCGAAGGCCAACCGGAACGCCGGGCGTTTGCGCAGGATGGTCAGCCAGGACAGGCCTGACTGGAACGCCTCCAGGGTCATCCGCTCGTAGAGCGCGTCGTCGCCGCGCAGCGGCCGCCCCCACTCGGTGTCGTGGTAGACGACGTAGTCCGGGGTGCTCGCCCCCCAGGCGCAGCGGGCCAGCCCGTCGGCGCCGATCACCAGGTCACTCACGTCGCACACGCTAGGCCATCGCACCGACAGCCCATTGCCACCGGCCACTTCGCTGCCTATCGTGCTTGTTACCGACCGGTAGGTCAGGGTCACCCAGCGGGGCGTCCCCGGCCGACGACGGCGAGTGGAGGCGGCGCGATGAAGGAATTTCCGGACGTCATCGCCTGGTCGATCCCGGCCTTCCTGCTGCTCATCGTGCTGGAACGGGTCTCCTACCTGCTGCACCGCGACGACGACGAGGTCGGCTACGGCGGCGCGGACACCGCGACGAGCCTGGCGATGGGGCTCGGCAGCGTCTTCACGGACCTGCTCTGGAAGGTGCCGATCGCCGCCGCGTACGCGCTGCTCTACGCGCTCACCCCGCTGCGGATCGCCGAAATCTGGTGGAGTTGGCCGCTGATCCTGCTGGCGCAGGACTTCTGCTACTACTGGTCACACCGGGGCCACCACGTCATCCGGATCCTCTGGGCCTCGCACGTGGTGCACCACTCGTCGCAGCGGTTCAACCTCTCCACCGCGCTCCGGCAGCCGTGGACCGGGCTGACCAGCTGGGTTTTCTACATCCCGCTGATCCTGGCCGGCGTACACCCGGCGGTCGTCGCGTTCTGCGGCTCGGTCAACCTGCTCTACCAGTTCTGGATCCACACCGAGCGCATCGAGAAGATGCCGCCCTGGTACGAGTTCGTCTTCAACACCCCGTCGCACCATCGGGTCCACCACGCTTCCCAGGGCGGCTACCTGGACCGCAACTTCGGGGGCATCCTGATCGTCTGGGACCGGCTGTTCGGCTCGTTCGCGGCCGAACGGGAGCGCTGCGTCTACGGTCTGACCAAGAACGTGGGCAGCTACAACCCGGTGCGGGTGGCCTTCCACGAGTACCTCTCGATCGCCCGGGACCTGCGCGCCGCCGTGACGTGGCGGCACCGCGTGGGGCATCTCCTCCGAGCGCCGGGCTGGCAGCCGGCGCCGGGCGTGGTCAGGGCAGTCGGCCCTGCTCGACCAGACGGCCGAACCTCTTCAGCGCCTGGGTGAGACCCAGCTTGGAGCCGGGCCAGAGCACCGGCCACGCCAGCCGGCCGGCCCGGCCGCCCGGTAGATGGAACCACTCGTGCCAGACGACCTGGGTGCGAGCCTGGCCAAGTGCGGTGCAGCGCAGGACACCCGGGCCGCGCAGCACCTGGCCGTGGTGCACCACGCCGATCTCGTACGGCTCGTCGACCCGGACCACCCGCATCTCGTCGCGCAGCGTCGCCCGGCCGAGCGCGGTCACCGCCTCGATCCGGCTGCCCTCGCGCCCGTCGCCCTCGACGACCCGCACCTGGGTGAACGGGATCCAGTCCGACTGCCGTTCCCAGGCGAGCAACGCGGCGAAGACCCGGGCCGCCGGGGCGTTGACGATGACCGTGGCGGTCACCTCACCGGCGCCGGGTTGCGCCGCCTCCTGAAGATCGTCGGCGCCCTCCGGACCGGTCACGCCGACTCCGACCGGACCACCGCGCCGTGCTGCCCGACCCCACCAGCCGGCTCGTCCTCGGCCGGCTCGTCAGCCGTCCGATCGCCGTCGGTCGGCGTGCGGTCGCTCGAATCGCCGTCTACCGGCTTGTGCGCGGTCGGCTTGCTGTCGGTCGGCTTGTGGGCGGTCGGCTCGCCGTCGGCCGGTGCCACGCCGTCGGCGTCGGCCGCCGAGGAGGTGGGAGCGGGCAGGTCGTCGGCCGGCGACACCTCCGCATCCGACTCCGCCGTGGTCGCGCCCGGCACCGCCCCGGCGGCTTGCTCGCGGGCCTGGCGCAGCACGTCCGCGTCGTCGGTGCGGCCCTCGCGCAACGCGATGACCTCCGCCTCCAGGACGCCGATCAGCTCGGACTTGTAGCCGATGTCGTAGGCCGCACGGCGCATCGCCTGGTCGACCTGGGCCATCCGGTACCCGCGCAACCCGGTGTCGAAACGGACCGCGCCCACATCGGATTCCCGCAGTGGCCGGGTGCCCGGCAGCGGGATGGCCTGCGAATCCGGTTCGGTCGGCGCGAGGCCGGGATCCCGGCCACTGACCAACACCGTCACGCCGAAAACCACCGCCGCGACGGTCAACGCCACGACCAGGAGGAGCAGAAGCTGACCCATGCACTGATCGTGGCACGACAGCCGGCTGGGAGCGACCCCACCACCCCGATCGCGATCCACGCCCACGCCCGCCCCGCGCGTCGGCCGACCGACCGGCTAGCGTCGGTAGCGGCCGGAACGGCGGCGACGGTGCGGACAGTCGGGAGGCGTCATGGCCGGGGCACTTCGGCTTGGTGGGCGGACGTTCGCCCCGGGTGAGCTGGTGGTGATGGCCATCGTCAACCGCACACCGGACTCGTTCTTCGACCGGGGCGCCACCTTTGCCGCCGACAGCGCGCTGCGCGCCGTCGAGCGGGCGGTCGACGAGGGCGCGGCGATCGTCGACATCGGCGGGGTCAAGGCGGGGCCGGGCACCGAGGTGGACGTGGCCGAGGAGATCCGGCGCACGGTGGACACCATCGCCGCCGTACGGGCCGCGTTCCCGGAGGTGGTGATCTCCATCGACACCTGGCGTGCCGAGGTGGCGACGGAGGCCGTGGCGGCGGGTGCGGACCTGCTCAACGACACCTGGTCGGGCGCCGACCCGGCGCTCGCCCGGGTCGCGGCGAGCACCGGCGCCGGCCTGGTCTGCTCGCACGCCGGCGGGCTGGTCCCCCGGACCCGGCCGCACCGGGCAGCCTTCGACGACGTGGTCGCCGACGTGGTCGAGACGGTGACCGGGCTCGCCGAGCGCGCGGTGGCGGCCGGGGTACGCCCCGACGGCATCCTCATCGACCCGGCGCACGACTTCGGCAAGAACACCCGGCACTCCCTGGAGATCACCCGCCGGCTGGACGAGCTGACCGCGACCGGCTGGCCGGTGCTGGTGGCGCTCTCCAACAAGGACTTCGTCGGCGAGACGCTGGACCTGCCGGTGGCCGAGCGGCTGGAGGGCACGCTCGCCGCGACGGCGGTCTCCGCCTGGTTGGGCGCTCGGGTGTTCCGGGCCCACCAGGTCGGGCCCACGCGTCGGGTGCTGGACATGGTCGCCTCGATCCGCGGCGACCGTCCGCCCGCGGCGACCCGGCGGGGTCTGGCCTGAGTCGCCCGGTCGGTGCGGCAACCGACGTGAACGGTCGGCGGAGCGGCACGATCGCCGGAGGTCGGGGCGCTCAGGTCCAGCGCAGGATGTTCCTACGCCAGGCGTAGAGGATGCCGAGGGCGAGCACCGCCACGAACACCGCCATCTCCACCACCGTGACCAGGCCGAAGCCCGGTCGGTCGAAGACCACCGCCCACGGGAAGAGGAACACCGCCTCGACCGCGAACAGTACGTACAGATAGGCGTACACGTAGTAGCGGATCTGCATCTGCGCCCAGTCGGCGCCGACCGGGTCGAGCCCGCACTCGTAGCTGGTCCGCTTGCCGAACGGCTCAGCCGGACGGGCGGGACGTAACACCCGGTTGGCCGAGAACGCCGTCACAAAGAACAGGACACTGGCGAGCAGCAAGAGCCCGAGCGTCGCGTACGAGCCCAGGTAACCGGTCACATCGGGAGCCTACCGCCCACCCGGACAGGCCGTCCCAAACACGTTACGGATTTGTTTCCAGGTGGGACTAGTGCACTGTGGCAACTGTTACCAACATTGGACTTCCACCCATGGCACCGGAGGACAGATGGCCCGCGTGAAGGTATCGCCCGAACGCCGGGTTGTGGGGCGGCCTCCCACGCCCCTGCTGGCGGCCTCGCTCGCGCTCGGGCTGCTCGCGGCGCTCGCGGCCGCTCCGGCCCTCGCCAGCGCGGAGGTGCCGCGCATCCACCCGATCGCCGCCGTGACGGAGTCGGCGCCCGAACCCGATCCGGACCCGGAGACCACTCCGGCCCAGGAGCCCACCCCGACCCAGGATCCGGGCGGCGATCCCGTGCCGACCAACCCGGCCCCGGAGACCACCGCGCCACCGCCGGCGACGACGCCGCCGGCGCCTCCGCAGACCACCGCGCCGAACGTGCCGCCGCCGACCACCACCGCTCCCGCGCCGGGGGGCAGCACCCGGCCGCCGACGCCCGGGCCGCCGGCTCCCCCGGTGCCCCCGGTTCGCCCGCCCGCGCCGGGTGGCACCCCGCCGGCGGCGCCGAGCCCGCTCGGCGTGCAGGTGACCACCGAGGACGTCACCCTGCCCGAGGCATACTGGAACGCCGCCAGCACCACCACCACGCTGCGGGTCACCGTGGCGAACACCGGCACCGCCGCGCAGCGGGTCCGGCTCTCGTACACCCTGCCGGCCGGGCTGACCGACGCCGGGACGAAGGGGTGCGTCGCCGCGGGCGGTGGCGCGTACCACTGCGGGGCCTGGACGGCCGAGGCGGGCGTCCGGTTCAGCAGCCTGATCCGGCTGCGGGTCGCCGGCAACGCCTGGGAGCGGATGCCGCTCAGCGGCTCCGTGCAGGTCGTCGCGGACGCGCCGGGGGTGTCCGGCGAGGTGGCCGACGACCAGGGCTTCGCGGTGCTGTTCCCGCCCGGCCCGCCGGTGCCCGGGATCTCGCTGGCCGCCGACGAGGTCGCGTTCGACATCAGCGGCGCGGCGAGCACCCTCGCGGTGCGGCTGGTCAACACCGGCACGGTCGACGCCGCCGGCCTGGTGGAGGTGATCCTGCCGGCCGGGGTGAGCGTGCCGACCCCACCGGCGGGTTGCCTGCCGGTCGAGGCGTCCCGCACCCGGTGCGACGGGGGTCTGCTGTCGGCCGGCGAGACCCGCGAGCTGCGGCTGCCGGTGGAGGCGACCCCGCAGGCCCAGCGGGAGGCGCCGCTGTCCGGAGCGGTGATCGGTCAACTCGACCCGCGCAACGGCGCGACCCGGCGGGTGCAGATGAGCTTCCGCATCACCGCGGCGGCCGCGCTGGCCACGCCGGTCGTCTCGCCGCCCGCGCCGACCGGCTCCCAGGGCGTACTCCCGGCGGGCGCCACCACCGACGACGACGGCGGCATGACCTCGGTGCAGCGCACCGCGGTCATCCTGATCGCGGTCTCCGCGCTGCTGGTGGTGCTGGCCCTCACGCTGGCGACCACCTCGCTGCGCCGCCGCCTCGGCGAGCCGACGGCCGAGCCCACGGCTCCGCCCACCGACTGACCGATCGACGACCCTGGCCGTCCCCGACCGGGGTCGCGGCCGGCCGGGGACGGTGATCTGAATTACGGCGGGCGGGGCGAAACCCCGCAATCACGGGCGAATATCACGTTGATCGGGTCTCAGTCGGCGGACCTCCGGGGAGGGTCGGGGGTCCGTTCG
Source organism: Micromonospora sp. NPDC005252 (assembly GCF_042872475.1). Lineage (NCBI taxonomy): Bacteria > Bacillati > Actinomycetota > Actinomycetes > Micromonosporales > Micromonosporaceae > Micromonospora > Micromonospora sp. NPDC005252. The sequence goes on along the minus strand of NZ_JBIAKN010000001.1, from coordinate 427,395 downwards.
ACGTAGGCTCTCGGTGAGGAACGACAGCGGACCGGACCAGCCTGGGGCGGTGCGGTGCAGCGTTGCGTCAAGGAGGTCCCGTGGCCGGGCAAGGCGAGGTCACCATGATGTTCAGCCGGCCGCGCGACCGCGCGCAGCGAACGAAGGTGGCACAGTGACCAAGCAGATCCGTCAACTCGACCGGGTGGTCATCCGGTTCGCCGGTGACTCCGGCGACGGCATGCAGTTGACCGGCGACCGGTTCACCTCGGAGACGGCGCAGCTCGGCAACGACATCTCCACGCTGCCGAACTTCCCCGCCGAGATCCGGGCTCCCGCCGGCACCCTGCCCGGTGTGTCGAGCTTCCAGGTGCACTTCGCCGACTACGACATCCTCACGCCGGGCGACGCGCCCAACGTGCTGGTGGCGATGAACCCGGCCGCGCTCAAGGCCAACCTGGCCGACCTGCCGCGCGGCGCGGACATCATCGTCAACACCGACGAGTTCACCCGGCGCAACCTGGCCAAGGTCGGCTACCAGACCAGCCCGCTGGACGACGACTCGTTGGCCGGCTACGTGGTGCACCCGGTGGCGCTGACGTCGATGACGGTCGGGGCGCTCGCCGCGCACGAGGTGTCCAAGAAGGACGCCGAGCGTTCGAAGAACATGTTCGCCCTCGGTCTGCTCTCCTGGATGTACTCCCGGCCGTACGAGTCGACACTGCGCTTCCTGGAGCGCAAGTTCGCGGCCCGCCCCGAGCTGGTCGCCGCGAACGTGGCCGCCTTCAAGGCCGGCTGGAACTTCGGCGAGACCACCGAGGATTTCGCGGTCCGCTACGAGGTCAAGCCGGCGAAGATGCAGCCGGGCACGTACCGCAACATCACCGGCAACGCCGCGCTCTCGCTGGGCCTGGTCGCCGCCGGGGTCCGCTCCGGGCTGCCGGTCTTCCTCGGGGCGTACCCGATCACTCCGGCGTCGGACATCCTGCACGAGCTGAGCAAGCACAAGCGCTTCGGCGTGCTGACCATGCAGGCGGAGGACGAGATCGCGGCGGTCGGCGCGGCGCTGGGCGCGTCGTACGGTGGGTCGCTGGGCGTCACCACCACCAGCGGTCCGGGTGTGGCGCTCAAGAGCGAGACGATCTCCCTGGCGGTGGCGCTGGAGCTGCCGCTGGTGATCGTGGACGTGCAGCGCGCCGGGCCGTCGACGGGCATGCCGACCAAGACCGAACAGGCCGACCTCAACATGGCGTTGTTCGGTCGGCACGGCGAGGCGCCGGTCGCGGTGATCGCGCCGAAGTCGCCGTCGGACTGTTTCTTCGCGGCGTTGGAGGCGGCGCGGATCGCGTTGACCTACCGCACGCCGGTGATCCTGTTGTCGGACAACTACGTGGCCAACGGCTCCGAGCCGTGGCTGCTGCCCGACGTCGAGTCGCTGCCCGACCTGCGGGTCGAGTTCGCCACCAAGCCCAACGGCGAGGACGGCACCACCTTCCTGCCGTACCTGCGCGATCCGGAGACCCTGGCCCGGCCGTGGGCGATTCCCGGCACTGCGGGGCTGGAGCACCGCATCGGTGGGCTGGAGAAGGCCGACAAGACCGGTGACATCTCGTACGACCCGGCGAACCACGACTTCATGGTGCGCACCCGGGCGGCCCGCATCGAGACCATCCCGGTGCCGGACATCGAGGTGGAGGACCCGGACGGCGACGCCCGGGTGCTGGTCCTGGGCTGGGGCTCGACGTACGGGCCGATCGGCGCCGCCTGCCGCGGGGTTCGCCAGCGCGGGCTGTCCATCGCCCAGGCGCACCTGCGGCACCTCGCCCCGATGCCGGCCAACCTCGGCGAGGTGCTGCGCTCCTACGACAAGGTCGTCATCCCGGAGATGAACCTGGGTCAGCTGGCCCACGTCATCCGGGCCCGCTACCTGGTCGACGCGATCAGCTACAACCAGGTCCGCGGTCTGCCGTTCACGGCCGCCGAGCTGGAGACGACGCTGGAAGAGGTCCTGAAGAATGTCTGAGCCTGTCGCCCTGAAGCTCACCGCGAAGGACTTCAAGTCCGACCAGGAGGTGCGCTGGTGCCCCGGGTGTGGTGACTACGCGATCCTGGCGGCCATCCAGCAGTTCATGCCGGAGTTGAACATCCCCCGCGAGCGGACCGTGTTCGTCTCGGGGATCGGCTGCTCGTCGCGTTTCCCGTACTACATGAACACCTACGGGATGCACTCGATCCATGGTCGGGCCCCGGCGATCGCGACCGGCCTGTCGGTGTCGCGGCCGGACCTGTCGGTGTGGGTGGTCACCGGTGACGGTGACGCGCTGTCCATCGGCGGCAACCACCTGATCCACGCGCTGCGACGCAACGTCAACCTCAAGATCCTGCTGTTCAACAACCGGATCTACGGCCTGACCAAGGGCCAGTACTCGCCCACCTCCGAGGTCGGCAAGGTCACCAAGTCGACGCCGGCCGGCTCGGCCGACGCGCCGTTCAACCCGCTCTCGCTCGCCCTCGGCGCGGAGGCCAGCTTCGTCGGTCGCACCATCGACTCCGACCGCAAGCACCTGCAGTCGGTGCTGCGCGCCGCCGCCGAGCACGAGGGTTCGGCGTTCGTGGAGATCTACCAGAACTGCAACATCTTCAACGACGGGGCGTTCGACCAGCTCAAGGACCCATCCACCCGCGACGACTACCTGATCCGCCTGGAGCACGGGCAGCCGATCACCTTCGGCGCGGACGGGCAGTTCTGCGTGGTGCATCCGCCGGGCGCGTTCGGCCTGGAGGTCCGGGAGACCGGCTCGGTCCGCCCGGAGGAGATCGTCGTGCACGACGCCACGGTGACCGACCCGGCGTACGCCTTCGCGCTGTCCCGGCTGCCCGGCCTGGACCTGCGCAACACCCCGATCGGGGTGTTCCGGTCCGTGGACCGGCCGTCCTACGACAGCGTGGTCCAGGGCCAGCTCGCGGCAGCCAAGGCGACGGTCACCGAGACCCCCGAGAAGCAGCTCGCCGGCCTGTTGGGCAGCGGCGACACCTGGACGATCCTCTGACCCGTCCTAGCTGAACGAGAGCGGCCGTCCCCGATACGGGGACGGCCGCTCTCGTTCTTACCGGTGCCGCCTCAGCGCTGGGCGGAGGCCGGCAGCCAGAGGTTGTCGATCTCCTTCTCAGTCGCCGCGAGGCTCGCCTCGTGCAGCGGGATCAGCTCGGCCATCGCCGGCACCGACGGTGCCAGGGTCAGCTCGGTGCTGATGAAACGCGGCTCCAGACCGGTCATCGACAGACCATGCGGGAGCCACTGCTCCGCGTGGTCCCAGCCGTGCCGCGGGGTGCCCTCGCCGTAGCCGCCACCCCGGGTGGCCAGCACCACGAACTCGCGGCCACCGAGCAGGCCCTCCTGCGTCGTCGGGTCGTAGGTGAGGCCGGCAACGATCAGGTGATCGACCCAGGACTTCACGCTGCTCGGCGCGCCGTAGTTGTAGAGCGGCAGCCCGAGCAGCACCACGTCGGCCTGCTTCACCTCGTCGATCAGCCGCTCGCTGAGCTCCCACGACTCGCGCTGGGCCGGAGTGTGCTGGTCCGGCGGCGTCATCCGCGCCAGCCCGCCCGCCGAGTCCAGGTGCGGCAGCGGCTCGGCACCCAGGTCACGGTAGGTCACCATGCCGTCGGGGTGTGCCGCGCGCCAGGCCGCGGCGGCACGGGCGGTGAGCCGCCGACTGACCGACCAGTCACCCCGGATACTCGAATCGATATGCAGCAGGTTCATGATTCATCCTCCAAGGATCGTCTGTGAGACACCAACTATTTATAGCAGGCAGATATTGCGGCGCGTCGGTAGACTGGGTCACATGTCCGCCCTGCCGCTGGATCCGACGGAGCACCGCTCGGGCCCCCTGCTGGACCACCTGGCGCGGCGGATGCGACTGCGGGCGGAGTCGGTGCTCGCTCCCCTGGGCCTGCGGCCCCGACACCTGGTCGCGCTCACGGTGTTGCGCGCGGGCGGCGGCACCAGTCAGCAGGCGCTCGCCACCACCCTCGAGATGGACAGCACCAACATCGTCGGGCTGCTCAACGACCTCGAAGCGAGAGACCTGGTCGAGCGCCGACGGTCACCGCAGGACCGCCGACGACATGTCGTCGAGCTCACCGAAGATGGTGCGAAACGCCTCAACGAGGCGGAGTGCGCTCTCGCGGGCGCCGAAGACGAGGTGCTGGGGGCGCTGGAGCCAGCCGAGCGGGAGACGCTCTACGAGCTGCTCAGGCGGGCCGCCACCACGACACCGGTCAGCTGCGGCGCAGCGCTCATCGACGAGCCCGACGCCTGCTGACGCAGCAGCGTCAGACCGTCGCCGTGGACTGCGGGCGGTCGTCGCGGACGTGCACCAGCATGTCGCCGGTCTCGATCACCGCACCGGCCCGGTCGGCCAGGGTGACCACCTTGCCCCGCCGGACCAGGGCGATCACCAGTGAGTCCAGCTCACGCGGTGAGCGACCGACCTCGTCCCGCTCCGCCGAGCGCATCGCCAGCGCCATGCCCTGCCCCGGCGTGAGCAGGTCCTCCACCACGTCGATCAGCGGCGGCGCCGAGGTGGACAGGCCGAGCAGGCGGCCAGCGGTCGCCGAGGAGACGATCACATGGTGCGCGCCGCTCTGCTTGAGCAGCGGGGCGTTCTCCGCCTCCCGCGCCGCCGCGATGATCCGGACCTGCCCGGCGGTGAGCTGCCGTACGGTCAGCGCCACAAGCACCGAGGCATCGTCACTGTCGGTCGCGATGATCACTGCCTTCGCGTTGCGCACGTGCGCCTCGTTCAGCACGGACGACCGGGTCGCCGACCCCTCGATCGCCACCAGCCCGGCCGACGTGGCCTGCCGCAGGGCGGCGCTGCTGCGCTCCACCACCACGATCCTCGACCGGTCCAGGCCGTTCTCCATCAGGGCGTTGACCGCACTGCGGCCCTTGGTGCCGTAGCCGCAGATGATGACGTGGTCCTTCACGGTTCTCCTCCACCGCGACAGGCGACGGCCGGTCCGGTACTGCTCGGTCAGAACTTCCAGGGTGGTGCCGACCAGGATGATCAGGAAGACAATCCGGGCTGGGGTGACGAACAGGACGTTGACCAGCCGGGCCGACGGCGCGGCCGGGGTGATGTCCCCGTAGCCGGTCGTGGAGAGCGAGACGACCGCGTAGTAGAAGCAGTCGAGCAGGGTGAGGCCGTCCTCGTTGACGTCGCGGTAGCCGTCCCGGTCCAGGTAGACCGCCGCCACCACGGCGAAGACCAGGCCCAGGGCGGCCGCGAGCCGGAGGCTCAGCGCGCTCAGCGGGCCCCGGCGCTGCGCGGGAAAATGGATCACCGTCGAACCTGCTCCGCCGCCGTCGCCTGCACGACCACAACATAGCGGGTACGCCGCACGTCGCACGCCCGGGTCGCGCAGCGGACAACCGCACCGGCCCCCGCACACGACTATCGGGCGACAACAACGAACCGGTGCAGGCCGGCAGACGGAGGGGGCGCAACCCTCGTGACGAGCGGCAGACGGCGAACCGAGGCCGACGACGAATACACCGAGTATGTCCAGTCCAGGATGGTCCAGTGGCGAAGGACCGCCTACCTGATGTGCGGGGACTGGGACCGGGGCGACGACATCCTGCAACGCGTGCTCACCGAGTTGTACCGCTCCTGGGCGCGAGCGCGGCAGGCCGACCACCTGGATGCGCTCGTCCGCACCATGCTGCTGCGGCGGCTGATCGACGAGCGGCGGTCGCGCTGGGCGCGGGTCCGGCTCGGCGCCGCCCTGCCCGAGGTGTCGACGACCACGGTCGACCCGACCGACCGGATCACCCTGGTCGGTGCGTTGCGGCAGGTACCGCCGCGCCAACGCGCGGTGCTGGTCCTGCGGTACTTCCAGGATCTGAGCGTCGAGGAGACCGCCCGGGCCATGAGTTGCTCGACGGGGACCGTCAAGAGCCAGACGGTCAGTGACGAGCCGGGCCCGCGCTGGACGGCGGCGCGGGCCTGCTCGGGACCGCCGACGGGTCCGACAACCGGCATGATGGGGGGTGTTCCTCCGACGACGACCGCGAAAGTGAGGTCCGCATGTCGTTGCTGCGACGAGTGATCGGCGGGGTGCTGCGCCGGCTGCGCCAGAGCCAGGGCCGCACGCTGCGCGAGGTGGCCGCGTCCGCCGGGGTCTCCGTGCCCTACCTGTCCGAGGTCGAGCGGGGCCGCAAGGAAGCCTCGTCGGAGGTGCTCGCGGCGATCTGCCGGGCACTCGGCATCCGCCTTTCCGACCTGCTCGAACAGGCCCGCGACGACCTGCGCCGGGTCGAGCGTCGCATTCCCGCCGCGCCCCGGGCCGCCCTGGCCCGGCTGGAGCAGGCGCCCTCGGCACGCAACGAGACCGGCCCCGCGTTGCGGATCGGCTTCCAGCCGGGTGGGGCGACGCCACCCGTGGCCGCCGCCCCGGCCCCCGTAGGGCAGCCGGCCGGGCCGGTGCTGCGGCTGGGCGGGCCGATCCTGCACGTCGGCGGTCCAGCCTCGCCCGTCGGGTCGACCGTCCAAGGAGCGGGGCTGCGGGTTCGGCTGATCGCCTCCACGTCGGCCGGGCGCCCCGGTCCGCGTACCTCCAAGATGCTGGCCTGCCGCCGGGCCCGGGCGGGCCGGCGGCGACTGACCCTCGTGTAGGCCGGCCGGGGTTCTGCCCTGGGCGGATCTGCCGCCGGCAGAATCCCTGGGCCGCGACCGCCGCCACGCGCACGCTGGAGGAGCCGGCTCCCCGGGCGGTCCCGCCGCCCGCCGGCACGGCGGAAGGCGGCGACACATGATCGGGTACGGCGTGCAGATGCGGGACAGCGGGCAACCGACCTTCGGTGACCAGGTGTTCGAGCGGCTGCTGCGGGAGCGGATCGTCTTCCTCGGCACCGAGGTGACCGAGGAGTCGGCCAACCAGATCTGCGGGCAGATCCTGCTGCTCGCCGCCGAGGACGCCGACCGGGACATCTACCTCTACATCAACTCGCCGGGCGGCTCGGTGAGCGCCGGAATGGCGGTCTACGACACGATGCGCTACGTCCGCAACGACGTGGCCACACTGGCGCTCGGGTTCGCCGGCTCGATGGGGCAGTTCCTGCTCTGCGCCGGCGCGGCCGGCAAGCGGTACGCGCTGCCGCACTCGCGGGTCATGATGCACCAGCCCTCCGGCGGGATGGGCGGCACCGCCTCGGACATCACCATCCAGGCGGAGAACATGCTGCACGTGAAGCGGACCATGCAGGAGCTGATCGCCCAGCACAGTGGACGGACACTCGACGAGATCCAGCGGGACTGGGACCGTGACCGCTGGTTCACCGCCGAGCAGGCCCGGGAGTACGGCCTCGTCGACCGGGTGCTCACCCGGGCCGATCAACTGCCGGCGGACTGACCTGCGGGTGGCCGTCGTGCACCGGGGGTGGTGCCCATTGGTTAGGGTCGCGTCTATGCGTCGACTGATCCCTACCCTTTCGATTGCCCTCGCCGCCGCCCTCGTGGCCGGCTGCGGCACCACCTCCGGCGACAACACCGGAGGGGCCGGCCCCTCCGCCGCCCCCGCCACGACCAAGGTCGAACCGGTCGCCGCCGTCCGGCAGGCCATGGACCGCAGCCTCGCCGGCACGGTCACCATGGACGCCTCGGTCAAGGCCGGCAACCAGTCGATCACCCTCAGCGGCAAGATGGACCCCGCCGCCAAGGCGATCCACGTCACCGGGAACGCCCCGGAGCCGATCGAGGCCCGGCTGATCGGCGATGCCGCCTACATCAAGTCCGACTCGCTCGAGGGCGAGAAGCCCTGGATGAAGATCGACCTCAACAAGCTCCGGCCGACCAGCTCGTTGCGCCAGTCGTTCGACCTCAAGGCGCAGACCGGCATCATCGGCGGCATCGTGACCGCCCAGGAGGTGAGCCCCGGCCGCTACAGCGGCACCGCCGACCTGAACAAGGCCGCGGAGGCCGCCGGCGCCGACGGTGGAATGCGCGACGGCCTCAAGTCCACCGCCAAGCTGGCGAAGGACCCCACGGCGGTCCCCTTCGAGGCGACCGTCGACGCCGACGGCCGGCTCACCGCGCTGTCCTACACGATCGCCACGAAGAGCGTCGGTGATCTCGTCACCGACATGAAGATGAGCGGCTTCGGCGAGCAGGTCTCGGTGACCGCGCCGCCCGCCGGCGACACCGAGCCGGCCTCCGCCGAGATGTACAAGTTCCTCTGACCCTGCGACGACGCGGTGCCCTCCGGGATGCCCCGGAGGGCACCGGGTTCTGCTGAGCGCGCCACGCCCGTAACGTTTCGCGGAGCTGCCCCGTCCCTGAGGTGACAAAACCACAGGGAGGGTCCATGTTCGCCGCTTACGTGACAGTCACCATCCTCGCCTCGGTGTTCACCGGCATCGCCGCGGTCACCTACCTCATCGGCCACGACTATCCCAAGGCCCAGGCGGACATGAAGCGGGTGCCACGGTCCTGGCTACCGGTGCTGGGCCTGCTGTTGGCGGCCGGCTCCGTGGGACTGCTGGCCGGTTTCGCCGTACCGCTGCTGGGGACCCTCGCCGCGGCGGGGCTGGTGCTGTACTTCGTCGGCGCGCTCATCGCGCACCTGCGGGTGGGGTCACGTCATCTCGTGGGATGGGCCGTCTTCTTCGTCACCGTGCTGGCCGCACTCGCCGTGAACCTGGCCTACCGCTGGTGACTGCCGTTCGGTCGGTGCTGGACCAGAATCGCGCCTCCGGAGCCCCCTCAGGGGAGTGCGTCGAATCGGGCTCGGGCTTCGAACACACGGTCCATGTGTGACTCCGCCCAGTCCTTGATGGAGATCATGACTGGGAACAGTTCATGGCCCAACGGGGTGAGCTCGTAGTCGACGCGGACCGGCACCGACGCGGTGACCGTACGGGTGACCAGGCCGTCGCGCTCCAGCGTCCGCAGGGTTTGCGTGAGCATCTTCTGACTGATGCCGGCGATGCGGCGGGCGAGTTCGCCGTGCCGCTGCGGACCGTCCGCAAGCGCCGGGATCACCAGCGCCACCCACTTGTCGGTGAGCCTGCTCAGCAGCTCCCGGGTCGGGCAGCGCTCCAGGAACGCGTCGTAATCACGTTTTGCCTGCTCGCGGCGTTGCGCTGCGGTTGTCGTCGTCATCTTGCCCTCGTGCGGTGCCCTACGCACTTCAAGGTACCTACCTTCTCACGGTGCCCGTCGCTTCGTACGGTCGTGGGGATCACGACGGCTACGAGGGAGACGACGATGCGCGCAGTTCGTTACGAAGAGTTCGGAGGGCCGGAGGTCCTGCACGTGGCCGACGTGCCGACGCCCGAAGCCGGACCGGGACAGGTGCGGGTACGGGTCGCCGCGTCCGTCGTCCACCCGGTCGACCTCATGGTCCGCTCCGGCCGGTTCCCGGCGCCGCTGCCGACCGGCCTGCCGTACACGCCCGGCTGGGACGTGGTCGGCACCGTCGACGCCGTCGGGCCATCGGTCGGTGAGTACGCGATCGGCGATGAGGTCATCGGCTTCTCGCCATGGCTGCAAACCACTGCCGGGGCCCACGCGGAGTACGTGGTGCTCGACGCCACCTCGCTGACCGCCGCACCCACCGGCGTCCCCGCCACCGAGGCGGCGACCCTGCCGACCAACGGCCTCGCCGCCGCCCAGGCCCTCGACCTGCTCGCGCTCCCGGCCGGCTCGACCGTGCTCGTCACCGGCGCCGCCGGGCAGGTCGGAGGGTTCGTCCTGGCCCTGGCACGGGCAGCCGGCCTGCACGCCACCGGACTCGCCGGAGCCGACGACCGCCAGTTCATCGAGTCGCTGGGCGCGGCGTTCCTGTCGCGCTCCGACGAACCGACGGGGACGTACGACGCGGTCATCGACCTGGCGGTGATCGGTTCCTCGCTGCTGGACCACGTCCGGGACGGCGGCGGCTACGTGGCCGCGTCACCTCCGCTGCGCCCGGAGCCGGTGCGGGGCATCCGGACCTTCGCGCTGGAGGTGGAGTCGGACGGATCCCGCCTGGCAGAACTGGTCAAACTCGTCACCAGCGGCGACATCCCGCTGCGGGTCGCCGGCGTGTACCCCTTCGCCGACGCGGCCGCCGCCCACGAACGGCTTGCCCAGGGCGGCGTACGCGGCGGCGTGGTCATCGTCCCCTGACCGGCGGCCCGGCGATCCGCACTCGGCTGACGCGCCACGCCTTCCCGCGCCCCACCGACCAGGGAAGTGGCGCGACACTGACTGCGTGCCGCGTTCGCGGATCTGCCGCGATCGACGCCTGCACATCGAGCCACACGAGGATTGCCCCGGCCGTTCGGCCGGGGCATCCTCGATCGTCCACTCGAGCGCGGGACTGGCTTCCACGATCAGCTGACGGCCGCGACTCTCGCTTGGCGCCATCGGTCCGGGTCGCCAGCAGGGTTGCCTGAGCAGTAATGCAACGCGAGCAGCGCCCGGTCGAATCGGCACCGATCTGACGTCTCGCTTACAAGCTCTGTGCGCCTCGTCCGCACGCGTCCGGAACCGACTGCACGCTGCAAGCGTCGTCCGTGCCAACGCTCGTCAGGGTGCCATCCGGTGACGTTGCTGTCATCGTTACTGTCGACAGCCGTTTCGCCCGCGAGCCAGACCACCCCGGGGAGGCTGCTCGGGGTTCGCTGCTGACTCCGCCTACAGGTGGCAAATCCCTTGCTCGACGGACTGCGAGCTGCAACGCTCCGTCGATGTTCGACAAGCCTGGCGTTGACGAGCGGTTGCTCGCGGCTGAGGTGGCCGCCGCCTGGGCCGTGGACGTGGCCGATCTCGTGTTCATGCCGGTCGGGCTCGACGGGCAGGCATGGGCGTACCGGGTAGACACGTTTGACGGCGAGCGCTACTTCCTGAAGATGCGCCGCGGTGAGTTCACTCAGGCGGCCGTCCTGCTGCCTCGCTTTCTTCGAGCGCAGGGCGTCAGGCAGGTCGTAGCGCCGATCGACCTTCCAGGGGGCAGAGTCATTCGCGGCTTCGGGGACTACCAGCTGCTGCTCTATCCGTTCCACGCCGGCGGCAGTCTGTGGGGCCGCGGCCTCACCGACCGTCAGTGGGTCGAGTACGGTGAGTTCCTGGGTCGGCTGCACGCGGTTAAGCCGAGCGCCGACCTCGCCGCGGTCTTGCCGGTCGAGACCTACCGATCGAGCGCGGGCGAGCGGCTGCGAATCCTCGGGGAGCAGGCCGCAGCGAGCGAGGCCCTCGGCACTTTCTGGGACCGGTACGGTGCAGCGCTGCAACGGTTGTCGGCAACGGTGGATCACCTCGCCTCCCGAGTGACGCAATCTCAACACGTGATCTGCCACGCCGACATCCACCCCGGCAACCTGCTCGCTGACGGCGACGGTCCACTGCACGTCGTGGACTGGGATGCGCCGATCCTGGCGCCGCGCGAGCGGGACCTGATGTTCGTCTACAGCCAAGACTTCGGCGACCACCCGGTCAACGCGCACCGCGCCAGGCTCTTCCGCCGAGGCTATGGGCCGCTGGAACCGGACCAGACCATGCTGAGCTACTACCGCGCTGAGCGGCACCTCGACGACGTGGCCCTATTTTTACGCAGCGTCCTCAACCCCGATTCCAGTCCAGAATCTCAAGCCAACGACCTGCACTGGCTGACCCGCATCGCCGAGACCGTCGTCGACCCCACCTACGCGCCCTGATCTCCTCCCGATTGGCCAGCGCGCCGGCACAAGCGGCCCGTACCGATGTCGACGCGGCCTTCGCGCGGCTCACCGCCGGCGTGCCGGTGGTGCAGGCCCCGCACGACTCCGGAACGGCAACCGCAACGCGCTGCTCCGCGACCCGGACGGCAACCTCGTCGAGATCGTCGCCAAGATGAGGTGAGCCGGGTCGGCCGGGCGGTCCGGGAGTGACACACGCGGACCCTCGTGCCGACTCATCCGCTTATCCGCACGGTCCGCTTCGAATCGACAGTGGAGCGACGACCCGACGCGGCGGGCGAGTTGGTGCCGCACGTCGACGACGTGAGCCTGGTGAACACGGTGTCCGGCGTCAAGCACGTCGCCCGCCACGACGTGCCCGGTGCGTACGCCGGGGCCGTGCTCGACCATGTGCGCGTCGGCGATCTGGCCGCCCACCTCACCTGGCAGCTCGCGACGGGCACGGTCGCCTTGCTCGTTTGTGACTGCGGAGAGGTCGCCTACTGGCCGCTGGAAGCCCGGGTGAGCACGTGAACCCGGACGGCCGAATAGCAGCCGACCAAGGGTGTGACCCGGTATCCCCGGCCAGGATTAGAACCCGCGACGAACGGTCGGGGAATGAGTGAATGCAGGTGCCTCCGGCAGGGCGTTCACCTGCTTCTGCACTCACCAGGAGCGGTTTTCGAGTCGGAACCCTTTGCGCGTCCTCTGCACGGTGGACGCTGCCGTCCCCTCCGGAGACGAAGTGACGTACGGCGCTCGCAACCACATGTCCCGCTCCGGCTAACTCATGCAGCAGAACGTGCGAGCGGTCGGCCGACATTCCACCAGCAACGGCTGAGGCGATCATCGGCTGAAGCGGGGATGGTTCTTGATGGTCCGGCTGAGCAGACTCGCCGTGTACGCGGTTACGCACAGTCTCCCGAAGGGTCCTATCAGTGAGCTACAGCGCTCCGCCGCCCCCCGGTCATCCAGCTATGCAGTCGCAGCAGCCTCCGAAGAAGCGCCCCATGAAGCTCATCATCGGAGCGGCCGTCGGCGGTGTCTTGGTGCTCTGCTGCGGCGGAGTGACCATCGCTGCGGCGGTCGGCGGTGCCGACTCGCCTCCCGCAAGGAGCGCCACCGCGGAGACGGCCGCCGCAGCGTCCGTCCCGGCAGAAAGCCCCGCAGCACCGGCGGTGGAGATCACCACCGCAGCACCTACCACCGCAACACCCACCACCGCAGCGCCTACCACAGCAGCAACGAAGCCGAAGACGAAGACCACCACCAAGGCACCGGCCGAGCCGAAGCTGTCCGTAGAGCAGCAGAACGCCATCAGCGCCGCCTCCGATTACCTGCAATATCAAGCGTTCTCCCGCTCCGGCCTGATCAAGCAGTTGGAGTTCGAGGGCTACCCGAGGAAGATCGCAACCAGGGCCGTGGATTCTCTGAAGGTCGACTACAGAAAACAGGCTGCCAAGATGGCGAAGAATTACCTCGACACCCAGGCGTTCTCCCGTTCGGGCCTGATCAAGCAGTTGGAATTCGAGGGGTACACGCACGCACAGGCCGTCTACGGTGTCGATCAGGTGATGTGAGAAGGGCATCCGAGTTCCTGGTGCGGCTTTGTCCATGGCGGGTGGCGGGCCGTAGCACGACTGGCCGCACCACGTACCGCCGGCTGCCGGCCAGTGCGGATAAGTTCAAGGTCATCCCGCGCCTGTTCCGCGACCTGCGACCAACGACGGCTTCCGGTGACCTACAGCCGCACACCTGCTCTAATTGAGCAGCGCATGTGTTGCCAGCTCGGATGGTGTCTCGGCTGCGTAGCGAGGTGCCCCCGGCAGGATTCGAACCTGCGACACACGGTTTAGGAAACCGATGCTCTATCCCCTGAGCTACGAGGGCGCGAGGGCCCAGTCTAGCGACCTGGGCGTTCACCTGGGGTGGCAGGGAGTGGCCCACGTTCACCCACGTCACCCGGACCCGCGTTCGCCCAGCCCAGGAGCACACCCGGAGCACACGAACCCCGGGTTGCGACCGGCGGTCGCTCATGGTGACCCACGTTGGCACCGGTTCACCCCGGTTGGCATCCGCTGGAGAGCACACACCGCGCACGTCATCGAAGATCATGCCGGGCTAGCCGCTCCCCCGGCTGGGCACCGCCTCCCACGGGGGATTCCGGAAAGGTCGCGATCAGCCGCGCGGCGGCCGGGTCGTCGTTGTCGCGAGTCAGGTCCGCCGGGTCAAGGAAGAAGACGTCGACATCGCCCACGGACGATGGGTCGAAGCCGCGTCGTTCGTCGGCGGGTCACCCGCGCTCGGCTGGTTCATTGGGTAATGATGAGGTCGTCTATGCCGTAGTGGCTCCACCAGGTAGGCCGATGTCTGCGGAGTTCGCCCCCGACGCGGGTCAGCAGAAGCCAGTTGCCGTTCTGGACCAGCGCCGCGTCCTCCTGCCGGGCGGCCAACACACGGGCCACGGCCTTCATCATGTTCGGAATCCCCTTGTCGACCAGGTCGTCTGCCCGCATGGAGAAGTCGATGTCGACGTACGTCTCCGGCTCCCACTCCCAGCGGGCACCGTCGTCGGCCTCGGCATCGAAATAGCCCTGGCTGCCTGAGGAGACGGTCAGCGCGTACCCGCGGGTGTCGTAGAGGCGAGCGCTGAGCAGCCGCGGGTTGGTGCCGCTCGGCCTGGGCTTCTCGGCGGCGTCCACCGCCACGAGATCAGCCACGTGGTCCAGGGGCAGGTCACCCGCCAGGGTCAACCTGAACTCGACAGCCATCTCCGCGCCTCTCCTCAGTCTCGACGGACGATCTGCACGATCGCGCCACTCGGCGTTACCGCGACGAGTTCTTTCAGCCTCCCGACGGGCCAGGTGTCGAACTGTGTCCGCAGGGCCGCGAGGTCTCCGTGCCAGTCGTGCAGGTTCAGCACCACTCGCTGGGTCTGCTCCTTGTCGACCTTGGCGCGGACCTCGCTCCACACGCCCCGCAGCGACTTGCCGACAGTGGGCGAATAGCAGTCGAACACGTGACCTTCGATCAGGTAATCCGGATCCTTGTTCGGGTTGCCCGAGTCACCGGTGCGGAGCCGGGCCTCGGCGATCTCCTGCCTGGTGGGGTTCTGGTGGACCCGGTAGCTCTTGCTGGCGACTATATCGGCGCATTCGTTCTCGAGCTCCAACGGACGCCGCCCGTCGTCGTCCAACCGGGGTGGAATTCTGGTTTTCGGACCTGTCAGGCGGCGACCAACGACCTCGGCTGGGAGGTCGTCTTCGTCTGGTACGGCCCGGACGGCTCGATGGTCGACGTGACGCCGTACGGCGACACGGCGCTGGCTCACCTGAACCGGGCCGGCGACCAGGGCTGGGAACTGGTCGCGATGAGCGAGGACCCGTCCCTGCCCGGCCACAACGAGTTGCACCGCTATCACCTGAAGCGGCCGAGGGCCGCCGCCCCGCAACCCCGCCAGCGGATGCGCGGCAGCCGGCGCACCCTGTCCGGCTGACCCGGCCGTCCGCCGGGCCGATGGCCCTGGTGGCCGCCGTGGGCTGCGACACGCCTGCGACGAGGCGGCGGCCCTACGGCGTGGTGGACGAGCGGGGCATACCGGGCGCGAATGCGGGTAACGCGCGGCGGGAGGTGGCCCGAATGGTCGCTTTGGCACAGACTCCGCCCTCGGCCGACCGGCTGCGGTTGATCGACGAATCCCTCGCGCAGGCGTGGGCGGACCAGGCCCGGCACGACGACCGGCTGCGTGCTCTGGCGGTCGAGGTGCGGTTCGACCGGGGGGTCGCCCATCTCACCGGGGAGGTGGCCGAGCCGGCCGAGCTGCGGCTGGTACGGGACCTGGTGGGACGGCTGGCCGGCGTCTACGGCGTCTGGTGCCGGGTCGGCGTCGGCGGGCGGGCACCGGTGGTGGTGGACCTCGGTTGCGGTCCGACCAAGCAGTGGTCGGGCAACCTCGGGCTGGACATCTACCCGGCGCCGGGGGTGGACGCGGTCGCGGATCTGTCCGGCTCGCTGCCGCTCGCCGACGATTCGGTGGACGTCCTCTTCGCGGTGCACATCCTGGAGCACCTGATCGACTTCCTGCCGCTAGTGGACGAGTGCCATCGGGTCCTCCGTCCGGGTGGCGTGCTGCACGTGATGAGCCCCTGGTGGGGGCACGTGAACGCGGTTGCCGACCCGACTCACGTCCGGCTGATGGATGTGCAGACGTTCAAGGGGATCTGCCAGCTCCGGCCGCCGGGCACCCCGCGGTGGTACCCGCTGCACGCGGGCTGCGACGGCGCCTCGATCTTCGCCGATCTGACCCCCCTCCCCCCAGAGGCCGACCCGGCACCCCGACCCCACCTGGCCCGCTTCTTCGACTAGGGCCTGGTGGACTCGCGGATCTCTAGGCGGTACGGGGCGGAGAGCTCCTTTGCCGGGGCGGCGCGATCGCCGTCCAGGCGGTGGGCCAGGAGTTCGACGGCCAGTTGGGCGATCCGCTCCTTGTCCGGGGCGACCGTGCTCAGTGTCGGGATCGAGAACCGGCCGTCCTCGATGTCGTCGAAGCCGACCACCGCCACGTCCTCGGGCACCCGCAGGCCGGCCTCGTGCAGGGCGCGCAGGGCGCCCAGGGCGAGCGTGTCGTTGAAGCAGAAGACGGCGTCGGGGCGTACCCCCGCGGTGAGCAGGCCGCGCATCGCGGCCGCGCCGTCGGCGCGGTGCCAGGCCGGCGCGGGCGCCACGAGGGCTTCGTCGTAGGCCAGACCGGCGGCGCGCAGCGCCTCGGCGTAGCCGGCCAGGCGCAGGCGGGCGCTGGCGCCCTCGTCGGTGCGCTGCGAGCCGATCGCCGCGATCCGGCGGTGGCCGAGCTGGATCAGGTGGTCGGTGATCTCGCGGGCGGCGGTCACGTTGTCGATCACCACGCGATCGGCGGGGCCGTGGTCGACCCGCTCGCCGAGCAGCACCATCGGGGTGCCGTCCAGACCGGCCAGGTCCTCGGCGGTGAGCGCCAGCGGGCTGAAGATCAGCCCGTCGATCAGGTGGTCGGTGATGCCGGAGGCGACCACCCGTTCCTGCTCGCGCCGGCCGCCGGTCTGGTCGATGAGCACCGTCCAGCCGTAGTCGGCGGCGGCGGTGACCACGTAGCGGGCGAGTTCCGCGAAGTACGGGATGTCCAGTTCCGGCACCGCCAGGGCGATCACCCCGGTACGTCCCTTGCGCAGGTGGCGGGCGGAGAGGTTGGGCCGGTAGTTGAGTTCGGCGATGGCCTCCTCGACCCGGGCGCGGGTGTCCGGACGTACGTGCACGTAGCCGTTCACCACGTTGGAGACGGTCTTCACCGAGACGCCCGCCCGTTCGGCCACGTCCTTGAGCCTGTTTCGCACGCCGCAACCTCCCCGATGCAACCCAGCGCACCATACCTCGTCATCAGCTCTTTACAACGTTGACTACAACGTTGTAGAAACGAGGGACGCCGGGTGGGCGGTGACTGCGGTCACCCGGTTCCGGCACTGAGGAAAGGTGGCATCCTTTGCGGACCGCGCAGCTCACGATCGACCCGGCCTTCTCGATCGGGCCGGCCGACCGACGTCTCTTCGGCTCGTTCGTCGAGCACATGGGGCGGTGCGTCTACGGCGGCATCTACGAGCCCGGCCACCCCAACGCCGACTCCCGCGGCCTGCGCCGCGACGTGCTGGACCTGACCCGCGAGCTGGGCGTCTCGGTGGTCCGCTACCCGGGCGGCAACTTCGTCTCCGGCTACCGCTGGGAGGACGGCGTCGGCCCGGTCGGGAACCGGCCGCGCCGGCTCGACCTGGCGTGGAAGACGATCGAGACCAACGCGTTCGGGCTGGACGAGTTCATGACCTGGGCCGCCGAGGCCGGTGTCGAGCCGATGATGGCGGTCAACCTGGGCACCCGGGGCGTCCAGGAGGCGCTCGACCTGCTGGAGTACGCGAACCACCCGGGCGGCACCGAGCTGTCCGACCTGCGCCGCAAGCACGGCGCGGAGGACCCGTACGGCGTGCAGCTGTGGTGCCTGGGCAACGAGATGGACGGCCCGTGGCAGGTCGGCCACAAGACCGCCGACGAGTACGGGCGGCTGGCCGCCGAGGCGGCCCGCGCGATGAAGATGATCGACCCGTCGATCAGCCTGGTCGCCTGCGGCAGCTCCAACCGGCGGATGCCCACGTTCGCCGCGTGGGAGGCGACCGTGCTGGAGCACACCTACGAGCACGTCGACTACATCTCGGCGCACACCTACTACGACCCGTCCGACGGCGACCAGGCCAGCATCCTGGCGTCGGCCGTCGACATGGACAACTTCATCACCGAGGTCGTGGCGACCGCCGACCACGTGGCTGCCAAGCAGCGGCAGAAGCGCAAGCTGAAGATCTCGTTCGACGAGTGGAACGTCTGGTACGAGTCCCGCCTCCAGGCCGACGTGGACCGGCGTGGCTGGGTCGATGCGCCCGCGCTGATCGAGGACGACTTCACGGCGGTGGACGCGGTGGTGGTCGGCGACCTGCTGATCACCCTGCTCCGGCACGCCGACCGGGTCGGGGTCGCCGCCCAGGCCCAGTTGGCCAACGTGATCGCGCCGATCCGCACCCGCAACGGCGGCCCGGCCTGGCGGCAGAGCATCTTCCACCCGTTCGCGCTGACCGCCCGGTACGCCCGGGGCACCGTGCTGCGCACCGAGCCGGTGTCGCCGCGCTACGACACGAAGAAGTACGGGGACGTGCCGGTGCTCGACACGGTCGCCGTGCACGACGAGGAGACCGGCGAGCTGACCATCTTCGCGACGAATCGTGACACGACGGACCTCGCATTGGACATCGACCTGCGCGGCCTGCCGGGACTATCCGGTCATTCTTTCCAGAGCATCGCTGCCGGGTCCGACCCGTCGGCGACGAACACCGAGGCCGAGCCCGACCGGGTGACGCCGCGGGAACTGCCCACCCCCACCCCCGACGGCGGCCGGTGCACCGTGCGCCTGCCCGCCGTGTCGTGGAGCGTGCTGCGCTTCGGCCCGACCGGCGTCTGAAGTCGTAACGGTTCTGCGCAGGCACAATTCATCCCGTCCCCCTCCAAGGAGAGATACAGCATGATCCAGAACGACATGAGCCGGCGACGCCTGCTCGGCCTCGGTCTCGGAATCGGTGCCGCGGCCTCGCTGACCCTCGCCGGCTGCGGCGGCGACGACAGCACCTCCGGGCCGGCCGTCGGTAACGGCGGCAAGGAGTACACCGGCCCGAAGGTCGACCTGAAGCTGTGGAACGGGTTCACCGGCGGCGACGGCGACATCTTCAAGGCGCTTGTCAACCAGTTCAACACCGAGCACAAGAACATCGCGGTGTCGGTGGCCACGTACCAGTGGGAGGACTACTACAACAAGCTCCCCGGTGCGGCCTCCAGCGGCAACGGCCCGGACATCGCGGTCATGCACATGGACCAGCTCGCCACCTTCGCCGCTCGTGGCGTGATCACCGAGCTGGACGACGTGGCCAAGAACCTGGAGCTCTCCGAGGGCGACTTCGCTCCGACCGTCTGGAAGGGCGGGATCTACAACAACAAGCGGTACGGCATCCCGCTGGACATGCACCCGCTGGGCTTCTACTACAACAAGGCCGTCATGCAGAAGGCCGGCCTCGACCCGAACAAGCCGCCGACGACGAAGGACGACTACACGGCGGCCCTGGTCGAGCTGAAGAAGGCCGGTGTGCAGGGCTTCTGGGTCAGCCCGTTCCAGTTCACCGGCGGCATGACGTTCTACTCGCTGCTCAACCAGTGGGGTGCCACCCTCTTCGACGCCGAGGTGGCCAAGGCGACGTTCAACTCCGACCCGGCGGTCGAGGCGTGCACCTGGCTGGTCGACGTGATCAAGCAGGGCTACTCGCCGGCCAACGTCGGACAGGACGCCGACTACCTGGCGTTCAAGAGCGGCAAGAACGCCTTCACCTGGAACGGCATCTGGCAGATCAACGACCTCAAGAAGAGCCCCGAGGTCCAGTGGGGCGTCGCCCCGCTCCCCCAGATCGGCAGCAAGCCGTCGGCCTGGGCCAACTCGCACAACTTCACGATCGTGAAGCAGCGGGCCAACGACGCCAACAAGGTCTCCGGGGCGAAGGTCTTCATCAACTGGCTGAGCCAGCACTCGCTGGACTGGGCCAAGGGCGGGCAGATCCCGGCCCGCAAGGAGGTCCGTGACGGCGCCGAGTTCAAGGCGCTGCCGGAGATCTCGTCGCTCGCTCCCGAGCTGGAGTACGCGGCCTTCCCGCCGGCGGCCCCGGGGCTGGGCGAGGTCATGACGACCTTCTACAACTCGTTCAACGAGGCCGCGCTGGGCAAGAAGTCGCCCAAGCAGGCGCTCGACGACGGCGTGTCCAAGGCCAACAAGCAGCTTGAGGACAACCGCAAGAAGTACGGGAGCTGATAACCCGTGGCGGACGTGATCGAGGTCGGGGCGGCGCGCGGTGACGCGCCGCCCCCGGCGGCCACCGCAGCCCGCCGGGGCGCCTCGGCGCGCCGGACCGGACGGGCGACGCCATACCTGTTCCTCGCCCCGTACCTGGTCCTGTTCGGGGTCTTCGGCCTGCTGCCGATCATCCTCGGCCTCTGGCTGAGCGTGCACCAGTGGGACTTCCAGCTCCCCAACCGACCCTTCGTCGGGTTGGACAACTACAAGCAGCTGTTCTCCAGCGACTCCGCCGTCTACGGCGACTGGTGGCAGAGCGTCCGGGCCACCGCGATCTTCACGGTGTTGTCGGTGCCGCTGCTGGTGGTCGTACCGCTCGGGCTGGCGCTGCTGTTGAACCGCTCCTTCCCGGGCCGCACCTTCTTCCGGGCGGTCTACTTCGCCCCGTACGTGCTGGGCGTGGCGGTGATCGGCCTGCTCTGGCGGTTCCTGCTCGACGCCAACCTGGGCCTGGTCAACCGGCTCCTCGGAGTCGTCGGCCTGCCGTCGGACACCCCGTGGGTGACCAACATGCCGTGGGCGTGGATCTCCCTGGTCGGGGTGACCGTCTGGTGGACCTCCGGCTTCAACGCGGTGATCTACCTGGCCGGTCTGCAGGACATCTCGCCGGAGCTGTACGAGGCGGCCCGGATGGACGGCGCCAACGCGTGGCAGCGGTTCCGCAACGTCACCCTGCCCGGGCTGCGGCCGGTGCTGCTCTTCGTGATCACCACGACGGTGCTCGCCTCGGCGAACATGTTCGGCCAGTCGTTCCTGATCACCCAGGGAGCGCCGGGCACGGAGACCCGCACTGTGGTGTGGTTCATCGTCGAGGAGGGCCTGCGGGACAACGACGCCGGTCGCGCCGCCGCGATGAGCATCGTGTTCGCCCTGCTGCTGGCGATCGTGAGCATCGCCAACTTCCGCCTCTTCCGCTACCGGGAAGACTGAGGGGACCGCCATGACGACGCCCACGCCGACCACCAACGGCTCCGCCCCCGGGCTGCGCCGGGTCGTCTTCTACGCCACTCTGGTCGCGCTCACCCTGATCTTCCTGACCCCGCTGGTGTGGATGGTCATCACCTCGCTGAAGACCTACACCGCCGCCCAGCAGATCCCGCCGAGCTGGCTGCCGAACCCGCTGGCGGGGTACGGCTACGAGCAGATCATCAACAACTCGGCGAACCCGGTGCTGCGCTGGTTCCTCAACAGCATGCTGGCCGCCACGCTGCACTCGCTGCTGGTGCTGGTCACCGCCTCGATGGCCGCGTACGCGCTGGCCCGGCTGAAGTTCCGGGGACGCGGGGTGAGCTTCGCGCTGATCGTCGGGACGCTGTTCATCCCGCCGACCTCGCTGATCATCCCGAACTTCCTGATCGTCGACCAGCTCAACTGGATCGACACCCTCGCCGTGGTGGTGGTGCCCGGCGCGGCCAGCGCGTTCGGGGTGTTCTTCCTGCGGCAGTTCTTCCTGTCGCTGCCGAGCGAGCTGGAGGAGGCCGCCACTCTCGACGGCGCCAACCAGTGGCAGATCTTCTTCAAGGTGGTGCTGCCGCTGTCCAAGCCGGCGCTGGCCACCCTTGCCGTGCTGTCGTTCCTGACCAACTGGAACGACTTCCTGTGGCCGATCTTCGTGCTCTTCAGCCCGGAGAAGCTGACGCTGCCTCCGGGCCTGGGCCTGCTCCAGGGCTCGTACGTCACCGACTACCCGGTGATCATGGCGGGTGCGGTGCTGGCCAGCCTGCCGGTGCTGATCCTCTTCGTGCTCGCGCAGCGGCACATCATCCAGGGCGTCTCCCGCAGCGGTCTGAAGGGATGACGCGGGCGACAACTCGGCGAGTCGGCGCGGCGGCGATCACCCTCGCCGCCGCGCTGCTCGCCACGGGCTGTTCCGACGGCGACGAACCCACCTACACGAGCAACGGGAGCGGCACCAGGATGTTCACCAACCCCGTCGTCAGCACCGACGCCCCGGACCCGCAGGCGATCCAGGTGGGCGACACCTGGTACCTGTTCCACACCAACTCGCAGGGCCGCAACGTCCCGGTGCGCACCTCGACGAATCTGATCGACTGGACCGAGGCGGAGGACGCCCTGCCGACGCTGCCGGACTGGGCGGACCCCGGCAAGACCTGGGCGCCGGAGGCGATCGAGCTGGCACCGGAGAAGTTCCTGCTCTACTACACCGTCGCGGGCCGGGAGTCGGGCCGGCAGTGCGTCGGGCGGGCGGTGGCCAGCGCGCCGCAGGGGCCGTACTCCGACGACGCGACCGGCCCGCTGATCTGCCAGGCCGAGTTGGGCGGGGCGATCGACGCCAGCCCGTACCGGGACACCGACGGCAGCCTCTGGCTGCTGTGGAAGAACGACGGCAACGCCATCGGGGTGGACACCTGGCTCTGGTCGCAGCGCCTCGCCGACGACGGCCTGACCCTCGTCGGTGAGCCGACGAAGCTGCTCAAGCAGACCGAGCCGTGGGAGGGCACCCTGATCGAGGGGCCGTTCTTCCACCGCCAGGACGGTCGGCTGCTGCTGTTCTTCGCCGCCAACGCCTATGACCGGGCCGAGTACGCCGAGGGCTACGCGGTCTGCGAGAGCCCGAGCGGGCCGTGCGTGAAGGCCGCCGAGAACCCGATCCTGAAGAGCAACGAGGCCGCCTCCGGCCCGGGCCACGCCTCGATGGTGGTCAAGGACGGCCGCACCTGGCTGCTGTACCACGCCTGGCCTCCGGGCCAGGAGGGCAGCACCGACCCCGGTCGTCAGGTGTGGCTCGACGAGGTGACCTGGGTCGACGGCAAGCCGGTCGTCAAGGGTCCGACGGCCACGCCGCAGACCCGCCCCTGACCTGGTCAGACGGAAGGGCCCCCGGATCGGGGGCCCTTCCGGCGTTCGTGGGTCAGGCGCTCGGTTCGCGCGGCGCCGGGGCGACGGCGGGTTCGTGCCGGGCCAGCCGGTTGCGGCGGTAGCCGTAGCCGAAGTAGATGACCGCGCCGAGCAGCATCCAGGCCAGGAACCGCAGCCAGGTCTCCACCGACAGGTTGAGCATCAGGTAGAAGCAGGCCAGCGCCGAGACGACCGGCAGCACCGGGGAGAACGGCACCCGGAACGGCCGCTCCAGGTCGGGGCGCTTGCGGCGCAGGATCGGCACCGCGATCGAGACCAGCACGAACGCGCAGAGCGCGCCGATGCTGACCAGGTCGGCCAGGGCGGAGAGCGGCAGGAAGCCGGCCAGCAGCGCGACCGCCACCGTCATGATCGCCGAGATCCGGTACGGGGTGCCCCAGCGCGGGTGCACGGCCGCGATCGAGGGCGGGATCAGGCCGTCCCGGGCGATGGCGAAGCCGATCCGGCCCATCGCCACCAGGTCGACCAGGATGACGCTGGTCAGGCCGGCAACCGCGGCGATGGAGACGAGCGTCGCCGCCCAGCCGGCGCCCACCGACTCGAACGCCGAGGCGATCGGGGCGCCCCGGTCGATCTCGGTGTACGGCACCATGCCGACGAGCACCAGCGAGACGCCGATGTAGAGCACGGTGGAGATCAGCAGCGTGCCGAGCAGGCCCAGGGTGAGGTCCCGCTTGGGCTTGCGCGTCTCCTCGCCCAGGTTGGCGACGGCCTCGAAGCCGGTGTACGCGAAGAAGACCACCGCGGCGGCGCTGAGCACCCCCACGAAACCGAAGACCGACGGCTCCAACCCGAACAGCGCCTGCGTCACCGGCTGCTTGATGCCATCGTCGCCACTGCCGGCGGGCTCGGCCGGCGGGATGAACGGGGTGAGGTTGGCGGCCTTGACGAAGAACAGGCCAGCGACCACCACGAAGACGCAGATCGACACCTTGACCAGCACCAGCAGGTTGGTGATCCGGGCGGACTCCCGGATGCCGACGATCGCCACGATGCCGAGGATCAGCACGATGGCGATCGCGCCGATGTTGACCGTGCTGCCCTCCTCGCCGAACCACCGGGTCGGCAGGTCGAGCAGCTCGGCGAGGTAGCCCGACCAGCCGCGGGCCACCACCGCCGCGCCGAGCGCGAACTCCAGCAGCAGGTCCCACCCGATGATCCAGGCGACGATCTCGCCCATCGTGGCGTACGCGTAGGTGTAGGCGCTGCCGGCCGTCGGCACGCTGGAGGCCAGCTCGGCGTAGCAGAGGGCGGCGAGCAGGGCGACCACGCCGGCGATGGCGAAGGAGATCACCACGCCCGGACCGGCGCTGTCGCGGGCCTCGATCCCGGTGAGCGTGAAGATGCCCGTGCCGATCACGATGCCGATGCCGAAGCCGGTGAGGTCGATCGCGCCGAGCCGCCGCTTGAGCCCCAGTCGGCCGTCGGTGCCGTCGGCATCGCCCTGGGCTATGACGTCCTTGATTGGTTTGGTTCGCAGCACCGACATGCGCTCACCCCTCCCACCGTGCGACCACCACCATGGCGGCCGGTGACCGGCGTTGCTACCCACCCCGGATCCCGGCCAACCGCCACGGATCATGCCGATCAGGTCACGACGCGGCGTGCGGTCCCGATCACTACCCGCAATCGGGCGCTCGGCGCGAATCGTCCGATCCGGTGACCGGGGAATCGATCAGGCCCGGCCCCTTGCGGGACCGTGCCGAGTGTGAAAATTTCCTACCAGCGGCACATTGCCCACGGCGAATCTTGCCGGGACGCCGCGAGAACCCCTGACACGGGAGCCCCAACGAAGGGACACACCGCATGAAGGCACCTCGACTCGGAGCGGCCGGGCTGGTCGCAGCCCTGCTCGGCACGCTGGTCGCCGCCACCCCCGCCCACCCCGCGAGCGCCGCGACCGATGCCGCCACCACCACCACCACCTGCGTCACCGACCCGGCCACGCCGAAACGACAGTTCCGGGCGATGTGGATCTCGTCGGTGGTCAACATCGACTGGCCCAGCAAGGCGTCCCAGACCAGCCCGGACCGGATCGCGGCCCAGCAGGCCGAGTACCGGGAACTGCTCGACCTCGCCGAACGGCTGCACCACAACGCCGTCGTCGTGCAGGTCCGACCGACCGCCGACGCGCTCTGGCCCTCGCCGTACGAGCCGTGGTCGGAGTACCTGACCGGCGTACGCGGCCAGGACCCGGGCTGGGACCCGCTGGCCTTTCTGGTCGACGAGTCGCACAAGCGCAACCTGGAGTTCCACGCCTGGTTCAACCCGTACCGCGTCTCCATGCCGGCCCCCGGCGGCGCCGGCGCCGACCTCAACCTGCTCGCCCCCGGCCACCCGGCCCGGGCGCACCCGGACTGGACCTTCGCCTACCCGCCGGCCGGCGTTGCCGGCAGCCGGCTCTACTACAACCCCGGCATTCCCGAGGTCCGCGAGTTCGTCCAGACCGCGATGATGGACGCGGTCAAGCGGTACGACATCGACGGCGTGCACTTCGACGACTACTTCTACCCCTACCCCAGCGGCACCTACCAGGTGCCCGACGATGCCGCCTTCGCGGCGTACAACCGGGGCTTCACGGACCGGGCAGACTGGCGGCGGGACAACATCAACCTGCTGATCCAGGAGATGAACGGCAAGATCAAGGCGGCGAAGCCGTGGGTGAAGTTCGGCGTCAGCCCGTTCGGCATCTGGCGCAACAAGAGCGCCGACCCGCTCGGCTCGGACACCACCGGCAGCCAGTCGTACGACATCATCTCCGCCGACACCCGCAAGTGGGTCAAGCAGGAGTGGATCGACTACGTGGTGCCGCAGCTCTACTGGTACATCGGCCAGTACCCGGCGGCCGACTACGCGCGGCTGGTCCCGTGGTGGGCCGAGACCGTGCGCGGCACCCGTGTCCAGCTCTACATCGGCCAGGCCGACTACAAGAGCGGCGATCCGGCGTACGGGCCGTACTGGCAGAACCCGCGTGAGCTGTCCGACCACCTGACGCTCAACCGGTCGTACCCCGAGGTGCAGGGCAACGTGCACTTCTCGGCCGTCCAGGTGCGGGCCAACCGGCTCGGCGCCACCGACATCTACGCGGCCGAGCACTACTCCCGCCCAGCCCTCGTGCCGGCCATGCCGCACCTGCCGTCGAAGCCGTTGCTCCTCCCGGTGGTCACCAGGGTCGCCCGGGAGGCCGACGGGGTGCGGCTGACCTGGCGCCAGCCCGCCGACGGCGTGGGCCCGCTGGGCACGGCCACGTCGTACGCGATCTACCGGTTCGACGGCACCACGCTGCCCGGGCGGTGCGCCACGGCGGACGCCACGCACCTGGTCGACACCGTCCGGGCCACCGCCGGCGGCACCCAGTCCTGGGTGGACACGTCGGCCGAGCCCGGCCGGCGCTACACCTACCGGGTGACCGCGCTGGACCGTACCGCCAACGAGAGCCCGGCCAGCCCGCCGGCGTTCCTGCTGCACTGACCCGTTCCGCGGAATGCCCCGGGTGCCTCGCGCACCCGGGGCATTCGTCTGTTTGAACGTATGTCACCAATAGTTGGCGGCGCACATACCGCCCAGTTGATCAGCTGATCGACACTCATCGACATCCGGTAACCCGCCGGTAACTTCCGTCCCACCGCTCACCCCGCGGAGGTAAACCGTGCCCCGACGTCTCGCCACCCTGTTCGCCTCGGGCGCGCTAGCGCTGCTCGCCACCCTCGCCGTCGCCTCCCCCGCCGCCGCCGTCACCCCCGCGGAGCGACTGTCCGTGCTGTCGAGCTGGACCCAGACCAGCGCGTCCAGCTACAACTCCTGGAACAGCGCCCGCGTCAACCGGGCCCCCTGGGCCGAGTACAACTTCGACTGGTCCACCGACTACTGCTCGTCCAGCCCGGACAACCCGCTCGGGTTCACCTTCAACCTGAGCTGCTACCGACACGACTTCGGCTACCGCAACTACAAGGCGGTCGGCCAGTTCTCCGCCAACAAGTCCCGCCTGGACAGCGCCTTCTACGAGGACCTGAAGCGGGTCTGCGCCACGTACAACTCGGTCGTCCGCCCGGCCTGCTACAGCCTGGCCTGGACGTACTACCAGGCGGTCCACATCTTCGGCTCGGTGGCCGCCGTCCAGCAGGCCGACATCGACCGAGCCGCCCACATGAAGGCCCAAGCCGAAGCCAAGGCCGCAACCCACTAACCCCACCCCACCCCCACCCGGCCCACCCACCCCCGTCGCGGTGATCATGAAGTTATTGCCCGTCCGCCCGGCGTGTCGTGGCAATAACTTCATGATCAACAAGCAGGGGTCAGGCGCGTTCCGTTCGGGTTGCGGGGTGCCGGTTGGGGCCGGCGGGGCGCGGGGGCGGCGCGTGTTGGGACAGGTCGGTGCTGAATCGGGTCGAATCCGCTGCCAGGTCCGGGTGTTCCACGTCGAGCGCCAGTGCCACGGCCTCGTCCAGGCCCATCTCGGCACCCTCCCCGTACGCGTCGTCGAACGCCGCGTCACCCGCCATCGACCGCAGCTCCGCCTGCTGGTCGGCCCAGTAGCCGCCGTAGATACCCGGCGTCGCCCGCATGCTCGCCCGGGTGGCCTGGGCCGCCCCGAACAGCCGCGCGGCCGTCAACCGGTCTCCACCGAGAGCGCAGCGCACCGCGATCGCGTTCAGCGTGTCGCAGGCCCGGCCGTGGTAGCCGTGACCCATCCGTGAGCGCAGCGCCACCAGCAGGTGCTCGTGCGCGGCGATCACGTCGCCCCGGGCCAGCGCGACCATCCCGAGCAGCATGTCCACCGAACGCCGGCCCCGCTCGACCGGCCGGGCGGCCTCCACCGGACGCGCCGCTCCCAGCAGCTCCGCCGCCTCCTCCAACGCGCCGCGCCGCCACAGCAGCTCGGCCAGGCTGAACACCGCGAACAGCGCCTCGCCGACCACGTCCTGCCCGTGGGCCCAGTCGATGACCTCCCGACAGACCCGCTCGGCCTCGAAGAACTGGCCCATGTCCACCAACGGCGCGGCCCTGCCGGCGAGCACCCGGGCCAGCAGCCCGGCGTCGCCGGCCTGTCGGGCGGCTGCCTCCGCCCGCTGCGAGTAGCGCAGCTCCTCGGCGAACTCGCCGTCGGCGCCGGCGTGCAGCGAGTGCATGTGGTACGCCGCCGCCAGCTCCGCGTCGGGGATCCGCTCGCCGGTCTCGGCGATCCGTCCGTACAGCCGGAACAGCCAGAGTCGACCCTCCCGGGCCAGCCCGCGCTCGCGCCACCACTGGTCCAGCCCACCGGCCAGGCGGAGACCGGCACGGGCGCTGCCGCCGGTGGCGCACCAGCGCAGCGCGGCCCGCAGCTCGTCGGCCAGCGGGTCGAGGGTGTAGAGCGACAACGTCACCGGCCGGCCGTCCGGCCCCAGGTGGGCCCGCTCCAGCGCGTGCGCCGACCAGGCCACGTGCCGGTCCCGGGCAGCCTGCTCCTCACCCGCCTCGGCCAACCGCCGTGCCGCGTACGCCCGAATCGGGTCGAGCATCCGGTACGAACTGCCGGCGGCGCGCGGCTCGGCCAACACCATCGACTTGTCCACCAGCACCGACAGTGGATCCAGCGGATCGTCGCCCAGCAGCCACTCCACAGTCGGCAGATCCACCGGCCCCGCGAAGACCGCCAACCAGCGCAACAGCCGCGCGGCCCGCGGCCCCAACGTGCGGTACGACCACGTGACGGTCGCCTGCATGGTCAGGTGCCGTTCGGTGGCCGAGCGCTGCACGGCCCTGCTCGCCGGGGTCGGCGGCGGTGTCCCGATCGCCGCGGCCACCAGGTCCACGGTGTCCTGCTGGTTGCCGGACCAGCCCCGCTCGACCGGCGGTGGATCCGGATCCTCCCGGCCGGCGTCCAGCGTGCCGAGGACGTCGTCCAACCGCTCGGCCAGCTGACCCACGGAGAGCACCCGCAGCCGGGCGGCCGCCAACTCGATGGCGAGGGGCAGCCCGTCCAGCCGCTGCACCACCCGGCGCAGGTCGGCCGACTCGGACGGGTCGGGCCGCCGACCGCCGCGGGCCGCCGCCGTACGGTCCAGCAGCAGCGCGACCGCGTCGCTCTCCGCGCCGTCCGGGCGGGGATCGACCGAGAGCGGCGGGATCCGCCAGACCACCTCGCCGGGCAGGCTGAACGACTCGCGGCTGGTCGCCAGCACCCGCACGCCACCCCCGCCGGAGAGCAGCCGCGAAATGACCTCGCCGCAGGCCGCCGGTTGCGTGTCGCAGGTGTCCAGCACGACCAGCATCCGGCGGGCGGCCGCGTACTCGACGAGGGTGTCCAGCATCGGACGGCCCGGCTCGGGCCGCAGCCCGAGCACCGCGGCGATGGCGAACGCCACCAACCCCGGGTCGGTCACCGCGGCGATGTCGACGAACCAGACCCCGTCCGGGTACGCCTCGACGACGCCACCGGCCAACTCCACGGCGAGCCGGGTCTTCCCCGCGCCGCCCGCGCCCAGCACGGTGACCAGTCGGTGCCGCTCCACCAACCGGCCCAGCTCGGCCCGCTCGACCTCCCGCCCGACGAACGAGGTCACCTGGGTCGGCAGGTTGTGCGCCACCGCGTCGGCGGTGCGGGGGCGGGGGAACTGCCGCTCCAGGCCGGGCGCGACCAGTTGGAACAACCGCTCCCGGTCGTCGAAGCCACGCAGCCGGTGCAGGCCCAGGTCCAGCAGGGTGGCGCCCGGGGGCAGCGGCTCGGCCCGGCGGGCCGTGGACGCCGAACAGAGCACCTGTCCGCCGTGCGCGGCCGCGGCCACCCGGGCGGCCCGATGCACCTCGGGGCTCGCGTACTCCCCGTCGCGGGGCTCGGCGTAACCGGTGTGCAAGCCCATCCGCACCCGGGGCGCGGCCTCCTCGGTCGGCCAGTCGTGGCTCGCCAACGCCCGCTGGGCGGTCAGGCAGGCGGTCAGCGCCGCCGCCGCGTCGTCGAAGGCCAGGAAGAACGAGTCGCCCTCGGTCAGCAGCTCCGCGCCACCGGTGGCGGCCAGGGTGCGACGCAGCAACCGGCGGTGCTCGGCGAGCACCGGGCGGTAGTCCGCGCCGAGCAGTTGGGCCAGCCGGGTCGAGCCCTCGATGTCGGTGAACACGAAGGTCACCCAACCGCTCGGGAGCTGGATCCGTGGCGACATGCGTGGAACCTCCGCCCGTGACGTCGGGTTCATGCTGCCTGACTCCGAGCGGTCACGCATCGTGAGAACGGCCGGGCACGTGCCGCCTCAAGGTGCCACTCGAACCCGCTCCCGGCAAGGCCAGCCCACCGGCCGGTCACCGGAACGCCCGGCTCAGCAGCCGCAGGCACCCCCGCAGCAGCCACCGCCACCAGCGGGAGCTTGCGCGCCACCAGCGCCCCGACCGGTGACCGACACCGCCGAGAGCAGCTTGACCGTGTCGACATGGCCCTGCGGGCAGGTGGCCGGCGCGCCGGCCTCCGCCATCGGACGGTTGACCTCGAAAGTGTCGCCGCAGGCGCGGCAGCGGAACTCGTACCGGGGCATGGCGATCAGGGTACGTGGGCCTGACGGTCGCCGGGGACATGAGTGATACTCGACGGGTGGTGGACGGCGAGGACAAGACGCGTGTGCAACCGCTTCGGCCGGCCGCGCCGCTGGACGGGCCGCTGGCCGAGTCGGGCGCCGCGCCGGATCCGGTGCCCGCGGCCGTGCCCCGCCCCCGCCGGCCCTGGCTCAGCGGCCGCACGACCGACGCGAAGGCCAAGACCCCCGCGACGCCCGTGACCGCACCCCTACCCCCGAGCGTCGATGCCGCGACCGGCGACCAGCTGGGGGACACCGCCACCGGCGACATCACCGCGGCGAAGCCCACTTCGGACACCACCGCCGCCGACGCCGACGCCGACGCCGACGCCGACGTCCCAGCCGCCGCCCCAACCGCCGACGACGCCCCAACCGCCGACGCGGACACCGACGCCGCCAACGCCGACAGCGCCAACGCGAAGACCGACGGCGCGAAGGCCGACGACGCGAAGGCCGACGACGCGAAGGCCGACGACGGGGCAGTCACGGTCGCGGCGGGCGCCACCGCCACCGACCTGACGGCGACCAAGGTGGACGGTGTCGCAGTGGTGCCGACGCCCGAGCGCGGCCGCCGGCGGCGGGTGCCGTTCGCGCACGCCGTACGGGTGCCACCGCCACGTCAGGCCGCGGTGACCGCCGCCCGGGCGACCCGCGCCTGGGCCCGCCGGCCCAGCGGTCGACTCACGGTCCCGGGGGTCTTCCTGCTGGTCCTGGTGGCCGCGACCGCCGCGGCGGGGGCGTTGCTCGTCCCGGCCACGATCCGTGGGTCCCGACCGGTGGCGGTCGACGTCACTGCCGCGCCGACCGTGGCCGTGCCGCCGGCGGTGCCGCTCGACCCGCGGCCCACCGGCCCTCTGCCCACCGGGCCGATGCCGACCGCGCCGCTGCCCACCGGAGCGTTCCCGAGCGGCGGCATGCCGACCGGGCCGGCCGTCGGTCCGACGACCGGCGGCCGTCCGTCGGACTCCCTGGCCGCCTGGGCGCAGCAGGTCGGGGCCAAGGTCAACATTCCCGCGACCGCGATGCAGGCGTACGGGTACGCCGAGCTGATGCTCGCCCAGACCAACCGCAGCTGCGCGTTGAGCTGGACGACGTTGGCCGCGATCGGCCAGGTCGAGTCCGGCCACGGCTCGGCCAACGGCGCGCGGTTGGGGACGGACGGCAAGGCGCTGCCCCAGATCATCGGGCTGCCGCTGGACGGGAACGGCGGCCGGATGCGGATCATCGACACCGACCGTGGGTTGCTCGACAAGGACAGCACCTACGACCGGGCGATCGGGCCGATGCAGTTCATCCCGACCACGTGGCAGGAGATCGGCGCGGACGCCGACGCCGACGGCGTGAAGGACCCTCACGACCTGGACGACGCCGCCCTGGCGGCCGGCAACTACCTGTGCAAGGGCGGCCGCAACCTGAGCATTCCGGGCGACTGGTGGAACGCGATCCTGTCGTACAACGACGTGCGGCGGTACGCCCAGGCCGTCTACGACACCGCTGACCGGTACGGACGGGCCAGCCGTACGTGATGTGATCGTCCGCGTACATTGGAGAACTGGACACTTCCCCCGAGCAGCCGTTAGCGGCAAGCTAGACGGGTGATGGTGCGCGAGTGGGACCCCAGGACCGCGTCGTCCGCCGAGATCGCGTCGCTGCTGACAACGCTGAACGCGGTGCTGGCGGCCGATCTGCCGCAGGACCCGCCGTGGCGGGAGACCTCCCTGCGGGAGTATCTCGGCGAGGTGATGCCCGGTGAGCGACGGATCTCCTGGCTCGCCCAGGCCGAACCGAGCGCTCCCGGCGAGACCGGCGCCGTCCTCGGGCAGGTCCACGTGCTGCTCCTCGGCGACATCGGGGTGCTCGAGGTGCTGGTGCATCCCTCCGTCCGACGCAACGGCCTCGGCCGTGAGCTGGTGCTACGCGCCGCCCGCCGCGTCTACCAGGAGGGTTTCCAGTCGATCGGGGTCGAGGTGGTCGGCGACACGCCTGCGGTGGGCTTCTACGAGTCGCTCGGCTTCACCCGGGAGTACGTGGAGACGCGCAGCGTGCTCGACCTGACCTCGGTGGACTGGGCCGAGCTGGCCGAGATGGCCATCGGGATCGGCGCGGGCTACCACCTGGAGTTCTACCCCGGTGGGCCACCGGACGACCTGATCGAGTCGTACGCGCGGGCCAAGGCCGAGGTGCGCGACGTCGACGACGGCGAGTTGCGTCCCAGCTCGTATGACCCGGAGCGGCTGCGGGACAGCCTGGACACCCTGCACCGGCGGGGCATGAAGCCGTACATCGTCCTGGCCCAGCACGAGCAGAGTGGCGAGGTGGCCGGCCTGACCGAGGTCGTGGTGCCGGCGCAGCACCCGACCCGCGCCGATCAGTACGACACGATCGTCGCGCAGGACCACCGGGGTTACGGCATCGACCGGGCGATCAAGGCGCGGATGCTGCTGGAGCTGCGCTCCGCCGAGCCGGAGCTGGCCGAGGTGCAGACCTGGAACGCCCAGGCCAACGAGGCGATGCTCAAGGTCAACGCGGAGCTGGGCTACCGGCCCGACCGGGACTGGTGCGAATACAGCGTCGACGTCGCCGAGCTGGTGCACCGCCTCGACCAGCCGCGCTGAGGAATTCACGAAACTGTCCGGTGGGGGATGGACGATGGACGGTTACGCACCTTAACGTGCGTTGACCCCCATCCACCCATCGTGGAGGCCCTATGCGCCCGCGCCGCACGACAGCCGCGCTCGCGATCGCCACCGCCGCAGTGACCGTCACGGCCCTCGGCGTCACACCCACCGCGGCCAGCGCCGCGCCTACCGACCTGTTCATCTCGGAGTACGTCGAAGGCTCGTCGAACAACAAGGCGATCGAGCTGTTCAACGGCACCGGCACCGCCGTGGACCTCACCGCGGGCGGCTACCAGCTCCAGCTCTACTTCAACGGCTCCACCACCCCGACCACCATCGCGCTGGCCGGGAACGTCGCTGCCGGGGACGTGTTCGTGTTCGCCAGCGCCTCGGCCGGGGCGGCCATCCTCGCCCAGGCCGACCAGACCACCGGGGCGAGCCTGTTCAACGGCGACGACGCGATAGTGCTGCGCCGGGGCACCACGGTGCTCGACTCGATCGGCCAGGTGGGCGTCGACCCGGGCACCGAGTGGGGCGCCGGCGCGACCAGCACGGCGGACAACACACTGCGCCGGCTGCCCACGGTGACGGCGGGCGACACCGACCCGTCGGACGCGTTCGACCCCGCCGCACAGTGGACCGGTCTGCCGATCGACACCTTCGACGGGCTCGGCTCGCACACCGTGGACGGCGGTGGCCCGGTCGACGCGCCGGCCACGCTGACCTGTGGTGGGCCGCTGGTCACCGCCGCCGGAACGGCCGCGAGCCGCGAGGTGACCGCCGCCGACCCCGACGACACGATCGTCGACCTGGCGGTGACCGCGGTCAGCCCGAGCCCGACCTCCGGCTCAATCACCCGTACCGCGTTCACCCCGGCCGACGGGGTGGGCGGCACCGCCCGCGCCACGATCAGCGCGAGCGCCGACCTCACCGCCGGGGCGTACACCGTCACCGTGACCACGACCGACGCGGGCGGTGGCACCGCCACCTGCACGCTGGCCGTGCAGGTCACCCGGGAGCTGACCGTCGGCGAGGTGCAGGGTCCGACCACCGACACCGAGTCCGGCCCCGCCGACCGGTCACCGCTCGCACCGGCGAGCGGCAACGGCACGAGCAGCACGATGTACGACGTCCGTGGCGTGATCACCCAGTTGACGCTTGCCCGTACGGCGGCCGGTGCGGAGCAGAACGGGTTCTTCCTGCAGAGCCGCAGCGGTGACACCGACGGTGACCCGACCAGCTCCGACGGCATCTTCGTGTTCATGGGCACGTTCACCTCGCTGATCGGCGGCTACGTGCCGACGGTCGGCGACGAGGTGGTGCTCCGGGCCCGGGTGTCGGAGTACTACAACCTCACCCAGCTCTCCGGCGCGTCGCTGGTCCGCCGGATCGCCACCGGCCTGGACGTGGACACGGCGGTCACGGTGACCGACGCGGTGCCGCCGGTCGAGCTGACCGACGCGCAGCGCTGGTGGGAGCGACACGAGGGCGCCCGGCTGCGCGTACGCGCGGGCAGCGGCGCGGTGAGCGGTCGCGACGTCTTCTCCTCCACGGCGGACGCGGAGCTGTGGGTCGTCGACCGGGACGACCCGCTGCTCGACCGCGCCGACCCGTACGCCCGGCGGGTCTTCAGGGACTCCCACCCGCTGGACAATGACCCGAGCCGGCGCTTCGACGACGGCAACGGTCAGCGCGTGCTGCTCGGCAGCATGGGTGTGAAGGGCACCGCCGGGGACAGCACGGCGCTGCTCCCGCCGGCGCACACCTTCGACACGCTGCGCGCGGACGCGGTGGGCGGCGTCTACTACTCGTTCGAGAAGTACGGCGTGCAGGTCGAGCGGGCCGAGTTCGACGCCGGGGCCGACCCGTCGAAGAACAACCCGCCGAAGCCGGCCGACCGTTCCCAGGAGGTCGCGGTCGCCACGTACAACGTGGAGAACCTGTACGACTACCGCGACGACCCGTTCGACGGCTGCGACTTCGCCGGTAACGCCGGCTGCCCGGGCGTCGCCCCGCCGTTCGACTACGTGCCGAGCAGCGAGGCGGACTACCGGGAGCATCTGACGTCGCTCGCCGACCAGATCGTCAAGGACCTGCACGCGCCCGATCTGATCCTGGTGCAGGAGGCCGAGGACCAGGACATCTGCACGGTCTCCGGGGCGGCGCTGGCCTGCGGCGACACCAACAACGCCGACGGCGCTCCGGACAGCATCCAGGAGTTGGCGCTCGCGGTGGCGGCGGCCGGCGGGCCGGCGTACGCCGCCACCTATGACCGGACCGGCGCGGACGCCCGCGGTATCACCGCCGCGTTCCTGTACCGCACCGACCGGCTGTCGTTGGCGGCCGCGACGGCGAACGACCCGCTGCTCGGCTCGGCGCCGACCGTCCAGTACCGGGCCCCCGGACTGCCCGGCAACGCCGACGTGCAGAACCCGAAGGCCCTCAACGCGGTGCTGCCGGCCGATGTGGACACGTCGACCGGGAAGGACGGCAACAACGTCTTCACCCGGGCACCCCAGCTGGGCAAGTTCACGGTGGCCGCGGCGCCCGGCGCGGCCGAGCGGTTCACCCTGTACGCGCTGAGCAACCACTACTCCTCCGGCCCGGACAGCCGGATCGGGCAGCGGCGGGAGCAGGCGGCGTACGGCGCGGCGATCGTCACCGCGATCGAGGCGGCTGATCAGAGCGCCCGGGTGGTCTACGGCGGGGACCTGAACGTCTTCCCCCGCCCGGACGACCCCATCGCCACCGGCGCTCAGCCGGCGCCGTCGGACCAACTCGCCCCGCTCTACGAGGCCGGCCTGCACAACCTGTGGGACACCCTCGTCGCGCAGGTGCCGGCATCGGCCTACTCGTACAGCTTCGAGGGGCAGGCGCAGACGCTGGACCACCTGTTCGTCAACGACGCGCTATACGGTGACCTGGTGCAGGTGCGGGCGGCGCACGTCAACGCCGACTGGCCGGCGGAGTTCACCGGGGACGGGTCGCGGGGCTCCAGCGACCACGACCCGCAGGTGGCCCGTTTCCGGTCCCGGGCGTCGTTGACCGTCACCGACACGTCTGTGGTCGAGGGCGACCAGGGCACCCGTCAGCTCACCTTCACGGCGACCGTGTCCCGTCCGTTGTCCCAGCCGGTGCTGCTCTGCGCCGCGACCGTCGGCCTCACGGCGCAGGCCGGTTCGGACTTCGAGCCATACGCCGGCTGCAAGGTGCTGGCCGCCGGTGACACCTCGGTGGCTTTCCCGGTCACCGTGCGGGGTGACCGGCGGCGCGAGTCGGACGAGAAGTTGACCCTGCTGGTGGCCGGGGTGCCCGGCCTGCGGCTGGCCGACCCCCTGGCGACCGGAACGATCACCAACGACGACTGAACGACGGCGCTGACGGCCCACCGTCCGGTTTCCCCGGAGGGTGGGCCGTTCGCGGTGTCAGTAGTATTCGTCGATGATCGGGGGCGGTGGCAGGTGCCGATACTGCGCGACCCGCACCTCCCACTGGCTGCGTCGGCGCCGCGCCTCGCGGTCCGCCGAGCTGCGGTGGTAGGTCTCCGGCGGCCGTGCCAGGCCGTAGATGTCCCCCCACCACTCCCCCGGCTCAGGATCGAGGATCGTATCGAGGTGGGCGGGGTAGCGGCGTCCGGCGCCGTCGTGAACGTCGTCGCGGTCGGCCATCGGTCGAATCACCCGGCCCTCCTGGTCCACCACCACCAGATAGAGCCCGGCCGCGCCGAGTAGGCGCTCCAGCACCGCCAGACTCGGTGTCAGACTGCCGGCCTCGACCTTGCCCACGGTCGACGGTGAGACCTTGGCGAAGCGGGCCATCTGGCGTTGACCCAAACCCTTCATCCGACGGGCCCGCCGGACCAGGCCGGTGATGGGAAACCGCCCGACGGTCGGGCCGGGTGGCGGAGGAGGAACGAGTGCGGAAGCCATCCGACAACCATTCTCGGCTGAGACCCGCCTCTCAACCCCTGTGGATAACCCTGTGGAAAGCTGGCCGGCTCAGGGACTCGCCGCACCCCCCACGCATCCTTTGCTCTGCTTCAACGGAGGCGACAGTGTGAGGCTCTTAGTGTTGCCTCCGCTGAAGCAGAGCAAAGGACGTCAAGGTGGCCCTTGGGCCTTGGGCCTTGGGCCCATGCCGGTGAGCTGCTCGCCGCCGTCGTCCGGATGGCCGTGGTTGACCAGCCGGGGCACCTGCCCTGATCGTCAGGGCGCGCGGGCGACGATCAGCGGACCGCGGACCGGTCGAGGTCACAGCTCGCAGAGGCGGCGACCGGAGCCGATGTCGTCCAGTGCCGCGTGCAGGTCGCGGATGCGCCGCTCGGCCTCGGCGGTCAGCCGATCGTGCAGACTCTGCCAGTCGGCCAGCTGGGGGTCGGGTGGCAGGGCCGCGAGCAGGTCACGGATCTCGTTGACGGTCAGGCCGACGCGCTGGGCCACCCGCGCCACCCTGATCCGGCAGGCCGCGTCGGCGTCGAAGCGCCGCTGGTTGCCGCCGGTACGGGCAGCCGTGATCAGGCCCTGCCGCTCGTAGAACCGCACCGCGGAGCCGCTGACCCCGCTCTCCCGGGCCACCTCGCCGACCGTCAACGTGCCCATCGCCACTCCCCCGCCGCCATTGACTTCACCATTAGTTCAAGTCCTAGCGTCCGAGGCATGACTACGCAAGAGGACACCGCACCGCCGACCGTCGCCGTGCTCGTCGGGAGCGTCCGGCAACCTCGGGTGGGCCGCTCGATCGCCGACTGGTTCGTCGCCCACGGGAGCCGCCGCCGGGACCTCGACCTGGACCTCGTCGACCTCGCCGAGGTGGCGCTGCCATTCGCCGACACCCCTCCCGGGGGCAATTCGGCCAGCCCGATCAGTGCCCGGTTGGCCGCCGCCGACGCGTTCGTGGTGGTGACACCCGAGTACAACCACAGCTTCCCGGCCGCCCTGAAGAACGCCATCGACTGGCACTACCGGGAGTGGGCCCGCAAGCCGGTGGCCTTCGTGTCGTACGGCGCCGGTTCCGGCGGCATCCGCGCGGTCGAGCAGCTCCGGCTGGTCTTCGCCGAGGTGCAGGCCGCCACGACCCGCTCCGGGGTGGTGCTTCGGGCTCCCTGGGAGCGACTCGACGTCGCCGGTCGGCTGGTCGACGACGAGCCGCTGCGGCAGGCCGCCGACGCCACGCTGAGCGAGCTGGCCTGGTGGGCCGAGGCGCTGCGCACCGCCCGCCGGGTCCGGCCCTGAGCCGACGACATGGACGCCTCCGCGCGACGGCTCGGCTGGTACCTGACCCTGGGTGGTCTGCTCGCGGTGATCGACACCACGGTCACCGTGGTGGCCCTGCCGAGGCTGGTCGACGACCTCGACACCAACCTCACCACATCGGCTGGGTCACCAGCGGCTATGCGCTCGCCCTGGTCGCGGTGATGCCGACCGCCGCCTGGGCGATCGGCCGCTTCGGCGCCCGCCGCACCTACCTGACCGCGCTGCTGATGTTCACGGTCGGCTCCGTGTTGGCCGGGGCCGCCTGGGGCGTCGGGTCGCTGATCGCGTTCCGGGTGCTCCAGGGGCTCGGTTGGCGCTCGCCTGGCTGACCAGCCGGCGACTTCCGGCCGCCGTCGCGGGCGCCGACGAGGTGGCCACCCCGGCGGGACCCATGGAGTCGGTCAGTAGCGCTGGCGGAGCAGACCGGCGGCTTCGACCGCCCAGTAGGTGAGGATGATCTGCGCGCCGGCCCGCTTGATCGAGGTGAGCGTCTCCAGCATGACCCGCTCCCGGTCGATCCAACCGTTCGCGGCAGCCGCCTCGACCATCGCGTACTCCCCGGAGACCTGGTAGGCGGCGACCGGGACGTCCACCGCGGCCCGCACCGCCGACACCACGTCGAGGTAGGGCAGCGCCGGCTTGACCATCACCAGGTCGGCGCCCTCGGCGACGTCGAGCGCCACCTCGCGCAGCGACTCGCGCAGATTGGCCGGATCCTGCTGGTAGGCGCGTCGGTCGCCCTCCAGCGCCGACTCCACCGCCTCCCGGAACGGGCCGAAGAACGCCGAAGCGTACTTCACCGCGTACGCCAGCACCGCCACATCCTGGTGGCCGGCGGCGTCGAGCGCCCGGCGGACCACGCCGACCTGGCCGTCCATCATCCCGGACGGCCCGACCATGTGGACCCCGGCTTCGGCCTGGGCGACCGCCATCTCGGCGTACGCGGCCAGGGTGGCGTCGTTGTCCACCGCACCGTCCGCGGTGAGCACGCCGCAGTGCCCGTGTGAGGTGAACTCGTCCAGGCACAGGTCGCTCATCACGACCGTGCTGTCACCCACCTCGGACACCACGTCGCGGATGGCGACGTTCAGGATGCCGTTCGGGTCGATGCCGCCGGACCCGGTCGGGTCACGCCGCTCGGGCACCCCGAAGAGCATGATCCCGCCGACGCCGGCCTGGACCGCCTCGGTGGCCGCCTTGCGCAGGGAGTCCCGGGAGTGCTGGAGCACCCCCGGGAGCGACCCGATGGCCCGGGGCTCGGTCAGCCCTTCCTTGACGAACATCGGCACGACCAGCTCGGCCGGGTCGACCCGGGTCTCGGACACCAGCCGACGGATCGCCGGGGAGCGGCGCAGGCGGCGGGGCCGGATCTCGGGGTACGACATGGGAGGGCCCTCCTGAAGACGACTACCGGAAGCGGAGGGCGGTCGGCCCCTGCACCTTCGAGCCACGGCGCTGCTTGGCCGGCATGGCGGCCAGCTTCTCGCGCAGCTCGACGGCGTAGGCGGCGAGCGCCTCCACCAGGTCGGGCACCGAGGCGTGCGGTGGCTGAACGTCGACCCGAAGGCCGAACTCCGTCGCGGTCTCCGCCGTCTTGGGCCCAATCACGGCAACAACGGTCCGCGCGTGCGGCTTCCCGGCGATGCCGACCAGGTTCCGCACAGTGGAAGAAGACGTGAAGAGGACCGCGTCGAACCCGCCCGACTTGATCGCGTCCCGGATCTCGGCGGGCGGCGGCGCGGCCCGCACCGTCCGGTACGCGGTCACGTCGTCGACCTCCCAGCCGCGCTCGGTGAGCCCGGCGGCGAGCGTCTCGGTGGCGATGTCGGCGCGCGGCAGCAGCACCCGGCCGACCGGGTCGAGGATCTCGTCGTGCGGCGAGAACTCGGCCAGCAGCCCCTCGGAGGACTGCTCCCCGGCGGGGATCAGCTCCGGCTGGATGCCGAACGCGCGGACCGCGTCCGCGGTCGCCTCGCCGATGCAGGCGATCTTGACGCCGCCGAAGTGCCGGGCGTCCAGACCGTGCTCGGCGAACTTCTCCCAGACCGCGCGGACCGCATTCACCGAAGTGAAGATCACCCAGGCGTACCGGCCGTCGACCAGGCCCTTGACGGCCCGCTCCATCTGCGCCGGGGTGCGCGGCGGCTCGACCGCGATGGTCGGCACCTCGCACGGGATCGCCCCGTACGCCCGCAGTCGGGCGCTCATCGCGCCAGCCTGCTCCTTGGTGCGGGGCACCAGCACCTTCCAGCCGTACAGCGGGCGGTTCTCCCACCAGCTCATCTTGTCGCGCTGGCCCACACCCGCGCCGACGGTGAGCACCACCCGGCCGGTGAAGCCGAGCGCGGCGGCCACGAAGCTGTCCACGGTCGACGTGGTCGTGTACTGGGTCTCGCCGGTGCCGTCGCCGGTCACCCCGACACCGGTGGTGCCGTCGACCCCGGCGGCCAGCAGGCCGTCCCGGACGGCGGCGAGGTCACCGGCGTCCACCGCGAGCGCGAGCGAACCCCGGCCGACGGCCGCGGCCAGCGCCTCGAAGTCCAGCGTGCTGACGTCCTCGACGTCGGCGGCGGTACGCACACCCGGCAGCGGGACCCCCGCGTAGGTGGCGACGCCCTCGGCCTGGCCGACGCCCGGCACCACCTCGAAGTGGGCGGCGGTGCGGGCCACCGCCTGCACCTCCTTGACCACCGAGTCGTGGCCGAACGGGTCACCGGCAACCAGGTGCACCGCGTTCAGCCCGGACCGGGCCGCGGAGATCAGCACCTTCGCCACGTCCCCCGGCGCGCCTTCGGCCGGGGTGAACTCGGCGTCGTCTCTGGCCTCGGCGCGGACGACGGCGAGCAGCGACTCGGGGACTCCCCGGTCGTAGATCACCTGGTCGGCGTCGACCAGGGCGTCGTGCGCCCGACGGGTCAGCAGGCCCGGGTCACCGGGGCCAGCCCCGACGAACGCGATACGGCCGACGGGCTTACGGGTGCGGGTCATTCTGTGCTCCCAAATTGCTGGGTCCCCGGGCCGGTGTGTCCTTCGTGGCCGAGGATCGAGTCGGCGCCGAGTTCGAGGAGTTCGGCGGCGAGTGCCTTACCGATCTCCGCCGCGTCGGCGGGCGTTCCGGTGCGGGACAGCCGGAGGTCACGAGTGCCGTCCGGGCTGATCACCGCCCCGCGCAGGTAGATCTCATCGCCGGTCTCGCCTTCGGCGAGTTCGGCATAGGCGGCGACGGGTGCGCTGCACCCGGCCTCCAGGGTTGCCAGCAACGCGCGCTCCGCGGTGACCGCGGCGCGCGACGGTGCGTGGTCGAGCGTCCCGAGCAGCTCGACCAGCTCCTGGTCGTCGACCCGGCACTCCACGGCCAGCGCGCCCTGGGCGGGCGCGGGCAGCATGAGCATCGGGTCGAGCGTCTCGGTGATCGCGTCGGTCCGGCCGATCCGGGCCAGTCCGGCCCGGGCCAGCACGACCGCGTCGAGGTCGGCCTCGGGGCCGAGCACCCGCGCCAGGCGGGTGTCGATGTTGCCGCGGATCGGGGTGACCTCCAGTTGCAGCCCGAGAGCGTGCAGCTGGGCGATGCGGCGCAGCGCGCCGGTGCCCACGGTGGCGCCGGGCGGCAGCTCGGCGAGCGTCCGCCCGCCCTGGGCGATCAGCGCGTCGCGCGGGTCCTGTCGGGCCGGCACGGCCGCGATGTGCAGCCCGGCGGCACCGGCCGTGGGCAGATCCTTGTAGGAGTGCACGGCGAAGTCGATCGTCCGGGCGGTCAGCGCGTCACGCAGCGCCGAGACGAACACCCCGACGCCGAGCCGGTGCACCGGCGCGCTGGAGCGATCGCCGGCGGTGACCACCTCGACCAGCTCGACCGGGCGGCCGGTGGCGACGGTCAACGCCTCGGCGACCTGGCCGGACTGGGCCAGCGCCAGAGCGCTGCCCCGGGTGCCGAGGCGCAGGGGGGCGGTCATCGCGCACCTCCGGTGGGCGGGATCTGCTCGGTGGCGTCGGCGCCGGTCACCGGGTAGTTGGCGGGAGTCAGCACGTCGGGGACGGTGTCCACCGGCGAGGTCTGCGGCACCTGGAGGTCGAACAGCTCGCGCAGCAGCGCCGCGTACTGGTCGCCACCGGGCTCGGCCGCCAGTTGGCGGACCTTGACGGTGGGCTGGTGCAGCAGTCGCTGCACCACGCGGTGCACCGTACGGGCCACCTCGGCCCGCAGGTCGTCGCCGAGGTCGGGGCGGCGCTGGGCCAGACGACGCAGCTCGGCGGTGACGACGTCGTCGGCGCGACCGCGCAGCGCCGCCACGGTGGGCGCCACGTCGGCGCCGCGCAGCCAGGTGAGGAAGCTCTCCACCTCGCCGAGCACGATCCGCTCGACGGCGGCGGCGTCC
Organism: Micromonospora sp. NPDC005252; assembly: GCF_042872475.1. Lineage (NCBI taxonomy): Bacteria > Bacillati > Actinomycetota > Actinomycetes > Micromonosporales > Micromonosporaceae > Micromonospora > Micromonospora sp. NPDC005252. Next base: position 384,584 of record NZ_JBIAKN010000001.1, on the reverse strand, counting down.
GCCGCGGCCGGGCCGTCGGCGAGCAGCGCCGCCATCCGGTCGATGTCGATCACCTCGACGCCGGGCAGGTCGGCGACGCCCTCCTCGACGTCGCGGGGGACGGCCAGGTCGAGCAGGACCAGCGGACCCCGCGCGGGGCCCCGCTCGGCGAGCGCGGCGCTGACCACCGCCCGGGTGAGGACCGGTTCAGTCGACGCGGTGGCGGCCACTACGATGTCCACTGTGGAGAGCGTGGCGGCCAGCTCGGTCATCGGCGCGGCGTCCGCCCCGTACGACTCGGCGAGCCGGACGGCCCGGTCGGCGCCCCGGTTGGTGACCGTGAGCGGCCCGGCGCCCTGCCGGGACAGCGTGGCCACCCCGAGCGACCCCATCGCGCCGGCCCCGATCACCAGGGCCGGGTGGCCGGCGAGGCTGCCGTCGAGGTGCCCGGCGGCCAGCTCCAGAGCAGCGGTGACCACGCTCTGGCCGGCCCGGTCGATGCCGGTCTCGGCGTGCGCCCGCTTGCCGACGCGCAGCGCCTGCTGCATCAGCTCGTGCAGCAGGCGGCCGGCCGAGTCGGCGCCGGTGGCCCAGTGGTACGCGTCACGCAGCTGGCCGAGGATCTGCGCCTCGCCCACGACCATCGAGTCCAGCCCGGTGGCGACCCGGAAGACGTGGTCCACGGCGGCGGTGTCGTAGTGCACGTAGAGGTGGCTGGCGAGCGCCGCCGGCGAGCTGCCGGCCTGCTCGGCCAGGACGGCGCAGATGTCGCCGAGCCCGCCGTGAAATCCGGACACGGCGGCGTAGACCTCCACCCGGTTGCAGGTGGAGACGAGTACCGCCTCGCTCACGTACGGCTGGGCGACCAGGCGGTCCAGGGTGCGGGTGAGGTCGGCGGGGGGCACGGCCAGCTGCTCCAGCGTGGCGACCGGGGCGGTCCGGTAGGACGCGCCGACGACGAGCAGTTTCACGTGCCGATCGCCTCCTGGGTGTCGGTGGCCGCGAGCCCGCCGGGCAGGGCCGTGAGAGCGGACCCGCCGGTGGCGGGCAGCGCGGTCAGCGACGCCTTGCGGTGCTCGTGGAAGGACAGAATCTGCAGCTCGATGGCGAGGTCGACCTTGCGCACGTCGACCCCCTCCGGAACAGAGAGTACGCACGGCGCGAAGTTGAGGATGCTCGTCACGCCGACCGCGACCAGCTGATCGGCGACCCGCTGGGCCGCGGCGGCCGGGGTGGCGATCACGCCGATCGCGATGGATTCCTCCGTGGCGACCGCCGGCAGCTCGTCGACATGCCGGACAACCAGGCCGTTGATCTCCTCGCCGACCCGGGAGGGATCGGCGTCGAGCAGTGCGGCGATCCGGAAGCCCCGGCTGGCGAAGCCGTCGTAGCCGGCCAGAGCGTGACCGAGATTACCCACGCCGACCAAGGCGACCGCGCGACGCTGAGTGAGCCCGAGCACGTACTCGATCTGCTCGATCAGCAACGCGACGTCGTAGCCGACGCCCCGGGTGCCGTACGAGCCGAGGTGGGAGAGGTCCTTGCGGAGCTTGGCGGAGTTCACCCCGGCGGCGGCCGAGAGGCCCTCGCTGGAGATCGTCTCGTGCCCGGCGTCGGCGAGGTTGTGCAGCGCGCGCAGGTATTCCGGGAGCCGAGCGACGGTCGCCTCGGGAAGGTCCGGGAGCGCCGGTACGGCACCGGCGCGGCCGGGCGCACCTGGGTGACGGTGCTGACTCATGAGACTCCGTGCGGTGCGATCCTCGGCCAACTCCGCTGGTCGGCCGCTTATGGACTCCCGCTGGCGACCGAGGTTGCCGGCTGTGCTAGCAGGGCGCGTCGGAACTAGAGAGTAGGCGCTTGTGAAGACGTGCACAAATCGCGATCTTGTCGCTCCGGGACGCGACCCCACCAGCACCTCCATTCCACAAGATCGATTGACCGGCCCTGCGCGCCCGCCACCTGGGCGATTATTGCTCAATCCCGACTTCTCTGACCAATCCCGCGTCGGCCGGTCCCGACGGCGGTAGGGCCCCTGGTCACGGGCGACGGTAGGGACAGCACTACGAGGGAGAGGCGGGGCTTCGGGATGGGGACACCGAGCCCAGGTGCCTAGCCTTTGGGCTATGACCGCCGTTGCCGCCAGCGACCATCCGACGCTGGCACCGAGCATCCCCCGCCAGCTCTTCGTCGACTCCGGGTACGTGCTGCTCGGCCTCCCGCTGGCGGTGGCCAGCTTCGTCGTCCTCCTCGCGGGCCTCGTGGCCGGCGTCGGCCTGGTGGTCACCGTGATCGGCCTGCCGATCCTCAGCGGCACCCTGTACGCGGCCCGAGGGCTGGCCGACATCGAGCGGCTGCGGCTGCCCGCCGTGCTGCGGCAACCCCGGATCCGCCCGCACTACCGACTGCCCGAGGCGGGCGCGAACGCCTGGCGGCGGATCTTCCTGCCGATGCGCGACGCCCAGTCCTGGCTCGATCTGGCGCACGGCATCCTGCGGGTGATCGTGGCGCTGGTCACCTTCGTGCTGACGCTTGCCTGGTGGATCGCCGCGGCTGCCGGCTCCCTCTACTGGGTGTACGACTGGGCGCTGCCGCGCGGCGAGGGCGACGGCGACCTGGCCCAGCTGCTCGGCCTGGGCGAGTCGACCACGGCCCGGATCGGGGTGACCACCGCGATCGGGGTGTTCTTCCTGATCACGCTGCCGATCGTGGTCCGGGGCTGCGCGCTGCTCCAGGCCAGCTTCGCCAAGGCCCTGCTGACCGGGGTGGCCGAGATGCGGGACCGGATCACCGTGCTGGAGGAGCAGAAGCGGGCCGCCGTGTCCGCCGAGGCGTCCGCGCTGCGCCGGCTCGAACGCGACATCCACGACGGCCCCCAGCAGCGCCTGGTCCGGCTCGCGATGGACCTCAGCCGGGCCCGGATGCAGCTCGCCTCCGACCCGGAGGCCGCCGGCCGGACGATCGACGAGGCGGTGACCCAGACCCGGGAGACGCTGGCCGAGCTGCGGGCGCTGTCCCGGGGCATCGCCCCGCCGATCCTGGTCGACCGGGGTCTGCCCAGCGCCCTGGCCGCGCTCGCCGGCCGCGGGCTCATCCCCATCGAGCTCCAGGTGGACCGGCAGCTCGGCACGCCTGGCGGCCGGCTCGATCCGGCGGTGGAGAACACCGCGTACTTCGTGGTGGCCGAGGCGTTGACCAACATCGCCAAGCACAGTCGGGCCACCGAGGCCGTGGTCGCCGTGGCCCGCCAGGAAGCCCAGCTCCAGGTGCGGGTGGGCGACGACGGGCAGGGTGGCGCCCACCTCGCCAAGGGCCACGGGCTGGCCGGCATCGCCGACCGGGTCCGGGCGGCCGGCGGGGAGCTGGCCGTGGTGAGCCCGAGCGGCGGGCCCACCGAGATCCGTGCGGAACTTCCGCTGTGAACCAACGAGAGCCGGGCCGGACGTGGTAGACACCACAGCCATGCGCATCGTGATCGCGGACGACGCCGTCCTGCTCCGGGAGGGGCTGGTGCGGCTGCTGACCGAGAGCGGGCACCAGGTGGTGGCCGCCGTCGGGGACGGTGACGCGCTGGTCGAGGCGGTGGTGGAGCACCGGCCGGACGTGTCGATCGTCGACGTCCGGATGCCGCCGTCGCACACCGACGAGGGGCTGCGGGCCGCGGTGGAGGCGCGTCGGCTGGTGCCGCGTACGCCGATCCTGGTGCTCTCCCAGTACGTCGAGGTCTCGTACGCCGATGATCTGCTGGCCACCACCGGCGGCGCCGGCGGTGGCATCGGCTACCTGCTCAAGGACCGGGTGGCCGCGATCGACGAGTTCCTGGACGCGCTGCGTCGGGTGGCCGGCGGCGGCACGGTGCTCGACCCGGACGTGGTCGGCCAGCTCTTCGCCCGACGCCGCCGCGACGACCCGTTGCGCGAGTTGACCCCGCGCGAGCGGGAGGTGCTCGCCCTGATGGCCGAGGGCCGGTCGAACACGGCCATCGCCCGCGCCCTGGTGGTCAGCGACGGCGCGGTGGAGAAGCACGTGCGCAACATCTTCACCAAGCTCACGCTCCCGCCGGACACCGAGCAGCACCGGCGGGTGCTGGCCGTCCTCACCTACCTGCGGAACTGACCTCCCGGGCGGCCAGGGCCACCGCGTCGGTGAGGGTGTCGGCGACCGGGTGGCCGGAGGCGCGCAGCCGGGCCGGGTCGGTGAAGCCGCCGGTGTAGAGCACCGCCCGGCCGCCCACCGCGAGGGCCGCGTCCGCGTCGTCGATGGAGTCGCCGATCAGCACCACCGCGCTGCCGTCCACGCCCAGCTCGGCCAGGTGCCGCCGGAGCGACTCGGCCTTGCGGTCGCCGCCGACCGTGGCCCGCAGGCCGTCGACGCGGGTGAAGTGGCCGGTCAGCCCGTAGGTGTGCACGGTGGGCACCAGCTCCTCGTGGAACCACATGGACAGCAGGCTCTGGCTGCCCTCCCAGGCGGCCATCGCGGACTGCGCGTCGGCAGCCAGCTCGCAGGTCGTCAGGCCGCTGCGGTACGCGTCGTGGAAGATCCGGTCGAGGCGGCCGAACGCGTCGTCGTCGACGGCCTGACCGAGCACCTCGGCGTAGTAGTCGGCGATCGGCCGGCGGAACCGCGTCCGGTGCTCGTCGAGGGTGACCGTCGGCCCGCCCACGCTGGCGAACGCGGCGTTGGTGGCGGCCACCACCAGGCTGAGGTCGTTGAGCAGGGTGCCGTTCCAGTCCCAGACCAGGTGGGGTTGCGCAGGGGTCATCAGAGCACCATAGGCACCGCTCAGAGCTGCGGGGTGGTCAGGTCCCGCAGCAGCCGCTCCTCCTCCACCCGCCAGTAGCCGTGCTCCTTGCCGTCGAGCAGCACCACCGGCAGGCGGTCGCCGTACTCCCGTTCCAGCTCCTCGTCGCCGGTGACGTCCCACTCGACCCACTTGTCGCCGGTCACCGCGACCACCCGGTCGAGCGCCACCTTGGCGTCGTCGCACAGGTGGCAGCCGGGTCGGGTGATCAGGGCGAGTCGGGCGTCAGTGGCCATCGGTTACCTCCGTGCGGTCGGTCGGCGTCGCCGACCGGAGCTGGGTCTTGCGTACCTTGCCGATCGCCGAGTGCGGCAGGGCGTCGACGAACTCGACAGCGGTCGGGCACTTGAACCGGGCCAGGTTGCGTGCGCAGTGGGCGAGCAGCTCCTCGCTGGTCACCGGTCGGCCCTGCACCGGCACCACGTACGCCCGCACAGTCTCGCCGGTCCGCGGGTGCGGCACACCCAGTACCGCCGACTCGACCACCCCGGGGTGCCCGGCGAGCACCAGCTCGACCTCGTGGGGATACACGTTGAACCCGTTGACCAGGATCAACTCCCCGAGCCGGTCGACCAGGAAGAGGTCACCGTCCTCGTCGGCGTACGCGATGTCACCGGTGCCCCACCAGCCGTCGTCGTCCGGGCCGTCGCGGCCGTCGGGCCAGTAGCCGCCGAAGAGGTTGCGCCCGCGAACGACGATCTGCCCCGGGTCGGTGCCCGGGGCGACATCGGAGATGTCCAGCTCGTCCGGGTCGTCGTCGGGGACCGCCTGGCCGTCGCGCCACAGGTCCTCCCCGGTCGGGCCGACCAGGCGCAGCTCCACGCCGGGCAGCGGCCGGCCGATCGAGCCGGGCTTGACCACCGGACCGACCAGGGTGGAGGTGAGCACCGGCGCGGTCTCGGTGAGGCCGTACCCGACGTGCACCTGATGACCGGTGACCTCGGTGAAGCGCGCCGCGACCGCGGGATCCAGCGGCGCCGCGCCGCACACCGCCACGCGCACCGACACGGTCGCCGCGCGGACCGCGTCGGCGTCGGCCCAGGCCAGGAAGATCGACGGTACGCCGACCAGCACGCTGACCCGGTGCCTGGCGATCTCGGCGAGCCCCGCCGTAGGCCCCGGCTCGTCGAGCAGCACGCCGGTGGCCCCGTGGTGGACGACGGCGCCGAGCACCGAGTTGAGCCCGTACGCGTGGAACAGCGGCAACGCCAGGAGAACGGTGTCCGTCGGCCCGACGACCGGCGGCTCGATCTCCGCGACCTGTTCGTGGTTGGCCAGCAGCGCACGGTGCGAGAGCATCGCGCCCTTCGGACGGCCCTCGGTGCCGGACGTGTAGAGCAGTACGGCCAGGTCGTCGGCGCCTCGGCGCGGACGGGGGCGCGGATCGGGCGCGTCGGCGGTCGGCGGTGTGTCGTGCACGGCGGTGAGCGCGGGCAGGTCGGCGGCCACCTCGGCGACCAGGCGGCGGACCCGCTCGGTGCCGATGAGCACGGACGCGCCGGAGTCGGCCAGTACGTGCCGCAGCTCCGGGGCGGTGAAGCCGGGGTTGACCGGGACCGCGACCAGGCCGGCTCGCAGTGCGCCGAGCCAGCCGATCACGAAGTCGGGGGTGTTGTGCAGCCCGATCGCGACCCGCGGCGGCGGGCCACCCGGGTCGGTGGGTGGCACGGCGGCGGCGAGGCCGTGCGCGGCGGCGGTCACGGCGGCGTCCAGTTCGGACCAGGTGACGCGCCCCTCCCGCCAGTACAGCGCGGGCCGGTCACCGTGGTCGAGAGCCGCCCGATGGACCCGGTCGGCGAGGTTCGGCGCGGGGTCTGCCGAGAAGTCCTGCACGGTGGTCGAGTCTGGCACAGCGGCGGTCGACAGGCCACGCCCGACGGTCGGGCCGCCAGGGCTGCCCGGCGTCCCGTCAATGGGACAGTCGCGGTGTCGTCGACACTCCGATCGAGTCCGGCCGATGGGACGGGTGGTGGGCCGGCCGACGCTTCGGCCCGGCCCACGCGGCGGCCGGCCGGGACGGCGCGGCCGATCGGCCAAACTGCCCCCGACCTGGGGATCCATCCAGGACCACCGGCCCGGGTCAAAGTCAAACGCACACGACGGACAACCGGTCCGCCACCGGTGCGACACAGCGGGAAATACTTCCGCCCTGTGTAACGGACTTGCCACGCGCGGGTGACGTTGGCCCTATTATCACTCGGGTCGGCTCACCCCATTTGCCGTGAGTCGACACCCCTCAGCCCGAGGAGGCCCCCGTGCCTGTGAGCGCATTGGACCAGCACCTCAAGGGGAACTGCCGCCCGTCGGCACACCCCGGAACCGTCCTGCCCGACCGGTTGCCCGGTCGGTCCGCACCGACGACCCGTAAACCAGCCCGGCCGGCCACCAACGGGACGGGGGCCGCGCGGTGACCACCTTCGGATACGCGGAACGCCCGGTCGGCCTGACTGGCCAGACGACCCGCTCCCCGGTCAACGAACGACCGGCGGCCCGCGCGCCGCTGGGCGACCCGCACGCCGCGATGCGTGGCGACAACGCCGCCCAGCGGACCCGCAACCGCCCACACACCAACGAGCCACCACCGAGACCGGCGGTCCCGGGTGGCAACGCGATGCCGACCGGTGGCCGTGTCGCCGCACCGGCCCGACCGACCATGCCCTCCCAGGGCCGTCGGGTCGGCGACGCGCCGACGGCGGCCACCGATCCGACGGCGGGCGAGACGGCGGTGATCCCGGCGGTCCCGGCCGCCACTCCGACCACCCCGACCACCCCGACCGGCTTCCCCAGCCGCCCGGACCCGTCCGACCCGGCCACCGAGGTCTGGACGCTTGTCGAGCGGGCGCAGGCTGGCGAGTCCGAGGCGTTCGGCCTCATCTACGACCGGTACGTCGACACCGTCTTCCGGTTCGTCTACTTCCGGGTCGGCAACCGCCAACTCGCCGAGGACCTCACCTCGGACACGTTCCTGCGCGCTCTCAAGCGGATCGGCAGCTTCACCTGGCAGGGCCGCGACCTCGGCGCCTGGCTGGTGACGATCGCCCGCAACCTGGTCGCGGACCACTTCAAGTCCGGCCGGTACCGGCTGGAGGTCACCACCGGCGACGTGCTCGACGCCGACCGCGAGGACCGGGGCCCGGAGGGCAGCCCGGAAGCCGCGGTGGTCGAACACATCACCAACGTCGCCCTGCTCACCGCCGTCAAGCAGCTCAACCCGGAGCAGCAGGAGTGCATCGTGCTCCGGTTCCTCCAGGGCTTCTCGGTCGCCGAGACAGCCCGCGCGATGGGCAAGAACGAGGGTGCCATCAAGGCCCTGCAGTACCGGGCCGTTCGCGCCCTGGCACGGCTTCTGCCCGACGGCTTCCAGCCGTGATTCTCGGCGGCGGGGCCGACGAGCGTCGATCAATGTCTCGGCAGCTCAGGCCCGGTCGCACCCGGTGACGGCGATCACTTTCTGTGATTTCCGCCCCGCCAGGCCCGTAACCCGTGCCCGGTCCGCCGCGTTTCTCCGGGTGCGACCGGTGGTTGTCCCGGCAGGCCCGGGGCACCGAGGTCCGACCGGCACGCCGGACGGCACCTCACCTCCGTGGTGTCACACCGCCGCCCGGTCGCTGGCAATTATGGCGGCCGACCGGCCGTGACCAGCGAGAGGAGGTGCCTGCGGTGGACGACATCCTCTTCTCCCGCCGGCGCGCCGAGCGCTTCGCGCAGCTTCTCGACGAGGCCAACGGCGGCCGGCGGCACCACGTGCGGTCCCGGGTGGACAGCCAACTGGCCCCGCTCGTCGCAGTGGGTCAGCGGCTCAGCGTCGATCCCCCCACGGCCGAGGTGGACCCCGAGTTCCGCACCGGCCTGCGAGCGATGTTGCTCGCCACCGCCGAGCGCGAGGGAATGGGCACCCCACCGGCGACGGCCGAGCCGGCTGCCCCGCGGGCCGCGGCCACGAGCCGCGGCTCTCTGCTACCCGCGGTCACCGCCCGGCGGGCCCGCGCCCGGGGCGCGATCCTGGTCGGCATCGCCGCCGGCGCCATCGCCGTCTCCGGGATCTCCGCCGCCAGCGAGAACGCCGTTCCCGGCGACGCGCTGTACGGCATGAAGCGTTCCACCGAGCGGGCCCAGCTCGCCCTGGCCAGCTCGGACGTCAGCCGCGGCCAGCTGTTCCTGGACTTCGCCCGGACCAGGCTCGGCGAAGCAGCCGAACTGCGCGGCGACCGCATCGGCTACAGCGCCGTCCTCGACGACATGGACGCCGACACCCGGCAGGGTATCCGCCTGCTCACCGCCGCCGCCGTGCAGCGGGCCGAGCCGGCCAGCCTGGACACCGTCAACACGTTCGTCGCCAGCCAGCGCCGGGCGGTGACCAACCTGCTCGACGGCGCCAGCCGGGCCGACCGCGAACGGACCCGGAGGTCGCTGGCCCTGCTGGACAGCATCCGTGAGCGCTCGGACTCGGTACGCGCGGCGATCGCCTGCGGCCTGCCGGCACCGACCGGCAGCGACGCGCTCGGACCCACTCCGACCACCTGCCCCGGCGAGCGCTGACCCGCCAGCCCCGGGACCGCCATACCGCACGTCTGACCGGCCGGGCCACAGTTCCCTGTGGTCCGGCCGGTCGACCGTGCGCTCCGGCTACCCTCGCTGGAGGCATCCGTCGTACCTGGTCAGGAGAGGAGTCGCGTGGCGCGCAGCCGCAAGGTGACGGTCAGCACCGACGCTCACGGTCACACCGCCGGGTGGGCGGAGACCGCGCTGGCGCCGGTGACCCCACCCGCACCGGACCCGGCCGCCGCGGCGTTCTTCGACGTCGACAACACGATGATGCAGGGCGCGTCGATCTACTGGTTCGCCCGCGGGCTCGCCGCCCGGAACTACTTCACGACCGCCGACCTGGCCCGCTTCGCCTGGCAGCAGCTCCGGTTCCGGCTGCTCGCCCGCGAGCACGCCGGGGACATGTCCCAGGCGAAGGACGCCGCGCTCGCCTTCGTCGAGGGGTGGCGGGTGGACGACGTCGAACGCCTCTCGGAGGAGATCTTCGACGAGCTGATGGCCCCTCGGATCTGGGCCGGCACCCGGCAGCTCGCCCAGCGCCACCTGGACGCCGGTCAGCGCGTGTGGCTGGTCAGCGCCGCCCCGGTGGAGATCGGCCGGGTGATCGCCACCCGACTTGGCCTGACCGGCGCGATCGGCACGGTGGCCGAGGTGCGGGCCGGGGCGTACACCGGGCGGTTGGTGGGCGACCTCATGCACGGGCCGGCGAAGGCCGAGGCGGTCACCCAGCTCGCCGCCGTGGAAGGGCTGGACCTGAGCCGCTGCGCGGCCTACAGCGACTCGGCCAACGACCTGCCGCTGCTCCGCTCGGTGGGCCGGGCGGTGGCGGTCAACCCGGACGGCACCCTGCTGCGGCAGGCCCGGCAGCACGGCTGGGAGGTGCGGGACTTCCGCACCGGCCGTCGGGCGGTCAAGATCGCCGTACCGTCGACGGCGGCGGCCGGTCTGGTCGCCGGCGCGGTCACCGCCGGCCTGGCGTTGCAGCGCCGCCGCCGCGCCAGCTGACCGTCGGCCCTACGGCCCGAAGGGGTCGGGTCGCCGTTCCAGCAGCGAGTGCAGGGTCTGCTGGATGGTCTCCCGCACCTGGTCGGCGAGGTTGAAGACCACCAGCGGGTCGTCCGCCGAGTCGGTCAGGTGCGCGGTGGGGATCGGCGGGCAGAACTCGATCAGCCATTTGCTGGGCAACGGCACCATGCCCAGCGGCCCGAGCCAGGGGAAGGTCGGCGTGACCGGGAAATACGGCAGCTTGAGCAGCCGAGCCACGGGCTTGATGTCGGCGAGCATCGGGTAGATCTCCTCGCCGCCGACGATGGCGACCGGAACGATCGGCGTGCCGGTGCGCAGCGCCGCCGAGACGAAGCCGCCCCGACCGAACCGTTGCAGCTTGTACCGGTCGGCGTAGAGCTTGCCGACGCCCTTGAACCCCTCCGGGAACACACCGACCAGGTCACCACCACCGAGCAGCCGCTCGGCGTCCGGGTTGCAGGCCACCGTGCCGCCGGTCTTGCGGGCGATCTCCGACACCACCGGCATCCGGAAGACCAGGTCGGCGCCGAGCAGGCGCAGGTAGCGGTGAGCGGGGTGCTTGTCGTGCAACGCCGCCGAGAGGATCAGCGCGTCCAGGGCCACGGTGCCCGAGTGGTTGCCGACCACCAGCGCGGGCCCGTCGACGGGGACGTGCTCGACCCCGCTGACCTCGGTACGGAACCAGTCCCGATAGAGCAGCCGCAGCAGCGGGTGGAAGACCGCGTCGGTCAGGTCCGGGTCGAACCCGAACTCGTCGACCTCGTAGTCACCGGCCAGCCGCCGACGCAGGAACGCCAGCCCGTTCGCGACCCGGCGGTCCCACTGGTCGCCGGGCCGATCCGGCACCGCCGGACCGGTGCCGCCCGCCCCGCCCGCGGTGGGCGGGACGCCCCCGCCCGCCGGCTCGTCGGTCGTCGTGTCGACCTCGTCGGCGGCCGGGTCGCCGCCCGCCACCGCCGGCTCGTCGGTCGCGGTGTCGACCTCGTCGCGCGGCGTCCCGGCCGGCGTGAGCCGGCTCGCCGGCCGGTGGCCGTTGCGCCGCGCCGGCTCCGCGTCCGGCACGGGTGGCCCCGGCGGTACGTCGAACGGCCCCATGCCCGCCGGCTCGCGCCCCTGCGTCGGCCCGGTCATGACGCCACCTCGGTTCGCGACCGCGGGGCTCGCCCAACCGGCGCACGCCGCGCGCTCATGACGACCGCTCCCGCACCGCGGCACGGACCTGCCGGATGCCGTCCAGGACCAACTGCTCGGCGGCGGCCAACTGACCCCGGCTGAGCACCACCCCACCGTTGTGGGCGCGGATGAAGTCGTCGAACGCGGCGGCGGTGGAGCGGGGTGTGAAGCCGTACTCCTGTTCAAGGCGCGTGGTGTCGACGACCCGCCCGTGCACGAAAAGATCGACCTGGTCCAGGCCGTAGCGGCCGAACCCCATGGTGCGGGCCAGCGCAGCGGCGCCCGAGAGACCCGGCTCCAGCACCGGCACGGCCACCCGACCGGCCCGCCGGATCGCCTGGGACAGCGACAGCACCCCCGGACCGGCGACGTTGTAGGTGCCGGGGTGATCCTCCACGATCGACCGGTGCAGCACCTCCAACGCGTCGTCGAAGTGCAGGAACTGCAACCGGGGATCGCGGCCGAAGACCGTCGGCACGAACGGCTGCGCGAAGTAGCGCGTCAACGTCGTGTCGGCGGTCGAACCGATGAACGGAGCGAAACGCAGCACCGTGGCGGTCACGTCGGCCCGGCGGCGGCGGAAGCCGCGAACGTACCCCTCGACGTCGAGGATGTCGCGGCCGAAACCGCCGCGCGGCACCTCGCGCGGCTCGGTCTCCTCGGTGAACACCGCCGGATCGCGGAACGACACCCCGTACGCGGCGGTCGACGAGCGGACCACGAGCTTGCGCAGACGGGGCGCCCGTTGGCAGGCGGCGAGCAGTTGCATGGTGCCGATGACGTTCTGGTCCTTCATGGCCGACCGGCCGCCGTGCTGCTGGTCGGGGGCGCTGACCAACGCGAGGTGCACCACCGCGTCGACCTCCAGGTCGGCGAGGAGCCCGACGAGCGACCCCGGGTCGACGCGAATCCGCTCGACCCGGTCCAGCAGATCGGTGAACTCGGCGCCCGGCTCCGGCGCGTCCACGCCGATGACCCGCTCGATGCGGGGGTCGGCGGCCAGCCGGGCAGCCACGTGCGCGCCCAGGTACCGACCGACCCCGGTGACGACGACGACCCCCGGAGCACCTGAGGTGCTTCCGGGGGTCATCTGACGCACCTACGCCGACAGGAGGGATCGAGCCGGGACGACCACGGCCTGATCACCTGAGCCTCCGGGGGTCGACAGTTTGGCAAGTGAGGCCTTATGCCGGGCGCTGTGCCCGGCGACGATCACTTGCCGAGACGGCGACGCTGGACGCGGGTCTTGCGCAGCAGCTTGCGGTGCTTCTTCTTAGCCATGCGCTTACGGCGCTTCTTGACCACCGAGCCCATACGACAGCCTTTCGATACAACGTGCGGGGCGGACCGGATGACACCACGCAGGTGGCGACGGCGACCGCATGCGGACAACGGACCGGACCGGTCTGGGCGGCAGGGCGCACCGGTGGGGTCTCGGTCGGGCTCCAGGGTAGCCGGAGAGCGTCAGCAGGACCAACGCGCCCCCGTCCATGCCGCCTACGTGGCACTCGATCGGCGGACCGGTGGCTCAGGCGGTTTCCTGAAACGCGCCCCGCAGGTATTCGTGCACCGCGTGCTCGGGCACCCGGAACGACCGCCCCACCCGGACGGCGGTGAGCTCACCGCTGTGCACGAGGCGATAGACAGTCATCTTTGACACCCGCATGACCGTCGCCACCTCCGCGACGGTCAGGAACTTGACCTCCGACAGCCGTCCATCGGACTGCGACCCGGCCATGGCTCACCGACCCATCCCATGCCCGGCGCGTGCCAACCCGACGGATGCTCCGGGCCGGGCGGCGACGCGCGTGTTACCAGTACGGTAGCGGGGCGGCTGTGACCGGCGCGATCCCTTCGTACAACTGATCATGCCCAGATCGTCGGTTCACCCGATCCGCGCTCCCGCTATCCCCCCGCCTGCGCCGGTCGTCCGATTGGCCCGGCCCGATCTCACTCGGCGCGCAGCGCCACCACCGGGTCGAGCCGGCCGGCGCGCTGCGCGGGAACCACCCCGAAGACGATCCCCACCGCCGCCGACACACCGAAGGCCAGCGCCAACGACCACCAGGTGATCGCCGCCGGGATCGGTGACAACGCGTCCACCAGCAGGGCGGTGCCCACGCCCAGCGCCATCCCGGTCAACCCGCCGATCGTGGTGAGCAACACCGCCTCCAGCAGGAACTGCACGCCGATGTCGCGGGGCCGAGCGCCGACGGCCTTGCGCAGCCCGATCTCCCGGGTCCGTTCCCGAACGCTGACCAGCATGATGTTGGAGACGCCGACGCCGCCGACGAGCAGCGAGATGCCGGCGATGGCGGCGAGCACGCCGGTGAGGACACCGAGAATGTCGCCGAGCACACCGAGGATCTGCTGCTGCGTGACCGCGCTGAACTCGGTGTCGGGGTGGCGGCGGTTCAGCTCGGCGACGATGCGCTCGCCCAGCTCGTCGATGCGCTCCCGGTCGGGCGCCTTCACCGCGATGCCGTCCACCCGCTGGGTGCCCCACAGGCGCTGCGCCGCGGTGACCGGCACGTGCACCTCGTCGTCCCGGTCGACGCCGAGGCTCTGCCCGAGGGGCGCGAAGACGCCGATGACCCGGAACCGCACCCCGGCGAGGGTCACCTGCTGACCCAGGGGATCTCGGTCGGGGAACAACGCGCGGGCCACCGAGTCACCGAGGACCGCGACCCGCCGGCTGGTGTCGACGTCCGTGCCGGTGAGGTAGCGGCCCCGGGCCAGCGACCGGGTGAACACCGTCGGGGTGGTCTCCAGCACGCCCTGGACAGTGGTGAAGTCGGAGCGGGCGCCGGCCCGTGCGGTCGCCCCGGAGGCGACGGTGACCGCGACCCGATCGGGATCGCCGACGACCCGGGAGACCGCGTCCACGTCCTTGAGCGTCAACGGCGACACGACCGGCGCGGTGCCCACCTCGATCTTGCCGGGGACGACCAGCAGCAGGTTGGAGCCGAGCCCTTCGACCTGCTGCTCCACCTTCTGCTTGGTGCCGGTGCCGATGGCGACCAGCAGCACCACCGAGGCCACCCCGATGATCACGCCGAGCATGGTGAGCGAGCTGCGCAGCCGGTTGGCCCGGAGCGCGTCCAGCGCGACCCGCCACGCCTCGGCGACCCTCACGCCGCACCGTCCCCGGGCTCGCGCGGAAGGCGCCCGGTGGCTCCGGCGGCGCCACCAGAGCCACCGGACGGGTGCCCCGGGCCGCTTCCGGACACGGACCGGGGCTCCGCGCTGGGAGCGGGGACCAGTGTCTCAGGTCGACCGTGATCGACGGACAGCGGTCGATCATGAGGTGCGGTGGCGCTGTCCGCCACCACCACACCGTCGCGCATGGTGATCCGACGGGCGGCCCGAGCCGCCACCTCCTGGTCGTGGGTGACCATCACCAGCGCCACCCCGGATTCCGCGTTCAACCGCTCCAGCAGCTCCAGGACCGCCGCGCCGGTGACGCTGTCCAGGTTGCCGGTCGGCTCGTCGGCCAGCAGCACCGTCGGCTCGGTGACCAGGGCGCGGGCGATGGCGACGCGCTGCTGCTCGCCACCGGACATCTGGTTGGGCCGGTGGTCCAGCCGGTGCCCGAGACCCACCCGGCCCAGCATCGCCGCCGCCCGCTCCCGGCGCTGCCGGGCCGACACACCCCGGTAGACCAGGGGCAACGCCACGTTCTCCACCGCCGACGTACGCGGCAGCAGGTGGAACGCCTGGAAGACGAACCCGATCGTCTCGTTGCGCAGGGCGGCCATCTCCGGCGGGGAGAGGGCGTTGACGTCCCGCCCGCCGATCACCAACCGGCCACCGGTCGGTCGGTCGAGCCCGCCCAACAGGTGCATGAGCGTGGACTTGCCCGAGCCGGACGGCCCCACCAGCGCCACGTAGTCACCGGGCTGCACGGTCAGCGACACCCCGCGCAGCGCCTCCACCGACACCCCGTCAAGGTGGTACGTCCGCGACACGTCCACCGCCTCGATGGCCGGCGGGGTGTCGGTCACCGGACCTCCTGGCCGTCGCGCACCTGGTCGGTGCCGCGCACCACGACCCGGTCGCCGGCCTGGACCCCGTTGAGGATCTGCACCAGGTCGGCCCCCTGGACGCCCACGGTCACCGGCGCCCGGTCGGCCTTGCCGTCGCGGACCACCCAGACCGCGTCCCGGCCGTCGGCGGAGAACACCGCCGAGGCGGGGACGGTCACCGCGTCGGCGGCCTCGCGTACGCGCAGGTGCACGATCGCGTTCATGCCGGGGCGGGGCGTCGGGGCCGGCGCGTCCTCGGCCAGCTTCCCGGGACCCAGCGTGAGGCGTACCCGATAGGTGACGCCGCCCTGCGCGGAGCTGGTGGGGAGCACGTCGACCGAGCGGACCGTGGCGTCGTAGCTGGCGCCGGTGACGGCGTCCAACTCGACTGTGGCGCCGACCCCGGCCTTGACCAGCAGCACGTCGGTCTCGTCCACCTCGGCGAGCAGCCCCAACTGCCCGGTGTCCACCACGGTCAGCACGGGCGTGCCGGCGGTGACCTGACCGCCGACCGCGACGGCGTCGTCGACCCCGGCGGGCGGCCCGCCCTGGGCGGGGGCCAGCGCGGACGGGTCGAGCCCGGCCCCACCGGCCTGCTCCAACAGCCCGGCCAGTCCGCCGTTGGCACCGCTGCCGGCCCGGGTGCCGCCGGGCTGCACCACCCCGGCGACCGTGGCACGCAGGGTCAGCGCGTCGACTGTCGCCTTCGCCAGGTCGTACGCCTGCTGAGCCTGGAGCCGCTGCGCCGCGGAGAGCGAGCCGACGGCGGAGTTCAGCCCGCTGATCCCCCGCTGCACCGCGCGGACCGCCGCATCGGCGCTGCGCGCGGCGGCGGCGTACTGCCGCTGGGCGGACGTCACCTGGGTCAGCAGCGCGTCGCGCAGCTGGGGGTCGGCGATCTTCTCGGCGGCCTCGCGGGCGGCGTCGAACGCCTCCTCGGCCGCCTTGTCGGTGCCCCGCCGGCTGCTGCTCAGGTTGCCGGTGGAGACACCCCGGCCAGCGCGCTTGGCGGCGTCCAGCGCCTCCTTCGCCTGGCGCAGCCGGGCCTGAGCCGACGGGGACGCGACCACGGCGAGCACCTGACCGCGCTTCACCCGCTGTCCAGGTTGGACGCGCAGGCTGGCCAGGGTGCCGTCGGCGGGCGCGGTGAGGGTGGCGGCGGCGCGGGCCGTCACCGTCGCCGGGGCGTCGATCACCTCGCTGACCGGGTTGCGGGCGGCCGAGGCGAGCGCGACCGGCGGCTGGTCGTCGCCGCACGAGGCGGCGGTGGTGGCGGTGAGGACGGCGACGGCGGTCAGGGCGATGAGCAGGCGGGGCCGCGTGGCGCTTGCGGGCCGCGGCAACTGGGGGCGGCGCACCCATCGATCGTACGGCGCACCGTCGCGCCGACCGTCAGGCGGAGGTCGCGCGGACGTACGCCACGCACTCGTCGTGCAACGTCGACCACTGCTCGCCGAACGCCTGCTCGGCGGCGGCGGCGGGGGTCTTGCGCTCGTGCACCACGGCCTTGAAGAAGGTCAGCAGCCGCTCCGGCCCGAACCGGTCGACGAGGTGCCGGACGGCGAGGTAGCCGACGCCGTAGCTGCCGCCGACCCGCTCGGCGGGGGCGTCGTCGGCGGGCGTGACGCCCTCCAGCCGGCCGTCCCAACCGCCCCGGACCAGCTTGCGCACCTCCGCGAGCCCCTCGTACCGGTCGACCGGCTGACCGCCCGAGCCGGCGAACTCGGCAAGCCCTTCGACGAGCCACCAGGTCGTCTTGCCCGGGTAACCGCGCTCCGGCAGCGAGGCGGCGTGGGTCAGCTCGTGCCGGAGCAGGTCGTCGGTGCTGCTGCTGGACAGCCCGTCGGCGTTGAGCACCACCTCGTGGTGGCCGCCGCCCACGGTCACCGCGTAGCCGCCGGTCCACTGTGGGCGTCCGCCGCCGTACCAGCGCTGCCACTCCGTCCGACCGGCGTAGAAGATCCGGTAGCGGTCCGGCGGCGAGCCGGTCACGGCGTACGTGTCGGCGACGGCGGCGGCCGCCTCCGCCTGGGTCAGCAGGCCGGGCAGCTTACCGCGCAGCGCCGGCGTGGTGGCGACGATGGTCCGCGCGCCGACCGCCACGGTCAGCTCGCTGATCTCCCACGGTCGGGTGCCGGTCTCGGCGGACTTGGACTCCTCCAGGGCGACCAGTCGCGGCTGGTCGCCGTTCTCCCGCCAGCGGGTGCCGATCAGCACCGGGCTCGGTCGGCAGCCGGGCGCCACGAAGCAGTACTGGAAGCGCACCAGCAGCCGCCACTCGCCCGGCCTGCCGACGACCGGTACGGGCAGGCCGCTCGGCTCGGCCCGCCACACCGTCACCTTCAGGGCGCGCAGTGCGGCGAAACGACGGCGCAGGTCGGGATGCGCGGCGGGGTCCGCGACGGCGAGGAAGGCGGGCCGGTCGCCGCCGAGCAGCGCCGTGGACTGCCGCTGGAGCTGCGCGGTCATCCGGTCGGACAGAGCACGGGCGACGGCGGTGGCCGGGTCGTCGGTCGCGGTGGCGCCGGCCCGGCTGACCGTGGCCCGGCCGCCGGCCTCGCGTACCGCACCGACGACCAACGCCGCCGGAAGGCCGCAGCCCAGCAGCAGGACCACCACGACGAGCACGGTCCACAGCGGCCAGAGCCGCCGCGGTGCTGGCTGCTGCACCCCGTCAGTCACCCGCCGAAGGGTACGACCAAAGACCGGATCGGGCGAGGCCGACCCGGCCGATCGGACCGGGTCAGGCTCCGCGAGCCGGCCAGGAGCGGAATGCCACGTCCAGGCCGGCGACCAACTGGTGGTACGAGCGGTCGACCTCGCGCGGCAGGCCGAAGCCACCGGCGGCCTCCAGGGCGACGAACCCGTGCAGGGCACTGCGCAACGCCCGGGTCGCGTCCACCGCGTCGTCGCCGGTGAGTCCGTAGCCGCGCAGCACCGCGAAGATGGCGCCGACCGCGCGTTCGCCCGCCTCGACGTGTTCCGGGTCGGACGGGTCGGGCACCCGCTGGGTGGCGGGGTAGCGCCCGGGGTGCCGGTGGGCGTAGGCGCGGTAGGCGTCCGCCATCGCCCGCAGCGCGTCCCCACCCGAGCGGCCGGCGGCCGCCGTGGTCAGCTCTGTGGCCAGCTCGACGGTGGCCAGCGCGGCGAGCTTCTGACTCAGCGCGTCCGCCCCTCGGATGTGCTTGTAGAGGCTGGGCAGCGCGACTCCGAGCCGGCTGGCGAGCGCGGCGAGGGTGAGCTGCTGGTAGCCGACCTCGTCGGCCAGCCGGGCGGCCTCCCGCACCACGGTCTGCTGGTTGAGCCCGGCCCTAGGCACCGGCACACACCGCCAGGAAACCCACCAGCTCGTCGGCGGTGGCCCGCGGCCGGTCGGCGTGCGGGTAGTGCCCGGCCTCCTCGATCATCCGGGCCTCGGCGACGCGGAAGAGCCGGCGGGCCGCCCGCGCCTCGGCGCCCGGGTCGGGGAAGTCCGGGTCCTTGGCGCCCATCAGCACCAGCACCGGTTGGCGCACCTGCGGCGCGCGGGCGGTCCAGTGCGGCTCGACCGGCGCGATCACACCGCGGGTCGCGGCCATCCGGCCGGGTTCGCGCAGGTTGGCCACCATCGACCGGCGGTACGCCGCGTCGTCGGCCGGCCGGTGCACGGGAAAGAGCGTGTTGTGGAACATCCCGAACAGTCGGGGACTGCGCAGCACGGCCGCCATCGCCGCCCGCAGCAGCGGGTTGAGTTTCGGCTGACCGACGAACGCGCCGATCTGCACGATGCCGGAGACCAGCTCGGGCGCGTCGGTCGCGGCGAAGACCACCGCCGCGGCGGCGGACGAGCTGCCGACCAGCACGGCCGGCCCGGCGTCGAGGTCACGGACGACGGCCAGCAGGTCGGCGCCGACCTCCGCCGGGGCGTACGTGGGCCAGCCGACGCTGGACTCCCCGTGCCCGCGTACGTCGACCGAGGCGACCCGGTAACCGGCGGCCACGAGCAGCGGCACCAGGTGTCGGAAGCTCGCCCTGTTCTCGCCCATGCCGTGCGCGAGGACGACCAGTGGGCCGTCGCCGTGCACCTCGTACGCGATGTGTCCGCCGTCCCGCCGCACCTGGCTAACTGTCATAGCTTTAAGCTAACCCAATTAGCCAAGCGCGTCAAGCGGCGACTACTTCTTGGAGATCAGGGCGCGGCCGAAGAAGACCAGGTTCGCCGGGCGCTCGGCGAGCCGACGCATCAGGTAGCCGTACCACTCGTCGCCGTACGGGACGTAGGTGCGCACCGTGTAGCCCTCGCCGGCCAGCCGGGCCTGCTCCTCGGGGCGGATGCCGTAGAGCATCTGGAACTCGAAGCGCTCCGGCCCCCGGTCGAACCAGCGGGCCCGGTCCTCGCCGATCGCGATCATCCGCGGATCGTGGGTCGCCAGCATCGGGTAACCGTCACCGGACATCAGGATGTTCATGCAGCGGACGTAGGACTTGTCCACCTCGCGGGCCGACTGGTACGCCACCGACTCCGGCTCCCGGTACGCGCCCTTGCACAGACGCACCCGCGACCCGGCGGAGGACAGCTCCCGGCAGTCCGACTCGGTGCGCCGCAGGTACGCCTGGAGCACCGCGCCGGTCGACGGAAAGTCCTTGCGCAGCTTGGCCAGCACCTCCAGCGTCGAGTCGGTGGTGGTGTGGTCCTCCATGTCCAGGGTGACCGTGGTGCCCGCGGCGTCGGCGGCCGCGCAGATCGCCCGCACGTTGTCGTACGCCAACTGCTCGTCGAACATCTGGCCGAGCGCGGAGAGCTTCACGCTCACCTCGGCGGCCGGGGTGAGCCCGGCCCCGGAGAGCATCGACAGCAGCTTCAGGTACTCGTCCCGGGTGGCCGTGGCCTGCTCGGGGGTGACGGTGTCCTCGCCCAGGTGGTCGAGGGTGACGGCCAGACCGTCGTCGACGAGCCCGCGGGTCGCGCGCAACGCGTCGTCGGTGGTGGCGCCGGCGACGAACCGGCGAACGACGTCCCGGGTGTACGGGGCGGTCGCGACGAGCCGCTCGACCTGGGATGACCGGGAGGCGGCGAGGATGACGGAACGGAGCATGAGCCGAGCGTATCGCCCCTGCCAGGACCCCCGCCGAGGGGCGGCCGGGGCTGCGGTGCTGGCGTCGATCGACTACAACGATGCCGTGGACCAACGCCCCCGCCGCCGGCTCCGGTCGGCCTCCGTGCAGCTCGGCGCGCTCACCGCTCTCGCGCTCGCCCTCTCCGGCTGCAACATGACCTCGGACGACGACGATGACGACTGCGCCCTCGGGCCGGTCGGCGGCGGTGACACGGTCGCGCTGGCGATGCGGGTCCCCGCGCCTGTCGCGGGGCGGACCGCCGGGGAGCCGACCACCGCCGCCCTGCCCGAGCGCGGCGGGTTCGGCACCCACCTCGCCTCCTGCGGCGGCTGACGTGCGCCGTGAGTCCGTGCCGCCCCGGCCCGACTGGGACGCCACCATCCGCGCGCAGGGGCTGGTCTACGTCGACACCGAACTGCCCGACGGCGGGATCATGTCGTACTGGGACGAGACCGCCGCGTACGCCTTCGACCTCGACGAGGTGCTGCGGCTGGAGGAGGCCACGGAGGAGCTGCACCGGATGTCGGTGGCCGCCGCCGAGCACGTGGTGGCCCAGCGCCGGTACGCCGAGTTCGGCATCCCCGCCTGGGCGACCGACGCGGTGGCCCGGTCGCTGCGCGAGGCGCCACCCACCCTCTACGGGCGCTTCGACCTGGCGTACGACGGCACCTGGCCGCCGAAGATGCTGGAGTACAACGCGGACACGCCGACGGCGCTGGTCGAGGCGAGCATCATCCAGTGGTACTGGCTGGAGCAGACCCGCCCCGAGCTGGACCAGTGGAACAGCCTGCACGAGCGGCTGGTCGGCGCCTGGGCCAAGATCGGCGCCGGGCTGCACGACCCCCGGGTGCACGTGCTCTGGTCGAACGAGGAGGAGTCGGGCGAGGACCACATGACCGCCGGCTACCTCGCCGAGACCGCCCGACAGGCCGGCCTCGACGTCGAGCTGCAACCCATCCAGGAGATCGGCTGGGACGGCCGGCGCTTCGTCGACGCCGCCGACCGCCCGGTGACCACCTGCTTCAAGCTCTACCCGTGGGAGTGGATGCTGGCCGAGCCGTACGGGCCGCCCGCGCTGGCCCCGGGCACCCCGACCACCTGGATCGAACCGGCGTGGAAGTTGCTGCTGTCCAACAAGGCGCTGCTCGCGATCCTCTGGGAGCTCTACCCCGACCACGAGTACCTGCTCCCGGCGTACCTCGACTCGCCGCGCGGCATGCCCGAGTACGTGGCCAAGCCGCTGCTCGGCCGGGAGGGCGGCTCGGTACGCATCGTGACCGCCGAGCAGGAGATCACCAACCCGGGGATCTACGGCGACGAGGGCTGGTGCTACCAGGAGTTCCGGGCGCTGCCGCAGTTCGCCGGCAACCGGGTGGTGCTGGGCAGCTGGATCGTCGGCGGCGAGTCGGCCGGGGTGGGGGTTCGGGAGAGCGCGAGTCTGATCACCGACGGTTACGCGCGGTTCCTGCCGCACTACATCGACGCGCCGCGCACCCCGTGAGTCGTCTACCGTTGGGGGCGTGAACTTCGACGCGTACGCCCGGACCGGTGTTGACCTGGTCAACGCCCGCCTGGACGACCTCGACGACCTGCGGGCCCTCTTCCCCGACGACAACGCCTGGATGCGCGACGAGGTCGCCGATCGCGACGTCGCGATTTTCCGGCGGGCGCAGAAGCGGCTCCGCGACGTCTTCGAGTACGGCACCTCGGGGCGCGACGCCCAGGCGGTGACCGAGCTGAACGCGCTGCTCGAGGCGTTCCCGGTCCAGCCGCGCATCTCCGGGCACGACTCCAGCGACTGGCACATGCACGTGACCAGCCGGGGCGCGTCGGTCAGCGCGGAATACCTGGCCGGCGCGGTCTGGGGGCTGTCGGTCTGGCTCTGCGAGTACGGCAGCGCCCGCTTCGGGGTCTGCGCCGACGAGCGGTGCGGCAACGTCTACCTGGACACGTCGTCCAACTGCTGCCGGCGGTTCTGCTCCGAGCGCTGCGCCACCCGCTCGCACGTGGCGGCACACCGGGCCCGCAAGCGGGCCGCCATCGGGGAGCAGCTGCCGGTCGCCCCGCAGCCGACCTCGACCACCGAGTCACTGACCCCGGTCAGCTGACGCCGGGCCCCGCCGGGGTCAGACGTCGACCGGTGACTGGGCGGGCAGGTGCTGGCGGGCGAACTCCAGCGCGGCGCGCAGGTCCGCCTCGCGCACCGCGCGACTCTTCGCGCCCCGGGTCGCCACCTCGACGGCCACCGCGCCGGTGAAGCCCCGCGCCGCCAGCGAGGAGAGCAGCTCCCCGCAGGGCTGGGTGCCGCGCCCGGGCACCAGATGCTCGTCGCGACCCTCGCCGGTGCCGTCGCCGAGGTGCACGTGGGCCAGGCCCGCGCCCATCCGGTCGGCCATTTCGAGGGGGTCGCTGTGCGAGGCCGCGCAGTGCGACAGATCCAGGGTGTACGACGGGTAGCCGCTGTCGGTGGGATCCCACCCGGGGACGTACGGGACGAACTGCCGGCCCGCCATCCGCACCGGGTACATGTTCTCCACCGCGAAGCGCAGGCCGTTGAACCGGTCCGCGACCGTGGCCAAGCCCTCGGCGAAGTTGCGCGCGTAGTCCCGCTGCCAGGAGAACGGCGGGTGCACCACGACCGTCGGCGCTCCCAGCGTCTCGGCCAGCTCGGCGGCCCTGCGCAGCCGCTCCCACGGGTCGGGGCTCCACACCCGCTGCGTGACCAGCAGGCAGGGCGCGTGCACCGACAGCACCGGCACGCCGTAGTGCGCCGACAGGCCGCGCAGCGCGCCCGCGTCCTGGCTGACCACGTCGGTCCAGACCATCACCTCGACGCCGTCGTAGCCGAGCGCCGCGGCCAGTTGGAACGCCGCCGCGGTCGGCTCGGGGAAGACCGACGAGCTGGACAGGAGCACCGGAACGCGGGAAGTCACATCAGCCAGCGTAGCTTGGCTGTCGTGGGGCCATCAGGACGAGCACTGGCAAACCACTCGTAACCCGGCACCCTGCTCAGATCGGCTCGAGTTGATCGAGTCGGCGGAGGATGACCCCCTCCCGCAGGGCCCACGGGCAGATGTCCAGCGTGTCCAGGTCGAGCCTGCGCATCACCGCCTCGGCGACCACCGCGCCCGCCAGCAACTGGTGGGCCCGGCCCGCGCTGACCCCCTCCAGCTCCACCAACTGGCTGGGCGGAATGTGCCGGATGAAGCCGATGACCTGCCGCAGACCTTCACGGGTCAGGCTGCGCCGCGCCCAGAGACCGGCCCCGGACGGCGCCGCGCCGGCCAGTCGCGCCAGGGTGCGGAACGTCTTCGAGGTGGCCACCGCCCGACCCCAGCCCACCTCGGTCAACTGGTCGACCACCTTGTCCAGCCGGCCGTCCACGTACTCCCGCAGTTTGTCGACGGCCTCGGCGGACGGCGGCGTCGCGCTGTCCGGGTCGACCCGCAGCCGCTCCCGGCTCAGGCGGCCGGCGCCGAGCGGCAGCGAGATCGCGACGTCCGGGTCCTCGTCGATCCCGGCGGCGATCTCCAGGGAGCCACCACCGATGTCGAGCACCAGCAGACGCCCCGCCGACCAGCCGAACCAGCGCCGCACCGCCAGGAAGGTCATCCGTGCCTCGTCCGCGCCGGAGAGCACCTCCAGGCGTACGCCGGTCTCGTCGCGGACCCGGGCGAGCACGTCGGCCGCGTTGGTGGCGTCGCGGACGGCGGACGTGGCGAACGCGATCAGGTCGTCGGCCTCCAGCCCGGTGGCCGCCGCCTTGGCCATGCCGACCGCCTTGACCAGGCTGTCCGAGCCGGCCTCGGTCAACGCGCCGTCCGGGCCGATCTGCTCGGCGAGACGCAGGACGACCTTCTCCGAGTGCGCCGGCCAGGGGTGCGCGCCATGGTGCGCGTCGACCACCAGCAGGTGCACCGTGTTGGATCCGACGTCGAGGACACCCAGTCGCATGGTGAAGACACTAGGTGCAACACGTTCGTGCGGCTCGTCGGCCCGGGGACGTCACCGCGCGTACGCTGGTCCGAGTGACGATGGAGCTCCGCGTGCTGGTGGACGATCCGGGCGACCCGCGCAGCCGCGAGGTGCCGCTGGACTTTCCCCGGGAGTGGATCGAGTTCGCCGACCCGGCGGACGAGACCCACCTGATCCGGGCCGACCTGACCTGGCTGCTGTCCCGCTGGACCTGCATCTTCGGTCGGGGTTGCCACGGCATCATCGCCGGCCGGTCCGCCGACGGCTGCTGCTCGCACGGGGCGTTCTTCACCGACTCGGACGACGAGAAGCGTGTCCGCAAGGCCGTCAAGCTGCTCACCCCGTCGACCTGGCAGCACTTCCGGCGCGGTTTCAAGAACTGGACCGACGAGGACACGATCGACGGCAAGAACCCCGCACGCCGCACCGCGACCCAGGACCCCGACGGGCCGTGCGTCTTCCTCAATGACGCCGACTTCGCTGGCGGGGGAGGCTGCGCGCTGCACGCCCAGGCGTTGCGCGACGGGGTGCACCCGCTGGAATACAAGCCGGACGTCTGCTGGCAGCTGCCGATCCGGCGGGACCAGGACTGGGTCAAGCGACCCGACAACACCAAGGTGCTGGTCTCCACGCTGTCCGAGTTCGACCGGCGCGGCTGGGGCGCCGGCGGGCACGATCTGGACTGGTGGTGCACCTCCTCGACGGACGCCCACGTGGGCGCCGAGCCGATGTACCTGTCGTACGGGCCGGAGCTGACCGCGCTGATCGGCGCCGCCGCGTACGAGCGACTTGCCGAGCTGTGCGCGGCCCGGGTGAAGCAGGGCCTGGTCGCCCCGCACCCCGCCGACGATCTCTAGCTGATCTTGGTAGCAAACTTGCTACCATTTCCCCATGGCAATGACGCTCCGCCTCGATGACGAACGTGAACGGCAACTCCGCCTCGTCGCGGACGAGGAGGCGCGGTCGATGCACGCCGTCGTCGTCACCGCGATCGATGACTACCTGGCACGGCGAAACGCCAAGGAGTTCGGCGACCTGGCCGACGAGATCATTGAACGCCACGCCACCCTGCTCGCTCGCCTGGCGGAGTGATGACGGACATCCGCTATCCCACGCTCGCCGACGTGGCCGCCATCGCCCGCAAGCTCGGTGTCGGGATCAGGGACGCCGGCCTGGTGGAGTCGGCGGTGGCTCGACCGAAGACGAGTGTGTTCGGAGAGGATGCCTACCCGGACCTCTGGACCAAGGCGGCGGCACTGCTGCACTCGCTGGTCAACAACCACCCGTTCGTGGACGGCAACAAGCGGATCGGCTGGATCGTGACGATCGCCTTCCTGCTCCAGAACCGCGCCTTCACCGTCGCCCAACTTGACGAGACCGACCAGGACATCGCGTACGACCTGGTCATCAGCGTGGCGGAGAGCCGTCTGACCGAGGTGGCCGACATCGCGGTGGCGCTGCGCAAGCTGTTCTGAGCTGCGCGCCCGGTCAGCGCAACGCCGCATCGACGAGCGTGCGGGCGCTGCGCCGGGCCGCGTCGGCGATCACCGGGTCGCCGTCCAGCACGCCGCTGGCCAGCCCGCCGTCGAGCAGCAGGGTGAGCTGCCGGGCGAGCAGCTCCGGGTCGGCCGCGCCGGCCTGCCGGGCCAGCTCCGTCACCCAGGCCCGGACCACGGTCTTGTGCTCGACCGTCCGGGCGTGCACCGGGCCGCCGGCCGGTGACTCGGCGGCCGTGTTGATGAACGCGCAACCGTGGTAGCCGTCCCGCCGGCAGGCGCCGGCGAGCGCGTCGAACATCCCGACCAACTGGTCGCGCGGCTCGTCGCCGGCATCCCGGGCGGCGGCGCGCAACGCACCGAACCACGCCTGGTCGACCCGGTCGAGGTACGCCAGCACCAGGTCGTCCTTACGCGGGAAGTGCTTGTAGAGCGTCGCCTTGGCCACGCCCGACTCGGCGATGACCGTGTCCACCCCCACGCCGCGCGGTCCGTGGGCGTAGAAGAGCCGGAACGCGGTCTCCAGGATCCGGTCCCGGGCCGAGCCGGCCGGCGTGCGGTGGGCAGGCATCGACACTCCCTCGACGTGCTGGTGACGGGCCGATTCTACAGACAGCTCCGT
Source organism: Micromonospora sp. NPDC005252 (assembly GCF_042872475.1). Lineage (NCBI taxonomy): Bacteria > Bacillati > Actinomycetota > Actinomycetes > Micromonosporales > Micromonosporaceae > Micromonospora > Micromonospora sp. NPDC005252. The sequence goes on along the minus strand of NZ_JBIAKN010000001.1, from coordinate 357,848 downwards.
CTGCGGCCGCGAGCCGTCGTCTGCGCAGCTCGGGCGGACGATGCCCCATCTCCGGGGCAGCTCGAGAGGACGCGGTAGGCAAACCCCTGCCCACGGCCCGCACTCCCCGAGGGACAGCAGTAGACAGACCTGTCTGTTAGCCTTCGGACAGTCGGCGCGAGGCCACCGCGCCCGAGTGGAGGATCGATCGACATGCGCATCGCAGTTCTCGGCACCGGCTCGGTCGGCAGGACCATCAGCGCCCGCGCGGCGGAGTTGGGCCACCAGGTCACCATCGGCACCCGGGACGTCGCGACCACCCTGGCCGGCGATTACGCCGCCTGGACCGCGGAGCACCCCGAGGTGGGCCTGGCAACCCAGGCGGACGCTGCCGCGGACGCCGAGCTGGTGGTCAACGCCACCAGTGGCAGCGGCTCCCTGCCGGCGCTCACCGCGGCCGGCGCGGCGAACCTGGCCGGCAAGGTCCTGCTCGACATCGCCAACCCGCTCGACTTCAGCGCAGGCTTTCCACCCACCCTGACGGTGCAGGACACCGACTCCCTCGCCGAGCAGATCCAGCGGGAGTTCCCGCAGGCCAGGGTGGTCAAGTCACTCAACACGCTGACCGCCGAGCTGATGGTGCGTCCGCGCCAGCTCGCCGACGGCGCGCACAGCGTGTTCGTCTCCGGCGACGACGCGGAGGCCAAGCGGATTGTCACCGGGCTGCTCGTCAGCTTCGGCCACACCGACGTGATCGACCTCGGTGACCTCTCCACCGCCCGGGGCACCGAGATGCTGATGCCGCTCTGGTTGCGGCTCTACGGCCGGCTCGACACCGCCAACTTCAACCTCAAGGTCGTCCGCTGACCGGACCCGGACAGCCCGAAGGGGGCCCACGCCGAGCGTGGACCCCCTTCGGGTCGGCCGATCACGGCTCGAACTTGTATCCCAGGCCCCGCACCGTGACGATGAAGCGGGGTGCCGACGGCTCCGGCTCGATCTTGGAGCGCAGCCGCTTGACGTGCACGTCAAGCGTCTTGGTGTCGCCGACGTAGTCGGCGCCCCACACCCGGTCGATGAGCTGACCGCGGGTCAGCACCCGGCCCGCGTTGCGCAGCAGCAGCTCCAGCAGCTCGAACTCCTTGAGCGGCAGCTGCACGGCCCCACCCTCGACGGTCACCACGTGCCGCTCGATGTCCATCCGGACCGGGCCGGCGGCCAGCGTCGGGGCACCCGCCTCGGCCACCTCCGGGCTCTGCCGGCGCAGCACCGCGCGGATCCGCGCGACCAGCTCCCGGGGAGAGTACGGCTTGGTGACGTAGTCGTCGGCGCCGATCTCCAGGCCGACCACCTTGTCGATCTCGCTGTCCCGCGCGGTGACCATGATGATCGGCACGGCCGAGCGCTGCCGGAGCTGCCGGCACACCTCGGTTCCCGACATCTCGGGCAACATCAGGTCGAGCAGCACGATGTCGGCGCCGGTTCGGTCGAACTCGGTGAGGGCGTCGGTGCCGGTCGCGGCGACCGAGACCTCGAAGCCCTCCTTACGGAGCATGTACGACAGGGCGTCGGAGAACGACTCCTCGTCCTCGACCACCAGAACGCGGCTCAACGGGGATTTCCTTTCCATTGCTGTCAGACCTGCCGAAGCTCGGCCGGACCGGCCTCGATCCCAACCGGCGGCAGTGTCGCCAGCAGGTCGTCCGGTGGGCTGGCGGGCAACCGTAGGGTGAACGTCGATCCACCCCCAAGAGTGCTCGACACCTCCACCCGACCGCCATGGTTGCTCGCGATGTGTTTCACGATGGCCAGACCGAGCCCGGTGCCACCGGTGGAACGCGAGCGGGCCTGGTCGGCCCGGTAGAACCGCTCGAAGATCCGATCCACGTCCGTCGGGGCGATGCCGATGCCCTGGTCAGCGACCGCGACCTCGACATGTTCGCCGTCACCGCGGAGGGTGACCCGCACCGTGGTGTCCTCGCCCGAGTAGTTGATGGCGTTCTCCACCAGGTTCGCCACCGCCGTGGCGAGCTGACTGTCGCTGCCGTACGCGGTGAGACCCCGCTCGCCGTCGACCGTCACCTCGACCCCCCGGGCGGCGGCCGTGGTGCGGGTGCGGTCGACCACCTCGGCGATCACCCAGTCGAGCGCGACGGGCTCCGGTGGCGGCTGCGGCTCGGCGCCCTGGAGCCGGGTCAGCTCCAGCAACTCCTGCACCAGCCGGCCCAGCCGGGTCGACTCGTGCTGGATCCGTTCGGCGAACCGGCGGGCGGCGACCAGGTCCTCGGAGAGGTCGGGTACCGCGGCGTCGGCCGGCTCGGTGGCGTCCAGCAGCGCCTCGGCGAGCAGTTGGAGCGCGCCGATCGGTGTCTTGAGCTCATGGCTCACGTTCGCCACGAAGTCACGTCGCACCCGGGTCAGGCGGTGCGACTCGGTCACGTCGACCGCCTCCACGGCGATGAAGCCGTTCCCGAGGCCCATGGCCCGCAGGTGCACGCCCAGCGGGTTCTCACCTGCGCTGTCGCGACCCCGCGGCAGGTCCAGCTCGATCTCGCGCCGCACGCCGGTGCGCCGCACCTGGCCAGCGAGAGTACGGATCAACGGGTGCGCGGCGATCGAGCCCGGGGTGCTGCCGGTACGCAGCAGACCCATCGCACGGGCGGCCGGGTTGATCAGCACGGGCACGTCGTCGTTGTCCAGTACCACGACACCGGCCCGGAGCGAATCGATCGTCCGGCGGCCGAGCCCGGCCTGCTGCTCGTCGGCTATCGCGGGCCTCCCCCTGCTCCAGCGGGAGCTCGCGCTGCCCGTCGACGTGGAGCGGCCGCGCGCCGGCAGGAACCGGGGCAGCAGAAGGCCGACGACCAGTCCGGCCGCCAACGCCACGGCCACCACGACCGTCACCGCCCACTCCACCCGGCGATCGTAGGGTCATTGTTAACCTGGCTACCACACAGAACGGGACGAACCACCCGCACTTCCGGAAGTGTTCACCCCCACGTCTGGCGTCGTTCACCGTGGTTCATCCGGGATCCGTTCACGCGCCCTACCGTTGGCGTCGCACCTGCTCAACCCCTGCGCCGGCACCCGTCGGCGGCGACCGACCACAGGACGTGATGATGCGCGACGAGTTCCGGGCCGACCTCCAGATCGTCAGCCAACTGCTGGTGGACATGGCGGAGGGCGTCCGCGCTGCCATGCGCCAGGCCACCCGGGCCCTGCTCACCGCCGACCGGCAGGCCGCCGAGACGGTCATCGAGCGGGACGCCGAGATCGACGACCTCTACCGGCACGTCGAGGAGCGGGTGTGTGACCTGCTCGCCCGGCAGGCGCCGGTCGCCTCCGACCTGCGTGCCATGATCACCGCGCTGCACGTCGCGGCCGACCTGGAGCGGATGGGCGACCTGGCCGACCACGTGGCGAAGACGGCGCTGCGGCGGCACCCCTCGCCCGCCGTACCGGCCGAGCTGCGGACGATCTTCACCGAGATGGCCGACATCGCCGACCGGATGGCGGCGAAGATCGGTTCGGTGCTGGCGAAGCCCGACGTCGACCTGGCCGGCGAGTTGGACCGGGACGACGACGCCATGGACGAGCTGCACAAGAGCCTGTTCTCGGTGCTGCTCGGCGACGACTGGCCGTACGGGGTGGAGACCGCCATCGACGCCACCCTGCTGGGCCGCTTCTACGAGCGCTTCGCCGACCACGCGGTCAACGCCGGCGAGCACGTGATCTACCTGATCACCGGTGAGAGCACGCCCACCGGCAACTGACACCCGTCAGAAAGGGGCCCCCGCGTCGCGGGGGCCCCTTTCGCTGCTCTCAGCGGCCCTGGTTGGCGACCGCGGCGGCGGCTGCCTTCGCCGCTGTCGGGTCGAGGTAGGTGCCGCCCAGGGTGAGCGGGCGCAGCTGCGGATCGAGGTCGTAGCGCAGCGGGATCCCGGTCGGGATGTTCAGCTTGGCGATCGCCTCGTCGGAGATCTGGTCGAGGTGCTTCACCAGGGCGCGCAGCGAATTGCCGTGCGCGGCCACCAGCACCGTCCGGCCGGCCAGGATGTCCGGCACGATCGAGTCGTACCAGTAGGGCAGCATCCGCTCGACGACGTCCTTGAGGCACTCGGTACGCGGCATCAGCTCGGTCGGCAGCAGCGCGTAGCGCGGATCGCCCACCTGCGACCACTCGTCGTCGTCAGCGATCGGCGGCGGCGGCGTGTCGTACGACCGGCGCCAGAGCATGAACTGCTCCTCGCCGTACTCGTCGAGGGTCTGCTTCTTGTTCTTGCCCTGTAGGGCGCCGTAGTGCCGCTCGTTGAGCCGCCACGACCGGCGCACCGCGATCCAGTGCCGGTCGGCGGCGTTCAGCGCCAACTCGGCGGTGCGGATCGCCCGGCGCATCACGCTGGTGTGGACGACGTCCGGCAGCAGGCTGTGCTCGCGCAGCAGCTCACCGCCGCGCCGCGCCTCGCCCTCGCCCTTCTCGGTCAGGTCGACGTCCACCCAGCCGGTGAAGAGGTTCTTGGCGTTCCAGTCACTCTCGCCGTGCCGCAGCAGGACCAGCGTCCCGACGGTGGGCCCCTCGCTCGCAGTCATGCGGATCATCCTGCCTCAACCCCGTACCGGACACGCGGGCACCCGTCGTGACGACCACCACGTGATAAAGCGGATGACCTGTGAATCCGACCGCCGCTAGGGTTGTAAGGCGCTGCAGTCACATCGGTCATTACTTGCAAGCGGGGGCACCACGTGCGGACGATGCGGAGCTGGTTCCGGGACACCACCGGCGGCCTGCCGGCCACCTTCTGGTACCTGTGGTCGGGGACTCTGATCAACCGGCTCGGCTCGTTCGTCCTCGTCTTCCTCGCCATCTACCTGACCCAGGAACGCGGCTTCTCCCCCTCCCAGGCCGGCCTGGTGCTCGGCCTGTGGGGTGTCGGCGGCGCGGTCGGCACCACCGCCGGCGGCACCCTGGCCGACCGGTGGGGCCGCCGACCGACGCTGCTCACCGCGCATGTCGGCGCGGCGGCCATGATGCTCGCCCTCGGCCTGGCCCGTGACCTCTGGGCAGTGGCGCTGGGTGCGCTGCTGCTCGGCATGTTCGCCGAGGCGGCCCGGCCGGCGTTCGGGGCCATGATGATCGACGTGGTGCCGGCCAAGGACCGGCTGCGCGCGTTCTCGCTCAACTACTGGGCGATCAACCTGGGCTTCGCCTGCGCCGCCATCCTCGCCGGTCTCGCCGCGCAGGCCGACTACCTGCTGCTGTTCGTGGTCGACGCGGGCACGATGCTGATCACCGCGTTGATCATCTTCGCCCGGGTGCCGGAGACCCGGCACGGCGGATTCACCGTCGCGGCGACCACGGCCCCGCGCGGCGCCCTGCGCACCATCCTCAGCGACCGGGTCTACCTCGGCTTCGTGGCTCTGAACCTGTTCGCCGCGATGGTCTTCCTCCAGCACATCTCGATGCTGCCGATCGCCATGGGCGACTCCGGCCTGAGCCCGGCCACCTACGGCTCGGTGATCGCGCTCAACGGCTTGCTCATCGTCGTCGGCCAACTCTTCGTGCCCCGACTGATCCGGGGTCGGAACCGCTCGCAGGTGCTCGCCCTCGCCGCCGTGGTGATGGGTGTCGGGTTCGGGCTGACCGCGTTCGCCGGCAGCGCCTGGTTCTACGGGCTGACGGTGCTGATCTGGACGGTCGGCGAGATGCTGAACTCGCCGTCCAACTCCACGCTGATCGCCGAACTCTCCCCGGCCGAGCTGCGCGGTCGCTACCAGGGCGTGTTCGGGCTCTCCTGGCAGATCGCCGGGGCGAGCGCGCCGATTCTCGGCGGCCTGGTGCGGGAGCACGTCGGCAACGCGGCGCTCTGGTTCGGCTGCGCCGTGATCGGCGTACTGACGGCGGTGGCCCACCTCGCCTCCGGTCCGGCCCGGGAGCGGCGTGCCGTCGCGCTGCGCCACGCCGCCGACGCGTCCGCACCGGTCAGCACCCGCGCTGCGGCGTCGCACCCCGCCGAGGCGGCAGCCTGAGCCCGGTGTGACCGCTGAGACGAACGGCTCATGATCAGGAACCCGACTGGCGCAACCCGGCCCGACTTCCTACCGTCCAGGAGAAACGGTTAAGAAACCGAACTGTCGGGAGGTCGGATGCACGCCCTGCGGCGCTGGTGGCAGGACACCGCGGGCGGGCTACCCGCCACCTTCTGGTACCTCTGGGCGGGTTTGCTGATCAACCGCGCTGGCGCGTTCGCCATGCTCTTCCTGTCGCTCTACCTGACCGACGCCCGGGGCGCCAGCGAATCGGTGGCCGGCACCGTGGTCGGGGCGTACGGGGCCGGCGGGGCGGCCGGCGCGCTGCTCGGCGGGGTGATGGCCGACCGGTGGGGTCGCCGGGCCACCCTGCTCGCCGCCCACCTGGCCACCGCCGCCCTGATGGTGGCACTGGCCTTCAGCCGGCCCCTGCTGCTGATCGCGGCGCTCTCCGCACTGGTCGGCGTGGTGCACTTGATGCCCAGCCCCGCCTTCGTGGCGGCAATCGTCGACGTGGTGCCGGCGCAGCGCCGCTCACGCGCGTTCAACCTCCAGTTCTGGGCGTTCAACCTGGGCATGGCCGTCGCGTCGCTGCTCGCCGGCGTGCTGGCCGAGGCGAGCTTCACCGCACTGTTCCTGGTCGACGCCGGCGCCACGCTGACCGCCGCCGCCGTCATCGCCTGGAAGGTGCCGGAGACGCTGCGACGGGCCGGCCCGGCCGCGCCCCTCCCGCCCGCCGGCCAGCAGGGGGCCGGCCGCTCCCGTCGACAGGGGCTGCACACCGCGCTCACCGACCGGACCTTCCTGATCTTCGTCGGGCTCACCTTCGTGCTGGCCGTCCTCACCCTGCAGACCTCGACGATCATGCCGCTGGCGATGCGCGCCGACGGTCTGGGACCGTCGGCGTACGGGGCGGTGGTGGCACTCGGGGGCGCGCTGATCGTGCTGGGGCAACTGTTCGTGCCCCGGCTGATCGACCGGCACCGCAAGGACGTCGTGCTGGCCATCTCCACGGCCCTGCTGGCGGTCGGCTTCGGCGTGCTCGCCGTCGCCGACCACCTGGGCGTCTACCTCGGTGCGGCGGTGGTCTGGACGGTCGGCTCGATGCTCGCCGCGCCGCCCAACGCGCAGATCAACGCGGATCTGGCGCCGCCGCAACTGCGCGCCCGGTACCAGTCGGTCTTCTACCTGACGTTCCCGGCCGCGGCGTTCGTCGCACCCACCCTGGGCGGGGTGAGCCTGCAGCACCTCGGTGACCGGCACTGGCTGATCGTGGGCGGGCTGGGCCTGCTGGCCGCGCTCGGGCACCTGCTGGCCGGGCCGCCCCGTGACCGGCACGTCGCCGCGATGCGCCGGATGGTCGACCGGGAGCCGGCGCCGCGCGGGGACCGCGTCCAGACGGGCTGACCGTACGACGGCAAAGCGCCCACCATGTCCCGAAGGTCATGGTGGGCGCTCGCCGGTGGGGCCGGCGGCGGCGGGCAACACTCACCCCCGTAAGCATCGCCCGCTCGCGCCGCCGGTCCAAACAGGTGGGCACCGTCCCCCAACGGTTGATCCACCCGTCCCCTCGCACCTCGCCTGGTGCGCGGATCTGATCGATCCGCCGCTCCCCCGAACGTTTCCAAGCGTGGCGCGGTGCAATAAAGCTAGTTCGGCCGGATTCTGGATTCAACCCAGATGGGTGTCTCGCCGGTCACAACTGACGAGTATCCCCAGCTCGGGCCTCGGTCTGTGGCAACAGCCGGGTACCCGTCGGGCATTCCCTCAAACACCTCAGCCGTCCTCACGATCGGGTGACTCGGTCCGGAAGAAGTTGCTCTGCCGGCCGTCACGCATCTGCTCCTGATAGATCAGGTTGAGCCGGCGCAGATCAAACGTGTGAAACCACTCATCCCAGGGGATCTCACGAATCCGGCTGCTTTCCCGGTAGCCGGGGATGTTGAAGGTCAACACTCCGGCCCGACCGTCCCGCTCAGTGCCCGCGATGGTCGCCGGCTTCGCGCCACGCTCCCGCGCCCAACGTTGGATCACCTCGTGATTCGCGGTGATCAGGCTCCGTCCCGGCCGCTCCGGCCGGTCCGCCGTCGACGAGATCACCTGCGAGCTGCGGACCGACCGTCCGCTGCCCCGTCCGGTCCGGATCCCACCGGCCGTCGTGCCACCAGCCGCCGGCCGGCTCGCCGTGGCCCGCTTGGTGGGAGCCGCCCGCTTCGCCGTGGCCCGCTTGGCGGGAGCCGCCCTCTTCGCCGGCGCCGCCTTCGCCGTGGCCCGCGTGGCAGCCGGTCGCGACGGCGCCTTCTTCGCGGGCGCCTTTCGCGCTGGCGCGGCACGCGCGGTCGTCGACGTCCTGCGAGCGGCGGTCGACCTGGCCGCTGTCGTCTTCTTCGCCGCGGCCGTCTTACGGGCCGCCGTCGATGTCCGTGCGGTGGTCGTCCGCTTCGCAGCGGTCGACCTGCTCGCGGCGGTGGTGCGCTTGGCAGGGGTGGTCCGCTTCGCCGCTGTCGTCTTCTTCGCCGCTGTCGTCTTCTTCGCGGCGGCCCGCTTCGCGGGAGCGCTCTTGTTCGCGGGCGCAGCCTTTGCGCGACTCGGTGCCGCCCTCGACGCCGACTTCTTCGTCGCGGCGGCCCGACCGGCCGACGCCCTGGTGCCGGCGGCCCGACCAGCCGGTCCGGTACTGCGCCGGCCCGCCCCACCGGCGTCCGAACGCATCGAACGCACCAACTGTTTCACCAGGTCAGGCTTGCGCATCGCGGAGATCCCAGAGACCCCGCGTTTGCGCAACTGCCCGCGGATGTCGTCCACCCGCATCCGGGAGATCTCCGACTCGGAGATCCCGGGTGTCGCCGGGCTCTGGTTGCCGGCCTGCCGTTTGGTCCTGGTCGCAGTCCCGCCGCGACCTGAGCTGTTCCGCTGAGCCATGGGATGCTCCGCTCCTCGACACTCCGTCCTCGGCGCGCGGGGGTCCCTCTGCCGCACCGCGCGGTGCGGCATACCCAGCAAGGGCAGTCCGAACCCTCCGTTCGTCGCCGCCCGCTGTGACGGTAGGGATTGAGCCGGGCGCACCCGTACCCCACACATCCTTTGCTCTGCTTACACCCAGGCAACGCTCGGAGCCCGTAAGTGTTGCGTCGGTTGAAGCAGAGCAAAGGAGGCGTCCCACCACCTCGGCCCGGAAGCCCGCCTGATAAACCCCGCAGTCGGGGCGCAGGCCCCCGCGCGTGGAGCCGCCGAGAACGCCAGTTGTCAGGCGGGGCCGGGGCCGGACGGCTCGAAGAGGTGGGCGAAGGCGGCCAGGTTCGCCGTCGACTCGCCGCGCTTGACCCGCCACTCGTACTCGCGCCGAATCGAGCTGCCGAAGCCGATCTCCAGCATGGTGTCGAAGGACTCGTCGGAGTAGGTAAGCACCGAACCGAGCAGCCGGTCCAGCTCGTCGGCGTCCACACCGGCCGGGTTGACCCGCCCGGTCAGGTACACGTCACCGACCGCGTCGGTGGAGAAGGAGACCCCGTACATCCGGGCGTTGCGCTGCAGCAGCCAGGCCCACAGCTCCTCGCGCCGCTCGTCGGGCTGGCGCATGACGAACGCCTCGATCCGCAGCGCGTGCTCACCGACGATCAGGTTGCAGATCGTCTTGAGCTTGTGGGTGCCCGGCAGGGTGATCGCGTACGAGCCGGGGCCGGTCGACTCCCAGGCCAGGTCACGTTCGGCACAGACCGACTCGATCAGGGTCGCAAGATCGCTCTTCGGGCTCACCGGACCCACTCTACGACCGCCCCGGCCCACGCACCGGATGACGACCGGCCCGCGGTCACCCACCAGCACGATCGGCGCGCGGTCAGCACCGGCACGATCGGCGCGGGGTCACCACCGGCACGACCTGTCCCCGGTCACCAGGAGCAGGAGAGGGCGGGGCCTCCGGCCAGGTCGGCGGCGAGGCGGGCCCGGCGCGCGGCGATCGCCTCGCCGTAGACGTCGAGCAGGCCCGTGACGGTGCGGTCCCAGGAGAAGTGTCGGGCGTGCTGCGCGGCGCCGCGGGACAGCCTGGCCCGCAGGGCCCGGTCCGGCAGCAGGCGGCCCAGGGCGCGGGCCCAGTCCACCGGGTCGTGCCCGTCGATGAGCACCCCACTGGCCTGGTCCCGAACGGCGGTGACCAGACCACCGACGGCGGCGGCCAGCACCGGCGTACCGCAGGCCTGCGCCTCCAGGGCGACGAGCCCGAAGGATTCGTTGTGCGACGGCACCGCGACCAGATCGGCGGCCCGGTACAGGGCCGGCAGGTCGTCGCCGGTACGCGGCGGCAGGAAACGGACCCGGTCGGCGACGCCGAGCGTCGCGGCCAGCTCGATCAGGGCGGTCGGCCGGTCCAGTCCGCTGCCGCTGGGCCCGCCGCAGATCACCACGGTCACCTCGTCGGCCAGGGCCGGATCACGCTCGCGCAGGGCGGCGATCGCGCGGATGAGCACGTCCGGCGCCTTGAGTGGTTGGATCCGACCGACGAAGGCCACCACGTACCCGTCGACCGGCAGCCCCAGCCTGCGGCGGGCGGCGCGGGCGGCCACGAACCGGTCGCCCGGCGCGGGCCGGAACCGGGCCAGGTCGACGCCCGGCTGCACGACGGAGACCTGGTCGGGGGCGGCGTCGTACCGCTCGACGAGGTCGCGGGCCTCCACCCGGGTGTTGGCGACCAGCTGGTCGGCCTCGGCGACGACCTGCTCCTCGCCGATCACCCGAGCCTTCGGTTCCGGCCGGTCGTCGGCGGCGAGTTGGGCGTTCTTGACCTTCGCCAGGGTGTGCGCGGTGTGCACCAGCGGCACTCCCCAGCGCTCCTTGGCCAGCCAGCCGACCTGCCCCGACAGCCAGTAGTGGGAGTGGATCAGGTCGTAGTGCCCGGGTGGGCGGGACGCCTCGGCGCGCAGCACCCCGGCGGTGAAGGCGCAGAGCTGGCCGGGCAACTCCTCCTTGGTCAGCCCTTCGAGCGGACCGGAGGTGATGTGCCGGACCTGCACGCCGGGGGCCATCTCGACCACCGGGGGGAGGTCACCCGAGGTGGCCCGGGTGAAGATCTCCACCTCGACGTCGGCCTCGGCGAGCCGCCGGGCGACCTCCAGGATGTAGACGTTCATCCCGCCGGCGTCGCCGGTGCCCGGCTGGTGCAGCGGGGAGGTGTGCACCGACAGGGTGGCGATGCGGCGGGGCCGGGGCCACGGTCGGGCACCTCGCTGACGACCGACACCGGTGTGCAGTTCCGCCACGTCCGCTCCTTCAGTCACGGTTAATGCCGTCTCGCACGACCGGCGCTTCTCGGTCAACCTGTACGCCGGATGTCATCTTCCCCATCGGGCTACGGAAATGCGTCGGCGCGGCCGGCCGGGGTGACGGACCTCATCAACCGTCGGCCCGCACGGCGAAGCCCCGCGCCCGATCGCAAGGCCTCGGACGACCGGGGCGACAATGACCGGATGACCTCTGTCGCCATCGTCACCGGAGCGTCCAGCGGGATCGGAGCGGCCACCGCCCGCCGGCTCGCCGCCGAGGGTTTCCACGTGCTCGCCGCCGCCCGCCGCGCCGAACGGCTCGCCGACCTGGTCGCCGAGATCACCGCCGCCGGCGGGCAGGCCACCGCGGTGACCTGCGACGTCACCTCGGACGAGTCGGTGGCCCGGTTGGCCGAGGCCGCCGCCCAGGCGCCCGGGCCGGTCACCCTCCTGGTGAACAACGCCGGTGGAGCGCGCGGGCTGGACCTGGTGGAGTCCGGCTCGGTCGCCGACTGGCAGTGGATGTACGACGTGAACGTGCTCGGCACCCTGCGGGTCACCCAGGCGCTGCTGCCGGCGCTGGAGGCGTCCGGTTCCGGCACCATCGTGGTGGTCTCCTCCACCGCCGGGCTGACCGTGTACGAGGGTGGCGGCGGCTACACCGCGGCGAAGCACGCGCAGACCGCCATCGCCGGCACGCTCCGCCTGGAGCTGTGTGGCCGGCCGCTGCGGGTCATCGAGATCGACCCCGGAATGGTGAAGACCGACGAGTTCGGGCTGGTCCGCTTCGAGGGCGACGCCGAGCGGGCGGCCGCCGTCTACGCCGGGGTGCCGGGGCCGCTGGTCGCCGAGGACGTCGCCGACTGCATCGCCTGGTGCGCCACCCGCCCGGAGCACGTCAACATCGACCGGCTGGTGGTCCGGCCACGGGCGCAGGCGGCGCAGCACAAGGTGCACCGGGTCTCCTGACTCGGGGACAGGACCGATGAGCGGGGCTCCACGACGCCGACCGCTCGGCGTGGTCACCCGGGGCACCACCAACCCGAACCGGCTGCGCCGGGTGGACAACTGGATCGTCGCGACCTGCGCCGACCGGCTGCGGGCGGCGGTCGATCCGCTGGTGGTGGACCTCGGCTACGGCGCCACCCCGGTGACCGCCGTGGAGTTGCGGGCCCGGCTTGCCGCCGGGGTCCGTCGGGACGTACGCCTGGTCGGGCTGGAGATCGACCCGGCGCGGGTGGCCGCCGCGACGCCGGCCGCCGACCCGCCCGGCCTGACCTTCGCCCGGGGTGGCTTCGAGTTGGCCGGGCTCCGGCCGGTGCTGGTCCGCGCGTTCAACGTTCTGCGCCAGTACGACGAGCGCGAGGTGCCCGACGCCTGGCGCACGATGACCGCCGCTCTCGCTCCGGGTGGGGCGCTCGTCGAGGGCACCTGCGACGAGCTGGGCCGGCTGGCGAGCTGGCTGCTGGTCGACGCGGACGGCCCGCGCACGCTGACCCTGGCCGCGAAGCTCACCACGCTGGGCAGTCCTGCCGAGTTGGCCGAGCGGCTGCCCAAGGCGCTGATCCACCGCAACGTCCCGGGTGAGGCGGTGCACGACCTGATCCGGGCCCTGGACGACGCCTGGCAGGCCGCGGCCCCCTACGCCACCTTCGGTCCACGGCAGCGCTGGCTGAGGGCCGTGGGCAGGCTGCGGGACGACGGCTGGCCCGTGCGTGACGGCCCGCACCGCTGGCGGCACGGCGAGCTGACCCTCTCCTGGCCCCTCCCCTGAGCGGGGTGGGGTCAGAGGGCGCAGTTGATCAGGACCGGCTCGGGGTGCAGGGTCACGCCGAGGCGGGCGTGCACGGTGTCACGGATGGTGCCGGCGAGGGTGAGCAGGTCGCTGGTGCTGGCCGTGCCGCTGCGATTGGTGAGGGCGAGGGTGTGCTTGCTGGAGATGGCCACGCCGTCCGGGCCGGGGTGGCCCTTGGTGAAGCCGGCCTTGTCGATCAGCCAGGCCGCGCTCACCTTGACCAGGCCGTCCGCCCCGGGCCAGGACGGGGGCTCGCCCAGGTCGGCGGCACGCTCCCGGAGCAGCTCGTACGTCGCCCGGTCGAGCACCGGGTTGGTGAAGAAGGAGCCGACCGAGCGGGTGTCGGGATCGGCGGCGTCGAGCACCATGCCCTTGCCGGCGCGCAGCCGCAGCACCGTCGCCCGCGCGTCGGCCAGCGGCACCCGCTCGCCCACCTCGACCCCGAGCGCCCGGGCCAGCTCGGCGTAGCGCACCGGGCCGGACAGCGGCGAGCGGGTGAGCTGGAAGTCGACCGAGAGGACCACCCAGCGGTCCTGGTACTTGAAGATGCTGCCCCGGTACGCGAACCCGCACTCTGCCGCGGGGACGATCCGACGGGTGCCGTCGAGCCGGTCGTACACCTCGACGCCGGTGATCGTCTCGGCGACCTCCTGGCCGTACGCGCCGACGTTCTGGATCGGGGTGGCGCCGGTCGAGCCGGGGATGCCGGAGAGGCACTCCAGGCCGGCCCAGCCGTTGCCGATCGTCGCGGCGACCAGGTCGTCCCACGGCTCGCCGGCCTCGACGCGTACGGTGACCGACTCGGCGTCCTCGGTGAGGACCCGCAGGCCACGGGAGCGCACCAGCACGACCGTGCCGGGGAAGCCGGCGTCGCCGATCACGACGTTGCTGCCGCCGGCCAGGACCAGGATCGGCTCGTCCGTGACCTGGACCGCCCGGATGATCTCGTCGGCGCTGGTCGCGGCCACGATCCGCCTGGCCGGCCCGCCCATCCGTAGCGTGGTGTAGCCGGCCAGTGGACCCGGGATGGCACGATCGGCTTCGGTTGTCGGCTGGGCGTAGGCGTCTGACACGTCTTTCACCTTAGGCTGATGGGCAGCCGTGGCACCTACTGGTGGCCCGGCACCCCCGGGAGGATGGCGATGAGCAGACTGCAGGGCAGCAAGGACTTCTGGATTGGGGCGCTGCGGGCCGAGGGCCCGGCGTTCGCCGCGGCGGTCGCCGAGGCGCCGCCGGAGACACCCGTGCTGTCCTGTCCGGGCTGGACAGTCAATGATCTCACCCTGCACCTCGCGGGCATCTACCACTGGGTTTATTCGTTCGCCGGGTCGGGGCGGACGGAGGTGCCGGCCCGCCGGGACGCGTCCGCGGCACCCTCGGGCCTGAGCGCGCTCGAGCTCTGGCAGCAGGGGTACGACCAGCTGATGACCCTCTTCGACGGGCTCGACCCGGAGGCGCCGGCGTGGAACTGGGCACCGCAGCCGAAGAAGGCCGGCTTCTGGCCGCGCCGGATGGCACACGAGACGGCGGTGCACCGCTGGGACGCCCAGCTCGCCATCGCCGCCGGTGAACCGGTCGAGGCCAAGCTCGCCGCCGACGGGGTGAGCGAGGTGCTGGACACCTGGTTGCCGGCCGGCCGGCGGCAGGTCAAGGGCGACTGGCACGGGGTGGTGCAGCTCGCGGCGACGGACGCGGATCAGGAGTGGTATCTGCGGCTGCGCGGCGAGGGGGTGGCGCTGCTCGACACGGCGACCATCTTCGACCACGACGATCACCACGCCCGCGCGCAGGTCAGCGGCACCGCGAGCGATCTGCTGCTGGCGCTCTGGGGGCGGGTGAGCTTCGAGACCCTCGACGTCACGGGCGACCGCGCGCTGCTCGACGGCCTGCGTACCGGCTGATTCCAGGGCCAGACCCGCGACGAGGGCGTCACTCCGGCAGGGGTGGCGCCCTCGTCGCGTATCGATGGACAGATTCAAGAGAGCGCTCTCTTGACACTGCCCGGGGAAGCCACCACCCTGACGTGAGAGCGCTCTCTTGGCCTCCTGCCACCACCTGACCACCTTGAGAGAGGTCCATATCCGATGGCTGTCTTTCCGCGCCGCCGCCTCGCCGCGGTGGCCCTCGCCGCCACGACCGCCCTGCTCGTCACCGCCGGCTGCGGCGGCGGTGACGACGCCGAGGCGGACGGGCCGATCACGCTGACCGTCGACGTCTTCGGTCAGTTCGGCTACGACCAGCTCTACCAGGAGTACATGGCCGCACACCCCGGCGTGAAGATCGTCGAGCGGGGCACCGGCAGCAACCTCGACGAGTACTCGCCGAAGCTGACCCAGTGGCTCGCCGCCGGCCGGGGCGCCGGCGACATCGTGGCCATCGAGGAGGGCCTGCTGGTCGAGTACAAGGCCAACCCCGGCAACTTCGTCAACCTGCTGGACCACGGCGCCGCCGACCTCAAGGGCAACTTCCTGGAGTGGAAGTGGAACGCCGGCCTGACCCCCGACGGCAAGCAGCTCATCGGCCTCGGCACCGACGTCGGCGGCATCGCCATGTGCTACCGCAAGGACCTCTTCGAAAAGGCGGGCCTGCCCACCGAACGGGACGCCGTGTCGAAGCTCTGGCCGACCTGGCAGGACTACATCGCCACCGGTGAGAAGTTCGTCGCGGCCAAGACCGGGGCGTCCTTCCTCGACGCGGCCACCAACACGTTCAACACGATCCTGCTGCAGACCGCCGGCAACACCACCGGCTACAGCTACTACGACACCAACGGCAACGTCGTGGCCGACAGCAACCCCGCGGTACGGCAGGCCTGGGACACCACCATGGACATCATCGACTCGGGCCTCTCCGGCAAGTACGGCTCCTGGTCCGAGGAGTGGGTGTCGGCCTTCAAGCAGTCGAAGTTCGCCACCATCGCCTGCCCCGCCTGGATGACCGGTGTCATCGAGCAGAACTCCGGCCCGGCTGCCAAGGGCAAGTGGGACATCGCCCGGGTGCCCGGCAACGGCGGAAACTGGGGCGGGTCGCACCTCGCCGTGCCGAAGCAGAGCAAGCACCAGGCCGAGGCCATCGAGCTGGCGAAGTTCCTGACCAGCGCCAAGGGCCAGATCGGCGCCTTCAAGGCCAAGGGTCCGCTGCCCTCCTCGCCGCAGGCGCTCGACGACCCGGCGATCGCCGGCTCGACCAACGCGTACTTCTCCGGGGCGCCCGTCGGAGCGATCTTCGGCACCGGCGCGAAGAGCCTGAAGCCGGTCTACATGGGCCCCAAGAACCAGGCCGTCCGCACCGAGGTGGAGAACGCCGTACGGACCGTGGAGCTGGGCCAGCGCAGCCCCACGCAGGGCTGGACGGACGCGGTGACCAACGCGAAGAAGGCCGCCGCCAAGTAGCCCGAGCCAGCGTGCGGGCGGGCTCCGGGACCCGGAGTCCCGCCCGCACGACGGAAAGGAGTCCCCGGGCATGACCGTCCAGCTCGACGCCCGACCGCCGGTCGCACCGGCAGCCGGGCACCAACGCCGATCGTCGGGTCGGCTCAGCCGGCTCGACACCCGCTTCTCGCCGTACCTCTTCATCGCCCCGTTCTTCCTGATCTTCGGAGTCTTCGGGGCGTATCCGCTGGCGTACACCTTCTGGGTCTCGCTGCACGACTGGGACCTGCTCGGCACCGACCACCCGTTCGTCGGCGCGGAGAACTACACCCGGCTGCTCGCCGACGCCGACTTCTGGCACGCGCTGGTCAACACGATGGGCATCTTCGTCATCTCCACGGTGCCGCAGCTGCTCGCCGCGCTCTGGCTGGCCAACCTCCTGAATCGAGGGCTGCGGGCGCGTACGGGCTGGCGGATGGCGGTGCTCGTCCCCAACGTCACCTCCACCGCCGCCGTGGCGATCGTCTTCGGGGTGCTCTTCGGCCGCGAGTTCGGCATGATCAACTGGCTGCTCGACCTGGTCGGGATGGACGCGATCGAGTGGAAGTCCAACCGGGTCGCCTCCTGGGTGGCCATCTCCGCCATGGTCGACTGGCGGTGGACCGGCTACAACGCGCTGATCCTCCTGGCCGCGATGCAGGCCATCCCCCGCGACCTGTACGAGGCGGCGGCGATCGACGGCGCCAACCGCGCCCGGCAGTTCTGGTCGGTCACCGTGCCGCTGCTCAAACCGACGATCATCTTCTGCACGATCATCGCCACCATCGGCGGCCTGCAACTCTTCACCGAGCCCCGGATGTTCAACTCCGGCACCAACCCGATCCGCGGCGGGCCGCTGCGCGAGTCGCAGACCCTGACCATGTACATGTTCGAGAACGCCTTCGCGCCGCACTACAACTTCGGTTACGGCTCGGCGGTGGCGTGGCTCCTCTTCGCGCTCATCGCGATCGTCGCGGCGGTCAACGTGCTGATCCTGCGCCGACTCGGCGGCGGGGCCGGCCCTCGCAAAGGAGCAACCCGATGAGCCGCCTCTGGCGGGCGAGCCCGCTCACCTACCTGGCCCTGATGTTCGCCGCCGTTCTGTCGATCTTCCCGATCTGGTGGATGTTCGTCGTCGCCAGTCGCAGCAACGACGCGATGGGCCAACTGCCACCCCCGGTCACACCGGGCGGCAACCTGGGCGCGAACATCGCCCGCCTGTTCGACAACACCGACGCGTACTTCCTCACCGGTCTGATCAACTCGGTGATCGTGGCCACCACGGTGACCGTCTCGGTGGTGTTCTTCTCCAGCCTGGCCGGGTTCGCCTTCGCGAAGCTGCGCTTCCGGGGGCGCAACGCGCTGCTGTTGGTGATCATCGCGACGATGATGGTGCCGACGCAGCTCGGCGTGATCCCGCTCTATCTGCTCATGACCAAGTTGCAGTGGAACGACCGGCTGCCCGCGGTGATCGTCCCGGTGCTGGTCACCGGCTTCGGGGTGTTCATGATGCGGCAGTACGCCGGCCAGGCCATCAGCGACGAGCTCATCGAGGCCGCCCGGATGGACGGCTGCGGCACCCCGCGGATCTGGTGGCACGTGGTGCTGCCGGCGCTGCGCCCGGCCGCGGCCGTGCTCGGCCTGCTCACGTTCATGACCACCTGGAACGACTTCCTGTGGCCGTACGCTGTGCTGAACGACCCGGCGAACCCGACCGTTCAGCTCTCCCTGCGAGCGCTGTCCGACGGGTATTACCAGGACATGTCGCAGGTGTTCACCGGGACGGCCATCGCGACGCTCCCCCTGCTGCTGGTCTTCGTGCTGTTCGGCCGCCAGATCATCGGCGGGATCATGGAAGGTGCGGTCAAAGCGTGAATGAACTCCGGTTTCCCGAGCACTTCCTCTGGGGTGCGGCCACCGCCGCGTACCAGATCGAGGGCGCGGCCCGCGACGACGGTCGCGGCCCGTCCATCTGGGACACCTTCTGCCGTACGCCAGGCAAGGTGTACCAGGGCCACACCGGCGACGTCGCCTGCGACCACTACCACCGGTACGCCGACGACGTGGCGCTGATGGCCGAGCTGGGCCTGCGGGCGTACCGGTTCTCGGTCGCCTGGCCCCGGATCCAGCCCGACGGCAGCGGCCCGGTCAACCCGCGCGGGCTGGACTTCTACGACCGGCTCACCGACACCCTGCTCGCCCGGGGCATCGACCCGATCGTCACCCTCTATCACTGGGACCTGCCGCAGAGCCTGGAAGACCGGGGCGGCTGGACCAACCGGGACACCGCCGAGCACTTCGCCACGTACGCCACCGCCGTGTACGCCCGCCTCGGCGACCGGATCGACGTCTGGACCACGCTCAACGAGCCGTGGTGCTCGGCGTACCTCGGTTACGGCAACGGGGTGCACGCGCCGGGCGAGCAGGACGGCGCCGCGGCCTTCACCGCCGTACACCATCTGCTGCTCGGGCACGGCCTGGCGGCGCGGGCGCTGCGGGCGGCCGGCGCGCGCAGCGTCGGCATCACCGTCAACCCGGCCGATGTACGGCCGGCGGACCCGCAGAGCGCGGCCGACGCCGCCGCCGTCCGCCTGGTCGACGGCCTGCACAACCGGATCTTCCTCGACCCGCTGCTGGCCGGGGGCTATCCCGACGACGTACGCGAGCACGTGGCCCGCATCGTCGAGCCGACGTTCATCCGCGACGGCGACGAGAAGCTGATCGCCGCCCCGATCGACCTGCTCGGCATCAACTACTACGCGCCCACCTACGTCGCCGGCCGCCCCGACGGCGACGGCGACGGCGCCTACCCGGGCACCGAGGGCGCGGTGCACTTCCTGCCGCCGGCCGGGCCGCTCACCGACATGGGCTGGATGATCGAGCCGTCCGGGCTGACCCGGTTGTTGGAGCGGATCGCCACCGACTATCCCGGTGTGCCGCTGCTGATCACCGAGAACGGCGCGGCGTTCCCCGACAAGGCGGGCACCGACTCGCCGGCCGGGCCGGGACAGGTGATCGACAACGACCGGATCGCCTACCTCGACGGGCACCTGCGGGCGGCGCACGAGGCGATCTCCCGGGGCGTGGATCTGCGCGGGTATCTCGTATGGTCATTCCTGGACAACTTCGAGTGGTCGGAGGGTTACCGCAAGCGGTTCGGGATCGTGCACGTCGACTACCTGACCCAGCGGCGCACACCGAAGGCCAGCGCCCGGTGGTACCAGGAGGTGATCTCCCGGAACGGGCTGTGACGAGCGGGGGGAGAGTCGCGATGACCACGGCACAGCGGCCGACGCTCGAGGCGGTGGCGGCACGGGCCGGGGTGTCCCGGGCCACCGTCTCCCGGGTCGTCAACGGCTCCACCACCGTCGCCGAACCCATCCGGGAGGCCGTCAACCGGGCGGTCGCCGAGCTGGGGTACGTGCCCAACCTGGCCGCCCGCAGTCTGGTCACCCAGCGGACCGACTCGATCGCCCTGGTCATGCCGGAGGCGGCCACCCGGGTCTTCTCCGACGACCAGGTCTTCCCCGGCATCATCCGGGGCGTCAGTCAGGAGTTGGAGGCCGCCGACAAGCAACTGGTCCTGATGCTGGCCGGCTCACCGGCCGGGCACCAGCGGGTCGAGCGGTACACCACCGGTCGCCACGTCGACGGAGTCCTCTTCGCCTCGCTGCACGGCGCCGATCCGCTGCCCGGCACGCTGGCCCGGCTCGGCATCCCCGTGGTGGTCAGCGGCCGGCCGCTCGGCGACGTACCCGTGCCGTACGTCGACGTGGACCACGTCGGCGGGGTCACCGCCGCCGTCCGACACATGATCGACGGTGGTCGCCGGCGGATCGCCACCATCGCCGGCCCGCAGGACATGGTTGCCGGGATCGAACGGCTGATCGGCTACCGGGAGACGGTGGCCGCCGCCGGGCTGCCCGAACTGATCGCCGTCGGCGACTTCACCCGGGAGTCCGGTGCGGCGGCGATGGACCGCCTGCTCGCCGACCATCCCGACCTGGACGGGGTGTTCGCCGCCTCCGACCTGATGGCACACGCCGCCCTGCGCACACTGCGCGCCGCCGGCCGGCGGGTGCCGGAGGACGTCGCGGTGATCGGCTTCGACGACATCGAAACCGCCGCCTACACCGAGCCGCCGCTGACCACCGTCCGGCAACCGATCGTGGAACTCGGCCGACGGATGACCCGGCAACTGCTCCGGCTGGCGGCCGGCGAAGCGATCGAACCGGCCGTCATGCTCGATACCGAGCTGATCATCCGCGCGTCGGCCTGACCCGTCTCGCTCTCAAGATCCGCTTTCAAGATCCGCACAACTTCGGTGTTGTTGCTGCTTCCCGGCGTCGGGAGGCAGCAACAACCCTGAAGTTGCTGCCCGGCGCGTTAATGCGTCGCCACCGTGCGCGATCGTCGTTAGCCTCGCCGGCATGCCGGATCCTGTCGCGTTGCTGCACGTGCCCGCTCTCTCCGACGTCGCCGAGTACGCGTACGCGGCCACCGTCGAGCCGCCCGCCCGCCTGGTGTTCACCGCCGGGGCGTGCCCGCTGGACGCCGAGGGCCGCACCGTCGCGCCGGGTGACCATGCCGCGCAGGCCCGGCAGGTGCTGGCGAACATGGAGACCGCCCTCGGCGCGGCCGACGCGCGGCTCACCGACGTCGTCAAGACCACCGTGTACGTGGCATCGTCGCGGCAGGCCGACCTGGTGACCGTCTGGGAGGTGGTCCGGGACTTCTTCGGCGACCACGATCCGCCCAGCACCCTGCTGGGTGTGGCCGTGCTCGGCTACACCGACCAGCTCGTCGAGGTCGAGGCCGTCGCCGCCGTACGGACGGGGGCCTGAGATGCGCATCCGTGTGGCGCAGCCCGACGACGCCCCGGGCGTGGTGGCCCTGCGGGCAAACGTCCACCCGTACCTGGTGCGTGGGGTCGAGTCGACCCGCAAGATGATCGCCGAACCACCGCCGATCGACGGCTGGACCGCGTTCGTGGCCGAGGTCGACGGCCAGGTGGTCGGCTGGACGTCCGCCGAGCCCAACACCTCGACATCGGTGCAGGGTTTCGGCGACGTCAGCATGCTGCACGTGCACCCCGAGCACCGCCGCAGGGGAATCGGGACGGCGCTGTTGAACGCCGCGACCGACCACCTCCGCCCTCTCGGGGTCCGCCGCGTACGCACCATGGCCGCAGCGGACTCGCTGCCCTTCGCCCGCCGGCACGGTTTCACGCCCAGCCGCGAGGTGCGCTACTCGGCGCTGGACCTGACCCCGCCGCCCGCGCTGCCCGAGCCGCCTCCGGGTGTACGACTGCGGCCGATCGCCGAGCTGGACCCGCACCTGCTCTACGAGGCGAACGTCGCCGCAGCCGTCGACGAACCCGGTGACGTACCCGTCGACGCGGTCACCTTCGAGAGCTGGCAGTACGACGTGTGGGACAACCTCGGACTGGACAAGACCGCCAGCACCGCCGCCGAGGTCGACGGCGAGGTGGCCGCGTTCAGCCTGGTCAAGCGGGACGGGGAGCGGATGTGGTCGGACTACACCTGTTCCGTCCCGACGTACCGGGGTCGAGGGCTCGCCCGACTGGCCAAGACGGCGGCGCTGCACCGGGCCGCCGAAGCCGGCGTACGGGTCGCGTACACCTCGAACGACGAGTCCAACGCGCCGATGCTGGCGATCAACGCCCGGCTGGGCTACCGACCGGTGGCGACCCTGTGGGCCTGCCTGGCCGACCTGACCTGATCAGTCAGCTCGATTGTCGCTGCGCGGGCGCGTCCACTTCAGGAACCGCGCGACGTACACCGCGGGGTCCGGGCGCAAGCCGAGCTTCAGCGCGTCGGCGAACGCCTCCCACGCGAGCGTGGTCAACATGAGCAGCATCCCGACCCGGTCGCCATGCCAGCGGGACAGCAGCGACAACCGCGCGGCTGAACACGGCCAGTGGGCGCCGCAGCGGGTACAGCGCCAGTGCGGCAGCCCGGGCCGACACCGCCGCCGAGCGGCAGCGGCGAGCGTCCTAGGGCTTGATGTGGGGGACATTTGGCCGGACGTTTTAAAGCGCCGTGAGCCGGCGTGGCTGCGGCCGTGGGTCGAGACAGAGCTTCAGGCGACCGCCCTCCGCGCGTTTCAGGTTTCTGTGATTCCCGGTCTGCTACAGACACCGGAGTACGCGTCGCTAGTCCTCAGTAGCGGGTTGCTGGACGCGGACGAGGTTGCGGGTTACGTCGAAACGCGACTCCGCCGACAGGCGGCGGTCCTTAACCGGCGTAAGCCCCCGCTCTTCATCGCAGTCATCGACGAATGCGCGTTGCGCCGTGGGGAGCCCGACATCATGCATCCCCAGCTAGACCACCTGATCGAAATGGCGCAGCGGCCTAACACCTTCCTTCATGTGTTACCGCTTGACGCGGGCATGCACGCCGGGCAGGCCGGGCCGTTCGTCATTGCTACCACCGAGGATGGCGACGTGGGATACCTGGACGACCAGGCAGCCGGCCGACTGACCAACGAGACAGCCCCGCTCTGGGCCATCTGGGATACGCTGCGATCAGTGGCTCTTCCACGGCGCCACACCATCGACTTCTTGAAGGCACGAACATGGCTGACCTGACCGGCGCCGAATGGCGTACCAGCACCCGAAGCAGCTCTAACGGCGGCGACTGCGTCGAGGTCGCGGACAACCTGCCGGGCGTCGTCGCGGTCCGCGACTCGAAGGATCGCGATGGCGGCACGCTCCGGTTCGACCGTCACACCTGGCGGGGCTTCGTCGACATGGTGAAGACCGCCGCCCTCTGAGCAGCCACATCAACAAGACCCTCGGGTAGACCGGGGGTCTTTCGGTATGCCCACTGCCGGCGATGGCGCACCGATACGACGAGATCTTGGACAGTTTCCGTTGGCTGCTAACGGAAACTGTCCAAGATCTGCGGCCGGACCCGCGGGGCCGGCGGGTCCCCGGGGCCGGCCGGGGCCGACGGGCCGGCGAGGGCCGACGGGCCGGCCGGGACCGGCGGGCGCGGCAGCGCCGCGCGAGCGCGTCGCACTTCGAATCCTTGATCACTTGATGGTGACCAGTTCGAACCCGCTTCTGACAACTGGTCAGCATCACGTGATCAAGGAGGGAGCGCGCGCCCTACGCGACGTCGAAGACTTCGCGTGCCGTCGCGTACGTATCCGCGCCGAAGAGCACCAGGCGTGCCTCGGTGACCGTCGCCGGCCTGGCTGAGCGAAGCACCGACAGCGCCTGGCGGACCGCGTCGTCGACCGGCCAGCCGTAGATGCCGGCGGAGATCAGCGGAAACGCGACCGTCGTCGCGCCCAACTCGTCTGCCACGCGCAGGCTGTTGGCGTAGCAGTCGCGCAGCAGCGCCGAGCGGTCCTCGTCGGCCGACCAGACCGGGCCGACGGTGTGGATCACCCAACGGGCGGGCAGTTCCCCGGCGGTGGTTGCCACCGCCTGGCCGGTGGGCAGGCCCCTGCCGTACCGGGACGCCCGCAGCGCCCGGCACTCGGCCAGGATGGCTGGCCCGCCGCGTCGGTGGATGGCACCGTCGACTCCGCCGCCGCCGAGCAGTGACGAGTTCGCGGCGTTGACGATGGCATCCACCCGCTGGGCGGTGATGTCCCCCTCGACCAGGGTGATCTCCATGTCAGCTCTCCTCGATCGACTGGCCCAACGAGCGGCGGGCCAGCAGGGTGGCACCGGCGACCGCGGCCGGCATGACCAGCACCGCGCCGAGCGGAATGAGGAAGCAGAGGAAGACCGCCACCCCGAAGCCGAGCGCCATGGGCCGGTCCGCCTTGAGGATCGTCCGGCGTTGCGGCAACCGCATGCCACGTCGGTAGAACGGCGCTCCGACCAGCTCGACGGCGAGGAACCAGCCACCCACCGCCGCCCCGATCACCGGCACGACCGTCTGGCCGACCACCGGAATGAAACCGGCGAAGAAGAGCGGGATGCCGACCAGCGCCGTGAGGGCCACCAGGCGTACCGAGTCGGCGAGGCTGCGGCGCAGTGACGACCAGAACGGCACGTCCACGGCGTCCGGGGTGCCGCCGAGCCGCTCCTCCACCATCTCGGAGATCTTCTCGTAGAACGGGTCACCGATGACCAGGGTGACCGCGGTGAAGCTGACTACCGCGAGCAGGCCACCGAGCCCGATGAAGGCCAGCCCGGCGATCACCCGGACCAGGCTGCGGCCGGTGCTCGACCAGTCGTCGGCGAACGGGGTGACCAGGGCGGCGAGGTCGTCCACGAAGTACACGAGGGTGGCGATCGCGACCACGAAGAGCCCGCCGGAGATCAGCGCCGGCACCAGACCGAGCAGCATGAGCTTCGGGCTGCGGACGTACATGCCCAGTCCGCGCAGGAGCAGCCTGACCCCGAGGAGGAAGCGTCCGACGACCCCGGTCACCGGGCTGGCGATTCTGCTGACGTCCACGATCGAGCAGCCTAACGACAGGTGATCGAATTCGCCGGACGGCGAGCGGCACGAGGCAGGATGGGCGGGTGCGCGCGTCCCGACTGATCTCACTGCTGCTGCTGTTGCAGTCGCGCGGATCGATGACGGCGGGCGAGCTGGCACGGGAGCTGGAGATTTCCGAGCGGACCGTCTACCGGGACGTCCTGGCGCTCTCCGCAGCGGGCGTGCCGGTCTACGCCGACCGGGGTCGGGCCGGCGGTTACCGCCTGCTCGGCGGCTACCGCACCCGGCTGACCGGTCTGACCCGGGACGAGGCGGAGGCGCTCTTCCTCGCTGGGCTACCGGGGCCCGCCGGTGACATGGGGCTCGCCGACGCGGTCGCGTCCGCCGAGCTGAAGGTGCTCGCCGCGCTGCCACCCGCCCTGCGCGACGCGCCGGCCCGTACCGGGCAGCGGTTCCACCTGGACGTGCCGGGCTGGTTCCGGGAGACGCCGCCACCACCGTGGCTGGCCGAGCTGGCGCGGGCGGTCTGGAGCGACCGGGTGGTGGATCTGCGCTACCGACGCGGCGAGAAGGAGGTGACCCGCCGAGTCCAGCCGTACGGCCTGGTGCTCAAGAGCGGCGTCTGGTATCTCGTCGGCCGGGTCGGCGAGGATGTCCGCACCTACCGGGTGGACCGCGTGACCGGGGTCGAGGTGGGCGAGGAGCACTTCGAGCGCAACGAGGGCTTCGACCTGGCCGGGCACTGGCGGGAGCAGGCCGGGGAATTCCTGCGGACCATGCTGCGGGCCGAGGTGACCGTCCGGCTCAGCCCCGCCGGCCTGCGTCAGCTCCGACGCCTGGTCGATGCCCCTTACGTGTACGACGAGGTGGTCGCCTCCGTGGGCGAGCCCGACGAGCAGGGCTGGGTGGTGGCCCGGCTGCCCGTCGAGTCGGTCGGCGTCGCGTACGCCCAGTTGCTGGCGCTGGGCCCGGAGGTGGAGGCGCTCGACCCGCCGGAGCTGCGCGCGGAAATGGCGGGCGCGGCACGCCGGGCCGCCGCACGCTACGACGGCCCGGCCGTGCCGCGACACCGGCCCACAGATCAGCGGGCCCGCAGGTGACCCTTCAGCGAGTCAGCGGTAGCCGGTGACGTCGGCCGGCTTGCCGGCGCCGACCACCTCGGTGATGTACCGGATGGCCTCCGGCTGGCTGCCGTCGACGTCGGTGAAGCCGTACACCTTCGACAGCGTGCCCGCGTCGACGGACTGGCCGTTCCAGCGGGCCTTCTCCTCGTCGGCGGCGAGCGCGGCCACCGCGCGGCCGACGAAGGCCGGCGTCTCCGAGATGAGGAAGTGCGGGTCGGTGGCGGCCCCGTCGCGCCAGTTCTCCTCGGTGACGCCGAAGTGCTCCAGCATGGCCTCGGAGCGGAGCCAGCCGGGGGTGAGCGCGACCGCCGTGCCGCCGTGCGGCTTCAGCTCGTGCGCCTGGGTGAAGGCGAGCCGGTTGACCGAGACCTTGGCCAGGTCGTAGAAGACCGAGAGGCGGTAGTTCTCGTCGTTGTACGCCTTGGTGCCGTCGCCGATCTCCACGACCAGGCCACCGGGCTGACGGATCAGCAGCGGCAGGGCGAAGTGGCTGGTGATGATGTGCGTGTCGACGGCCAGCCGCAGGGTGCGGAAACCCGCCTCCAGCGGCTGCTCCCAGACCGGCTTGTCCCAGGTCACCAGGGGGTCGCCGCCCCAGATGTCGTTGACCAGCACGTCGAGTCGGCCCTGCTCGGCGTCGATCCGGGCGACCAGGTCGCGGACCTGTTCGGGCACCAGGTGGTCGACCTGCACGGCGACGCCGGTGCCGCCGGCCGCGGTGACCAGCTCGGCGGTCTCCTCGATGGTCTCCGGCCGGTCCATCTCCGAACGGCCGGCGCGGCTGCTGCGACCGGTGGCGTACACGGTGGCGCCGGCGGCACCCAACTGGACCGCGATCTGTCGACCGGCGCCCCGCGTGGCACCGGCGACGAGCGCGATCTTTCCTGCGAGCGGTTGTGTCATGCCTGCGAGGCTGCCAGCGATACCTGACAGCCGCCGTCCGAATTTGTCAGTCCACCAACCGGACGCGGACCCGGCGGTTGGCCCGACCCTTGCTCTCCACCTTGACCACCTGCACCTTGCCGATCTGGGCGGTGGACGCGACATGGGTGCCGCCGTCGGCCTGCACGTCCAGTCCGACGATGTCGACGATCCGGACCTCCTGCTCGTCCGGCGGGATGAGGTTGGACTGGGTACGGATGATGTCCGGAAGGGCCAGCGCCTCGGTGCGCGGCAGCACCCGGGTGGCGACCGCGCGGTCGGCGGCCACCTCGGCGTTGACCAGCTCCTCGATGCGACTCTTGAAGTCCGGCGGAACCTCGGGGAGGTTGAAGTCCATCCGGGCCTCGCCCGGCTCCATCGAGTTGCCGGTGACGAGCGCGCCGAAGTCGCGGAACACCACACCGCAGAGCACGTGCAGCCCGGAGTGGGTACGCATCAGACGGGTGCGGCGCTCGTCCTCCACCGCGCCGACAACCTCGGTGCCGACCGGCGGCAGCGGGTCACCCTCGGCGGGGATCAGGTACGGGTCGTCGCCCTTGCGGGTGCCGACGATCCGGGTCTGCACGCCCTGCCAGAGCAGCACGCCGTGATCCGGCGGTTGGCCGCCGCCGCCCGGGTAGAACGCCGAGCGGTCCAGGACGATGCCCTGCTCCGGGTCGGCGTGCAGGACCGTGCAGGTCCACTCACGCAAGGTCGGGTCGGCGAGATCCAGCCGGTGCGTCCGGCCATGCTGTGTGACGCCCATGACAGGCCACGTTACCCGTTGAGGAAGCCGGAGATCCGCTCCCGCAGGTCGGCGCGTTCCGTCCAGAGCACCCCCGGTCGGTCGTACACGTGCAGGGTGGCCTGGGGCAGCGCGGCGGCGAGCTGCTCGGCGACCTCGACCGGGTGCAGGTCGTCGCCCGCGCAGCCGATCACCAGGGCCGGCGCGGTGACCGCCGCCAGGGCGGTCGCGTCCTGCAGCGGCGCCTGCTCCGGAAGCGTGGCCAGGCCGTCGGCCAGACCGTCGCGGAGCAGCTGGTCGAGCCGCTGCCGCAGGTACGCCCAGCCGGCCGGCGTGTTGCGGACCGCCGCCGGCAGCTCCAGCGCGACGACGTCGGCGACCGCCGACGCCTCGCCGCTCTCGACGGCCTCCAGCAGGGCGGTGATGCGGTCCCGGGCGACCGGACCGCGGGGCTGGTCGAGGACCGCCGGCAGGAAGAACACCAGTTTCTCGAAGCGCTCCGGGCTCTCGGCCAGCAGGCGGCACAGTGCGCCCGCGCCGAGGCTCGCCCCGAACGCCCGGCTGGCGCCGCCCAGATCCGCGATGGCCCGCAGATCGCGGGCCAGGTCGAGGTAGGTCCACGGGCCGGCCGGCGCCTCGGAGCGACCGTGACCCCGGAACTGGAAGAACAGCCGACGACCGGCCACCCCGCTGCCGAACGGGCGTGTGGTGGCGATCCCGTTGCCCAGCCCGTGCGCGAACACGGTGACCGGGTCACCGACGCCGGTGACCAGGCGCTCCAGCTGCACGCCGTGCGGGGTGGCGACCAGCTCCGTCTCCGGCTCCGGCAGAGCCGGCCGGCCGGTACGCGGCCCGCCCGGACCCGGCCCCCAGGTGCGGGGGCCGCTGTCGGGCGGAGGCGGCCAGCGAAAACCTCTCACCAGAACCCTTTGCCGTCACTGAGGTCGCGGAGACCGACCCGGACGTCGAGCAGATAGATCAGCGCGGCGGCGATGCCGATCAGTCCGAAGAGGCTGATCGGACCGCGGCTGAGCAGGATCAGCACGAGGCAGACCGCCAGGATGGCGATCCAGCCACCCTTGGGCAGCGTCCCGATGGCGGAGAAGGCGTCGGAGCGCTGCGTGATGGCATGCACCAACGCGACACCCTGGATGATCAACGCGAAGACGAGCAGGATCAGCTCGATCACGTAACGGACTTCGAACGCGAAGATCGGCGCGGCGGTGGCCATGCCGGCAAGTTTATGTCGGCGACCCCGACTACGTCCGTCAAGGACGCCGTCGGGATCGCCGACAGGACGAACTACTCGGCCGCCGGGCGGGTCCGCTTGGTGGCCCGGGGCAGCTTGGCCGACGGGGTCTCGGCCGGCTTCGCGGCCTTCGCCCGGGCGGCCTTCTTGACGGCGGCCGGCTTGGCCTCGGCGATCTCGGCCACCTCGACCGGGCTCGGCACCTCGGCCGGGGCCGGGGTCACAGCCGGGGCGGTGGCAGCCGGCGCGGGCGCGGCCTGGGTGGCCTCGATGTCGGCGTTGACCGTCTCGGCGGCCTCCAGCACACCGGCGCCGACGACCCGCTCACCACGGGCCACCAGCGCGCCGTACGCGGCGTACGCCCGCTCCTGCGCGGCCTGGGCACCGGCGATCACCACGGCGGCGTTGCGGGTCGCGGCGGTCCGCAACTTGTCGATGTCGGCGACCTCGCGGAGCTTGGTCAGGTCGGCCGCCTCGCGGAGCTTGGTCAGGTCAGCCGCCTCGCGCAGCTTGGCCAGGTCCAGCTCGGCCTGCGCGCGACCGCGCAGGGTCTCGGCGGTCTCGTTGGCGGTACGCAGCGTCTCGGTGGCCTTCTGGCGCAGCTCGAAACCGGTCAGCACGGCCCGGCCGCCGAGGTCGGCGACGACCCGGGTGCCGTGGAGACCGACGGCCGCGGGCAGCTTGCGCAACTGCTCGAGGGCCAACTCGGCGGCACCGGCGGCGGCGTAGATCGGGGCGGGGATGCGGTTGGTCTTCGGCTCGGTCATGACGTCTCCTCCTCGGCCGCCTCGGCGGCCTTGCGGACCGCCAGTCCGGCGGCCTTCTTCTCGGGGGTGCTGGTGCTGCTCTTCTCGGGGGTGCTGGTGCTGCTGCCCGGGGCGGGGGCGGTGCCCGCCTCGGTGACGGCGACCGACTCGAGCACGGCCTCGGTCGGGGTGCCGCCCGCGGTGGTGGGGCCGGTGGCGGCCAGGTTGGCCACGTCGGCCGGCTCGTCGGCGACGTCGGTCGGGATGGTCGCCCCGGTCACTCCGCCGCTGCCGGCGACATCCGGGTTCCCGCTGGCCGGGCCCGCGGCGGCCGAACCTTCGGCGGCCGGGCTCTCGGCGGCCGGGCCTTCGGCGGCGGCCTGGGCCTCGGCGAGCCGGGCGTTCTCCCGGCGGAACGTCTCGTAGATCTGGCTGAGCGACTGCTTCTGGGCCATCGTGAGGTCGGGGTCCACCGCGATGGCGGCGAGCACCCCGTGGCCCTCCTTGTCGTCGAGCAGCCCGGCCCGCAGGTACATCGCCGGGGTCGAGACCCGCAGCGCGCTGGCCAGTTGCTGGAGCACCTCGGCGCTGGGCTTGCGCAGCCCGCGCTCGATCTGGCTGAGGTACGGGTTGCTGACCCCCGCCTGCTCGGCGAGCTGACGCAGCGAGATCTTGGCGTTGCGCCGCAGATCGCGGATGAACCCGCCGACGTCGGGAAGGTCCTTGGGTGTGGCCATGGACACGACGCTAATGCCGCCTGCTAGCTCTTGCAAGCGAAATGCTTGCCAAAGTTAGCAAGGTCTCAGCATCACGTTTGCGCGCCGCTCGCCGGATCCGTACGGTCCGTTGGTGCACAAGATCACAGTCAACGGAGCATCTCTCGCGTACGACGAGGTCGGCAGCGGTTCGCCCGTCGTGCTGCTGCACGCCGGCATCGCGGACCGGCGGATGTGGCGGGGCGTCGTGCCCGCGCTCGCCGCCCGGCACCGGGTGATCGTCCCGGACCTACGCGGGTACGGCGACTCCGAGCTGCCCCCGACGCCGTTCGCGCACCACGACGACGTGGCCGGCCTGCTGGACGCCCTCGACCTGCCCCGGGCCGCGCTGGTCGGCTGCTCCTTCGGTGGATCGGTCGCCGTCGACACCGCGCTCGCGCACCCGGACCGGGTGAGCGCGCTCGCCCTCTTCGACACGGCGCTCTCCGGCAACGAGTGGTCCGACGAGGCCAACGACCTCTGGGACGACCTGGTCGGCGAGGTCGACCCGGACGACTTCGTCGCCGGGGCGGCCGGCGAGGTGCGGTTCTGGGTGGTCGGGCCCGGCCGCCAGCCGGCCGACGTCGACCCTGAACTGCTGGCGTTCGCGCAGGAGATGGACCAGCGCGCCCTGGCCGCCGAGCTCGCGCTCGGCGCGGTGGAGGTGGGCGAGCTGACGCCTCCGGCGATCGGCCGCCTCAGCGAGCTGCGGGTGCCCGTCCTGGTCACCGCCGGCGCCGCCGACGTACCGGACATCAGCCGCCTCGCCGACCGGATCGCCGCCGAGGTCCCCGGCGCGGTACGGCTGCCGGATGTGCCGGATGCCGCACACCTGTTGCCGCTGGAGCGTCCGGAGCCCGTCAACGCCGCCCTGCTCGATTTCCTGAGCTGACCGGCGGCGCGCGCAGCCCTGACCGCGCGGCGCGCACAGCCCTGACCGCCCCTCGGCCAGCGACGCCAAGGGGCCGCCGACGGCCCCGCACCCCCGGCCGCCAGCAGACCCGCCGCCAACGACGGGGCTGACGCCACGACGAGCGCTATACCTCAGAGTCATATTCATTCCTGTGAGGTATAGCGCTCGATCAGGCGTTGGCCGCCGTGCCGGGCAGCCGGACCGCCGACCGGTGGACCGGTGGCGTCACCAGAGCGGGCGGACCGCCCCGACCGGAACGCCACCGCCGAAGAGCGGCACCTCGGCGTACTCGGCCAGCACCGGCGCGTCCACACCGAGCCGGCGCAGCGCGGAGACCAGCACCAGCATCCGGGCCCGGTCGGCTCCATCGTCGATCTTCAGAGCCACCGCGCCGACGCCCGGCAGCCCCACCGCGAACACGCCCTCGGCGCCGACCTTGGCCAGCAGGCCCGGGACACCGCGCATCAGCCGGGTGTCGTCGGCCTGGGTGCCACCGACGATCTCCGGGTGCGCCCGCATCGCGTCGGCCACCGTGCGCGGCGCCGAGCCCGGCTCGGCGCCGACCAGCCGGAGGTACGCCCCGGCCAGGCCGGTCAGCGACACCGCCAGCACCGGGGCACCGCAGCCGTCCACCCCCACCGCCGCCGCCTGCTCGCCGGTGAACTCCTCGATGGCGGCTCGCAACCCCTGCTGCAACGGGTGCTCCGGCCGCCAGTAGCCGTCCCGCGGCCACCCGGCGGCCTCGCAGGTCAGCAGCATTCCGCTGTGCTTGCCGGAGCAGTTCATCTGCACCCGGCTCGGCCCGCCCCCGGCCCGCAGCACCGCCTCCCGGGCCGCCGCACCCACCGGCAGGTCGGGCGGGCAGTGCAGTGCCGAGGCGTCCAGCCCGGCCCGGTCGAGGAGCGCGCCGACCCGGGCCAGGTGGAAGTCCTCCCCCGCGTGGCTCGCCGAGACCAACGCCAGGTCGGCCGGATCGGTAAGCGTCAGGCCGGCGCGGAGCATCCCGATCGCCTGCATCGGCTTGCTGGCCGAGCGCGGGAAGATCGGCGCGGTCACGTCCCCGGCGGTCGCCAGCGGCACCCCGGCGGCGTCCAGCACCACCACCGAGCCGCGGTGCGCGCCCTCCACGAACCCGGACCGGACCACCTCGGCGAGCGGCACGCCGCCCTCGTACGTCTTTCCCACGTGCTGGACGGTACCGAGGGGCCGAGGCTGTCCGTCGGCGGGGTGACCAGGTGGTCCACCGCCCGGGTGACAGGGGCGCGGAAGGTGTCCGGCCTTACAGCCCGAGCAGCGCGCGGGCCTCGGTGGTAGTCAGCGGCGGTCGCTGGGCGAGTTGGGCGAAGCCGACCGCGCGGGCGACCAACTGCATGTTGGACTCGACCGGGCGGCCCTTGGCGTACGTCACCGTGTCCTCCATGCCGACCCGCAGGTGCCCGCCGGTGGACAGCGAGGCGAGCATGACCGGGATCGTGCTGCGGCCGATGCCAGTGGCCGAGAAGGTGGTGCCCGCGGGCAGGTCCGCCAGCATCCGGTGGGCGGCGACAAGCGTCTCGGTGGTGCCCGGCATGCCGCCCGGCACCCCCATCACGAAGTCGACGTGCACGTGACCGCCCGCCGGCAGGCCGTACTTGCCGAGCAGCCGCTGCAACGCGGACAGGTGGCCGAGGTCGAAGATCTCGTACTCCGGCACGATGCCGCGCTCCTGCATCCGGGTGTGCAGGTCGACGATGAACTCCCAGCGGTTGAGGAAGACGTCGTCGCCGAAGTTGACCGTGCCCATGGTGCAGGAGGCCATGTCCGGACCCGCGTCGAGCACGGCGAGCCGGGACGCCTCCGGGTCGGTCACCGCGCCGCCGGAGGAGAGCTGCACGATCAGGTCGGTGCTCTCCCGCAGTGCCGCCACCGTCTCGGCCAGCCGGGCCGGGTCGAGGGTCGGCCGCGCCTCGTCGTCGCGGATGTGAACGTGGATCACGGCGGCGCCGAGCGCCTCGCACTCCTTGGCGGTGAGCAGCAGCTCGTCCAGGGTCACCGGCAGCGCCGGCACCTCCGCCTTGGCCGACTCCGCGCCCGTCGGGGCCACCGTGATCAACGTCCCTGTCGTCATGCCGGCGATCCTAGACGCCCCGGTCAGGACGGGTCGATCGCCGCCGCGGTCTCGCCGATCATCAGCGCGGCGTCGTCCGGGACGTTCCGCTTCAGGACGGCGAGAGCGACCTGACCCAGCTCGTGGTGCAGCACGGCGGTGCCCACGAAGCCCACCGCCCGGCCGTCGAGGGTGACCGGCGTACCGGCGGTCGGCGGCTGGTCGGTGGTCACCCCGTCCAGGTGCAGCAGCACCAGGCGGCGCGGCGGCCGACCCATGTTGTGTACGCGGGCCACCGTCTCCTGACCCCGGTAGCAGCCCTTGTCCAGGTGCACCGCCGGGCCGATGAGGTCCACCTCGGCCGGGATGGTCCGGTGATCGGTGTCCACCCCGACCCGGGGCTGCCGGGCGGCGACCCGGATCGCCTCGTACGCCCAGAGGCCGGCGACCGGCACGCCCGCGCCGCGCAGCTCGGCGACCACCTGCTCCATCGCCGAGCGGGGCACCAGCAGGTCCACCCCGAGCAGGCCGCGACGCGCCCACCCGCCGATCGGCAGCGGTCGGACGTCGTACCGGATGCCCGCTCGGGGCGGCACGGCCCCGGCGGCGAACTTCGGGCCCGGCACCGGCACCAGGTCCGGCGCGGCCAGCCCGGTCACGCCGAGCGTGCCCAGGGCCTCCGGCGCCGCCGGCCCGACCAGCGACAGCAGCGCCCGCTCGGCGGTGGCGTCGCGGGGGTCGACCCTGCTGAAGAACCGCATCTTCTCCAGGTACGCCAGCAGACCGTCGGTCGCCCCCGGCTCGGTGTCCAGCCAGGTCGTCTCGCCGTCCTCGGCGACCAGGGCGTGCTGCTCGACGTGCCCGTGCGGCGAGAGCACCAGCAACTCGGTGCCCTCGCCGGCGGCCAGCGTGCTCAGGTGCTGCGAGGTGATCGTGTGCAGCCAGCCGGCCCGCTCCTCGCCGGGCACCGCGATGATCCCCCGGTGTGACCGGTCGACCAGGCCGACCTCGGTGTCCAGGACGCGCTGCTCGCGCAGCGGATCGCCGTAGTGCGCGGCCACCCCCCGCACCCCGACCGCGACGTGCGCCGGGTCCGGCTGGTCACGGCTGGCCTCGTCGATGCTCTCGACGGCCACCGCGCCCGCGATGTCGATCATGTTTGATCCCCGTTCTCGCAGCGGTCGCAGACGCCGAAGAGTGACACGTGCCCGATGTCCACCCGGAAACCCCGCTGCGCGGCCAACTGCTCGGCGAGCGGGCGGAGCAGCTCCGGATCGATCTCGTCGATCGCGCCGCACTCCCGGCAGACCAGGTGGACGTGTTGGTGCTCACCCGCCGCGTGGTAGGTCGGCGAACCGTGCGAGAGGTGGGTGTGGGTCACCAGGCCGAGCCGTTCCAGCAGCTCCAGCGTGCGGTAGATGGTGGTGATGTTGACGCCGGCGGCGACCTCCCGGACGGCGGTGTGCACCTGCTCCGGTGTGGCGTGGCCCAGATCGAGCACCGCCTGGAGGACGAGCTGCCGCTGGGCCGTCAGCCGCAGCCCACGGGCCCGGAGCATTTCCGCGAGGGAGGATTCGGACACCGTCCGATCATAGTTCGGCGGCCGTGGCTACCTCCGCCGTGCGACGCCCGTCGCTACCCTCGACCCTCATGGCGACGTCCTTCACCGGGCAGGTTCCGGTCGGCCCGACCGCGCGGATCGCCGTGCTCGGGCAGGGCCCGGTCCCGGCCACGGAGCCGGTGGTACGCGGCGACGACCGTGGCGTCCTGCACGGCGACGGGCTCTTCGAGAGCATGCACCTGCGCCAGGGCCGGCCGTGGCTGCGCGACGAGCACCTGGCCCGGCTGGCCGCGTCGGCCGCCGCCATCGAGCTGGCCGTGCCCGACGCCGCCGCGTTGACCGACCTGCTCGACACGGTGTGCGCCGGCTGGCCGGCGCGGGTCGAGGGGGCGTTGCGGCTGGTCTGCACCCGGGGCCCGCAGGCCGGCGCACCGACGGTCTACGCCACGCTGAGCGAGGTGCCGGCGGCGGCGCGGATGGCGCGACGGGACGGGATCAGCGTCGCGAACCTGCCGCTCGGGGTGCCCGCCACCGCCCGCGCCGAGTTGACCTGGCTGCCCACCGGGATCAAGTCCACCTCGTACGCGGTCAACAGCGCCGCCCGCCGCTGGGCCCGCGCCAACGGGGTGGACGACGTGCTATGGATCTCCTCCGACGGGTACGCCCTGGAGGGGCCCACGGCCAACGTGGTGTGGCTCACCGGCGACACGCTCCGCACGGTGCCGGCCGCCACCACCGGCATCCTGCCCGGCACGA
The DNA here is from genome assembly GCF_042872475.1 of Micromonospora sp. NPDC005252. Taxonomy (NCBI): domain Bacteria; kingdom Bacillati; phylum Actinomycetota; class Actinomycetes; order Micromonosporales; family Micromonosporaceae; genus Micromonospora; species Micromonospora sp. NPDC005252. The sequence continues at coordinate 322,097 of NZ_JBIAKN010000001.1, read as the reverse complement.
CCGTCGCCTGGCTGCTCGCCCACGCCGGCGAGCTGGGCCTGAGCGCCTCCGAACGGATGGTCACCCCGGCCGAGCTGCACGACGCCGACGGGGTGTGGTTCGCCTCGTCGGTGCGCGGGCTCACCGAGGTCCACACGCTGGACGGGGTGCGCCGGGACCGTTGCCCGCGCACCCCCGCCCTGCAGTCGCTGCTGGGTTTCCCCGTCGACTGAAGCGTCAGCCGCCGACCCGGACGAGCCGGGCGGAGAGGTGCGCGCTGAGTGGGTGACCCATCGCCGCCATCTCCTGGGCGTAGAGCAGCGCCCCCTCGACGATGCCGAAAAGCCGGTGCCCGCCGGTGACCTCCTTGGCGGTCGCCGTCCGGACCACCGCGTCGGTGGCGAACTCGACCTGGGTGCCGGTGCGCTTGCCGAGGTGCAGCTCCATCACCCCGGTGGGGGTCGTGAGCAGGGCCTCCAGCTCGTCGGTTGCCCGACCGTCCACCAGCACCGGTCGCCACCAGCCGACCTCACGCCCGGCCGGGCGGACGGGCCTGCTCTGCTCGTCGAGGATCCAGGCGCGCGACTCGTAGTGCAGGAACGGCCGGCCGTCGTGGCTGATCCGGATCTCCTGCGCGTAGTCGAAGTCCTCGATGGTGGGGAAGCCACCCTTGCCCCGGCCGCGCCACAGACCGATGTACGGCAGCAGGCCGTCCAGCGCCGGGTGCAGCTTCGGGCCGACCCGCAGGTCGTGACTCTCCTCGAACGGGTACTCCTCGACCGGCGGCGCGTTCAGCCACGGTGGCTGCAGCGGGTTCTCGTCGCTCACCGTGCCACCTTCGTTCGCGACTGCGGGGCTCGCAGGCCCGGCTCACTCCTCGCGCTCACCGTGCCACCTTCGTTCGCGACTGCGGGGCTCGCAGGCCCGGCTCACTCCTCGCGCTCACCAACGTCCCCTCGAAATCTTTACTGCCAGGTAGACCAGGCCGCCGGCGAGCCCGCCCAGGCCGGCGACCAGCAGGCTGACGAACCCGATCTCGGTAACCATCGTGACCATCCTATGCTGGGCCTCATGGCCCGCTCTCTCGTCGTCAAGGTCACCGCTGGGGCGGACGCCCCGGAGCGGTGCGCGCAGGCTTTCACGGTCGCCGCCACGGCGGTCGCGGCCGGCGTGGACGTGTCGCTCTGGCTGACCGGGGAGTCGACCTGGTTCGCGCTGCCCGGCCGCGCCCAGGAGTTCGAGCTACCGCACTCCGCGCCGCTGGCCGAGCTGCTGCACGTCATCCTGACCAGTGGTCGGGTGACCGCCTGCACCCAGTGCGCGGCCCGGCGGGAGATCGGCCCGGACGACGTACTGCCCGGTGTGCGGATCGCGGGCGCCGCGGTCTTCGTCGAGGAGGCGTTGGCCGAGGGCACGCAGGCGCTGGTCTACTGACCACCGGCACACCTCGGGGCGACGGTATGGGCGGACTCCCGATACCGACCCGACATCTCGGACAGCTGCCTACGATTCGACTGTGACCGAGGCGACGGAGAGGTTCTTCGAATCGCTGCCGACGCGTGCCCCCGCGGTCCTTGGCGGCCTGGCCAGGGGGACCCTGCAGATCGATCTCGGCACCGGCCACCGGACCGAACACTGGCTGGTCCGGATGCGGCCGGGAGCGGTACAGGCCAGCCGCGAGCGGGGTCCGGCCGACGCCATCTGGTTCAGCAGCTCGGCCCTGTTCGACAGGCTGATCACCGGCGAGGCCCAGGCGCTCGCGGCGGTACTGCGCAACGAGAGCACCTTCAGCGGTGACGTGGTGCTCTTCCTGGCCTTCCGCCGCTTCTTCCCGAACCCGCCGGGCACCCGCGACCCGCGCGAGGTGGCCCGGGAGGCAGTCGGGCGGCGGACGTGAACGATCTCGTCAGCATCCTGGACGGCAACACCTTCCTGGTCAGCGACCGACGCGGCGACATCGAGCCGTCCTTCACCTTCCCGACCGGGTTGTTCTCCTTCGACACGCGTTTCCTGTCCAGTTGGGTGCTCACCCTCAACGGCGAGCGGCTGCACGCACTCTCGATCGACGACAGCCAGTCGTACCGGACGACGTTCTTCCTCGCTCCCGGCGAACCCACCCACTACCTGGACGCCAAGTGGTCGGTGATCCGCAGCAGAGAGATCGGGGGCAGCTTCGACGAGGAGCTGACCGTGCTCAACCACTCCGGCGAGGAGGGCGAGTTCACCGTCCGGATCGAGATGAGCAGCGACTTCGCCGACCTGTTCGAGATCAAGCACGCCCGGGAGAAGGTGGGCCGGACGACGGTCGCGGCGACCGACAACGAGCTGCGGTTGACGTACCGGCGGGAGGCGTTCCGCCGGGAGACCGTGGTCCGCTCCACGGTTCCGGCGCAGGTCGACAACTCCGGGATGACCTTCCGGGTCCGGATCGACAGCAACAGCGAGTGGACCACCCGGCTGCACGTCTCCACCGTCGTCTACGGGGCCCGGGGCGAGGACATCCGGGCCACCCTGCCGTACGCGGGCAGCCGCAGCGGGGACGCCATCCGCGCCGAGCAGCAGGAGCTGATCGACCGGGCGCCGAAGCTCGGCTGTGACTGCGAGCCGCTGGCCGGGGCGTACCGGCGCAGCCTCAACGACCTGGCCGCGCTGCGCTACGAGTCGATCGCCCTGGGCGTACGGCTGATCGCCGCCGGGCTGCCGTGGTTCATGACCCTGTTCGGTCGGGACAGCATCATCACCTCGTTGCAGGTGCTGCCGTTCCTGCCGGAGCTGATCCCCCCGACCATCTTCATGCTGGCCGGTCTCCAGGGGCACCGGGTGGACGACTTCCGGGACGAGGAGCCCGGCAAGATCCTGCACGAGCTGCGGTACGGCGAGACCGCCGGCTTCGAGGAGCAGCCCCACTCGCCGTACTACGGGTCGGCCGACTCGACCCCGCTGTTCGTCATCCTGATCGACGAGTACGAGCGCTGGACCGGCGACACCGCGCTGGTCAAGCGGCTGGAGCCGAACATCCGGGCGGCCCTGGAGTGGATCGACACGTACGGCGACCTGCTCGGCACCGGCTACCTCTGGTATCGGACCCGCAACCCGGAGTCCGGGCTGCAGAACCAGTGTTGGAAGGACTCCTGGGACGCCATCTCGTACGCCGACGGCCGGCTGCCCGGCTTCCCCCGGGCCACCTGCGAGTTGCAGGGCTACGCGTACGACGCGAAGATCCGGACCGCCCGGCTGGCCCGGAAGGTCTGGAACGACCCGGCGTACGCCGACCGGCTGGAGCGGGAGGCGGCGGCGCTCAAGCAGCGGTTCAACCACGACTTCTGGATCGCCGACCGGGAGTACTACGCGCTCGCCCTGAACGCCGACGGCCGGCAGGTGGACGCGCTCACGTCGAACATCGGGCACCTGCTGTGGAGCGGGATCGTGGACGAGTCCCGGGCCCGCAAGGTGGTCGACCACCTGCTCGGTCCGCGGCTCTTCTCGGGCTGGGGGGTGCGGACCCTGGCCGAGGGCGAGGGTCGGTACAACCCGATCGGCTACCACGTGGGCACCGTGTGGCCGTTCGACAACTCGATCATCGCCTGGGGCCTGGGCCGGTACGGCTACCGGGAGGAGGCCGGGCTGATCTGCGACTCGATGCTCGCGGCGTCCCGCTACTTCGACGGGCGGCTGCCGGAGGCGTTCGCCGGCTACGCCCGCAGCCGCACCGGCTACCCGGTGGAGTACCCGACCGCGTGCAGCCCGCAGGCCTGGTCGAGCGGCACCCCGCTGCTGTTGCTGCGGGTCATGCTGGGGCTGGAACCGCAGGGCGAACACCTGATCATCGATCCGGCTGTGCCACCGGGCATGGGCCGGGTGGAGCTGCTGGACATTCCCGGCCGCTGGGGCCGCGTGGACGCGTTGGGTCGCAGCCGAGGCCCGCAGGATCACCAGACGGGCGGCTGACCCGGGCCCGACGTCCGGCTCAGGCGGGGCAGCCGACGGTGGCGGCCACCCGTGCGGTGTCCGGGCCGAGTTCGGCCAGCACGGTGACGTCGCCGGTGCGGTACGCGTACAGCGGGGGGTTGTCCAGCAGTGGGGTGCCGGCGGCCAGCGGGGCGAGCGCGCCGGCCGTGGCCGAGCCGGGCCCGGCGGCGGACCGTGCGGTACGGGCCACGGCGCCGCCGGGGCACGGCGCGGTGACCAGGTCCGGCGCGGCGTCGGCCGGACGGTCGAGCGCGGTCAGGGCAGCCGTCAGGGCCGTGGCCTCCGGGCCGGCGCCGGTGGCCGGCTTCGGGTCGTAGCCGGCGCCCAGCGGCCGGCAGCCGGTGTCGACGGTCAACCGGAGCCGGCCGTCCCCGGTCGGTCGTCCCTCGACGGCGACGAAGTCCCCGGCGTCGGCGTGCAGTTCCGGGCCGTCCAGGCCGGGGCCGACTCCGGCCCGCCAGGTGGACGGCAGCCGGTCGGCGATGCCGGTCAGCACGGCGCGCTCGGTGCCGGCGGGCGCGAGCACGCCGACCTCGCGGCGCAGCGCCGCGCCGTCGGAGAACGGGGTGACGCGGCAGCCGGCGTTGACCCGCACCGGGCCCAGTTCCAGCAGCCCGGCCGTCCCGGCGGCGCGGGCCAGCTCACCGACCGCCCGGTCGGCCACCGGGGCGGCCTCGTCGAGGGAGCGCTGTTCGCGCACCGTCGGCGGGTCGTCGCGGACCGACATCCAGGCGAGCCCGGCCAGCAGGACGGCCCACAGCACGGTCGCGACCAGCAGCCAGCGCCGCCCACGCCGGGCAGGTGCCGGCGCGGCGGGATCGCTCGACGGGGCCCAACCCGTCTGGACAGCACCGTTCACTCGGCCATGGTGTCACGGGCGGTCCGCCGTACCGGAGGCAGCGGTCGGCAGCCGGAATGACGGCCGAGGGTCAGGCCGGCCGGGGCGGCGGATCGAGCCGGTAGCCGACCCCGCGCACGGTGTGCACCCGCGGCCCGCCCGGCAGCCCGTGCAGCTTGCGCCGGAGCCGCTTGATCGCGGAGTGCAGGATCGCCGTGTCGCCGAGGTACGCGCCGGCCCAGACCGCGGCGAAGAGCTGCTCGTGGCTCCACACCACCAGCGGCGGACCGACGAGCCGGGCGAGCAGCTCCCGTTCGGTGCGGGTGAGCGGCAGTGGATCGCCGCGCCAGGTGACCAGGTGCCCGGCCCGGTCGACGACCAGCTCACCCCAGCTGACCCGCCCCTGCGGCGGGGCCGGCGGGGTGGCCGGTGTCGAGCCGCCCGGCGGTGGGAACAGCATCGCCCGCAGCTGGGCAAGGTCGGCGCAGGTCACGACCGGCCCGATCCCGTCGAGCTGCCGCAGCACCCGCTCGCGCACCGAGGCGTCCGCACTGACGCAGACGACGATCGGGGCCTCTGCGCCGGGCCCGCCGACTCCGCCCGCACCACCCGCGACCACCACCCGATGATAGTGACGTATGCCGATGTATTTCGGGACCCCGTCCACGGTCGGGATGACGCCACGTCACTGACCAGGCACTGACCGGCGTTATTCACTGAGCACCGTCCGAACCAGCCAGAGCATGACTGTCAGCGGACGTGGGGGTGCCACCCACCCACTCCACCCGCCCCGCTGCGCGGCCGTCCCGGCGGTGCGCGCTCGTCCCGAACCCATCGGGACCCAACGTGGGGAGGAAAAGTGCTCCGACCATCAACGACCTGATGGCCGCCGGCCACCCGCGCTGACGACGATCGGGGCCGGCCACCCCGGAGGGTGACCGGCCCCGGTCGATCAGAGCAGTGGGTCAGGCGACGGTGACGGTGACCTCGTTGACGCCCCGGCCGGCGGTGACGGCGGCGTCGCCGTTGCCGTGCCGGGACAGCGCCCGCAGCGTCCAGGAACCGGGCGCGGCGAAGAACCGGAACTGGCCGGCCGCCGAGGTGACCACCTCGGCGGTGAACTCACCTGTCGAGTCGAGCAGCCGGACGTACGCGCCCGGCACGGCCTCGTCCGCCGCCGAGCGGACGATGCCCGTGATGACGGTTTCCTTTTCCAGGTCCAGGCTGGTCGGCAGCGGCGCGGCCTGGTCGGGTGCGGCGCAACCCGCAGCGGTGGGAGCAGTCATGGCGGATCAGGCCTCCCCGGGCTCATCGCCGAGCGCGACCGGCACGCCGACGAGCGAGCCGTACTCGGTCCAGGAACCGTCGTAGTTCTTCACGTTGCGGTGGCCGAGCAGCTCCTGAAGCACGAACCAGGTGTGCGAGGAACGCTCACCGATCCGGCAGTACGCGATGGTCTCCTTGCCGTCGTCGAGCCCCGCGTCGCCGTAGATCCCGCGCAGCTCGTCGTCGGACCGGAAGGTGCCGTCCTCGTTGGCCGCCTTGGACCACGGGACGCTGATCGCGGTCGGGATGTGACCGGCCCGCTGCGCCTGCTCCTGCGGCAGGTGCGCGGGGGCGAGCAGCCGGCCGGCGAACTCGTCGGGGCTGCGCACGTCGACCAGGTTCTTGGTGCCGATCGCGGCGACGACCTCGTCGCGGAAGGCCCGGATGGAGGTGTCCGGCTCCTGCGCGACGTACTGGGTCGCCGGGCGGGCCGCCGTCTCGGTGACCAGCGGACGGGCGTCCAGCTCCCACTTCTTGCGCCCGCCGTCGAGCAGCTTCACGTCGCGGTGGCCGTAGAGCTTGAAGTACCAGTAGGCGTACGCCGCGAACCAGTTGTTGTTGCCGCCGTACAGGATCACGGTGTCGTCGTTGCTGATGCCCCGCTCGGACAGCAGCGCCTCGAACTGGGTCTTGTTGACGAAGTCCCGGCGGACCGGGTCCTGGAGGTCGGTCCTCCAGTCGATCTTGATGGCGCCGGCGATGTGGCTGGTCTCGTAGGCCGAGGTGTCCTCGTCGACCTCGACGAAGACGACGCCCGGGGCGTCAAGGTTCTTCTCGGCCCATTCGACCGAGACGAGTGCGGTGTCGCGACTCATCGAATCACTCCCTGGTGAGGATGGATGGTGAGCCAACGCGCGAATATCGATGGGTTGAACTGTCGCACCGCGCGCGGGACCCAGCGGAAGGACGGGATCACGGGTTTGTGCGACGGCGCCGCTGCCGGGCGTTCGGTGGGATCACCGGAAAGGGTCGAGGACCCTGCGTGCCGGTGGCCGCCGTCAGGCGGCCAAAAACAGCCCCGCCGTCAGATGACAGGGCGACACAGGCAGGTGGCCACGCGGCACAGGTCGACCGCGCGCCGTTTGGTGAGGTGGGTCCCCATGAGCACGGAGCCTACCAGGCAGTGACCGGGCTGCCACTGGACCGACCACCATCCGGGATCGTCAGGGCTGCGGGGCCGATGGGGTGTCCCAGCGGCCCGGACGACTGACGCGCCGCTCAGCCGGCGGAGTTGATCGGTACGTTCTTCGCGTCGGCGGTGACCGCCAGCCCTTCGGGCAACGGCCGGACCTCCCGGACCGCGAGCTGGAACGGCAGGTCGGGCAGCGGCACGTCGACGGAGATGCCCTCGGCGTACTTGTTCAGGATCGTGCGGGCCAGCGGCAGGTTCGGCAGGCCGGCAGCGTCCAGTTTGCTGAAGCGCAGGGCGACGGCGCCGTTCTCGGCGACGGTGACGTCGGCGGTGCCGGCGACGGTGAACTTCTGGCCGAGGATGTCGACCGGGGCGGTGACGGCGAGCTTGCCGCCCTGCTCGCCGAGGGTGAGCCCGGGTCGGTTCAGCAGCGCGGCGAGGCTCTCGTAGCTGATCGTGCCGGTGCCGTTGACCGTGTCGGCGACGACGTCGCCCTGCCCGGTCCGCAGCGTGTCGAGCGAGGCACGCACGTTGCGGGCGTCCACGTCCAGCACCGGCAGCCGTACGGCGTCACCCTCGACCGACGCCTGCACGTCCCGCAGAGTGATGGAGATCCGCTCGTACCGCCCGTCCAGCACCTGGGTGAGGAACGGCGTCCCGGCGACCTCGACGTCGGGCTTGGCCGACTGCGCCCCCTGCTTGCTGACCTCCTGGCTGACCCGCTCGGCGATGAGCCGCTCGGCCACGCCGACCGCCACCCGGTCGGCGACCACCAGCAGACCCGCCACCACCAGGAGCAGGACGACCAGGCCGATGAGCAGCTTGCGACCGCGCCGTCGGGGCCGGGCCTCGTCAGCCGGATACTCCTGGGCCACGCCGCCTCCTGTCTCCGCCCGCCGCGATGCGGCGGGACGTCCGAACCGGTGCCGCAGCGCGGCGCACCCGTAGGTACCCGACCGACACCGGCCTCAACCGTAGGCTCAGAGGAACAGCATGCACATGGCGTACGCCGCCGGTGCGGCCAGGGCGAATCCGCCGAGCGGACCCTGCATGTGCCGGGCGACCCACATGGTGGGCGGTTCGCCCGCCATCAGGCGACCCGCCTCCGCGTACCCCACGGCGAGATCGGACAGGACGGCGGTGACGGCCGCGACCAGGCCGATCACCGCGGCCCGGGTCGGCGTGAAGGGTGCCACCAGGTAGCTGCCGAGGAGAGCGCTGCCCAGCGTGCCCACCATCGCGCCGGCGACGACGCCGGCCGCGCCCCGGGGCACCTGCGGGGCCAGCCGGGGCCACGGCAGCACCGCGTCGGTGAGGCGGGCGACGGTCAGCGCGACCCCGCTCGCGGTCAGGCAGACCGTGATCGCCTGGGTGCCGGCCGGGATGCGGCTGAGCACGATCAGGGTGCCGAAGGCCACGACCCCGACCACGATGAGCAGTGTGGCGCCGAGTGAGTCGGTGACCCGGACCCGGTCGACGCGGCGGACCAGCTGGCCGAGCACGGCGGCGAGGAAGCCGCCGACGGCCAGGTAGCCCAGCGGCGCCAGACCGGCGACGTCGCTCTGGACGGCGGCGACGTCAGCGGCAGCGGCGACCGCCGCGCTGATCCCGCCGACCAGCAGCAGCGCGGGTGGGCGCATGGCCATCGTCCAGGCGAGCACGAACAGCAGTTGGACGCCGAAGACGATGAAGGCGAACGGCAGGCGGTGACCCGGCCCGGACGTCTGCGCGCCGAGCACCAGACCCACCCCGAGCAGCGCGGCGAAGCCGGCGATGGTCAGGGCCAGCGGCCGGTGCACCTCCACCGGAGCGACGGGCTCCTCCTCCGGCTCGTCGACCTCGTCCTCGGCACGACGGGCCGGCTCCCCGGCACGGCGGGCCCGGCGCGGCCCACCCCGTTCACGGCGTTCGCCGTCGGCGACGGCCGGTCCGGTGCGCGGCGCGGGCGGATGGCCACGGGTCGGAGCGGCCGGACCCGGGCGGGGACCGTCGGACCACGATTCGCGGCCGGCGTCGGGCGAGGTGGAGGGAAACACGCCCCGATCGTGCCAGATCGGCTGCCCGGCGCGACGGTCACGGGTTTCCGCAACGTTAAAACCTGCGCCGCGATCAGGGGCAAGCTAGACAAACGGGAAATGACTCGGAGGCGCGGCCGAGGCGATCGGTTACGCTCAACGCGTTACCCGCCCGTCAGCGACGCCGGGACCACGCTATTTCTCAGCGCACTCCGCCACGAGTGTGTCTGGTCGCGTGCGGCGTTGCGCCGCCGGGACGGAGGTGATCGTGGAGATCCTGCTGCTGGTGACCGCGCGCGCAGGGGAACCGTCGGCTGTGCTGCCGGCGCTCGACCTGCTGCCACACTCGGTTCGCACCGCGCCGCGCGACGTCCGCACCCTGGTTGCCGGGCCCAGCCCCGACGCGGTGCTGGTGGACGCCCGGTCGGAGCTGAGCGAGGCCCGAGCGACCTGCCGGATGCTGCACGCCACCGGGCTCGGGGTGCCGCTGGTCGCGGTGGTGACCGAGGCCGGTCTGATCGCGCTGAACGCGGACTGGGGCGTCGACGACGTCATCCTCGCGTCGGCCGGTCCCGCCGAGGTCGAGGCTCGACTGCGGCTCGCGGTCGGCCGCCTGAGCAACGCGACCGCCGGCGCCGGCGGCTCGATCCGGGCCGGCGAGCTGACCATCGACCCCGACACGTACGCCGCCAAGCTGAAGGGTCGCCCGCTCGACCTCACCTACAAGGAGTTCGAGCTGCTGAAGTTCCTGGCCCAGCACCCGGGCCGGGTGTTCACCCGCGATCAACTGTTGCGCGAGGTCTGGGGCTACGACTACTTCGGCGGCACCCGGACGGTGGACGTGCACGTCCGGCGGCTGCGCGCCAAGCTCGGCTCGGAGTACGAGTCGATGATCGGCACGGTCCGCCAGGTGGGCTACAAGTTCGTCGTACCGCCGTCGCGCTCTCTGCCCGAGGCGGAGCACGCGCCGCTGCCCGTCTGACCCCCACCCCGGGGCGATTTCCCATATGCCCCTTTTGCGCGGCTCGCCAGTCCTATTCTGACTGCCGGGTTTGTCGGAAAAGGGGGCGACGGTGCGGGCAGGTAGCACGGGGGCGAGGGGCCGGCGCGTCCGGCCAGCCGGGCGGAAGCCGTGACGCGGGTCAGCTCGACCGCGCGCGCGGCAGTGATCGTGACGGCGGTGGTGGCTGCCCTGCTCGGCTCGGCGTACGTGCTGGGCCGCAGTCTCGTCCCCGACCAGACCCAGCGGCACGCCACCGGCGTCACCACCGAGGGCGACGGGCCGCACTACGCCGACCAGACTCCCGAAGAGCCCTCGACCGGCACCCCGACCGGCACCCCGACCGGTATCCCGACCGCGGGCCAGAGCGCCGGCCCGTCCGAGGCCGGCCAGGACGGCTCGGGGCAGAGCGCCAGCGGCGACAAGCTGTTCGGCGCCCACACCGAAACCGGCAACGCCCGACTCGCGCTGACCTTCGACGACGGGCCGGACCCGCGCTACACCCCGCAGGTCCTCGCGATCCTGCGCGAGTACGACGTCAAGGCCACGTTCTGCGTGGTGGGCGAGAACGCCCAGGATCATCCCGACCTCATCCAGGCGATCGTCGCCGACGGCCACACCCTGTGCAACCACTCCTGGCACCACGACGTCTCCCTCGGCAACAAATCCGCCGACCAGATCCGCGCCGACCTGGTACGCACCAACGAGGCGATCCGGTCGGCGGTCCCGGACGCCCCGATCGTCTGGTACCGCCAACCCGGCGGCGCCTGGACGTACCCCGTGGTGTCGGTGTCGCAGCAGCTCGGCATGACTCCGCTGCACTGGTCGGTGGACCCGTCGGACTGGCAGGCGCCCGGCGCCAGCAAGATCGCCGCGACCGTGCTCGCGCAGGCGGAACCCGGTGCGGTGGTCCTCATGCACGATGCCGGCGGCGACCGGCAGGGCACGGTCGACGCGCTGCGCCGGATCCTGCCCCAACTCAGCGCGCGATACGAGCTGGAGGCACTGCCCACCGACCCGACGTGAGCTACGACCCCCTCCTCGGGCGACAGTCCGGGACGCCCGAGACGCAGCGGCTACGGTGACCCAATGAGCAGCGCGGAGCCGACCAGCGACCAGGTGACCCGGACCGACCGACTGGCCCCGACGGAGATCGCCGGCGTGCTGGCCCTGGCGCGTACGGCGGGCGACACCGACGGCGCGGACCCGCTCGACGAGCACGTCCTGCTCCGCCTGCGCGATCCGGAGGCGCCGGCCGTGCACCTGCTGGCCCGCGCCGACGACGGCACCCTCACCGGGTACGCCCACCTGGACACCACCGACCCGGTGGGCGGGATCGGGGTGGAGCTGGTGGTGCACCCCGCGTACCGGCGGCGGGGCACCGGCCGGGCGCTGGCCCGGGGCGTGCTCGCCTCGGCCACCGGGCCGCTGCGGGCGTGGGCGCACGGCGACCACCCGTCGGCGGCGGCGCTCGCCGTGGACCTCGGGTTCACCCGGGCGCGCGTGCTCTGGCAACTACGCCGGCCGTTGGCCGCCCCGCTGGGCGAGCCGCGCCTGCCCGACGGGGTGGCGCTGCGTGCGTTCCGGCCGGGGGCCGACGACGCCGCCTGGCTGGCCCTGAACGCGCGGGCCTTCGCCGAGCATCCCGAGCAGGGGCGGTGGACCTCGGACGACCTGCGGGTCCGCCTCGCCGAGCCGTGGTTCGACCCGGCCGGCTTCCTGCTCGCCGAGGAGACCTCGACCGGCCGGCTGCTCGGCTTCCACTGGACGAAGGTGCACGAGCGGCCCGGGTCGGCCCGCATCGGCGAGGTGTACGTGCTCGGCGTGGAGCCGACCGCGCACGGGGGCGGGCTCGGTCGGGCGCTGACCACCGCGGGGCTCGCGTACCTGCGGGACAAGCGGGGGCTCGACCGGGTGATGCTCTTCGTGGACGACTCGAACACCGGGGCGGTCGCGCTCTACGAGCGGTTGGGCTTCGCCCGCTGGTCCGCACACATCAACTACCACCTGGGCTGACCGTCGGACGCCGCCCCGACCGAGTCACCGGCGGGTAACGGCCGAGCATCGGCGGGATAACGCCGAACCGGAAATATACCCATACTTCCGACAGGTGTACCCGAGTTCACTTAACGGACAACTCACCCTCAGCAAGCGGTCACCTCGGGGGCCGTACGTGTTCACCTTGCGTTCACTTGTGACCGGCGAACCGGCTACCTGGCACTTCTAACTTTCGTGTCAGCCGGTCAGTGCCGGTCCTCGGGCCCCGGCATCGGGGCACCAAGTCAGACGCGAAGGGAAACCCCTCAGGTGAAGCTCCAGCGGTACGGCACTATTGCCTGCCTCGCTCTTGCCGCGACGCTCGGCCTCAGTGCATGCGGCTCGGACAACAACGAGCCCACTTCCGGCGCCAGCGCCTCGGGCTCCGCCGCCGCGGTCGACTGCGGTACCGGCACGGTCAACGCCCAGGGCTCGTCGGCACAGAAGAACGCCATGGCCGAGTGGATCAAGGCGTACCAGCAGAAGTGCGCTGGCACCACGATCAACTACGAGGCTTCCGGCTCGGGCGCCGGCATCCAGGCGTTCATCGCCGGCACCGCCGACTTCGCCGGCTCCGACTCCGCGCTCAAGCCGGAGGAGCAGCCGCAGGCCGACGCCAAGTGCGCCGGCGGCAAGGCCATCCACCTGCCGATGGTGATCGGCCCGGTGGCCGTCGCCTACAACGTCAGCGGCGTGGACAACCTCCAGCTCAAGCCGGCCACCCTGGCGAAGATCTTCGCCGGCAAGGTCACCAAGTGGGACGACGCGGCGATCAAGGCCGACAACCCGGACGCCAAGCTCCCGGCGACCGCCATTCAGACCGTCCACCGCTCGGACGAGTCGGGCACCACCGACAACTTCACCAAGTTCCTCTCGAAGACCTCCGAGGCGGACTGGACGCTGGGCAACGCCAAGGCCTGGAAGGCCCCGGGCGGCACCGGCGCCAAGGGCTCGGACGGCGTGGCCAGCCGGGTCAAGGGCGCCGACGGCTCCATCGGCTACATGGAGTGGTCGTTCGCCGAGAACGCCGGCCTGAAGATGGCCAAGATCGGCAACGGCAACGGCGAGTTCGCCGCGCTGACCGCCGAGGCCGCCGGCAAGACCATCGCCGGCGCCAAGATCGATGGCCAGGGCGACGACCTCAAGCTGTCGATCGACTACAACACCAAGGAGGCCGGGGCCTACCCGATCGTCCTGGCGACGTACGAGATCGTCTGCAGCAAGGGCCTCGCGGCCGACAAGCTCAAGCTGGTCAAGGGTCTGCTGGGCTACGCCGCCAGCGCCGAGGGCCAGAACTCGCTGACCGACCTCGGCTACGCCCCGCTGCCGGAGACGGTCCGCACCAAGGTCGAGACCGCGGTCAAGAACCTCTCCTGACCCGACCCCACCACCTCCGCAACCGAATCGAGCGAGCAGATGGGTGAAACCCCTCACCGCTCGGCCGACGCCGGCACCGGCGGGACGCGCGTGACCCAGAGTCACGAGTGGCCCGCCGGTGCCTCGGCGCGTGTGGCCGAGGCACCAGTCAGCACCCGTTCCCCGGGCGGCACCGGGCTGGGCGGCGGTGGCGGCGCGTTGCCGCGCAGCCGCAAGTTCGGCGCCGAGCGGGCCTTCCGCGGTCTCACACTGGCCGCCGGCACCGCCGTTCTGGTCATCATCGCCGCCATCGCGATCTTCCTGATCGCCAAGGCGGTGCCGGCCCTGCGCGCCAACACCGAGAACTTCTGGACCTACGAGGGCTGGTCCCCCAACGAGCCGCAGCCCAAGTTCGGCATCGGCACGCTCGCCTTCGGTACGGTGCTCAGCTCGGCGCTGGCGCTGCTGATCGCGGTGCCGGTGGCGTTGGGCATCGCGCTCTACCTCTCGCACTACGCGCCGCGCCGGCTGGGCACCGCACTCGGCTTCCTGGTCGACCTGCTGGCCGCCGTGCCGAGCGTGGTCTTCGGCCTGTGGGGGCGGGACGTCTTCAGCAACCCGGTCCGGGACTTCTCGGTCTGGCTGAACGAGCACTTCGGCTGGATCCCGCTCTTCGGCGGTGACGGCCCGTTCGGCGCCTCGATCATGCTGGGTGCCCTGGTCCTCGCGATCATGGTGTTGCCGATCATCACCTCGCTCTCCCGCGAGGTGTTCCTCCAGACGCCGACCGCGAACGAGGAGGCCGCCCTCGCGCTGGGCGCCACCCGCTGGGAGATGCTCCGCACCGCGGTGCTCCCCTACGGTCGCCCCGGCATCATCGCCGCGGTGATGCTCGGTCTGGGTCGGGCGCTCGGCGAGACCATCGCCCTGGCGCTGACCCTCGGCATCACCTTCGGCATCTCGTTCAACCTGATCCAGAACGGCGGCAACACCATCGCCGCCAACATCGCCAACGCGTTCGGCGAGGCGAACGAGACCGGCCGTGGCGCGCTCATCGCGTCCGGCCTGGTGCTGTTCACCATCACGCTGATCGTCAACATCACGGCGCGGGCGATCATCTACCGCCGCCGGGAGTTCACGGAGTCGGCCGCATGACCACAACCGTCACCTCCCACCGCACCCGCCCGCCGGCCCAGCCGGCCTCGCTGCGGGCCCGGCGGCTGCCCCGGTACGCCGCACCGGCCGTCGCCGTGGCGGCCCTGGCGCTCTCCGCCGCGCTGGTCTACGGCACCGGCATCGGCGGCCCGGTCCTCGTCGTCGTCCTCGGCGCGATCCTCTACCTGGTCGGGCTCTTCGTCGCGGCCAACGCGGTCGAGGGCCGCCGGTCGGCCCGTAACCGCACCTGGAGCGCGCTGATCCACTCCGCGTTCGTGCTGGCGGTGCTGCCGCTCGTCTCGGTCGTCTGGACGCTGCTGAGCAAGGGCACCGAGCGGCTGGACGGCACCTTCTTCCAGACCTCGATGAACAACATCGGGGCCCGGGACCCGAACGGCGGCGCGTACCACGCGATCGTCGGCACGCTGGAGCAGGTCGGGATCGCCACCCTGATCACCGTCCCGCTCGGCGTTCTCTGCGCGATCTACATCGTCGAGTACGGGCGGGGCAAGTTCGCCTTCGCGATCCGATTCTTCGTGGACGTGATGACCGGCATCCCGTCGATCGTCTCCGGCCTCTTCGTGCTGGCGTTCTGGGTGCTGGTCGTGTCGCCGTGGTTCAACGACGGCCGGCCGAGCTTCTCCGGCTTCGCCGCCGCGCTCGCGCTGAGCGTGCTCATGCTGCCCACCATCGTCCGGTCCACCGAGGAGATGCTCCGCCTCGTCCCGCCGCCACTGCGCGAGGGCGCGTACGCGCTCGGCATTCCCAAGTGGAAGACCATCCTGCGGGTGGTGGTGCCGACGGCGCTGCCCGGCATCGTCACCGGCGTCATGCTCGCCATCGCCCGCGCGGCCGGCGAGACCGCTCCGGTGCTCCTGGTCGCCGGCGGCGGCGCCGCGATCAACACCAACCCCTTCGAGAACAACCAGTCGTCGCTGTCCCTCTTCGTCTACCAGCAGGCCGGTGACGCGTCGAAGTACGCGCCGGCACGGGCGTGGACCGCGGCACTCACCCTGGTCGCCCTCGTGCTCATCCTGACGATCGCGGCGAAACTGCTGGCCCGTCGCAACAGGCTCAGCCGATGAACCCCGGAGGTACCACCATGGCCAAGCGCGTCTCCGCCTCGAACGTCACCGCCTACTACGGCGGGTTCAAGGCGATCGAGAACATCAACCTGACGGTCGAGCCGAAGACGGTCACCGCTCTCATCGGGCCGTCCGGCTGCGGCAAGTCGACCTTCCTGCGGTCGATCAACCGGATGCACGAGGTGCTGCCGGGGGCCCGGGTCGAGGGCAGCCTGACCATCGACGACCAGGACATCTACGACCGGGACGTGGACGTCACCGCGGTCCGGCGCACCATCGGCATGGTCTTCCAGCGGCCGAACCCGTTCCCCACCATGAGCATCTTCGAGAACGTGGTGGCCGGGCTGAAGCTCAACGGCGTCCGGCGCAAGTCGATCCTGGACGAGGCGGCCGAGAAGGCGCTGCGCTCGGCGAACCTGTGGGACGAGGTCAAGGACCGGCTGGGCAAGCCCGGCGCGGGCCTCTCCGGCGGTCAGCAGCAGCGGCTCTGCATCGCCCGGACCATCGCGGTCGAGCCGCAGGTCGTGTTGATGGACGAGCCCTGCTCGGCCCTGGACCCGATCTCCACGCTGGCCATCGAGGACCTGATGTTCCAGCTCAAGGACAAGTTCACGATCATCATCGTGACGCACAACATGCAGCAGGCCGCCCGTGTGTCGGACCGGACCGCCTTCTTCTCCATCGAGAAGACCGGCGACCCGGGCCGTCTCATCGAGTACGACAACACCCAGAAGATCTTCAGCAACCCGAGCGTCAAGAAGACCGAGGACTACATCACCGGCCGCTTCGGCTGAGCTTCCCCCTTCCCTCCGCGACGCAGGCGGTCCGTCTCCGGACGGACCGCTTCGTCGTTCCCGCGGCCGATGACCGTCGATCCGTGAGCTGCCTACGATCACCGGGTGCGTTCACCCGGCAGGCTCCTGCGCGGATGCCGGCCCGACCAGCGGGTCGCCGTCGGCCTGTTCGTCGTGCTCGCGGCGCTGATCCTGGTCACGCCGAACGGGCCACACCACGTGCTCGGATACGCCGCCGCCATCGCACTGGCGGCGGTGCAGGCCGGCACCATCGCGGTGCTGCGCCGCCACCCGGAGGCCGCGATGGCGGTGGCCGTCCTCGCCGGGATCGGCATCGAGTCGCTCAGTCCGGCCATCGGCTGGCTCGGTCAGGTCGCCGCGGTGCTCGCCGGGTACGCGCGGCGGAGGCCGCCGTCGCGGTCGCTGTGGGTGCTCGGCCTGCTGGTGGCCGGGACGCCCTGGAAGCTGGCGTACGGCGACTGGCGCAACGTGCTGCTCGCGATCGCCGGCCCGGCGCTCGGCTGGACCCTCGGTGAGCTTGGTCGGACCCGCGCGCTGCGCCGGCAGGACTCCGAGCGGCGCATCGTCACCCAGGAACGCGAACGGATCGCCCGCGAGCTGCACGACGTGCTGGTCCACACGGTGTCGGTGATCGTCGTGCAGGCCGGCGCCGCGCAGGACGTCTTCGACCGTCGACCCGACCTGGCCCGCGCGGCGCTCGCCTCGATCGATCTGGCCGCCCGTAGCACCCTGTCCGAACTGCGGGTGCTGTTGCAGACGATGAGCGCCGACACCGAGCCCGACTCGGCCACCCCGCAGCCCGGTCTGGCGCAACTGGACACGTTGGCCGCGTCGCTGGGGGCCACCGGGCTGACCGTCGAGCTGGACCGGGAACCGGCCCTGCCACCGTTGCCGGCGGCGGTGGACCTCTCGTCGTACCGGATCGTGCAGGAGTCGCTGACCAACACGCTGCGGCACAGCCAGGCCACCCTGGCCCGGGTGACGGTGCGGTGCTCGCCCCGGTCGGTACGGCTGGAGATCCGCGACGACGGCCCGGCCCGTCCGAGCGGCCGGGTCGACCGTTCCGCCCACCGGGGGATCGTGGGGATGCAGGAACGGGCCCGGCTGCTGGGCGGGACGCTGGACGCTGGGCCAGTGCCGGGTGGCGGCTTTCGGGTACGGGCGGACCTGCCGCTCACCTCGGCATGACGGCGGCCATCCGGGTGTTGATCGCCGACGACCAGGCCCTCGTGCGAGCCGGGTTCGCGATGATCATTGAGAGCCGCGAGGACCTCGAGGTCGTCGGCGAGGCGGGCGACGGCCTGGAGGCCGTGGCGCTGGCCGGGCGCCTGCGACCGGACGTGATCCTGATGGACGTACGGATGCCCCGGCTGGACGGCATCGAGGCGACCCGCCGGTTGGTCGCCGCCGGCCAGGCGGCGAGGATCATCATGCTGACCACGTTCGACCTGGACGAGCCGGTGTTCGCGGCGCTGCGGGCCGGTGCCAGCGGCTTCCTGCTCAAGGACATCCGCCCCGACGAGCTGGCCACGGCGGTACGGGTGGTGGCGCGCGGTGAGGCGCTGCTCGCGCCGACCGTCACCCGGCGGCTGCTCGACCGGTTCGCCAGCGAACTGCCCGGCGGCACTCCCCCGCCGGCGCTCGACGCGCTCAGCGCGCGTGAGATCGAGGTGCTCACGTTGGTCGCGCGGGCGCTCTCCAACGACGAGATCGCGGAGCGCCTGGTCCTCAGCCGGGCCACCGTGAAGACCCACCTGTCGGCGATTCTGCTCAAGCTCGGTCTGCGCGACCGGGTGCAGGCGGCTGTGCTCGCCTACGAGTGCGGCCTGGTCCGGCCGGGCACCGCTCCGCCCCGGGGATGACCGTGAGTCCCGTCCCGGGACCGATTCGAAAGGCCCGCCGAACTGCCTAATCTCCCTCCAAAGAGGAGGGAAGCATGATCCGAACTGTTCTGGCACTGCTGACCGCCGTACCCCTGATCGTCACGCCGGGATCCGCCACCGACCCGCCCACCGACCGGTGCGCGGGGTTGGCCGGGGCGCGGATCCCGCAGGTGTCGGTGACGTCGGCGGAACGGGACACCAACGCCGAGGGCCAGGAATTCTGCATGGTGCAGGGGGTGATCCGGCCGCAGACACGGTTCACCGTCAAGCTCCCCGTCTCCGGATGGACGGGGCAGTACGTGCAGCAGGGCTGTAGCGGGCTGTGCGGCACGGTGCCCGACCTGACCCTGCCGCTCTTCGGGTTCCAGTGCGCGGCCGCGCGGGACGGCAGGCTGGTGCTGGCCTCCGACGACACCGGGCACACCGGCGACCCGCAGACCAGCGAGCCCGCGACCTGGGGCGCCGACCCTCGGGCGCGACTGGAGTTCGGGCTGTTGTCCGAGCACCGGCTGCGGCGGGTGGCGGACGCGGTGATGGTCGCGTACTACGGGCACGGGCCGACGTACCGGTACTTCGACGGCTGCTCGACCGGCGGCCGGCAGGGGCTGATGCTGGCGCAGCGGTTCCCGTCCGACTTCGACGGCATCCTGGCCGGCGCACCGGTGCACAACCTGGCGCCGCTGGCGCTGCTCAACGCCTGGGTGGTGCTGCGCAACACCGACGGGTCGGGCCGGCAGATCCTCGGCCCAGAGAAGATTCCCGCGCTGCACGAGGCGGTAGTGCAGAAGTGCGGCTCGGTCATCGAGGACCCGAGGCGGTGCGGGTTCCAGCCGTCGTCGCTGCGCTGCCCGCGTGGCACGGACCGACCCGACTGCCTAACGCCCGCCCAGGTGGCGGCCGTTGTGGCGTTCTACCGGGGCCCGAACGGGCTCTACCCCGGAGGCATGCCGTACGGATCGGAACTGGGCTGGATCGACGAGTTCGTGGTGCGCTCCGGCTCCCCGGTGGACGGCAACACCGGGAGGATCGCGTTCAACTACCTGAAGTACCTCGCGTACCCGCAGAGCCCACCGGCCGACTTCCAGCTGAACGACGTGCGGTTCACCCGGGCGACGTTCGAGCGGCTGAACGTGCTGGGCGACGCCATCTACAACGCCACCGACGCGGACCTGTCCGAGTTCCGCGACCAGGGCGGCAAGCTGATCCTCTACCACGGCTGGGCGGACCCGTCCGTACCCCCGTTCTCGACGGTCGACTACTACGCGGCGGTGCAGCGTCGCGGCGGCAGCGAGGCGTTCACGCGGCTGTACATGGTTCCCGCCGGCTACCACTGCCTGTTCGGGCCGGAGCCGACCGAGCACCCGTCGGAGGTCGGCATCCCGGAGTTCCTCCAGCCGCTGATGGACTGGGTCGAGCGCGACGTCGCGCCGGGCGACATCGACGTCCTCACCTACGCGCCCAACGCGGAGCCGGACCAGCAGTTCGTCCGCTTCCTCACGGTGGCGCCGTTCGACGCGCTGGCACCGGCGCACGCCGCCCCGGGCAGCCTCAACGCCAACTACCGCTACGTCGGGCACTACTGACGGGCCGCCGGTCCGCCGTACCCGCAGGGATACGGCGGGCCGCCGGCTGGGGTCAGCCGAGCACGAAGCGGGGCTCGCCGTCGGCCGGGAGGTCCAGGCGCGGGGTGATGGGCGTGGCGGCGTCCCGGTCGGCCGCCGCCCGCGCCACCCCGGCCAGGTCGCCGGCCGCCGCCACCTGGGCCAGCGTGACCAGGGTCGGCGGCAGCATGGTCAGCTCGCCCGCCTCCGCGCGGGCCAACGCGTCCGCCGGGCGGATCCAGAGGGTGTGGTCGGCCTCGCCGGAGACGTCGCGGGTCCGCTGCCCCGCCGGCAACAGGGCGACGAAGAAGTACGTGTCGAAGCGGCGCGGTTCGAACTCCGGGGTGATCCAGCGGCTCCACGGCAGCAGCAGATCCGACCGCAGCGTGAGGTGACGGTCGGCGAGCAGCGCCGCGAAGCCCAGCCGACGCCCCTCCAGGTCCTGCCGGGCCGACTCCCAGTCGTCACCGCTGACGTCGCCCACCACAGTCGCCGGATCGGGCCCGGCGAGCAGCACGCCGGCCTCCTCGAAGACCTCCCGGGCGGCGGCGCAGACCACCGCCTGGGCGGCGTCCGGGGCCACCCCGAGCCGCCCTGCCCACTCGGCCGGCGCCGGGCCGGCCCAGTCGAGGTGCGCCGCCGAGTCGGAGCGGTCCACCCCGCCGCCGGGGAAGGCGTACATCCCGCCGAAGGTCATCGCGGCGACGCGGCGGATGACGTACACCTCGAAGTCGGTGTCGGTCGGACGCAGCAGCAGCACGGTGGCCGCGACGCGCGGCGTCGCCGGGGTACCGCTCTCGGCCTGGAACCGGCGGGCGTGCTCGACCAGGGCGGCGGGCGCGGCGAAGCCGTCGCTGTCGATCGTCATGGCGCGAGCCTAGTTCCCCGGCCCGCCGCCACCGGCTGGCGTGCGCCGGTGGGCTCCGCTCGACCGCCGACCACCCACGCGCCTCCTTTGCTCGAACGAGGTGGGCGGCCTGCGAGGTATGTCGTCGCGGTGAGGAGCACCGAGGTCTCGACGGATGAGCTGGGCGGCGGCCGGGCAGGGGGCGGTTCACCCGGTTCGGCTAGCGTTCCGGCATGACTCGTTGGGGCATCCTGGCCACCGGCCACATCGCCAGCCGTTTCGCCGAAGACCTCCGGCTGGTGCCGGACGCCGAACTGGTCGCGGTCGGCTCCCGCTCCGCCGACAGCGCGCAGCGGTTCGCCGACACGTACGACGCGAAGCGCGCGTACGGCTCCTGGGTGGAGCTGGCCGCCGATCCGGAGGTCGACGTGATCTACGTGGCGACCCCGCACGCGGCGCACCACGAGGCGGCGCTGACCTGCCTGACCGCTGGCCGGGCGGTGCTGCTGGAGAAGCCGTTCACCCTCGACCTGGCCACCAGCACCGAGCTGGTGGACACGGCCCGCGCCGCCGGGGTCTTCCTGATGGAGGCCATGTGGATGAGGACGAACCCGCTCATCCTTCGCGCGGTCCAGCTGATCGCCGAGGGTGCCATCGGCACGGTCAGCAATGTCCGGGCCGACTTCGGGGTGGCCGGACCGTTCCCGCCGGAGCACCGGATGCGCAACCCGGCGCTGGGCGGGGGCGCGCTGCTCGACCTGGGGATCTACCCGATCAGCCTGGCGCACCTGCTGCTCGGCGTGCCGCAGCACATCCGCTCCTGGGCGCACCTGGGCCCGGAGGGGACCGACGAGAACACCGGCATCCTGTTCGGGTACGACAGCGGGGCGGTGGCCACGCTGAGCTGCGGCATGGTCGGGGCGAGCTCGTTGGCCGCCTCGATCACCGGCAGCACGGGCCGCATCGACCTGCCGGAGCCGTTCTTCCGGCCGGCTTCGCTGACCCTGCACCGGGACGGCTTCGCGCCCGAGACGATCTCCGCCGAGGAGGCCGGCAACGGCTACCAGTACGAGGCGATCGAGGTGCAGCGCTGCCTGGCCGCCGGGCTGACCGAGAGCCCGCTGGTGCCGCACACCACGACGCTTGAGGTGATGACCCTGCTGGACACGATCCGCGAGCAGATCGGCGTCCGGTACGAGTGAACGCGAGAAGGCACCCCGGTCGGGGTGCCTTCTCGCGTGCCGGGTGCGGTCAGCCGAAGAGCGGCCGGACCAGCAGGTAGGCGACGCAGGCGATCAGCGCGGCCGCCGGGAACGTGATGATCCAGGCGATCACGATGTTGCCGGCGACGTTCCAGCGGACCGCGGAGAGCCGCTTGGTCGCGCCCACACCCATGATCGCCGAGGTGATCGTGTGGGTCGTGGAGATCGGCGCCTTCAACACCAGGGCGTTGAAGTAGAGCACCGCGCTGGCCACCGTCTCGGCGGCGAAGCCCTCCGGAGGCCCGAGGTCGATGATCTTGCGGCCGAGGGTGCGGATGATCCGCCAACCACCGGCGTACGTGCCGAGGGCCAGCATGGTGGCCGAGGTCCAGAAGACCCAGCCGGGGATGTGCGTCTTGCTCTCCTGGAAACCGCCGGTGTAGAGCGCCAGCACCACGATGCCCATCGTCTTGGCGGCGTCCTGCATGCCGTGGCCGACCGACATGGCGGCGGCGGACACGGTCTGCGCGTGGCGGAAACCCCGGTTGAGCCTGCCCGGCTGACCCTTGCGGAACAGCCAGAGGATCGCCAGCATCAGCAGGTAACCGAGGGTGAGGCCGACGATCGGCGAGAGCACCATCGGCAGGATGACCTTCTCGCCGATGTTGCCCCACTGCACGATGCCGCCGCTGGACAGCAGGGTCGCGCCGACCAGGCCGCCGAAGAGCGCGTGCGAGGACGACGACGGCAGGCCGAAGTACCAGGTGATCAGGTTCCAGGCGATGGCACCCAGTACCCCGGCGAAGACCACCCCGAGGCTGCTCACCCCCGTGGGGAGGGTGACCAGGCCGTCGCCGACGGTCTTGGCGACCCCGGCGCCGAAGTGGGCGCCGATGAAGTTGCCGACCGCGGCGAGGCCGAGGGCGATCCGGGGTGTCAGCGCGCGGGTGGAGACGCTTGTCGCGATCGCGTTGGCGGCGTCGTGGAAGCCGTTGGTGTAGTCGAACGCCAGGGCCACCGCGATCACCGCCAGGACGGCGATGAGTTCGGGAGTCACCGGTTCAGGACTCCTTGACCGCGATGGTCTCGACCGTGTTGGCCACGTGCTCGAAGGCGTCGCAGGCGGCTTCCAACTCGTCGGCGACCTCCTTCATCTTCAGCACCGTCAACGCGTCGTACTCACCCGAGAAGAGCCGGACGAGCAGTTGCCGGTTGATCCGGTCGCCCTCGTTCTCCAGCCGGTTGCACTCGATCCAGTAGTCCTCGAGATCCTTCATCGACTGCAGCCGGGGCATCGCCTCGGCGGTCAGCTTGGCCTGCTGGTCGAGCACGTTGACCATCTCGTGCAGCTCCCGGGGCAGCGCCGGCAGCTCGGTCAGCCCGTACAGGTACAGCAGGTCGCCGACCGCCTCCAGGTGGTCCATCACGTCGTCGAGCAGCGAGCCGAGCCGGTAGATGTCCTCCCGGTCGAACGGCGTGATGAAGGTCGAGTTGATCTTCTTGTAGAGATCATGCGTGATCTGGTCGCTGTCGTGCTCGACCTCGGTCAGCCGCTCGCTGACCGACTGCACGTCGACACCGGGCAGAGCCAGCTCGTTCAACAGCGCGGTGCCCCGGACCAGGTTCTGCGCGGCCCTGGTGAAGAGCTCGTAGAAGGCGCCCTCGGTGGGGCGGAAGGAAAACTTCACAGCACAGACCTCGTCGCGTCGGTGGAAGGGTGGCGGCGTCCGTCGGCGTCCGCTCGGTGAATGCTAGGAAACGCCAGAACTGCAAATTCGTCGGCCCACCCCTGGCCAGGCCACATTCACCGCTCGTTCACCTGCTGTTCATCTCGGGCGTCCCAACCGTCCCCGCTCCCCCAGCGGCCAGCCGCTCACGCTCGCGCGCCACGTCGAAATCGGCAGGCGGATACCCCAGATCGAGCGTGTCGAACGTCTCCCGCAGCAGGTGTGCCACGGCCCAGTCCCGGTACCACTTGCGGTCCGCCGGCACCACGAACCACGGCGCGGCGTCCGTGCCGCACCGGCTCAGCGCCTCGGCGTACGCGGCCTGGTAGTCGTCCCACTGCGCCCGGGAGTCGACGTCCGACGGGTTGTACTTCCAGTGCTTGTGCGGGTCCGTGAGCCGTTCCAGCAGCCGCTCGCCCTGCTCGGCGTACGAGATGTGCAGCATCACCTTCACGACGGTCACCCCGTCGTCGACCAACTCCCGCTCGAAGGAGTTGATCTGGTCGTAGCGGGCCCGCCAGATCGCCTCCGGCACCAACGACCCGACCCGGGCGATCAACACGTCCTCGTAGTGTGAGCGGTTGAACATCCCCACGTACCCGGGCGGAGGCAGCTCCCGGCGGATCCGCCACAGAAAGTCGTGCCGCAGCTCCTGCGGGGTCGGCGGACCGAACGACCGGATGTGCAGGCCGAGGGGGTTCATCGCGCCGGCCACCCGCTTGATCGTGCCGTCCTTGCCACCGCAGTCCATCGCCTGGAGCACCAGCAGCACCCGGCGCGCCGGGTGCTCCGAGCCGGCCTTGGCCATCGCGAAGAGCATCTCCTGCTGCCGGCCCAGCTCCTCGCCGACCAGCGCCACCTGCGCACGGGCCCAGGTCTTGCGGTGTTCGCCGACCACCTCGGCCGGCGGCAGGCCGGGCGTGGACCGGGGATCGATCGCGGCGAGATCCACCGGCGCGGTGACCCGCAACAGGTCCCGCACGGGCCCGCCGTCCGGCGCCACGACCCGCTCGCTCTGCCCTTGCCGGGGTTCGCTCATCCTCGGATCATCGCCCAACCGCCGGCCATCCGCGCGCCGAGGCCCACCGGCCCACCGAGGCCCAGCCAGGGCCCACCAGGCCCACCGAGGCCCGCCGTCACGTCCGGGGCCGCCGGCGCGTCCGGTTGGTTGGAGGATGTGCGCCAGGGGACGTGGCGCTCGGGGGAGGGTGGTGGGTCGTGCGAGACCTGGCGACGGAGTTCGAGGCCGAGCGGGGTCGGCTGCTCGCGGTGGCCCACCGGATGCTGGGCAGCCGCAGCGAGGCCGAGGACGCGGTGCAGGAGACCTGGCTGCGTTACGCCGGGGCGCTCGCCGACCCGGCCGCCCGCGCCGAGATCCGCGATCTCTCCGCGTGGTTGACCACCACCTGCGCCCGGATCTGCCTGGACGTGCTGCGCTCGGCGCGGGTCCGCCGCGAGGCGTACCCCGGGCAGTGGCTCCCGGAACCGGTCGTGAGCCCGCTGCACGGCGGCGAAGCCAGCGGTGGGTACGCCCCCGACCCCGCCGAACGCGCGGTCCGCACCGACCAGGTCGGCACGGCGCTGCGGGTGCTGCTGGAACGGCTCGCGCCCGAGCAGCGGCTCGCGTTCGTGCTGCACGACGTGTTCGCGGTGCCGTTCGCCCGGGTGGCGGACGTCCTCGGCACCAGCGAGGTGGCCGCCCGGCAGCTCGCCTCCCGGGCCCGCAGGGCCGTCGCCGCACCGGACGCGCCCCGGCACACCGCTGACCCGGCCGAGCAGCGGCGCGTCCTCGCGGCGTTCGTGGCCGCCACCGAGTCCGGCGAGCTGGATCCGCTGCTGCGGGTGCTCGCGCCGGACGTGGTCCTGATCGGCGACTCGGGCGGGCACTTCCCGACGGCCCGCCGGCCGGTGGTCGGCGCGGACACGGTGGGCCGCTTCACGCTCGGCCTGTTCGGCCGGACCGGGCGGTACGCGCGACGGATGCGGGCCCGCCCGGTGCTTGTCGACGGCGTCCTCGGCCTCCAGGTGGAGACGGCGCACAGCGACGGGCGGCCGATCCGCGTGGTCACCGCGTTCGCGGTCGACGGCGGCCGGATCACCGGCATCTTCAACCAGCTCAACCCGGAGAAGCTGGCCGACCTGCCGCCGCTGGGCGACGACGACCGGTGGCCGCCGCGCTGGTGAGCCCGCGCCGGCTCAGACCACCAGCGCCAACCATTTGCGGTACGACGTCGCGAACGGCTCGGTGCCGTCGCCGAGGGCGCCGTACAGCCACTGGGCCGCCGCCTCGGCCTCGACCACCACGTCCTGCGGGTAGCCGAAACGGGCCCGGTGCTCGGCGAACTCGTCCTCGTCGAGCAGTTCCACCAGGCCGGTGGCCCGCCGCCGGACCACGTCCAGGTCGAGGTCGATCAGGTGAACGGTGTCGTCGGACTCCCAGCGGGCCGGGGTGGCGATGTCGCAGTAGACCTCGCTGGTCCGTGGCGGCGGGTTGAACATGCCCGTCCACCACGCGTGGTGCGGCACCAGCAGGACGAAGGGGATCTTCTCCACCGACGGCCGGCCGTGGTAGACCGACTCGGTGCCGAAGGGGACGCCGAGCCAGACGCCGAGATCGTCCTCCGCGAGGCGGCGGGCCGGGTAGTCACGGTGCGCGCTGCCGTCGTACTTGCGGTAGATCACTCGGACCACGTCGCTCGGCATGATTCGCACCCTAACCGATACTGCCCACGCGTCGTAGCACGGCCGTAACCGGACGGGGTGGACCAGCGAGGTCGATGGGTGGTCCGCGCCACGCGGGCGGATGGGCACGGACGCTGTCGGCGGCGGCGGGTACCGTCGCACGGTGACTCCGCCCCGCACCGCCACCGGTTCCGCCACCCCGTCGGCCCGCGGTGGAAGCCGGCGGCGGGGTGCCCGGCCCAGCGGCACGGAGCTGCTCGCGGCCGCGGTCGGCGCGGTCCCCGGCGGCACGGCGCGGCCCGGCCAGCAGCAGATGACGACCGCCATCGAGGAGTGCGTGACCAGCGGCGAGCACCTGCTCGTGCAGGCGGGCACCGGCACCGGCAAGTCGCTGGCGTACCTCGCGCCGGCTCTCACCGTGGACGGCCCGGTGGTGGTCTCCACGGCCACCCTGGCGTTGCAGTCCCAGCTCGTCGACCACGACCTGCCCCGGCTGGCCGACGCCGTCGAGCCGCTGCTCGGCCGCCGGCCCACGTTCGCGGTGCTCAAGGGCCGGCACCACTACCTCTGCCTGGCGCGGCTGGACAACTCCACCGAGGACGAGCCGGAGGACACCCTCTTCGACGCCCCGGCCGCCCGCCCCGGCGGCGGCACGAAGTGGCTCGGCGAGGCGGGCCGGCTGGGCAAGCAGATCGAGCGGCTGCGCGACTGGGCCGAGAAGACCGACACCGGCGACCGCGACGAGCTGGACCCGGGCGTCGACGACCAGGCCTGGCGGCTGGTCTCGATGCCGTCGCGGGAGTGCGTCGGCGCGGCCCGCTGCCCGTTCGGCGCGGAGTGCTTCGCCGAGGCGTCCCGGGCCCGCGCTCGCGAGGCCGACATCGTGGTGACCAACCACAGCCTCCTGGCGGTCGACATGCTGGCCGACCGGCACATCGTCCCGCCGCACAAGCTGCTCATCGTCGACGAGGCACACGAGCTGGCCGACCGGGTCTCCTCGGCCGCCCAGGCCGAGCTGGTGCCGGAGCTGATCGACCGGACCACCCGGCGGGCCCGTACGCTGCTGCGGCCGGAGACCGCCGACGCGCTCACCGCCGCCGGTGACGCCCTCGCCGTCGGGCTGGCCGAGGCCCCGGCCGGTCGACTCACCGCCGGCCTGCCGACGCCACTGCGCGAGGCGTGCACGCTGCTCGACGCGGCCACCCGCGCCGCCCTGGACGCGATCGGCGAGATCAAGTCAGATGATCCCGACCCGGTCCGCAAGCAGCAGGCCAAGGCCGCCCTGGACGACCTCTCCACCACCGCCCAGCGGCTCCTCGAAGAGGCCGACCACGACGTGGCCTGGGTGGAGAAGAACGACAGCGGCAGCCGACGGGCCCTCGTGGTCGCACCCCTGTCGGTGGCCGGCACCCTCGCCACCCACCTGTACGACGAACGCACCGTCGTGGCCACCTCGGCCACCCTGGCGCTCGGCGGCCGGTTCGACACGGTGGCCCGCGCCCTCGGCCTGGACGCGCCGCCACCCGCACCACCGTCCCCGGCCGCTGCCGCGCAGGCCGCCCGCACCGCCCCGGGCCGCCCGGTCGCCGAGGCGCCCGGCCGTCGGCTCACGGGCGACACCAACCCGGGGTCCGTCGTGCCGGCGACCGAGGGGCCGGGTTGGCGCTCCCTGGACGTGGGCTCGCCGTTCGACTACGCCCGGCAGGGCATCCTGTACGTCGCCGCGCACCTGCCCCGGCCCAGCGTCTCCGGGCTGCCCGACGCGGCCGGGGAGGAGCTGCTCGGGCTCGTCGAGGCGCTCGGTGGTCGTACTCTCGGGCTCTTCTCCTCGCGGCGGGCCGCGACGCAGGCGGCGGAGCTGCTGCGCGCGCGGACCGACCTGCCGGTGTTGTTGCAGGGCGAGGAGGCGCTGCCGCTGCTGGTCCGCCGTTTCCGCGAGGAGCGGTCCAGCTGCCTGTTCGGGGTGATGTCGCTCTGGCAGGGGGTGGACGTGCCGGGCGACGCCTGCCAGCTCGTGGTCATCGACCGGCTGCCCTTCCCACGGCCCGACGAACCCCTCGCGGCGGCCCGCGCCGCTGCCGTGGACGCGGGCGGCGGCTCCGGCTTCGCCGCGGTCAGCGTGCCGATCGCGGCCGTCCGGCTGGCGCAGGGAGTGGGCCGACTGATCCGGGCCACCGGCGACAAGGGAGTCGTCGCGGTGCTCGACTCGCGCCTGGAGACGGCGCGGGGCTACGGGCCGTTCCTGCGCCGCTCGCTGCCCCCGTTCTGGTACACGACCCGCCCCGAGGTAGCCCGCGGCGCCCTGCAACGCCTCGCCACCACCTGACCCCGCGCCCCGCGCCCAAGGTCGTGCAATAACAAGGATGTAGTGGCATCCCCGGCCGGGGATGCCACTACATCAACGATCGTGCGTGATCACGGCGCGGGAGGCGCGCCGCTCGTGCGGTCAGGGGGCCTGCGCGGCGACGACGACGGCGTCGGGTGGGGTGTCCGGGACCGTCCGGGCGGCCAGTCGGCGTACGGCGGTGTTCAGCACCGCAATCAGCGGCACGGAGACCAGCGCGCCGGTGATGCCCGCGAGCACCACGCCGGCCGCGATCCCGATGATCACCGCGAGCGGGTGGATGGCCACCGCCCGGCCCATGATGAGGGGCTGGAGGATGTGGCCCTCCACCTGCTGCACACCGATAACCGCACCCAGGATGATCAGCGCGGTTACCGGCCCGCTGTCGACAAGCGCCACCAGCACCGCCACCCCACCGGAGAGCGCCGCGCCGACGATCGGGATGAACGCGCCGAGGAACACCAGGGCCGCCAGCGGGAAGGCGAACGGCACATCGAAGATGACCAGGAAGATGCCGATGCCGACCGCGTCGATGAAGGCGACCAGCACGGTCGCGCGGACGTACGCGACGAGGGTCTGCCAGGCGGCGCGGCCGGCGTCGTCGACCTTCCACCGGGCGGCCACCGGCAGCAGCCGGACGAGGAAACGCCAGATCTTGTTGCCGTCACGCAGGAAGAAGAACGTCGCGAACAGCACCAGCAGCGTGCCGGTCAGCACCTCCGCCAGCGTCGCCGCGGTGCTCAGCGCGCCGCTGGTGAACTTCGAGGTGTTGTCGTTGATCCAGCCCTGCGCCTCGTTGATGTAGCGGTCGAGCTGGGTGTCGGACAGGTGCAACGGGCCGGTCTTCAGCCAGTTCTGGATCTGCCGGACGCCCTGCGAGGACTTCTCGCTCAGCTCCGGTACGCCCTGGATGAACTCGTTGACCACCAGGGTCAGCGTGCCGATGACGCCCGCCAGACCGCCGACCAGCACCACGGCCGTCGCCAGCGAACGGGGCAACCGGGCCCGCAGCAGCCAACCCACGGCCGGCGCGAGCAACGCCGAGAGCAGCAACGCGATGGCCAGCGGGATGATCACGATCCGGACCGTGCCGACGATCCGGAGCAGCGCCCACGCCACCACGCCGATCACGATCAGCCGCCAGCACCAGGCGGCGGCGATTCGCAGCCCGTGCGGCACGTCGGCGTCGTCCCGGCTGGACGTCGAGCTGTGCAGGTCCACCGGAGGCTCCGCGCCGACGACCGTGGCCTTCGCCGGAGCGGCGGGCCCGGGAACGGCCGGCGAGGCCACCCCGGCCGTCTCCGGCGCGTCGCTCGGCGTCTCCTGAGCCGCGCGAACCGACTCCTGTCCTGACCGGTAGGCGCGGCGCAGCCGCCCGCGTACCCGCTCGAAGCGGCTCAAGCGCACCTCCTGGCAGAAGAGTCGTCCGCCCACGGCGACAGGTCGGACAGCATACGTCCGTTCCCCACACCGTAGGGCAGTTCCGCCACACAATGCCCGGACGGCCAGGGACGTAACCACCGGCGGCCGGTCCCTCGCGACACGGTAGCGTCTGCCCCGTGACCGCCGACCAGGATTTCGACTCCGGCCTGCCGATCCGCCTGCTGCACGACCGCGTGCTGGTACGGATGGACGGCAGCGAGGGCGAGCGCCGTTCGACCGCTGGCATCGTCATCCCGGCTACCGCCGCTGTCGGCAAGCGCCTCGCGTGGGCCACCGCCGTCGGCGTGGGGCCGAACGTCCGCGCCATCGTCTCCGGCGACCGGGTGCTCTTCGACCCGGACGAGCGTTCCGAGGTCGAGCTGCACGGCCGCGGGTACGTGCTGTTGCGGGAACGCGACGTGCACGCCGTGGCCGCCGAGCGGGTCGAGAACGACTCCACCGGCCTCTATCTCTGACGCACCTCCCCTGGCCAGCGGGCGCCACCGCGCCGTTTGCCAGCCCGTGGCGTGGGAAGCCAGCCGGCGACCGTGGGCCCTGGGGAGGGACGATGCCGGTATTCGTGAAGAAACTGCTGGCCTGGGGCAGCGTCGCGTTCCTGATCTACTTCATGGCGTTCCGGCCGGACGGGGCCGCGCAGATGTTCAAGGGGATCGGAGCCGCGCTGATGGCGATGGCGCAGGGGCTCGGTGACTTCCTCACCACCCTGATGACCTGACCCCCGCCAGCGCCCGTCAGGAGTGACCGGGCGGCCACGGCGCCGGGGGGCGCAGGCCGTGCCAACCGGGCGGCGCGTAGCCCATGGGGGGCGGCGGCGGGGCGAGCACCACCGGGATCGGCACGACCGGCTCGTCGGGCGCTTCCACCGGCCGCTGCGTACCGTCCGGGAAGCGCAGGTGGTAGCGGCTGCCGTCCCAGACACCCACCGGCGCCTGCGGGTCACGCCCCACGAAGAACGACCGGTGCGCGGTGATGGCCTCCAGCAGTTGCCGTTCCTCGGCAACCGCCCGCTCCCGGTCGGCGGGCTTACGGTCCAGACCACGAAGCGTCCCGTCGCGCAGCAGGGCCAGCCGCGTCGCGGCGAGCTGGTACCCGCGCATCGCCCGCACCCCGGCGTCGCCGGCGACCCGGCGTGCCCAGCTGCGGGCCGCGTGCCGGCGGCCCAGGCTGCTCAGGGCGGCCACCTCGGGCGGGCTCAGCCAGCCGGCGCGCACGTAGTCGGGCAGGGTCCGCTCGGTGAGCCGCCCCTCCCAGGCGCGCAGCCACACGGCCAGCCCGACCGTGCCGAAGAACACCGGCACCATCAGGCCCAGGAAGCCGTACAGCATGATCACCGCTTCGCCGGTGGCCTGGGTCAACGTCGGCAGCAGGTTCCACGTGCCGTGCAGCATCATCGCCAGCAGCAGGCCGGCGATGGGGGCGAGCACGCGGACCCGCCGGTCGGCCGTGCGCGAGGCGACACCGAGCCCGACACCTGTCATCGAGGTGAAGAGCGGATGGGCGAACCCGAACAGGAGGATCCGCACGATGAAGATGGCGATCACCTGCTGGGTGCCGGTCGCCGGGCCGTACCGGTCGGCGCCGGCCGCATAGCCGTACCCGCCCAGGTAGAGGATGTTCTCCACCATCGCGAAGCCGACCGCGGAGAGCCCGCAGTAGACCAGGCCGTCGGTGATGCCGGACCACTCCCGACGCCGGAACACCAGCAGCAGGATCGGACCGAGGGCCTTGGTCAGCTCCTCGATGAACGGCGCCACCAGCACGCCGGTCAGCGCCTCCGGCAGCCCCCAGTCGGCGAACCGCCCGGCGGCGAACTCGTTCACCTTGAGGGAGGCGGCGGTGGAGACGAACGCGCCCCAGGCGAAGCAGAAGATCAGATATTTCAGCGGTTCCGGCTCGTACCGGTCCAGCCAGAGGAAGCAGGCGACCAGCACCGGCACCGGCAGGATCGCGGCGACCACCCCGATGAGCAGCGCGTCGAGGCCCAGCGACTGGCCGAGGGTGATGACCATGAAGACCGCGCACGCCGCGATGAACAGCACCACCCCGGCCAGCACCAGGAACCGCAGCCAAACCAGTCGGCGCGGCGGCATCCGGGGCGCCGCGACGACAGCCGGATCGGCGGGCGTGGGCGGCGACGGCAGGGGTGCACCGGGCGGGGTGTCGGCCATGCGGTCAGCGTAGCCATCCCCCGCCGGCTGGTCCGGTCGCATCCACAGCCGCTATGCTGCCGGCAGGTCACGAGCGCCAGCGTGAAGCCCCGGCTTGCTGGCCGGCAACCCTCGTCGAGTTCGCGGTGGGGTGCCCCGGGTGATGACCGGGCCCAGCCCGATCGGCGTGCTGGGCAAGCGCGGACCCCGTCCCGACACCGCACCCGGGGTCCCTGACCCCGGAGGTTCCGGCGTGTCCGTCACCCTCGTACCCTCGCTGCCCGCCCTGCCCGCCCTGCCCGCCCTGCCCACCGTCGCGCCCAGCCCGTTGGCGCCGCTCGACGTGCTCGGCGTACCCGGCGAGATCAACCTCGACTACGCGGCCACCGCGCCGTGCGCGCGGGCCGCGGCCGACGCGGTGACCGAACTGCTTCCCTGGTACGCCAGCGTGCACCGCGGCGCGGGAGCGCTGTCGCGGCGCTGCACACTGGCCTACGAGCGGGCCCGGCAGACGGTCGGCGACTTCTTCGGCGCCCGCGCCGACGACCACGTGATCTTCACTCGGAACACCACCGACGCCCTCAACCTGCTGGCCCGGGCGCTGCCCGCCGGCACGACAGTCGTCACCTTCGCGGGCGAGCACCACGCCAACCTGCTGCCCTGGCCCCGCGGCTCGGTACGCCTGTCGGTGCCCGCCGACCCGGCCGGGGCGGTACGCGCTCTCGCCGCCGCCCTCACCGAGCTGCGCCGCGACAGCAACCCCGCGCTGCCGGTGCTGGTCGCCGTGACCGGGGCGAGCAACGTGACCGGGGAGCTGTGGCCGGTCGCCGAGCTGGCCCGGGTGGCCCACCGGCACAACGCCCGGATCGTCCTCGACGCCGCACAGCTCGCGCCGCACGCCCCGGTCGACCTGCACACGCTCGACGTGGACTACCTGGCCGTCTCCGGCCACAAGCTGTACGCCCCGTTTGGCGCGGGTGTGCTCATCGGCCGGGCGGACTGGCTGGACGCCGCCGCGCCGTACCTGGCCGGTGGCGGTGCCACCAGCCACGTCGGGCCAGCGACCCACGATGTGACCTGGGCGAACGGCCCGGCCCGACACGAGGGCGGCACCCCGAATCTGCTGGGCGCGGTGGCGCTGGCGGCGGTGTGCGCGGCGCTGGCCGACGCCGACCGGGTCGCGCTGGCCGCCCGTGAGCAGGCGCTGCTGGCCCGGCTGCGCGCCGGCCTCGCCGCCCTGCCGCACGTGGTGGAGTTGCGCACGTTCGGCCCCGACGCGCCCCGGGTCGGCATCGTCTCGTTCGTGGTCGCCGGCTGGGACTCCGCAGAGGTGGCCGCCCGGCTGGCCACCGAGCACCGGATCGGCGTACGCGATGGGCTGTTCTGCGCCCACCCGCTGGCCCGGCGGCTGCTCGGCGAGGCCGCCGGGCGTACCGGCCGGCGGGATCTTCCGCCGACCGCGTTGCGCGCCAGCATCGGTCTGGGCAGCACCACGGCCCAGGTCGACCGGCTGCTCGCCGCGCTCGCCGAGCTGAGCTGAGCTGAGCGGGGCTGAGGCCCGGACCGTGCGCCTGCTGCTCGCGCTCAGCCGACGGGCGGGGCGGTGGGTGGCTTCGGCGCCTCGCCCGGCTCGGCCGGTTCGCCGACCGGCCGTTCCTGCTCCCCGAAGGCCGTCCGGATCCACCGGTTCGCCTCCTCCTGCTCGACACCGGAGGCCACCAGCAGGTCACTCGCCGTGGTCCGGATCTGGGCGATCACGACACTGCCGGAGAAGCCGACTCCCGCCCCGTACGCCCGGCCGGCCTCGCTGACGGCCCGCAGCGAGCGCTCCCGTGCCTTCTGCGGCTCCTCGCCCGCCGCGAACTCGTGCTTGAGCAGCCGGACCGACTCGGCGAGGTGGCGGATCGCGTCCGGCATCGGGTCCGGCACCGGCTCGTCGTCCTCGATCAGGGTGACGGACCGGCGGATCAGCGTGCCGCTGTTGCGCATCGCGCGGTCGATCGGGTCGGCCGCCTCCGCGTAGTGGATCAGCTCGCCGCGGCGGTGCCAGCGGGCCGGCGACAGGGTGGCCGTCTCCTTCGCGCCCTCGATCGCCTCGCCCAGGGTGGCCAGCTCGTCCTTGTTGTTGCGCAGCCGCTCCAGCGCCCGCTGGATGCCGGCCCGGTCCCGGTCGCGCAGCCCGTCGGCGGTGGCGTCGAGCTGGGCGGCGAGCAGGTCCAGCGCCGGGCGGGCCGCCCGGTTGATCACCCGGAGCGGGTTCAGCGGCAACAGGACCGCCGTCACCAGCAACGCGATGCCGCCGCCGAGAAACGCGTCGACGAAGCGCGGGATCTCCAGGTTCTGGGTGGACGGGCTCAACGTCACGATCAGCACCGCCGTGGCCGCCGCCTGGATGACGATGGCCACGCTCGCCCCGGCGAAGATGGTGAGCAGGATCGCCACCGTGACCACCAGGCCGAGCTGCCACGCGCCGGTGCCGAGGAAATAGATCAGGAGGTCGCCGACGAACACCCCGACGCCCACCCCGACGATCAGCTCAACGGTCCGGCGGAACCGCTGCCCGACCGACGCGGCAAGCGTGCCGACCGCGGAGATCGGCGCGAAGACCGGTTGCGGATTGCCGAGCACCTTGTGCGAGATGAGGTACGCCAGACCGGCCGCCAACCCGGCCTGGACGGCCAGCCCACCCGCCATCCGCACCCGGTGCAGCCGGTCGTGCAGGGTGGCCCGGCCGCGGTGCCGCAGTTGCTCGGTGGCCTCGGCGATGCGCGCCCCGTCGACGTCCACCAGGCCCTCACGCAGCGGGGTACGCCGCACCATCGGAGGTCTTCTGTCCCGGGCCACCGCCATGGGCGCGACTACCCGTGGCGGGCCCCCTGAATCCTCCCGCCCGCCTGCGGCGCGCGGATGCGGCAGACTCGGGCGGTGGCCGATCTGCTGGACCGGTGGCGGGCGGCGGCCCGCGACGCCGGGGCGAGACCCGACGAGCGCTCCACCCGGGCCGGGGAGGAGCTGCTCGCCCGGTGGCGGGAGCCGCACCGGCACTACCACACGGTGGCGCACCTGAGCGTCGTCCTCGATGTCGTGGACCGGCACGCCGCGCTGGCTGACCGGCCCGACCTGGTCCGGTTGGCCGCCTGGTGCCACGACGCGGTCTACGACCCGCGGGCCCCGGGCGACACCAACGAACGGGACAGCGCCGCGCTGGCCGGGAACCTGCTCACCGGGCTCGGAGTGCCGGCGCCCGCGGTGGCCGAGGTGCGCCGGCTGGTCCTGCTCACCGCCGGGCACGCCGTGGCACCCCGCGACCGGAACGGCGCCCTGCTCTGCGACGCGGACCTCGCCGTGCTGGCCGGGCCGCCGGCCGCCTACGACCGCTACGCGGCGGCGATCAGGCGGGAGTACGCGCACGTGCCCGAGTCGGCCTTCCGAGCTGGACGGGCCACCGTGCTCACCGGGCTGCTGGCGCTGCCCGCGCTGTTCCGGCTGCCGCCGCTCGCCGACCGGTGGGAGCAGCCGGCCCACGACAACCTGCGCCGTGAACTGGCCGCACTCACCGGGCCGCCGACGATCCCGGCGTGACCAGGTGCTTCGGGCGACGCAGTCCGGCGTCGCGCAGCAACCGGACGAGTTCCCGGCTCGGCACCACCCGGGCCCCGAGCCACACCGCCGCCGCGAACCGGTCGGCCGGAATGTCGTAGTGGTCCCGGTCGAAGCCGCGCCGGGGTGCGCCCAGCGCCTCGGCGAAGGCGTGCAACTCGGCGTAGGAGACGTCGCTGATCAGGTGCGACCAGAGTCGACCGCGCCACGGCCAGGCCGGCCGGTCCAGGTAGAGCATGGTGCCCAAGCTAGCCCGCGTTGATGATCGGTGGTCGGCGACCTAGCCTCGGCGGCATGGCCCCCACCGGACTCCTCGACGACCTGCGCGCCGCTCTGGGCGAGAACGCCGTGCTCACCGACCCGGACCTGCTACGCCTGCACCAGCGCGACGAGGCCGACCTCTGCGCCGCCGGCGTCCCCCTCGTGGTGACCCGCCCGCGCAGCACCGAGCAGGTGGTGGCGGTGATTCGGGCGGCGGCCCGGCACGGCGTACCGGTGGTGCCGCAGGGCGCGCGGACCGGGCTGGCCGGCGCGGCGAACGCGGTGGACGGTGCGGTGGTGATCAGCACCGTCGCGATGGACGAGATCCGGGAGATCGACCCGGTGGGCCGTATCGCGGTGGTCCAGCCCGGCGTGGTCAACGCCGCGCTCGCCGCGGCGGTCGCCAAGCAGGGTCTCTGGTACCCGCCGGACCCCGGCTCCTGGGAGTCGTCCACGATCGGCGGCAACGTGGCCACCAACGCCGGCGGCATGTGCTGCGTGAAGTACGGCGTGACCACCGAGTACGTGCTCGGCCTGGAGGTGGTGCTCGCCTCCGGCGAGGTGCTGCGCACCGGGCGGCGTACCGCCAAGGGGGTGGCCGGCTACGACCTGACGCGGCTCTTCGTCGGCTCGGAGGGCACCCTCGGGGTGATCACCGAGGTGACCGTGGCGCTGCGGCCGGCCCCGGCCGACTCGCTGACCCTGGTGGCGGTCTTCGGCTCCACGGCGGCGGCCGGCACGGCGGTGGCCCAGATCGCCGCGCGGGGCCTCACGCCCAGCATGCTGGAACTGCTGGATCAGACCCACCTGCGGGCGATCGAGGCGTACCAGCCGATGGGGCTGCGGACCGACGCGCAGGCCCTGTTGCTGGCCGCCGCCGACACCGGCAGCCGGGCGGGCGACGACCTGGCGGCCCTGGCGCAGGTGTGCGAAGCGGCCGGCGCCGAGGAGGTCTACGCGGCCACCGACGCGGTGGAGGCGGCGGCGTTGTTGCAGGCTCGCCGCCTCGCCCACCCGGCGATGGAGAAGTTCGCCGCCGACACCCACCCCGGTGGCAGCGGTGGCCTGGTGATCGACGACGTGGCGGTGCCGCGGGGCGCGCTCGCCGCGCTGCTGGACGGGGTGGCCCGGATCGCGGCGGACTGCGACGTGCCGATCGGTGTGGTGGGGCACGCCGGGGACGGCAACATGCACCCGAACATCGTCGTCGACCGCGCCGACCCGGCGAGCGTTGAGCGGGGCCGGCGGGCGTTCGACGAGATCATGCGGCTCGGTCTCGACCTGGGCGGCACCTGCACCGGCGAGCACGGGGTGGGGCTGCTCAAGCGGGACTGGCTGGCGGCCGAGATCGGCCCGGTCGGCGTCCGGGTGCACCAGGCCATCAAGGCGGCACTGGACCCGGCCGGCCTGCTCAACCCGGGCAAGGTGCTCTGAGGGGCTGCTTCAGCCCTTGACTTCGGCGGGCGTCGCCTGGGTGAGCAGCAACAGGATCTCCCCCGCCACCGCCGGGCGTTCCTCACCCGGGCAGTCCTGCGAGGTGATCAGCCCGGACGAGGTGAGCAGGCTGGACGTCAGCGCGTCGATACAGGTGGTCCGGTACCGCCGGACCTGGTCGGTCTCCTCGGCGAGCCGGGGGTCGGCGAGCAGCACCTGAAGGCGTTCGGTCTGCTCCGCGGCCAGCCTGCCCCGGGAGGTGACTCCGTCGCCGGCACAGTCGAGGCACTGCCACGAGCCGTCCCGCTCGACGCTCAACGTGCGCAGCGGGGCGTCGGCGCCGAGCCGTTGGATCAGGCTGACCTGGCCCGCGGCGACCGTCGTCGG
The DNA here is from genome assembly GCF_042872475.1 of Micromonospora sp. NPDC005252. Classification (NCBI taxonomy): domain Bacteria; kingdom Bacillati; phylum Actinomycetota; class Actinomycetes; order Micromonosporales; family Micromonosporaceae; genus Micromonospora; species Micromonospora sp. NPDC005252. The sequence continues at coordinate 283,832 of NZ_JBIAKN010000001.1, read as the reverse complement.
GATCTCGGGTGCCGGCACACCGGCCGCCGAGCCGGCCGGCGGTTGGGCGACCGGCGTCTCGGCGTCATCGCGGCCGAAGAGCGAACACCCGGCCAGGGCGACGGCGAGCACCAGGGCAAGCAGCGGGGTGAGGAGACGGGGGCGCGCGCGGTACAGCACGCGCGGAAACCTACCCCACCGTAGGTAGCGTTCGAAACCACCATCCGGGCCGGTATCGATAGTTACCACTCGGTAACGTCACTTTTCGGTCATCGTGGCGTGGGGCGCAGCTCCGCCTGGTCGTCGTCACCCCGATCCGCCGCGTAACCCCGTACGTCCGGTACGCCGAGTCTGGCCGCGTCCGCCCCGGCGTCGTCCGGCATCAGTTGGGACTGCCGCTCCGCCTCCACCCGCGCGCGGTAGTGCTCGACCTCGCGGGCGCTCCTCGCCGCGTCCCACCCGAGCACCGCACCCATCAGCTCGGCGGTGTGCTCGGCCGACTCCAGGCCACGGTGGCTGGTCTCGAAGGAGATCCGGGTCCGTCGGGTCAGCACGTCCTCCAGGTGCAGCGCGCCCTCGGCCCGCGCCGCGTAGGCGACCTCCGCCGCCAGGTATTCGGGAGCACCGGCCAGCGGGGACGCCAGCAGCGGATCGACGTCGATCAGCGCCAGCAGGTCGAGCGTGAGGGTGCCGTACCGCTCCAGCAGGTGCTCCACCACGCCCACCGGCACGCCGTGCCGGCGGGCCAGGTCGGCCCGGTCGCGCCACATCGCCGGGTAGCCGTCCGCGCCGAGCAGCGGCAGGTCGGCGGTACGCGACGCGCGGGCGCCACCCAACCGGCGTACGGCCCGGTCGACCACGTCGGACGCCATCACCCGGTACGTCGTGTACTTGCCGCCGGCGACCAGCAGCAGCCCGAGCATCGGCTCGAACACGGCGTGCTCGCGGGAGAGCTTCGACGTGGAGTCGGCCTCACCGGCCAGCAACGGCCGCAGCCCGGCGTAGACGCCCTCGATGTCGGCGGTGGTCAACGGCCGGTCCAGCACGGTGTTGACCTGCTCCAACAGATAGTCGATGTCGCTGGCCGAGGCCGCCGGGTGGGATCTGTCCAGGCGCCAGTCGGTGTCCGTGGTGCCGATGATCCAGTGCCCGCCCCACGGGATGACGAAGAGCACCGACCGTGCCGTCCGCAGGATGAGCCCCGTCTCGCCGGTGATCGCCGAGCGGGGCACCACCAGGTGCACCCCCTTCGAGGCGCGCACCCGGACGCCGGGCCGCAGGCCCACGTCGTTGAGCATCCGGGACATGTCGTCGCTCCACACACCGGTGGCGGCGATGACCGTGCGGGCCTGCACCTCGAACTCGGCGTCCGGGGACCCGGCCGGCGCCTCCAGGTCACGGACCCGTACGCCGGTGACCTCCCGCGCCTGCCGGATCAGCCCGACGGCACGGGTGCTGCTGACCACGGTTGCGCCGAGGCTCGCCGCGGTGCGGGCCAGGGTGACGACCAGCCGGGCGTCGTCGACCTGCCCGTCGTAGTAGCGGATCGCCCCGGCCAGCGCGTCGGCCCGCAGGCTCGGGAAGATCCGCCGGGCCCCCTCCCGGGTCAGGTGCCGGTGCAGCGGCATGCCCCGACCACCGCCGAAGAGACCGGCGAAGGCGTCGTACGTGGCCACGCCCGCGCCGTAGTACGAGCGGCGGAAGATCCGGGCGGGCAGGTCCCGCAGGCCCCGGCCGGCCGGCAGCGGCACCAGGAACGGCACCGGGCGGACCAGGTGCGGTGCGAGCCGGGTCGCCAGCAGGCCCCGCTCGGTCAGCGCCTCGTGGACCAGGTGGAACTCCAACTGCTCCAGATAGCGCAGCCCACCGTGGATGAGCTTGCTGGATCGGCTCGACGTGCCCGAGGCGAAATCGCGCGCCTCGACCAGGGCCACCTTCAGGCCTCGGGACGCCGCGTCCAGGGCGGCGCCCGCACCGGTCACCCCACCCCCGATGACCAGCACGTCGAAGCGCTCGGCGCGGAGTCGGCGCAGGTCGGCCGTACGGCGGACCGGCGAGAGCTGACCGGCGACGGATCGGGAGATGTTGGGGTCACGCACCCATCCACCGTAACCGCCGCGGAAGCGTGTCAACATTCGCCGCCCGCCCCGCCTCGCCTCCGATTCACGTCGACCGCCCGCAGACCTTGGACAGTTTCCGTCAGCGGCTGACGGAAACTGTCCAAGATCTGCGCGGTTCTTCGATTCGAGACTGCTCGGGCTGGTCGTAGGGTTTCCGGATGCATGGTCAACCTGCGCATCCCGGGCTCGGCCACCGCCGCTCCCCGTGGCCGGTGGTCGCGGCCGTGTTCGTCGGCTGCTGGATCGTCGCGGTCACGGTGGCCACCCAGACCGGTGGCTGGCTCACCGATCAGGTGCTGCTCGGCTTCGGACGGGACCGGCTGGGTTGGCTCTGGCCGGTGCTCGGCCTGGTCACCGTCGTGCTGGTGGGCACGCCCGCCCTGCTGCTGGCCGTGCTGCCCCGCTCGACCACGGTCCGGGCCACCGGGCGGGTGTGGTTGGCCGCCGCGCTCACCCTCGGCGTGCTCACGCTGCTGCGCATCGTGCCGCCCGTACACCACGAGGCGTACCTCGCCGCGCTGGCCGCCGTCGCATCGCTCAGCGCGCTCACCGTGGCCTGGTCGGCGCGACGATCGTCCGGCTCGGACGTCGGCGCCGCTCCCGACGCCACCGCGTCGTGGGCCGGCGACCGCACCGGCGGTGCGGCGCCGAACAGCGACGCCACCGCGTCGTGGCCCAGGGACCGCACCGGCGGTGCGACGCCGAACGGCGACGCCACCGCGTCGGGGGTCAGCGACCGCACCGGCGGTGCGGCGCCGAACGGCGACGCCGCCCCCGCTCAGGCCGCCGGAAGCACGGAGTCGAGCGTCGACGCCGCGTCGACGGCCGTCGGGGGCCCGGATCCGGTCGGGGGGCAGCGTGGATCGCGCCGGCCCGGGCCGGTGCCGCTGCTCGCGGTCGCCGCCGGGTTGGCGCTGCTGCTGCCGTGGGCCTGGCTGGGCGCGCTCGGCGGGCTCCTGGAGACAACGCTCGCGCTGTTGGCGGCGGCCGCGCTCGGGGTGCTGGCCGCGACGCTGTTGGACGCCACCTTCTGGTCCCGGTTCGCAGTCGGCCGGCCGCCTCGGCCGGGACGGCTGGTGCTGGTCGGTGGCCTGGTCGCCGGGGTGGCGCTGCTGCTGCTCGCGGCCGGGACGGGCCAGTCCGGCGCGCAGTTGCCCGCCCTGCTGACGCTGCCGCCGACGGGCTTCGCGCTGGCGGCGCTGTATGCCGCGGCCTGGAGACCGACCGCCGACCCGGCCGCGACCCGGCGGCCCACCGCCGACCCGGCCGACGCCGCACGCGCCGGCCGGGCCGCGACCGGCTGGCTGGTGGGCCTGGCCGCGCTCGGCCCGCTGGCCTTCACCGACCCGGAAGAGATCACCCTGCTGCTGATCGGCACCCGGGACGTCCCGTTCTGGGTGGCGGCCGCCGCCGGCGCCGGCCTCGCCGTCGCGGTCCTGGTCGCCATCGGGTACGCGGTGCTGCTGGCCCGCCCGACGGCACGCACCCCGAGTCGCCGGGTCGCCGCGCTGGCGGCGGCGGTCCTGCTGGTGACCGTGGGTGTCGTCGACGTCGGGCCCGGCCAACCCGGCCTGTACGGGGAGCGGCTGCTGGTGGTGCTGCGCGAGCAGGCCGACCTGAGCGGCATCCCGGCCGGCGCCCCCGGGCAGGCCGGACGGGACGCCCGGGCGGCGGAGGTCTACCGGCGGCTGGTGACCACCGCCGACCGCAGCCAGGCCGACCTGCGCCGCACAGCGGGGCGGCTACGACTCGACCCGGTGCCGTACTACCTGGTCAACGCGGTCGAGGTGGATGGCGGACCGGCCGTACGGGCCTGGATCGCGCGGCGACCCGAGGTGGCTCGGGTGCTGGTCAGCCAGCGCCTGCGGCCGCTGCCGGCCCCGGCGGGGCAGAGCCGGGGCACCGCGCCCGCGCCGACCGGCCCGGAGTGGAACATCCGTCAGCTCGGCGCGGACCGCGTCTGGTCCCAGCTGGGGGTGACCGGCAGGGGAATCGTGGTCGGCAGCTCCGACTCCGGTGTGGACGGCGGCCATCCGGCGCTGCGGGCCGGGTTCCGTGGCGGGGACGACTCCTGGTACGACCCGTGGGACGGCACCCGGACGCCGAACGACCAGGGCGGGCACGGCACCCACACGGTGGGCAGCGCGGTCGGGCGGGACGGCATCGGGGTGGCGCCGGACGCGCAGTGGGTGGGCTGCGTCAACCTGGACCGCAATCTGGGCAGCCCGGGGCACTACCTGGACTGCCTCCAGTTCATGTTGGCGCCCTTCCCGGCCGGCGGTGATCCGTTCACCGACGGCCGGCCAGAGCGCGCCCCGCAGGTGCTGACCAACTCGTGGGGCTGCCCGGCGATCGAGGGCTGCGACCGGGAGGCCCTGCTCCCGGCCACCACGGCGCTGGACGCCGCCGGGATCTTCGTGGTCGCCGCGGCCGGCAACACCGGCCCGTGGTGCGCGTCGATCGACGATCCGCCCGCGCCGTACGCGAACGTGCTGACCGTGGGCGCGGTGGACGCGCAGCGGCGGGTGGCCGAGTTCTCCTCACGCGGGCCGGTGCCGGGCGGCACGGGCAAACCGGACGTGCTGGCGCCCGGGGTGGGCGTGGTGTCGGCCATGCCCGGCGGCGGGTACGCGGCGCTGGACGGCACGTCGATGGCGACCCCGCAGGTGGCGGGAGTGGTCGCGCTCATGTGGTCGGCGAACCCGGCGCTGGTCGGGGACCTGACCAGGACCCGGCAGATCCTGCGGGACACCGCGACGCCGGCCGAGCCGACGTACCGTTCCGGCAACCCCACCGACGCCTGCGGCGGCCCGGCGAACGTCACCGGAGCCGGCCAGGTCGACGCGTACGCAGCGGTTCGCGCCGCCCGGGGGTGAACGAGGGCGGGGCCGGTCACCGCCAGCAGGTGATCTAGGGTCGGCGACCATGGACGCCGAGATCACCGTCGCCGAACTCAGCCCCGACCTCGCGCCCACCGTGGCGCGGTTCTGCGCGCAGGCGCTCGACCTGCCCGAGGACGCCGCCGAGGCGGCCGCCATCGTGGACGTGCTGTGGACCCGGGCCGCTGCCGACCGTGCGGTGGTCGGGCTGGGCGCGTACCGGGGGAACGACCTGGTCGGGGTGCTGCTCTGCTCGGTGTCGCCGGCCGAGGTGGGCATCGGGCACGTGGACCTGGTCGCTGTGCTCCCCGGGCAGCGCCGCCGGGGGGTGGGCCGCGCGCTGCTGTCGCGGGCCGAACAGGCACTCGCCGAGCGCGGCGTCACCGAGGTGCTGCTCGCCGGAAACCCGCCGTACTACGCCTGGCCGGGCATCGACGTGCGGTACACGCCAGCGGTGTGCGCCGCCCTGGCGCTCGGCTACCACCAGGACCGGACCGCCTGGAACATGACGGCGGACCTGTCGTACGACGAGTCACCGGCCCTGCGGTCGACGGAGGCCGCGGAGCAACGGCTGGCTGGGCAGGGCATCACGGTACGCCGGGCGGAGCCCGCGGACCTGCCGGCGCTGGCCGCGTTCGCCCGGTCCACCTTCGGTGGCGCCTGGGACGGCGAGCTGGCCGGGTCGGTGGGCCGCGCGGGGGCGGGCTGCCACCTGGCGGAGCGGACCGGCGAGGTGCTGGGTTTCGCCGCCTACGGGTCGTCCCGGCCGAGCTGGTTCGGGCCGATGGGCACCGCGCCCGCCGCCGAGGGGTCGGGCATCGGCGGGGTGCTGCTGCGACGCTGCCTGCGCGACCAGCGTGCGGCGGGGGTGGACCGGGCGCAGATTGGCTGGGTGGGGCCGGTGCCGTTCTACTCGGGCAGCGCGGGCGCCCGGATCGAGCGGGTCTTCTTCCTGTACCGGCGGACCCTACCGGTGACGTGAGAGGGCAAATGGGACATGAGTCCATTCGCCCGCATTACCCATCGACGCCCCCTACCGTTTCGGTAGAGGAGGCAGCCATGACCACGGATGACGACCAGACCGAGGACGGCCCGCCGATCACCTGGAAACCGGTCGGCGAACTGCCCGGCCAACTCCCGTTCGACCGGCTCGACTACGGCGACGCCGAGCAACTTGCCGAGATGACCACCGACGGCGAGCGGCTGACCGAGGAACCGCAGGAGATGGTGGACGCGCCGATCCAGCTGCTCCCGCCGTACGACCGGGCGCAGAAGCGCCGCAACCAGCGCCCACTGCCCACCTGACGACGAACGGGGCGGACCGCGTCAGCGGCCCGCCCCGTTCGGTGTGTCGGAACTGGACTCAGAAGTCCATGTCCCCGCCACCCGGGCCCGCCGGGGCAGCCGGGTTCTTCTCCGGCTTGTCCGCGACGACGGCCTCGGTGGTGAGGAAGAGCGCCGCGATGGAAGCGGCGTTCTGCAGCGCCGAGCGCGTCACCTTGGCCGGGTCGATGATGCCCGCGGCCAGCAGGTCGACGTACTCGCCGTTGGCGGCGTTGAGGCCGTGACCCGCTTCGAGGTTACGGACCTTCTCCACCACGACGCCGCCCTCGAGGCCGGCGTTGACGGCGATCTGCCGCAGCGGGGCGTCCAGCGCGACCTTGACGATGTTGGCACCGGTCGCCTCGTCGCCGACCAGGTCCAGCTTGTCGAAGGCGGTCTTGCCGGCCTGCACCAGCGCGACGCCACCACCCGGGACGATGCCCTCCTCGACGGCGGCCTTCGCGTTGCGAACGGCGTCCTCGATGCGGTGCTTGCGCTCCTTGAGCTCGACCTCGGTGGCCGCGCCGACCTTGATCACCGCAACGCCACCGGCCAGCTTGGCCAGCCGCTCCTGCAGCTTCTCGCGGTCGTAGTCGGAGTCGCTCTTGTCGATCTCGGCCCGGATCTGGTTGACCCGACCCTGGATCTGGTCGGCGTCGCCGGCACCGTCGACGATGGTGGTCTCGTCCTTGGTCACCACGACCTTGCGGGCGCGGCCCAGCATGTCGAGGCCGACGGCGTCCAGCTTGAGGCCGACTTCCTCGCTGATGACCTGGCCACCGGTGAGGATGGCGATGTCGGCGAGCATGGCCTTGCGGCGGTCACCGAAGCCCGGCGCCTTGACGGCGACGGACTTGAAGGTGCCCCGGACCTTGTTGACGACCAGGGTGGCCAGGGCCTCGCCCTCGATGTCCTCGGCGATGATCAGCAGCGACTTGCCCGACTGCATGACCTTCTCCAGGATCGGAAGCAGGTCCTTGACCGACGAGATCTTGCTGTTGACGATCAGGAGGTAGGGGTCGTCGAAGACGGCCTCCATGCGCTCCGGGTCGGTCATGAAGTAGGCCGAGATGTAGCCCTTGTCGAAGCGCATACCCTCGGTGAGCTCCAGCTCCAGCCCGAAGGTGTTGCTCTCCTCGACGGTGATGACGCCTTCCTTGCCGACCTTGTCCATCGCCTCGGCGATGATCTCGCCGACGGTGCTGTCGCCAGCGGAGATGGAGGCGGTGGAGGCGATCTGCTCCTTGGTCTCGACGTCCTTGGCGAGCTTGGACAGCTCCTCCGAGACGCTCGCGACCGCAGCCTCGATGCCCCGCTTCAGGGCCATCGGGTTGGCGCCGGCGGCCACGTTGCGCAGGCCCTCGCGAACCAGGGCCTGGGCCAGGACGGTCGCCGTCGTCGTGCCGTCACCGGCGACGTCGTCGGTCTTCTTGGCGACTTCCTTGACCAGCTCGGCGCCGATCTTCTCGTACGGATCCTCGAGCTCGATCTCCTTGGCGATGCTCACACCATCGTTGGTGATGGTGGGGGCACCCCACTTCTTCTCGAGCACGACGTTGCGGCCCTTCGGGCCGAGGGTCACCTTTACGGCGTCAGCGAGCTGGTTCATGCCCCGCTCGAGGCCGCGGCGCGCCTCTTCGTCGAACGCGATCATCTTTGCCATACGGCGTTGTCCTCCTGGACACTCACGGCCACCCGAGTGTGTGTCCCGGATGGGCCGCCTGGTTTACGCACCTTGGGACGCCGCCACCAGGCGACGACGACGTCCTCCGGCCGGGCCGGATAGCCCGCGACGACCGGCCATGTGCCGCCCCGGCGTCTCCACGCCTGGGCGACCTGGCCCCACCGTCCCGACCGTTGGCACTCACGGTACGCGAGTGCCAATGACTTGTTTAGCACTCTCACCTGCCGAGTGCAAGCACGATGACGCCGCTCAGCCGAGTTCGGCCGCCAGTCCGGCGCTGTTCACCGGCCCCTCATGGGCCCGCTGCTCGGTGTACGTGACCAGCAGACCGATCAACTGGACGAGGTGGGCCGGCAGCGCCAGCAGCGCCGCGACACCGATCACCGCCACCACCCCGACCGCGGCGCCCGGGGACGCGAACGGGTCCGTGCCCAACGCGCCGGTGCCCACCGACTCCAGGAAGCCCGGAACCACGGTGCCGACGATCACAGCCCCGCCCACCACGGCCACCCGGCCGAGCAGCAGCCCGAGCCGGGCGTGGAACATCCCGAACGACCGGCCGATCGGGTTCTGCCGCTCGAACAGGTAGACCGGGCCGGCCAGGCTCAACGCGAACGCCAGATAGATGCCCGGCAGGACGCAGAAGCAGAAGCCGATACCGATGAGCACGCTGACCAGCAACGTCCAGCCCCACAGGCCGAGCGCCCGGCGCAGGCCGTACCGCAGCGCCGCATCCAGGCTGGCGGGCCGGCCGGTCGCCTGCTGGGTGATCACCCAACTGCCGGCGGCCCACCCCACCGCCTGCACCAGACCGATCAGCAGGCTGCCGCCGACCAGCACGGCGACGAGGGTTGCCAGGGTGGCGGCGAAGTTGTCCGGCAGTCCGGCCGCCGGATCCATCTCGGCCTGCGCCTCCCAGCCGGGCGACGGGTCCACACCCAGCGAGATGACCGAGAGCACCGCCGCCGGCAAGACCTGCGTGAGCAGCATGATCGGCACCAACTGCCGCCAGCTTCGGCGCAGCGCGCCCCCGCACCGCTCGAACCAGGCCCCAATGCCGGCACCGGGCGGAGTGACCAGGGCGTCGTTCGGATCGAACCCGTGACCTGGCGGGTACCAGCTGACCGGCGCCCCCGGATACCACGGCTGCCCACCGTAGGGACCAGACCCCGGCGGGTAGCCGCCGGTGGGCGGAAAGACCCAGCCCTGCGGCGGCGCACCGGCCGGACCCCAACCGCCCCGCGCGGGATCCCAACCGGGCGGCGGCCCAGCCGGTGGACCCCAACCGCCCTGCGCGGTGGGATCCGGCGTACCCGCCGGACCGGCCTGCCCCCAACCCTGGGGGATCGGGCCGGGTGGCGGCCCGTATCCAGGCGGCATCGCAGGGCCGGGGCCGTATCCGGGTGGCATCGCAGGGCCGGGGCCGTATCCGGGCGGCATCGCAGGGCCGGGGCCGTATCCGGGCGGCATCGCAGGGCCGGGGCCGTATCCGGGCGGCATCGCAGGGCCGGGGTCGTGTCCGGGTGGCGGCCCGGGGTCTGCGCCGGAGGCCGGTGGCGTGCCCGGGGCCGCGCCGGAGATGGGTGAGGTGGGGTCGGACGGGCCCGGCTCACCCGGCCCGGAGGGCGTGGTGGGTGGGGGCGGCTGGTCGGTCATGAACCCTCCTCAGCATCGGCTGGAACGGCTCACGATCTTCCCGGGTGGGCGTCCGCACCGCAGCCCCGACCCGCCAGCCGATCGGGGGTGATCCGCGAGCGAAAAGGTCGGGAATTCGCTCAGGCGATGACGCGTACGTGTTCCGCCTGCGGGCCCTTCTGGCCCTGGGCGATCTCGAACTCCACCCGCTGGCCGTCGTCGAGCGCCTTGTAGCCGTCCATCTCGATCGCGGAGAAGTGGACGAACACGTCCTGACCGCCGTCGACGGCGATGAAGCCGTAGCCCTTTTCGGCGTTGAACCACTTCACGGAACCCTGTGCCACGGTGCACTTCCCTCACTCTTGCGCAGCGTTGCCTGCCCGGGCGCGCGGCACGGCCGGACGCCCTCGGACCACCGCCTCAGCGATCGACGACGGCCGCTGAAAGGGTGACCGAAATCGCACGCTACACGAGGAGTGACGGCCGCGCACGACCCCAAATCGGGCGTATTCCCGGGCGACCCGACCGGGTCCGGGGGCCGAACCGGAACGGGCCACGGACGACCGGTCCCGGCTCACCGCCCGGCGGCCCGGCAGCGGGGCGGGGCACGCCCCGAGGCAGCTCCCGCCCCTGTGGTAGGCATGCAGACATGACCACCGATATCGGCTCAGCCGCCGTTCGGCAGGCCGAGATCCACCGGGTCCAGCCGGAGGACGCCGCCCGGATGCGGGCACTGCGCCTGGAGATGCTCGCCGACGCGCCCTTGGCCTTCCTGGAGACCCTGGCGGACGCGGCGGCCCGACCGCACCGCGAGTTCGCCGCGCGGGTGGCGTACACGTCGTCCGGCCCCCACAACGCGCAGTTCGTCGCGGACCCGGGCGGCCGTCTCGTCGGGCACGCCGGCGGCACGGTCGCGCCGAACGAGCCGGGGCTGACCGTCATCTACGCCGTGTACGTCACGCCGGCCTGGCGGGGCAGCGGGCTGCTCGGCGAGCTGATCGACGGGGTGGCCGCCTGGTCGCGGGCCTGCGGCCGACCGGAGCTGCTGCTGGAGGTGGTGGTCGGCAACGACCGCGCCTACCGGGCCTACCAGCGGCTGGGCTTCATCGACACCGGCGTGCGAGTCCCCCACCCCACGATCCCCGCCCTGAACGAACTACAGATGCGCCGAACAGCCTAGAAACAAGAGAACCCATCCCAAGGCAGAACCCCGGTGATGTCTAAAAGCCGGACGCGTCAGCGACAACCGCGTCCACGTCAGGGTTTCCGGGGCAGCCCGCCCTGCGCAGGGATCAAGCCTGACCGCCCGGAGCGGGGCGGGCTGCCCCGGAAACCCCCAACCGCAACCAAAGATCAAACGTGACGCCGAGACTGCACGATCCGGAACCGGTTGGCCACGTACGCCCCGTCCGTCAGCGCCGAGTTGGCCGCCGCGTTCGCCCCACTGCCGTGGAAGTCGGAGAACGCCGCCGACTGGTTGACGAAGACCCCGCCGGTGAGGTTGCAGGACAGGTGCACCCCGACCTCGACCGCCACCGCCTCGGTGGCGTCCAGCACCGCCTCGTCGGTGGAGTAGACCGCCGCCGTGAGCGCGCCCTTCTCCCCGACCGTCCGGCGCAGCAGTTCCAGGCTGTGGGCTGTGGAGTCGGTGGCGATGGCGAACGAGATCGGCCCGAACCACTCCCGGCCGTACGTCTCGGCGTCGTCCGCGCCCAGCTTCACGATGGTCGGGGTACGCACCACCGCGTTGGCGTACGCCGGGTGGGCCACGGCCCGTGACTCCAGGACCGGCTCACCCACCTTGGTGACCTCGGCCAGCCGGTCCAGCACCCCGTCGTTGACGATGGCGCCGGTCAGCTCGACGCCCCGGGCCGGGTCGGCGGTCAGCTTGCCGACCGCCGCGGCGATCCCGCCGGCCACCTCGTCGAAGCTCTTGTGGCCCTGGTCGGTCTCGATGCCACCGGCGGGGATGAGGATGTTCTGCGAGGTGGTGCACATCTGCCCGCTGTAGAGGGTCAGCGTGAAGCCGAGGTTGCGGCACATGCCGGCGAAGTCGTCGGTGGAGTCGATGACCACCGTGTTCAGGCCGGCCTTCTCGGTGTAGACCGACGCCTGCCGGGCGTGCGTCTCCAGCCAGTCGCCGTACTCGGTGGAGCCGGTGAAGTCGACGATCTTGACGGACCGGTGCAGGGCCAGGTCGCTGGCGAGCTTCTCACCGGGCGCCTCGGCCGCCAGCATGATCAGGTTCGGGTCGAAGCCGGCCTCGGCGAGCACCTCCCGGGCGTACTTCACCGTGACGGCCAGCGGCAGCACCGCGCGCGGGTGCGGCTTCACGATCACCGGGTTGCCGGTGACCAGCGAGGCGAACAGCCCGGGGTACGAGTTCCAGGTCGGGAAGGTGTTGCAGCCGATCACCAGCGCCACCCCACGCGGCACCACGTGGAACGTCTTGGTCATCCGCAGCGGGTCGCCCTTGCCGGCGGCCTTCTCCCAGCCGGCCGTGCCGGGGTGACGGGTCATCTCGGCGTACGCGTACGCCAGCGCCTCCAGCGCCCGGTCCAGCGCGTGCGCGCCGCCGGCCTGGAAGGCCATCACGAACGCCTGCCCGCTGGTGAACTGCACCGCGTTGGCCAGCTCGAAGATGTGCTTGTGCAGCCGGTCCAGGATCTCCAGGCAGACGCCCACGCGGGCCTGCGGGCCGGCGTCGCGCCAGGCCGGGAGCGCAGCGGAGGCGGCGGCGATCAGCTCGTCGGTGCCGGCGTGCGGGTAACGCACCGCCAGCTCGACCCCGAACGGGCTCGTCTCGGTGGCGATCCGCTCGCCGGCGCCCGGCTGGTCGAGCGGAAAATCGCCGCCGAGGTACGCCTCGAAGGCGGCCTTGCCGTCGGCGGCGGCGGTTTCGCCGTACACGCGGGGGCTGGGGGACTCGGGATAGGCGGACCAGTAGCCCCGCTCCGTGATCGCGGTCAGCGCTCGGTTGAGGGTGTCGGCGTGCCTGTCGTACAGGGGATGCGGGGTCTCCGTCATGCCAGCCATCATGCAACAGCCAGGTCCGCGAGCAGTAGGGGCGGATGCCAGACAGAGGTTCATGCCTGAGCCAGGTCCGCGAGCAGTAGCGCCGATACCCGTCAGAGGGTGAGCTGCCAGTTGTTCCAGGCGTCCACCGGGCGGAAGCCGAGCTGCTCGTTGATGGCCACCATGTAGCTGTTGCTGGCCGCGTTCCAGGTGTCGATGACGCGTACCGCCGGCTCGTGGGTGAGCAGGTGGTGCAGGTTCTCCGCCTTGGCGATCAGGCCCAGGCGGTGCCCACGGTGGGCCGGGTCGACGATGGTGATCTGCTGGAAGGCGTGCCAGTCGGCGGAGGCGCCCACGTCGAGCAGGGTCCAGGCGACCAACCGACCGGACGCTTCGTGCCGCATCCCGAGGTGGTAGCGCCGCCGGCCCCGGGCGTCCAACGCGCGCTCGTTGCCCCGGATGCGCTCGGCGTCCACCTGCTCCGGTTCCCACTGCACGTCACCCATCGGCGCGTCCATCAACAGCCGGCTGTCCAGGTAGGCGATGTCCGCCACGTACTCCTGCGGCGTGGTGCCCTGCCAGCAGACCGACCGGTAGCCCTCCGCCCGCGGCTTGGCCTCGGCGAGCGCCGCCCGCAGGGCGACCCGGTCGATGTCGGCGATCTCCAGCCGGCGTCGCACCTCGGCCAGGGCGGACTGCGCGCCGGTCGAGGCGGCGAACGCGTCGCCCGCCCCGGAACGGGCCGCACCGCCGGGCAGCGCGCGGACGGTCATCGCGACCACCCGCTTGCGGCCGTGCTGGCGCAGCAGACGCACCCCGTACTCGTGCAGTGCCCGGCCGACGCCGCGCCGCCGCAGCTCGGGATGCACCGTCAGCTCGGCGGTGGCGTTGTCGGTGTTGTCGAGCTGCGGCAGGTCGAGCTGGAGGTACCCGGCCGGCACACCGTCCAGCCGGGCCAGTGCCCAGAGCGATCGGGTGCCGGGTGCCGGCGTGTGGAACAGCGCGTCGAAGCGACGCCGGCAGAAGGGCGGGAAGTCCGGAAGGTCGACCTCGTTGGCCGCCATCCCGACCCGGTACGCCTCGTCGACCGCGGCCCGGTCGGCGCCGTCGAACGACGTGATGGTGATGCTCATGCCGGGGAGCCTGACAGGCGGAAAAGCGATGGGGCCAGCGAATTATTCGCTGGCCCCATCGGACGTGGTCGGGAGGGACACTCGCACAACGCCTCCGGCGTTGGGTCGCAAGAACTTCAAAAGTCTCCGGCGAAATGCCCTCCCGCACGGAGCATCTTGCGCCGTCCGGTTCCTGCCGTCAAGTCCAGACCGGCGGGTTTTCCATACTCACAGCTAAAACCCAGTTACTGGCCGGTGGGCCCGGCGCGGCCCCAGAGTCAGCCGAGGAGGCCGGCGTCGCGGGCGGCGCGAAGGCTGGGCTTGATGTGGTGGGTCGGGCCGACCTGACTGGCCACCGCGTCGATGGTCTTCAGGCCCTCGCCGGTGTTGAACACGACCGTCTCGGCCGTCGGGTCGAGCCGCCCGGACTCGACCAGCTTGCGCAGCACCGCGGCGGTCACCCCGCCCGCCGTCTCGGCGAAGACGCCTGTGGTGCGTGCGAGCTGGCGGATGCCGGCGCGGATCTCGTCGTCGTCGGCGTACTCCATCCAACCGCCGGTGCGGCGGACCGCCTCCAAGGCGTAGAGGCCGGCGGCCGGGTCGCCGATGTTGAGCGACTTGGCGATGCCGGTGGGCTTGACCGGGGTGATCGTGTCCGTGTCGGCGTGCAGCGCGGCGGCGATCGGGTTGCAGCCGGCCGACTGGGCCCCGAAGACCTTCCAGCCGCCGGCCGGCGCCTCGACCAGGCCGATCTCGACCAGCTCGGAGAACGCCTTGTCAATCTTGGTGAGCAGCTCACCGCTGGCCATCGGGATGACCACCTGGGCCGGGATACGCCAGCCGAGCTGCTCGGCCACCTCGTAGCCGAGGGTCTTGGAGCCCTCCGCGTAGTACGGCCGGACGTTCACGTTGACGAACGCCGTGTCCTCGAATTCGTCGGTCTCCACAAGCTCACCGCAGAGCCGGTTGACGTCGTCGTACGAGCCGTCGATGGCGACCAGTTCGCCGCCGTACACGGCGGTGGTGATGACCTTGCCCTGCTCCAGGTCGCTGGGGATGAAGACCACCGAGGGCACACCGGCGCGGGCGGCGTGCGCGGCGACCGAGTTGGCCAGGTTGCCGGTCGACGCGCAGGCGAACCGGGTGAAGCCGAGTGCCTTCGCGGCGGTCAGCGCCACCGAGACGACCCGGTCCTTGAACGAGTGGGTCGGGTTGGCGCTGTCGTCCTTGACCCACAGCGGTGCGGTGATGCCCAGCTCGGCGGCAAGGTGCGGGGCCGCCACCAGCGGGGTCAGCCCCGGGTCGAGGGTGACCCGGGTGGCCGGGTCCTGGCCGGCGGGCAGCAGCGCGGCGTACCGCCAGATGTTCTTCGGGCCCGCCTCGATCTGCTCCCGGGTGACCGTGGCCAGGGCCGCGAGGTCGTAGTCCACTTCCAGGGGGCCGAAACACTCGTAGCAGGCGTGCTGGGCGGCGAGCGGGTAGCGGGCCGAACAGGCGCGACAGACCAGGGCGCGGGCGGGGCTGGCGGAGGTGTCGATGCCGGAGGCGGCGAGCGTCGACGTCATGTCGAGAGTCCTCTCATCTTTCCCCGCATCGCACGGTGCGGCGGGGACGGAATTGGCACCTGCCCCGCGGGTCGCTCAGCGGTGAGCGCGCGGGGTGGTTGCCGGGGCGTCGTCGGGCCGTATCCCTCAGCCCCTCTGGATGAGGTATGCAGTTGTGCCGTCGAGTCTAGGCAACGTTGCCTGTCGCCTCCACCGGGTATCCCAGGGAGTGGGTCAGCGAGCGGCCACCGCCACCGGGTCGACCACCGCGGCCGGGTCGGTGACCGCGGTGGGTCGCGGCAGGGACGACGACCGGGTCCGTGCCCTGGTGGCGAGGTTCGCGGCGACCAGGGCGGCGATGGTGATCGCGGCGCCGACCAGCTCGATCGCCTCCGGCCGGTAGCCGCGGACGATCTGCACGACGAAGGTGGTCACCGGGACCAGGTTCATGAACAGGGCGGCGTTGGCGGCGCCCAGCCGCTGCACGCCGGTGTTCCACGCCAGCACCGCGACGACGGCGGCGACGATCACGGCGTACGCCAACTGTGGGGTGACCGCCACGAGGTCGGCGGCGGCCGGCGCGTGCTGCCACCCGACGGCGTCGGCGCCGATGCTCGCGGCCAGCATGGCGGCCGTGCCGGCGAGCGCGGTCAGCGTGGTGAAGCGCAGCGGCGACCAGGCGCCGAACCGGCTGGCGCCGTGGGTGTAGATGCCCCAGCCGAGCACCGCGCCGATCATCATGAGCCCGCCGAGACCGAACTGGCCGAACCCGACAAGGCTCCCGCGGGTGATCACCAGGCCGACTCCGAGGAGCGCCACCAGGGAGAGTGCCAGCAGGAGCGGCTTCGGTCGTACGCCGTCCCGGGCCCACCGGACCAGCTGGGTGATGACCGGCGTGGTGGCCACGAAGAGGGAGATCTGCTGCGGGGCGGCGTGTTCGAGCGCCAGGTTGGTGAGCAGGTTGAAGCCGGCGAAGCCGACGACGCCGAGCACCACCACCTCGACTCCCCGACCGCCGAGCCTCAGCGCTGCGGGGCCCTCGCGGAACAGCAGGATGGCGACCAGGATGACTGTGGCGAACAGGTAGCGGGCGGTGGTCAGGTTGAGCGGATCGACCCGGCTCAGCGCGCTGGCCAGGATCGGGAACATCGCGCCCCAGGCGAGCACGGCGAGCAGCGGATAGGCGGCGGCGCGGGATCGCATCGGCAGCTCCCTTGTTCGAGTATTTTCGAACCAACGACACCGACCATAGGGTGTTGTTCGAGAGTTGTCGAACAAGGGTTACACTGGTCACATGGAGCCGCACGAACCCGACCTGACCGCCGTACCGGTCACCGCCGTGCTGGCCGCACTCGCCGACGACGTGCGGCTACAGATCGTGCGGGCGCTCGCCGAGGGTGGCGAGGCCGCCTGCGGCAGCTTCGACTTCGGCGTCTCCAAGGCGACCCGCAGTCACCACCTCAAGGTGCTGCGCGAGGCCGGCCTGACCCGGACCCGTGCCGCCGGCACGAGCCGCCTGGTTCGGCTCCGCCGCGACGAGTTGGACCAGCGGTACCCGGGCCTCCTGGACGCGGTCCTCACCCCGCGCCCTCCGGCCTGACGCCGCCGCCTTCGCCCGATCCGACCGACCTCGAACGACCCTCGACCGACCTCGACCGACCTCGAACGGGCGCGCGTCGCCGGAGCCGCCTCGTCGAGGCTCCGGCGACGCGCGGTACGGGTGCGGTCAGGCGGAAACCGGGGCGGGGTCGGTCACCGAGGCCGGTGGAGCGTCGGCGCGACGCCGGGCGAACAGCGCGTCGAGCGCCCAGGGGCCCGAGCCGAGCGCCGCGACCAGAAGGAACGACCAGCAGAAAAGCGCCGACAGCTCACCGCCGTTGCGCAGCGGAAGCAGGTCTTCGGGCTGATGGACCACGAAATAGGCGTACGCCATCGAGCCGGAGGCGAGAAGCGCGGCGGGCCGGGTGAAGAGCCCGGCCAGCACCAGCGCGCCGCAGATCAGTTGGATCAGCGCGGCCCACCAGCCCGGCCAGGAGCCGAACGGTATCGCCGAGCCGGTCATCGGGTTGCCGCCGAACAACCCGAAGATCGAGGACAGGCCGTGCAGCATGAACAGCAGGCCGGTCACGATGCGGAACAGGGACAGGGTCGGCCCGCCGAGCCGAGAGACGTTCATGGAGACCTCCATCGAAGGGGACAGATCTCTTCAATGGTGGGACATGAATGTATTGAAGTTAATAAATTCCTTGCTAGTGGGAAGATCCCCGCTCGGAACATATCGCCCGTGTGGGAGCGCTCCCGCCCAGAACGTACCGCCAGCCGAGGTGGCCGTACAGCCTGTCGAGCTGCCCGCAGCGCCTGTCGAGCTGCCCCACGTGTGGGGCGTAGAGCCCACCGCGCCCTGAGCGCGGCGATGCCGGCGGGCCGCTCTGGTCATCCGGCGTGCCGAACAACGCCATCACGCCCAGACGAAGTGCCCCGTCGGCTGACGCACGAACGATGATCCACTCCGTATCGCCGACATGGGGCTTTCCACGTCGCTGGATACCGCCACGTCGGCGGAGTGGGGGTGGATCACCGGGCCGCCGTGGAGCGCTAGGCCGGCAGGTCGACACGAGAGCCCGCCGGGCGAGCTGCGGGGCCGGGCGGCGGTGGGACGCCCGCGTGGGCGAGGATCGGCGGATGATCTCCCTCGGCACGGCAGCACGGCGACGGGCCAGCGCGGTGGTCGCGGTGGCCGCGGTAGCTCTCCTGCTCGCCGCCTGCACACCCGGCGACCATCGGGGCCAGGGTGGTGATCCCACGGGCCGGCCACCGACCACGCCCGGCACGACCCCGTCGGCGAGCGCCGAGCCGGTCGCCGAGTGCCCGGCCTCCGGCGTTCTGATCCGGTCCACCGGTGGGGACGCGGCGATGGGGCTGCGCGCGCTCGGCCTGGAACTGGTCAACTGCGGTGACCGCACCTACCAGCTCAACGGGTACCCGGCGGTGTGGGTCCTGAACGAGCAGCGCAAGCCGATCATCCTGCGGGTGGTGAACGGGGCGAAGGAGATCACCTCGGGCTTCGATCAGCCGCCGCAGCCGGTCACGCTGCGCAAGGGCGAGAGGGCCGTCGCCACAGTCCTCTGGCGCAACCTGGTCACCGATTCGACCGTGGTGGCCACCGCCGGGGCGTACCTGACGGTCGCGCCCGCCGCCGGTCAGCCGGCCGAGGAGGTCGACCCGGACGGCCCGATCGACGTGGGCAACACGGGCCGGATCGGCGTCAGCGCCTGGCGGAAGGCTACGACGTGATGTCCTTGCGGGTGAACCGCCAGAACGCCAACCCCCAGAACAGCGTCGCGTAGCTGATCGCGGAGATGCAGCCGCGTACCACGTCGTCGGTCTGCACCGGCGTGGAGAGCAGCCCCAGCCAGGCGGTGCTGAAGTGGGTGGGCAGGAAGTCGCGCAGGCCCCCCAGGGCGGTGATCTGGTCCAGGATGCTGGACAGGATCCAGAGCAGGACCGCTCCGCCGACCGCGCCGAGCGCGGCGTCCGTCGTCACCGACAGCAGGAACGCCAGGCCGGCCACCACCAGGAGTACGACCGCCAGATAGCCGAGCACGGCCAGCAGTCGGAGCAGCCCCTCGGTCGGCTCCAGCTCGGCGGCGACCGTGCTGCGCAGTGGCGACCAGCCGTAGCGCAGGGTCCCGGCGAGCAGGGCGGTGCCGGCCAGCAGCAGCAGGGCCAGCCCCGAGTACGCGAGCGCGACCACCAGCTTCACCGTGAGCAGCCGGGCCCGGGGCACCGGGATCGCGAGCAGGTAGCGCAGGCTGCCCCAGCTCGCCTCGCTGGCCACCGTGTCGCCGCAGAACAGCGCGACGACCACGACCAGCAGGAACGACGCCGACACGAAGATCGAGAAGAGGGTGAAGTTGAGCCCGCCGGAGGTGGCCAGGTCGACCAGGCTGGCGAACTCGTTGTTGCCGTTGTCGTCGTCGCCACCCGAGTTGAACTGGAAGGCGACCAGGATGATCAGCGGCAGCAGCACCATGAACCCGAGCGCCAGCTGGGTCCGCCGCCGGGACGCCTGCCGGCGGAACTCCGCCACGAAGGGCATGGTGGCCGAGGGTCGGTAGCCCCGGGCCGCACCGGCCGGGTCGGTGACGCCCACCGGCGCCTCGACGGGAGATCCAGCCATCACCGGTCACCGCTTCCCCGAGAGTTCTCGCCCACCAGGGCGAGGAACGCGTCCTCCAGGCGTCGCCGGGGCACCACCCGGTCCACCCCGATGCCGGCGCGCACCAGCTCCGCCACCACCTCGCTGCGGGCCGTGCCGTTGGTGTCGACCACCAGTTGGCCGTCGCTCTCCGGCAGCACCCGTACGCCGTGCAGCCGGTCCAGCACCGCCCGCGCCGCCACCGGATCGGTCACGTCGAACAGCACGCTCGGCGACTCGCCGACGATCTCCTGCACCGGCCCGGACGCCACGATCCGGCCCTTGTTCACCACCACGGCGTGCGTGCAGGTCTGCTCCACCTCGGCCAGCAGGTGGCTGGAGACCAGCACCGCGCGGCCGTCGGTGGCGTACCGCTGGAGGACCCGGCGCATCTCGGCGATCTGCGGCGGGTCGAGCCCGTCGGTCGGCTCGTCCAGCACCAGCAGCTCGGGGAGGCCGAGCATGGCTTGGGCGATGGCGAGCCGCTGGCGCATGCCGTGGCTGTAATTCTTGATCTTCCGGTGCACCGAGTCGCCCAGCCCGGCGATCTCCAGGGCCGCGTCGAAGTGCGCGTCCTCGGCCGGCCGTCCGGTGGCCTTCCAGTACGCCTTCAGGTTGTCGAGACCGGACAGGTGCGGCAGGAAGCCGGGCCCCTCCACCAGCGCGCCGATCCGGGACAGCACCGGCGAGCCGGGCACCAGCCGACGACCGAAGACGTAGATCTCCCCAGCGGTCGGCTGGGTCAGCCCCATCAGCACCCGCAGGGTGGTGGTCTTGCCGGCGCCGTTCGGCCCCAGCAGACCCACCACCTGACCGGGGTGCACCTCGAAGTCCACGTTCGACACCGCGACGAAGCCGTCCGCGTACTCCTTGCGCAGCGCGCGCACGGCCAGCGGGGTGTCCGCGTACTCCGGATGCACCGAGCGGTCCTGGCGGCGGTGCCGGCGGCGGACCACGGCCACGACCACGACGAGCCCGATCACGATGGCGGCGAGCAGGCCGGCGAGCACCCAGCGCCAGAGCGTCGCCGCGGTGGGGATCGGCTCCCCGCTGACCGTGGGCAGGCTGACCGCGCCGTCCGCGGCCACCGTGTAGACGGTCGGCTCGGCGGGCGTGGTGTACGCCTGGTCGGAGCTGGCCACCACCAGTCGCAGCCGGTGCCCGGCCTCGACGCGGCGAACGATTCCGGGCAGCGTCACGGTGACCGGGCGGGCGTCCTGCACCCGCTGCGGCAGGCCGGTGAGCCGGACCGGGGCGACCAGCCCGTTCGGCAGGGTGGCCGCGCCGTCGGGGTCGACGTCGTAGAGCTTGACGAAGAGCACCGCCTCCCCGGTCGGCGAGGCGGCCCGCACGGTGACGGTGGGTGCGCCCGCCACGTCCACCGCCTCGGTCAGCGGCGCCGACTCGAAGCGCGCGTGCTGGCCGGGCACGTCGCCGGCCACCCCGTCCAGCAGCGAGGTGAGGCCACCGGCGAAGGGGATCGAGGAGATGGCGGCCGGGTTGCCGTTCGGCGGGTTCGCGATCGGCTGCGCCGGACCGGCGACAGTCACCTCCCGGCGGGCGTTGCCGGCGAGGCCCGGATAGTCGGCGCGGCGGAAGCCGGTGGCGACCAGGCCCCGGTCGAGCGCGTCGAAGCCGGCGATCCGCGACCAGGTGAAGTCGTCGCCGGGCGCGTCCCCCTCGCCCTTGACGTAGTGGTCGAGCCACTGGACGGTCAGGAACTTCACCCGGTCTTCGTCCGAGCGGGGTCCACTGCCACCGTCGTGCCCCCCGGTGAACCAGGCGACCCGGACCGGGGTGCCGGCGGCGGCGATGCCCTTCGCGTTCGCGTCCGCCTCACCGAGCGGAAAGAGGGTGTCCGCCTCACCCTGCACCAGCAGGGTGGGGGCCTTGATCCGGTCCAGCACGCCCGCCGGGCTGGAGCGGCGCAGCAGGTCCACGGCGGCCTGGTCGGCGCGGCCGGCGGTGGCGATCCGCAGGTACGCGGCGCACACGTCGGCGGCGAATCGCCCGCAGGACGGGTCGGCGGCGCCGGCCGGGGCTCCACCGGGAGCCGTGCCCGGGCCCTCGCCCGGCCCCGGGCTGGGCGGGCCGGCCGATGCCGGCGCCCCCTCGGGCTGGGCTGCGGTCGCCCCGGAGAGCCCGGCCGGGCCACTGCCCACGTTGCCGCCCCCACCGAAGAAGAGACCCGCCCAGCCCTTCTTGAACACGCCCTCGGTCGGTGCCGCACCGGTGCTCTCCGGCAGGAACGCCCGGGACAGGTCATTCCAGGTGATCATGGGGACGATCGCGTCCACCCGACGGTCCTGGGCGGCCAGCAGCAGCGCCAACCCGCCGCCGTACGAGCCGCCGACCACGCCGACCTTCGGATCGCCGGGGGCGTCGGTGCGCACCTCGGGCCGGGCGGCCAGCCAATCCAGCAGCCGCTCGGCGTCGCGCACCTCGTAGTCCGGGTTGTCCAGGTGGATCTCGCCGCCGCTGCGGCCGAAGCCCCGCGCGGTCCAGGTGAGCACCGCGTAGCCGCGCCCGGCGAACTCCTCGGCGTCCGAGCGCACCGACTCCTTGGTCCCGCCGAACCCGTGCGCCAGCAGCACCGCCGGCACCTTCCGACCGGACGACGCCCCGGTCGGGAGGTAGAGGGTCGTGTCCAGGTCGACGGGCTGGTCTCCGGACGGTCCGGAGCGGACGGTGAGCATCGCGCTCTGGGTGCGTACGCCCGATTTCCGCGGCCACACCGCCCAACCGACGGCGGCCGCCAGCAGCACGACGACCGCCGCCGCGGCGATCGCGCGGCGGCGGGTGGGCAGGGCACGCCGGAACCACGCGGCCGGCGACGGCGATCTCATGCGGCACACGGTACGGGCCGCAGGCTGAGCGTTGGCTGAGATCCGCCGTACGTCCGTCCGGTTGCTCCGATCGGTGATCCATCCCGGTGCGACCGCGCATCCTCCGGCGCGGCCGGGTGAGTTGAGTTCGGATCCCGTGAATTCCGATCTTCCGCGGATATCCCCATCGATCCCTTCATGTCACACGCATCGACGGGACACAGCGTGCTCGGAACCCCGACGAACGGTGACATCGCTCGAACTGACGCAAAACTGACTCACCGGCAACCGGTCGGCCCCCACAGGGTTCGGTTAGTTTTCCGGTCCGGTGGACGGGACTTGTCGGCGAGCCCGACGCCGCGCTGTTCCCCCGCCCGACGCCGGAGGAGACACACCATGACAGTCCCCGCGCCGCGGGCCCGTCGACGGACGTCCATGCTGGGCCGGTCGTTGCCGCTGCTGCTCATCGTCGCGCTGCTGGCGCCGGTGGGGCTGCTCTTCGCATCCACCTGGCGGCAGACCGGCGACGATCGGAGCCTGGCCGACCGCGAACGGCTCGGCGTGCAGTACCTGCGCGCCCTGGCCCCGGTCACCGAGGCGCTGGTGGAAGCCCAGTCCGCGGCCGTCGCCGGACGCCCCGTCCCGGGCGAGCCGCTGAGCCGCGCCGTCGAGCAGGCCGCCACGGTGGACGCCCGCATCGGCGGGCAACTGCGCAGCCAGGAACGGTGGGCCGGGCTACGGGCCAAGGTGGAGGCGCTGCGCGACCGCAGCCCCGCCGACCCGGAGGCCGCCTACACCGCGTACGGCGAGGTCACCGACCTGCTGCTCGCCCTGCACCGCAAGATCCGGGAGAGCTCGGGACTGGGCCGTGACCCGGGCGCCGACTCGTTCTTCCTGCAGGACAGCGCCGGCGAGGAGCTGCCCGAGGCGGTGGTGGGCGCCGGCCGGCTCGCCGACCTGGGCGCGCTCGCCACCCGACGACCGGCCGCCGAACGGGCCCGCAGCCTCATGGAGCTGACCGGTATGCGGGTGTCCGCCCTGTCGCCGGCCGGGGACGTGGTCGACAACCTGCGCTCCGCCGTGGACAGCTCGGAGAGCACCGACCTGGGCGCCAACGTGCTGACCCCGCTGGACGCCTATCAGCGGTCGGTGGAGGCGCTGGCCCTGTACTCGACCCCGAGCGCCACCGGCACCATCGACCAGGGCCAACTGACCGCTGCCGCACTCAACTCGCGCAACGCCGCGCGGCAGCTCCAGCCGGTCATCCTCGGCGAACTGGACGCCCTGCTCGCCGAGCGGATCGACGGGCTGGCCCGGGACCGCTGGCTGGCCGCCGGGGCGGGCGCGCTGGCCTTCCTGCTGCTGGCCTGGCTCGCCGGCATGCTGATCGCCGCCGGTCGACGCGCACGTCGGCGGGCCGCCACGTCGGACGCCGCCAGCCCCGCCGCCCCGCCGCCCGGAGACCCCTGGCAACCGCCAGCCCCGACCGGCCAACCGGCCGACCCTCGACCGCTGCAACCGGTCGGCGCGGCCCACGAGCCGATCCTCGCGCAGTGGGGGCCGTTCGATGCTTCTCGGTAGGCTTCGGATCCGCGGAAAGCTCGCGTTGCTCGTGGTGATCCCCCTGCTCAGCATGGTCGGCCTCGCGGTGCCCGTGGTGCTGGACCGGGTGGCCGCCGCGCAACGCGCCGCCGACATCACCGAGCAGGTGCGGCTCGCCAGCCGGGTCGGCAGCCTCGTCCAGGACCTGCAACAGGAACGCATCCTGTCGGTCGGCTACCTCCTCGGCCGGGTCGAACGCTCCGAGCTGGTCCGCAAGGCCGCCGACGTGGACGACCGGGTGGCCGACCTGCGGGCCGACGGCGGCGACGCGCTGACCGAGCGGGTCGACCACGCGCTCAGCGGGGTGTCCAGCCTCATCGACCTGCGGACGGCCGTGCTGGCCCGAGCCGCGAACCCCGGCCAGGTGATGGACGCGTTCGGCCCGGTCAACCGGGGGTTGATCGAATCGCTGCGGCTGGTCTTCAGCGTGGACACCGAGACGTTGCCGGGCCGCCAGGTGCTCGCCCTGGACGGGCTGCTGCGCGCCGACGAGGGCCTGGGCGCCTGCGCCACCCTGAGCATCCTGGTCAAGGCGATCGGCAGCCCGGACACCACCGCCGGGTACGTGGCGTGCATCGCCGCCCTTCAGGTCGACAACCTGCGCTTCCGCACTCTGATCACGCCCGAGCAGCTCAAGGTGGCCCAGCTCAACGACGCGGCGGTGGCCGCGCGTACCAGCCCCGACTTCCTGATCACCAGCGCCCGGGACCCGGCCGCCGCGGTCCGCGACGTGCCGATGGACGCGCTCTTTCCGGCCGTCCGCACGATGATCCAGCTCGGCCAGTTCGTCGAGAAGAAGCTCGTCGCCGACGTTCTCGCCGAGGTGAAGGCCGACCAGCGGCGGGCGCTGACCGCCGCGTACCTGGTGGGTGCCGCGGCGGCGTTGATCCTGGCGCTGGTGGTGCTGCTCAGCGTGGCAGTCGCGCGGACGGTCGCCCGACCGCTGAGCCAGCTCACCCGCTCCGCCGACCGGGTCGCCCGGGTCGCCGAGGCCGAGCTGGTCCGGGTCACCGACGACGAGACGGAGCACGTCCAGGCGGTCCGGTTGGAGCCGGTGGTCATCCGGTCCAACGACGAGATCGGTGACCTGGCCCGGGCCTTCGACCGGGTGCAGAACACCGCGGCCCAGCTGGTCGAGCGGCAGGTCGCCGGCCGGCGCAACGTGGCGCAGATGTTCGGCCACGTCGGGCGGCGTACGCAGAATCTGGTGAGCCGCCAGCTCGCGCTGATCGACCGGCTGGAGCAGCAGGAGGCCGACGCGGGCCGCCTGGAGCACCTGTACCGGCTCGACCACATCTCCAGCCGGCTGCGGCGCAACGCCGGCAGCCTGGTGGTGCTCTCCGGCTCGGCCGGCGCCGACGCGCACACCGCGCCGGTGCCGCTGGCCGACGTGGTCCGGCTGGCGCTCGGCGAGATCGAGGACTACACCCGCGTCGAGGTGCAGGTGCCGGCGGGCATCGCCGCCGCTCCGGCGGTCGTCGGTGACCTCGTCCTGGCGCTGGCCGAGCTGATGGAGAACGCGACAGTCTTCTCCCCGCCGCACACCCGGGTGCTGGTGGCCGGCGAGACGTCCGGGCGGGGCGCCCGGATCACGGTGGTGGACAACGGCATCGGCATGAGCGAGCAGCGACTGGCCGAGGAGAACGCCCGGCTCACCCGGCGCGAACGCCTCGACCTGGCGCCGACCGAGGTGCTCGGTCTCTTCGTGGTGGGCCGGCTGGCCCGCCGCCACGGCTGGGAGGTGAGCCTCGCCGCCACCGTGGGCGGCGGGGTGACCGCGCAGGTGGAGATCCCGCAGACGTCGCTGGTGCTGCGCCGCGCCGACCGGGCCGGGGCGACGGTCGCCCGGGCAGCCGTGCCGGACCGGGGCCGACGGCCGGCTCTCGACTCCGCCCGCGAAGCCCGCTCCCGCGCCGCCGTCGCGGCACCGGCCGGATTCGACACGGACCTGCTCAGCCGGGCCACCCGCAGCCTGGAGTCGGGCCAGTCCTGGGACGCGTTCGGCGCTCGGGAACCGGTCGACACCGGCGTTTCCGCCGCTACGGCACAGGGTCCAGCCGCCACCGCGGAAAGCCCGGCGACGGCGGCGCCGGGTCCGACCGCCGGCCCCCGGGTCCGGCAGCGGGTGCCCGGAGCCAGCCTCCCCGCCACCGCCGCGCCGACCCGGCCGGTCGACGCCACCGGCGGCGACCCGGACGCCGCTCGCGCGCTGGTCGAGGCGTTCCAGTCCGGCGTACGCCGGGCCGAGCTGAGCGTCCCGCCGGCCGCCGGCCGCCCGGTCGGGCAGTGGTCGATGCGCACAGCCACCGAGCCGGCCACCAGCGCCGGCCCCACGCTGGCGGATCCGAGCGAGACCGTCGACCTGCCCGCCACCCCGGGCGGCCTCGGCCCCACGGTGGCGGACACCGCCGGACTCACCCGGGGCCGTCCCCGACTGAGCCGCCGGGTGCCCGGCGCTAACCTCACGGTCTCCCCACCCTGCCAGCCGTTCAGCCCGCACCCCGGGGACCCGGCCGAGGTACGCGACCTCATCACCGAGTTCGAGGCGGGCGTCGCCCGTGCTCTCCGCGAAGTCAGCCCAGACCGTCGGAACGAAGAAGGATCATCACGGTGACCAGCCCCTTCCTGCACGACAACGTCGACCACCAGAGCCAGCCCGGCGCCGTCGGGGACCTCAGTCCCGAAGCGCGCACGTTCAACTGGCTGTTGGACTCCTTCACCTCCAGCACGGCCGGGGTGCTGGAGGCGATCGCCGTCTCCTCGGACGGGCTGCTGATGGCCATGTCGGCGATCAAGGACCGCTCCAACGCGGAGCGGCTGGCCGCCGTGGTCTCCGGCATGACCAGCCTCGCCGGCGGCGCGGCCAGCTGGTACGCGCTCGGCGGCCTGAACCGGGTGATCGTCGACATGGCCGACGGCTATCTGCTGATCAGCGCGATCAGCAGTGGCTCCGTGCTCGGCGTCGTCGCCGACCGGTCGGCGAACCTGGGCACCGTCGCGTACGAGATGACGCTCTTTGCCGGTCGGGCCGGTGGTGCGCTGACCCCGCGACTGATCGTCGAGCTGAAGAACGCCGTCCAGCAGTGACCCCCGACGTCGCCGGCGAGGACCCGGACCCGGAGCCCGGGACCCGGATCCGCCCCTACCTGCGCACGCCGCACCCGGGTGGGGGCGGCGCTCCGGCGGCGCCAGAGCCGCAGCCGAGCGGTGGCGGCCCGACAGGTCCGCGGCCGTTCGTGCTCACCTCCGGGCGGGTGGCCGGCGCGGATCCGGCGATCGGGCTGGAGACGCAGGTGACCCTGCGCCCGGACGGCGGCCGGTGGACCGACCCACCGGTCGGCCTGCTGGCGCCGGAACTCCAGGCGATCATCGCGCTCTGCGCCGAGCCGATCTCGGTGGCCGAACTCTCCGCCCGGGCCCGGCTGCAGTTCGGCGTGACCCGGGTCCTGGTCGGCGACCTGCGGGCCGCCGGGCACCTGGACGTGCACGTCACCGACGCCAACGACGCCTTCGACCCCGACCTCATCCTGCGAGTGATTGATGGACTTCGTGCGATCTCCTGAATGGCCGGGCGTCCCGCTCGGAGGGCTCGCCGGCAACAGCGCCACCGCCCGCTACAGCACGGCCCCGGGGACTCCCCCGGCGCTCGGACGGGCCGCGCCGCCGCCGACCGGGCCGCCACCGCCGTACCGGCCACCGGCCGACGCCGCGCTGACCAACCGGCCACCGGCGGCGCCACCCGTGCCGGTCAAGATTCTCGTCGCCGGCGGGTTCGGCGTGGGCAAGACCACCACGGTCGGGGCGATCTCCGAGATCGCGCCGCTGACCACCGAGGCCGAGATGACCAGCGCCGGGATCGGCGTGGACGACCCCGGCGTACGGTCGAGCAAGACCACCACGACGGTGGCGATGGATTTTGGTTGCGTGACCATCGACCGCAGCCTGAAGCTCTACCTGTTCGGCACCCCTGGGCAGGCACGGTTCGGTTTCATGTGGGACGACCTGGCCCGAGGTGCGCTCGGCGCGCTGGTGGTGGTCGACAGCTCCCGGCTGGACGACTGTTTCCCGGCGATCGACTTCTTCGAGCGGGCCGGGTTGCCGTTCGTGGTCGGGGTCAACGCGTTCGACGGGCGACTGGCCCTGGAACTCGGCGAGATCCGCTGGGCGCTCGCCATCGGCGATCATGTTCCCCTGGTGCAGTTCGACGCCCGGGACCGGCTCTCAGTGCGGGACGCCCTGCTGGTCGTCCTGGACCGGGCGTTGGACCGGGCCACCCGGGACAGGAAGGCCTGAGTCGACCGGCTCCGGCCGTGGCGGGAAGGGGTGATCTGTGAGGGGCGACCTGGACGAGACGCTGGCCCGGTTGGCCCGGCGCGAGGAGGCGCTGCGCCGGCGGGTCACCGATCGGGACGACACCGCGCCACCGCCGGGCCCGACCGCTGGGCAGGGCGCCGCCACGGGTGGGCGCAACGCCGGGCCCGCCCGGCACGATGGGCGGCACGCGGAACGGGAGAGCCCCGGCGACGTCGTCGGGTGGGGTCCGGTCGAGGAGGTGGCCGAGGCGGTCCGCCAGGTCGTCGGCGCACACCCGGGCCTGGCGGTGACCGTCCGCGTCGAGCACGACGGTCGGACGTACCCGCTGCGGGTCTCCTGGGACGGCCCGGACGTCACGGTCGGCCCGGAGCCGCCGGTGCAACCCCCGCCGTCCTGGCCGCTGTCCGGTCGGACGGTGCCGGCGTGGGCACCCGGCCCGGACGGGTTGACCCCGGACCCGGCGGCCCGTCTGGCCGAGCTGATCCGGCGGGATCCGTCGCTGCTGGATGAGCTGGATCCGCGGCGCTGACCGCCCCGACGAGCTGACGCCGGCTACGGTCGGGCGGTGGCCCAACCCGACCTGACCCTGACGGCGAGCCTGCGGCCCGCGGCGCTGGACGCCCGACGGGGCATCGTGCGGCTGCACCCGGAGGCGCTGACCGCGCTGGGGCTGCGCCCCGGCGACCCGGTGCGACTGACGGGCCGCCGGCAGACCGCGGGGATCGTCGCGGCGGCCGGGGCGGGCGCGAGCAGCGCCCTGCTGTACGCCGACGACCTGACGCTGGGCAACCTGGGCCTGCGGGACGGCGCTTCGGTGCGGGTGTCGCCGCTGCCGCTGACCCCGGCGGGCCGGGTCACGCTGACCGGGCCGGTGCAGGTGGTGGCGGCGGTCAGCCCGGAGATGCTCCGGCTCGCCCTGCTCGGCAAGGTGGTCACGGCGGGCGACGACGTGTCGCTGCTGCCGCAGGACGTGCTGCCGGACGCCTCGACGCGCAGCCTCGTCGAGGCGGCCCGGCGCAGCCTCGCCACCACCGTCGGCTTCGCCTGGACCAGCACCCTGCTCACCGTGGTCGCCGTCGAGGAGTCCGCCGGGTCGTTGGTCACCATGGACACGGTGGTCGCCTGGGAGCACGGGCCGGCCACCCACGGCGAGCCCGTTGGGGCGCCTGGGTTCGGCGCGGCCCCGGCAGTGAACGCGACCGGCGACGCGCCGGACGTGGACGAGCTGCCCGGCCTGCGGGCCCAGGCCGAGGAGCTGACCGAGCTGTTGGATCTCGGCTTCCACCACCGGGAGGTGCTGGGCCGGCTCGGCACCACGATCTCGCTGGGTGTGCTGCTCTCCGGGCCGGCCGGCTCCGGGAAGTCGGCGCTGGTCCGGGCCGTCGCGGCCCGGGTGGGCGCCCGCGTCCACCCGCTGTGGGCGCCCGAGGTGGCCGCGCTGACCAACCAGGCGGCCGCCGACCGGCTGCGCGCCGCGGCGACGACGGTTCGTGCCGGCGGACCGGCGGTGCTGATGGTCACCGATGTGGAGGCGTTGGCCCCGGCGGAGGAGCCCGGCCCGCTGGCCACGGTGTTCCGGCAGGTGCTCGCGGAGACCGTCCACGCCGGCGTCGCCGTGGTCTGCACCACCGGTCGACCCGAGGCGGTCGACCCGGCGCTGCGCGCACCGGACCTGTTGTCGCTGCGGATCAGCGTTCCGCTGCCCGACCCGGCCCTGCGCCGTGAGCAGCTCACCGTGCTGACCCGGCAGGTGCCGCTCGCCGACGACGTCCGGCTGGACGAGGTGGCCGGGCGTACCCCCGGGTTCGTCGCGGCGGACCTGGCCGCGCTGGTCCGGGAGGCCGGGGTACGCGCGGCGCTGCGGCAGAAGACCGCGCGGACGCCCACGGTGGCGATGGCCGACTTCACCGCCGCCCTGGAGGTGGTCCGGCCGACGACGATGGCCGCGTCCACCCTGGAGCTGGCGTCGGTGACCCTGGACGACGTCGGCGGCCTGGACGAGGTCAAGCAGACGCTTACCGAGTCGGTGCTGTGGCCGCTGACCTATCCGGACACGTTCGCCCGCCTCGGCGTACAGCCACCGCGCGGCGTGCTGCTCTACGGCCCACCCGGCTGCGGCAAGACGTACCTGGTCACCGCGCTCGCCGGGTCGGGGCGGGCGAACGTGCTCTCGGTGAAGGGCGCGGAGCTGCTCTCCAAGTGGGTGGGCGAGAGCGAACGCGCGGTACGCGAGCTGTTCCGCCGCGCCCGGGAGGCCGCCCCGACGCTGATCTTCCTGGACGAGGTGGACGCGTTGGCGCCGGTACGCGGGCAGGCCACCGACGGGGGCACCACGGATCGGGTGGTCGCCGCGCTGCTCACCGAGCTGGACGGGGTGGAGACGCTGCGCAACGTGGTGGTGGTCGGCGCCACGAACCGGCCGGACCTGGTCGACCCGGCGCTGCTGCGACCCGGCCGGTTGGGGCGACTGGTCTACGTGCCGCCGCCGGACGGGCCGGCCCGCGCCGAGATCCTGCGGGCCGCGTCCCGGCACGTGCCGCTGGCGCCCGACGTCGACCTGGCCGCCCTCGGCGCGGAGCTGTCCGGCTTCTCGGCGGCGGACTGCGCGGCGGTGGTCCGGGAGGCGGCGCTCGCGGCGATGCGGGAATCCCTGGCCGCCGCCACGGTCACCGCCGCGCACGTGGCGGTCGCCCGGGAACGGGTCCGGCCGTCGCTCGACCCGGCCCAGGTCGCCTGGCTCGCCGCGTACGCCGCCGGCCGGGACTGAGCGCCCCACCCAACCTTTTGTCGTACCCGGCGCGTTACCAGAGCGGCACATTCCTCGGTGGAGAGATCCACTCGACGACAGGCAGTGTTCCTCACCGTCCGGTACGGGTCAGTCCGTGGGGAGGAGCGGGCCGAGCGGGCCGAGGTCCAGGTTCAGGTCCTCCGGGGCCAGACCGAAGTGCTCACGCAGCCCCACCATCTGCTCCTCCAACGCCATCAGGGTGACTCCGATGCGCTCGACCTGCTCCTCGGTGAGGTCGCCGAGGTCGACCCGGCGCAGCGCCTGCCGCTCCATGAGCTGGCGCAGCAGCTCGACGACGGTGAGCACCAGGCTGGCCAGCCCCCGCTCGACCGAGTCGCGGTCCACCGCGATCCGGCGGTCCAGCGGCGTGACCCGGGGTGGCTGCCACGACTGCGCGGCGAGCGCGGCGACCAACTCGCCCGCGTCATCCCGGCCGGTCATCGGACGTCCTCCGGTGGTGCGAGCGCGCCGACCGACGCGACCAGCGCCCGCAACGAGATCCGGACCAGGTCGACGTCGGCGATGGACAACGTGATGTCGCCGCTGATCACCACGCCGGTGGCGAGCACCCGGTCGAGGAGGTCGACCAGGGCAACCGGCCGGTAGGCCAGCGGACCGTCCGCGCTGCTCGGCACGAGGGCGGCGGTCACCGCGACCCCCGACCGGCGCCGGTGGGCTCCGGCCGTTCCGCCACGAAGGAGTACGCCGGCCACGGCCCGGTCAGCTCCAGCCGGAGGCCCGGATGACGGGAACCCAACGAGCCGACCAGGTCGGTGAAGCGGGGCAGCGTCGCGGTGTCGACGAGGTACGCACCGTTGAGCGCCATCGGTGTGGGCACGCCGGAGAGCCGCCGGTCCTGTGGGGCGTGCCGGCGGCCCGCCACGGCCACCTCGCACAGGGCGACGTGCACGGCGTCCGCGGCGGCGCTCGCCACCTGCTGGTGTTCCTCGCGGGCGGTCAACTGGGCACGTCTGCGGCGCAGGTACGCCGTCCCCACCCCGCCGCTGCCCGCCCCGGCGACGCTCGGCACGGGCGCCCCCGGCACCAGGTAGCCCTTGACGCCCCACTCGCCGCGCCCGGTCAATCGGGCCAGCGTGGCGGACAGCTCGGCCCGCCGGGCCGCGAGCGACGCGGCGACCCGCCCGTCGTCGGTGTGCACTGTGGCGAGTCGGGCCGGCACCACCGGACCCTGTCGGGCGAGGGCCTCGACCACTGCATGGTGCGTCCGCGCGGCCCGCTCCAACCAGGCCAGGTCCTCCAGGTTGCGGCGCAGCGGCTCCTCGCCGTACTCGTCGAGCGGCGCGGTGCTGACGACCGCGACCAGCCCGGCGGCGGACACCGCGCGGACCGGAACACCACCCATCCCGGCGACCGTCGCCAGCGCCGCCCGATCGACGTCCCGCACCACACCGTGCAGCCAGACCCCGGCCACCGCGGCACGCCGGTCGGAAGCCACCTCAGCCGTCGAACTCATCCCACTCCTCCACCTCGGCGTCGCGACGTCGCGCCCGGGCCGCCACCCGGGGTCGCCGCTCCGCCTCGACCTGCTCCGGATCGCGCGGTCCCGGCTCCACCGGAGGGCGGGCACGGGAGCTCAGCCACGGGTCGTGCTCCCACCAGTCGATGCCGATCTGGCGTGCCGTGTCCACCGATGCGATGACCAGCCGCAGCTTCAACGTCAGCAGCTCGATGTCGAGCAGGCTGACCCGGATGTCCCCGGCGATGACGATGCCCCGGTCGAGCACCCGCTCCAGGATGTCGCCCAGGTTGGCCGGCTCGTGGCCGGCGGGCAGCACCTGGCCCGAGTTCTGCACCACCGAGGGCGGCTGCGCAGCGGTCATCTCAGCCCACCTCACCCTTTCCGCGCTGGTAGCGGCGCACCCGCCGATAGCCGAGCAGGTTCCCCTCGATGTCCAACTCCACCTCGTAGAGGCCGAGCAGGTCGGTCGAGTTGGGGATCCGGCGTGCCTCCACCACCTCCACCCCGACCAGCCAGCCGTCCTCGATGGGCTCCAGCGACGTGGTCACGGAGGGCTCCCGGCCGGTCAACTCGACGAGCTGCCGCAGGCCCGCCCGAGCCGCCTCGGCCGCCGACACGGGTTGCAGGTACTCCTCGTCGGCCAGCTCACGCTCGCGGGCCCTCGCGTCATCGGTCATGGCGCTCTCCCCTCTCCCGGACGGGGCCACGAGATCGTCCGTCAGCGGGCGCCGAGCCCGCGGAACGCCGGCCCGCGCCCCCGGTGAGCCGGTCCAGCACCCGCTGCTCGGCCCGGTCGCGTTCCTCGGCGCTGAGCTCGCCGGCCGCCACGGCGGCGTCCAACTCCTCCAGCTCGCGCCGGACGTTGACCGGGTTGCGCTGACGCGACTCGGCCTCCCGGGCCACCACCTTGACCACGGCGGTCAACCCGCGCACCGGGGCGTACGGCAGGGTCAGCAGCGCCCAGAGCAGGTCCACCGTCAGCCCGCCAACTGGTGGGCGTCGACGAAGTCGTACGGGGCGAGCGGCCCGAGCAGCCGCAGCCGCAGCAGGCCCCGACGGTCCTGCGCGTACGCCTGGAGCACCTCGATGAGGGCGTCCTCCCGGTCGGTGTCCACCAGCAGGGCCGCGTGGGCCGCGTCCATCTCGTGGGTGGGCGGGCGCAGTTGCGTGGAGACCACGTACTCGGCCGTGACGTCGAGCAGCCGCCGGTTCTCCGCCTCGCGGCGCAACTCGACGGCCTGGCTGATCAGCTCCCCCAGCCGGATGCGGGGCTCCCGGCTGACCGCCTCGGCACGCCCCCGCACCTGGTCGGCGAGCGCGGCGGTCGGATTCTCGTCGAGAATGGCGCGCAGCAACGCCCGCTCCTCGAAGCGGCCCTGCACCACGTACTGCACCCGGCCCTCGAACTCGGCGAGCGCCGCGGCGAACCGGTCGTGGTGCGGCCGGATCAGGTCGAGCGCCGCGTCCGGGCCGGTGACGACGGTGCCGAACCGCACCGGCAGCACCGGCGCCACGACCGCCGTCCCGTCCAGCAGTTCCTGGTACGCCCGCAGGTCCGCCGCCCGGCCCAGCGGCGCGTCCAGCGGCACCTCGCTGACCAGGGCCGCGAGGTCACCGTGCCGGATGACGGTCACCTCGCCGGGCGGGTCACCCACCCCCGCCGCGTCGGGCGTCGCCTCCACGTCCGCCGGCACCAGCCCGTAGATGAACAGTCCGGTCTCGTCCGCCATGTCAGCTCCTCCCGAGGTCCCGCACGGTGCCGGTGGCGTCGTCGGTGAGCCCCCGCACCGAACCGGTGACGTCCCGGACCGCGCCGGTGACGCCACCGACGAGGCCGGCCAGCCCTTCGCCCTCATCCAGGGCGAGGTCGAGCCGGTCGACCGCCTCGGCGAACCGCAGGTACGTCTCGATGCTCGCCACCGTCACCCGGGCGTTGAGCTCCACGAGGGGGATCCCGATGACCCCGGCCGTCACCTGCGCGTCGATCACGATGCCCTTGTCGAGCACCGTCTCCACGACGTCGGCGAGCCCGCCGGCGGAGCCCACACGTTCCAGGGCTCCGCCGACGGCGTCACCGCCGGAGGCGAGCGTCACTCGCCCTCCTCCCGGCGGCGGCGCACCACGGGTCGGCGCGGCGGCTCCGCTCCCCGGCGGACCGGCGGCCGGGGCCGCTGCGGCTCCTCGCGTGGCTGAGGTCGGCGGGCCCGCTCCGGGGCACGACGACGGGGTGGTGGTGGCGGCTCCTCATCGGGCTCGTCCGCGTACCCCTCGTCGTAGCCGTCCTCGTACGCCTCGTACTCCTCGTCGTACTCCGGCTCGGCCGGTCGCCGGGGCGGCCGCTGACGCAGCCGCCCGCCGGGCCGGCGGCGCGGCTCCTCCTCGGGCGGTTCCTCCTCGGCGTACTCCTCGTCCTCCGGCTCGGTCGGGGCCTCGCCGCCCCGTTCCCGGCCGCGCTCCCGCCGCTCCCGCTCCTCGCGCAGACCGGTCTCGTGGTCCTTGACCACCTGGGAGTCGCGGATCTCGCCGCGCCAGCCCTGGACCTGATCCGGGTCGAGCGCCACCTCGGTCATGACGTGCCGGACGAAGTGCTTCAACTCCAGCCGTACCCGCCGGCCCTGGGCCCGCCACAGGTTGCCGGTGTGCTCGAAGAGGCCCTGCGGGTGGTACTCCAGCACCACCAGGATGCGGGTCAGATCGGGGGTGATCTCGTGGAAGCTGACGGTGCCGTCGACCGAGCCCTTCTCGCCCTTCGAGCGCCAGTGGATGAGCCGGTCCGGCACCTGGCGGATGATCGTCGACTCCCACGTCCGGTGCGACCAGAAGACCTGCGCCTTCCAGGTCATCTTCTCGGCCGAGTCGTTCTCCGCCTGCTCGACCTTCTTCATGAAGCTCGGGAAGTCGCCGAACTGCGTCCACTGGTTGTACGCGGCCCGCACCGGGACACCGACCTCGATCGTCTCGACGATGTTGGTGACCTTCTGCTTCTTGCCGCCCTTACCGCCCTTGCCGCCCACGCGGCCGAGAGCCGACATCACCTTCTCCTTACCGCCGGCCACCCCGGCATGCACCATCGCCTTCACCGGTGAGCCGCCCTCGGCCAGCTTCTGCGCGCCGGTGGCGGCGGCGATCAGGCCCGGCCCTCCGCCCTGGCGCGCGTACTCGCTCAGGCGGCCGGTCGCGCCGGTGATCCGCTCCGTCACCACGCTCATCGCCCGGTCGCCGATCGCCCCGGCCAGGTTGCGCACCTCGTCGGCCAACTGGCCCCGGAGCTTGTCGCCGAGGCCGCCCGGACTGGTGTCTCCCGCCATGGTCACCGCCCCCGTCGCTGCCCGGCCGCGTCGTTCCGGTCGCTCGTCGCGCCGCGATCGGCGCTCTGGTTGCCGTTGCCGCCCTGGTTGCCGTCGCCGCTCTGGTTGCCGTTGCCGCCCTGGTTGCCGTCGCCGCTGCTGTTGCCGCTCTGGTCGCCGGTGCGGCGGCGCAGCGCGTCGGCGGAGCCGCGCAGCCGGCCGGTGAGCGCGTCGACGCCGCTGCCGGCCGCGGCGGTCGCGGCGGATCGACCGGCGTTGACCAGCGGCCCGCCGAGCCGACTCAGGTTGCTCAGCTGCGGGGACGACTGCAGGAGGTCACCACCCCGTTTCAGCAGACCGCCCGGGTCGCGGCTCGCCCGGCCGGCGGCCACCGCCGCGGCCAGAGTCAGCGCGGTACGCAGTTTGCGGCGACGGCCCAGCAGGTAGCCGAAGCCCACTGCCAGCCCGATTCGTGTTCCGGTCTTCATCAGGTCTCCCTCGCTCCCCGGTGGGTCCGGGACGTCTGCCGCGCGGGGGCCGGAGAAGGGCTACCGGGGAATAGCGCGCGCCACGCCCTCGATCAGACGTCCCGTATCTGCGGACCCGGCGGGCAGTACCCGGGGGAATTGCCACGAAACCGCTGCGACAATTTCCGTCGGCACTGCGCAGAGACATTCGGAAGAACGACGCCCAACGACGCAGACAGGACGTTCAGACGATCCTGAGCAGGGAATACGCCAAGAAAGACGAAGGGGTAGAGCCGATTCAGAGAGCGGGAGGCGTCGAATCGAGGCAGATTTCGGCGTGCACCTTTCCGCCGTCCTCGCGCAGTTTCGCACCGCATTTTTCGAGAACGGCGACCGCGCCGACATTGTCCGACGTCGTGTCGGCGACCACGGCACGCATACCGGCACGGGCGGCGAGGTTGAGCAGTTCCCGCAGGGCGGCCGCGCCGACTCCCTGCCCGCGCGCCGAGAGGCCGAGCCACATGCCGGTCTCCACAGTGCCCGGCTCGTCACAGCGCGTCATCCGGATCATGCCCACCACCTCGCCGCCGACGAGGATCGCGTACATCTGTGAGCCGGTCGGGCCGTCCAGGCCGGCGAAGCTCGCCCGGTGGAACTCACGGAACGCCTCCCGGCGGGCGAGCGACCAGCCAGCGGGAGCCTCGACCGGAGGCATCACCTCGCCCGGCTCGGCCTCGGCAGCCGCTACGGAGAGCAATGGCTCCAGATTCCGCTCGTCCACCGGCTCCAGCCGGACCGCACCCGCCACGTGCCGCAGTCTGCCGGCCTCATCGGCCGAAGTCCACCCCATTGGACATCCACTGGCGGTCCGGCTACCGGTACCGGCCGGTCGGGCGGTCAGGGTGTTTCTCCTCACGCTCCGTCGTCATCTGGCCGACGGCCCGACCGATCCGAACTCGCAGAACACCACCGAGGCGTCGTCGGTGGGCTTGTGCCGGCGCAGCCGGTCGGGATGATCGCGCTCAGCGTCCCGGACCCGAACCAGCAGCGCGGCCGGCCCCTCGACGCTGAGCAGGTCCAGCAGGCCCGCCCAGTCGGTCAGCCCGAACTGCTCGACCGCGCTGGACGCGCCGTCGCTGAGCAGCGCGGCCCGGCGCAGGGCCGCCGGGCCTTGCCGGAGCGCTGTCCCGGTCACCGCGTGGAAGGCCGCGTCCGGGTCGGCGGCAGCGACCCAGTAGCCGTGGGTGCGGTTCATCCGCTCCCGTTGGACGCTCACCGCGTGCCGGAACCGCGTGACCGGGTCCGCCGCACCGGCCGGCACGGTCGCGACCGTCTGCCGCAGGTCGGCCATCGCCGTGTCCAGCCGATCGTCGTTCACCACGCTGACCTGCCCGCCGACGTCCAGCACCAACGGGCTGTCGCAGAGGACCAGGTAGTCCACCTGGTCGCCGCAGTCGCGCAGCAGGCAGACGGTGCTGGACGGGGTGCCCGGATGATCGAGGTCGCACTGCCCACCGTGATCGGCGCGCACGGCGAGGATGGCCGCGGCCAGGTTGCTCGTCAGGCGGGCCGCCGGACGGGCCGCCTCGGCCACACCGAGCCGGGCGGCCAGGTGTCGGACGTACCACTCCGGCCCATGGACGCAGCCGGTGTCGAAGCCGTCCGGCACGGTCGCGCCGTCCAGGACACCGACCAGTGGGCCGAACTGGAAGACCAGGTCCTCGTTGACCGACCGGCCCGGGGCCGGCGCGGACGCGGAGCGTACCCGCATCACCGGCGTGGCCGCCTCGGCATGGCACCCCTCATAGCCTGCTCCCTCCATCGGCCCGTGGCCCGCGTGACGTCGACCGGGACGATAACCCGCGTACCCCTCCGCCCCGGCTGCATTCCTGCCGTATCCGGTATCGCGGCAACCCGGTTCGCCGGCGGCGGCCCGGCGGTAGCGTGACAACGTCTGGCCTTCGAGTTGCGCTTCCGCAGGTGGGAACGCGAGTCGGGGTCGTCCGTCGCGACAGGGGGATCGCAGATGTTGAAGCGGTTGCACGAATCGGGGCTCAAGGCGGAACACATGTACATGGCCGGCTTCGCCAGCATCGGCCTGTCGTTCACCAGCTGGTTCCTCTCCAGGCACCTGGAGCGGGCCGGTGTGGCACGCGCGGACCGGTGGGGCATCTTCATCGGCGAGTGGGCGCCGACGTTCTTCGCCATCGGCAACGGCCTGCAGGGGTACGAGAAGAAGTAGGGCCGGCCGGGTCAGCGACGGCGGTTGCGGGCGCGCGACGAACGCAGCCGGCGGAGCCGGCCGATCAGCACGGGGTCGGCGGCGAGCGCCGCCGGATTGTCCAGCAGCCCGTTGAGCAGTTGGTAGTACCGGGTCGAGGAGACGCCGAAGGTGTCCCGGACGGCCTGCTCCTTGGCGCCGGCGTGCCGCCACCACTGCTGCTCGAAGGCGAG
Organism: Micromonospora sp. NPDC005252; assembly: GCF_042872475.1. Lineage (NCBI taxonomy): Bacteria > Bacillati > Actinomycetota > Actinomycetes > Micromonosporales > Micromonosporaceae > Micromonospora > Micromonospora sp. NPDC005252. The sequence continues at coordinate 245,126 of NZ_JBIAKN010000001.1, read as the reverse complement.
GATGGCCCGCTCCCGCGTGGTCAGGCCCGCCGGGGGCGCGGCCGGCGCGGCGGCCGTCTCGTCGTCCGGCGGTTCGGCGTCGGCCGGCGTGGCGTCGTCGGTGCTCTCGACGGGCGGCGCCGGCCGGGGGGTCGGGACGCTCGGCGCGACACCGCCGACCGTCGCGCCCGGACGAGCGTCGGCGGACGGCTCGGGAGCGGTCGGGGCGGCGTCGGCGGGCATGACGTTCAGCCTAGCCAGGGCCGACCACTGTCGCAGCAGCCGGCACGGCCGGCTCCGCACGTCGGAAACACCCGACGGTGGGGCCGGCCGCGCCGTTGACTCCCTGGCGTCGATCAGGAGATGTCGCGTCGACGCATCGTCCAGAGCGCCGCTCCGAGGATCACCACGAGCCCGATCGAGAACAGTACGGAGGACTGCTGCCAGGTGATGTCCATGGTGTCCGGCTTGCACTCCCCGGAGTAGGTGGCGTTGCAGGCGTTCCAGTCCTGCAGTGTCACCTTCTTGGTCATCCAGGCCAGCGCGTACGTGGGCAGCAGCCACGCCTCGGCGAACTTCACGCTGGCCATCGACAGGAGGATGCCCAGGCCGAACTGGCCGACCACCATGAGCGCCACGACACCACCGAGGGCCATCGCGGTGTGCCGGCCCAGCGAGGCCAGCGCGAAGCCGATGGTGGTGAGCACCAGCACCAGCGCCACGCCGCGTACCCCGGTCAGAGCGAACGACTGCCAGGCGCCCGAGGTCATCTTCTCGGTGCTGCCCCGGAAGCTGGCCACCGCCCAGAACCCGGCGAACCACAGCACCGCGGCGGGCAGCGTCACCGCCAGGATGCCGGTGAGCAGCGCGGCCAGCTTGGTGAGCAGTACGGTAAGCCGCTTCGGCCGCCAGAGCAGCAGGTTCATCATGCCGCCGGTGCTCCACTCGGCGCCGACGAAGGAGGCGCCGACGACGAACCCGACCAGGGCGAGGATCGCCGCGAACGGGACCAGCGTCTCGTCGAACGTCTTGCGGAAATTGAACGTCGAGGGCAGGAACCACTCCGCCTGGATCTGGTCCCGCGACGGCGGCGTGATCATCGAGCAGTCGTCGGGGTAGCGGCCGCCGTCGTTCGGCGTGCCGGCCGTCTTGGCCTGCTCGCAGTTGACCCGCTCCTGCTCGCTCCAGCGGATCTGCTCCTGGTACTGCTGGTCGGCCTGACGCTCGGCCTTGGCGAGCTGACCGGCGTCGATCTTCTGATTGGTGAAGAAGACACCGACCACCACCGCGGCCAGCACCAGCAGGCCGAGCAGCGTCATGTAGCGGGTGAAGCGCCGCTTGACCAGCCGGCGCAGCTCCGTCCGAAAGAGGCTCACGCGCCCCACCCTCCCGCGGTGGCGCCGGGCTGACCCGTCCCACCAACCTTCATGGACTCGTCGACCTGGCGGTTCTGGCCGGGGACCGGCGCGGTGGCGGTCAGTTCGAGGAAGACGCTCTCCAGGTCGACCGCGATCGGGGCCAGCTCGCTGACGTACAGGTTGTGCTCGGCGAGCAGCCGGGTCACCGTGGCCGGCTTGTCGACGCCGGTCAGCATCAGGTGGTCCGGGTTCCCGGCGACCTTGACCCCGGCCCGGGTGAGGGCCTCGGCGGCCGTCGGCAGGTCGCTGACCGCCTCCAGGCGGACCCGGACCGCGCCGGACGAGTGCTGGGCGAGCACCTCGTCGACCGGGCCGAAGGCGACCCGGCGGCCGAGCGAGATGATGGTGACCGAGTCGCAGATCAGCTGGATCTCGCCGAGGATGTGGCTGGACAGCAGCACGGTCATCCCGGATTCGGCGAGTGTCCGCATCAGCGTGCGCATCTCCCGGATGCCGCCCGGGTCGAGGCCGTTGGCCGGCTCGTCGAGGATGAGCAGCGTCGGGTTCTTCAGCAGGGCGGACGCGACGGCGAGCCGCTGCTTCATGCCCAGCGAGTACGTCTTGACGCGCTCGCCCGCGCGGTCGCGCAGCCCGACCAGCTCAAGCACCTCGTCGACCCGCGTGGCGGGCACCTCGCCGGCCCCGGCCAGCAGGGACAGCGTGTCCCGTGCCGAGAAATGCGGGAAGAACTGCGGGCTCTCCACGATGGCGCCGACGTGGCCGGCGACGGTGGGCAGCGCGGCGGGAACCTCGTGCCCGAGCAGCGTCATCCGGCCGCCGTCGGGCCGGATGAGGCCGAGCAGCGTACGCAGCGTGGTGGTCTTGCCGGACCCGTTGGGGCCCAGGAAGCCGTGCACCTGCCCCGCGTCGACCCGCATGTCGAAGCCGTCGAGCGCGTTGCGGGTGCCGCGTCGACGACTCTTGTACGTCTTACGTAGACCTTCGATCTCCAGGACAGCTGGCAAGCTGCACCTCCCCCGATGGTGGGCGTGACAGCCGACACCATACGCGGTATGCAGCGCCGCGCAATACCCGGTATGCATCGACACGCCGATCGATGCGTTTTATCGACGGAGAGTTACCGATCAGGCGCAGACGACCTGCACGCCGGCCGCCCGGAAGGCGTCCACCACCTCCGGGTCCGCCCCGGAGTCGGTCACCAGCGTCTCGACCCGCTCGACCGGGCAGATCCGGGCGAAGGCATGACCGCCCAACTTGGACGAGTCCGCGATTATCACGACCCGCTTCGCGCGGGCCACCATCAGGTTGTTCATGGCCGCCTCACCCTCGTGGTGGGCGGCGGCGCCGAGCTGCGGGTCGATCGCGTCCACGCCGAGCAACGCGACATCCAGGGTGACCTCACGCAGCAGCGCACCGCCCAGCGGGCCGACCAGCTCGAACGACTTCGGGCGCACCACCCCGCCGGCCACCACCACCTTCATCCGCGACCGCACGAGCAGCTCGTTGGCGATGTTCAGCGCGTTGGTCACCACGGTGAGCTGGGCACCCTCGGCGCTGGTGTTCAGGTCCGGCCGCACGGCGAGGGCCCGGGCCACCTCCGTGCTGGTGGTGCCGCCGTTCAGGCCGACCACGGTGCCGGGCGTGACGAGCGCCGCGGCGGCGGCGCCGATCCGCTGCTTCTCGGCCGAGTGCTTGGCCGTCTTGTAGCGCAGCGGCAGGTCGTACGAGACGCCGTTGGCGACCGCGCCGCCCCGGGTCCTGGTGATCATCTGCTGCTGGGCGAGCTGGTCGAAGTCGCGCCGGATGGTGGCCTGGGAGACGTCCAGCCGCTCGGCGGCCGCCTCGACGCTGACCCGGCCGTTGTCGGTCAGCATCTCCAGCAGGGCGTTCCATCTGGCGTACCGGTCCACCTCGGGGGCCCTCCCAGTGACTGCACGATCGGTGATTGATTGCGTGCACACTAGTGCGCGAAAATAGCCTGGCGCAAAAGGCTGTTCTGCGCGATCGGCCGGTCGGTTGCCACGGCCGCCCCACTTCGCGCAGAATAACGCGCGAAATACGGGTGTAACGAGCCGTATTGCGCAGACAGGTCGGCCCGGCGAGGAGTTTCCCATGGCGTACGTGGACGCGGAGATCGCGAGCCAGCCCGACTGCTGGCGGGAGGCCGCCGAGCTGTCCCGCGTCGTGCGCGGCGACCTTCCCCGCCCCGGCGAGCGGGTCGCCGTCGTCGGTTGCGGCACGTCGTGGTTCATGGCGATGGCGTACGCCGCCCGCCGTGAGCAGGCCGGCCAGGGCGAGACCGACGCGTTCCAGGCGTCCGAGTTCCCCGCCGGCCGCCACTACGACCGGCTGATCGCGATCACCCGCTCCGGCACCACCACCGAGGTGCTGGATCTGCTCGCCGCGCTGCGCGGGCGTACACCCACCACCGTCATCGTCGGCGACCCGGCCGCGCCGGCGGTCGACCTGGCCACCGCCGCGGTGACCATGCCGTTCGCCGACGAGCGGTCGGTGGTGCAGACCCGTTTCGCGACGACCGCGCTTGCCCTGCTCCGGGCGCACCTCGGCGACCCGGTGACCGCGCTCGCCGCCGACGCCGAGGTGGCGGTGCGCTCCCCGCTGCCGATCGACCCGGCCACCATCGGGCAGGCCACCTTCCTCGGTCGGGGCTGGACGGTCGGCCTCGCCCAGGAGGCCGCCCTGAAGTGCCGCGAGGCGGCCACCTTCTGGGCCGAGGCGTACCCGGCGATGGACTACCGACACGGCCCCATCTCGATCGCCGCGCCCGGCCGGCTCGTCTGGGCGTTCGGCGAGCTGCCCGACGGGCTGCCCGAGGACGTGGCCGCCACCGGCGCGGCCTTCGTGCACAGCCGTACGCACGGCTGGCGCACGGTGCTCGGCAGTTGGTCTGCCGGTCGTACGCCGGTGGACCCGATGGCCGACCTGATCCTGGCCCAGCGCTTCGCGGTCGCGCTGGCGACCAGCCGGGGCCTCGACCCGGACGCGCCCCGACACCTCAGCCGGTCCGTGGTGCTGGCGTGAGCGCGAGGAGTGAGCCGGGGTTGCGAGCCCCGCAGTCGCGAACCGAGCCTGCACCGTGAGCGGTGCCGTGAGCGACGACCGGGTGGTCGTGGCGCTGGACGTCGGCGGCACCGGCATGAAGTGCGCCCTGGTCCGGCCGGACGGCGTCGCCGTACGCACCGAGCGGCACCCCACCGACGCCGCGCGCGGCCCGGCCGCCGTGATCGACACCATTCTCGACGTGGCCGACGGGCTGATCGGCAAGGCCCGAGCCGACGGCCTCACCCCGGTCGCGATCGGCATCGCCGTCCCCGGAGTGGTGGACGAGGCACGCGGGGTCGCGGTCTGGTCGGCGAACGTGGGCTTCCGGGACGTACCGCTGCGGGACCTGGCGGTGACGCGGCTCGGGCTGCCCACCGCCCTCGGCCACGACGTGCGCGTCGGTGGTCTCGCCGAGGCCCGGCTCGGCGCCGGGCGCGACGCCGACCACGTGCTCTTCGTGGCGATCGGCACCGGCATCGCCGCCGCGCACGTCGTCCACGGCGTGGCCGCCGTCGGCGCGCACGGCGCCGCCGGGGAGATCGGCCACATCATGGTCCGTCCCGACGGCCCGCGCTGCGGCTGCGGGCGACCCGGTTGCCTGGAGGCGATCGCCTCGGCGGCCGCGATCGGCCGCCGCTACACGGAGCTGGCCGGCGACGGCGCGGTGCGGACACCCGGTGCCGCCGTGACGGCAGCCATCGTGGCCGAGCGAGCGGCCGCCGGTGAGCCCCTCGCCGTCCAGGTCTGGCAGGAGGCGGTCGAGGCCCTCGCCGACGGCCTCGCCACCGGGCAGGCGCTGTTCGACGTGTCGACGATCGTGCTCGGCGGTGGCCTGGCCCAGGCGGGCGACGGGCTGCTCGGCCCGCTGCGGGCGGCGCTGCACGAGCGGATGACCTTCCACCGAGAGCCGCGGGTGGTCGCGGCGGCCCTCGGCGACGAGGCGGGCTGCCTCGGCGCCGCCCTGCTCGCGCTGGACGCCGCGGGCGTCCGGGACACGGACGCCGCCCGCGTCCTTGACCATCAGGAGGAGCGATGACCGTACGGGTGAACGGCCGAGTGGTGACCCCGACCGGTGTCATCCGGCAGGGCTGCGTCGAGTGGGACGGCGATCGGATCACGGCCGTGGCCGAGTATCCGTCGGTCCGCGACGGGCACTGGATCCTGCCGGGCTTCGTCGACATGCACACCCACGGCGGCGGCGGGCACACCTTCACCACCGGGGACGCCGACCAGGCGCGCGCGGCGGCCGGCTTCCACCTGGCGCACGGCACCACCACGCTGCTGGCCAGCCTGGTCAGCGCGCCCTTTCCGGTGATGCGCTCGGCCACCGAGGCGTTCGCGCCGCTGGTCGACGAGGGGGTACTGGCGGGCGTCCACTTCGAGGGCCCCTACCTCTCCGCGGCCCGTTGCGGCGCGCAGAACCCGGAGTATCTGCGCGACCCGTCCACGGACGAGCTGACCGAGCTGATCGAGCTGGGTCGAGGCGCGATCCGGATGGTCACCCTCGCCCCGGAACGCGACGGCGCGCTGGAGGCGATCAAGCTGCTCACCACCCACCGCGTGGTAGCGGCCGTGGGCCACACCGACGCCACCTACGAGCAGACCCGCGCCGCCATCGCGGCCGGCGCGAGCGTGGGTACGCACCTGTTCAATGGCATGCGGCCCGTGCACCACCGCGAGCCCGGCCCGGTGGTGGCCCTGCTCGACGCGCCGACCGTGATCTGCGAACTCGTCGCCGACGGGGTGCACCTGCACGACGGCATACTGACCTTCACCACCGCGACCGCCGGCCCGGACCGCGTCGCGCTGATCACCGACGCCATGGCCGCCGCCGGGATGGCCGACGGTGAGTACGAGTTGGGCGGTCAGGCCGTCACGGTGACCGACGGGGTGGCCCGGCTCGCCCGCGACGGCGCGATCGCCGGCAGCACGCTGACCATGGACGCGGCGCTGCGGCACGCGGTGCACGCCGGGATCCCGATGGCCGACGCCGCCCGGATGGTGGCCACCACCCCGGCCCGCGCCATCGGCCTGGGCGACCGGGTCGGCGCCCTCCAGGTCGGCCTCCGCGCCGACCTCGTCGTGCTCGACGACGACCTCAACGTGGTGCGGGTGCTGCACGGCGGCTCCTGGGTGGAGTGAAGCGCCGAGGCCGGCGGGCGGCGGCGGGCGGCACCGGACGGCGGCGGGCGGCGGCAAGCACGGCGGTCGCCGCCGAGCGGAGGCCGGGTCAGCCCAGGGCGGGGACGTCGACGCCGAGCACGGCCTGCTCGTCGGGGCGGTGCACCAGCACGTCGGCCAGGTACGACTGCACGGCGGGTGCCATCCCGACGTCCCGGCCGGCCTGCTCGGAGAGCAGCCACTTGTGCTCGATGATCTGGGCGAACAGCTCCTGCGGCTCCAGCTTGCGGCGCAGGTTCGCGGGCACGGCCCGGACCACCGGCTCGAAGACCTCGGTGAGCCAGCGGTGCGCCGCCTGCTGCTCGTCGGTCAGGTCGCTCTCCGCCCGGTACGCGTCCAGGTCGTTGAGCAGCTTGCGGGCCTGGTTCTCCTCGGCGTCCAGACCGGTCAGCCGCAGCAGCCGCCGGGTGTGGTAGCCGGCGTCGACCACCTTCGGTCGCACCAGGTAACGCCCGTCGTCGATGGTCGACATGGCGACCTCGGCCACGTCGAAGCCCAGCTCGTTGAGCCGGCGGATGCGGCCCTCGATGTCGTGCCGGGCCTCCCGCTCGACCGCCTGCTCGTAGGTGATCTCGTGCCAGAGCCGCTCGTAGCGCTGCACGACCTCCTCGCAGACCACCTCCGGGTCGATGGACTCGTGCAGCAGGCCAGCGGCTTGCAGGTCCAGCGCCTCACCGAAGATGTTCACCCGGGCGATCTCCAGGTCCTCGCCGCGCTGCCCGTTGGAGAGCGAGGTGTGCAGGGCGCCCGTCTCCGCGTCGACCAGGTAGGCGGCGAAGGCGCCCGCGTCGCGGCGGAACAGCGTGTTGGACAGCGAGCAGTCGCCCCAGAAGAAGCCGGTCAGGTGCATCCGCACGATCAGGGCGGCGAGCGCGTCGAGCAGCCGGCTCATCGTCTCCGGGCGCAGGGTGTGCGAGAAGAGCGCCCGGTACGGCAGCGAGAACTGCAGGTGCCGGGTGATCAGCACCGATTCGAGGGGCTCGCCGTCCTCGGTCTGCCGGTCGGCGACCACCGCCACCGCCTCGACCGACGGGAAGTCGATGCGCTCCAGGGCCCGGAGCAGGTCGTACTCCCGCTCGGCGATCCGCTCGCGGGTCTCCTTGAACGCGTAGACGTAGTCGCCCAGGCGGACAAAGCGGACGATGTGTCGGGAGATGCCCTGGGGGAGGGCCACCAGGTGCTGGGCAGGCCACTCTTCCAGCGGTGTCGACCAGGGCAGGTCGAGCAGCGCCGGGTCCACGAGGGCAGACGTGATCCGCACGGGCACAAGCATGACGGGTCGCCCCCCGCATCCGCCTCACATCGTGGCTGGGCCCACAGCGCCGAACACCCCGGCCTCGCGTCGGCCCGGTAGCGTGGTCGCGTGCTCAAACCCACGGCGGTACGACGTGACCTGCGGCTACGGCCCGTCCGCCCGGCCGGTTGGTGGTTCGACGCCCTGCTGCTGGCCGGGCTGGTCGGGTTGACCGTCGCCCTCGTCGGCCACCAGCTCTTCGGGCTGGACCGGGCCGTCGCCGACTGGGCCGACGCGCACCGACCGACCGTCGCCTACTGGGTGGCCCGGGTGCTGAACCTGCTCGGCCAGGGCACCCCGTTGACTCTCATCGCCGCCGGGCTGGGCGTGCTGCTGGCCGTTCGGCTCCGCTCGGTGCGGCCGATCCTGCCGCCGGTGGTCGCGTTCGTGCTGACCTATCTGACCATCGGCCCGTTCAAGGTGTGGACCGCGCGCGCCGCACCGAGCGCCAGCGTCAAGGAACCGTTCCTGCCGCCCGAGCAGACCCTGCCGCTGTTCCACGACGATCTGCCGGTGCGATTCGCCCAGTCCTACCCGTCGGGGCACGTCGCCAACGCGATCGTCTGGTACGGGGTCATCGCGCTGCTACTCGCCCCGCTGGCTCGCAGCTTCGGCCGGCACCTGCCGGGCCGGCTGATCACCGTGATCCGCATCGTGCCGCCGCTGGTCGTCCTCACCACCACCACCTATCTCGGCTGGCACTGGCTGACCGACTCGGTGGCCGGGCTGCTGCTGGGGCTGATCCTGGACCGGCTGCTGCACCGGGTGCCCTGGGACGATGTGCCGCTCCCCGGCCGGCTACGCACATGGGACCGGCCGTTCACCTCGTACCCCTAGGGTTTCGGTCCGTGGATCAACTGGCGCGGCGGCTCGGCGTACCCGATGCGGTTGTCATCGGGTTGGGCTCGATGCTCGGCGCGGGCGTCTTCGTGGTCTTCGGCCCGGCCGCGGCGGCGGCCGGCGGCTCCGGGTTGCTGCCCGCGCTGGTGCTGGCCGGCTTCGTCGCCTTCTGCAACGCGACCAGCTCGGCCCGGCTGGCGGCCCGCTACCCGGAATCCGGCGGCACCTACGTCTACGGCCGGGAACGCCTCGGACCGTTGGCCGGCTTCGTGGCCGGCTGGGGTTTCGTGGTCGGCAAGACGGCGAGCTGCGCGGCGATGGCGTTGACCATCGGGGCGTACCTGTGGCCGGGGCAGGCGCGGTTGGTCGCGGTCGGCGCGGTGCTCGCGGTGACGGCTGTGAACCTGCGCGGCATCGGCAAGACGGCCACCGCCACGAAGGCCCTCGTCGGGCTGGTGCTCGTGGTGCTGACCCTGGTCGCGGTCGTCGGCGTGGTGGGCGGGCCGGTGCACCTGGACCGGCTCGGCGACCCGGGCGGCTCCGCCCGGGGTGTGCTCACCGCCGCCGGGCTGCTGTTCTTCGCCTTCGCCGGCTACGCGCGGATCGCCACGCTCGGCGAGGAGGTCCGCGACCCGCAGCGGACCATCCCCCGCGCGGTGCCGCTGGCACTCGGCGCGGTGCTCGCGATCTACCTGGTGCTGGCCGTGGTCACGCTCGGCGTGCTCGGCGCCGACCGGCTGGCCGCTTCGGCAGCGCCCCTGGTCGACGTGGTGACCGCCGCCGGACTGCCCGGCCTGGCCTGGGTGGTCCGCGCCGGGGCCACGATCGCCGTCGTCGGGGTGCTGCTGTCCCTCGTCGCTGGAGTCGGCCGGACCACCCTCGCGATGGCCCGCCGCCGCGACCTTCCCGGCGCGCTGGCCGCCGTGCACCCGGTGCACCAGGTGCCGCACCGCGCCGAGCTGGCCGTCGCCGCCGTGGTGATCGTGGTGGTGCTGCTCGGTGACGTCCGCGAGGCGATCGGCTTCTCCAGCTGCACGTTGCTGGTCTACTACGCGATCACCAACGCGGCGGCGCTCACGCTGGGCCGGGATCGGGAGCGGACGCTACCGGTGCAGGTGCTCGCCGGGCTGGGGCTGGTCGGTTGCCTGCTGCTCGCGGTCAACCTGCCGCTCAGCAGCGTCCTCACCGGGTTCGGCGTGCTCGCCGCGGGCGTCGTCGGGTACGGCCTGCGGCAGCGGAGTCGCTGAGGGGTCCGCCGGGCGCGGCACCGACCTCGTCGCCGACGGCGGGATCGGCTCGCCGCCGGGCGCAGGCCCGGTCGGCCGGGAAACCGGACCGGTGCGGGCGGGTGGGGCGCACTGGGTGGTCAGCCAGTCCAGGCCACGTCGGCGGGCGACCACGGTGAGCCGGTCACCGGCGAAGATCACCTGTCGCGGGTCGAGGTCCCGCCACCAGATCGTCTTCGCGCCGCCGGCCGGGGTCCGGGCGATCAGCCGGACCTGCCCGTCCCGGTTGACCAGGTCCAGGGGTCGACCGTCCAGCTCGGAGCCGGCGGCGACCGGCACCTCGGCAACCGGCAGCGCGTGCCTGTCGACCGGGATCGTGGTGATCACCGCGCGTTCGGTGAGCGCGCCGATGAAGGCCGGTGCGGCCAGGTAGGAAACCGATCGGGACACCCCGAGTGCGAAGGTCTCCTCCACCCGTTCGGCGAAGTCACCGTCGAAGAGCCGCAGCACCACCCGCAGGTCGTCCCGGAGGTCGCGCGCAGCCAGGGCCGCCTCCAGGTTGGCGACGTCGTCGGTGGACGCCACCACCAGCGCCTGGCAGTCGGCCACCGACGCGGCGGTCAGGGTCTCGGGCAGGGCGGCGTCGCCGACGACCAGCGGCACCTCCAACTGGCGGGCCAGGGTCGCGCCGCGCGGCTCCGGATCCTTGTCGATCGCCACGACCTCGACGTCGTACTCGCGGAGCTGTGCCATCACCCGGGTGCCGACGTTGCCCAGGCCGATCACCACCACGTGCCCGGCGCGGGCCGGTTGCAGCCGGCCGGTGTGCAGGGCCAGCCGGGCGTTGACGATGCCGTCCACGACGACCGCGGTGATCAGCGGGATCAGCGCCAGCCCGGCCAGGTTGAGCACCACCTGCATGATCTGCGCGTCGGCCGCCTTGCCGGTGTCCGGGTCGGCGCCGCTGAGCGTGGTGACCAGCGTCAGGTAGAGCGCCTCCAGCGGGGAGACGTCCTCGGCCCGGGAGATCAGCGCACCGAGCACCACGATGACCGCGAGCACCAGCATCACCGCGATGCCGATCTTGCGGGTGGCGAAGCCGCGTACGGCCCGCAGCAGCACCGCGACCGGGCGGCGACGCCGCCGCGCCCGGACCAGCCGCCGGGCGGCGACCTCGGTGCCCGGCGGCTGCCCGGTCGCCTCGGCGAGCACCAGGTCGGCGCCGGCCTGCTCGGCCGGCAGCAGCTCCATGCCCTGCTCCGAGTCGGGGCGAGCCAGCGCGCACACCACGTCCTGCGGCCGGACGTCGGCCCGCCGCGCCACCCGCAGCGTCTTGTCCCGATGCTGGAAGGAGCTGGGGTCGACCTCGCCGAGCGCGGCGGCCACGAACGCCGGCGCGGCCATCTCGGCGTCGGAGAGCACCTCGACGGGCGCCTTGAGCAGCTTGCGTACGCCATCGGCGAGGGTGCCGTTGAACATCCGCAGCACCTGGCGCACCCGCTGGTCGACGGCCTGGGCGCAGAGCGCGGCGTGCAGGTTGCCGACGTCGTCCTGGTGCAGCAGGGCCAGGCCGGTCGCCCCGGCCAGCCCGGCGGCCTCGAAGGTCGCCACGTCCAGACGCTCCGAGCGGACCACGCGGACCCCACGCAGCCCGGCCACGTCCGGCCCGTTGCGGCGGTAGCGCTCCGGCACCACGACGGTCACCCGGACGCCGCCGGCCGGGAGGTCGGATTCGACCATCGCACGGGCCACGTAGTAGGCGAGCGCGTCCCGGCCGCAGATCACGTAGTGCGGACGCGGATCACCGGCGGCGCGTAGCCGCCAGTTCCACTCGACCGCCCGTCGCGCCCGGTCCCGCCACGGCTCCGCCATGCCCGGATCGTAACCAGCACGACCACACTGGGCGACCCCGCCCGGATCATCCCGAGCAGGCATGTCGACCAGGCATGTCGACCGGGGCGGCGGGTAGAGCACCGGGATGCAGACCTTCCTGCCGTACCCGGACTTTCTGGCCAGCGCCCGCGCGCTGGACCAGAAGCGGCTGGGCAAGCAACGGGTGGAGGCCATCCAGGTGCTCCGCGGCCTGACCCGACCCGGGTACGGGTGGCGCAACCATCCGGCGGTGAAGATGTGGGCCGGGTACGAGGAGGCGCTCACCCGCTACGGGCTGGACATGTGTGCCGTCTGGACCGAGCCGGGACGGGCCGACACCTGCGCCACCACGCTGACCGTCGACCTCGCCGCCGCCTGCGGGGCCGGCGTCGTACGCACACAGGACGAGCTGGCCCGCGCTGGTGACCTGCCGCCCTGGCTCGGCCGCGACGACCTGCACCTGAGCCACCGCTCGTCGCTGCTGCGCAAGGACCCGGCGCACTACCGCCCGATCTTCGGCGCCGACGTCCCGGAGGATCTGGAGTACGTCTGGCCCGCGTCCGACCGCGAGCGCCGCTGCCTGCCGTAGGGGAGACTGGCCCGGACGAGGGAGGTACGCGTGGCGCTGTCGCGTGTGGTGGGTCGGCTCATCGGCGTACGTCAGCACCAGGTGGACCCGGGCGGAGGTGGCGCCGACCGCGTGCCGGGACCGGTCGCGGCGGTGGTGGTCGGCGGCGGGATCGCCGGCATGTCGGCGGCGGTCGTGCTGGCCGAGCGGGGTGTGGCCGTGACGGTGCTGGAGGCGGCGCCCACGCTGGGCGGGCGGCTCGGCGCGTGGCCCGAGGCGCTCGGCGACGGCGAGCAGCAGAACGAGCATGGCTTCCACGCGTTCTTCCGGCAGTACTACAACTGGCGTTCCATCCTTCGTCGCGTCGAGCCCGACCTGGGCTTCCTCAAGCCGATTCCGGGTTATCCGATCCTCAGTGCACAGTGGCCGACCGAGGAGTTCGGCAGGCTGCCGCCCGCGCCGCCAGCCAACCTGCTGGCGCTGCTGCTGCGCAGTCCCAGCCTGCGCCTGGCCGATCTGCGGTCGATGGACCGGGACGCGGCGTTGCCGCTGCTCACCTACGACCCGGTCCGCACCTACGCGGAGTTGGACGACACCACCGCCGACGAGCTGCTGGCCTCGCTGCGACTGCCGGACCGGGCGCGGGCGATGCTGTTCGAGGTCTTCTCGCACTCGTTCTTCAACCATGAGGCGGAGATGTCGGCGGCCGAGATGGTCGCCCAGTTCCACTTCTACCTGCTCGGCAATCCGGAGGGGCTGGCCTTCGACTGCCCCGACGAGGACTATGCCACCGCGATCTGGCAGCCGCTGACGAGGCACGTGGAGAAGCACGGCGGTCGGGTGTTCACCGCGTCCGGCGCCACGGGGGTGCACCGCGACGGCGAGGGTTGGCGGGTGACGACCACCGACGGCGGCAGCCACCCGGCGGCCCACGTGGTGCTCGCGGTGGATCCGCCGGCCCTGGCCGCGCTGGTGGCGGCCTCCCCCGACCTGGTCGGGCGGGCACCGGAGCTGGCGGCGCGGATGCCCCGCTTCGGCACGCCCGGCCCGCCGTACGCGGTGGCGCGGTACTGGTGCGACGGGGACGTGGCGGCCGACCGGGCCGTGTTCAGCGGGGTGTCGCGGCAGCCCACACTGGACTCGGTGACGCTCTACCACCGGCTGGAGAACGAGTCGCGCCGCTGGGCGCGACAGACCGGCGGTTCGGTCGTCGAGCTGCACGCGTACGCCTGTGAGCCCGGTGTGCCGGCCGAGGAGCTGGCCGAGCGGATGCGCCGCGAGCTGGTGGCGCTCTGGCCGGAGGCGGCTGACCTGCGGGTCCGGGAGCTGCGCGCCCGGGTGGAGGCGCAGGCGCCGGCGTTCACGCCGGGCAGCCACGCCTGGCGTCCGGGGGTGCGCACCGAGGCGCCCGGCGTCTATCTGGCCGGCGACGGGATCGCCACGGACTTCCCGAGCGCCCTGATGGAACGCTCCGCGGCCACCGGGATCATCGCGGCGAACCACATCCTGCGCGCGGAGGGCGTCGCGGCCGAGCCGGTGCGCTCGATCCGGCCTCGGGGCCTGCTGGCCGGGCGGGCCACCCCAAACCGACAAAAAGCAACATAACCGACGGTACGCTGCCGTACGCTCGAATGATCATCTGTCGATCGGCCGGGCGGGAGGGCAGCGGCGATGTCACCACTGCACCGCGTCGGCGCCCAGAGCGTTCCGCTGACCGAGGAGACCGGCCGGGACGACGCGTACCCGCTGCTCCGCGACGAGCGCGCCTGCGTCGTCACCGCGCTGCGGCTGGGCTGGTGGATGGCGGACGCGTACCACCACGGGCAGCACGCCGAACCCGGTCCGACCGTCCCGGCCCACCCACCGGCCAAGCTCTCCAACCTGACCGAGATGTCGCTCCCGCGCCGGATGCGGATGTACCTCGACGGCGTGGACGTCGCGCTGGCCCAGATCTCGGCGCTCACCCGGCACACCGGGCCGCTGCCGGACACGTCCGCCGCCCGGACCCGGCTGCCCGACCTGGACCGGCTGCCCGACCTGGAACAGCCCGACACCGCCGACACCGAACCGCTGCTGCTCGCCCTCGACGACCTCAACGTGGACGTGCTGCGCTGGGCGATGGCCACCAACCTCCGGGTCGGGCTCGCCTACCGGCTGGGCCGGTCCCTGGCCGACACGGTCCGGCCCGGCGACGCCGCCCAACTGCTGCGGCGCTTCGACGGCCGGCAGGTCCAGCTCAGCCGGTGGCTGGACGAGCTGGCCAGCGTGCTGCCGCCGTACTCGGCCGCTGTGGTACGCCGCTCGCTGGCCGCCTGGGCGGTCGCGGTGGAACGGGCCGGCCAGGGCGATCCGGCGGAACCGGAACCGGCCGAGCTGAGCCGCGAGCTGCGCAACCAGGGTGACCTCTGGCGCGGCGTGCTCACCGGCGGCCTGCATCCGCGCGACCTGCTCGACGAGGAGGACTACGCGGTGGTCGCCCGGAACCTGATCATCCGGGACCGACGGCTGGTGGCCCAGGCCGCCCGGGGCATCTTCTGGCCGGTGCTGGTGCCCCTGCTGGTGGTGCTCTTCGCGGTGGTCGGGGTGAGCGCCGCCGCCGCGGCCGGTTCACCGACCACGCGGGCCACTGTCGCCCTGCTCGGTCTGGGCGCCGGGCTGGCCGCCATCTGGCGTTCCGTCTCCGGTCCCGCGCTGGCTGTGGCGGGCGAGGTCAACCGGCCGCTCCTGGACAGCGAACTCACCGCGCGGATGGCCCTGCGGCTGGACCGGCCACTGGCCAACGCCCGTCGCGCGGCGGGGGTCGCTCCAGGGGCCCGGCGCGCTCCCCGGGCCCGGCGCGCTCCTCGGACCCGGCGTCAGGGTCGTCCCGAGGAGCCGGGCAGCCCATCGAAATACGTTGCCCGACTCTCCCGTACCGACCTACCGTGATCGCGCAAGGTCAACCACCGCCGCGGGAGCAGCACATGACGAGGTCGCACGTCACCACCGTGCCGTCGTCGACGCTGCCCGGCGACGGTTGGCGAGCGGAACGCCCCCGGGCGGGCCGGCCGGACTGACGCGTACCCGTACGCGCCGAGCCGCCCCGTCCGAACGCCGGACCGGGCGGCTCTTCGCTGTCCGTCACCAGCTGGAAAGGAGTCCCGGTGGACGCCGTTCTCGTCATCAACGCCGACCTCGGCCCGTTGCACCGGGTCACCGTTCAGCACGCCGTCCGGATGCTCTGCCGTCGGGTGGCCGAGATCCATGAGGCGGAGCCGGACCAGGTGATCGGCGTCTTCCCGCTGCCCCGAGTGGTGCGGTTGGTCCGCTACGTGGTCACCCGGTGGCGGTTCAGCTCCGGGCCGGCCTGGTCCCGGGCCGGGGTGCTGCGCCGCGACGAGCGCTGCTGCGCGTACTGCGGCGGGGTCGCGTCGACCATTGACCACATCCTGCCGCGCTCGCGGGGCGGCCGGAACACCTGGCGAAACACCACCGCCGCCTGCTACGGCTGCAACCAGCGCAAGGGCGACCGCACCCCGGCGGAGGCGGGCATGCCGCTGCGCCGGGAGCCGGTGAACCCGGGCTGGGCGTCGCTGGCCGGGCGGTGACCGACCGGCCGGCGGGAACGGGGGGCCGCGTCGGGGTACGCCCCGGCGCGGCACCCGCCGGCCCCGGTCAGAGACCGCGTTCCTTGACCTTCGGCTTCGGGCGGCCGCTCGCGCAGTGCACACGGATCTCGCTGCTGTGCTCGGCCGAGGTCAGCTCGACCTGGACCTGCTTCGCCGGGCCGGGGTCGTAGGGCGCCGCCCGATAGCCCGACGTGGGCGTCACCGTGAGCAGTTCGGCCGATCCTCCGAGGCAGCGGACGGTGACCGTTCCGCCCTGGGCCTGCACCGTGACCACCGCAGGGTCGGTGGGCGTGGGCGTGGGCGTGGGTGTGGGTGTGGGCGTCGGCCTGGACGGGGTCGGTGCCGGAGTGGACCTTCCGCCCGAACCCGTCGATGGGCTGGTCCGGGGAACGGCCGGGGTGTTCCGGGCCGACGGGCCGGCCGGCGGACGGGCGGCGGACGGTTCGGGCTGTGCGACGGTCTGCGGCAGCCCCACAGTGGTGGTGCCACCCGTGCCGATGCCGGTTCGTGGAATGGGCCCGTCGTGCTGCCGGGTGCCGTAGTCGCCCAGCGACCCGGCCACCGCCACCGCGGCGATCACCGCGCCGCCGACCGCAAGCGCCACCCGACGCCGACGCCAGGGGTGTCGCTGGGAGGCATCGGTCGGGTCGGCGGTGACACCGGCGGAGGGCTCGGACGGCGCGTCGTCGACCGGCTCATCCTCGTCAGCCGCCGGCCCGCCCTCGGTCGCTCCGCCCGCGGCTGCGGCTACATCCGCCGTCGCCGGCCCGGCGGCAGCTCCGAGCAGGATGCGGGCCGCGTCGGCGGCCGAGGGCCGGTCGGCGGGATCGCGGGCCAGGCACCAGCGGTAGAGCCGGTGGATCTCGGCGGGGACTCCGTCGATCTCGGGCAACGGGTCCGGTTCGACGTGGACGTGGGCACGGAGCATCGCGGTCTGCGCCTCGGTGGCCCAGGGCAGCCGACCGGTGAGCGTCCGGTGCAGGAGCAGGCCGAGGGCGTACACGTCGCAGGCCGGCAGGACCTCGCCGGCCGCCAGGCGCTCCGGTGCGAGGTAGGCGGGCGTACCGAGCAGCCGTCCATCGAAGTCGATCTCGGGGTCGCCGACGGCCGCCGCGATACCGAAGTCGAGCACCTTCGCGCCGGTGGGGGTGAGCATCACGTTGCTCGGTTTCACGTCGCGGTGCACCAGCTCCTGGGCGTGCGCGGCCGCGAGTGCCGTGGCCACCTCGGCGCAGACCCGCAGCGCGGCGCGGGGTGGCAGCGGACCGGCGGCCAACCGTTGTTCGAGGGTGACGCCGTTGAGCAGTTCCAGCACCACGAACGGCACCTGGACGCCGTCGACGACCGACTCACCGAAGTCGTAGACGCCTGTGACGTACGGGTGCGACAACCGGGCCGCCGCCTTGGCCTCGGCCCGGATCCGCTGTCGGGCGTTGGCGTCCGAGGCGACGAGCACCTTCACCGCCACGTCCCGTTCGAGCACCTCGTCGTACGCCCGGTGGACCGCGGACATGCCGCCGCTGCCGAGGCGCTCCAGGAGCCGGTAGCGGCCCGCAAGCAACCGATCACGCTGCACGACGGACAGCCTGCCGTACGACCCGCAGCGGACACCACCCGGGATCGAGGTTTCGCAATGGATGGGTCCGCGGTGGCTGCGGCGAAGGGCTCTGGCCATCCACTTTGGCTGCCCGCCGTGTCGATGTGCTGTTGAGCGGTATACCTCAGAGGTATGAATATGACTCTGAGGTATACCGCTTACCACCGCATCCGCCCCCACCGAGGTGACCGAGGGTCACCGCTGGCCGCCCGCTGCGCCCACAGCCCCAAAGGCTAGGAATTACTCGTCTAGGGCTCGAACCACTTGCGGCGACCTGGCCGGCGGGGCGTACCGATGACGAATTGGCGGGCGAAGCCCATGAAGCGGTTGTACAACTCGACGGGGTCGGGCGGGTCCGGCAGGAGGTGGGCCAGATCGACGCTCGCCTCGAACAGGCACGAGGCCATGTCGAGCGTGAGGAGTCTCGGCTCGTCGGCGTACGGCGACGACGAGGCGTAGGCGACGAGCTTCAGCGCTCGGTCGGCGCTCGCCAGGCGAAGCGGGGTGCCCGGCGCTCCGCCATTGCCGCCACGCCCTCCCGGGCCTCGCCGCTGTCCGCCACCTTCCGGTGCCACCAGGCGATCCGTGCCGGTCCGGCCCGGTCGTCGACGATCTCCTTGGCGGCGGCGACGCTCAGCGGCGACCGCTGGGCGATCGTGGCGGTGAGGTCGTCCACCCGTGCGGCGAGCCGGTCGCCCGGCAGCACCTCGTCGACGAGGCCGATCCGTAGGGCGCGGTCGGCATCGATCAGCTCGGCGGTGAACAGCAGGTGCTTCGCCGCCGACGGGCCGACCAGCCGGGCCAGCCGCCGCGTCGTCAGCGCGGGGTAGACCAGCCCGAGCCGGGCCGGCGGTACGCCGAAGCGGGCGTCATCCGAGGCGATCCGCAGGTCACAGGCGACCGCGAGCTGAGCGCCACCCCCGACGCAGGCGCCCCGGATCGCCGCGATCGTCGGCTTGGCGAAGCCGGCCAGCCGCTCCTCGGCGGCCACCGCGATGCTGGTGTCGCCGGCGTCCAGCAGCTCGGCCAGGTCGCCGAGGTGGGCGCCGGCGCAGAAGGCGTCGCCCGCGCCAGTGAGCACCAGGGCCCGTACGTCGGGGTCGGGCTCCAGCCGGTCGAGCAGCTCGGGGAGTTGCCGCCACATGGCAGCCGTCATCGCGTTGCGGCGGGCCGGGTTGTGGATCACCACGGTCGCCACCGGTCCGGTCACCGCGACTGTCAGTTCCGCGTCCGACACGTTCACCCCGAATTCCACGCTGAAGCGAATCTTGGACAGTTTCCGTCAGGAGCTGACGGCAACTGTCCAAGATTGCCAGAAACCTGACGGCGCGGACCCGGCGGCCACCGTTGAGGATGGCCGCCGGGCCCGGCTGTCGGTCAGGTCAGGTCAGATCAGGAGACGTTGAGAGCGGTGTCGTCGACCACGAAGGACGTCTGCAACGAGGAGTCCTCGACGCCGGTGAACTTCAGGCTGACGGTCTGGCCGGCGTACGCGGCCAGCGAGAAGGACTTCTGGCTGTAGCCGGTGGCCTTGTTCAGGTTCGAGTAGGTCGCCAGCGTGGCCAGCACCGTCCCGCCCGAGTTGAGCACCTGCACCGTGAGCTTGTCGTACGCGACGGTGGTGGTGGTCTCGGCCGAGTCGATGTGCAGCCAGAAGCTGACCGTGTACGACGAGCAGCCCGACGGGAGGGCCACCGACTGGGCGAGCGTGTCGGTGTGGCTGGTGCCGTACCCGTTCAGCCACGCCTTGTACGACCCGCCGTGGGCCGCCTGGCCGCTGTCGGTGGTGATCACGCCGGAGCTGGCCGTCCAGCCGGTCGCGCCGGACTCGAAGCCCGGGTTGGCCAGCTTCTGCCCCGGCGCGGTGCAGCCGCCCCCGGTGCCGTTCACGGTCAGCGTGTAGGTGGCGCTGCGGGTGACCGACCCCGCGCCGTTCACGGTGACCGAGTAGGTGCCGGGCGGGGTGCTCGCCGAGGTGCTGATGGTGAGGGTGGACGAGCCGCCCGAGGTCACCGAGGCGGGGCTGAACGCGGCGCTCGCCCCGCTGGGCAGGCCGGACGCGGAGAACGTCACGGTCTGCGCCGTACCGCTGGTGGTGGCGGTCGACACGGTGGTGGAGGCCGCGCTGCCCGGGTTCACCGAGCCGGCGGTCGGCGACAGCGACACGGAGAAGTCGTTGCCGGTGGAGCAGGGTGCGTCGTTGCCGGCCACGTTCACGGCCGTCCAGGCGGCCTGCACGGCCTTGTACTCGGTCGAGCAGCTGCCGTACAGGTCGGTCGCGGCCCGCAGGCTGTAGGCGCGCGCCGTGTTCGCCGGGTTGCTGGTGTTGACGTACGTCGTGTTGGAGGTGAAGTAGACGTCCAGGGCCCGGTACCAGATCTTCTCCGCCTTGGCGCGGCCGATGCCGGTCACCGCCGGGGCGGAGCCGCAGACCGGCGAGGTGCCGTACGAGGTGGCGCCGGTGCCCTCGGCGAGGTTGAAGTAGAAGTGGTTGCCGACGCCGGAGGAGTAGTGCACGTCCTTGTTCTTGGTGCTGGTGGACCAGCAGCTGTCGGACGAGCCGTCCAGCGACGGGTTGTACATGTAGCGCAGCGGCGTGCCGTTGCCGTTGATGTTGATCTTCTCGCCGACCTGGTAGTCGCCCGGGTCGCTCGGCGCGGCGGCGTAGAACTCCATCATGTTGCCGAAGATGTCGCTTGTGGACTCGTTGAGGCCACCGGACTCACCCGAGTAGACCAGGCCAGCCAGCGCCTCGGTGACGCCGTGGCTCATCTCGTGCCCGGCCACGTCCAGCGAGACCAGCGGGCGGGAGTTGCTGGAGCCGTCACCGTAGGTCATCTGGGCGCCGTCCCAGAACGCGTTGACGTAGTTGTTGCCGTAGTGCACTCGGCTGGGCACGCCGCTGCCGTTGCCGAAGATGCCGTTGCGGCCGTGGACGTTCTTGAAGTAGTCGAAGGTCTTCGCCGCACCGAAGTGGGCGTCCACGCCGGCCGACTGCCGGTTGGAGTTGGCGCCGGTGCCCCACGCGTTGTCGGCGTCAGTGAAGGTGGTGCAGGTGGAGGTGCCGTTGTTCATGTCGCAGGTGCGGCCGTTGCCGTGCGACGGGTCGATCATCTGATACGTGCTGCCGGAGAGCGTCGTATCGATGCTGACCGCGCCGGTGTAGATGCCCTGGCCGCTGCCGACCACCGACTCGATCTCGTCGAACGACCCGATGGTCGCGCCTGAGGTGGCGTCGGTGATCACATGCAGCCGCGACGGCGTCTGCCCGTCCGGCTGCCAGCCGCTGACCACCGTCTCCCAGGCCAGCCGGCCCTTGCCGGAACTGGCGTCGACGAACAGTTCCGGAGCGCCCACGGTCTCGGCCTTGCCGCTGAACCCGGCGCGGGCCGTCTTCTTCGCCGCGGCGGCGGTGACCCGGGCCGTGGTGGGGAGGGTCAGCGGTGCGGCGAGTCCGACCGAACTGCCGGCGTAGGTGCCGTTCGGCGCGGTGTGGATGACGAAGTCACCGCCGTACACCCGGAGTCCCTGGTAGGTCCGGGCGTAGCGGGTGTGCGCCGCGCCGGTGGCGTCCACCTTGGTGCTCAGCACCTGGTAGGACTCGGCGCTCGAACCCTGGACGGCGCCGGGGTTCGTCTGCAAGACGGTCGCCGCTCGGGCCGCGGCGGAGGCGTCCGGCGCGGGAGCGGTGGGTGGGGCGGCGTGCGCCGCGGTGGCGACGCAGGTCAACAGGCCGCTGGTGAGCAGCGCTGCGCTGACGGCCGCGAGGGGTCGTTTCACGTGCCCTCCTGAAAGGAGAAAGGGTGTGACGGGGGTGGTCACGCATGTAGATATAGCGATGTGTTCAAGAAAAGAGAAGGCTTGGACCGCTCGCAGACATTGAGACTGGCCGAACGGATGAGGGCCTTGACAGGGGAACCAACGCTGGCAACGGCACGTCCGACGGACATGAGACCCGCCTCGACGACCGGCGTCACGATTGCGCTCCTGGCCGCCCTCCTGGCCGGCTGCACCGGCACCGACCGGGCCGCCAGCCCCGCCGACCAACCATCGGCCACCGGCACCCCGCCGCCAGCGACCGCGACACCTACCGCTCCGAACGGCACCGCGCCGACCGGGCCCGTGCCGCCTGGACCGGGTGCCACCGACGCCGCGGCCGGGCGGGTGACGCTGTTCCGCTCGGGCGGTTTCGCCGGACGCGGCGACACCGTGACAGTCGAACCGGACGGCCGGTGGACGGTGGTGGACCGGGCCGGCAGCCGTCGTAACGGAAAACTCGCCGCCGCCGACCTCGGCCGGTTCCGCGGCCTGGCGGCCGACCCCCGACTGACCACCGAGGCCCGCCGCACGGCCACCGCGACGAGCTGCGCGGACGCGTTCAGCTACCGCCTGACCGTCGGCGTCGTCGAGACCGGGTACGTCGACTGCCCCGCCGATCCCGCGCCGCCGCCGGCCACCCGTGCGCTCGTCGAGTTGCTGCTGCGGGTCACCGGCTGACCGACCGGCAGCTCAGACCAGGTAGTCCGGGGGCAGGCCGGTGCCGCGCAGCTCCGCCGGCAGGTGCGCCACGTCGTTGACGGTGATCAGGTTCGGCGGCCCGGCCGGGCCGTACCGGATGACGGTCAACCCCGCGTTGTGGTGGTTCAAACCCAGCCACCGCCGCTCCGGCGCGTCGAGGGCATGCCGGACCAGCCAGGCGATCAGGAAGGTGTGCGTCACCACCAGCTCACGAACCGGCTCGCCCTCGGCTGCTCCCTCGTCGGCGGCCACCGGACCCGTGAAGCGCCGCACCGCCGCCGCCGTCACCCGCGGCCCGTCGGCCCGCTCGGCCGTCGAGAATCCGGCCAGGAAATTGGCGTACGCCGACGGCAGGCCGGCCGGGTCCGTGTCGTGGGGGAGGTGGTCACCGGCCAGCTCCGTGGCGTACACCGGAACGCCGGGCAGTGCTGCGGCGACCACCTCGGCGGTCTGCGCGGCCCTGCGCAACGGCCCGTGGTGCACGGCGGCGAACGACCGGCCCCGCAGGCGCTCACCGAGCAGCGTGGCCTGCCGCCGGCCGCGCTCGGACAGGCCGGAATCCGGCTCGGTCGAGTCCGTGTCGGCGTGCCCGGTCAGGTCCTGCTCGCCATGTCGGGTCAGGTACAACAGCCGCGTTCGCATGCCGTACACCCAAACACACCGGAAGGCGCGGGACTGGCCCGCGCCTTCCGGTTTCTTGATCTTGGCGCTACGCCCGGGGGAACATCTGGCCGATGCGGATCTTGTTGCCGAACGGGTCGCGGATGCCGAAGTCGATCCCGTACGGGCGCTCGGTCGGCTCGTCGGTGATCTCGACGCCCTTCGCCACGAGCTCCTCGTGGGTCTTGTGGGCGTCGTCGGTGGTCATGAACAGGTAGCCACCCAGGGCACCCTTGGTGAGCAGCTCCCGCACCTGCTCGGCCGTCGCCGGGTCCATGGCCGGCGGGCCCGGCTTCTCCAGCAGGATCTCGCGCTCCGGGTCACCGGGCAGGTTCACCGTCAACCAGCGCATGAAGCCGAGGTCCTGATCGGTGTTGACCTCCATGCCGAGCTTGTTGACGTAAAAGTCAAGCGCCTGGTCCTGGTCGAGGACGTAGATCTGGGAGCGGCTGATCGCGTTCATCGTCATGCCACGACCGTAGAGGGTGGCCCTGACCTGCTGCTTATCCAAAACTGCTGGGACGCGTCCAGGCCTTGGTGAAGCAGGACGGCACGTTGCCCGGCGCCGCGCGGCGACGCCGGAAATCCGAGGGGGACTCCCCCACGATCTGCCGGAACGTCCGGCTGAACGTGCCCAAGCTGCCGAAGCCGACCGCGTAGCAGATGTCTGTCACGTCCCGGCCCGTTTCCACCAGCAGCGCCATGGCCCGCTCCACGCGGCGGCGTTGCAGGTAGCGGTGTGGCGTCTCGCCGAAGGTGGCCCGGAACGTCCGGATGAAGTGCGCCTCGGAGACGTACGCGATCCGGGCCAACGCTGGGATGTCCAGCGGCTCGGCGTACGCCCGGTCCATCGCGTCGCGGGCACGCAGCATCGCCCGGTTGGACTCCTCCACGGCCCGGCTCACCGCAGGCCGCCCGGCGGAAGGACCGACGTCTGCGTCACGTCCTGGTCGCGCAGCTTGGCGTAGACGACCTCGGACGTGAACCCGCCGATGAACCCGATGGCCAGGACGAAGAAGACCAACTGCCGCGCCGCGTCACCGTCGAGCAGGCCCGGGTTGGTGGAGAGCTGCGCCGCGACGAACAGCAGGAAGGCGATCACACCGGCGGCCGAGCCCAACGCCGCCGCCCGCAGCCAGTTGCCACTGCCGTCGTACGCGTTACGCACGATCGCACCCCACACCGAGGCGAACAGCGGGGCGGCCACGAGAACCGCGACGTTCTGCCATCCGCCGGTCGGAGCGGCGTACGCCAGCGGGATCGTGGCGAGGGCGAGCAGCAGGAGGACCAGCGCGGTGACCAGGCCCGCCACCGTACGCCGCCCGGCAGCCCGCTCGGCCTCGCGGGAGGCGCGTTCCTGCTCGGTGCGGCGCTGCACCTGGGCGCAGAGCGCGGCGACGATCGGCTCGGCGGCGCCCGGCTGCCACGGTCGGGCGAGCAGGGCCACCTCCTCCTCGGTGGCGACGCCACGCTCAGTGCTGAGGCGCTGCCAGACCTTCTCCGCGGCTCCGCCGAACGCGGCGACCGCGGCGACCGGGATGCGCCGGGACAGTCCGATGAGCCCGGCGATGAACGTGGAGCGTTCGCCGCCCACCAGCAGCAACGCGTCGGCCGTCAGCAGCGAGCGGTAGAAGCTGACCTCCCAGTCGTCGGTCGACTCGGGCACGACGGTGAACAGCTCCGGGTGCCGCTGGACCTCCTCGAAGTCCACGTCCTGCTGGTACCGACCACGGACCAGGATCGACCCGGGCATCGCCCGGCCGGAGCGGATGTAGCCGCGCACGACGTCCCGTTCCAGGTACTCGGGATCGCCGGAGTACACGACGATGCGGCAGCCCTGGTTGGCGAGTGCCGCACCCAGTTCGGCCGCCGCGGCAGCCGCACCCTCCGGGTCGCGGATGGCGGGCGAGTAGGAGCGGCCCGCCTGGGCACTACCGGCGATAGCGACGACCGGGCTCATGCGACTCCTCGACGGTCGGTGATACCCGAACTATAGGAGTGGCCAACCATCGATGCCCCTGCCGACGAGCCGTCGGGGGACGGCCGGACCGCCGAAATATTCGGAGCCCCCGGCCGGGATCGAACCGGCGACATCTCGCTTACAAGGCGAGTGCTCTGGCCAGCTGAGCTACAGGGGCGCGTGCGTCGAGGTCAGCATAGCGACTGACGTCTGAATATCCCGATCGCGAGGGCTCCCGAGCATGGGAAACGTCAACAACCCGACGCCCGTCGCTTCGAGGAGACGTCGATTGATGCCTGCCCGTGCCCGAGTGCCCGGAATGCGTGGGCAACGGATCACCTCCGCGGGCCGCTCGCCTTGGCAGCACGGGGAAACCCGTTTACCGTGCAGTGACACGGACGACACCACGGCCGCCCCCGCGGCCGACCCGCCGTCCGCTGACCGGCACGGGTACGTGCCGGTCGCTCCTTCACTCGGATCGTCCGGCACGTTCCTGCCGGTGAAAGGAAGCGCACCACCATGGCTACGGTCACCTATTCCAAGGCGTCCCGGATCTACCCGGGCACCGAGCGTCCCGCCGTCAACGAGCTGGACCTCGAGATCGGCGACGGCGAGTTCCTCGTTCTCGTCGGCCCCTCCGGTTGCGGCAAGTCCACCAGCCTGCGCATGCTCGCCGGCCTGGAGGACGTGGACGCCGGCTCGATCTACATCGACCAGCGCGACGTCACCCACCTGCCCCCGAAGGCCCGCGACATCGCGATGGTCTTCCAGAACTACGCCCTCTACCCGCACATGACGGTGTACGAGAACATGGCGTTCGCCCTCAAGCTGCGCAAGACCTCCAAGTCGGAGATCGACCGGCGGGTCAAGGAGGCGGCCGGGCTGCTCCAGCTGGAGGAGTACCTCAGCCGCAAGCCAAAGGCGCTCTCCGGCGGTCAGCGTCAGCGTGTCGCGATGGGCCGGGCGATCGTCCGCGAGCCGCAGGTCTTCCTCATGGACGAGCCGCTGTCGAACCTCGACGCCAAGCTGCGGGTGCAGACCCGTACCCAGATCGCCTCGCTGCAGGCCAAGCTGGGCGTCACCACGGTCTACGTCACGCACGACCAGGTCGAGGCCATGACCATGGGCCACCGGGTCGCCGTGCTGCTCGACGGTGTCCTCCAGCAGGTGGACACCCCGCGGGCGCTGTACGACACCCCGGCCAACGTGTTCGTCGCCGGCTTCATGGGCTCCCCCGCCATGAACATCAAGACCGTTCCGCTGAACGAGCAGGGCGCCGAGTTCGCCGAGCTGCACATCCCGCTGACCCGCGAGCAGGTCGCCGCGGCCCGCGCCGAGGGTGGCGACGGCAACGTGACCGTGGGCTTCCGCCCGGAAGACTGCGACCTGGTCAGCCCGACCGAGGGCGGCATGCCGGTCGTCGTCGAGCTGGTCGAGGACCTCGGCTCGGACGCCAACGTCTACGGGCACGCCGCGCTGGGCGGCAACTCGGAGCGCTTCGTCGTCCGCACCGACCGGCGCACCATGCCGAACATGGGTGACACCGTGTTCGTCAAGCCGCGCACCGGCCGCAGCCACGTCTTCCACGCCGCCACCGGCAGCCGGATCTGACGTAACGAAGTACCGCAAAGGGGCGGTCCGCTTCGGCGGGCCGCCCCTTTCGTCGTACCCGGGGACGGCTTCTCACCCCGCGGTGCCAGCACCAATGTGGCTCCGCGGGGTGACTCGGCAGGGCGGGCCGCGCCCGTAGCGTCGCGGCACGCCCAACCCGAGGAGACGCCGTGTCCGCCACCGCCACCGCTCACCCGACCATCCGTTCCCGGCCGTACCGGACCGCCCGCCTGGCCGGCCACAGCCTCGCCTACTGCGCGATGCTGGTGCCGGTCGCCCTGCTCGCGCTGGTGACCGCCCCGGTGGCTGGGGCCGGTGCCGCCGCCGCGCGGTGGCGGACCCTGCGTACCGGGCTGCTCGGAGCGCCGCCGACGCCCGCAACCGGCCGGCGGCCCGGCCCGGTCGCGGTGCTCGGCCACGGGCTGCTCAGTCTGCTGCTCGGCGTCGTGGCCCTCGTGCCACTCGGCGTCGAGCTGCTGATGGTGCTGCGCGGCGTGCTGTACGGCATCGTCGACAGCGGTCCGTACGACCACTCCTGGGGTGGTCCGACCCGGGCCGGTGCGTGGCTGGCGCACTTCCTCGTCGGCCTGCCGATGGCCGCCGCAGCCCTGCTCGCGTTGATCGGCATCGCCGCCGTGCACCAGCGACTGACCCGACGTCTCGACGGGGAGCGCGCTCCGGCGTGGCTGATTCCGGCCACGCTGCTGATCGCGGTGGCCGGGGCGCTGCTCTTCGTCGCCTGGACCCGCCAGATCTGACGACGAGGCCCCCTCCCGCACCGGGCGGGAAGGGGCCTCGTCGAACGTCGTTACAGCTCGACCGAGCGGCGGCGGGCCACCTCGGCGAGGGTGACCGCGGCGGCCACGCTGGCGTTGAGCGACTCCACCTCGGAGATCATCGGGATGCTCACCGTCAGGTCGCAGGTCTCGCCGACCAGCCGGGACAACCCGCGCCCCTCGGAGCCGACCACCACCACCAGCGGCCCGACAGCGGCCTCCAGGTCGTACAGGTCGGTGTCGCCGTCGGCGTCCAGGCCGACCACCATGAAGCCGGCGTCCCGGCACGCCTTCAGCGACCGGGTCAGGTTGGTGACCTGGGCCACCGGCACCCGCGCGGCCGCGCCGGCGCTGGTCCGCCAGGCGGTCGCGGTGATCCCGGCAGCCCGCCGCTCGGGTACGAAGACACCCTGCGCGCCGAACGCGGCGGCCGAACGGATCACCGCGCCCAGGTTGCGCGGGTCGGTGACCCCGTCCAGCGCCACCAGGAGCGGCGCCTGCTGCTCCAGGGCCGCGGCGACCATGTCCTCGAAGGGTTGGTACGCGAAGGGCGGCACCTGCAACCCGACGCCCTGGTGCAGCACGCCACCGGTCATCCGGTCCAGCTCGGCGCGGCTGATCTCCAGGTTGGCGATGCCCCGGTCGGCGGCCGTCCGGATGATCTCGTTGATCCGGTCGTCCATGTCGATGCCCTGGGCGACGTAGAGCGCCGTCGCCGGCACCTGGGCGCGCAGCGCCTCCAGCACCGGGTTGCGCCCGACCAGCAGCTCCGGGGTGTCCTTGGACGGGTTGGACTTGCGCCCCGGCGCGACCCGGGGACCGGTCCGGCCGGCGGTCGGCCGACCACCCCGACCCGCGGCGCCACCCCGACTCGCCGGTACGCCCCGGCCACCGCCCCTGCCCCAGGTGGTGTCCTTGCTGCCCGGCTGACCGATCTTCGGGGCACGCCCCTCCTCGGCCGCCGCCCGGCGCTCCTTGTCCTGCTTCCAGGCGGTGCGCTGCGGCAGCTTCTCGGTGCCCGAGTAACCCTTGTGCCACGGCCGCTCGTCGGCGGGCAGAGTGCGCCCGCGTCCGGCGAGGGAGTCCTTGTTCTTGCCGCCGGTGCCCTTGGGGGCACCTGCCTTCGGCGTCAGACGCCGGCCACGGCGCTGCGAGTTGCCGGCCATCAGTCCTGCTCTCCAATAGTCCAACGGGGGCCCTGGGGGGTGTCCTCGACCACCACGCCGGCCAGCTTGAGCTGGTCGCGTACCGCGTCGGCGGCGGCCCAGTCCTTGCGGCCCCGGGCCTGCGCGCGCTGCTCCAGGGCCAGCGCGATCAGGGAGTCCACCACGGCGCGCAGATCGTTCGAGCTGCCGCCACCGGTCCAGGCCTCGTCGAAGGGGTCGATGCCGAGGATATCCAGCATCGCCCGTACCGCGGCCAGGGTGGTGCGGACGGTCACATCGTCGCCGGTGCTCAGCGCGGTGTTGCCGTCGCGCAGGTGCTGTTGCAGCACGGCCAGCGCGGCGGAGGTGTTGAGGTCGTCGTCCATGGCCGCGACGAAGCCGGCCGGCAGCTCACCGAGCTGCCCGGTGCCCACCCGCTCGGCGGCCCGCTGCACGAAACCCTCGATCCGCCGGTACGCGGTGGCCGCGTCGCGCAGCGAGTCCTCCGAGTAGTCGATCACCGAGCGG
The DNA here is from genome assembly GCF_042872475.1 of Micromonospora sp. NPDC005252. Classification (NCBI taxonomy): domain Bacteria; kingdom Bacillati; phylum Actinomycetota; class Actinomycetes; order Micromonosporales; family Micromonosporaceae; genus Micromonospora; species Micromonospora sp. NPDC005252. The sequence continues at coordinate 216,321 of NZ_JBIAKN010000001.1, read as the reverse complement.
TAGTGGGCGGCGGCGTAGTAGTAGCGCAGCTCCACCGGCCGCACGCCGAGCGAAGCCACGTACGCCAGGTCGAGCGCGTTGCCGGCGGACTTGCCCATCTTGGCCCCGCCGATGCTGAGCAGCCCGTGGTGCACCCAGTAGCGGGCGAACGGCAACCCGGCCGCCTGGGACTGGGCGATCTCGTTCTCGTGGTGCGGGAACGTCAGGTCCAGACCACCGCCGTGGATGTCGAACTCCGGGCCGAGGTAGCGCCAGCACATCGCCGAGCACTCGATGTGCCAACCCGGGCGGCCCAGCCCCCACGGCGACGGCCAGTACGCGTCCGCCGGCTCGTCCGGCTTGGCGCCCTTCCAGAGGGCGAAGTCGCGCGGGTCCCGCTTGCCCCGGTCGGGGGCGTCCCCCGCCGACTGCATCGCGTCCGGCGACTGACCCGACAGCGACCCGTACGCCGGCCAGGACGCCACGTCGAAGTAGACGTCACCGGAGCCGTCGGTGGCCGGGTACGCGTGCCCGTCCGCGATCAACTTCGTGATCAGCTCGTGCATCTCCGGGATGTGCCCGGTGGCGCGCGGCTCGTAGGTGGGCGCCAGCACGTTCAACGCCCGGTACGACTCGGCGAGGACCAGCTCGTTGGCGTACGCGATCGACCAGAACGGCCGACCCCGCTCCCCCGCCTTGACGAGGATCTTGTCGTCGATGTCGGTCAGGTTGCGGATGAACGTGACCTCGTAGCCGGCGGCCAGCAGCCAGCGGCGCAGCACGTCATAGTTGACGCCGGAGCGGAGATGGCCGATGTGCGGCGGCGCCTGGAGGGTGAGACCACACAGGTAGACCCCCACCTTGCCGGCTTCCCGCGGGACGAAGTCCCGCACCGATCGGGTGGCGGTGTCATACAGGCGTAGCGTCACCGTACAAGGGTAGCCGTCCGCGCCTGTCCGAGCCCGCCGGTGCCGGGTCGTACGCTGCGTGCTGTGGATGAGACGGCGGGGTCCGGCCGGGCCGGGGAGACGTCCCAGACTCTCGACCGGGGTCTGCGACTGCTGCACCTGGTCGCCGACGCGCCGGCCGGGTTGACCGTCACCGAGGTGGCGACGCGACTCGGCATCGGCCGGGCGGCCGTCTACCGGCTCGTCGGCCCGCTGACCGGGCACGGCATGCTGCGCCGCGACAGCGACGGCCGGCTCCGCCTCGGCGCCGGGGTGCTGCACCTGGCCCGACGCGCCCAGCCGCTGCTCGCCGAGGGGGCGCTGCCCGCGCTACGCCGGCTCGCCGAGCAGGCCGGCGCCACGGCACACCTGACCGTGGTGGAGGGCGGCGAGGGCGTCGCCCTGGCGGTGGTCGAGCCGAGCTGGACGTCGTTCCACGTCGCGTACCGGACCGGGGCGCGACATCCCCTGGACCGGGGCGCCGCGGGTCGGGCGATCCTGGCCGGTCGGGGCGGCGCCGCGGAACCGGTGAGCAGCAGCGGGGAGCTGCAGTCCGGGGCGTACGGGGTGGCCGCGCCGGTGCTCGGCGTACCAGGTCTGGAGGCCAGCGTCGGGGTGGTCGCGCTCGCCCCGCTGGACGTCGACCTGATCGGCCCCCAGGTGCTCGCCGCCGCCACAGCCGTCACCGCCGCCCTCCGCTGACCTCCCCGCCGACCGCCTGGCGGCCTGGGGCTTGATCGACTCGGGTTCATGCAAAGCGCGGCATCCGAGCACCAGCGACAGCCCGATTTCCATGAACGCGAGTCGATCACCGCTGGGTGCCATACCACGATCGGTGCGTGGGCTCACCGTTGTCCACAGGGGCCGACGGAGGCTCGGAGCGGGTTGTCCACAGGGGTTTCGGCGGGTGGTTCGCGGTCCGCACGCTGTTCGACATGCCACCTCGTCCGTACCGACCCGATGCCCTCACCTGGCAGGTCTTCCGTGGCTCCGACGCTGTCCGGGCCGGCCTTCTCAGCGAGCACCAGTTGCGCAGCGCCGCGTGGGTGCGGCTGCGCCACGACATCTACGCCGACGCCCGACTGGACCGGGACCACGCCCTGGCCTGTCGCGCCGCGCTCCTTCGGCTACCGCCCGGGGTGGTCGTCGGGGGCCCGTCGGCCGCCTTCCTGCACGGCATCGAACATGCCGCCGCCTTCACCGACGACGTGCACGTCCTCGTGCCCCGATCGCTACGGGTCGGCGCGCAACGCGGCCTCCGCGTGCACGTCCACCCTGCGCCCCTCGACCCGGATTCGCGCGAGCGGCTGGTGACCTCCCCGGGCACGAGCGGTGCGCCGAAAGCAGGACCCCCAACCGGCACGACCCGCCGATCGGGACCAGAGCAGCCGGCCGCCGCAGGCTCTCCACGAACAGCCCACCCCACCGGCACGCCCCGCCCACCCGGATCGGAACGCCCGCCCGGCCCAGGCCCTGCGCCCCGAACAGGCGCGACCCGCCCCGTGGACGCGCGGCGGCCCCGGGGGCGCGCGGTGGCGGCGGGACCGGGCAGCCCGGTGGGGGTCAGGTGGGGTGACAGCCGAACGGCCGCCGAGCCTCTCCGGTTCCCGCGCGGCTCGATCCCCCGCTCCGACCCCGAACAGGCCGCCTGGGAGACGGCAGTCTGGCTCGACCCGATCCGAGCGGTCAGCATCATCGACGCGTTGCTCGGGCAGGGGCTGGCCGATCGTGCCGCGCTGATCGAGGCGGCTGCTCGTAACGCGAACCGGGCGGGGAATCGCCGAGCAAGCTGGCTCTTCGACCTGGCTGACGGCGGGGCCCAGTCCCCGCCGGAATCGCAGCTGCGGGTGCGGTTGGTGCTGGGCGGGCTGCCACGTCCCGTTGTTCAACATCCGGTACGCCTGCCCAACGGCGTGATCCTTCATCCCGACCTGGCGTGGCCGGAATACCGGGTAGCGGTCGAGTACGACGGGCAGTGGCACGCCGATGCCGATCAGCTGCACCGCGATCGCCGACGACTCAACCTGCTCGTCGGCGCGGGTTGGTTGGTGCTGCACGTGACCAGTCGACGAATGCATGCCGAGTTCCCGACGGTGCTCCACGAGGTGCGCGCCGCGTTGAATGCCCGCGGCTGGCGGCGGTGACCACCCGGGGCGTACGTGATCCACTCGGGTTCCTGGAAGTCGGGCTGTCCCCGGGCCCGCGACACCCCGCCATCAAGGAACCCGAGTGGATCAAGCCCGGGGAGGCCGGCATGGGTGGCCGGGACACAGCGAGGCCCGGTCGACCAGCGTCGACCGGGCCTCGCGGTGGTGTCTTACGGGCGGGCGTTGGGCTTGAGCGGGGTCGTCACCGCCGCGTAGGCGTCGACGATCCCGTACCCGTAGAAGCCGTTGAAGTTGACCCCTCCGGCGCAGTACGCGTCGAAGGACTCGTCACGGCCCTCGTTGCGGTACTGCTGGAGGCGCGGCTCCGGGCAGGCGTGCTCGGCCGCCGTGCGGTAGAGGTGCTGCTCCACCTGGTCCGGGGACAGGCCGAAGCCACCCCGGCCCTGCGGCTTGCCGTACCGGCTGACGATCAGCGCGGCAACGCCGGCGGCGTGCGGGGACGCCATCGAGGTGCCCTGGAGGTAGGTGTAGTAGCCGCACTCACCGTTGGGCTTGCACTGCTTGAAGACGGACTCCTCGAAGCCGGCGACGACGTTGCCGTCGGCGTCGACCGAGCCCTCCTCCTGGAGCACATGCTTCGGGTACGACGACAGGATCTCGTTGGCGTAGGTGCGGAACGTGTCCGTGCCGAAGCCGTCGCGGAACCAGCCGCCCGGCGCGGCGACCGAGATCTGCTCGGTGCCGTAGTTGGAGAAGTCCGACTTCTTGCCGGACGGGCCGACCGACGACACACCGATGACGTGCGGGCCCTCGGTGGGCAGGTCCCAGCAGCTGTTGTTGTCGATCGGGCGCGGGTACGGGTCGGCGCCGTAGTCCGGGCTGGACGTGTCGGTACGCGGCGCGCCCAGGTCCTCGTGGTTGTTGCCGAGCGCGCCGACCAGGGTGACGCCCTTGTTGTGGGCGAAGACCAGCGCCCGCTTCATGGCCTTGATGATGGCCCGCTGCTCGGCCTGCGCCTCGGGCGAGTCGGCCGGGTTGGCGGTGCAGTTGTAGAGCCACGGGTCGACGTAGAACGACATGTTGACCACGTCGATCCCGGAGCGGCCGGCGTAGACCAGCGCGTTGACGACCGGGTCGAGGAAGAAGTAGCCGGAGTCCTGGCCGCCCTTCAGCTCGACCAGCGACACGTTCGGGGCGACACCGGAGAGGCCGAAGCCGTTGGCGGCCGCGCCGATGGTGCCGGCCACGTGGGTGCCGTGCCCGCCGTCGTCGGTGCCTACCGCGTCGAGGCAGCTCGGCACCTCGCACGGGCCGTCCACGTCGGTCCGGTCGGGCGCGAAGTTGCGCGATAACGCCCAGTTGAAGTTGGGCGCGATGTCCGGATTGCTGGCGTCGACGCCGGTGTCCAGCACGCCGACGGTCACCCGGCGGTCGCCGGGCTCGACCTTGCGGGCCTTGTCGGCCCGGATCATCTCCAGGCCCCAGAGCTTGTCGTCGAGCGGGTCCATCTTTGCGCCGCGCCGGGCTGCGGCGCCCGCTGCGACCGACGCCGCCACCAGGTGCTCCTGCTCGACCCGGTCGAGCTTCGGCTTGCGGCCGATGGCCTTCTGCTCGGCGGCACCGATCAGGCTCGGGGCTGCCGTCGCCTTGGCGGCGAAGTCGGCCCGATCACTGGTGACCTGGAACATGCCGACCTCGTCGGACCGGGACACCACCGTGCCGCCGGCTGCCTGGATGGCGGCGACGGCCGTGTCGGCGGCGAAGCCGTCCTCGGCGACGACGGTGAAGGTGCGGGAGGTGCTCGGCGCGGCGCTGGCCGGTACACCCAGGCCCGCTGCCGTAAGTGCCAGTGCTGCCGCGGTCGCGACGGCACCGGCGGTGAAGCGCTTGCTCACCACATCGGATCCTCTCGTTGAGGGACGTGGCAGCCATCACACAACACCCGCCCGGTTTACGCCAGGTGAACGTCCGTTATGGCGGTGAATCTCTCCTTCATCCGCCCAGCTCGATGCCCACGTCCACCCGGTCGGACGACCCCGCCGACAGATCCGACAGGACCACTGGCAGGTCGGCCAGGGTGGACACCTCCGCGTCGGGGGTGAAACCGGCCGGGCGGGGCAGCCCTTGCCGGTTCAGCCACACCGACCGCAGGCCGGCCCGCCGGGGTGCCACCACGTCGTGCTCCCACGAGTCACCGACGTACACGATCTGCTCGGCGGGGACCCCGGCGGTCGCGACCACCGCCGCGTAGAACTCCGGGGCGGGCTTCTTGGGCAGGCCGTTCTCGTGCGCGTACAGCTCGAAGGCGAACTCCCCGGCGAGCCCGCAGCGTTCGGCGCGGCTGTTGCCGTTGGTGGCGAAGCCCAGCGTGTACCGGGTGCGCAGCACGGCCAGGGTCGGCGGGACGTCCGGGAAGGGTCGGGTGAGGGCGAAACGGCGGGCGAAGAAGAGGGCGGCGATCTCGTCGAGGTGGTCGTCGAGCCCGGCGCGGGCCAGCGACCGGGCCAGCGCGGCGCGGCGGATCTCCAGCACCGGGGCGGCGCTCAGCTCGCCGAAGACCGCGCCCCAGTCGGACTCCAGCTCGGCGAGCGTCACGTCGGCGGCGTCCGGCGTACGACGCCGCATCTCGTCGAGGACGGTCACCAGCCCGGCGGTCACCGCCGGCCGCAGGTCCAGCAGAGTCTCGTCGGCGTCGAACACCACGGTGGTCAGCACGGCAACCACTCTCTCACCGCGGGGTGGTCGCCAGCGCAGGCTCGGGGTTGGCCGGCGCGGGCGTACCGCGCAGTTCGTCGAGGCGCACCAGGGCGACCCCGGCGACGATCAGCGCACCGCCGAAGAGCTGCCAGGCGGTCGGCAGTTCGTCGAGGAACAGCCAGGCGATCAGCACCGCGAACAGCACCTCGGTCAGCCCGACGAACGACGACAGCCGGGGGCCGAGGATCCGGGTGCCGGCGATGCCGGCGAGGTACGCGATCACGGCGGCGACCAGCGTGAGCCCGACGATGGGCAGCAGCCAGGTGGTGCGGTGCCCGGCGAACGTGACCTCGCCGAACGTGGCACGCAGCGGCAGCAGACCGGTCAGCCCGACGAGGAGCAGCACGGCGGCGCCGACGGCCATCCCGCCGCTGGCCATGGCGACCGAGGGCAGTCGGGGGTCGACCCGGCCGGCGAGCACGAAGTAGCCGGCCAGGCCGAACGCGGCACCCAGCCCCCACACCACGCCGACCGGGTGGAAGCCGGCGGTGCCGGTGAGGTCCAGGACGAAGGCCAGCCCGCACAGGGCGGCGGCCGAACCGGCCACGGTGAGCCGCCGGGGGCGCTGGCCGTGCCGCAGCCACATCCAGCCGACGACCAGGATGATGCCCAGGTACTCCAGCAGCAGTGCGATGCCGACCGGCAGGTACCGCACGGCGTTGAAGAAGCACACCTGCGCCAGCGCCACCCCGAGCAGCCCGAACATCACGACCGCCCCGCTGTTGCTCCGCAGCACGTGCCACCTGCCACGCAGGGAGAGCAGGGCGGGGATCGCCAGCACCAGGGCGGCCACGCCGACCCGGGCGACGACGGCGGCCTCGGCCGACCAGCCGGCTTCGATGAGCGACCGCGCGAAGGTGCCCGAGGTGGCGAACGTGACCGCGGAGAGCAGCGCCAGCGCGGCGCCGGCGGTGGGTCGTGACTGCATCTCGCGCTCCTCGGGGACGACACGGTGTCATGAGCAAACTATCCTTGTGCTCATGACGCTAGGCGGCCATCGTGACAGGAGTCAAGTTGCTATTCGCTCATGACACCGAATGTTCGTTGATCGCCGCCACCGCGTTGGTCAACACCGCGGGCCGCGACGGCGAGCTGCTGCCCGACGTCGCCGCGCTGGACGCGTTCTTCACCCGGCACGCCTACAGCGGGCGGCACGAGCACACCGACGCCGAGCTGCGCGCCGTGCGGCAGCTACGCCCCCGGCTGCGCCGGATCTGGCACGCCGAACCGCCGGAGGTCGTCGCCATGGTCAACGCCCTGCTGCTGGAGCACCGGGCGTTGCCGCAGCTCATCGAGCACGACGACGAGCCGTACCACCTGCATGCCGTGCCCCGCGACGCGCCGCTGGCCACCCGGATGGCGGTGGAGGCGGCGATGGCGATCGCCGACCTGGTCCGCATGGGCGAGCTGAGCCGGTTGCGGATCTGCGAGTACCCGGACTGCGGCAACGTCGTCGTCGACCTGTCCCGCAACCGGTCACGGCGGTTCTGCGAGGCCGGCTGCGGCAACCGGGCGGCGGTGACCGCCTACCGGGCCCGCAGGGCCGCCGGCCGGCCCTGAGCGACGTCGGCCCGTAGTTCGTACTCCACCTCGCCGTGCTCGGTCCCCGGGATCGGGTCGTCGAACCGAAGGTGGAAGGTGCGCACGTAGCGCAGCCCCGCCTTCACCATCACCCGCCGGGACCGCTCGTTGACCGCCATTGTCTCGGCCCACACCCGACGCACGCCCACGGTGTCGAAGGCGTACCGGACCAGCGCCCGCGACCCCTCGGTGGCCAGGCCGCGACCCCACGTCGAGCGGCGCAGCCGGTAGCCCAGCTCGGCCTCGGTGCCGTCCTTGGACGGGTCGAGGGCGAACCAGCCCAGGAAGTCACCCGTCTCCCGATCGACGGCCGCCCACCGACCGAGGCCGGGATGACTGTCGTACTGGGCGAGCAGCTTCGGCAGATGCTCGTCCCGGACGGTGGCACGCGGGGTTGCGACGCCGCCGGTGAGGAAACGCATCACCTCGGGGTCGCTGTCCAACTCGACAAACGCGTCCACATCGGCCACGCTCAGCCGCCGCAACCGCAGCCGCTCGGTCCCCGGAGGAACCAGGTCATCGCCATCCATGACCGGATCATCGCGCCCGCCCGACGACCCCGTCGACGTCTTTTCCGACCCGCGACCACCGTCGCGGGCAGGGCGGTCGCGTCAGCGCGGGGGCGCGACCACGAAGAGCCGCCAGGAGTACGCGTCGACCACGAGCACGGGCCCGTCCGGGTCCTTGCTGTCTCGCACTCCGACCACGCCCCCAAGGTTCGTAGCCACCTCGACGCAGTTGCCGTCCTGGTTGCTGCGGCTGCTCTTGCGCCACCGAGCGCCCGTCAACTCCACGATTCGGCCACCTCGCTCATCAACTCGATGGAAGCCTGCGGGGGCAGGGCTTCGCCCAAGGTAGCCTCCCAGACCCGCTGCAACCGCGCCAGATCCTGCTCCTGGTCCAGCTCCTGGCCGCGAACCTGGCTGTCCAGGTAGGCCACTTCCGTGCCGTCGGGCAGGGCTGCGAGCGCGAACGGTCCGCCGAGCCCCGGGTACTCCTCGGCGGATCGCGGCACCACGTGCAGCCGGACCCGAGGGTGCCCGGTGGCGATGCTGGCCAGGTGCAGCGCCTGATCGCGCATCACCTTCCGCTCGCCCACCCGTCGCCGCAGCACTGCCTCGTCCAACACGGCCACGATCTGCGGCGCACGTTCGCTGTGCAGCACGTCCTGGCGGTCCATCCGCTCGGTCACTCGCCGTTCGACCTCGTCAGAGGCAAGCAGGCCGCCAGCTTCGAAGACCGCGCGCGCGTATCCCTCGGTCTGGAAGAGCCCGGGTACATACCGGGGCTCGTACCAGCGGACCGTGCGTGCCTGCTCCAGGAGCGCCTGCCAGCCGCGTAGCCACGGCTGGGTCCGGTCCATGCTGACCAGCTCGGTGGACATGCGGCCGAAGAGGCCGCCGGTGTCCAGGGCACGGTCGACGAGTTCCAGGTACTTGGCGGTCGGCGGCTGCTGGCCCAACTCGACGGCGCTGACCATGGACGGCGAGTAGTTGACCGCCTTGGCCAGCTCGTCCTGACTCCAGCCCCGGCGAACGCGCGCCCGGCGCAGCTCGGTGACCAGGAACGCCGCCGCCGTCATCTGCCCATCGCCCATGACCTGCCGCCTCTCCATCCCGTCGACGATCAACTCCAGCCGGCCGCCAGCGGCGTCACCACCGGAAACAGGACGGCTGTGACGACCCGGCCAAACCCTTCCGACCGTAGTCGCCCGATCACCAGACTGTGAAGTGCGGCACCGCTCCCCGTCCCCCGGGCCCGGCGGCGCCGCACGGGACCGCCCGATCCCCCGTGCCGGGCGGTCCCGCCCCACCCAGCAGACCGACCAACCGACCAACCCGACCCGACCACCCCAGCGAGGCCACACCGACCCGACCACACCGATCCGACCACACCGACCAGGCCACCCCGACCCGACCACACCGACCAGGCCCGACCCGACAACACGGACCCGGCCCGACAACACGGACCCGGCCCGACCACACCGACCCGGCCCGACCACACCGACCCGGCCCGACCACACCGACCCGACCCCACAACACCGACCCGACCCCACAACACCGACCCGGCCCACGCCGACCCGACCACGCCGACCCGACCACGACCGGCCGGGCCACACCGATCGCACCCCGATCCGGCGCGATCTTGGCGCAGCGCCGCGCCATCCGGGCGCCGTCTGAGCGAATTCTTCGAGATCTTGGACAGTTTCCGTTAGCGCCTAACGGAAACTGTCCAAGATCTGAAGCGGGTTGAGGTTGTTGAGGTCGGTTGAGACGGATGGCGGTCATCGCGCGATCGGCCACGATCTCGGCGACGTCGCGGCCGAAGCGAGACGGTCCGCGGGGAGGTGACGTCAGAGACGATTCAGCTCGAAGGGACTCCCACACCATGTGCCGGACCGCCCCGGACGACCGCGCGACCACGCCCCGTCGACCGCACCTGCCGCTGCGTCCACTCTGGCTCTGCCGGGTCTGCGCCGCGCCGTGGCCGTGCCCGGTCGCCCGACTCACCCTCCGCCAGGAGTACGCCCACGACCAGATCGCCCTGAGCATCTACCTGTGCACGGTCCTGCACGACGCGGCCACTGACCTGTATCGGCTCAACCCCCAGGGCGGCCCGGACCCGAGGGCCCTCTTCACCCGGTTCCTCGCCTGGGCGGCACCGCGTGGCGACCCGCACTGAGCGACACCGCGTGGCGACCCGCGCAGAGCGACACCGCGGCGACCCCGCTGACCGACACCGCAGCGACCCGCGCAGAGCGGCACCACGTGGCGACCCGCTGAGCAACACCGCAGCGACCCGCGCAGAGCGACCCCGCTGACCGACACCGCAGCGACCCGCGCTGAGCAGGGCACCCGCAGGTCAGGGGTGGGTCATCCGGAGCAGGTCGAGCACCTCGTCGAGCTGGGTCTCGGTGAGCGTGCCCGAGTCGACGTGACCTCGGGAGATCACGACCTCCCGGATGGACGCCTGCTTGGCCAGCGCCTCCTTGGCGATCGAGGCGGCCTCGTCGTACCCGAGGTAGCGGTTCAGCGGGGTGACGATCGACGGCGACCCCTCGGCGTACGCCAGGCAGACCTCGGCGTCCGCGACCAGGCCGGCCACCAGGCGGTCGGCGAACAGCCGACTCGCCGCGGCCAGCAGCCGGATCGACTCCAGCAGGTTGCGGCCCATCACCGGCAGCATGACGTTCAGCTCGAAGTCGCCCTGTGAACCGGCGAAACCGACTGTCGCGTCGTTGCCGATCACCTGGGCGCAGACCTGCCGCATCGCCTCGGCCACCACCGGGTTGACCTTGCCCGGCATGATCGACGAGCCGGGCTGGAGGTCGGGGATGCGCAGCTCCCGCAGGCCGGCCCGGGGGCCGGAACCCATCCAGCGAATGTCGTTCGCGACCTTGTAGAGACCCACGGCGATGGTCCGCAACTGCCCCGAGGTCTCCACCAGCGCGTCGCGGGCGCCCTGCGCCTCGAAGTGGTTGCGCGCCTCGGACAGCGGCAGCCCGGTCGACTCGCGCAGCTTGCCGATCACGGCGGCGGCGAAGCCGAGCGGGGTGTTGATCCCGGTGCCCACGGCCGTGCCGCCCAACGGCAGCTCGGCCAGCCGGGGCAGCGAGCCCTCCAACCGCTCGATGCCGTAGCGGACCTGGGCGGCGTACCCGCCGAACTCCTGCCCGAGGGTGACCGGGGTGGCGTCCATCAGGTGCGTACGCCCCGCCTTCACCACCGTCTCGAACTCGGCCGCCTTGCCCTCCAGCGCCTCGGCGAGGTGGGTCAGCGACGGCAGCAGATCTTCCGCGATGAACTGGGTGGCCGCCAGGTGGATCGAGGACGGGAACACGTCGTTGCTCGACTGGGAGGCGTTGACGTGGTCGTTCGGGTGCACCGGCGAGCCCAGCTCCCGGCTCGCCAGGGTCGCGATCACCTCGTTGGCGTTCATGTTGGACGACGTTCCGGAACCGGTCTGGAACACGTCGACCGGGAACTGGTCGTCGTACCCGCCGTCGGCGACGTGCGCGGCGGCGGCGGCGATCGCGGCGGCCACGTTGGCGTCGATCACGCCCAACTCGCCGTTGACCTCGGCCGCGGCACCCTTGATCTGGGCCAGGGCCTTGATCTGGGCCGGTTCGATGCCCCGCCCGGAGATCGGGAAGTTCTGCACCGCGCGCTGGGTCTGCGCCCGCCACAGCGCCTCGGCCGGCACCTCCACCTCGCCCATCGAGTCGCGTTCGATCCGGTAGCCGGTGCTCTCTGGAGTCGTCACGCGTACCATCCTGCCGCGCCCGTGGCCGACCCGCAGATGATCCGTCAGCCCAGCTCGGCGAGCAGCCGTTCCACCTCGTGCCGGTCCGGCACGTCGATCTGCCGGTACAGGCCCAGCGCACGGGTCAGGTGCAGTCGGGCGGCAGCCGGATCGGTGTTTCGTACGCACCGGGCGATCCCCTGGAGCGCCCTCGCCTGCTCGTAGCGGGCACCCAGCCGGCCGGCGTCGACGAGCACCCTGCGATGCAGGTCGAGCGCGCTGGCGGCATCTCCCTGCTCCAGCATCGCCAGGGCCAGCAGGTTACGTGAGGCGCACTGACCGATCCGGTCGCCGGCCTCCATCATCGCCATCAGTGCGTCCCGGTGCAGGGCCGCGGCACGTTCCGGCCTCCCCGCGTCGCGCTCCATCACACCGATCTCGTTGAGCACCTCGCCCTCACCGAATCGATTGCTCGCCTTGCGTCTCAGGTACAGCGCAAGCCGCAGAATTCGACGAGCCGGGCCCAGATCGCCGAGCCGGTGGCGAATCATGCCGAGGTGCCCGAACGCATGCGCAACCTGTGCCATGTCTCCGGTCTGTCGGGCCAGAATGAGGTGCTGCCGGGCGATGGGCAGCGCCTCGGCGTACCGACCCCACCCGATCAGCGCAAAGCACAGGTTGTTCAGCAGGTTGGTCAGTTCGTTGCCGTCACCCTGGCCGTTGATCATGCCGAGCGCCTCGTCGAACTTCGCCTTGCCCTGCCGGAAGTCACCGTTCGCGGCGTACGAGGCGCCCAGGTTCCACAGGGTGCTGAGCACGTCGCCACGCAGTCCGAGCCGGCGGCGCAACTCGAGCGCCACCTCCATCACCCTGATCGCCTCCGGAAAGCGGGCCAGTCGGAAATACGCAGAGGCGAGGTAGTTCAGCATCGCGGCTACCGCCGCCTCGTCGCCCAGCCGCTCGGCGGCCCGCCGGCCGATCGTGTGGGTCTCGATCAGCTCGTCAAGGTGCCCGCCGTCGAAGTTGAGCCGCCAGCCGGCTCGGGCCAGCTGCCAGCACTGAGCCGGGAAGTCCTCCTCGCCGGCCAGCCGGATCAGGGCGGTGAGCGCGACGAGATTTTCCTCGAACCACGCCCGACCCTGCGCTGCTGGGACGGCCACCAGGTCGGGCCGGCCGGGCGTGTGCACGGGAATGTTGCGCCGACTGCCCGCCGCCTCGATGGTCCGGGCGATCGCCAACGTGACGGCCAAGTGGTAGTCGAGCAGCCGCTCCAGGCCGGCCCGACGCTCGGCCTGCCGCTCGGGGGCGGCAAGCAGCAGGCGGGCGTACTCGCGGAGCAGGTCGTGCAACCGGTACCGGCCCGGCTGCACCTCCTCCACCAGATGGGCGTCGACCAACTCGTCCAGCAGCTCCTGCGTGTCGGTCAAGGGCAGCTCGGCGAGGGCGGCGGCCACCCGACTGTCCAGCCGTCCGCCGGGATAGAGGCCGAGCAGCGGAAACAGCCGCTGCGCCGCAGGGGAGACCTGCTCGTACGACAGCGCGAACGCCTGCCCCACCGAGCGCTGCCCGGCGGTCAGTTCAGCCAGCGCTCCCGCCCCGGCGAGCATCCGTTGGGCGAGGTCGGCGACGCGCCAGCGGGGCCGGTGCGCGAGTCGGGCGCCGGCCAGCCGGATCGCCAGCGGCAGGTGGCCACAGCGCCGCACCACCTCGGCCGCCGCCTCCGGTTCGGCGGCGACCCGCTCCGCGCCGACCACCCGTCCGAGCAGCTCGATGGCCTCGTCCGCGTCGAGCACCGGCAGCGACGACGGGCGGCCCTCGTCGAGCCCGATCAGTCGACGACGGCTGGTGATCAGCACCTGGCAGTGCGAGCCGTTGGGCAGCAGCGGCGCGACCTGGTCGGCAGCGAACGCATTGTCCAGCACCACCAGGGCGCGCAGGTCGGCCAGCTCCGTCCGCCACAGCGCCAGTCGGTCGTCGGTGTCCTCCGGTATCCGCTCGGCTGGCACGCCCAGCTGTCGCAGCAGGGCGGCCACGGCCGTGGCCGGTGTCAGCGGACGACGGGCACTGTGCCCGTGCAAGTCGATGAAGAGCTGGGCGTCCGGGTAGCGGTCAGCCAGGGCTGTGGCGACGTGCACGGCGAGAGTCGTCTTGCCGCTGCCGGCCATGCCATCGATCACCTGGATCCGGGTGCCGTCCTCCTCGATCTCCTTGACCAGGCGGGCCACCGTCTCCTGCCGGCCGGTGAAGTCACCGATCGCCCGGGGCAGCGACCGGACCGGCGCGATCGGTCGGGTTTCCCGACCGGCCAGGGCGAGGTCGCCGGCGAGCACGCGCTGATGCAGCGCCTGCAACTCGGCGCCCGGCTCGATGCCGAGTTCCTCCGCGTAGGAGCGCCGGCCCTCCCGGTAGACCGCGAGCGCGTCCGCCTGTCGGCCGACCGAGGACAGCGCCACCATCAGTTGGCCCCGCAGACGCTCCCGCAGCGGGTGCTGGTCGACGCTCTCGGCAAGCTCGTCGATCAGCTCCGCGGCGTGCCCGAGGCGTAGCTCGACGTCGACGCACTCCTCCAGGGCGGTGAGGCGCTGCTCATCGAGCGCCTGCGCGCGGCGACGAACACTGCGGCTGGGGATACCGCCGAGCGCCGGCCCGCGCCAGAGGGCCAGGGCTGAGCGGTACCGCTCACCCGCGTTGGCCAGCCGACCGGCCGCGGCGGCCGCCCGGGCCTCCTCGACGCTGCGGGCGAAGACCTCGGCATCCAGGTCGCTCGGGGCGGTGCGAACGCCGTACCCGACCGGATCGGTGATGATGGTTTCCGGGGCGAGCCCCAGCTCGGTGAACCGGCGACGCAACCGGGAGACGCAGGTCTGCAACTGGGCCCGGGCGGTCGCGGGCGGGCGCTCCTCCCACACCGCGTCGACCAGCTCCTCGATCGGCACCAGCCGGCCGGCACGGAGCAGCAGCATGGCGAGCACGACCCGGTCCCGGCCAGCGGTGACGGTGGACTCGCCACCGCCGACGCGCAGAGGCCCCAGGATCCCGAACCGCATCTGCTCCCCCGCGTCGATGGCGCAACTTCCAGCAGCGTAGCCCGACGATCACAGATCGCCGCAGTCTGGTGATAGTGATCTGAGAGCGGATCGAGTGCGGTGCGCCGCAGACTCGATCCGGGTTGTCGGTGACGACATCCGACGGGGGCGGTGCGCCCTCCCACCCCAGGGGCGGGGCGCACCGATGTCGGCAGAGCACGGACGACCGAAGGGGTGCCGGGCGAGTTCGCCCGGCACCCCTTCGCGTACGCGTCAGTCAGCGGCGGCCGACGGTGAGCACCGGCTTGGTGACCTCGGCGAAGAAGTCGTTGCCCTTGTCGTCGACCACGATGAAGGCCGGGAAGTCCTCCACCTCGATCTTCCAGACCGCCTCCATGCCCAGCTCCGGATATTCGAGCACCTCGACGTGCTTGATGCAGTCCTGGGCGAGGCGGGCCGCGGGGCCGCCGATCGAGCCGAGGTAGAAGCCGCCGTGCTGCTGGCAGGAGCGGGTCACCTGACCGGACCGGTTGCCCTTGGCCAGCATCACCTGCGAGCCACCGGCGGCCTGGAACTTCTCCACGTACGCGTCCATCCGCCCGGCCGTGGTCGGGCCGAACGAGCCGGACGCGTACCCCTCGGGGGTCTTCGCCGGACCGGCGTAGTAGACCGCGTGGTCGCGCAGGTACTGCGGCATCGGCTCACCGGCGTCCAACCGCTCGGCGATCTTGGCGTGGGCGATGTCGCGGGCCACCACCAGCGGGCCGGACAGCGACAGTCGGGTCTTCACGGGGTACTTGGACAGCTCGGCGCGGATCTCGTCCATCGGCCGGTTCAGATCGACCCGGACGACCATCTCGGAGTCGAGCGAGTCGTCGGTGACGTCGGGCAGGAACCGTGCCGGGTCGGTCTCCAGTCGCTCCAGCCAGACGCCCGACGGGGTGATCTTGGCGACGGCCTGCCGGTCGGCCGAGCAGGAGACGGCGATCGCCACCGGGCACGAGGCACCGTGCCGGGGCAGCCGGACCACCCGCACGTCGTGGCAGAAGTACCGGCCGCCGAACTGCGCGCCGATGCCGAAGTTACGGGTCAGCTCCAGCACCTCCGCCTCCAGCTCCAGGTCCCGGAAGCCGTGGGCGCTCATCGAACCCTGCGTCGGGAGAGCGTCCAGGTACTTCGCGGAGGCGTACTTCGCGGTCTTCAGCGCGTACTCGGCGGAGGTGCCGCCGATGACGATGGCCAGGTGGTACGGCGGGCAGGCGGCCGTGCCGATCAGCCGCAGCTTCTCCTCCAGGAACTGCATCATCCGCGTCGGGTTGAGTAGCGCCTTGGTCTCCTGGTAGAGGTACGACTTGTTGGCCGAGCCGCCACCCTTGGCCATGAACAGGAACTTGTACGCGTCGGGGTGCCCGTCCGGGTCCTCGGCGTACAGGTCGACCTGGGCCGGCAGGTTGCTGCCGGTGTTCCGCTCGTCCCACATGGTCAGCGGGGCGAGCTGGGAGTAGCGCAGGTTGAGCTTCGTGTACGCCTGGTAGACGCCCCGGGAGATGGCCTCGGCGTCGGCGCCGTCGGTCAGCACGTGCCGGCCACGCTTGCCCATCACGATCGCGGTGCCGGTGTCCTGGCACATCGGCAGCACCCCGCCGGCGGCGATGTTGGCGTTGCGCAGCAGGTCCAGCGCGACGAACCGGTCGTTCGGCGACGCGGCCGGGTCGTCGATGATCGCCCGGAGCTGGGCCAGGTGCGCCGGGCGCAGGAAGTGCGCGATGTCGTGCATCGCCTCGGCGGTCAGCGCGGTGAGCGCGGCCGGCTCCACGGTGAGGAAACGACGGCCCCCCGGGCCGTGTACGACGTCCACGCCCTCGTCGGTGACCAGGCGATAGTCCGTCTGGTCGGGACCGGTCGGCAGCAGAGGGGCGTACGAGAATGCGGCGGCACTGCTCATGAGCGGCAAGCCTAGGGCAGACCGGTCGATCATTCCCACCCGCCGGGCTGGGTCTGGGACGCCGCTCTCATCCCCCGAGGTCCGCCGCGCTCCGCGCACCGACGTCCCGCCCGCTCAGCCGTCCTTGCCGCCGTCGGGATCGGGACACAGCTCACCCTTGGGCCCGCAGTCACCGTCGCCGTCGTTGCCCCGCCCGGGGCCGGTGCCGCCGGGGCCGGGGTTGCCACCGTCGCCGGGAGGCGGGACGGGGGCACCTCCGGTGGCGCCGAAGCGGACGTACCCGATCTCCCGCCCCTCACCGATGATCATTCCCTGCGAACCGACGGCGAGGGCGTTCGCTGAGGTCCGCAGGACGGCCAGTTCCCGGCCGCTGCGCGGGTCGAGGGCGACCAACCTCGACGGCTTCTCGTCGGCGAGCACCGCCGCGTACGGGGTGAGCGCGGCGCCGGCCTTCGCACTGGCCGGACGGGTCCACCGCACCCGGTCGGCGCCGAGTTCACGGGACACCACCGAGCGCTTGTCCGCGGAGCGGAACACCGCGTAGCGGTCGTCGACCGCGACGAGCTTGGTGCTCGCCTCGCCGACCCAGAGCAGCCGCCCGTCGTACCCGTCGATGACCGCCTCGCGGCCGTCCGAACCCACGCCGATCAGGACGTTGCGCGCTCCCTGCGGGTCCTCGCGCTGGACGCAGCCGGCGGTGTCGGCGGTGCGCAGGTTGACCCCGGCCCGCTGCCACGCCTCCTGCCCCGTCGCCGGATCCCGCGCCGAGATGGCGAAGTAGCAGGTGCCGTCCTGGGAGCGGGCGGCGATCCGCAGCATCCGGCCGCCCACCACGGAGAGCCGCTCGTCCCGGCCCGGCTCGACGTTCTGCAGCACCCGGCCGGTGGCGGTGTCCACGACGTGCACCCGGCCGTCGACCGGGAAGCCGAGCAGCGGAGGCACCGGCTCCGGCCCGGCCACCCCGTCGTCGACGCGGGTGGCGGTGAGCCGGCGGGTGCCGCGCAGGCCGGGGTTGTCGGCGAGCAGGCCGCTGTGCACGCCGGGCAGGAAGGCCGTCCACAGTGGGGCGGTGCCCCGGGGGTCCCACGCGCTCAGGGTGCAGTCGGTGGCATCCGTGCAGCGGGCGTCCAGCAGCAGGTTGCGGTACGTCCACACGGCCACGGCGTCGTCGTCGCGTCGCCGGGTCGCCCCGGTGGTCGGGTCGAGCAGCTCGTACCCCTTGACCAGGAGCTTGCCCACGGCGACGACCGAGTCGCGGTCGCCGCCCGCGACCGCCGACCAGTCCGCCTTGCGTTCCCAGAGCTGGGCGCCGGTGGCCAGGCTGCGGGCCTCCACCCGGGTGCGCTGCTCGACCACGACGGCGTCGCCGGCGATGGTCACGCTGCGCGGGGTGCCGCCGACCCGCTGCTGCCAGACCACGTCCGGCTCGGAGATGGGTTCGCTGCGGTCCACCCACTCCCACAGGCCGGGGAACGGGTTCCACACGCCGGTGGCGGCGAGGGCGACGACCACGGCGAGGCCGAGCAGCAGCCCACCGCGCACGCTCCCCTTCGCCACCCGCACACCGTAGCCACGATCACGGATCTTCCGTACGCCCCGCGCCGCCGTGTCGCCGCGCTTTCTGGGCCCGGAGGTGTTACGTGGGTGTTCGTCCCTCGGCCCGGACGGCGCTGCGGACCAGGGGCAGCGTGCGGTAGGGAATCTGCTCCGCCAGCGCGATGATCGTCGACGCGCGGGTGATGCCGGCGGACGAGACGATCTGGTCGATGACCCGTTGCAGGTCGGTGTTGGAGCGGGCCACGATCCGGCAGAGCAGGTCGCTGGAGCCGGTGATGGTGTGCGCCTCCAGCACCTCGGGGATCGCCGCGAGGTGAGCGGTGACCGGGTCGTGGCCCTGCCGTTGACTGATCTCCAGCGTGACGAAGCTGGTCACCCCGAACCCGATCGCGGCCGGCGAGATCTCCGGGCCGAAGCCACCGATGACACCCCGGTCGACCAGCTTGTCCAGCCGGGCCTGCACGGTGCCCCGGGCCACGCCGAGCCGCCGGGAGCACTCCAGCACCCCGATCCGCGGCTCCTCGGCGAGCAGTTCGACCAATCGCACGTCGAGCGCGTCGAGCTGCACAGCTTGCTCACCCTTCACGGGTCAAGACCATACCGAATGCACAACCTGACCAGCATTTACGCCGACAGTTGCCCACTCGACGCCCGCACCGCGATCCTTCGGTCAAGAACCGGCCCACGAGGCCGGCCGGTACGCGAGGGAGGCCACCATGACCCAGGCGATCGACCGACCCCAGTCGACCGAGGACGTCGACGTCGACCGGCTCGTCGGCGCTGTCGACCACGACATCAGCCACGACCCGTTCCCCGTCCGTGGGCTCGACCACGTGCACTTCCTGGTCGGCAACGCCAAGCAGGCCGCCCACTACTACTCCACCGCCTTCGGCATGACCTGCGTGGCGTACCGGGGCCCGGAGCAGGGCTACCGCGACCACGCCCAGTACGTGCTGACCAGCGGCTCGGCCCGGTTCGTGCTGACCGGCGCGGTCCGCCCGGACGCCGACGGCGCCGAGCACGTGGCGAAGCACAGCGACGGGATCAGCGACATCGCGCTGGAGGTGCCGGACGTCGACGCCGCGTACGCGCACGCCGTCGCCCAGGGCGCCACCGGCGTCGTCGAGCCCCACGAGGTGAGCGACGAGAACGGCACCGTCCGGATGGCCGCCATCGCGGCGTACGGCGACACCCGGCACACCCTGGTCGACCGCTCCCGCTACCGCGGCCCGTTTCTGCCCGGCTTCGTGGCCCGCGGCCCGATCGTGGACCGGCAGCCGATGATCGACGCCGGCCTCCAGCCGAAGCGGTTCTTCCAGGCCGTCGACCACGTGGTCGGCAACGTGGAGCTGGGCCGGATGGACGAGTGGGTCGAGTTCTACAAGCGGGTGATGGGCTTCTCCAACATGGCGGAGTTCATCGGCGACGACATCGCCACCGACTACTCGGCGCTGATGAGCAAGGTCGTGGCGAACGGCACCCGCAAGGTGAAGTTCCCGCTCAACGAGCCGGCCATCGCCCGCAAGAAGTCGCAGATCGACGAGTACCTGGAGTTCTACCAGGGCCCCGGCGCCCAGCACATCGCCGTCGCCACCAACGACATCGTGGCCAGCGTCGACGCGATGCGCGCCGCCGGCATGGAGTTCCTGGACACCCCGGACTCGTACTACGAGGACCCGGAGCTGCGCGCCCGGATCGGCAACGTGCGGGTGCCGATCGAGGAGCTCAAGGCCCGCAAGATCCTCGTCGACCGGGACGAGGACGGCTACCTGCTCCAGATCTTCACCAAGCCGGTGCAGGACCGCCCGACCGTCTTCTTCGAGCTGATCGAGCGGCACGGCTCGCTGGGCTTCGGCAAGGGCAATTTCAAGGCCCTCTTCCAGGCGATCGAGCGGGAGCAGGAAGCCCGCGGCAACCTGTAACACTGTCGAGCGTGACGCAGCCTCCGCCGTACCCGACGCCGCCGGTCGGTGGGCCTCCGCCCGCCGCCGGCGGCGTCGCGCCGCCGCCCGGACAGATCCCCCAGGGGTACGCCGTGCCACCGCACCACGCCCCACCCGGGTACACGGTTCCACCGCAGTACGCGCCGCTCGGCTACGGCCCACCGCCGTGGTATCCCGGCCCTCCCCGGCCGATGGCCCCGCCGCCGACGCTGAGCCCGGGTGGGCAGCCGCTCGCCAGTTTCAGCGACCGGCTGCTGGCCGGCCTGATCGACTGCGCGGTCTTCATGGTGGTCGGCCTGGTGTTCACCGTGCCCGCGATGATCTATTTCTTCGTCGTCATCGCGCCGGACCTCTTCCAGGTCGCGTCGGACGGCACCATGGCGGAGCCGGATTTCTACCACGACCTCGTGCTGCCCCTGCTGTGGCTGGACCTCGCGATCATCGCCGCTTCGCTCGTGCTCTCGTACGTGTACTACGTCGAGATGATGTTCCGGACCGGCCAGACCCTCGGCAAGAAGACCATGAAGTTGCGGGTCGTGCCGCTCGATCCGACCCGTACCCTCGACCGCTGGACCGCCGCCAAGCGGTACCTGGTGCAGCAACTCGCCGGCCTGGTGCCCGGGGGCAGTTACCTCGACGGGTTCTGGCAGCTCTGGGACAAGCCCTGGCAGCAGTGCCTCCACGACAAGGCAGCCGAAACGATCGTCGTTAAGGTGGCCTCGTGAGCGAGCAAACCAGCAGGCCCAGCAGCGTGGCGCCGCACGCCGACGCGCAGCGAAGCGGAGCGTCGGCGTGAGCGTGCAACCCGGCTGGTATGTCGACCCCGCCGACACCGAGACCCGGCGGTACTGGGACGGCGAGGGTTGGCTCGGCGCGCCCATTCCCGTCGACGCCACCCCGCCGGACGGACCGCCGCCGGCCGAGCCGCCGCCCGCACCGGTCACCCCGACCGCACCTGCCGCTGCCCACCCGGTGAGCACCGCGCCGGGCTGGCCCCCGCACTCCGGGCCGGCCCCGCAACCCGGGCACGGTCCGCAGGCCGCCCCGGGGTGGGGCCCGCAGGCCGGCCCGCCCGGCTGGGCGCCACCGGGCACGCCGCCCGGCTGGACGCCGCAGGCCGGTCCTCCCGGCTGGACGCCGCAGGGCGTGCCGCCCGGGTGGGCCCCGCCCGGCGGTCCCCCCGGCTGGCTCGGCCGACCGCCCGAGCCTCGGCCGCACGGGCTCAGGTTGGCCGGTTACGGCCGCCGGCTCGTCGCCCGGCTGATCGACTTCGGTCTCGTGTTCGCACTGAATGTGCTGGTCAACGGCTGGTTCGTCTGGCGGTGGCTGGACGAGCTGATGCCATACTGGCGGGAGGCGTTCCGGCGCGGCATGGAGGGGAACACCTCCACCGAGGGGATGCCACCCATCAGCGAGCAGACCGGGCTCCTCCAGGTGGTGATCGTGGTGATCGCCACCGCGCTGTGGCTGGCGTACGAGGTGCCCGCCATGGCGGCCAACGGGCAGACCATCGGCAAACGGGTGATGCGGATCAAGGCGGTCCCGATCGCCGCCGACCAGCCGTTGGGCTTCGGCCGGGCGCTGACCCGGTGGACGACACTGGGCCTGCCCACCCTGCTCTGGTACTGCGCCGGGCTCGGCCTGCTGCTGCAACTGGTCGACTCCCTGTCCCCGCTCTTCGACCACCCGCTGCGCCGGGCGCTGCACGACAAGCGCGCGCAGACGGTGGTCGTCGAGGTCCCCGCCACCGCCACTTCCCCCGCCCCAGACGACCACCCCCAGCCCTCGGGAGACACCCCATGACCGACTCCGGACGTCACGAGCCCGCGCTGCGACTGACCCGCGCCGACCTGGACGCGCTGCCGAACTACGTGCCGGGGCGCAGCCCCGCCGACCTGGCCCGCGAGCTGGGTCTGCCGGAGGCCATCAAGCTGGCCAGCAACGAGGTGCCGTACGGGCCGCTGCCGGGTGTGGTCGAGGCGGTCACCGAGGCGGTCATGGCCTCGCACCGCTACCCGGACATGGGCGTGGTCGCGCTGCGCGACGCGTTGGCCCAGCGGTACGGCGTGGACGCGGACCGGATCGCCACCGGCTGCGGGTCGGTGGCGCTCGCCGAGCACCTCGTCCGGGCCACCTGCCTGCCGGGTGACGAGGTGCTCTACTCGTGGCGGTCGTTCGAGGCGTACCCGATCATCGCGGCGACCAGCGGCGCGACCAGCGTGCGGGTGCCCAACGACGCCGGGCACGGGCACGACCTGGCGGCCATGGCGGCGGCGGTGACCGACCGGACCCGGATGATCCTGGTCTGCAACCCGAACAACCCCACCGGCACTGCGGTACGCCGGGCCGAGCTGGACCGGTTCCTCGACGCGGTGCCGGACGACGTGCTGGTGGTCATCGACGAGGCGTACCGGGAGTTCGTCACCGACGCCGAGGTGCCGGACGGTCTCGACTACCTGGACCGGCCGAACGTCGCGGTGCTGCGCACCCTGTCCAAGGCGTGGGGTCTGGCCGGGCTGCGGATCGGCTGGCTGGTCGCCCAGCCGGTGGTGGCGGCGGCCATCCGCAAGGTGGTCACGCCGTTCTCCACGAGCACGGCCGCCCAGGCGGGCGCGCTCGCGGCGCTGACCCAGGCCGGCGAGATGGAGCGACGCTGCGCGCTGGTCGTCGCCGAGCGGGACCGGGTCACCGAGGCGCTGCGCAAGTTCGTGCCCGACGTGCCGACCAGCCAGGCCAACTTCGTCTGGCTGCCGCTGGGCGACCGGGCCGTGGCCTTCGGCAAGGCGTGCGAGGCGCGCGGGGTGATCGTCCGACCGTTCGCCGGGGACGGCGTCCGGGTCACCATCGGCACTCCGGCCGAGAACGACGCGTTCCTGGCCGCCGCGGAGGCGGCGCTTACCTGAGCGGACGGAGTATGACCAACCAGTGACACAAGGTTGGTCAGTCGGTGCCCCGATCAGGTGGCGGCCAGGATCACCGCTTCGGAGGTCAGGTAGTAGCGCTGGTCGTCGCCGTTCGGGTCGACCGGCTCGCGCAGCCGTTCCACCGCGACGTAGCCGTCCTCGGCCCAGACCGCCCCGGGCGCCCAGCCCGTGCCGTCCGAGCCCACGTTGAGCGTGTAGCGGGAGAGCAGCACACCGGTCACCGGGTCGAGTGTCACCAGCTCGTTGGCCTCGGTCAGCAGATGCGCCCGGCCGGGCTGCACCGCGAGCACCCGCGCCGGTCCCAGGCCGGCGAAACGCCACAGCTCGGCGCCCGTTCGCGCCGACCGGCCCACCGCCACCCCGTCGACGACGGCGACGGCCTGGTCACCGGCCAGTGTGGCCCCGGCCGGGTCCAGCGCGGGCGCGGCCAGCGGCCCGCCGTCGCCCAGCAGCCAGCCGCGGCCACCGGCGTCCCCGGGGCCGGCCGTCCGCAGGCCCAGGCAGCCCGACCGGCCGGTACGACAACCGAGCGGGGTGACCACCAGCCGATCCGGGCCGCCCGGCGGTCGCCAACGCTCACCCACCACGCCCGTCGCGGCATCCCGGAACTCGATCGTGGCCGGCCCGGCGCAGGTGTCCAGGCCGATCAACTGCCCGGTCGTCGTGGTGCCGAGGTCGCTGCGGCAGGCGCCGGGCAGATCGGCTCGCCACAGTTCCCGGCCGCCGGCCACCTCCACCCCGCGGGCCTGCGTGTCCCCGGTGACCGTCAGCACCGTCCGGCCGTCCGCGAGGTCGGTGAGGAGGAGCCCGCGCGCGTCCCAGACCGTGGCGGCCCCGGTCCGCCGGATCACCGCCGCGCTCGCGGCGGGCACCGGGCCGTCGGCCCGCCACCGCACCCGCCCGGTGGACGCGTCGAGCGCGACGAGCCGGCCGTCGGACCAGCGACTGATCACGGTGCTGCCGCTCGCCACCACCCCGGTCAGCTCCGCCGGCCAGCGCCGGTACGACCAGTAGGGCGTGGTCCGGTGCCGCCCGTCGACCGGTCGGTCGGCGTAGACCTGGCGGTGGGCGGCGTACACCCGCAGTCTTCCGTCCACGATCAACGGGGCGACCGGCAGCCGACCGACCACGCCGGCGGCCGGTCGGGGCGCGGCCGGATATGCGCCGCGCGCCGGTGTGCTCACCTCGGCCGGCGCGAGCACCCGGTGGACGACGACCGCGACGGCTGCCACGGCGAGCAGCACCACCGCCACCGCCAGCACGAGCCGTCGCCGGCCCCTCGGGAACCCCATGCCGCACCTCCGCCCGGCACCCTACCCAGCGCAACCGAACGGACCCCGGCCAGGTTGGACGGGCCGCGGTGCGCGGGTGAGCGGGTCAGGCCGCCTCGACCGAGCCGAGGGTGCCGGCCGCGACGGCCAGGTCGGCGAGATCACGCCGGAGCGCCACCTCGACCGCCCGAGCGGCGAGGCCACCGAGCAGCAGGGCCACCACCCGGCCGTACGGATCGGTGGGCACTGCTTCCTGGGTGACCGTTATCGCCGTGCGGGCGCGGCGGCGACGCCGGACCGGCCGCAGGCTCCAGGTGATCCGGTAGTCCGCGCCGGCACCGGAGGAACAGAGCACCAGCCGCTGCGGCGCGAACGCCTCCACCACCAGGAACTCCTCGGTGAGTGTGCCGCCGCCCGGCTGGGCGCGCGCCTCACGCCAGGCGGTGCCCGGCCCGAACGGGCCCGGGGTCAGCACCTCGACCGGGCCGGCCGCGGTCAGCCGGGTGGCCCGGCCGGGCAGGTCGGTCAGCAGACGCCAGACATCGGCAGCGTGCGCCTCGATGAAACCGGTAACCGCCACCGTCGACATGCCGCCCTCCCGTGTCGTCGACGGTACGCGCGGTGAGCGCCGGACGAGGCCCCCGGACGGAATTTTCACCAACCGGAGGCCCCGCTGTCCGTTTCGGCGGTCGCCTGGCACCGATCGTCGACCGGCGCCCGGCGTACCGGTCAGCGGTCGAAGCGACCACCCCTGATCGCGCCGATGAACGCTGTCCACCCCGGCGGGCTGATGGCCAGCGTGGGGCCGGCCTGGTCCTTGGAGTCGCGGAGAGCGACCAGACCGAGGACGTCGACCAGGTTGTCCGCCACCTCCACGCAGAGCCCTTGGTCGTTGGAGCGGCTGCTGGTGCGCCAGAGCGCTCCGGTGAGATCGTGCATCGTCGTTACCTCCGTGTGCGTCGGGATGCCCCACCACCCGCGGCCGGGCGAGATCCGGCCGTACGGGTGGCGGGGCGACATGATCCGCGTGACCAACGGGGTAACCAGGCTTGGTGATCGCACAGACGGTGCGATCACGAGTCTCATCGATGATGGCCCGACGGGCAGGCGCTCAGACGGCTCCGAAGCGGGCCGAGGTGAACCAGCGGACCCTTTGCTCTGCTTCAACGGACGCAACAGCGAGCGGCCCCAGGTGTTGCGTGGAGTGAAGCAGAGCAAAGGAAGCCGAGGGCGAGCCAGGTGGCAGGCACGCCGGGCGCGGGCCCGCGGGACGGGCCGGCTCAGCGGGCCGGCTCAGCGGGCCGGGCGGACCGTTCCGGTGACCTCACCGAGGGCGATGGTGGTGCCGTCCGGGCCGGGCGCGGTGGCGGTGATGGTGACGGTGTCGCCGTCGGCGAGGAAGGTACGACTCTCGGTGCCGACCTTCGCGGGCTCGGCCCCGCCCCACGTCAGCTCCAGGAAGGAGCCGACCTGGGAACGGTCCGGGCCGGAGACGGTGCCCGAGGCGTACAGGTCGCCGGTCCGCAGGGACGCGCCGTTGACGGTGAGGTGCGCCAACTGCTGGGCCGGGGTCCAGTACATGCTCGCGAACGGCGGTTCGCTGACCCGTTCGCCGTTCCACTCGACCGCCAGCCGCAGGTCGAGCCCCAGGTGCGGCACGTCGCGCAGGTAGTCGACGACCGGCGGGTCCTGCTCCGGAGCCGGCACGAAGGCGTCGGCCAGCGCGTCCAACGGCGTCACCCAGGCCGAGACCGAGGTGGCGAAGGACTTGCCGAGGAACGGACCGAGCGGCTGGTACTCCCACGCCTGGATGTCGCGGGCCGACCAGTCGTTGACCAGCACCACCCCGAAGACGTGGTCGGCGAAGTCGTCGACGGACACCCGGGCGCCCAGCGGGCTGGGCACACCGACCACGAAGCCGACCTCGGCCTCGATGTCGAGGCGTACCGACGGGCCGGTGACCGGACCCTCGGCGGACGCCCGCTGGCCGGTGGGCCGGGTCACCGGCGTGCCGGAGACGACGACGGTGCCGGCCCGTCCGTGGTAGCCGATCGGCAGGTGCTTCCAGTTGGGCAGCAGCGGCGGCTGACCGGGGCGGAAGATCTGCCCGACGTTCGAGGCGTGGTGCTCCGAGGAGTAGAAGTCGACGTAGTCGGCCACCTCGAACGGAAGCAGCAGCTCCACGTCGGCCAGGGGCACCAGCAGCGGTTCGACCGCCGGCCGGTGCGTCGGGTCGGTCAGCAGCTCGACGATCCGCTGACGCACCGCCGTCCACTGCGGACGGCCCAGCGCCATGAAGTCGTTGAGGGTCGGCCGGCACAGCGCGCCAGCTGCCAGCACCAGCTCGGCGGTCTCGGCACCGGCCAGGTCGAACACCCACGACCCGATCCGTACGCCGATCCGTGGCCGGCCCCCACCCGAGGAGAACACCCCGTACGGCAGGTTCGTCACCCCGTACGGTGAACCGTCAACGCCGGTCACCCAGGTCATGCGTCGTGCCCCCCGTTCACCAGCCCCAGCCGGATCAGATCGGTAAGTGGTTCCAGGATGCTGCACGAGCCGAAGCCGACCCACAGTGGGCGCGGCGCGTCCAGCCGTTCGTTGGCGCGTTCGAGCAGCGGGCGCGGGTCGAGCGCGGTCAGCAGCTCGGCGACCACCCGCGCGCTCGCGCCGTCGGCGGCGGCGAGCGTCGCGGCCAGCACGTTGGCGTACCCGTGGTGGGTGAACCCGGTCTCCGGGTCGAGGTGACGCACGGCCTGGTGCAGCCCTGCGGTGAGCTTGAACGGCAGGTCCCGGTCCCGGCACGCGCAGATCACGGCGGCCAGCTCGGCCGGGGTGGGGAACAGCTCGGCGGCCAACCCGCCGGTGCGGAACTTCGCGGCGATCGGGACACCGTCGGCGCGGGAGGCGGCGATCGCGTCCAGCGCGCCCATCAGCCCGAAGGTCAACGGAAGCTCGGCGTACACGGCCTCGACGTCCGGCAGGTCCTCGGTCAGCCGCAGCAGCTCGGCGATGCCGGGCAGCGGGTTCTCGCCCCGCTTGGCGACGGCCACCTCGACCTGGCGTGCGGTCACGCCGTCGGGTGCCAGGAACGACAGCGCGAAGGGCAGAGGACCGATCCCGGTGTCACCGATCAGCCCGATCACCAGGCCCTCGGCCGGGTCGACGAGACCGTTCAGCTCGCCGGCCGCGACGGTCGAGGCGGGAACGAGCAGCGGGCCCACCAGGTCGGCGTACCAGGCGGCGCGGTGCCGGCGGTGGGCGGTCAGGGCGTCGGGCAGCGCCGCGCTGCCCGGAGGGAAGACGGCGGCGTCGTCCACCAGGCCGTCGAGGAGCGCGGGCACCTGCGTTGACACGGAACAAGAATGTACGGGACGCTACAAGGAACGGACAACAGCGTCCGATTATCGGACGCCTTCGGCCGGTGAACGGGATATATCGGGAGGCGAGATGCCGTACTACCGCAGCGTCGGCGACGTGCCGCGCAAGCGCCACACCCAGTTCCGCCAGCCCGACGGCAGCCTCTACGCCGAGGAGCTGATGGGTCAGGAGGGCTTCTCCTCCGACTCGTCCCTGCTCTACCACCGGCACGCCCCCACGGCGATCCTGGCCGCCGACGAGTTCACCCCGCCGACGTTCACCCGGGCGCCGAACCTGCCGCTCAAGCCGCGCCACCTGCGCACCCACAAGCTCGACGCGGGCGGCGCCGACCCGATCCTCGGCCGGCAGTACCTGCTCGCCAACGACGACGTCCGCATCGGGTACGTCCTCGCCGACCGGCCCTCCCCGCTGTTCCGCGACGCCACCGGTGACCACTGCCTCTACGTCGAGGCGGGCACCCTGCGGGTCGAGTCGCCATTCGGGGCGCTGGACGCGGTCGCCGGCGACTACGTCATCATCCCCACCTCGACCATCCACCGGCTGGTTCCCACCGGCGACCAGCCCGTGCGGCTGCTCACCGTCGAGGCGGCCGGGCACATCGGCCCGCCCAAGCGCTACCTCTCCGTCCGCGGCCAGTTCCTGGAGCACTCGCCGTACTGCGAGCGCGACGTCCGCGGCCCGGACTCCCCGCTGCTCGTCGACGGCGAGGAGGTCGAGGTGCTGGTCCGCCACCGTCGTGGCTGGACCCGCTACGTGTACGCCAACCACCCGTTCGACGTGGTCGGCTGGGACGGGCACCTCTACCCGTGGGCGTTCTCCATCCACGACTTCGAGCCGATCACCGGCCGCATCCACCAGCCCCCGCCCGTGCACCAGACCTTCCAGGGCCCCAACTTCGTCATCTGCTCGTTCGTGCCCCGCAAGGTCGACTACCACCCGGACTCGATCCCGGTGCCGTACAACCACCACAACGTCGACTCCGACGAGATGCTCTTCTACACCGGCGGGAACTACGAGGCCCGACGCGGCTCCGGCATCGAGCAGGGCTCCATCTCACTGCACCCGTCCGGCTTCACCCACGGCCCCCAGCCGGGCGCCGCCGAACGCTCCATCGGCGCGGACTACTTCGACGAGTTGGCCGTCATGGTGGACACCTTCCGGCCCCTCGACCTGTGCGACGGGGCGCGCGCCTGCGAGGACGAGGGGTACGCCTGGACTTGGGCGCGTTCTGTCTAGTCGCTGTTGTGGTGTTGCCGGAGGTTGGGTCAGCGGAAGGCTGTTCTGGTGAAGGTGGCGAACTCGGCTATCGCGGTGGCGACGATCGCCAGCACCAGCGGCCACGGCGAGCCGACCACCGCGTACACGAGCAGCAGCGCCGGCGCGGCGGCCACCGCGTAGATCGCCAGGGCCATCGTGCGGTCCGCGTGCAGCATGGCGGGCAGGACGGTCCGGGTGAGCCCCGGCAGCCGCGCCGCGAGCTGCCAGACCACGACGCCGCCGGTAAGGGCCGCGAGCACCGCCAGGACACGGGAGAACCCGTCGCTCGTCGAGGCCGCGAACGCCACCACCACCGCGGCGACCAGTGACCAGCCCGCGCCATAGAGCACCAGGCGGTGCAGGCCGTACGCGAGGGTCCGCGGGGAGTCGATCCGGCTCGGGCCGATCGCCACCGCTTCCGCCACGTGCTCCAGCGCCTCGGACCAGCGGCGCTGCTCCAGGTGCAGGACACCGACGTCGTGCCCGACCTCGGTGAGGCGCGGATCGAGCCGTAGCGCCTCCCGGTAGGCCCGCTCGGCCAGGTCGAACAGCTCCAGTCGGGCCGCGACCAGGCTGAGCACCAGGTGCGCCTGCGCCTCCTGCGGGGCCAGCTCAACCCCACGCCAGGCCGCGTTCAGCGCCGGCTGCCCGTTGCGCGAGTCGGCCAGGATCGCCGCCGCGCTGCGCTGGGCGTACGCGTCGGTCGGCCCGAGCGCCAGCAGCCGGTCGGCGGTGGTCGCCGCATCGGCGTAGCGCCCCAGGTCGAGCAGTGCCATGGCCCGGACGACGAGCGCCGGCAGTGCCTCCGGCGCGGCGGCCACGGCCGCGTCGGCGGCGGCGAGCGCATCGACCGGCCGGTCGGCGACGAGATGCACCCGGGCCAGCATGGTGAGGGCTTGCGAATCCGCGGGCTTCAGCGCGAGCCCTTCGGTCAACTCGCCGGCCGCCTCGTCGTGGCGTCCCAGCTCGGCGAGGAGCTGAGCGCGTTCGAGATAGCCGTCGCCGGCGAACTGGTCGGGAGCGGGTTCGGTGGACATCGCGGCGAGCCTAGGCGGCCGGCGCGTCGTACACCAGGGCCACCGCGATGCCCGCCAGACCTTCCTCCCGGCCGGTGAAACCGAGCCCGTCGGTGGTCGCGGCGGAGACGGTGACCGGGGCGCCGGCGGCGTCGGAGAGCACCTGCTGGGCCTCGTCCCGACGGCGGCCGATCTTGGGACGGTTGCCGACGATCTGCACGGAGACGTTGCCGATCTCCAGGCCGGCCGCCCGCACCCGGCGGGCCGTCTCGGTCAGCAGCGCCACGCCGGACGCCCCGGACCACTCCGGCTGGTCCACCCCGAAGGCGGCGCCGAGATCACCGAGGCCGGCGGCGGAGAGCAGCGCGTTGCAGGCGGCGTGGGCGGCGACGTCGGCGTCCGAGTGCCCGGCGAGACCGTCCTGGTCGGGCCAGAGCAGCCCGGCGACCCAGCAGGGCCGGCCCGGCTCGAACGCGTGCACATCGGTGCCGATGGCGACCCGAGGAACGATCATGAACAGAGGTTACGCGTCAGCCGCCGGCGGCGAGCAGGTGCTCCGCCAACGCCAGGTCGAACGGACGGGTGATCTTCAGGGCGTACTCCGAGCCGGGCACGCAGCTCACGGCGATGCCCTGCTTCTCGACCAGGCCGGCGTCGTCGGTGAGCGGGTCGCCGGCCGCGGCATGCGCGGCGGTCAGGACGGACCGGCGGAAGCCCTGCGGGGTCTGCACCGCCCGGAGGGCAGCTCGGTCGACGGTGCCCAGCACCACCTCGTCGGCGCCGACCTCCTTGATCGTGTCGACGACCGGCAGGACGGGAATCACCGCGGCCCGGCCACCCCGGACCGCGGCGGCGACCGATTCGACCAACTCGGGCGGGGTCAACGCACGGGCGGCATCGTGCACCAGGATGATCGTCGGGCCGGCCGGCACCGCTGCCAGCGCGGCGGCGACCGAAGCCTGCCGCTCGGCGCCACCGGGCACCACGATCACCGGCGCCACCGGAGCCAGCAGCTCACGGACACCCGCCACCTCGGCCGCGGGCGCGGCCACCACGATCGTGTGCACCGACGCGGCGGCGGCGAGCCGGCGTACGGCGTGCACCAGCAGCGGCTCGCCCGCGAGCAGGCGCAGCGCCTTGGGTCGGCCGGGACCGAGCCGTACGCCGGCACCCGCCGCAGGCACAAGGACCGCGACGTCACCGCGCGGGTTGAGCTGCGCGGTCACGTCGCGGTCCTCGGTGGTTTCTTCGCTACGAAGTGGGTACGACGATGCTGTGCGGACTAGGCCTCGGTGAGGACCTTGTCGAGCAGCGTCTCCGCCTCGTCCTTGGTGCTCTTCTCAGCCAGCGCGACCTCGCCGACGAGAATGTCGCGGGCCTTGGCCAGCATCCGCTTCTCGCCTGCGGAGAGGCCCCGCTCCCGCTCCCGGCGCCACAGGTCACGCACGACCTCGGCGACCTTCAGCGGGTTGCCGGAGGCCAGCTTTTCCAGGTTGGCCTTGTAACGCCGCGACCAGTTGGTCGGCTCCTCGGTGTGCGGAGCCCGGAGAACGTCGAAGACCTTACCGAGGCCCTCTTCGCCGACCACCTCACGGACGCCCACGATCTCGGCGTTCTCGGCCGGCACCCGGACCGTCAGGTCACCCTGCGCAACCCTCAGGACGAGGTATTTCTTAGGCTCGCCCTTGATGATCCGAGTCTCGATTGCCTCGATGAGTGCGGCCCCGTGGTGGGGGTAAACAACGGTCTCGCCGACACTGAAAACCATAGGTTCGAAACCCCTTTCGCTGTGTCTAGGGTAACACGCTCAGGCAACGATGTCTCACCGATGTCCTGACCGTTGGCGCAGCTCAGGGGCCCTGTGAGAGGTCTTTCTTCAGCTTGACAGGCGGTCAAACCGATGGTTTGAACACGCTCCGTAACGCACGGATTACTTCCCGATGCGGGTGAACAGAACGTCGAGATCAAGGGCTATGCGCTCCCCCATGGTATCCCGCCCAGCGGAAACGCGCCCAGGTGTAGCGGGAGCTGCCCCCGGTGCGGGACGCTGGAGTCCGAGTCACACGCCGCTCTCGAGACGCTTCCTGGGGGTCCGATGGGCAAGCCGGACGCAGAGGGCCACGGGCCGCCCGACGGCCTGCCCGACCTGCCACCCGAGTGGGGCCGCATCGTCGTCCCCGACGACGCCTCGACCCTGGCGAGCGAGGCCGCCGAGGTGCGCCGCGAGCTGCGCCGGGCGGCCGGCCACCACACCGGGCACCGCGCCCTCACCCTGCCGCTGCTGGTCCTGTTGGTGGCGGTGCTCACCACCCTGACCGGCCTGGTCGCCGTGACCTGGCCCCGCGCCGGCCGGGGCACCGACCGACCCACCCCGGCGCCCTCCACGCCACCCGTGGCGCTCGCCGGTCAGGCGCTGCCCGCGCTGGACCTGGTCGATGCCGGACAGGCGCCGGTGCCGCTGCGCGGCCTGCTGCCCGCCATGATCATCCTGGTGGACGACTGCGGCTGCCCGGACGTCGTCACGGAGGCCGTGGCGGCGGCGCCCGCCGGCGTCACCGTCGTCACGGTGACCGAACAACGGGCTGTCGCCACCTCACCGCCGGTCAACGGCGTCCGGGCGCTGGCCGATCCCGCTGGCGGGCTGCGCTCGTTCCTGGGCTCCAGCGCCGCGAACGCGCTGCTTGTCGACCGCACCGGCGTGGTGACCCGGGTGCTGCCGGACCCGGGACCGGTCGAGGCGTACCAGGACGACCTGAGCGCCCTGGCCGGCTGAGCGGTCGTCCTACGACGGGGGCAGCGCGACGAGCTGCGCCTGGACGTCAATGGGCTTGTCACCGACGGCCGACAGGGACACCCGGAACGGCCCGTCGGTGGGCACCACCTCGGCGGAGGCGAGCGTGCCGTCGCAATCGATGCGCGGCGGGCCGGCGAGCTCGGCCCCGGTGCTCGTCACCGCCAGCGTGCCCGGCCGGGTGCACCGGTACTGCAGCAGATAGCGGGAGCCGTCGCCGGACGACTGACGCGTCAGCCCCTGGCCGGGGGTCAACTCCCGCTGCTCCCGCCAGATCGTGGCCCGGAACGAGGGCAGGTCACTCCCAGGAGAGAGCACGCCCTGATCGTCGCCGAGGTCGATGACCGTGCCCGTCTCCGGGTCGACCAGCGGGGGGCGGCCCTCCACCCGGACGGCCTCGCCCGTTTCGGGATCCACCCGCAGCGTCACCCGTCCCTCGGGCACGCCACGGGCCAGGACACGCTCCAGCTCGGTGCTGACGCTCGGCTCGGCGCTCGGTACGCCCACCGGCCCGGCCGCCGGGGTTGGCGCGGCGGCACGCCACCACCAACCGCCGACCGCCAGCGCGGCCAGGGTCACCCCGGCCAGCACCGCCGACCGCAGCCGGTCGTCCGCCGCATCCATGTGGTGAGCGTACCGGTCGGGTCGAGAGGCGCTCAGTCCTGTCGATCGAGCAGGGCGGCGTACAGGGTGAGGCCCGGACCGAACGCCAGCATGACGACCCGTCGGGGCGCCGGCGTCGAACGACTCAACCGGTCCAGGATCAACAGGACGGTCGGCGACGAGCAGTTGCCGTGCTCGTCGAGCGTCGCCCGGGACGCGGCCAACGCCTCCGGCGGCAGGGCCAACTCCCGCTCGACCACGTTGAGAATGCGCGGCCCACCCGGATGCACCGCCCAGCCGTCCACGTCGGAGCTGACGCCGCCGTGCCGGGCCAACAGGTCGTCCACCAACCCGCGAACGTGCCGGGAGAGGACCTGCGGCACCTTCGGCGACAGCCCCATCCGGAACCCCGCGTCGGTGACGTCCCAGGTCATGTGGTCGGCGGTCGAGGTGTCGGTGACCGACGTGACCTCGCGCAACGCGTACCCCCGGCCGTCGGGCACCACCACGGCGGCGACCGCGGCGTCCGAGAAGAGCGCGTGCGACACGATCTGCTGGGTGTCCACCCGGGCGGTGGACGGCTGGATGTGCAGGCTGGTCAGCTCCGCGCAGAGCAGCAGCGCCGGCCGGCCCCGGGCGGTCACGAAGTCACTCGCCGCCCCCAACCCCGGAAGCGCCGCGTAGCAGCCCATGTGGCCGACGAACATCCGCTGCGTGTCCGGTGCCATGCCCAGGTCGCGGGCGAGCAGGATGTCCAGCCCCGGGGTGGCGTACCCGGTGCAGGAGCAGACGATGAACAGCCCGATGTCGCTGGCGTCCAGACCGGCCGCCGTCAGCGCACGCCCCACCGCCTCCTTGCCGAGCGGCAGCGCCTCCACCTGGTAGCGACGCATCCGGCGCTCGGTCGGCCAGTCCGAGACGTCCTCGAGCAGCGGGTTGACCGCGGCCTGGCGGCGGGTCACCCCCGAGTTCGCGAAGATCCGCTGGGCCAACGACCGGGTGGTGCCGGAGAAGTGCTTTGAGAAGAAGCCCTCCCACAACTCGTCCTGCGAAGCGGACGGCGGCTGCGCTGTCCCGAGCCCCGCGATCACTGGTACGGACACGATCCCCACCTCTCGTCAGACGCTGTCCTCCCCCTGGCCGTCCCACCGGCCACCTCGGCCGGCTCCTCCCCCGTACGTGTACCGCCGCGCGGGCTCACCAACGCGGTGCCGATCCGTCGCGGTCCGGGTCCCCGCCCAGAGCGGCGATCCCCAGCCAGTCGGCGCAGACGTCCGAGGTGGCCGGGTGCAGTGAGCCGCAGCGGGCGTCCCGGTAGAGCCGCTCCAACGGATGACCGCGCCGGGTCGCCGACGTCCCCGCCGCCTCCAGCATCGACGCCGCCACCTCGGCGGCCGTGGTGCCGGCCAGCAGCTTCGCCCGCCACACCCAGCGGTTGGTCTCCGCGTCCCCCGGGGCGTCGTCGACCCGGCGGGCCGCCTCGGCCACCACCAGCTCGGCCGCCGCGGTCGCCGCGTCCGCCCGGCCCAGCCGCGCCCGCACCGCCGGCAGGCCGGCCAGGTTGCGGGCGTTGAGATGCTCGGCCGCCGCGTCGATCGCCGCCCGGGCCACCCCCACGTAGACGGCCGCGTAACTGGCCACCAGCCAGTGCGGCATCAGCTGGGCGACCACCAGCGCCAGCCCCTCCACCCCGCCGAGCAGCCGGTCGGCCGGGACGGTGACGTCCAGGTGCAGGTCGTGCGACGAGGTGGCGCGCATGCCGAGGGCGTCCCAGGTCGGCTCGACGCTCAGACCGTCACCGGCCGGCACCAGGAACTGCGACACCACCGACTGGTCGGCGGAGCTGCGCGCGGCCACCAGGTAGCCGTCGGCGTGCCCCGCCCCGGAGCAGAAGGTCTTGCTGCCCTTGAGGTGCCACCCCTCGTCGGTCGGCTCGTAGACCGTGCTCAACTGGGAGAGTCGGGCACCGGCGCCGCGCTCGCTCATCGCGACGGCGTACCAGGAGCCCTGCGCGGCGGCGGTGAGCAGGCCGTCCCGGGCGGCCAGTGCCTCGTCCGGCACACCCAGGGCCTCGGCCAACTCCTCGGTGACCGCGCCCAGCGCGCCGGTCACCGAGGCGTGCATGTTGAACACCAGCGCGGTCGCGCCGTTGCCCCGAGCAAGTTCGGTGGCCACCGCGGCGTACTCGGCGAAGCTGGCGCCCAGGCCACCCAGCGCGCGGGGCACCATCAGCCCGAACAGGCCGGCCTCCCGCAGGTCACGGAAGTCGTCGACCGGAAAGGAGCCGTCCCGGTCGTGCTCCGCCGCCCGCGCGGCGAACCGCGGCGCCAACCGGCGGGCCGCCTCAAGCGCATGCACCGTCATATCGCTCCCTTCTCGGCGTCCCATACCCCGCCACGAGCCGACTATCCTCTGCGGACCCCCTGGCCCTGGTACAGCACGGCGGTGGACCGGGTCGGCACGATGCGCGGGGCACGGCCCGTCGACGTCGCGCCCGGCGTCCGCGTCGCACGCGCCCGGCGCACCAGCCAGGCGACCAGACCGCCGACCTGCGGACGGATGCCGCGCAGGCGCAGCTCGACACCGTGCCGGGCACACTCGGCCACCAGTGCGCGAGCGTCCACGAAGAACCGTGGATCGTGGATGCCACGCGGCACCGTCGGCAGCCGCTCGGCGATCCGTACCGCGACCAGCCGGGCCAGCGCGGTGTCGTTGAGGGTGTCCAGCACCAGCAGGCCGCCCGGGCGCAGCAGCCGGCACGCCTCCGCCACCGCGCGCGGCCAATCCGGCACATGTTCCAGCAGCTCACCGGCCGAGACGACGTCGGCACACCCGTCCGGCAGCGGCACCGCGGTGACGTCACCCTGGACCACGCGCACCCCGTGCCCGGCGGCCTGGACCAGCGCCGAGCGGGTCAGGTCGACACCGACGTGCCGGTATCCCTTACCGGCGAGGTGCGGCGCGAGCAGTCCGGCGCCGCAGCCCAGATCGACCAGGACCGCATCCGGGCGGGTCGCCGGCGGCACGAGCGCCGCGCGGGCCTCGGCCAGCCAGTGCAGCATCGCGAACGCGCCATCGGGCCGCCACCACTCGCCGGCCAGGTCGTCGTACTGGCGCGGGTCGTTGCGCGGCAGCACCCGGGGACCGGTGGACGCCGCGGCCGCAGCCACGTCTCGCATGGCACCGAGCGTGGCACGACTGCTCGGTAACGACCAGACTTCCCTTATGTCGTCCAGGGTGTTAGGGCTGGTCAGAGCGAGCCATCCGGAACCGGCCGCCGCAGTGACCACGGTGTCCGGTCTGCTGGCCTGGGGGGTGGGGCACCGGCCGTCGGGAATCGTCTCGGTGGTGCTCGCCGTACTCGCCAGCCAGCTCGCCGTCGGCTGGACCAACGATGCGTTGGACGCCGAGCGGGACGCCACTGTGGGGCGTACCGACAAGCCGGTCGCCGCCGGCGCGGTGGGCCGGCGCGTCACGGCCTGGGCCGCGGCGGCGGCCGCGTTGGCCTGCCCGCTGCTGGCGCTGACCACGAACCCTCCGGCGGCGCTCTGGCTCACGGTCGCCCTGGTCTCCGCGCTGCTCTACGACTGGCCGCTCAAGGCCACCGTCCTCTCGGTGCTGCCGTACGCGGTGTCCTTCGGCGCGCTGCCCGCCTTCGTGGTGCTGGCGCTGCCCGGCGAGCCGACCCCGCCGGCCTGGCTGCTGGCGGCGGCGGCCTGCCTGGGGGCCGGCGCGCACTTCGCCAACGTGCTGCCCGACCTGGCCGACGACGCCCGGACGGGGGTACGCGGCCTGCCGCACCGCCTCGGCGCGGCGGGCAGCCGGGCGGCCGCGGCGGGGCTGCTCCTCGCCGCGACCGCCATCCTGGTCCTGGGGCCGCCCGGGCCGCCGTCGGCCCTCGGGCTGGCGGCGGTCGGCACGGCCGCCGTCGTGCCGCCACTGAGCTGGTACGCCGGGCGCTCGGCGGCCCGGGCCGGCCGGCGGCCGGTGTCCGCCTTCCGGGCGGTCATGCTGGTGGCCCTCATCGACGTCGTTCTGCTGGTGGCGAGCGGTCGGGTGGTGTGAGGGGCACCCGGGACGGTGGCATTGCCGGGTCCCCGTGCGGGCCTCGATCAGCTCCAACTACCCTGGAGCGCGGTCTGCGCGGGTATGGCCACCGTGCCCGGCGTACGGCCGGGTGGGGATCGTAACGAGGAGGACCGACGTGACGCGCTCGATCAACCGATCCCGGCGGGCGGCCCTGCTGCTGTCCGGGATGGCGGCGGCTACCAGCCTGCTCGCGTCCGGATGCGGCGCCGGTCAGGTCGCCGAGACGGCTTTGAAGGAGCCGTCGGTCCAGGGCGTCAACCTCACGACCCCCAACGGCGCCTACTCGGTGCGTGGTCTGCTGGTCACCTACCCGGGCACCGAGGGTTACCGGGCCGGCCAGGACGCCCCGCTCAACGCCGTGATCTACAACGACTCGAAGAGCACCGTGACGGTCACCGTCACCACCCAGAGCGCGCGCGAGGTGTTGATCTCGGGTGGCTCGGCGAGCCCGACGCCGTCGGCCTCCGAGTCGGAGTCCGCCACCCCGTCGGGTTCGGGCAGCCCGTCGGCGACCCCGTCCGAGACCGGTTCGTCGTCGGCGACGCCGTCCGCCCCGGAGTCGGCGCGCGCGTCGGGTTCGGCGAGCGCGGCCGCGCCGGGCCAGCCCGCCCGGATCGAGCTGGCTCCGCTGAGCTACCTCCAGCTCAACTCGGAGGCCACCACGCAGCTGCGGCTGATCGGCCTGACCGAGGCGCTGCGCTCCGGCCAGAACGTCGTCGTTACCTTCGACTTCGGCAACGGCAACACGGTCACCGGCCAGGCGCCGATCGCCGTCCCGCTCACCCCGGCCGCGCCCCCCTCGCCGATCATCGAGCGTGAGGGCGGCTACGAGGGCGACGAGGGCGGCGCCACCCACGGCTGACCCGACCCCGACATCGACGAACACCCCGGCGTGGGAACCACCACGCCGGGGTGTTTTCGTCGTACGAGAGGGCTAGCGTCCTGATGTGACCACCTCCCGATCGACCTCTGGCCGTGCCGGCACGGCCGGTGCCGCCCGCGGCCGGTCCGCCACCCGCGAGCCGCGTCCGGCGTACGAGTGCGACGCCTGCGGGCACCAGCCGCCCAAGTGGGTGGGTCGCTGCCCGGAGTGCGGCGAGTGGGGCTCGGTGGTCGAGTCCACGGTGACCGGCCCGACCGTCTCCGGTCGGGTGGTGAGCTCACGGCTGCCGGCCGAGCCGGCCCGGCCGATCGCCACCATCAGCGCCGCTCCGGCCCGCGCCCGGCCCACCGGCGTGAGTGAGCTCGACCGGGTGCTCGGCGGTGGGCTGGTGCCCGGGGCGGTGGTGCTGCTCGCCGGCGAGCCCGGCGTGGGCAAGTCGACCCTGCTGCTCGATGTGGCGCAGCAGTGGGCGGTGGGCGCCGGCAGCCCTTCCCTGGTGGTCAGCGGGGAAGAGTCGGTCAGCCAGGTCCGGCTGCGTGCCGAGCGGATGGGCACCCTGCACGACCAGCTCTACCTGGCGGCCGAGAGCGACCTGGCCTCGGTGCTCGGGCACCTCGACGCGGTCAAGCCCGGCCTGCTGGTGCTCGACTCGGTGCAGACCATCTCGACCACCGGCACCGAGGGCGTGCCCGGTGGCGTGACGCAGGTACGCGCGGTCACCGCCGCGCTGGTCTCGGTCGCCAAGGAGCGGGGCATCGCCACCGTGCTGGTCGGCCACGTCACCAAGGACGGCCAGGTGGCCGGGCCCCGGGTGCTGGAGCACCTGGTCGACGTGGTGCTGCACTTCGAGGGCGACAAGCACTCCTCGCTGCGGCTGGTCCGCGGCGTCAAGAACCGGTTCGGCGCGGCCGACGAGGTCGGCTGCTTCGAGATGCACGAGGGCGGCATCAGCAGCCTGGCCGATCCGTCCGGGCTGTTCCTCACCCGCTACTCGGAACCCGTGCCCGGCACCTGCGTGACCGTGGCCATGGAGGGACGGCGGGCCCTCGTCACCGAGGTGCAGGCCCTGATCGGCGCGACGGTTGCCGGCTCACCCCGTCGTACGGTCTCCGGCCTCGACTCCGCGCGCCTGGCGATGGTGCTCGCGGTCCTGCAACGGCGCACCGAGCGGTTGACCCTGCACGATCGCGAGGTCTTCGCGGCCACCGTCGGCGGCATCCGGGTGGTGGAGCCGGCGGCCGACCTGGCCGTCGCGCTGGCGGTCGCCTCCGGCGGGCTCAACCTGGCGATCGCACCGCACCTCGTGGCGATCGGTGAGGTGGGGTTGACCGGCGAGGTGCGCCGGGTCGGAGCGGTGCCGCGCCGGCTGGCCGAGGCGGCCCGCCTGGGGTTCAAGGTGGCGTTGGTCCCGCCGGGCTGTGGCCCGGCCAGCACGGGCGCCGGGCCCGACGGGATGCGGGTGACCGAGGTCACTGACGTCCGCTCGGCGCTGCACCATGCGGCCCGCGCGTCCGCCGAGTGACCCAGCGTGCCGACGCGGGCGGCGATACCGGACAGCATCGGCACAAGTGGAAACGGTTGGAAGGGCGGCATCGTGACACATCACAGTAACCACGACAGCACCCACCGCACGGCAGTCCGTAGACTGTGCCCGTGCCGATCGACCGCGATACCACCAAGCCTGCCGGCGCGCCGCCCCAGGCCCGCACCGGCGCCGTGGGCTCGCCAGCCCGCCCGATCAGCGTGAGCGTGACCACCGCTGCCGGGAGCGCCGGCGATCCGCTGCGGGCGAACCTCGCCCTGATGGCACCCGGCACCGCGCTGCGGGACGGGTTGGAGCGCATCCTGCGGGGGCGCACCGGCGCGCTCATCGTGCTCGGCTACGACAAGGTCGTCGAGGGTCTCTGCACCGGCGGCTTCCCGCTGGACGTCGAGTTCTCCGCGACCCGGGTCCGGGAGCTGTGCAAGATGGACGGGGCCGTGGTGCTCTCCAGCGACGGCACCCGCATCGTCCGGGCGGCCGTGCACCTGATGCCCGACCCGTCCATCCCGACGGAGGAGTCGGGCACCCGGCACCGCACCGCCGAGCGGGTCGCCCGGCAGACCGGTTACCCGGTGATCTCGGTCAGCCAGTCGATGCGGATCATCAGCCTCTACGTCAACGGCCAGCGGCACGTGCTGGACGACTCGGCGGCGATCCTGTCCCGGGCCAACCAGGCGCTGGCCACCCTGGAGCGGTACAAGCTGCGGCTGGACGAGGTCTCCGGCACGCTCTCCGCGCTCGAGATCGAGGATCTGGTCACCGTGCGGGACGCGGTGGCCGTGGTGCAGCGGCTGGAGATGGTCCGCCGGATCGCCGACGAGATCGCCGGTTACGTCGTCGAACTGGGCACCGACGGGCGGCTGCTCGCCCTCCAGCTCGACGAGCTGATGGCCGGCGTCGACGCCGA
Organism: Micromonospora sp. NPDC005252; assembly: GCF_042872475.1. Lineage (NCBI taxonomy): Bacteria > Bacillati > Actinomycetota > Actinomycetes > Micromonosporales > Micromonosporaceae > Micromonospora > Micromonospora sp. NPDC005252. The sequence goes on along the minus strand of NZ_JBIAKN010000001.1, from coordinate 175,571 downwards.
CCGCACCCTGGTCATCCGGGACTACCTCCCGGTCGGCCGCAAGTCCCGCACGCTGGACGAGGCGCTGGTCGAGCTGGACCTGCTCGGCGCCACCGAGCTGATCGACCTGGTGTCGGTTGCCAAGGCCATCGGCTACCCGGCCGCATCGGACGCGCTGGACGCCGCCGTCAGCCCGCGTGGCTTCCGACTGCTGGCCAAGGTGCCGCGCCTGCCGGTGGCCGTGGTCGACCGCCTGGTGCTGCACTTCGGCAGCCTCCAGCGGCTGCTGGGCGCGACGGTGGAGGACCTGCAGGCCGTCGAGGGCGTGGGCGACGCCCGGGCTCGGGGCGTCCGGGAGGGCCTGTCCCGGCTCGCCGAGGCGTCCATCCTGGAGCGGTACGTCTGACCCGGCTCAGCCGGTGATGGTGATCTTCACGGGTGCGCTGTACTTGGTGCCGACCCGCGCGAACACCTGATACGTCCCGGCCGGAGGGAAGGGGCCGGCGGCCAGCCCGGCGCCATCGCAGCGGGTGGCGTCCCGCCCGTTCCAGCCCACCTGGTAGGAGCGCTCGAACCCGGGCGTGAAGGACTGCACATCCGAGCCCTGGACCTTGCCGCAGGTGTCCGAGGACCACACCTTCTCGGCACCGGCCTTGATGAAGATCTCCTGCAGGTCGGCGCCGACGTTGCGGCTGCACGTCCGCTCCGAGGTGTTCTTGATCTTCAGTTGCAGGTCGACCACCGCGCCGCGCTGTACCGAGGTGGGCCGCGCCACCGAGGTCACGCTGATCTCCGCGTCGGTGCAGGTGCCGTCGTCGACCGACCCGGCCGAGCCCAGCGACGGGTCGTTGCTGGTGGTCTCGGGGCTCGGGTCCGTGGCGTTCGGACCGGCCGACCGGTCCGCATTCGGATCGGCGGACCCGGACGCCGACGGCGCCCCGGTCTGCGGGCTCAACACCGGACCACCCGGCCCGGGACTCGCCGTGGACGTCGGAGTCGACGTCGGGCTCGCCCCCGCATTCGGTCGAGCGCCGGAGCGGCCCGAGCCGGTGCAGGAGTAAAGCAGGACAATCAGGAAGAGAAGCCCCGCTCCGAGTACGACGGCGCGACGCCGCCAGTACACGGCGGGTGGCAGGGGGCCGACCGTCAGACGCATGATGCCCCCCACCGTAGCCGCGCGGCGCCCACCCGCACGTCACGACGCGCCGGAGCGCCACCGGCGCAGCGCGGCGAAACTCCACTGAGGACGGACGCGCCGACCTTCCGCCACCCGCTCAGAGGTAGACCTTGCGCTGGTAGACGGCGTGCGCGCCGGCCACCCGATCCAGGAAGAGCAACCCCGCGCAGTGGTCGATCTCGTGCTGCAACGCCCGCGCCTCGAAGCCGTCCGTCACCAACCGGACCGCCGCGCCGGTGCCCGGCAGGTCACCCTCCACCACCAGCCGACTGGCCCGCTTCACATCCCCGGTCAGGTCCGGCACCGACATGCAGCCCTCCCGACCCGGCTTCCAGCGGGTCGCCTCGACCACCCGGGCGTTGCAGAGCACGAAGGTGCCGTGCACGGTGACCGCCTTCGGATGCCCGGTCACGTCGACGGCGAAGACCCGGGCAGGCACACCGACCTGCGGCGCCGCCAACCCCACGCAGCCCGGCGAGACCCGCATCGTGGCGACCAGGTCGGCGGCCAGCCGGACCGTCTCCTCGGCCGTCGGATCGACATCGTCCCCGGCCCGGCTCAACACCGGATGCGGGGCCGAGACGACGGCCCGCACCTCGCCCGCCACCGCCAGCGACTCCGGCGTCCAGTCCCCCAGACCGGCGTACGCCTCGACGTCCCGGCCGGCGTCCGGCCCGCCCCGCCCGTCGCTCACAGCAGATCCGGGTCGGCCGGCCGGAGGGTGACCTCGACCCCCAACTCGGCGGCCGTCCGGTGCAGCCGTGCGGTCACCGCCTCGGCGACCCCTGCCGGCAACTCGACCTCGGCCAACACCACGTAGAGCGAACCCGCCAACCGGGTGCTCAGGTCGGTCACGTTTCCGCCGGCGTCCACCAGCACCCGGGTCATCGCCGCGACGATGCCCATCCGGTCCGACCCGTGCACCGCCAGCACGTACGGCTCGCCGGCCGGGGCCACCTCACCGTCGGGCGTGACCGCGCGTACGGTCGCCAGCAGTTGACCCTCGGCGGCCAGCGGCGCCAGCGCCGCCTCCACCCCGGCGGCGTCCGGGCCGGTGCAGATGAGGGTCATCGCGAAATGCCCCCGCAGCCGGGTCATCGTGCTGTCGGTGAGGTTCGCGCCCAGTCGGGCCAGCACCTCGGCGACGTCGGCCACGATGCCCGGCCGGTCCCGACCGATGACGGTGATCGCGAGCTCGTTCATCCGCGCATTCTGCCCGATCCGCCCACCGCCACCGCGACACCCCGCCCGAGCCGCCCATCCAGCGGGACCGGACCGCGTGACATCATCGACGTCGCCATGACTCAACCCGATTTCGCCACCCTGGTCAGCCGGTGGTTCCAGCAGCACGCCCGTGACCTGCCGTGGCGGGAACCCGGGGTCAGCCCGTGGGCCATCCTGGTCAGCGAGGTCATGCTCCAGCAGACCCCGGTCGTCCGGGTGGTGCCGGCCTGGCACGCCTGGCTGGCCCGCTGGCCCGACCCGGCCGCGCTGGCGGCCGACACCCCGGCCGAGGCGATCCGGATGTGGGGGCGTCTCGGCTATCCCCGCCGGGCGGTCCGACTGCGGGAGTGCGCGGTCGCGATCGTGGACCGGCACGGTGGTCAGGTGCCGGACCGGCTGGAGCAGTTGCTGGCGCTGCCCGGCGTGGGCACCTACACGGCGCGTGCGGTGGCCGCCTTCGCGTACGGGCAGCGGCATCCGGTGGTCGACACCAACGTACGGCGGGTGGTCTGTCGCGCCGTGGCCGGTGAACCGGACGCCGGACCGGTCACCCGACCCGCCGACCTGGTCGCCACCGAGGAACTGCTGCCGGCGGAGCCCGCCGCCGCGGCACTGGCCAGCGCCGCGTTCATGGAGCTGGGGGCGGTGCTCTGCACGGCCCGGTCACCACGCTGCACGGCCTGCCCGGTCGAGTCGGTCTGCGCCTGGCGGGCCTCCGGGCAGGAGCCGGCAACCGGCCCGACCCGCCGTCCCCAGCGGTACGCGGGCACCGACCGGCAGGTACGCGGACTGCTGCTCGGGGTGCTCCGGGAGACCACCGGGCCGGTCCCGCACCAGCGCCTCGACCAGGTCTGGACCGACGACGTGCAGCGCGCGCGGGCGTTGGCCGGCCTCGTACAGGACGGGCTGGTGGAACCGGTCGGCACCGACTCGTTCCGGCTCGCCGGCGATGGCCCGTCCGCACCAACCGCCGACCTGAACGCCTGACACCCCTTCGAACCGGCCGCCGGTTCGAAGGGGTGCTCCCGTCACCTTTGCTCTGCTTCAACCCACGCAACACTCGGTGTCCGGATAACGGACACGAGGTGTTGCGTCCGCTGAAGCAGAGCAAAGCCTGCGACACAGAGATGCCTGCCTGTCGTCCGGCACCTAGCGGACCAGTGCCCCCGACGACGAAAAGGCGGGGCCCCGGTGGCTTGCGCCACCGGGGCCCCGCCCCTTGCTGCTGGTCGTGCTACTCGTCGGCACTCGCCGCGGCGGTGCCGGCGGCGGTGCCACCGAGGTCGGCGGGGACGGCGTCCGGAACCTCGACCGGCTTGTCCGCACCGTGGAACACGAGCTTGGACTTGTCGATGTCGTTCGGGTCGCCCTCGCAGTCCACCACGACGATCTGACCGGGGGTCAGCTCGTTGAAGAGGATCCGCTCGGAGAGGTTGTCCTCGATGTCGCGCTGAATCGTGCGACGAAGCGGACGGGCACCAAGCACCGGGTCGAAGCCCTTCGCCGCCAGGTACTTCTTGGCGTTGTCGGTCAGCTCCAGACCCATGTCCTTGTTGCGCAGCTGCGACTCGATCCGCTGGATCATGATGTCCACGATCGAGAGGATCTCGGTCTGGCGCAGCTGGTGGAAGACGATGGTGTCGTCGATCCGGTTGAGGAACTCAGGCCGGAAGTGCTGCTTGAGCTCGTCGTTGACCTTCTGCTTCATCCGGTCGTAGTTGGACTCGGAGTCCTCCGACGCCTGGAAGCCCAGCGACACCGCCTTGGCCACGTCGCGGGTGCCCAGGTTGGTGGTCAGGATGATGACCGTGTTCTTGAAGTCCACGATCCGGCCCTGACCGTCGGTGAGCCGACCGTCCTCCAGAATCTGCAGGAGCGTGTTGAACACGTCCGGGTGGGCCTTCTCGATCTCGTCGAAGAGGACCACCGAGAACGGCCGACGCCGCACCTTCTCGGTCAGCTGCCCGCCCTCGTCGTAGCCGACGTAGCCGGGAGGAGCACCCACGAGGCGGGACACCGTGTACCGGTCGTGGAACTCGGACATGTCCAGCTGGATGAGGGCGTCCTCGCTGCCGAAGAGGAACTCGGCGAGCGCCTTGGACAGCTCGGTCTTACCGACACCGGACGGGCCGGCGAAGATGAACGAGCCCGACGGGCGCTTCGGGTCCTTCAGGCCGGCCCGGGTACGCCGGATCGCCTTCGAGACCGCCTTGACCGCGTCCTCCTGGCCGATGACGCGCTTGTGCAGCTCGTCCTCCATGCGCAGCAGGCGCGAGGTCTCCTCCTCGGTCAGCTTGTAGACCGGGATGCCGGTCCAGTTGCCGAGCACCTCGGCGATCTGCTCGTCGTCAACCTCGCTGACGACGTCCAGGTCACCGGCCTTCCACTCCTTCTCCCGCTGAGCCTTCTGGCCGAGGAGCTGCTTCTCCTTGTCGCGCAGCTGGGCGGCGCGCTCGAAGTCCTGCGCGTCGATCGCGGACTCCTTGTCGCGACGCACCTGGGCGATGCGCTCGTCGAAGTCACGCAGGTCTGGCGGCGCGGTCATCCGGCGGATCCGCATCCGGGCACCGGCCTCGTCGATCAGGTCGATCGCCTTGTCCGGCAGGAAGCGGTCGGAGATGTACCGGTCGGCCAGCGTCGCCGCAGCCACCAGAGCGGCGTCGGTGATGCTCACCCGGTGGTGCGCCTCGTACCGGTCGCGCAGGCCCTTGAGGATCTCGATGGTGTGCGCCAGCGACGGCTCACCCACCTGGATCGGCTGGAACCGGCGCTCGAGAGCGGCGTCCTTCTCCAGGTGCTTGCGGTACTCGTCCAGGGTGGTGGCACCGATGGTCTGCAGCTCACCACGGGCCAGCATCGGCTTGAGGATGCTCGCGGCGTCGATCGCGCCCTCGGCGGCACCCGCACCCACCAGGGTGTGGATCTCGTCGATGAACAGGATGATGTCGCCGCGGGTGCGGATCTCCTTGAGCACCTTCTTGAGGCGCTCCTCGAAGTCACCGCGGTAGCGGGAACCGGCGACCAGCGCACCGAGGTCGAGCGTGTAGAGCTGCTTGTCCTTGAGAGTCTCGGGCACCTCGCCCTTGATGATCTTCTGGGAAAGCCCCTCCACCACGGCGGTCTTACCGACGCCGGGCTCACCGATCAGGACCGGGTTGTTCTTGGTACGGCGGGAGAGCACCTGCATGACCCGCTCGATTTCCTTCTCGCGCCCGATGACCGGGTCGAGCTTGCCCTCACGGGCGGCCTGGGTCAGGTTGCGGCCGAACTGGTCCAGCACGAGGCTGGTCGACGGCGCGGCCTCACCCGGCGCGGCACCCGCCGCGGCGGGCTCCTTGCCCTGGTAGCCGGAGAGCAGCTGGATCACCTGCTGGCGGACCCGGTTGAGGTCGGCGCCGAGCTTGACCAGCACCTGGGCGGCGACGCCCTCACCCTCGCGGATCAGCCCGAGCAGGATGTGCTCCGTGCCGATGTAGTTGTGGCCGAGCTGCAGCGCCTCGCGCAGCGACAGCTCCAGCACCTTCTTGGCCCGCGGCGTGAACGGGATGTGCCCGCTCGGCGCCTGCTGGCCCTGGCCGATGATCTCCTCGACCTGCTGGCGGACGCCCTCCAGGGAGATGCCGAGGCTCTCCAGGGCCTTTGCCGCGACGCCTTCACCTTCGTGGATCAGGCCCAGCAGGATGTGTTCCGTACCGATGTAGTTGTGGTTGAGCATCCGGGCCTCTTCTTGGGCCAGGACGACAACCCGTCGCGCTCGGTCGGTGAACCGCTCGAACATGCCCTCGTGCTCCTCACGTGCCGTGCGCCTTGATGGTCTAGATCTCGGCGGGGCCGGTGCACGAACGTCCAGGACGGGCGTCCGTGCCTCCTTACTCTATCGTCGCTGACCGACTCGGCTGAGGTCGTGTCTCTCCGGTCTGGGTCAGTTCCACGTCGTTTTGCACAACCGTCCGCGCTCAGGAGGTGTTCCGGTACCCCTGGCGCTACGCGCAGAGCGAAATCCGACCGACCCCACGGAAGGCTCCGCAGGGCCCGGGGAGGGTCTCTGACGGCCTCCAGGGGCGGATCGCAGAAAGCGAGCGCCGATCTGGCAGCCTGCGGACTGGCCGGACCCGACCCTTTCGGGAAGTTGTCCACAGGTTGTGGATAGTTACTCCACTGCCTGTGGACAACGCCGGTCGGCCCGGGAAACATTCCGACCGGCCCGTCCGGGCGCGGATACGGCGACGCCGGCCCGGAGAATGCTCCGGCCCGGCGTCGGTGTCGCCCTGCGGTGGCGGCTGCCACCGGTCAGCTGAACGGATCAGCGCTTGGCGTGGTACTCGTCGACGATCTCCTGCGGGATACGGCCCCGGTCCGAGATGTCCTTGCCGGCCTTCTTGGCCCACTCCCGGATCGCCTTGTTCTGCTCCCGGTCGGCGGTGGCGCCACCGCGACCGCGGGCGGCGCGCCCACCGATCACCACGCCACCGCGACCCACCTTGGTGCCGGCACCGACGTACGGCGCGAATACGTCGCGCAATTTCGCGGCGTTGGCGCCGGACAGGTCGATCTCATACTGAACACCGTCGAGCGCGAACTTGACGGTCTCGTCAGCGTCCCCACCGTCCAGGTCATCGACCAGCTTGTGAATGATCTGCTTGGCCACGTCCCACATTCCTTTCGAGCAGGGCGCTCCTGCTAACGAGAGCACAATAACCCCCGTGCTGCTCGCCCCGTCAATAGGATGCCGTTACGACTCGCTGGGAGTCGGCGGACGACTACTCCGGGCGGACCAACGGGAAGAGGATCGTTTCCCGAATTCCGAGGCCGGTCAGGGCCATCAACAGCCGGTCGATTCCCATTCCCATACCCCCGGCCGGTGGCATTCCGTACTCCATGGCCCGGAGAAAGTCCTCGTCGAGACGCATCGCCTCGTCGTCGCCGCGGGCGGCCAGCTGCGCCTGGGCCACCAGCCGTTCCCGCTGCACCACCGGGTCGACCAGCTCGGAGTACGCGGTGCCCAGCTCGAAGCCGAGAACGTAGAGGTCCCACTTTTCGGCCAGCCCCGGCTCGCTGCGGTGCGCCCGGGTGAGCGGGCTGGTCTCCTCCGGGTAGTCGCGTACGAACGTGGGCGCCTGCAGGCCGGGGACGACGAGTTCCTCGAACAGTTCCTCGGCGAGCTTGCCCGGGCCCCACTTCGGGTCCACGGCCAATCCCACCTTGTCCGCGTACTCCACCAGCCGGGAACGTTCGGTGCGGACCGTGACCTCCTCGCCGAGTGCCTCGGAAAGGACCCCGAACAGGGTCACCGATCGCCACTCGCCGCCCAGGTCGAACTCCCGCCCGTCGGCATGGCTCACCACCGTCGAGCCGCTGACCGCGATCGCCGCCTGTTGCACGAGATTGCGGGTCAACTCGGCCATCGTGTCGTAGTCGCCGTACGCCTGGTACGTCTCCAGCATCGCGAACTCCGGTGAGTGCGAGGAGTCGACGCCCTCATTACGGAAGTTGCGGTTGATCTCGAAGACGCGGTCCACACCACCAACGACCGCGCGCTTCAGAAACAGTTCCGGAGCGATTCGCAGATACAGATCGGTGCTCAACGCATTGCTGTGGGTCACGAAAGGTCGGGCCGCCGCGCCACCGTGCAGGAGTTGCAGCATCGGAGTTTCCACCTCGATGAAGCCCTGGCCGTGCAGTGAATCGCGCAGGCTACGCACCGCCGCCGCCCGGGTGCGGACCATCTGCCGGGCCTGCGGCCGGACGATCAGATCGACGTAGCGCTGCCGGACCCGAGCCTCCTCGGAGAGCGGCTTGTGGGCCACCGGCAGCGGCCGCAGGGCCTTGGCGGTCATCTCCCACCGCTGCGCGAGCACGGACAGCTCGCCCCGGCGGCTGGTGATCACCTCACCGGTCACGCCGACGTGGTCGCCCAGGTCGATGAGGCGCTTCCAGGCCTCCAGCCGCTCCGGACCGACCCGGTCCAGGGAGAGCATGGCCTGCAACTCGGTGCCGTCGCCGTCGCGCAGGGTGGCGAAGCAGAGCTTGCCGGTGTTGCGTACGAAGATCACCCGGCCGGTGACCGAGACCTCGTCGCCGGTGGCGGTGTCGGTGGGCAGATCCGCGTACTTCGCGCGGATCTCGGCGAGCGTGCTGGTCCGGGGGAAACCGAACGGGTACGGCTCCACACCCTCGGCGAGCATCCGGTCCCGCTTCTCCCGGCGGACCTTCATCTGCTCGGGAAGGTCGTCGGCGGGGTCAACTGGCACGGCGGTCTGCTCGGTCACGGCACGCTTCCTCAACGAAGGATTGTCGGCGGGGTCAGGCCCGAGCGTACTCAAGCCCTCAGGGGGTCGTTACCGGATAACCTGCCCGCCATGGCGGATCACACTCAGGCCCTCTCGTTCGGGGCGGCGGCGGCCGACTACGACCGGTTTCGACCCCGCTATCCGGTGGCAGCCGTGCGGTGGGCGCTCGACGGGCTGGGCGATTCCGCCCAGGTTGTCGACCTGGGCGCCGGCACCGGCATTCTCACCCGGGGAGTGCTCGCCCTCGACCACCAGGTGACCCCGGTGGAGCCGGACCCCAAGATGCGCGCCCAACTGGACGCCGCCACCCCCGGCGTCACCGCGCTGGCCGGCGGCGCCGAGTCGGTGCCGCTGCCCGACGGGGTCGCGGACGCCGTGGTGGTGGGGCAGGCGTACCACTGGTTCGACCGGGAGCGGGCGCACGCCGAGATCGCGCGGGTGCTCCGGCCGGGTGGGACGTTCGCCCCGATCTGGAACATGCGGGACGAGCGGGTCGCATGGGTGGCCGAGCTGGGTCGGATCGCCCACCTCGGTGACAACGCCGGCGACGTCGTCGGACGGTACGAGGACTTCGGCTCCGCGTTCACACCTGTCGAGCTGGGCGAGTTCACGCACCACACGACGCTCACACCCGACGAGGTGGTCGCGATGCTGCACACCCGTTCGTACTGGCTCACCGCCCCACCCGAGCGGCGCGCGCGCATCGACCGGGAACTGCGCGACCTGTTCGCGGGCCATCCCGAGCTGGCCGGGCGGGAAACCGTCGAGCTGCCGTACCGCACGATCGTGCTGCGGGCCCGGCGGCGCTGAAGGCCCGCACGGAGGCCGGCCTCGACGGCGGCCGGCGTTCACAGGTTGCGGTCGTAGACCATCCGCAGGCCGATCAGCGTGATCATCGGCTCGTGGTGGGTGATGGTGCTGCACTCGTTGATCACCAGGGAGGCGAGACCGCCGGTGGCGATCACCGCCTTCACCTCGCCCAACTCCTCGGTCATCCGCTCGACGATCCGGTCCACCTGCCCGGCGAACCCGAAGTAGAGACCGGCCTGGAGGCACTCCACGGTGTTCTTGCCGATCACCGAGCGGGGCTTGGTGGCCTCGACCTTGCGCAGCTGGGCCGCGCGGGCGGCCAGCGCGTCGAAGGAGATCTCGATGCCCGGGGCGAACGCCCCACCCAGGAACTCGCCCCGACCGCTGATCACGTCGAAGTTGGTGGTGGTGCCGAAGTCCACCACGATCGACGGCCCGCCGTAGAGGGTGAACGCGGCCAGCGTGTTCACCACCCGGTCGGCGCCCACCTCCTTCGGATTGTCGATCGCCAGCTGCACCCCGGTCCGCACGCCCGGCTCGACGATCACGCTCGGCAGGTCCGCGTAGTAGCGGCCGAGCATGGTCCGCAGCGACCGCAGCGCGGCCGGCACCGTGGAGCAGGCGGCCACGCCGGTGATCTCGACGTTGTCCCCGGCGAGCAGACCCCGGAACATCAGGCCCAACTCGTCCGCCGTCGAGCGGGCATCGGTCTTGATCCGCCAGGAGTGCACCAGCTTGTCGCCGTCGAAGGTCGCCAGCACGGTGTTGGTGTTTCCGATGTCGATGCAGAGCAGCACGCACGCAGCCTAGACAACTACTCCGTACGCAGGTCCAGCGCGATGTCCAGGATCGGCGACGAGTGGGTCAACGCGCCCACCGAGAGGAAGTCGACGCCGGTGGCCGCGTACCGGCCCGCCACCTCCAGGGTCAGACCGCCGGTCGCCTCCAGCTCCGCCCGGTCGCCCACCGCGGTCACCGCCTCGGCCAACACCTCCGGGGTCATGTTGTCGCAGAGCAGGAAGTCGGCGCCCGCCTCCACCGCCTCCACCGCCTCGGCGACAGTGGTCACCTCGACCTGCACCGGGACCTCCGGAAACGCCTCCCGGACCCGCCGGTACGCCGCCGTGATGCCTCCGGCCGCCAGCTTGTGGTTGTCCTTGATCATGGCCACGTCGTAGAGGCCCATCCGCTTGTTGGTGCCTCCGCCGGCTCGCACCGCGTACTTCTCCAGCGCCCGCAGGCCCGGCGTCGTCTTGCGGGTGTCCAGCACCATCGCCTTCGTGCCGGCCAGGGCGTCCGCCCAGGCACGCGTGTGGGTGGCCACCCCGGACATCCGGCAGAGCAGGTTGAGCGCCGTCCGCTCGGCCGTCAGCAGCAGCCGGGTCGGGCCGGTCACCGTCGCCAGCACGTCGCCGCGGGCCACCCGCTCACCGTCGCGGGCCAGCACCGACACCTCGACGGTACGACCGAAGCCGGTCACCTCGCCCACCAGCTCGAACACGGCGGCGGCCACGGCCAGCCCGGCCACCACGCCGTCGGCGCGGGCCACCAGGTCGGCGGTGTCGGTCTGCTCGGCCGGAATGGTCGCCACGCTGGTGACGTCCAGGAAACCCGGCCCCAGATCCTCGACCAGCGCGGTCTCGATCACCCGCCGCACCTGCTCCGGGTCCAGCCCGGTCGCCCGCAACGCCGCCTCTGTCGACCCCGTCATGGCTTCCCCTCCCACTGCTCCGTCACCCGGCCGTGCGCCCCGACCGACCCGACCAGGTGGCCCAGCCACCGTTCGTCGGCCGTCGGGAAGTCCTCCCGCCAGTGGCAACCCCGGGTCTCACCGCGGGCGTACGCCGCCGCGACCAGCGTCGAAGCCACCGTGAGCAGGTTGGTCGCCTCCCAGTCGGCGGTCCGCGGTCGGCCCCGGGCCGCGCCCAGCTCGGTCAGCGTCCCGGCCGTCTCCGCCAGCGTCGCCGCGGACCGGAGCACCCCGGCGCCCCGGGTCATCGCCTGCTGGAGCGTCGGCGTCACCCCGGCCGGCAGGACCCAGCCCGCGCCGCCGCGCCACGCGCCGACGTCCGCCGGTTGGGCCTGCTCGGGCAGGCCGGCCGCGATGTCGTCGGCGATCCGCCGGGAGAACACCAGCCCCTCCAGCAGCGAGTTGCTGGCCAGCCGGTTCGCGCCGTGCACACCCGTGCAGGCGACCTCGCCACAGGCGTACAGGCCGGGGATCGACGTGCGGCCGCGCAGGTCGGTGCGGACGCCACCGGAGGCGTAGTGCGCGGCCGGGGCGACCGGGATCAGATCGGTGGCCGGGTCCACGCCGATCGCCAGGCAGGACGCCACGATGGTCGGGAACCGCCCGGCCAGGAAATCGCCGCCCAGATGGCGGGCGTCGAGAAAGACCTGGTCCGCACCGCTGGCCAGCAGCACCCGGTGGATGCCCTTGGCCACCACGTCCCGGGGGGCCAACTCGGCCAGCTCGTGCTGCCCCACCATGAACCGCTTGCCGTCGGAGTCCACCAGGTACGCGCCCTCGCCGCGCAGCGCCTCGGAGACCAGCGGCTGCTGCGCGTGCCCGGCGCCGGGCACCCCCGCGCCCGGCGGAGTGATCAGGGCGGTCGGGTGGAACTGGACGAACTCCACGTCGGTCACCGCCGCGCCGGCCCGCATCGCCAGCGCCACCCCGTCGCCGGTGGACACCGCCGGGTTGGTGGTGGCCGCGAAGATCTGGCCCATCCCGCCGGTGGCCAGCACCACCGCCCGGGCCAGCAGCGCGCCGACGCCGTCCTCGCTGCCCTCACCGAGCACGTGCAGGGTGATCCCGCAGGCCGGACCCAGCCCGTCCGGGCCGTCGCCGGGCGCCCGCAGCAGGTCCAGCACCAGGGCGTGCTCGACCAGCCGGATCCACGGGTCGCGCTGCACGGCGGCGTGCAGGGCGCGCTGCACCTCGGCGCCGGTCGCGTCCCCGCCCGCGTGCACGATCCGGTCCGCGCGGTGCCCACCCTCGCGGGTCAGCATCAACGAACCGTCGGGGTGGCGATCGAACTCGGCGCCGATCCGCATCAGCTCCCGCAGCCGGGTCGGCCCCTCCTCGACGAGCACCCGGACAGCCGCCGGGTCGCAGAGCCCCACTCCGGCGATCTCGGTGTCCCGGGCGTGCGCCGCCGGAGTGTCCGTCGGGTCGAGCACGGCGGCGATGCCGCCCTGCGCCCACCGGGTCGAGCCGTCGTCAATGTTGACCTTGGTGACGACCGTGACATGCAGGCCCGCCTCGCGCAGGTGCAACGCAGCGGTCAACCCCGCCACCCCGGAGCCCACCACGATCACGTCGGTGGTCTCCACCCAGCCGGGCTCGGGCGCGGCCAGCAGTCTGGGCAGGGCCGGCAGGTCGACCGTCGGAACGTCCATCCCACCAGTCAACCCGAACGATCCTCGCCGAGGGAGGCGGGGGCTCAACGAGTGGTTTGGGCTACCACGTCCGGCGCGGACCGCGCCGCGCCGAGCGGTCGGCCGCGGTCACTTCGTCCGCACCGGCAGGCCGGCCGGGCCCGCGCCCTTCAACGACGCGCTCACCGTACGGTCGCTCAGCCACAGGTAACAGCGGACCCCCCGGTCACCGACCCGCCAACGCCCCGCACCGGGCGGGCGCACCACCACGCCGCTGCGGAACCGCAGGTCGGAGTCGTCCGGTACACCGACATAGCGGCCGAGGACGGTGCGGCAGCCGGTGTAGAGCGGCGCCCAGTCGGCATCCTTGGCCGGGTACGGCTTGTCCGGCGCACGCCACACCCCGACGAACTCGGCGTCGTGCCGACCGCCGCACTCCACCGGGACCAGCGTCTGCACGCCCCGGCCCGCCCCGGCGCGGGTCTGCTGGCAGCCCAACCGCAGCCCGGAGGCCCCCTTCAACGCGTCCCGCAGGCTGCCCGACCGGACCACCACCGTGGCCGCCGCCTCGACAGTCGTCAGCTCGGTCAGGTCGCACCGGTACCAGCGGGAACCGGCTGCCCAGCCCGGCCCGGAGGGCAGCGCCACCGACAGCCGCAGTCGCCCGGCCCGCCAGTCGTCGCCCACGTACGCCGAGGACCTCGTGTCGCACTCCGTGAACGCGCCGCGCAGCTCCACCGACCCGTTGGCCGGGGCGGCAGCCCGCTGGGCCGGGAACGCCCCCACGTGCACGGTCTCCACCCGGTGCGGGCCGGCGCAGTCCATGGGTTGGTAGGCGGCCAGCGTGACCACCTCGACGAAGTCGGCGGCCTGGCACATCCCGACGGCCGGCGTGAACGCCGTGGCCGGTGGCGGCGCCGCCCAGTCGTCGGTCAGGTCGCCGTCCAGACCACCGGACCCGGCGCAGCCGACCAGCAACACTGCCGTGACGGCAGTGGCGAACAGGGTCGTCATGGCACGGCGCATCGCGGCCTCCCCCAGCCACCTACCGGCTTCCGCCAGCGTGCCCAGGGTAACCGCAAATGACCTTCCGGTGACAGACCGGAATCGGCTCGCGCGAGATCAGACTCCGGACACGGCGAACGGGTTGGGCATCGGGTCGCCGGCCGTGCCCGGGGCCGCCACCGCCGGGTTCGCCCCCAGCTCGACGACCCGGTTGTCGGTGTCGACGTGCACCACCCGCGGCCGGTACGACCGGGCCTCGGCGTCGTCCATCTGCCCGTACGAGATCAGGATGACCAGGTCACCGGGGTGTACGAGGTGCGCGGCGGCGCCGTTGATGCCGATCACGCCGCTGCCCCGCTCGCCCGGGATGACGTACGTCTCCAGCCGGGCGCCGTTGGTGATGTCCACGATCGCGACCTGCTCGCCGGGGAGCAGATCGGCGGCGTCGAGCAGGTCCTCGTCCACCGTCACCGAGCCGACGTAGTGCAGGTCGGCCTGGGTCACCGTGGCCCGGTGGATCTTCGACTTGAGCATGGTCCGCAGCATCGGGCTCGCCTTTCGCGAAAAGAGTGGTGGTGGGTGCGGCCGGGTCAGGGACGAGGGGCGAGGTGGATCGCCGCGTTGTCGATCAACCGGGTTGCGCCGACCCAGGCGGCGATCACCAGCCGGGCCGGCCCGGACACCGGCCCCGGCTCCAGCTCGGGGTCGGTGAGCACCAGGTAGTCGAGCTGAGCGCCGGGCGTACCGGCGCCGAACGCGGCGTGCGCGGCGGACAGCACCTCCCCCGCGTCCAGGCCGTCGTCGGCGGCCCGGGCCCCGGCCCGCAGCGCGGCGGACAGGCTCAGCGCCGCCGCCCGCTCGGGCTCGCTCAGGTAACGGTTGCGGCTGGACAGCGCCAACCCGTCCGGCTCCCGAACGGTCGGTACGCCGATCACCTCGACCGGGACGTCCAGGTCCCGGGCCATCCGCCGCACCAGGGTGAGCTGCTGATAGTCCTTCTCGCCGAAGAAGGCCAGGTCGGGACGGGTGAGTTGGAGCAGCTTCAGGACCACGGTGAGCACGCCGTGGAAGAAGCCGGGGCGGCTCGCGCCCTCCAGCTCCCCGCCGAGCGGACCCGGGTCGAGGCGCACCCGGGGCTGGCCGTCCGGATACATGTCGGCCACCGACGGCGCGAAGACGAGGTCGGCGCCGGCCCGCCGGCACACCTCCAGGTCGGCGTCGAGGGTGCGCGGATAGCGGTCGAAGTCCTCGTTCGGCCCGAACTGCAGCGGGTTCACGAAGATCGTCACCAGCACGTGGTCGGCCTGGTCCCGGGCCGCGCGCAGCAGCGTCTCGTGCCCGGAGTGCAGGGCGCCCATGGTCATCACCACGCCGACGGTGCCCTTCAACGCGGCCCGGGCCTCGGCCAACTCGGCGCGCGTGTGGACAAGCTGCGTCATGCCGCCACCTCCCGGCTCGTCCCGGCGAGCACACCGAGCAGCGGCTGGGCGTCCACCGGGCGCAGACGGCCGGCGGCGATCGCCCGGTCGGCGGTACGCCGGGCCAGCGCCAGGTACGCGGGGACCGACTCCGGCGCGGTGGCGGCCAGCCGGGCCAGGTGCCGCTCGACCGTGCCCGCGTCGCCCCGGGAGACCGGACCGGTCAGCGCGTCGTCGCCGAGGCGTAGCGCGTTCTCCAGGGCGGCCCGCAGCAGTGGGGCGAGCACCTTCTCCGGGCGAGCCACGCCGGCGTCCCGCAGCCGGTCGGTCGCCTCGTTCACCAGGGTCACCAGGTGGTTCGCGCCGTGCGCGAGCGCGGCGTGGTACAGCGGGCGGTCCGCCTCGGCCACCCACTCGGGCACGCCACCGAGGTCGGTGACCAGCCGGGCGGCCAGCGGGCGCAGGTCCGCCAGGGCGGTCACTCCGTACGAGATGCCGGCCAGCCGGGGCAGATCGTCCGGCGTACCGGTGAAGGTCATGGCGGGGTGCAGGGCCAGCGGCAGGGCGCCGACCGCGGCGGCCGGCGCCAGCACGGCGAGACCGTGCGCGCCCGAGGTGTGCGCGACCACCTGGCCCGGGTGCAGGGCACCCCGGTCGGCGAGGTCGGCGATCACTCCGGCCAGCGCGTCGTCCGGCACCGCGATCAGCAGCAGGTCGGCGGCGGCGCGGGCGACGGAGGTGACCGGGCGGCGGGGCACCTCGGGCAGCAGCAGGGCGAGCCGCGCGCGGCTGGTACCGGAGTTACCGGCGACAGCCACCACCCGGTGGCCGGCGGCGGCGAGCGCGGCGCCCAGGACGGCACCGACCCGACCGGCGCCGACGACGCCGACCGTGAGCAGACGGGAGGTGGCGCGGGCGCCGGTGTCGGCGCGATCCCACGACCCGGCGGGCCCACGTGGGGCGGCCGGGCGCGGGCGCAGCGGTGCGCTCATGGCAACGATCCAGTCCTCGAGAAGGGGTACCGGTCGATCGCAAGTATGCGCCCGGCTCGCCGAACCGGGACAAGCATGTGTGAAAACCTTCACCACCACCGGCCCCGTGTGCAGATCTTGGACAGTTTCCGTTAGCAGCTAACGGAAACTGTCCAAGATCTGCTGACCCGAGCCCGAAGGGCGACGGTGACCGCGGCCACCCGCGGACCGCGCGACGGGGATCGGGAGTCGCCACCGGACCGGTGGCCGTAGGGTCGGCACGGTGACGTCTCCTGCGCTCCGAACGCCGATCCCGTGGCGGGACGCGATGAGCCAGGCCCTCTACGGGCCGGACGGCTTCTTCGTGGCCGGCGCCGGGCCGGCCGGCCACTTCCGGACCAGCGTGCACGCCTCCCCCGCCTTCGCCGCCGCGCTCCTGCGCCTTGTCGCGGAGGTGGACTCTGCCCTCGGCCATCCATCACGGCTGGACGTGGTCGACGTTGGGGCTGGGCGGGGGGAACTGCTGCTGGCCCTGCGCCGCCTTCTCGCGTCTGAAGATGCCGTCGGGCTCGCGGTGGGGGTTTCCGGGGAGCCCGCCCACTCTGGCAGGGTTGCGGTGGGGGTTTCGGGGGAGCCCACCCACTCCGGGCGGTCAGGCTTGATCCCTGCGTGGGCGGGCTCCCCCGAAACCCTGACTCCAACGACCGCCGTCCGTCAGTCACCCGGCGAGCGGTCGTCGATCACCGCCCGTTCGCTGGCGGAACGGGTGCGGTTCACCGCTGTCGAGTTGGCGCCCCGACCCGACGACCTCCCAGAGGAGATCCACTGGACCGCCGAGATCCCCGGTGAGATCACGGGGGTGCTGCTGGCTACCGAGTGGTTGGACAACGTGCCGTTGGACGTGGCACTGCACACCACCGGTGGCTGGCGGTATGTACTTGTCGAACCCGAGAGCGGTGTGGAGACGATAGGCGGGCCAGTCGACCCTGCTGATCTTGATTGGCTGACCACCTGGTGGCCCGGTCCCGCGAGCCCGCGCGGTGCGGACCGTGCCGTGACCGGTGGTTCAACCTCGACTGATGCGACTGGCGGAAGCGAGTCGGGTCTCCGGGCAGCCCGGCCGGCGCAGGGATCAATCCTGACCGCCCGGAGCCGGCCGGGCTGCCCGGAGACCCCCCAACGCGACCAACCGAACCCCCACAGCAACCGGGCAGAAATAGGAAGGCCGAGGGACGAAGCCTGGGCACACGCGGTGGGCAGGATCAGCCGAGGGCTGGCGGTGGCGGTCGACTACGGACACCTGCGTGAGGGTCGGCCGGTGGACGGGACGTTGACCGGGTATCGGGGTGGGCGGCAGGTGCCTCCGGTGCCGGACGGGTCGAGTGATGTGACCGCACACGTGGCAATGGACTCGGTCGCCTCCGCCGGCGCGGCGGTCGCCCGGTGTGCGTACTCCCTGGTCTCGCAGGCCGAGGCGCTGCGGGCGCTCGGGGCCGACGGTGGACGACCGCCGCTCAGCCTGGCCGGCACCGACCCGGTCGGCTACGTGCGGGCGCTGGCCGCCGCGTCGGCGGTGGCCGAGCTGACCGACCCGGCCGGGCTCGGCGGGCACTGGTGGCTGCGCCAACCGGTCGGCATCGCCGACGTCGTTCAGTCCAGCCCGACGAGTTCCGAGCGCCGGTAACGCAGGGAGGCCGGGACCGCCGCGTCGACCGCGCGGACCGCCCGCTCGGCGCCGCGGAACATGTCCGGATCGACCAGGACGTGGCAGCCGTTGCGGCCGAAGACGGTACGCGCGGCGCCGTCCTCCTCGACACCGACCACCTCGTCGAAGCGGACCAGGTGCACGTCGCCGTCCGGGTCGCGGAGCGCGACCCCGTCGTCGGTGAGGATCAGCCGGAGGCCGCGCGCCTCACGGGCGAGCACCTTCGCCAGCATCGGCGGGTGGAACACCCGACCTTCGGGCTGCTCGGGAAGACGAGGACAGCCGCCCTCGGTCAGCCCGGGGAGCGAGAGGGTCACTCCGCACGGTACGACGAGGTGCGCGCTGGGCAGCGCGGCCTGGAACCGCTCGCGGACATCCTCCGGCGTGACCGCCAGGAACTCGGCCAGCCGCTGCTCGGGAGTGATCTGCGGCAGGCCCAGCAGTTCCCGGAAGCCGGACCTGTGGAGATAAGCCTCGACGGCGCGCGGGTCCTCGATCATCTCGCGGGCGGCGGCGCACTCCTCGGCCAGTTCGGCAGCCGTCGGTCCCTCCGTGGCCAGGCGGTTCAGCTCCTCCCAGAGCAGGGCGGCCACCTGCGGCTCCTGGCCCTCACGGGCGTCCACCGTGACCGTCACCAACTGCTGTCCGTTGCCCAGCAGGACGACGTCACCGCCCACCTCGTAGCTCAGGCCGTGCGTGCGCCGCGCGATCTGCTCCAGCCGCTGAGAGAGCACCTGGGAGCCCAGCGCCATCGCCGCGTCGTCGTCGCCAACCAGGGACACACCCACCGACGGCACGAGGTGCTCACACCAGATCGGTTCGGCGGTCGCCACGGGCGTCGGCGCGAGATGATCCGGTCGAGGCCCGGCCGGCAGCGGCAGCCGCAGGCCCTCCGGCGGTGGGCCGGTGAGCAGCAGCACCGCGTTGCCGGCCACGAACCAACGTGCGGCGTACTCGCGGATCTGTTCCGGCGTCAGCCGGTCGTAGCCCGGACCGGTCCACGGCGCGAGCCCTGCGCCCTGCACGCCGAGCCGCTGGGTGAGCAGCGCGGCCGTCGTCGGATCGGTGCAGTGGCCACCCTCCGCGGCCAGCACACCCGCCTCCTTCTCGAGACGGTCGAGCGGAAGGGCCCGGAGACCGTCGCAGACGGCGGCGAGGAAGGCCACGATCTGCTCCGGCCGGCCGGTCGCCGTGAACTCGGTGACGTGCAGGTCCACCGAGGCGTTGTGCTCGTGATGCAGGCGGGGCAGGGTGCTCATCACCAGGTGCTCGATCAGGTGGGTGACCCCGATGGTGCGGAACGTCTCGTCCCGCGCGCCGCAGCCGAACAGCAGGGTGGCGCTCAGCGGCGCCGGCCCCTGCTTCCACCGAACCGGCACTCCGTCGATCTCCGTCCGCTCCATGGATCGGGATGCTACGGCGGGGGTCCGACGACCACATGAGCCGATTGGCCGACCCGGTGGCGCTGAGCGGTCGCCGTGACCCGGGGCACCGTCGCCGTGGCACGATGACGGGCATGACCACCGACGCCGGGGCCCTCCGTGAACTGACCGTCGGCACCGGGGCCGGTCTGGTCGCCGGCACCGGCGATCAGCAGCTCGGCACCGACATGGTGCTCAACATCGGCCCGCAGCATCCCTCCACGCACGGCGTGCTGCGCCTGAAGCTGGTGCTCGACGGCGAACGGGTCATCGCCTGCGAACCGATCGTCGGCTACATGCACCGAGGCGCGGAGAAGCTCTTCGAGGTGCGCGACTACCGGCAGATCATCGTGCTGGCCAACCGGCACGACTGGCTCTCGGCGTTCTCGAACGAGCTGGGTGTGGTGCTCGCGGTGGAACGCCTGATGGGCATGGAGGTGCCGGAGCGGGCCACCTGGCTGCGGATGGCTCTCGCCGAGCTGAACCGGGTGCTCAACCACCTGATGTTCCTCGGCTCCTACCCGCTGGAGATCGGGGCCATCACGCCGGTCTTCTACGCCTTCCGGGAACGGGAGACCATCCAGGCGGTGATGGAGGAGGTCTCCGGCGGCCGGATCCACTACATGTTCAACCGGGTGGGCGGGCTGAAGGAGGAGGTCCCGTACGGCTGGACCGGGCGGGCCCGCGCGGCGATCGGCGAGGTCCGTCGGCGGCTGCCCGACCTCGACCACCTGATCCGGCGTAACGAGATCTTCCTGGCCCGCACGGTGGGCGTGGGCGTGCTGTCCGCCGCCGACGCCGCCGCGTTCGGCGCGTCCGGGCCGGTGGCCCGAGCCTCCGGACTCGACCTGGACCTGCGCCGCGACGACCCGTATCTGGCGTACGACGAGCTGGACGTGCCGGTGGTGACCAAGAATGCCGGGGACTGCCACGCCCGCTTCGAGGTGCTGCTCGACCAGGTGTACGTCTCGCTGGATCTCGCCGAGCAGTGCCTGGACCGGGTGGACCGGCTGACCGGGCCGATCAACACCCGCCTGCCGAAGGTGCTCAAGGCGCCCGAGGGGCACACGTACGCCTGGACGGAGAACCCGCTCGGCATCAACGGCTACTACCTGGTGTCGCGCGGCGAGAAGACCCCCTGGCGGTTGAAGCTGCGCACCGCCTCGTACGCGAACGTGCAGGCGCTGGCCACCCTGCTTCCGGGCTGCCTCGTTCCGGACCTGATCGCCATCCTCGGCTCGATGTTCTTCGTGGTCGGCGACATCGACAAGTGACGCGTCAGCGCCAGCGGTCGGTGACCGGGGCGCCGCCGGCACGCGGCACGTCGTCCTGCGGCGGGTAGCCGTACCGCTCCTCGACCCGGCGGCGGCCGGCCCGCTCGGGGGCGGGCTCCGGCTCGTGACCGCGCTGGCGCGGCGGGCGCCACTCGTCCGGCACGGGCACGCCGCCGACCGGCAGCGCCGGCCGGCCGCCCGGCTCGGACCGGTGGTACGACTCGCGCTCGTCCTGCCAGCGTGAGTCCTCGTGGCGGCGCGCGTCCTCGTGGCGGCGCGCGTCGTCGTGGCGGCGCGCGTCGTCGTGGCGGCGTGGGTCCTCCTGGCGGACGGACGCCCAGCGGTCCGCCATCCGGTACTCGGTCCCCGTGGCGTCGGCGTGCACCTCGGCCCGGCGCTCTCCGACGTGCAGCTCACGGCCGTTCTCGTCGTCCCGGACGGCCGCCCACCGGTCGCCGGCCCGCAACTGCGACCAGTACTCGCCGGTGTCGTCCGCCCGCAGGGCGGGACCGGGCTGCGGCGCACCGGCGTGGTCGGGCTCGGCCTGCTCCGACCAGCCACGGTCGTCGTGCTGCGATCGGCCGCCCCAGGCGGGCTCGTCGGCCTGGGCGTACACGTCGCGCTGGCCGGTCCACTCCGGCTCGTCGCGGCGAGCCCTCCAGCCCGGCTCCTCGTCGCCGCGGTCGGGCCCGTTCCGGTCGGAGCCCGAGCCGTCCCGTGCGCCCTTCCAACCGGACTCACCCCGGGCGGCGGGCTGCTGACCCCAGGACCGGTCGTCGACGGGCCGAGCGCGGTCGTCGGCAGAGCGGGCCCGGTCGTCGGCTGGGCGGGCACGGTCGTCGGCGTACGTGGACCGGGGGTTCTCCGGCTCGCCCCACGAGCGGTCGGCCGGCCGGGCACGTCCCTCCGTGCCGCCGCCCCGGGTCCATTCCTGGGCCGGCGGGGTCCACTGGCCGGCGTACCCGCCGCCGTAGCGCCCGCCCGGCTCGGCCGGTCCGCCGTCGACGACGGTGTGCCGGGTGGTGACGTGCACGGTCTCGGTGTGCCGGACCACGCCCACCGGCCGGTGCGCCGGCTCCGAGCGGTCGTGCTCACGGGGGCGGTCGTGCTCACGCGGGCGGGGAGCGGCGGCGTATCCGGCCGCGGACCGCTCGGCGCCGTACACACCGCCGGCGGCTGGCTCGGGGGGCGCGTCGGCGGCGGCGCGGTGGCGGTACGCCGGTTCGTCGTCGGCGCGCTCGTCGCGACCCCACCGATCGGCGGCCTCGTCCGGGGCCGGCACCCGAACCCGACCAGCCACCTCGCCCGGACCCGGGCCCCGAACCCGGCCGGCGGCCTCCTCGGGAGCGGGCACCCGGACCCGGGCGACCGGGGCGTCGCCGGGGACCGGTACCCGGCTGCGGGCGGGCGGAGTCTCGTCCACCGGGTCGGCGGCCGGCACCCGCACCCGCCCGGCGCCTGCCGGCTCGGCCAGCGGGGTGGCGCCGGCGAGGGCCGCTCCGGTGGCATCGAGGCGGCGGCGGACCGCCGCGATCCCCTCCTGGGCTCGCTGCGCCTGGTCGAGCGCCTGGTTGCCGCGTTGCGCGGCGGCCACGATCTCGGCGCGCAACTCCCGGCGCAGCTCCTCGATCTCGTCCAGCAGCTCATCGGCCCGACCGTCGTCACCGTCGGGACGCAACGCGATGGAGAGGCCGATCAGGACCACCGCCACGATGGCGAGCACCGCCGCGAAGCGCAGCGGGCCGTTACCGTCAGCGACCAGAAGGATCAGCGCCGCCACCGGGGCCAGGGCCACGCCGCCCCAGAAGAGCACGGTCAGCAACAGCGGTTGACGCCGGGCGTCGGGGGTGACCGGGGCTGGCATGGCTGTGCAGCCTACCGACGATCCCCAGCGGAGGGAACGGGTCCCCGGACGCGCGGACGCCCCCGCCCCGAGATGGGGAGGGGGCGTCCACGGCACACCCGAAAGGAACCTCAGCTGGTGGCGAAGGCACCGTCCGAGGAGAAGACCAGACCAACGCTGATCTTGCCCTCACGCAGCCCGTTCTTGGTCAGCGGCCCGCCCTGGTCCAGCGAGGAGAACGAGCCCACCGAGAGCCCGTACGTCTTCTCCAGGCCCGGCTTGCAGAACGTACGCTGCTGGCACTCCGGCGGGCCGCCCAGCACCGTCGCGCTGCCGGAGCACTTCGCGGCCAGCTCGGAGAGGGTCCGCACGCCGTACTTGTCGGCGAACTGCTGGGTGACCGCGAACGCGTTCTGGTCCTGCGCGGCGGCCGGGGTGCCGAAGGTGATGCCCACCTTGTCGCCCTCGGCCTTGAGCTTGGTCACCGTCGTGTTGATGTCGGGCGAGGACACCGGCTGGGCGTTCTTGCCGTTGGCCTTGGTGTTGAGGAACTCGGCCATGGTCGACGCGTACTCCGGGACGACCTGGATCTCGCCCTTCTCCAGCGCCGGCTCGTACAGCTCCCGGTTGCCGATCTGCTGCACCTTGACCTGGTAACCGGCGGCGGTGAGCACGATCCGGTACAGCTCGCCCAGGGTCTGGCTCTCGCTGAAGTTGCCAGCGCCCACCACGATGTCGCCACCCGGGCCCTTGGCGATTCCCGCGGTGATGTTGTTGGCGCTGGCGAACTCCTCGGCGGCCACCTTGGGGGTCTTGCGGTCGGCGTCGACGGCCTTGTTGAGCTGGATCAGCTTCGGCGTGTCGAGCGCCGCGGAGACCTTGTCCAGCGCGGCGATCAGCTGCGGGTTGGCCACCTTGCTGTTGACCGCCGGAATGACGTTGTCGGAGTTCTGGAGCTTCTTGTCGTCCGTCAGAGCGATGAGCTGCTGACCGGCGACCGGGGCGCACCCGGCCCCGGAGGCGCTCGTCTGGGGGGCGTCGGTGCCGGACGAGCCGGCATCGCCACACCCGGTGAGGAGTGCTGCTCCGGCGATGGCGCCGATGGCGCCCATCGCCAGACGTGTACGTGCGCGCATGTGTGCCGCCCGCCTTCCGTGTCCCGGCGCGACCCGTCCCGGGCCGGCCGCGTGTCCGACGGGCGATCCCGGCTGTCGGCCGCCCGCGACTTCCACCCAACATGGTCCGCGAGCGACCGACAACCCGGGATGGGCTTCGTCACCGCATCGTCACCGACCGGCCCGCCGCTGGTCGCCGCTTCGGCGTCCGCTCACCCGGACGGATCGCGACGGCGCGTCAGGCGCGGCCGGTGGCGTCGGCGGGCCGGGCGCGGCCCGCGCGCTGCCGTCCGCGTCGCAGCGGACGGGGGGTGACCAGGCGTTCGACGATCCCGAGGAGCAGCTCGGCCAGCAATGCCAGCCCGGCCACCAGCACACCACCGGCCACGATCTGCCCGCCACCGGCGGCGATGCTCAGACCGAATCCGGTACGGATGATCTCGCCGAGACCGCCACCGTTGACGAACGAGGCCAGCGCGGTCGTGGCGATGACCTGCACGGCGGCGGTCCGGAAGCCGGCCGCCAGGTACGGCACCGCGAGCGGCAGCTCCACCCGACGCAGCAACTGCCCGCCGGACAGGCCCATCCCGCGGGCCGCGTCGCGCGCCTCCGGGTCCGCCTGGCGTACGCCGGTGTAGGCGTTGGCCAGCAGCGGCGGAATAGCGAAGACGGCGAGCGCCACCACCACCGGCGTACGCCCGAAGCCGAGGAAGGTCAGCGGCAGGATGGTCAGCAGCGCCAGGGTGGGAATGGCCAGGGTGGCGTTGGACACCAGCACCACCAGACCGCCGCCGCGGCCGGTGTGCCCGAGCCACAGCCCGACCGGCCAGGCCACCAGGCAGCCCAGCGCCACCGCCAGGGCGGAGATCGTCAGGTGCTCGCCGAGCCGGTCCAGGATGCCGCCCGGGTTGCTCCAGTTCAGGGGGTCGTTGAGCCAGAGCACCGCCTGGTGCACGGGGTTGGCCGCGGCGCTCACCGGACGCCCCGGGCGGACCAGGGGGTGACCAGCCGGCCGACGAGGACCAGCAGCAGGTCCAGCAGCACCGCGAGCGCCACGCAGAGCACCGTACCGGTCATGATCTCGGCCTTGTAGAGGTTGTTCTGGAAGCCCGCGAAGATCAGTTGACCGAGGCCGCCGTGCCCCACCAGCACGCCGACGGTGACCAGCGCGACCGTCGACACGGTGGCCAGGCGCAACCCGGTCAGGATGCCGGGGATCGCCAGCGGCAGGTCGATCCGGAAGAGCCGCCGCCAGCGGCCGTAGCCCATGCCCTCGGCGGCCTCGCCGACCTCCGGCGGCACCTGGTTGAGCCCCGCCACCACGTTGCGGACGATCAGCAGCAGCGCGTACAGGACCAACCCGACCAGCACGGTGGTGGCGCCGGTGCCCAGGTACGGCGCGATGAACGCGAACAGCGCCAGTGACGGGATGGTGTAGATCACGCCGGTGACGCCGAGGATCGGGCCGGCCAGCGGGCGGACCCAGTACGCGAGCACGGACAACGGCAGGGCGATCAGCACCGCGATCAGCACCGCGCGTCCCGTGAGGGAGGCGTGTTCGCGCATGGCGGCGAGGATCGTGTCAGAGTTGTCCCGCACGTACTGCCAGGAGAACCAGGGGTTACCCGGGTCGGCCCGGTAGCTCAGGCGGAAGGACATACGTGGACGTTACCCCGGAGGCCGCCAGCGTGGCCGAATCCCCTCGCGCGGCGTCGATCTCCCTGCAGGGCATCCAGAAGCGCTACCCGAACGGCACCGAGGCCGTGCGGGACCTGAGCCTGGACGTCAAGGCCGGCGAGCTGGTGGTGCTGATCGGCCCGTCCGGCTGCGGCAAGTCGACAGTGCTCCGCATGGTCAACCGTCTGATCGAGCCGACGGCCGGGCGGATCATGCTCGGCGACGAGGACGTCACCGACGTCGACCCGGTGCGGCTACGCCGCCGGATCGGCTACGTGATCCAGAACGTCGGCCTCTTTCCACACCAGACGGTCCGGGCGAACGTGGCAACCGTCCCGGGTCTGCTCCGCTGGTCCCGGGATCGGACCCGGGCCCGCGTCGACGAGCTGCTCGACCTGGTCGGTCTGGACCCGGCCCAGTTCGGCCGCCGCTATCCGCACGAGCTGTCGGGTGGGCAGCGGCAGCGGGTCGGCGTGGCCCGCGCGCTCGCCGCGGACCCGGTGGTGCTGCTGATGGACGAGCCGTTCTCGGCCGTCGACCCGATCGTCCGGGCCCGCCTGCAGGAGGAGTTCCTCCGCCTCCAGGCCGAGGTCCGCAAGACGATCGTGCTGGTCACCCACGACCTCGACGAAGCCGTCCGGCTCGGTGACCGGATCGCCGTGCTCTCTCAGGGCGGGCACCTTGAGCAGTACGACACGCCGGCCGCCCTGCTCGGCGCACCGGCCACCCCGTTCGTCCGCGAATTCGTCGGAGCCGACCGGGGCATCCGCCGGCTGGCGGTCACCCCGCTCGACCGGGAGTCCCTGGAGCCGGTGCCCCCAGGCGCCGCCGCGGATCTGCCCACCGTGGCGCTGGACGGCACGGCGTACGACGCGCTGGCGGCACTGCTCACGTCGGGGCGGGACCAGCTCGTCGTGACCGACGACGGCCGCCCGGTGGGCGCGCTCAGCCGCCAGCGTCTGCTCGACCTGGGCCGCTCGACGGGCTGACCCGGCCGCTGACCGACCCGGCGGCGTCACCCGTTCCGAATGGGGTCGCGCGGGTCAGGCGCGACCACCGAGGCTCGCGGTGCCGATGATCCAGCCGGTGAGGAAGCCGTAGCCGGCGCCGCTGCTGGCGTCTCGCAGTGCTGCCAGCAGCGACGGGTCCGGGCCGAGCAGCGCCGCCAGCACGGCGGCGAGCCCGCCGGCCAGCACGTACGCGGCCCAGCCGGAGAAGAACTGGCTGACCGGGCCGGGCACCCGGGCCACCTGCGCGGCGGGCAGCAGATAGAGCAGCGCCACCGCGAGGACCACGAGCGCGACGGCCCGCAGGTCGGCGGCGAACAGACCGCCGGCCTGCCCGTCCGCGTCCAGCCGCCAGGCCGGCCAGGCGAGCAGGCGCAGGTAGAAGCCGCCGGCCGAGTCCGGGTCGGTAAGCGTCGCGGCGGCCCAGCCGGTGTACGCCGGGCTGCCACAGATGCCGACCAGCAGCAGTACGGCGAGCGCGCCGGTGCCGGCGGCCGTCCCGTAGCCGCTGACCGGGCCCGTACGGACGAGTCCCATGATCCGCCCAGGTCCCGTGCCGGCCGGCCGGGCGGACCTGGGCTGCCCCGAACGGCTCAGTGCTTCAGCAGGTAGTCGATGAAGGCGGCCCGCAGCAGCGGCGCCGACTCCTCGTAGCCGTGCCCGGTCAGCTCCCGCCACAAGGCGTTCGCCTCGTCGATGGTCGGGCCGATCGAGTTCGGCGCGCCGTCCAGCACCGTGGCCTCGTCCGCGTTCGGCAGGTGCCGCAGCACCGACCAGTAGAACCCCACGTCGCGACGCTCCCGGGCCCGGGCGAACGCCCGCTCCCGCAGCTCCTCCGTGGACAGCGCGTCGAGTTCCTCGAACGAGGTTCCGCCGGGGGTGGCGGCAGGTGTGTCGGTCATGCGGCGAGCCTAACGGTCGAGATCAGCGCCGGCTCGGCGGACGGGACACGGCTCACCGGTCGTCGGCGTCCCAGCGCCGCGGGCCGGTCTCCCAGCGGGGGTCACGCCACGGGTCGGCCGATTCCGGCGCGAGGGGTGTCGGCAGCGTCGGAGGCCAGTTGTCGGCCGACTGTTGCCGGGGCACGTTCCATCCCGTGCTGATCGTGCCGTCGCCGACCGGCTCGATCTTCTCCACGTGGCCCGGCCGGGGCCGCCCGAACGTCTCGACCAGCCGGGTCACCAGCAGCCCGACGCCGAGCGCCACGCCACCGAGCGCCCAGTGACTCACCGTCCAGTCGCGCTCCGGCGCGTACGCCTGAAAGACGGTGACCAGGCCGACCGCCAGCACCGTGCCGAACACCCCGCCGCGGCGGCCGTACGCGCTGGTGCCGCCGAGCAGGGACACGCCGATGGCCAGGACGGTCCAGTCCAGCCCGGAGGTGGGCGTGACCGCCCCGGGGCCGTTGGCGGCGAGCAGGACACCGGCGAGCGCGGCCAGCACCGTGGAACCGACGAGCGCGACGGCGGCGACCACGGCGGCCAGCGCGCCCCGGCGCCGGGCCGGGTCGGCCACCGGCCGGTACCGACCCACCAGCCGGCGGATCGACCTGATCGTGCCGAACAGACCGCCGAGAACCGCGACGGCGGCGAACCCGGCGAAGAGGTAGCCGGCCGTACGCCTCGGGTCGTAGTCCCCCTGCACCAGAATCGACGTCGAACGACGTTCGATGTACACCACGACTCCGGCCGCTGCGGCCAGGCTCGCCGCCCAGGCGGGCACCTGTAACACCACCACGGCCAGCGCCAACACGAGACCGCCCACCGCGGCGACCACGACGGCCGACCCCACGGACGTCGCCAGCCCTCGATCGCCCTGTTCCGCGTAGTGCAGCGCGGCGGCGACCGCGACCGGCCCGACGGCCAGGTTGGGGACGGCGGTGCGCAGGCTCAGCCCGGCGGCGAGAGCGAGCAGCCCGAGGCCGACCGCGCCGACCAGCAACGTACGCAGACCGGCGCCGCGCAGCGTGTCCGGGTCGGCCCGCCAGAGCAGCCAGCCCAGGGCGGCGAGACCGACCAGCAGCAGGAATTCCCACAACATGTGCACACCGACGCGGTCCCGGCCCGGCTCGCCGTGGGTGGGATCGTCGAAGACGTTCTCCAGGACGGCGACAGGAACCCCGGACGAGGGTTCGACCGACCGGTCCCGGCCCGTGTCCTCGTACCCCATGGCACCGCCTCCCCAGTGGCCGGCCGTCCCGGTCCGGCGCACGGACGGATCGGGGGCGGCCGTTGCTCTCCGATCGGAGGCACCGTACCCGCGCCCGGAGCCAGGCGTAACCCCCTGCTCAGCGCTGGCCGGGACGGCTCTGGCGCTGGTCGGGCTCGTGCTCGTCGTCCGGGCGCTCCGGGACCCGGCAGGACCGCTCCAGCCAGAGCGCGGCCCCCACCAGCGCCAGCGACGCCAGCAGCCCGCCCCCGGCGGCCGGCCGATCGTCGATGGCGGCCCGGGTGGTCTCGACGAAGAGCCACCCGCTGAGCCCGGCGTAGAAACCGGCGAAGATGGCCCCGGCCAGCGCCGACGCCTTGGCCAGCACCACGAACCGGGCGACCATCAACGGGTTCACCGGATCCCGGCCGGGCTTGCGCTCGATGCGACCGCGGGTGTTGACGGCCGCGTACGCCTCCAGCACCGCGAGCGCGGCAAGCGTCACCACCGGCAGCCACGGCAGACGGGGGATGCCGCTGTAGTAGAGGCTGCTGATCAGCAGCCAGGCCACCGCCGCCGCGCCCAGGGCGGCCACGACCAGGGTCGAGATCCGGGTGGGACCCATCCGCGACCGGTCCGGGCCCGGCCCGCCCGGTGGTGGGGACTTCGCCTGCGTCATGCCGGCCGGCTCCACTGGGTCATGCCGTCGACTCTAACGCCAGTTCCGGCCGGGGACGCAGTTCCAGCGCGTCGTCGGCGACCGGGCCGGCGGTGAGCAGGTCGGTCAACCAGCCGTGGCCGGGCAGCCGCCCGTACGGCTGGATGTCGATCCACGGTCGCAGCACGAACGCGCGCAGGTGCGCCCGGGGGTGCGGCAGGGTCAACTCCTCCTCGTCGCTGAGCACCGGCTCGTCGTCGTCGCCCCAGACCGCGATCACGTCCACGTCGAGGGTGCGCGGCCCGAACCGCCGCTGCGGGTCACGGACCCGGCCGGCCGCGCGCTCCGCGGCCCGGGCCCGCTCCAGCCAGTCGCGGGGCGTGGCGGCGGCGTCCTGGGCCAGCAGCACCGCGTTGAGGTACGCGGGCTGGTCGGCGTCCCCCCACGGTGGAGTCTCGTACACGCCGGAGACCACCAGCACGGTGTCGCCGAGCGTGGTGACGGCCGTCCGGAGGTGCTCCAGGCGGTCGCCGAGGTTGCTGCCGAGCGAGAGCACGGCCCGGGTCATCGGGTACGCGTCCGGGTCATCGTGACGGCCACGTCGGTGAACGTGTGCGGCACCGGCGCCTCCGGCTTGTGCACGGTGACCGTGGCGGTGCGGACCCGCTCGTCGGCCAGGCAGACGGCGATCAGCCGGTCGGCGAGGGTCTCGATCAGGTTGACCGGCTCGCCGGTCACCACCGCCACCAGACGTTCGGCCAGCTCGCCGTAGTGGACCGTCGCGGTGACGTCGTCGCTGGCCGCCGCCGGGGCGAGGTCCAACTCCAGGACGGCGTCGACCACGAAGTCCTGCCCCTGCGCGCGCTCGAAGTCGTACACCCCGTGCCGGCCGCGGGCACGCAGGCCGGTCAACTGGATCCGGTCGTTCATCGGTCTCCCTCTCGCCGGCCGGCGGCCGCTCGTACGGGCCGCCCAGCCGGGCTGGCTGGCACCAGGCGCGGGCTGCCGGTGGCGGCCCAGACGGCGAGCGCGTCCACGGTGGCGCGCACGTCGTGTACGCGTACGCCCCAGGCGCCCGCCGCGACGGCGAGCACGCTGGTGGCCACGGTGGCGGCCTCCCGCTGAGCGGTGGGTCGCGGTGTGCCGTCGGCGCCGGCGAGGAGTCGACCGAGGTAGGACTTGCGGCTGGCGCCGAAGAGCAGCGGGTACCCGAGGTCCAGCAGCTCCGGCAGGCGAGCGCTGAGTTCCCAGTTGTGGGCGGCCGTCTTGGCGAAGCCGAGGCCGGGGTCGATGACGATGCGGTCCGCCGGGACCCCGGCGGCCAGCGCCTCGTCGATCCGCTGTGCCAGCTCGCCCCGCACATCGGTCACCACGTCGGTGTAGCTGGCCAGGTCGCGCATCTGCCGGGAGTGGCCCCGCCAGTGCATCAGGACCCAGGGGCAGCCGGCGTCGCGGACGACGCGGGCCATGTCGGGGTCGGCCAACCCGCCGGAGACGTCGTTGACCACCGCCGCGCCGGCGCCCAACGCGGCCTCGGCCACGCGCGCCCGGCTGGTGTCGATGCTGACCGGCACACCGGCGGCGGTCAGCTCGCGGATGACCGGCAGCACCCGCTCGGCCTCCGTCACCGCGTCGATCCGCTCGGCGCCGGGACGGGTCGACTCACCGCCGATGTCGATCAGGTGCGCCCCGGCCTCGCGCAGACGGACGCCGTGTCCGACGGCCGCGTCGAGGTCGGCGTACCGTCCGCCGTCGGAGAAGGAGTCCGGCGTGACGTTGAGGACGCCCATCACCACCGGGCCCGGAGCCCGTACCAGATCGGTCACGACTAGACGGTACCGGTCGTGGTGGCGGTACCCGGCGGCCCGGGTCGACCACCCCTGACGTGCTCGTTAGAACAGGTGTACGATCGGTCATCCGGGCAGCAGCAGGCAGTCCCTTCGCGGCTTGTCGCAATCCGGGGCGGCCCGTACGCTTTGGAATTGGCCAGCATCGAGATGGCGAAGCTTGGAGGGAGGGCCGAAGCGGGGGAAAAACGCCCAAACCTCGCCACCCTCCGTGGTGAGTAACGAACGCAGGGTCAAGAACGCTGCGCCCTGTGGAGGACATTTCCCGCCAGGCTCGTCCATTGCACCGCTGCGGCACCGCCGGCCGCGCTATGGGGAGGTTCCAGTGATCGCCTTCGAGCTCATGGAGACGGCGTCTTCCGGCGTCGCCCACGCGCTCTCCACCCTGGCGTCGGCTCCACTCGCGGAGCCGGCACCGAAGGGGATCGACACCAACAGTGTCGTCACCTTCTTCGCCAGCAAGATCGCGCCGATCCTGCTCGCCGTCCTGGGCGTCATCTTCATCGGTCGCGCCAGCCGCGGCGAGATCTCCAAGGTGCTGACCAGCTCCGCGATCGCCATCGTCGGGCTGGCCTTCATCGCCGGCGCGGCCACACTCTTCTTCGTCGGCGATTACCTGATCGACCTGATCTTCGAATAGGCGCGTTCACCAGATGCGGCTACGCACCGACGACGACATCTACCGGGCCCGCCTGGTCTACCTCGGGCCGCCCGGCTACACCCTTCCGGTCCACCTGCCCTACGCCCAGTACGGGCTCTTCATGCTGCTCGTCCCCCTCTACATGTTCATCCACTGGCTGTTCACGTTGACTGTCGAACTCTTCCCAGCCTGGGAGATCGCGCTCGCCATCGTGACCACGTCGTTCATCTTCCGGCACGTCGACCCCGACCGGCCGGCGCGGGTGGTCATCCGCACCGCGCTGACCGACTGGCGACGTACCCGGGAGCCGGCGATCGAGCAGCGCGACCCGCGTCTGGTCGGCAGCCGGATCAGGATCCGGGAGGAGCTGGCATGACCGGGCGTACGCCGAGCGGTCTGTTGCACGACGCGGGTGAGGCGGTCGCATGAGTCGCTCTTCCACGCCGGGTTCACCGGCCGGCCGCCCGGCCGTGCCGGCCAGTCACCGTGCGCAGTCATTTGATTACCCCGAGGCCGAGGACGAGGTGGCGCTCGACCCCGCGCTGGTGACCTCGCCCGGCCACGGCGCGGTCGGTGTGTTCCAGGCACCTCGGCCGGTCACCCGCCGGACGCCGCCCGCCGAGCCCAGCGCGGTCTCGGCAGGCGAGAACGCCGACATCGACTCGCCGTTCCTGGACCTGTTCGGTGGCGCGCGACCTGGTGGTCCACGGGCCGTGACGGCTGGCCCCGCGACCCGGAGCCAGCCGACGGTCCCGCAGCAGCCGCCCGCGGTCGCCCCGACCCCGGCCCGACCGGCGCCCGAGTTGGAGCCACCGTGGACGCCCGATGACCGGTCCACCAGCGACCGACCGGCCGTCGAGCCACGACGGGCGGACGCCTACCCGGCCGGTGAGTCCCGGGTGCCGCATCAGGCAGGCGACCGACGCCCGATGCGGTACCCCTCTGACGACCCCGAGCCGACCGCCGCAGGCGCGTCCGCGTCGACGGCCACCGGCCCGGCACCCCGGACGTCCAGCGCCGCACCCGTCGTCCCACCGACGGCATCGGTGCAGCGTCCCACCGCGCCGGCGGAACGGCCGGCCACCGCCGCCCCGAGCGACCGGCCGGCCCTGGAGCGGGCGCCGCGCCGCCCCGGGTCGGAGCGACCCAAGGGGGCCGGGAAAGAGGTCGCGCCACCCCGCCAGCGGGCCGCGAGCAACCAGGACCGGCCGATCAAGCCGACCCGGGTCCGCGCCCCGAAGATCAAATTCGGAGACCGGGATCCGTCGGTCGAGCTGGCCATCACCGAGATCGCCGGCCACCTGACCTTCACCCCGAACACGGTCACCGCCTGGTACTGGCTGCCCGAGGTCCGCTGGGCCTTCCGCCCGGACGCCGAGCGTGAGGCGCTGCTGTCGGCGATCTCCGAGCAGTACGCGGGCCTGGCCGGTTTCCGGCTGCACCTGCGCCGGACCACCCGACCATTCCCCGCCGACGAGTGGGCGCGCACCATCGACGCGCACACGCCGGCACCGCTGCCCGATGTCGCCGGCACCACCGGCTGGGCGGACCACCTGGTCGCCGCCCAGCGGCACCTCATGGCCGTCAACCATGCCGAGGGGCAGACCTACCTGGGCGTCACCTTCGCCCGTCGCTCCCTCGGCGACTCCATGACCGAACGCCTGCTGCGCACCTTCGGCCGGGGCACCGCCGAGGGCGAGCGCCGCAAACTGGGCCGCACCGTGGAACAGTTCGACGAGGTTCTCGGCGCGTTCGGCATGCGCGGCCGACGTGTCACCGCCCAGGAGCTGGAGTGGCTGCTCTACCGCTCGGTGGCGCTGTGCATGGCGCCCCCGGGCCGGCTCTCCCCGGTGACCGACGGCCGCTGGGAGCGCGGTGACCTGCTCGCCCTGACCGAGCAGGTCGAGCGCTACCGCACCCCGTACGGCTCGACCGTGAAACTGGTCAACCGGATGACCGGCGAGGAACGGCACGTGGCAGTACTCGCCGTCGGCCGGATGGAGCCGCTGGAGATCCCGGAACGGCACGAGCCCTGGCTGCACTTCCACGAGCGACTGCCCTGGCCGATGGAGATCTCCACCCGGGTCGACATCCTCGGATCCGGCGACTCGTTCCGCAATCTCGAACACCGGCTGCGGATGATCCGCTCCCAGCAGCTCGACTACGCCGAGCACGGCATCGACGCGCCACCGGAGCTGGAACGCCTCGCCAAGCGGGCGCTGGTGATCGGCGACGAGATGACCACCGGGCTGCCCGTCGACTCGGCCCGCGCCCACGGCTGGCACCGGATCGCGGTCGGCGGCCGGACCAGGGAGGAGTGCCTGGAGCGGGCCCGGCGGCTCATCCAGCTCTACTCCCGGGAGCTGCGCATCTCCCTGCAGCACCCGAAGAACCAGGACTGGCTGGCTCGCGAGTTCATCCCCGGCGAGCCCATCGCCAACACCGGCTACGTCCGCCGGATGCCGGTCCCGCTGCTCGCCGCCGCGCTCCCCCAGGCCGCGTCCACCGTCGGTGACCGCCGGGGCGACCTCATCGGGCGTACCGCCGGCACCTGCCGCCGCCCGGTCTTCCTCGACCTGCACTTCCCCATGGAGGTACGCGAACGCTCCGGGCTCGCGGTCTTCGTGGCCGAGCCGGGCGGTGGCAAGTCGACCCTGCTCGGCGCGCTGGGCTATCTCGCCGCCCGACGGGGGGTCCAGGTGACCCTGCTCGACCCGTCCGGGCCGCTGGCCCGGCTCTGCGCCATGCCCGAGCTGCGGCCGTACTCCCGGGTGTTGAACCTGACCGGGTCGGAGCACGGCACCCTGGCGCCCTACTCGCTCATCCCGACGCCACTGCGCAGTGAGTTCGCCACCGGCGCCCCCGGTGACCGCGAGTTCGAGATCGCGGTCTCCAACGCCCGGGCCGAGCGGCGCATGCTGGTCCAGGACATCTGCATGATGCTCGTGCCGCCGCAGGTGGCCCGCGAGGCGTCGACCGCCACCCTGTTCCGGCACGCCGTCCGGCAGGTCCCCGCCGAGGAGACGTCCACCCTGGACGACGTGGTGAGCTGCCTCGGCCGGCTCGACGACGACGCCGGCAAGGAGCTGGCGAACCTGCTCCTGGACACCGCCGAGATGCCGCTGGCCATGCTCTTCTTCGGTCGGCCGCCGGAGGGTCTGCTCGGTGCCGACGCGGCGCTCACCGTGATCACGATGGCCGGGCTCCGACTGCCCGACCTCAAGATCGAACGAGAGTACTGGTCGGCCGAGGAGGCCCTCGCCCTGCCGATGCTGCACACCGCGCACCGGCTCGCCGTCCGCCGCTGCTACGGCGGGTCGATGTCGTCCCGCAAGCTCGTCGGCCTCGACGAGGCGCACTTCATGGAGGGCTGGCGGTCCGGCCGGTCGTTCCTGGTCCGGCTCGCCCGGGACTCCCGGAAGTGGAACCTCGCGGCGCTGGTCGCCTCGCAGAACCCCCGCGACATCCTCGGCCTCGACGTGCAGAACCTGGTCTCCACCGTCTTCGTCGGCCGGATCGCCGAGGACGCCGAGATCGCCTCCGAAGCGCTTCGGCTGCTGCGGGTGCCGGTCAACGACGGGTACGAGGCCACCCTGGCCTCGCTCTCCGCCGCCGACGCCAACTCGGCCGACCGCCTCGGCTTCCGAGAGTTCGTGATGCGCGACGTCGACGGCCGGGTGCAGAAGGTCCGGGTCGACGTCTCGTACGTCGACGGCCTGCTGGACCACCTCGACACGACGCCCGCCGCGATCGCCGCGGCGGCCGGAGTCCTGCCGAGCATCCCCCTGCCGGATCTGGAGGCGTGACATGGCTGGGCCCCGGGCACGGATCGCGTCGTTCCTGCTCGCGCTCGGCGTGCTGGCCGGGGCCACCCTCAGCTGGCCGCTGCTCGGCGCGGAGGCGGCCGCAGCCGCGCCACCGGTCGCCCAGGCCCGAGCCGACCTCTGCACGACGGCCGAATGGCAAGCGGACTTCCGGGCCTGCGTAGGGAAGCTCCAGGCGGTCAGCGAGGACGAGGTCAAGTGCCGCAACGCGCCGACCCCGGGCACGCCGGACTCCGGCCTCGCCGGCTGGTTCGCCGGTCGTCCGGACTCCGCCAAACAACTCGGGCCGAAGGGGCTCTACAGCGACTACGGCTACGCCGGATACAGCTATCCGACGTACGACATCCCCGGCGGCTGCGCGTCGTCGGTCCTGCATCCGGACTACAAGTTCACCACCACAGTGGCGAACGGCGAGTTCATGGTGGCCACCGCGATCGTCGGCGCCTCCAATGCGCTACGAGAACGCGCCTGGGACCCCCGGTCGATGTGGGGCTGGGCCGACCCGCTGGTCGAGAAGGCGACCAAGGCCGTCTACGAGAAGGTGTTCAGCGTCTTCGGCATCGTCACGCTGTGCGTGGTGGGGCTCTATCTGCTCTGGCGAAGCCGGCAGTCGGACATGAGCAACGCCATGACCACCGCCGGCTGGGCTCTGTTGGTGATGGTCGCGGTCACCGCCCTCGCCGCCTGGCCGGTCAAGTCGGCGAACATCGCGGACGGCACGCTGGTCACCTCGCTGGGCGTGGTGCACGACGCGGTGGGCCCGGCAGCCCGGGATACTCCACCGGACCGCTGTGCTCTTCCCAACCCGGACGCGTGTGTTGACAAGCGTCCACCTGCCGTGCGAGCCAGCGACACCGCCACCGAGGCGATGCTATATCGAAACTGGCTACGGGGCGTGCTCGGTTCGGCGGACAGTGAGACGGCCCGCAAGTACGGTCCGGCGCTGTACGACGCCAAGGCGCTGTCGTGGGACGAGGTCGAGAAGCTGCGCGCCAACCCGGCCACCCGGGAGGCGACGATCAAGGCCAAGCAGCAGCAGTGGGCGCGGGTGGCCGAGCAGATCCAGACCGAGGACCCGGAGGCGTACGAGTACCTCCAGGGTGTCCGGGACATGGACCGGGTCGGGGCCGGGTTCATCGCGGTGCTGGCCTCGGTCCTGTTCGCCATGTTCGACCTGACCGCGTCGCTGCTGGTCCTGCTGGGCTTCCTGATCTTCCGATGGGCGGTGATCGCGGCACCCATCCTGGGCACGGTGGGGTTGCTCCGTCCGGCCAGTGCCGGCCTACGACGGCTCGCGAACGCCGTGGTCGCCGCGATCTTCAACATCGCCATCTTCGGCACCGGCGCCGCCATCTACCTGTTCGCGGTCGATCTGATCATGAGTACGCCCACGCTGCCCGGCTGGCTCCAGGTGGTGCTGGTGTGGTTGTGCGGAGTGGTCGGCTGGCTGCTGCTGCGGCCGTACCGGCGGATCACCCAGCTCGGCGGTAAGGACAGCAGCGAGGCGGTCAGCTCGGCCGGGTCCTGGCACCGCCGGTTTTTCCGGGACATGCGGACGGCGGCCCGGCTCGACGTGGCCGAGCCCGGGGGCACGATGGAACCGGTGGGCGGACGCCGCCGGTCGCCGGACGCCGAGCAGACCCGGCTGCGCCCGGAGGCACGCCGTGAAGACCCGGCCCCGACGCCGACGCCAACCCCGGTCGCGGGCCGAGGCGCCAGCGACGGTCGACCGGACGGTCAGGAACGCGCCGATGAGGCGCCGACGAAGGAGACCGGCAACCGAGGTCGTCCGGTGCCACCGCAGCCCCGTCGACGGCAGCCGGCGACCTGGACTGAACCGGACGTGCCGTCGGAGAACCCGTCGTTCGTGGTCTACCGGCCCGGCTCCACCGAACGTGCGCCGGACCGCACCGGACCGCGGGTGCGCTCAGAGGCTCGGTGACCGCGATGCGACGGGCCCTGGAATTCCTCTTCACCCGGGCGCTGCGGTCCCGACTGGGAGTGGCGGTGGTGATCGCGGTACTGGTCTTCGGGGTGATCGGGGCAGCCCGCCTCGCGTCCGGCCCGATGGACCCGGCGGACGGCTTGAGCAGCCGACCGAACCGGCCGATCACCACCGTCGACCCGACGGCCGGTGACGACGGGGTGACCTCCACCGAGGCTCCGCCGTCGCCGGTCACCCGGCCCGGCGCCCGCACGCCGGAGCAGACCGCCGACCGGTTCGCCTCCGCCTGGCTCGGCCGACCCGGAATGACGGCGGAACAGTGGCAGGCCGGCCTGCGGCCGTTGTCGACCCCGGCGCTGACCGAAAAGCTGGCCGGCGCCGAGCCCGGCGGAGTGCCGGCCGAGGAGGTGACCGGCCCACCATCGGTGCGATCGCGCACCGACACGTTCGTCGAGGTGCTGCTACCGCTCGACACCGGGCGGCTCCGGTTGGAGCTGGTGGTGGCGGACAAGGGTTGGCTGGTCGACGTGGTGGACTGGGAGCGACAGTGACCGCCGGCCGAGCAGGCCGTGCTCTTCGCCGCCCGATTCGGGTCGGCGTGATCGCCTCAGTGCTCACCGGGGTGCTGCTCCTGCTCTGCTGCACCGGAGGCACCGCGGCGTTCTTTCTCAGCGGTCTCGGCGGCGACGCGCAGGACGGGGATGCCCTGGCCGGTTGGGGCTGCGGACCCGTGCGTCCGGTGGACATCGCCGGCGAACTGCCCCGGTTTGCCGAGTATGGCGACGCGCAGATCCGCAACGCGGCGATCATCATCAAGGTCGGTCAGGACATGGGGGTGCCCTCGCGTGGCTGGGTGATCGCCCTGGCCACCGCGATGCAAGAGTCCGCGCTGCGTAATCTGGCGAACACCGGGGTGCCCGCCTCTCTCGCCCTGCCGCACGAGGGCGTCGGCGCGGACCACGACTCATTGGGTCTGTTCCAGCAGCGGCCGGGATGGGGCTCGGTCGCCGAGCGGATGACTCCCGCGTACACGGCCCGGAAGTTCTACGAAAAGCTCGTGAAGGTACGCAGCTGGCAGCGCCGACCGTTGACCGTCGTGGCCCAGCAGGTGCAGATCAGCGCCTATCCGGACGCGTATGCCAAGCACGAGGAACTGGCCAGCAAGATCGTGGACGCGCTGGCCGGTGGCGCGGCCCGCACCGTCGAGATCAATGGCAAGGCGGTGTGCGACGCCGCCGAGCGCGGCCAGATCGCCGCCTCCGGCTGGACCGCGCCGATCTCCGGTGACGTCGGCTCCGGCTTCCGGACCGCCGAGCGACCCAGCCACAACGGTGTCGACATCGGAGCGGCCAAGGGCACCGAGATCCGCGCCGCGGCCGCCGGCCGGGTGCTGGTAGCCCGCTGCGACCCGGACAATCGCGGACGGCGGAGCTGCGACGTGGACGGGTACCCCGGCAAGGGCGGCTGTGGCTGGTTCGTCGACATCCTGCACGCCGGCGGCTACATCACCCGGTACTGCCACATGGTCGTCCACCCCCGGGTCGCACCCGATCAGATCGTGCCGGCCGGCGAGGTGATCGGGCAGGTGGGCAGCAGCGGTAACTCGTCCGGCCCGCACCTGCACTTCGAGGTGCACCTGCGCAACGACCGGTCCAGCCGGGGCGCGGTCGACCCGATTCCGTTCATGCGCGAGCGGGGCGCCCCGCTGCGCGGCGCGGAGTGAGGCTGTCACGGGCATGACCGGACCGATGCCGGACCCGTTCGCCGACCAGCCCGACTGGGCACCCCGGCCGCCCCGCCCACTGACCATCGTGCCCGCGACCGGACGCGTGGAGCTACGCGGGCAGCGGGTGCTGGTCGGTCTGCCCGGGCTCGGCTGGCGAGGGGATCTGCGCGCGGACGACCGCGTCGTGCAGGGTGCCCGGACCTACGTGCCGGTCATCCCCGAGCACGAGTGGTACCGGGCCGAGGCCGACCAGGTCGAGGTGTTCGCGCCGCTGGTGCCGGTGGAGCGGGTCTGGGTGGAGACGATCTGCGAAAGGCCCGGATCGGAGGGCACCCGGGACACCGGAATCCGGCTGGTCTCGCTGGACGGGCCGTCCCATCGGTCCCCCACGCCCGTCTTCGAGGCGGACGCGGTCACCGGACGCCGGGTGGTGCACGTCGAGGGTGGGCTGGAACACCGGGACATGCGGGCCGTCACCGAGACCTACTCGGGGGCCGAAGGCGACATCTGCGTGCGGATCACGCCCGAAGTGGAGTGGTACCGCTGGGCCTGGCGTGGCCAATCACCCACCACCCTGGAGGTTCCGGTCCATCTGCTGTGGATCGAGTGATCAAGCCGCCGGTTGCCCGCCGCATACTCGCCACCCTTTGCCTAACCGGGTGTTGAATTGCCAGGACTGTCGCTCGCTTTGCCTTATGCCGTCCACCAAGGCGGAAATGACCAGAGTGACCTGAACATCAGCAACGTCGCCTTGCTTCTGAAAGCCGAGGCTGCCCCAACTGACCGAAATCGTGACCCTAAAGCGATCCTCACGCGTGAGCAGGTCGGCTCGTAGCGCGCGAAGTGGCTCCAGTTGCGTCCCGCCCTCGCACGTGTACTGGTCGGCTCGTGCGTCGTTGCGGTCCACGAGAAATGCGCGTAGGTAGTTGTCGACGACCACGTCGGGGGCGCTGCGGTCGGGGGCGGCCGCGCGGTTGTACAGCACGTACCCCGTCGCCACAGCACCGAGGCAGAGCAGGGCGAGCACCCCACCGACCACGGTGAGCACCGTACGCAGTCGGCGGCGGCGCGGTTGTGGCGCCGGCGCTGGCGGGGCCGGCGGCAGCTGCTCGGACGGGGTCCGTTGGGCCGGTACGCGGGAGACCTGGGAACCGGCGGGGGGCTGCACTGATTCCACCTCCTGAAGTTAACGGCTGGACGGCCCGGAGCCAATGCCTCAGATCCAGCGGATCGTGACGGACCCCTCCCCACCGGTGAGATCCGCGACAACACCGGCGCACCACCGCGGTACCTCCCGGAGGAGCGGCTCCGGCTGGGATACCGTCACTGCTCGGGGAGGGGTTGCCAACCTCGGGTGAGGGGGTGGACACGGTGGCCGGTCCGAAGGCACGCACGAACCGAGCGGCGGCGCTGCACCGCCGGGCCGCAGCTGTCGTGACCGCCGCCGCCGGCATCCTCGACGAGACTCGACCGGCCCCCGCGGATCAGCGCCGCCAGTACGAGTTGGCCGACCGACTGCGGGTGGTTGCCGCGCGGCTGGCCCCGGGCTGGTCCGGGGCCAATCTGGACTCGCTCACCGTGGATTCTCCGGCGGGTGACGGCCCGCCGCCCTTCGTGCGGGTGGGTACGGCGGCACCGTTGGATGACGCCCGTTTCCCCGCGCTCGTGCCGTTGATCGGGGCCGGGCACCTGAGTGTGGACACCGATGCGCGGGAGCCCCGGGTGGCGGGGCTGCTGCGGGCCGTGCTGCTGCGGTTGCTGGGCGGGGCGCCCGCCGGGGCGCTGCTGGTGCGCGCGGTGGACGCCACGGGTGCGGTGCTCACGCCGTTCGGCGCGCTGGCCGATGCCGGGCTGCTGCCGCCACCGGCGGTGGACGTGGCGGGTCTGCGGGCGGTGTTGACGGAGGCGGAGCAGTGGGTGACCCCGGGTGCGAGCGGGCGTCGTCGCCACGACCGCACCCTGCTGCTGGTGGTCGCCGCGTTGCCGGAGCTGACCGGTCCGACCGACCTGGCGCGGATCGAGGCGCTGGCCGAGCAGGGGCCCACGGCCGGCCTGCACCTGGTGGTGGCCGGTTGGCCGCCACCGGGCCCGTACGCGTCCCGGGCACCGTTGCCGCAGGCCACCTCACTGGTGCTGCGCAACGCGTACGCGCTGCTCGGCGACCCGCCGGGGGCGTCGTTCGCGAGCCCCGGGGCCGAGCCACCGGGCGGGTTGAACTCACCGGTCTTCGTGGAGACGGACCCGCCGGCGGATCTCGTCGACGCGGTCTGTCGACGGCTCGCCGCCCAGGTGGAGGCGGGCTCCCGGTTGGCACTGGCCGATCTCCTGCCGGCGACGGGTGAGCGGCTCTGGGAGGCGGACTCCTCGGACAGCCTCACCACGATGGTGGGTGACGCCGGGGGCCGGCCGGTGCCGCTGGGCTTCACCGAGTTGACCCCGCACTGGTTGGTCAGTGGCCGGTCCGGGGCGGGACGTGCGGCGTTCCTGACCACCGCGCTGCTGGGGCTCGCCGCCCGGTACGGCCCGGACGACCTGGCGCTCTACCTGGCGGATCTGGGCGACGGTGAGTCGTTCGTGGAGTTTCTGCAGACCGAGCGGGACCGCTCCTGGATCCCGCAGGTGCGGGCCGCGGCCATGGCCGCCGACCGGGAGTACGTCCGCGACCTGCTCGACCAGCTGACGGCCGAGGTGCAACGCCGCGCGGAGGCGGCCGGGCGGGCCGGTGGGCAGCGCTTCGCGGAGCTGCGCCAGCACCGCTCGCTGCCCCGCATCGTCTGTGTGGTGGACAATGTGCCGCTGCTCTTCGCCGAGCGGGATCGGCTGGCCGCCGAGCTGACCGCGCAGGTGGATGGGCTGGCGCGCGCCGGTCGGGCGTACGGCGTACACCTGGTGCTGGCCGGCGCGGGCGAGCTGGGATTAAGTGGCCGCGCGGACGCCGGGCACCGGGATTCGGTTCTCGGACAGTTCCCGGTGCGGGTGGCGTTGCCGGGCGGCGGCCCGGTGTTGGAGCCGACCAACGACTCGGCCGCGGGGCTGCCGGTGGGCAGCGCGGTGGTGAACACCGCCGGAGGGCTCGGTGGTCCCCGGGGCGCGATCCGTGGCCACGAGCGGTTGATCCGGCACCCGGATCCGCTGGACCATCCGGAGGTCGTCGAGCAACTGCGGCACGAGCTGTGGGAGGCTCGGCCGGCCGGCTCGGCGCCGCCGGTGGTGTTCGCCGGCTACGCTCGCCCGCTGCTGAGCAACGATCCGCGCCACCGGGCGGCTCTGGCGGGCCAGGCACACGGACCGGCCGCTCTGCTCGGCCGGGCGGTGGACGTGGCCCGTACGACGGTTGCCGTTCCGATGGGGCCAGCGGCCGGGCGCAACCTCGCGGTGCTGGGCTCGGGGCCGGCGGCGGGTGGCCTGTTGGCGACGGCGGCCCGGAGCACCGCGGCTCATCATCCGCCGGGCACCGCCCGGTTCCTGGTGGCCGCGCCGGACCAGGGGGCACGCCCCCTGGCGGAGGCGTTGACGGCCGAGCTGGCCGCCCGCCATCCGGCGTGCCTGGTGGACGTGCCGACGCTGCTCGCGGACACCGATGGGGAGCTGCCGACGTACCTGGTGGTCTTCGGGTTGGATCGGCCCGGGCCACGGGAGTTGCCGGCCGACCGGTTGCGCGCGCTGCTGCGGGACGGGCCGCCGGCGGGCCGGCACCTGCTGGGCTGGTGGCGGGCGGTGCCGCCGTTCGCCGCGCTGCTGGAGCCGGACGGCGAGGTCGACAAGCTCGCCGCCGTCGTGGTGCTGGACGTGCCGGCGGCGCAGCTCGCCGCCGTCTTCGGCCGGCCGGTCCAGTGGCGGGCACACCCGGACCGGGCGGCGCTGTGGGACGGTCCGGACGAGCGGGGCACGGTCCTGGTGCCGTTCGCCGACAAGGTGGGG
Organism: Micromonospora sp. NPDC005252; assembly: GCF_042872475.1. NCBI lineage: Bacteria > Bacillati > Actinomycetota > Actinomycetes > Micromonosporales > Micromonosporaceae > Micromonospora > Micromonospora sp. NPDC005252. The sequence goes on along the minus strand of NZ_JBIAKN010000001.1, from coordinate 132,565 downwards.
TGAGCCGGCGGTGCACGCGGGAGGTGTCGGTGTGGGGTCGAACGTTACGGTGACCGGGCCGGGGCGGCAGCGGACCGCCGGGGCGGACGGCGATGGCACGCCGGCGGCCGTGGAACCCGTCAGCGGCTGGGCCGAGTACCTGGCGGCGGCGCGGCAACTGGATGCGGTCCGGCGCGGCGCGGCTGCCGCCGCCGGTGAGCAGGCCCGCTCGGCGGAGGCCGCCCGGGAGGAACTGACGGTCGTGCGTGCCGGGCTGGCGAGTCAGCAGGAGCGGCTGCGGGAGCGAGGCGTACCGGCAATCTCGCTGGTGCCGTCGCCGCCGGAGCTGACCGAGGCGGCCCGGTCGATGGTCGGCGGCCCGGCCGCAGTACTGGCGGCGCTGCGGGCCGCGCGGGGTCGGGCCGAGGCCGCGGACGCGGCGTTGGCCGCGCGTCGCGGCCTCCGACCGGCCTCCTGGCCCACGCGGGCCCGCAACCTCCTGGTGTACGGGCCGTTGGCGCTGCTGGTGCCGCTGATCCAGGTCATCGTGTACGCGACGACGGGTACGGGCCCGGCCAGCGTGACGGCCCTGATCGGCGGCCTTCCGATGCCGGCGGTCGCCTTCGTCGTCGGCTGGGTGGGTGTCGGTCGGCTGTTCCAGGCGAGCCCCGACGAGCGGCTGGACCGGACGGTGCGCCTCGGTGCGCTGGTCTGCCTGGTGCCGGCGGTGCTGGTCACGGCCGGCCTGCTCCTGGCCCTGCTGGCCGGCTGACCGGCTGACCGGCTGACCGGCTGACCGGCTGACGAGCGGACCACCCCGCAGACGCGACGGCCGGCCACCCTCAAGACGCGACAGCCGGCCGTCCCGGAAGGGGGCGGACGGCCGTTGTCGCGTCCGGGAGGTCAGCGGGGAATGATCAGCGCCATCGCCTCGGCCCGCGACTTGGAGTCGGACTGCAGGACGCCGCGCACCGCCGACGTGATGGTCTTGGCACCGGACTTCTGGATGCCACGCATCGCCATGCACATGTGCTCGCATTCGAGCACGACGACGACGCCACGCGGGGCGAGCTTGCTCATCAGCAGGTCGGCGACCTGCGAGGTGAGCCGCTCCTGCACCTGGGGTCGGCGGGCGAAGACCTCCACGAGGCGGGCCAGCTTGGACAGGCCGGTGATCCGCCCGTCCGGGCCGGGGATGTAGCCGATGTGCGCGCTGCCGCGGAACGGCAGCAGGTGGTGCTCACAGAGGCTCATCACGTCGATGTCCCGGACGATCACCAGCTCTTCGTGGTTGGCCTCGAAGGTGGTGCTGAGCACCTGGGCCGGGTCGACCCGCAGGCCGGCGAAGAGTTCGGCGTACGCGCGGGCAACCCGGGCCGGGGTCTGCTGGAGCCCGTCGCGGTCCGGATCCTCGCCGACCGCGATCAGGATCTCTCGGACGGCCTTCTCGATCCGGCCGAGGTCGACGGCGTCCTCCACCGGGCGACCGGTCAGCTTGCCGCTGATCAGCCGCGCGGCCACGTAGTCCAGTTCGTCGTCGCCGTCGGGTTCGGTCGCGGAGACGGCCAGCTCCCGGTGAGGGGAGCTGGCCGTCGGGTCGTTGCTCAGTGCGTACCGTCCGAGTTGTTGGACGGTGCCCCACCGCCGACCGACGCCTGCGCGCCGTCGGCCTGGGCCTGCGCCTTGAGCTTGTCCTTCTCCGCAGGGGTGAGCACGGGCGGCTCGGTGGAGGGCTGGCGCTTGCCGAAGCCGTTGTACGGTGCCAGCGGCGGGCGCTTGACCACCCGGGAGCAGATCCGCGCCATGTCGGCCGTGGAGAGGGTTTCCTTCTCCATCAGCTCGAGCACGATGTTGTCCAGGACGTCCCGGTATTCCACCAGGATCTCCCAGGCCTCGTCGTGCGCCAGCTCGACAAGTGCCCGCATCTCGCCGTCGATCTCGGCGGCCACCGAGTCCGAGTAGTCCCGTTCGTGGCCCATGTTGCGGCCGAGGAACGGCTCGTCGCCGCTGGTGCCGTACTTGATCGCGCCGAGCTTGGAGCTCATGCCGTACTGGGTGATCATCGCGCGGGCCAGTTGGGTGGCCTTCTCGATGTCGTTGCCGGCACCGGTGGTGGGCTCGTGGAAGACCAGCTCCTCAGCGGCCCGGCCGCCCAGGGCGTACGCCAGGGTGTCGATCATCTCGGCACGGGTCTGGGTGTACTTGTCCTCGGTCGGGAGCACCAGGGTGTGGCCCAGCGAGCGACCACGGGACAGGATCGTCACCTTGTGCACCGGCGCGGCGTGCGGCAACGCCCAGGCGACCAACGCGTGGCCACCCTCGTGGTACGCGGTGATCTTCTTTTCGTTGTCGCTCATGACCCGCGTCCGTCGCTGCGGACCCGCGACCACCCGGTCAATCGACTCTTCGAGCGAGTCGTTGCTGATCGCCCGCTGCTCCTTACGAGCGGTGAGCAGGGCCGACTCGTTGATGACGTTGGCCAGGTCGGCACCGCTGAAGCCCGGGGTGCGTCGCGCCACCGCGTCGAGGTCGACGTCGGGGGTGAACGGCTTGCCCTTGGCGTGCACCCGCAGGATGGCCTTGCGGCCCTCCATGTCGGGGGCGTCCACCGGGATCTGCCGGTCGAACCGGCCCGGGCGCAGCAGCGCCGGGTCGAGGATGTCCGGCCGGTTGGTGGCGGCGATCAGGATCACGCCGCCCTTGGTGTCGAAGCCGTCCATCTCGACGAGCAGCTGGTTGAGCGTCTGCTCGCGCTCGTCGTGGCCGCCGCCCATGCCGGCGCCACGGTGCCGGCCGACAGCGTCGATCTCGTCGACGAAGACGATCGCCGGGGCGTTGGTCTTGGCCTGCTCGAACAGGTCGCGGACCCGGCTGGCGCCGACACCGACGAACATCTCGACGAAGTCGGAGCCGGAGATGGAGTAGAAGGGCACCCCGGCCTCGCCGGCGACCGCGCGGGCCAGCAGCGTCTTGCCGGTGCCGGGCGGGCCGAACAGCAGCACGCCCTTCGGGATCTTGGCGCCCAGGGCCTGGTACTTCGCAGGGTTCTGCAGGAAGTCCTTGATCTCGTACAGCTCTTCGACGGCCTCCTCGGCACCCGCGACGTCCGCGAAGGTCGTCTTCGGAGTGTCCTTGGTGATCATCTTCGCCTTGGACTTGCCGAAGTTGAGCACCCGGGAGCCGCCGCCCTGCATCTGCGACATGAAGAACAGCAGCAGGAGCACGAGCAGCGCGATCGGCAGCAGGTTGACCAGCAGGCTCACCCAGATGCTGTCCGACGAGACCTTGGCGTCGGCCGGGCCGGTGACCCGGTTGGCCGCCTTGGCGTCCAGCACCTGGTTCCAGATCTCGTCCCCAGCCTGGTACGGGAACTGGGCCTCGATCCGGTCGGTGTTGGTCTCACCGAACTTGGTCTTGTTCTTCAGGTCCAGCTGGAGCGTCTGCTCCTTGTCCTGGAAGACGACCTTGTTGATCTGGGCGGTGTGGAGCTGGTCGAGCGCAACGGAAGTGTCCACGCGGTGGTAGCTGGGACCAGCGGTGAACAGCTGACTGAGCACAACGGCGCCGAGGATGACCAGGATGATCCAGACCACCGGTCGGCGGAAGAAACGCGTACGTTCCATACTGTTGTCGAGCGCCGGAGCGCCCGCATCCTCCTGATCGACGTCCTGACCGTCTGATGGTGTCGCCGCCCTGGGCGGCGTCGGAGCCGCCGTGCGGGCCGGCCTCGACCCCGAGGCGCGAAAACTGCCGCGCCGCGGTCATTCGACGGTACACCGTGTACGCGAGGAGTGAGCTTGCGAGCCCCGCAGTGGTGTATCAATCGAAGGCCCCGTGTACGCGAGGAGTGAGCCCGCGAGCCCCGCCCTCGGTTCTCCGTCGCCATCGACGACGGGCTCCGTGAGCGGCCTCGCCAGCCCCGCACCAGGACGTACGGCGGGTCCGGGCAAGAACCGGCGTGGCGGGGAATCCAGCCCGGCCACCCGCACGCCCGGTCACGCGGTCGAGGAGCCGGGCACGGAGTTGCCTCCGCGCCACCGGGCTCCACGGTAACCGGAACAGCTGGGAGCCCGCTGAACGTCGGCTTGACGAATACCGATGCGAGTTGCTCTCACGCCGCCGGGCGCGACCCGTCGGGACGGTCGGTCGGCGTCAGGACCGGGCGTAGACCTCGGGCTTGAGCACCCCGACGTAGGGCAGCTCCCGGTACCGCTCGGCGAAATCGAGGCCGTACCCGACCACGAACTCGGTGGGGATGTCGAAGCCGACGTACTTCACGGCCACCGGCACCTTGACCGCCTCCGGCTTGCGGAAGAGCGCGACCACCTCGACGCTCGCCGCCGAGCGCGACTCCAGGTAGCGCAGCAGCCAGGAGAGCGTCAGGCCGGAGTCGACGATGTCCTCCACGACCACGACGTGCCGGCCGGCGATGTCCCGGTCGAGGTCCTTGAGGATGCGGACCACTCCGGAGGAGGTGGTGCCCTGGCCGTAGGAGGAGATGGCCATGAAGTCGAGTTCGGCCGGGGGGCCGTTGCGGCCCAACGCCCGGGCGAAGTCCGCCATGAACATCACCGCGCCCTTGAGCACGCAGACCAGCAGCAGTCCGTCGCCCACGTGGGCGTAGTCGGCGGAGACCTGCTTGGCCAGCTCCGCTGTCTTCTCGCGGATCTGCGCCTCGGAGATGATCACGTGGTCGATGTCGGCGTCGTACCAGGAGCCGTCAGCCATGACTCCTAGCCTGCCGTACGTCGGATGGCCTCCGTCGGCGGGGCCGCACCTTTTGGTGCGGTCCCCCCGGGGATCTTCGGCGCAAAGGGCATCAAACGCATCAGCTGGTGCGAGACCGCCAGCGGCGGCCGTCCTCGCTGGGCTTCCAGTCGGCCGAGTCGTGGCTGTCCGCGGTGAGGCCGGCCGCCGAGGCGGCGACGAGCAGGACGAGGAACAGGAGGAGGAGCAGGAACTCCATGGCGGCGCTCACTTTCGCATGGTTGCTGTCGGTTTCGCCGCCGGTGCGCACCGGACTGAGACCAGTCTGCGCCGACTCCCGCCGGTCGGACAGTGGCAGAGATGCCACTGGTCATCGATTTACTGCCACCTCTCGGGTTACCCTCGTCACATGCTCCGATCCGTCGCCGTCCTCGCCCTCGACCAGGTCGCTCCCTTCGAGCTCGGTGTGCTGGCCGAGGTGTTCGGCACCGACCGGACGGCCGACGGCTTCCCCGCGTACCGCTTCGACGTGTGCAGCCCAGACGGCGCTGCGGTCCGGACGTCCGCCGGCTTCCACCTCACCCCGAACGCCGACCTCGGCCCGCTGGAGGAGGCCGACCTGGTGGCCGTCCCCGCGCACAGCGCGGGCACCGTCATTCCCGACCCGGTGCTCGACGCGCTGCGCCGGGCCGACGCGCGCGGCGCGCACCTGTTCAGCGTCTGCTCCGGCGCCTTCCTGCTCGGTGCGGCGGGCCTGCTGGACGACCGGGAGTGCACCACCCACTGGCGCTACGTCGACGAGCTGCAGCGCCGGCATCCCCGCGCCCGGGTGCGCTGCAACTCGCTGTACGTCCAGGACGGTCGGCTGCTCACCAGCGCCGGCACGGCGGCCGGCATCGACGCCTGCCTGCACCTGATCCGCCAGGTGCACGGCTCGGCCACCGCGACCCGGCTGGCCCGGCGGATGGTGGTCCCGCCACACCGCGACGGCGGCCAGTCGCAGTACGTCGAGGCGCCCATCCCCCGGGCCCCCGAGGCGCCGACCCTGGAGCCGGTGCTGGAGTGGCTGATGGGGCACCTGGACCGGACGATCACGGTGGAGGAGCTGGCCGCCCGCGCCGGCATGGCCCCGCGCACGTTCGCCCGCCGGTTCCGCGCCGAGACCGGCACCACGCCGCACGACTGGCTCACCAACCAGCGGGTGCTGCTCGCCCGACGGCTGCTGGAGGAGACCCCGTTGAGCGTGGAGGCCGTCGCCGACCAGGCCGGCTTCAGCGACGCGGCCGCGCTGCGCCACCACTTCAGCCGCCGGGTCGGCGCCACCCCGCACAGCTACCGGACCACCTTCCGGGACCGGGCGGACGGCGCCGGGGCTCTCAGCCCGAGCTGAGGGCCGTCAGCCGGTCGCCACGACGGAGTACGCGGACACCCCCGGGCAGGTCGGTGGGACCCTGACCGTGCCAGTCGGTGACCAGGGCGTCCAGAGCGGCGACGTGCCGGTGCGACAGCGCCCCGGGCACCGCGCCCAGCTCCCGCGCCCAGGCGTGCAGCACCCGACCGCGTACGGCGGCGGTCAGACCGGCCAGCTCCGGCACCGCGAGCCCACCGGCGGGGTGCCGGGCCGCCGCCAGCGCCGTCGCCGCCGTCTCGTCGAGGGCGGCGTTGTCCGCCGCCACCAGTCGGGCGGTACGCGCCAGGTTGTCCACCACGCCCGGCCCGAGCGCCCGCACCAACGCCGGCAGCACGTCGGCCCGCACCCGGGAGCGGGCGTACGACGGGTCGGTGTTGTGCGGGTCCTGCCACGCGCTGAGACCAAGCGCGGCACAGGCGGCGCGGGTCTGCTCCCGACCGATCTCCAGAAGCGGGCGCAGCAGCGGCACCCCGGCCAGCTCCCGCCGGCTGGGCATCCCGGCCAGCCCGCGTGGACCGGCGCCCCGGGCGAGCGCGAGCAGCACGGTCTCCGCCTGGTCGTCGCGGGTGTGCCCGGTGAGCACCGCGACCGCCTCGTGCTGCCGAGCCGCCTCGGTCAACGCCTCGTAGCGGGCCTCCCGGGCCGCCGCCTCCGGGCCACCCGGACGCCCGGCCACCCGCACCCGCACCGCCACCACCGGGGCGAACCCGGCCTCTCGGGCCCAGCCGGCCACCGCCTCCGCGCGCTGCGCCGAGCCCGCCTGCAGGCCGTGGTCGACGGTCACCAGGCCGGCGGTCCGGCCCAGGCGGGGCGCCACGAACACGGTGGCCGCCGCCAGGGCGAGTGAGTCGGAGCCACCGGAGCAGGCGACCAGCACCGGGCCGCCGGACGGCAGGTGAGTCAGCGCGCGGCGGACCGCCACCCGGATCGCGGCCACCGGCGGCGCGAGCGCGCCCATCGACGGACGGTCAGCCAGCGGCCGGTACGGTGCCGGCCGGGCCGTGCACCCGCGCCACCCAGGCGTCCGGGTCGCCCAACTCGGACAGCCGGGGCAGGGTGAGCGGCGAGTTGAAGATCGAGTTGAAGCCCTCCATGCCGACCCGCTCGACCACGCCGTGCACGAACTTGCGGCCCTCGGCGTACTGGCGCATCTTGACGTCCACCCCGAGCAGCCGGCGGATCGCCTTCTCCAACGGGTTACCCGCCTCGCGCCGGCGGTTGAACGACGCCCGGATCCGCTCCACGCTCGGGATCACCTGCGGGCCGACGCCGTCCATCACGAACTCGGCGTGCCCCTCCAGCAGGGTCATCAGCGCGGTGAGCCGGTCGAGGACGGCCCGCTGCGCCGGGGTCTGGACAATGTCGAGCACGCTCGTCCGGCTCTCCGGGTCGCGGACCGCCTCGGACAGCGTCGCCACCCCGCGCCGCAGCCGCTCGACGAGGTGCTCGCCGCCGCTGGACGAGGCGTCGACGAACGCCTGCACCTCGCTGAGGAAGTAGGCCCGCATCCACGGCACGGCGGTGAACTGCGTCCGGTGGGTGACCTCGTGCAGGCAGACCCAGAGCCGGAAGTCCCGGGGGTCGGCGCCGAGCTTGCGCTCCACCTCGACGATGTTCGGCGCCACCAGCAGCAGTTGGCCCGGGTCGGCGGAGAAGACCTCGTACTGGCCGAGCACCCGGCCGGAGAGGTAGGCCAGCACGGTGCCGGCCTGCACCCCGGTCAGCCGGGACCCGATCGCCTCGGTGAGCGCGCCGGGTTGCTTGTCGCCGGACAGCCGACCGACCAGCGGAGTGATCACCTCACGCAGCCCGGCGATGTTGGTGGCCGCCCAGTCCCGGCGGTCGACGACCCGCACCGGCGGGTGTGCCACCTGCGCCCGCAGCCCCGTGTAGTCGGCCACGTGCCCGGCCGCCTCGTCGGTCAGCCGACGCAGGTCGCCGACCACGTCGGTGGCCTCCGAGTACGACACCCGGGGGCCCGACTTGCTCAACGCCCCCGCGGTCGCGGCGGCCAGATCCCAGTCCACGAACTGCGCCATGAACCCACCGTACCCGCGTCGCGACACCCCGGCCCGGGCTCGCGTCGGCGATCGACGCCGGTCGCGCGCCCGGCGCCGGCCGGAAACCCCGCCCCGACGCTCGTCAGCGGCAACCGCAGCCGGCCAGCGCGGCGGCGATGCGGTCCAGCGCCGGTTGGGCGGTGTCCGTCCCACCGGGCACCCTGTCGGTGAGCACCGCGAACGTGAGCAGTCGGCCGTCGGCGGTGGTGACCAGGCCGGCGATGGCGTGCACCCCGGTCAGGGTGCCGGTCTTGGCGCGGACGGCGCCCGCCCCGCCGGCGGTGCCGGGAGCGCCCCGGTACCGGTCGCCCAGCGTGCCGGACCAGCCGCCCACCGGCAGACCGCCGAAGACGCCGGCCAGCTCCGGGTGGTCCGGGCTCGCGGCCAGCCGGATCAGGTCGGTGAGCAGTGACGGGCTGATCCGGTTACGGCGGGACAGGCCACTGCCGTCGAAGAGGGTGATCTCCTCGGCGGGCAGGCCCAGCGCCGCCACCTCGGCGTCCATGGCGGCGGCGGCACCGTCGAACGACGCCGTCTGGCTGCGGGCCAGCGCCACCTGGCGGGCCAGCGCCTCGGCCAGCAGGTTGTCACTCTCGCTGATCATGATGTCCACCAGCCGGATCAACGGCGGCGACTGCACCACGCCCAGCTCCGTACCGGGGGGCGGGGTGCCACCGGCGGCGGTCGCCAGGGCCGGGGCGGTGCCCCGCTTGACGGTGCTGGCCGGGACGCCGAGCAGTTGGGCGAACGACCGGCCGGCGGCGAGGTCCGGCTCGGCGACCCGCTCGGCGCCACCGGCCTCGGCACCCGGGTCCTTGCGCGCACCGTCGGTCATCAGCGCGGTCACCGCGCCGCCGTACCCGCCGGTCGGGATGTCGTCGTCCCAGCCGGGGCCGTACACCGGGCCGGAGTAGATCGTGCCGTCGACGGTGACGCTGGTCGGGGCCGTGCCGCCGAGCGCGGTGCGCACCTGCGCGGCCAGGTCGTCCAGGCGTGCCGCCCCGGGGTAGTAGCCCTTCTTGTCCACCGCGAGCGTGGGGTCGCCGCCCCCGACGATCACCACCTCGCCGGGCTTGGCGCCGGCCACCGCCCGGGTGGGGATCCGGTACCCGGGCCCACGGGCGGCCAACACGGTCACCGCGGTCGCCAGCTTCGTCACCGAGGCGGGCACCGTCCCGTCGTCCGCACCCTTGGCGAACAGCGTCTGACCGGTGGTCACGTCGGCCACCGAGACGTTCACGCGGTCGCCCAGGGCGGGGACACCGACCAACGGGTCCAGCGCGGCCCGTACGCCGTCGGGCGCGGGCAGCGGGGCGTTCGGGTCGGGCCCGTCCAGCACGTCCGCCGGATCGGGTTCCACGGCGGGGCCGGCGGCGGTCGGCGCGGACGCCGCATCCTCGCCCAACCAGCCGGCGACCGGGCCAGGCCGGGTCACCACGACGCCGACACCGGTCAGCACCAGCAGCAACACCACTGCCAGCACGGCCACCAGCCGCCCCCGGCGGCGCGGCGAGGTCGGCGGCGCGGAGGGCGCTACCGGCGGCTCGGCGTCGGCCGGCGCCGGCAACGCGGAGATCGGCGGGCCCAGCGGCGGTACGCCGGTCGGAATGCGGACAGTGGGGCCGTCACCGGACGGCGCGCCACCCCGGGCCGGACTGGTCGGGGCGGGACTGGTCGGGTGTGCGCCGCTCGGCGGGGCGCTCGTGGGATGGTTTCCACCGCCCAGGACCGGGAAGCGTCCGCTGTTCGGCCCGGCGGAATTCGCCTCCGACGGGTGCCACGGCAGCGGCGGAGGCCGCTCCGGCGCCGACTCCTCGGGCGCCCGGGGAAGGTGGGCGTCGGGCACCGGGACCCGCCCGGTGGCGCCGCCGGAGCCGGATCGCCCGGTACCACGCGCGGTGCCCCCGTCCGGGCGGTAGTGTGAATCTTCCCTCCCCACGACCCCCTCCTCCCCCAGCGAAAATCGGCTTGGGTGACACTACTTCGGTCCGAAGACTATGCGGTGGCCGGAGTCGGCGGGTGGGCATTCACCTGTCCGGAGGGCGCCACCAGTGGTTCCGTTAGCCAGCGTGGGCAGACGAGGGAGCGTGCAGATGGATTTCGACGTGACGGTTGAGATCCCCAAAGGTCACCGGAACAAGTACGAGGTGGACCACAAGACCGGCCGGATCCGGCTGGACCGCACCCTGTTCACGTCCACCCAGTACCCGGCCGACTACGGGTTCATCGAGGAGACGCTGGGCGAGGACGGCGACCCGCTGGACGCGCTGGTGCTGGTCCCCGAACCGACCTTCCCGGGCTGCCTCATCCGCTGCCGGACCATCGGCATGTTCCGGATGACCGACGAGAAGGGCGGCGACGACAAGGTCCTCTGCGTGCCCTACGAGGACCCCCGCCAGGAGCACCTGCGCGACATCCACCACCTGGGCGAGTTCGACCGCCTGGAGATCCAGCACTTCTTCGAGGTCTACAAGGACCTGGAGCCCGGCAAGTCGGTCGAGGGCGCGACCTGGGTCGGCCGCACCGAGGCCGAGGCCGAGATCCGGGCCTCCTACCAGCGGGCCCGCGACGCCGAGGCGCGCGGCGAGTCCACCCACTGACGAACGCTTACCGACCGGGCCCGGGAGCCGCTCAACCGAGCAGTCCCCGGGCCCGGTCGTACAGGTCGAGCACCGCGCAGGCGACCGGCACCACGGCGACCACCAGGGCCGTGTCGGTGAGGTCCGCGACCCTTCCGAGGTACGGCGAGACCGCGCGCCGGGCGTACCCGGTGCCGGCGGCCACGGTCACCAGGCCCAGCGCCGCGCCACCGAGGACCAGCGCCAACCGGCCGGTGTCGTCGGCCCGGTCGACCAGCACCGCACCCAGCACCGCGTAGCCGGCGAGTCCGGCGAGCACCGTCGGCACCCGGTGCCGCAGTGCCACGAACAGCCGCGACCGCAGCAGCAGCACGGCCGAGACCACCGCCACCAGCACCGGCCCGGCCGTCCCACCGGCCACGCCGAGGACGACCGCCGCGCCCACCGCCAGCACGGCGTGCCCGAGCAGCATCCCGGTCAGCACCTCCTCGGTGCGGGTGACTGCCGCGTGCACCCGACCCCGGTCCGGCAGGTCCCGGGGGCGCTCCGGCTCGGCACCCGACGCGGCGGCCGGCAGGGTGATCGGCGGCAACGGCAGCTTGCCCAACCGGATGGCGAGCAGCGGGATCGCCCCGAGGGCGAAGACCAGCGCGCTGAGCAGCACCGCCGCCGTGCCCGCCGGGGTCAGCAGCAGCGCGCCGAGCGCCGCGCCGGCACCGAGCAGACCGACCGTGACGCCGGCCACGAAGACCCGCAGTCGGCTGGCCACCCCGAGCAGACCGACCAGCGCCACCAGGAGCAACGCCACCGAGCCGGTCAGCAGCTCGGGTGCGCCGACCCAGCGCATCGGCCCGAGCGGGCCGACCGGATCACCGGAGCCGATCGCCAGGGCGCCGGCCACGAAGGCGTACGGCAGGGCGTAGCCGCCGAGCGTCGCCCCGGCGACGCCGTCGCCGTTGGCGCGGGAGGCGACCGCGCCGGCCACGGTGAGCAGCAGCGCCACCACCGCCGCCGCGAACCAGCCGCTGGGCAGCGTCGGACCACCGGCGAGCAGGGCGAACAGCCCGACGGCGAGCGGCACGGCGGCACCGGCCAGGCCGGCGACCCGGGTGGCGTCTGGTGACCAGGCCCCACCCCGTCGGCGGGCGCCGTCGGCGATCGCCTCCACCACGTCGTCGTACTCCAACTCGGGCCAGTGGGCGCGGGCCGGCACCAGGTGCAGCACCTCACCGTCGCGGACCCCCTGCGGCAGCAGCGCCTGCGCCGTCGCCAGCAGCGCCCCGTCGGTACGACGCAGCACCCAGCCGCCGTGCCGCTCGCCGTCGTCGGCCAGGCCCTCGCCGGCGTGTCGGAGCACGTCGGGCAGCAACTCGGCCAGGGGCACCTGCTCCGGCAGTGCGACGTCGACCCGCCGTTGCGGCGCGCTGATGGTGACGCGGGCCAGCCCGGTTGTCATCGAGTGATCTCCATATCGAGGGGGATCGGAGGCTGCGCGGACGACAGGACTTTACCTACGATGAGCCAGGCTCGGGTTACCCAGCGCTGTCAGGAGGCCGAGTGTCCACTGTCGTCATCAAGCGCCCGCCGCGTCGGCCGGCGCCGGAGATCCCCGTTGGTGAGCTGCCCGTCGAGGCGCCGCCGGAGATCCCCGCGGTGGCCGGCGGACGGTGGCAGCAGATGCTGATGGTGCTGCCCATGCTCGGCGGCACGGTGGCGATGGCGATGATGTTCGGCCGGGGCGGCGGCGCCTACTCGTACGTGGTGGGCGGGATGTTCGGGCTCTCGTCGCTGGCGATGCTGGTCACCTCGTGGGGCAGCGCCTCGGGCACCCCGAAGAAGTCGGAGATGATGGCGGCCCGCCGGGAGTACCTGCGCCACCTGGCCACGCTGCGCCGCCGGGTCCGGCAGACCGCCGGGCAGCAGCGGGCCGGGCTCTACTACCGACACCCCGACCCGGGTCGGCTGTGGTCGACGGTGGACAGCCGCCGGGTCTGGGAACGCCGCCCCGCCGACCCGGACTTCGCTGTGGTACGCGTCGCCGTCGGGCCGCAGACCCTGGCCACCCCGCTCGTCGGGCCGGTCACCCGACCGCTCGAGGAGCTGGAGCCGATGACCGCCGGCGCGCTGCGCCGCTTTCTGGACGCGTACTCCGTGGTGCCGGAGCTGCCGGTGGCCCTGTCGCTGCGCAGTTTCGCCCGGGTGCACGTGCGGACCGCCGCCGGTGGCCCGGCCAGCGGTGGGCCGCCCACCGGCGACCCGGCCGCCCAGGCCCTGGCCCGGGCGGTGCTGACCCAGTTGGCCGTGTTCCACGCCCCCGACGAGCTGCTGATCGCGGTCTGCGCCGGCCCGGAACGCCGGGCGGACTGGGAGTGGGTGAAGTGGCTCCCGCACGCGCACCATCCCTCTCGCACGGACGCGCTCGGGCCGGTGCGGCTGGTGACCTCGTCGGCCGCGCAGCTGGAACGGCTGCTCGGTGACGTGCTGGCCAGCCGGTCCCGGTTCAGCCCGGCCGGACCGGCCACCGACGGCCCGCACGTGGTGGTGGTCCTCGACGGCGGTGACCTGACCGGCGCCACCGACCTGACCGGCGACGGCGGCATCGACGCGGTCACCGTGCTGGACCTGGACACTCCGCCGCCCCGCCTGCTCGACCGGTACGCGCTGCTGTTGGAGCTGCGCGGCCGGCGGCTGCACTCGTGGTCGGTGGAGGGGCACGCGGAGGTGGGCACCGCCGACCACCTCGACCTCGCCGACGCCGAGGCGGTCGCCCGGCGGTTGGCGCCGCTGCGGCTGGCCGGCACGGCCCGCGGCCCGGACGCCCCGCTCCAGGTCGAGCTGGGCCTGCCGGAGCTGCTCGGCCTCGGCGATCCGGAGAGCTTCACCGCCGAGCAGGGCTGGGCGCCGCGCTCGGCCCGGGACCGGCTGCGGGTGCCGATCGGGGTGGGTGTCGACGGCGGCGCCATCGAGCTGGACCTCAAGGAGTCCGCCCAGGACGGGATGGGCCCTCACGGCCTGCTCATCGGAGCCACCGGGTCCGGCAAGTCCGAGCTGCTCCGCACGCTGGTGCTGGGGTTGGCGGCGACGCACAGCAGCGAGCAGCTCAACTTCGTCCTGGTCGACTTCAAGGGCGGCGCCACCTTCGCGCCGTTCGACCGGCTGCCGCACACCGCCGCCGTGATCACCAACCTGGCCGACGCGCTGCCCCTGGTCGACCGGATGGTCGACGCGATCAACGGGGAGCTGGTCCGCCGGCAGGAGCTGTTGCGCCGCGCCGGCAACTTCGCCAGCGTGCGCGACTACGAGCGGGCCCGCGCCGCCGGCAGCCCGCTCGCCCCGCTCCCGTCGCTGCTGCTGATCTGCGACGAGTTCTCCGAACTGCTCTCCGCCAAGCCCGACTTCATCGACCTGTTCGTGCAGATCGGCCGACTGGGCCGGTCGCTGGGCGTGCACCTGCTGCTCGCCAGCCAGCGCCTGGAGGAGGGCCGGCTGCGCGGGCTCGACACCCACCTGTCGTACCGGATCGGGTTGCGCACCTTCTCCGCGCTGGAGTCCCGGACGGTGCTCGGCGTGCCGGACGCGCACGAGTTGCCCCGCTCGCCGGGCCACGGCTACCTGCGGGCCGGCACCGATCCGCTGGCCCGTTTCAAGGCCGCGTACGTCTCCGGAACGGTGCGCCGCCGGGCCGCGACGGCGGGTGCCACTGCCGGCGGCGGCGCCCGCCTGCTCACGTTCACCACCCACGCCGTGCCGCTGCCCGAGCCGGCCACCCCGGCCCTGACCATGGCGGCCGAGGACGAGAGCGACCGGGAGACCCTGCTCGACCTGCTGGTCGATCGGCTCGTCGGGCAGGGCCCGCCCGCCCACCAGGTGTGGCTTCCGCCGCTCGGTGAGCCGCCGGCCCTGGACGAGCTGTTGGGCCCCGTCGAGGTGGACCCGGCGCGCGGGCTCACCGTGGGCAACCCCGAGCTGCACGGCGCGCTGGGCGTGCCGGTGGCGGTGGTGGACCGGCCGTTGGAGCAGCGCCGGGACCTGCTCTGGCTGACCCTGGACGGCGCGGCCGGGCACGTCGCGGTGGTCGGTGCGCCGCAGAGCGGCAAGTCCACCGCGCTGCGCACGCTGATCTGCGCGTTGGCGCTCACCCACACCCCGGCCGAGGCGCAGGTCTACTGTCTCGACTTCGGCGGCGGTGGCCTCGCGGCGCTGCGCGATCTGCCGCACGTGGGCGGCGTGGCCGGCCGCGCCGATCCGACCGCCGTGCGGCGCACGGTCGGCGAGATGACGACCCTGCTGGCCGAGCGGGAGCGCCGATTCGCCGAGCTGGGCGTGGAGTCGATGGCCGTGTACCGGCAGCGTCGTGCCGCGGCGGGAACGACCAGCCAGCCGGGCGCCGACCCGTTCGGCGACGTGTTTCTGGTGATCGACGGCTGGAGCACCGTCCGCGGCGAGTACGACGACCTGGAACCGCTGGTCACCGACCTGGCCACCCGGGGTCTGTCGTACGGGGTGCACGTGGTCGCCACGGCGCTGCGCTGGCTGGATTTCCGCCCGGCGATCCGGGACCTGTTCGGCTCCCGGTTGGAGCTGCGCCTCGGCGACCCGGCCGACTCCCTGGTGGCCCGCCGGGCGGCGGCGAACGTGCCGGAGCGCCCCGGCCGGGGGGTGACGGCGGAGAGCCTGCACTTCCTCACCGCGCTCCCGCAGCTCGCCGCCCCGGGCGCGGGCACCGCCGACCTCGTCAAACGGATCGCCGACAGCTGGGCCGGCCCGGCGGCGCCCCGGGTCCGGCTCCTCCCGCCGGTGCTGCCGTACGCCGACCTGGATCTCGCCGCGACGACCGGGCTGCGGCTGCCGATCGGGATCGCCGAGGCGGACCTGCGGCCGGTGCTGCTCGACTTCGCGAGCGAGCCGCACTTCGTGGTCTTCGGGGACGCGGAGTGCGGCAAGTCGACGTTCCTGCGGGCGCTGGCCGCCTCGATCACCACCCGGTTCACGCCGGAGGAGGCCCGGGTGATCCTGGTCGACTACCGGCGCAGCCTGCTCGGCGCCATCGAGACGCCGCACCTCATCGGGTACGGCACCGCCGCCGCGCACACCGCCGACCTGGTCGAGTCGGCCGCCGGATACCTGGAGCGGCGGGCTCCCGGGCCGGAGGTCACCCCGCAGCAGTTGCGGGACCGCTCCTGGTGGTCGGGGCCGGAGCTGTTCGTGCTGGTCGACGACTACGACCTGGTGGCGGCGGGGCCGGCGAACCCGTTGCGGGCCCTGGAGGAGCATCTGCCGCACGCCCGCGACGTCGGGCTGCACCTGGTGCTGGCCCGCCGCTCCGGAGGTGCGGGACGGTCCCAGTACGAGCCGATCGTGCAGCGGCTGCGGGAGCTCTCCACCGCCGGGCTGGTGATGGCGGGCAGCCCCGAGGAGGGTGCGCTCGTCGGCCCGGTGCGGCCCGGGCCGCTGCCGGCGGGCCGTGGTCGGCTGGTCACCCGGCGGGAGGGCGTACGCCTCGTTCAGCTCGCACATCTGCCGCCACCATGACCTGTCTCGGTAGTTCCTCCCGTGACGGGTGGGGAAACCGGTAATCTCCGATCGTCGTGGTTCCGTCGTCGGATTGAATGGCTGGGGATGTGACAGGGGTTCGGCACAGCGGTCCGGCAGTGGCCCGGCGGGCCGGCCGGGCGCTGCTCGGTGTGGCGGCGATGCTCGCTGTCGCGGTCCCGACCGCCGCACCCGTCGCCGCGCCCAGCAGCGGCGGGCAACTCGCCGGCGCGTCGGTGGCGCTCGCCCCCGGTGACAGCGTCGCCCGCACCGACCAGGTCCGTGACGAGCAGTGGCAGCTCGACGAGTTGCGGGCCGACACGGCCTGGCGCACCTCGACCGGCCGGGGCGTGACCGTGGCGGTGGTCGACTCCGGTGTGGACGCCAACCATCCCGACCTGGCCGGCCAGGTGCTGCCCGGCCTCGACCTGGTCGGGCCCGCCGGCGGCGCCGGGCCGGATCCGGTCGGTCACGGCACCACTGTCGCGGGCCTGATCGCCGGGCGTAACGACGACAAGCGGGGCGTGGTCGGCCTGGCGCCGGACTCCCGGATCCTTCCGGTCCGCGTGCTGGACGAGCGCAACAAGTACGACGACGCCCTGATCGTCGCGAAGGGCGTCCGCTGGGCGGTCGACAACGGCGCCCGGGTGATCAACCTGTCGCTGGGCGGCAGCGGGGACAGCCCCGCCCTGGCCGCGGCTCTGGACTACGCGTTCGCCCGGGACGTGGTGGTGGTCGCCTGCACCGGCAACCTGGCCACGTCGACCGACTCCAAGGTCTGGTACCCGGCTCGTGAGCCGGGCGTGATCGCGGTCGCCGGGCTGGAGCGCAGCAGCGACAACCTGTGGTCCGGGTCGATCACCGGCCGGGCGACCGTGCTCACCGCCCCCGCCACCAACCTGGTCGGCGCCCGCCCGGCCGACGGGTACTGGCGGGTGCAGGGCACCAGCTTCGCCGCGCCGTTGGTGGCCGCCACCGCCGCGCTGGTCCGGTCCCGCTTTCCGGACATGCCCGCCGGCGAGGTGGTCAACCGGCTGCTGGCCACCGCCCGTGACCTCGGCCCGACCGGCCGGGACGACCGCTTCGGGTACGGGGTGGTCGACCCGGTGGCGGCGCTGACCGCGGACGTTCCCCCGGTCACCGCCAATCCGCTGGACGATCTGACCTCGCCGGGCGTGGTCGGCTTCGGTCCGGCCCCCGGTTCGGGCGACAACGGCCCGGTCAGCGGCGCCGGCAGCGACCCGCTCGGTTTCACCGCTCCACGGCAGCAGACGGGGTGGACGGCCCGGCCGGCGGGCGTGCCGGACGAATCCGCGCCGGAGCAACTGTGGACCGGGGTTGTGCTCTTCGCCGCCCTGGTGACCGGCGCGGCGCTGATGGTGCGCCGGTTCCGTCAGCGCGCTCGCTGAGCGCCGCTGACGGCAGGTCTGATTGCCCGGCGGGTGGGGTAGAACCGTCCGCATGAGCACGCCCGCCCCCCGTAGCCTCGACACCACCCGGCGCCCGTCCTGGCGGCGCCGCCGCCTCGACCCGGACCACTCGTTGGGTCTGCGGCTGACCCTGGCGGCGACGGCGGCGTTCCTGGTGCTGGTGCCGTTCGCCCTGCTCGCGCTGCTGGTGCTCGGTGCGTGGGCGCCGCTGCACCGGCTGGACACGACGATCACCGACGCGCTGCACGAGCACGCGGTGGACCACCCGACCTGGGTCGCGCTGATGGAGGTCTGGAGTGCGGTGTTCGCGCCCATGCCGCTGCGGGTCGTGGCCCTGCTCGTGGTGATCTGGCTGCTGCGCCGGCAGGCTCGGCGGCTGGCCCTCTGGGTGACCACGACGATGGTGGTCGGCGGGTTGATGGGTCCGCTGCTCAAGTTGCTCGTCGGCCGGGACCGGCCGGAGCTGCTCGATCCGGTGGCGCGGGCCGCCGGCTACTCGTTCCCCTCCGGGCACGCGCTGAACGCCACCCTGGCCGCCGGGGTGCTGCTGCTGGTGTTCCTGCCGTACGTCCGACGCTGGGCCTCGCGGGTCGCGCTCTGGGTCGCCGCGCTGCTGCTCACCGTGGTGACCGGGGTGAGCAGGGTCGCGCTCGGTGTGCACTTCACCAGCGACGTGCTCGGCGGTTGGCTGCTCGGCGTGGCGGTGGTCACGGCGACCACCGCGGCGTTCACCAGTTGGCGGGCGCACACCGGCCTCCGACCGGTCCGGCCGGTCCGCGACGGCGTCGCGCCCGAGGTCGAGCGGCAGCCGGACAAGACCTGAGGCGTGACGACGACGCCGACCGGGTACTGGCCCGCTCATGTCCGACACCGTGGTCCAGATCGTCCGGCGGGTGCTGCTGCCGGTGTCCCTCCTGTTCGGTTTCATGGTGCTGCTCGGGGTGCTGGTCACCCGCGTGTTCGCCCGGACCTGGCCGTTCACCGTCGAGGACGCGGTGAATCGGGAGTTCGCGGGTGACCGCACCGGCGGCTGGAACGACGTCTCGCTGGTGTTCAGCACGCTGGCCAGCACCCAGATGATCGTCGTGGTCACTGTGCTGGTGGCGCTGGCGCTGCGGCTCTGGCTGAAGCGCTGGCGGGAGCCCCTGTTCCTGTGCGCGGCGGTGACCGCCCAGGCGCTGGTGTTCCTGCTCACCACGATGGTGATCGACCGGCAGCGGCCGGCGGTGGAGCACATGGATGTCTCGCCGCCCACGTCGAGCTTCCCGTCCGGGCACACCTCGGCGGCCGTGGCGCTCTACGTCGGTATCGCGGTGCTGATGGCCCTGCGGGCGCGCAGCACCGGAGCGAAGGTCGCCTGGTGGACGCTGCTGCTGATGGTGCCGGTGGGTGTGGCGCTGACCCGCATGTACCGGGGGATGCACCACCCGAGCGACGTGGTGGCGTCCTTCCTCAACGGCGGCGCCTGCGTCGCGATCATGGCCCGGGCGGTGCTGGACCGGGGACTGCGCTGGGGGCGGACCAAGCTGCCGCTCGCCGCACCGGCCCGGACCTGATCCGGCGCGACGCTCAGGTGCACTCGCCGGTGGCGACGGCCCGGTTGCGCTCGGCGCCGGCCAGCGCCACCGGCCGGGCCTCGGCGGCGGTCACCGCGAACCCGGTGTTGGGGTCGTCCGCCGCCGCCGCGAAGATCACGCCGAGCACCAGGCCGTTGGCGGAGAGCAGCGGCCCACCGGAGTTGCCGCTACGCACCAGAGCCCGGATGGTGTAGATCTCCCGGGTGACGTCGCCGGAGGAGTAGATGTCCGGCCCCTTGATCCGGTCGACGTCCCGAACCCGCGCCGACTGCGCGTTGTACGGGCCATCGAGCGGGAAGCCGAGCACGATGGCGTCCGAGCCGCTGCCCGCGTTGCCGGCGGCGAACCGCAGCGATGGGCCGGGCAGCCCCGGCACCAGCAGCACCGCCAGGTCCCGGTTCGGGTCGTAGACCACCACCTGACCGTCGTACCGCTCCCCGCCCAGCTCCACCGCCACCGATCGGGTGCCGGCGACCACGTGGGCGTTGGTCATGACCCGGTCGTCGGCGTACACGAAGCCGGAGCCCTCGATGCGGCGCGAACAGCTGGGCGCGGAGCCGAGCACCTTGACCACCGAGCGCTGACCGTTGACCACCAGCTGGGAGCCGGCCAGCGCCGGGTCGGGCGGGTCGACCTGCCGGGCCCGGGTGGGCGCGAGACCACCGAAGACGTCCGGGAACCCGTCGGTGTCGACGGTGTCCTCCAGAGCGGTGGAGAGCCGGTGCGCCTCCTCCGGCAGCACCCCGTTCACCACGGTGATCAGCGCGCTGTTGCGCACCGCGGCGGCGAGCCAGGGCACCGACGACGACCCGAGCGGTACGGCGACGAGCCAGGCCAGCAGGAGCACCGCGAACAGTGAGACGAACGCCCCGCCGATGTCGTCGACCCGCCGACCCACGTCGCTGGTGATCGTCTTGCGCAGGTGCGAGCCGAGCCAGCCGGCGAGCGCCTGCCCGATCACGGCCAACCCGAAGATCGCCACCAGTGAGATCAGCACCCGGGTGCCGGCGTCGACGAACTGCCTGGCGAACAGCGGCCCGAGTTGCAGGCCGAGCAGCAGTCCCAGGAAGAAACCGGACAGCGACGTGATGCCGATGACGAAACCCTGGCGGTATCCGCTGATCGCGAACACGAGCATGAGCAGCAGCAGGACGAGATCCACGACGGACACGGGGTCCAGCGTACGGGCAGCGCGCCTACCGGATGACCACCGCTTGCGGAAGGTGACCGCGTGGTCAGCGTAGGGCGGTCTCGTCGACCTCTTCGGTGCCGGCCGACGGCGCGGGAGTGGCCCCCGTGGGCGGCAGCTCGACCAGCCGGCCGGGCGACCACGGGCGGGCCCAGCCACCCATCTCCAGCAGGGCCGCCAGCACCCCGGCGGTAAAGCCCCAGACGAGCATGCCGCGCGCCGAGAACGCCGGCCCCTCCCAGCCGCTGGGATGGCGGACCCGCAGCCGGTTGGCCGGGTCGACCAGCTCGCGGACCGGCAGTCGCGCCACGTGCGCCACCTCGGCGGGCTCCCGCGGGTGCACCGGGTGCGGGTCGTGCCACCAGGCCAGCACGGGGGTGACCACGAAGTCGCTGACCGGGATCCACAACTTCGGCAGTTCGGCCAGCACGGTGACGCTGGCCGGGTCGAGGTCGACCTCCTCGTTCGCCTCGCGGAGCGCGGTGGCCCGGACGTCGGCGTCCTCCGGGTCGGCCGCCCCGCCCGGGAAGGCCGGCTGACCGGCGTGGTTGCGCAGGGTGGCGGCCCGTTGCAGGACCAGCACGTCGGGGCCGGTGCCGGGCTGCTCACCGAGCAGCACCAGCACGGCGCTCTCCCGGCCGCCCTCGGCGGGGGTGGTCAGCCGGGTGAAGTCCTCGGCACGGGCGGTGCCCAGCCGGGTCAGCAACGGCTCGATCCACTCGGGCGGTCGGCGGATCATGCTGGCACCGTCAGGCCGAGATGCTGGCGGACCAGCTTGGCGATCTGCGCGTCGTCGAGAGCCCCGGTGGCGTCGATGTGCCGGATGCGGCCCTGCGCGTCGACGAAGAGGGTCAGCGGGAAGGCGTTGCGCTTCAGTTCCCGTTGCAGCGCGTCGCCCTGGTCCACCAGGATCGGGAACCGTACGCCGAAGTCCTCGCCGATGGACTGGGCGCCGCCCCGGCTGTCCCGGGTGTTGACCCCGACCACCTGGAGTCGCCCGGCGGCGCGCTCGCTGAGCCGCTGGAAGGCGGGCAGTTCCTTGCGGCACGGCCCGCACCAGGAGGCCCACACATTGATCACGGCTGGCCCGGCCACGTCGCGCAGAGCGACGGGGGCGCCGCCGGTGAAGCAGGCGAGGGTCAGCTCCGGCAACTCCTGCCCGCCGGGCGCCGTCGACGTGCCGGGCGTGGCGGGGGCCGTCGTGCCGGCGCCGGGCGACGCGGCCGTGGGGGGCGTGCCCAGCCCGGCGCAGTCACGGAAGGGCGACGGCCGTTCGGCGGCGGCCGGCCGTGGTGCGGGGTCGTCGGCCGGGCTGCCGGTGCAACCGGCAACGACCAGTAGCAGCGGCAGGACGAGCACAGCGAGGCGCCGGTTCACGGCACCTCCGCGGCGACCGCCTGCGCGGGCACCAACTCCGGGTCGACCCCGGCGGCCACCGCGAGGTCACGCGCCCGAGGGCCCTTGAGTAGCTTGGCTGCGGCAGCCGGCTCGGTCGGGCCGGTGCCGTACGAGGGGCAGAGCTTCGCGAGCGTGCACGCCCCGCAGGCGGGCTTGCGGGCATGGCAGACCCGTCGCCCGTGGAAGATGATCCGGTGCGACAGCATGGTCCAGTCGCGCTTGTCGTACAGCGCGCCGATCGCGTGCTCGATCTTGACCGGGTCGGTTTCGGTGGTCAGCCGCCACCGGTGCACCAGCCGCTGGAAGTGCGTGTCGACCGTGATCCCGGGGACGTCGAAGGCGTTGCCGAGAATGACGTTTGCGGTCTTGCGGCCGATCCCGGGAAGCGTCACCAGGTCGACGAGCCGGCCGGGGACCTGACCGTCGTACCGGTCGAGGAGGGCCTGCCCGAGCTTGAGCAGCGAATCGGTCTTGTTGCGGTAGAAGCCGGTGGGCCGGATCAGCTCCTCCATCTCGCCCCGGTCGGCCCCGGCGTACGCGGCGGCGCTCGGGTAGCGGGCGAAGAGCTTCGGGGTGACCTCGTTGACCTTCTTGTCGGTGCACTGCGCCGAGAGGATGGTGGCGACGGCCAGCTCCAGGGCGTTGGAGTGGTCCAGCTCACAGTGCGCGTCGGGGTGCGTCTCGGCCAGCACCCGGCCGATCTTGCGGGCACGACGTTTGCGCCCGAGATCGGTCTCGCTGGCACCGGGAGGGCTACTGGTCACGACGGTCAGCCTACGTCGCGCCCCGGACGTTCCTGCTCGGGTCAACCGGCCGTCGGCGCGGTGATCCTGCCCTGCCCGTCGAACCGGGCCCCACCCTTCGGGAAGTCGGCGCGGCTCAGCTCGGTGACCAGGCCCAGGCCGCGGTCGTCCGGGTCCATCGTCGGCTTGCCGGTGGAGTTCATGTACGTCGAGGTGAACGTGCCGCCGGCCCAACTGCCGTCCGGCTTGAGCGACACCTTCAGCACCCCGCCCCAGCCGAGCCGGCCGGTATTGATCAACGTGTTGCTACCGCCGGCGAAGTTGCCCAGGCTGTACGCGATCAGGCGCCCCTGATAGAACTCCATGCCGCGCAGCACGTGCGGCCCGTGCCCGACGATCAGATCCGCGCCCGCGTCGATCATGGCGTGCGAGAACTTCACCGGGTCCCCCCGGTTCTCACCCAGGAATATCTCGGTGCCGGGTTTCACCCGGGTCTGGTCCGCGCCCTCGCCGCCCATGTGCACCTGCACCACGACCAGGTCGGCCATGGTGGCCGCCTTGGCCACCACCGTCTTGGCCTTGGCGATGTCGACCAGGCTGTTGGACCAGACATACGACGAGAAACCCACCACGGCAACCTTGACGCCCTTGACGTCGACCACGGTGATCTCGTCCGGGGCGCCGGTGTGCTCCAGGTCGTACTTCTCCAGCGCCTTCTGCGTGTTCTCGTAGCCCTTCGGCCCGTAGTCGTAGCCGTGGTTGTTGGCCTGGTTGAGCACCTTGAAGCCGGCGTCGCGCAGGTGCGCGGCGTACTCCGGTGGGGCCCGGAACTGGTAGCAGCGGGTGGAGTTGGCCCCGCACTTGCCGGCGCCGGTGTCCACCGTCAGCGGCTCCTCCAGGTTGCCCATCACCAGGTCGGCCTTGAGCGCCTGCTTGACCGAGTCGAAGAAGCCCTTGCCGCCTGCGGCGGGGAGCCGGCTCGGCGCGTTGCCCATGATGATGTCGCCGGTGGCGGAGAGCGAGATGGCGCCACCCCCGCCGGAGGTTGCGGCGCCGCCGCTCGCCTTCGGGCCGGACGTGGTCACCGGCGCTCCGGTGCCACCACCACCGGCGCCGGGCTGCCACACCGGGGCCTCCCCGCTGTCGGCACAGCCGGCGACGAGCAGGGCGGCCAGCAGCGCCGCGAGGCCGAGGGCGACGCGACGGAACGGGCGGGGCGCGAGGGGGGCGGAAGCGTACATCGCCCGCGACCCTACCGGCCCCGTAACGCGCCGACGAGGGCCGATCGGTCGGAAGTTCAGCCGGTCAGCCGGTCTGACCAGGGAACGACCGGCCGGTCACCGCCCGCGCGCACTGCGGCGTGCACGGCTCGGGCCA
Source organism: Micromonospora sp. NPDC005252 (assembly GCF_042872475.1). Classification (NCBI taxonomy): domain Bacteria; kingdom Bacillati; phylum Actinomycetota; class Actinomycetes; order Micromonosporales; family Micromonosporaceae; genus Micromonospora; species Micromonospora sp. NPDC005252. The sequence continues at coordinate 108,583 of NZ_JBIAKN010000001.1, read as the reverse complement.
GCGGGGCGCCCCAGGTGGAGCGCGGCCCGCCGTACGCGACCTCCGGCCCGTCCACCGGACAGAGCACGGTGACCGCGTCGGTGGGGGTGCCGGTCCCGGGCAACCCCAGCTCGACGATCGCCTGGGTCTTCGCCTCGGTGGCGGTGGCGACGGCGTTGACGAGCGCCGAGTCGGCGAGCCGGGCCGGCACGTACACCACGATGTTGACCGTGCCCACCCGCTGGGCGAGCGCGGCCGGTTCCGGCGCGGCGGCGGGCACCGGGGTGCCGAGCCCGACCGTCGCCCAGGCCCGCACCCCGGTGTCGGTCCGGGCGACCACCTCGGTCACGTCGACGCCGGTCAGCAGGCCCACTCCGGGCCCGTCGAGGGCCAGGTCCGCGGCGAGCGCGGTCAGGTGGGCGGCGGGGTCGTCCCGGTCGTACGACATGGGTACGGTCGCGTTCAGCACCCAGTGCCGGACGCCGATTCCACCGCCGAGCGGGCCGCTGCTGACCGCTCGTAAGGGGCCGTCGGCCCGCCAGACGAGCAGCGGAATCTGCCGCCCGTACTCGGCGCGGCTGGTCAGAGTCGGGTCGCTCAGCACGTCGGGCAGGTTACGCCCACCGATCAAGATTCCAGGGGCGACCTCTGATTCATGCTCACGTGCGCCTAGACTTGACGGCGCGCGAGGGGATCAGCGGACGGCGGCCCCGGCCGAGAAGACGGCACGCGCAACCGGAGGTGCGCGATGGATGAGGTACTGGCCCGCAGCGGGATCTTCCAGGGTGTCGACCCGGAAGCTGCCGAGGCGCTCGCCAAGGAGATGGAGACGATCGAGGTCCGCAAGGGCGAGATCGTCTTCAATGAGGGCGAGCCCGGCGACAGTCTCTATATCCTGCTGTCCGGGAAGATCAAGGTCGGCCGCCGGGCGGCGGACGGCCGGCAGAACCTGATCGCGGTGATGGGGCCGTCGGACATGGTCGGTGAGCTGTCGCTCTTCGACCCGGGTCCGCGTACGGCGACTGCCACCGCGGTGACCGACACCCGGCTGGTGCGGCTGCGCAAGCAGGCGCTGCGGCCGTGGCTCAACAACCGCCCGGAGATCGCCGAGCAGTTGCTCCGCGTGCTCGCCCGGCGGCTGCGTCGGACCAACGACTCGCTCGCCGACCTGATCTTCACGGACGTGCCGGGTCGGGTCGCGAAGAACCTGCTCCAGATGGCCGGCCGGTTCGGCACGCGCGATGGCGGCGTGCTGCGCGTGACGCACGACCTCACCCAGGAGGAGATCGCCCAGCTCGTCGGCGCCTCCCGGGAGACGGTCAACAAGGCGCTTGCCGACTTCGCCTCGCGCGGCTGGCTGCGGCTGGACGGCAAGAGCATCATCATCCTGGACCCGGAGCGCCTCGCCCGCCGCGCCCGCGTCTGAGCGGTACGTCCCGTCCCCGCCTGCCGTCACCGACGGCAGGCGGGGACGTTTTCGTCTGCCCGGCGCAGAAATGCTGGCTCGGTGCGGCAGCAGCGGTGAGGGTGGGCCCATGGTGAACAGAGTTGCGGTGCTCTCCGACATCCACGGCGTACTCCCCGCGCTGGAGGCCGTGCTGGCCGAGCCGGACGTCGCCGCCGCCGACCTCATCGTGCTGACCGGCGACATCGCGTCCGGCCCGCAGCCGGTCGAGGTGCTGGACGTGCTCGCCGACCTGGGTGACCGGGTCTGCTGGGTGGGCGGCAACTGCGAACGTGAGCTGGTCGACGCACGGGCCGGCCGGCCCGCCGCTTTCGAGGTGTCCCACTGGGCCGGCGGGCAGCTCCGCGAGGACCAGGTGGCCCGACTCGCGGCCCTGCCGGCGACGGCGACGTTCGAGATCGACGGCCTCGGGCCGACACTGTTCTGTCACGCGACCCCTCGTGACGACGAGGAAGTCGTGCTCGTCGACTCCCGAATGTCCCGCTGGTCGGAGGTGTTCGCCGGCCTCCCGGCCGAGATCGCGACGGTGGTCTGCGGCCACACCCACATGCCGTTCACCCGGCTGGTCGACCGGCGCCTGGTGGTCAACCCGGGCAGCATCGGCATGCCGTACGGGGGTGCGGGCGCGTGGTGGGCGCTGCTCGGTCCGGGCGTACAGCTGCGCCGCACCGCCTTCGACGTGGACGCGGCCTGCGCCCGGGTGGCGACGGAGTCGACCTACCCCGACGCCGCCGCCTGGGCCGACGAGTACCTGCGCTCCCAGCACAGCGACGCCGACGCCCTCGCCGTCTTCGGCCCGCGCGACGGCCGCTGACCCACACCGCTCCGACCCCGCACATGCCCCCGGCGCTGCACAGGGCCTCGACGTTGCGGACGGCCTCGACGTTGCGGACGGCCTCGAGATTGCGGACGGCCTCGGCTGGCCGCCGACAGCCGGCGCAGGCCAATCAGCTGAGGTCGGAGGACCTCCTCCGCTGCCTGTAGAGCTGCCCCAGATCTGGGGCAGACCAGACGTCGCCGCTGCCCCACTCGTGGGGCAGCTCTACAGGGCCAGGGAGTGGCAGGTGGCGCATCGTCGCCGCCCCAGTCCCGGCAGCTCTACGAAGGCCCGGAGTAGGAGGGGCAGACCAAACGTCGCCGCCGCCCCACTCGTGGGGCAGCTCTACAGGGCCAGGGAGTGGCAGGTGGCGCATCGTCGCCGCCTCAGCCCCGGGGCAGCTCTACGAAGGCCCTGGAGGTGGAGGGGCAGGTGGCGCATCGTCGCCGCCCAATCCCGAGGCAGGGCAGCTCTCCGGAGGGCCCCGGAGTAGGAGGGGCGGATGGCGCGTCGTCGCTGCCCCATTCGTGGGGCAGCTCTACAGGGGCCGGGGAGGGCAGTCGAGGTCAGCTCGACCTGAGCACATCGCCGATCCAGCCGTAAAAAAGTCAGTCTTGACTGTTTGTTTCGGAGGCCGCAGGCTGTTGCCGTGTCCGCCGCATCGACGTCTGCCGCCGCGACGTCCGCTGCCGCGGCGTCCGCCGGCGCGACGTCCGCCGGCGCGACGCGTGTTCCCCAGCAGGAGCGCAGTCGCGCCACCCAGGCCCGCCTGCTGGAGGCGACCGTCGACTGCCTCATCGATCATGGCTGGTCCGGCACCACGACCACCGTCGTGGCGGCGCGAGCAGGTGTCTCGCGGGGCGCGCAGCTGCACCACTACCCAACGAAGGCCGCGCTGGTCACGGCCGCCGTCGCCCATCTAGCCGAGCGCCGGGCCAACGAGCTGCGCACCGAGGCCGAGGCGTTGCCGGCCGGCCCGCAGCGGCTGGACCGGGTGATCGACCTGCTCGGGGTGGCCTTCACCGGGCCGCTCTTCGTCGCCGCGCTCGAACTGTGGGTGGCCGCCCGCACCGACCCGGAGCTCCGCGACGCCCTGGTCCCGTTGGAGGCGACGGTCGGCCGGGAGATGCACCGGCTCACCGTCGCCCTGCTCGGGGTCGACGAGCGTCGTCCCGGCGTCCGCGAAGCCGTGCAGGCCACCCTCGACCTGCTGCGCGGGCTCGGGGTGGCCAACCTGCTCAGCGACGACTCGGCCCGCCGTGCCGCCCTGCTCGTCACCTGGAAACGCCAGCTCGCCACCCTCCTCACGCCCTGACCCCGGCCACACCGGCCCAGCACCGACCGGAGGCACCATGGTCGACCTCAGTGACCTGCTCGCGGATCTGGCCGACGAGTCCGCTGACCTGGACGCGCTGGTGGCGCCGCTGCCGGCAGCCGACTGGGCCCGCCCGACCCCGGCGGCCGGCTGGAGCATCGGGCACCAGATCGCCCACCTCGCCTGGACCGACCACGTGGCGCTGCTGGCCGCCACCGATACCGAGGCGTTCTACGCGACGGTGACCGGCGCTCCGGACGTGACGCGGCTGGTGGACGCGGGTGCCGATGCATTCCTCGCCCCGCCCGTCGACTTGCTCGCCCGCTGGCGCGCCGGGCGGGCGGCACTCGCCGACGCCCTGGCCGCCGTCCCGGCCGGCGAGAAGCTGCCCTGGTACGGCACCCGGATGTCGGCCACCTCGATGGCGACGGCCCGGATGATGGAGACCTGGGCACACGGCGAGGACGTGGCCGACGCCCTCAGCGTCGTCCGCCCCGACAGCGACCGGCTCCGGCACGTGGCGCACCTGGGCGTGCGTACTCTCGGGCACGGCTTCGCCGCCCACGGCCGGCCGGCACCGGCGGCGCCGGTCCGGGTCGAGCTGGTCGGGCCCGGCGGTGACATGTGGACCTGGGGTCCGGCGGACGCCGCCGACCGGCTGAGCGGCCCGGCCCGGGACTTCTGCCTCCTGGTCACCCAACGCCGCCACCGCGCGGACCTCGCCCTGGTGGCCACCGGCCCGATCGCCGACGAGTGGCTCGACGTGGCGCAGGCCTTCGCCGGGCCGCCGGGGGCCGGCCGGGCACCGGCCAGCGAAAACGGAGTACGGGCGTGATCCGCATCGGCAACGCCTCCGGCTTCTACGGCGACCGGTTCACCGCCTGGCGGGAGATGCTCGACGGCGGCGAACTGGACGTGCTGACCGGTGACTACCTGGCCGAGCTGACCATGCTGATCCTCGGTCGGGACCGGCTGCGCGACCCCGACCTCGGCTACGCGAAGACGTTCCTGCGCCAGCTGGAGACGTGCCTGGGCACAGCCCTCGACCGGGGGGTGCGGATCGTGACCAACGCCGGCGGGTTGAATCCGGCCGGCCTGGCCGCCGCCATCGAGGCGCTCGCCGGCCGTCTGGGCCTGTCGGCCCAGGTGGGGTACGTCGAGGGCGACGCGCTCCAGCGGCCCGACGCGCTCACCGCGAACGCCTACCTGGGCGCGTTCGGGATCGCCGCCTGCCTCGACGCCGGTGCCAACGTGGTGGTCACCGGCCGGGTCACCGACGCGTCATTGGTGGTCGGCCCGGCCATCGCCCGATACGGGTGGGGCCGCGACGACCTCGACGAGCTGGCCGGGGCGACCGTCGCCGGGCACCTCCTGGAGTGCGGGGCGCAGGTCACCGGCGGCAACTTCAGCTTCTTCACCGAACTGCCCGACGGCGGGCACCGCCCCGGCTTCCCGATCGCCGAGGTGCACTCCGACGGCTCATCCGTGGTCACCAAGCACCCGGGCACCGGCGGCGCGGTCACCGTGGAGACCGTCACCGCCCAGCTGCTCTACGAGATCGGCGGGCCGGCCTACCTGGGGCCGGACGTGGTCACCCGACTGGACTCCGTGACGCTGCGCCCCGACGGGCCGGACCGGGTCCGGGTCTCCGGCGTCCGGGGCACCCCGCCGCCGGCAACGCTCAAGGTGGGCGTCAACAACCTCGGCGGCTTCCGGAACTCGATGACGTTCGTCCTCTGTGGGCTGGACATCGAGGCGAAGGCGGCCCTGGTACGGGGGCAGATCGAGGAGGCGGTGGGCAAGGACGGGCTGGAAGTCACGCTGGCCCGCACCGACCACCCGGACGCCGCCGACACCGAGGTGGCCAGCGCCCTGCTGCACGTACACCTGCGCGACAGTGACAAGGCGCGGGCCGGGCGGGCCTTCTCGGCCGCCGCGGTGGAGCTGGCGCTGGCCTCCTACCCGGGCTGCACGCTGACCACCCTCCCGGGCGACGCGACACCGTACGGCGTCTTCACCGCCGACGCCGTGCCGCAGGACGAGGTCGCGCACGTCGCGGTCCTGCCCGGCGGTGAGCGGGTGCCGATCGCCCCGCCGTTCTGCACCGTCCCCACCGCGGACGACGAGACCGTACCGGGCGGCGACGCGGCGGTTGACGGCCCGACCCGGCGCGGGGCGCTCGGCGAGCTGGTCGGCGCGCGCTCGGGCGACAAGGGCGGTGACGCCAACCTCGGTGTCTGGGCCCGAAGCGACGCCGGGTACGCGTGGCTGCGCGCCTGGTTGACCGTCGAGCGGCTGGCCGAGCTGCTGCCGGAGACGGCGTCGCTGTCGGTGCGGCGCTACGAGCTGCCGAACCTGCGCGCGGTCAACTTCGTGATCGAGGGCCTGCTCGGGGCCGGGGTCGCCGCGTCCACCCGGTTCGATCCGCAGGCCAAGGCGCTCGGTGAGCTGCTGCGCGCCCGGATCGTCGACCTGCCCGCCGATGTGCCGACGGGGGTGGCGCGATGAGCATCGTGGACACCCCCGAACGGCGGCAGCTGCGCGAGTTGACCCGGGCCTTCGTGACCCGGGAGGTGCTGCCGCACCTGGACGACTGGGAGCGGGCCGGCGAGGTCCCCCGGGCCCTGCACGCGACCGCCGCGAAGCTCGGCCTGCTCGGCATCGGCTTTCCCGAGTCGGTGGGCGGCAGCGGCGGTGACCTGCTCGACTCGATCATCGTGACGGAGGAGCTGATCCGCTCGGGCGGCTCGTCCGGTCTGGTAGCGGCCCTGTTCACGCACGGCATCGCGTTGCCGCACATGGTCGCCGCGGCCGGCGCCCGCACCGGCGGGTCGCTGGGCGGCCGGCTCGGCGGCAGCCCGTCGCCCGCCGACGACGGCCTCATCGAGCGGTACGTCCGGCCCACCCTGGCCGGCACGATGATCGGCGCGCTGGCGATCACCGAGCCGGACGGCGGCTCCGACGTGGCCGGCATCCGCACCACCGCCCGCCGCGACGGCGACCACTACGTGGTGAACGGGTCGAAGACGTACATCACCAGCGGGCACCGGGCCGACTTCGTGACCACCGCGGTGTGCACCGATTTCCCCGGCAGCGGTGAACTGACCCTGCTCGTCATCGACAAGGGGTCGCCCGGGTTCACGGTGGGGCGCCGACTGGAGAAGCTGGGCTGGCACTGCTCGGACACGGCGGAGCTGTCCTTCGTCGACGTGCGGGTGCCGGTGGCCAACCGGATCGGCGCGGAGAACACCGGCTTCCTGGCGATCATGCAGCACTTCGCCGCCGAGCGACTGTCGCTGGCGACCCAGGCGTACGCGACCGCGCAGCGCTGCGTCGAGCTGGCGGTGCGCTGGTGCCGGGACCGGGAGACCTTCGGGCGTCCGCTGGCCAGCCGACAGCTGGTCCGGCACCGGCTGGCCGAGATGCACACCCGCGCCGAGGCGGCCCGGTCGTACGTGCACGAGGTGGCCATCCGGGTGGCTCGACCACTCCAGCTCGGCGCGTCTGACGCCGCGCCGCGACCTGGAGCAGTCGCCGGCGAGCCGGTGGTGACCGAGGTGGCGATGGCCAAGAACGTCGCGGTGGCCGCCTGTGACCAGGTCGTCGACCAGGCGTTGCAACTGCACGGCGGCTTCGGCTACCTGCGTGACGCCGAGGTGGAGCGGCACTACCGCGATGCCCGGATCCTCGGCATCGGCGGCGGCACCACCGAGATCATGAACGAGATCATCGCGAAGGGCATGGGCCTATGACGATCCTGGACAGCGCTATCGATCCGGCCGCACCGGGGCACGTGGCGAACCGGGCGGCGTTGCTGGAGCGACTGGCCGAGCTGGACGCCGCGCTGGACCAGGCCCGGGCGGGCGGCGGCGAGAAGTACGTGTCCCGGCACCACAAGCGCGGCAAGCTGCTCCCCCGGGAGCGGATCGAGCTGTTGGTGGACGCCGACAGCCCGTTTCTGGAGCTGTCGCCGGTCGCCGCGTACGGCACGGATTTCCCGGTCGGGGCCAGCGTGGTCACGGGTATCGGCGTGGTCGAGGGCGTCGAGTGCCTGATCGTCGCCAACGACCCGACGGTACGCGGCGGCGCGGTCAACCCGTGGTCGCTCGCGAAGACCCGGCGGGCCGGTGAGATCGCCCTGGCCAACCGGCTGCCGATGGTCAATCTGGTCGAGTCGGCCGGGGCGGACCTGCCCACCCAGGCGGAGATCTTCATCCCGGGTGGCCGGGTGTTCCGGGACCTGACGCGGCTCTCGGCCGCGGGCATCCCCACGGTCAGCGTGGTCTTCGGCAACGCCACGGCCGGTGGCGCGTACGTGCCGGGGATGTCCGACCACGTGATCATGATTCGGGACCGGTCGCAGGTCTACCTGGCCGGGCCGCCGCTGGTGAAGATGGCGACCGGCGAGGTCACCGACGACGAGTCGCTGGGTGGCGCGGCGATGCACGCCGGCACGTCCGGGCTCGCCGACTACCTGGCCGCCGACGAGCGCGACGGCATCCGGCTGGCCCGGCAGTGCGTCCGCCGGCTCAACTGGCGCAAGCAGGGCCCGTCGCCGCGCACGGCCGTGCCGCAGCCGCCGAAGTACGACCCGGAGGAGCTGCTCGGCATCGTCAGCTCCGATCTGAAGGTGCCGTTCGACCCGCGCGAGGTGCTAGCCCGGATCCTGGACGGCAGCGACTTCGACGAGTTCAAGCCGGCGTACGGGGACGCGCTGGTCACCGGCTGGGGCGAGCTGCACGGGTATCCGGTGGGGGTCCTGGCGAACGCCCGGGGGGTGCTGTTCAGCGCGGAGGCACAGAAGGCGGCCCAGTTCATCCAGCTCGCGAACGCCTCGGACACCCCGCTGATCTTCCTGCAGAACACCACCGGCTACATGGTCGGCACCGAGTACGAGCAGCACGGCATCATCAAGCACGGCGCGTTGATGATCAACGCGGTGTCGAACTCGACGGTGCCGCACCTGACGGTGAACCTGGGCGCCTCGTACGGGGCCGGCAACTACGGCATGTGCGGGCGGGCGTACGAGCCGAGGTTCCTGTTCACCTGGCCGAACGCCAAGTCGGCGGTGATGGGCCCGGCGCAGCTCGCCGGGGTGCTCTCCATAGTGGCCCGGCAGGCCGCCGCCGCCCGGGGGCGCTCCTTCGACGAGGAGTCCGACGCGGCGATGCGGATGATGGTCGAGCAGCAGATCGAGTCGCAGTCCGGCGCGCTCTTCCTCTCCGGCCGGCTCTACGACGACGGGGTGATCGACCCCCGGGACACCCGCACCGTGCTGGGGCTCTGCCTCTCGGCGATCCACAACGGACCGGTGAAGGGCGCCGACGGTTTCGGCGTCTTCCGGATGTAGAGGGGCCACTCATGATCAACAGACTGCTCGTGGCCAACCGGGGCGAGATCGCCCGCCGGGTCTTCGCCACCTGCCGCGCGATGGGTGTGCAGACCGTCGCCGTGCACTCCGACGCGGACGCCGACGCGCCGTTCGTCGCCGAGGCCGACCAGGCGGTGCGGCTGCCCGGGAACACGCCGGCCGAGACGTACCTGCGGGTGGACCTGATCCTGGACGCGGCCCGGCGCAGCGGCGCGGACGCCGTCCACCCCGGCTACGGCTTCCTCGCCGAGAACGCCGAATTCGCGGCGGCGGTGACCGACGCCGGGCTGACCTGGGTCGGGCCGCCGGCCAAGGTGATCGCCGCGATGGGCGACAAGCTCGCGGCGAAGGCGCTGCTCGCCGACGCGGGTGTGCCGATGCTGCCGAGCTGGACCGACGCCGACGAGGTCACGGGCTTCCCGGTGCTGGTGAAGGCGTCCGCGGGTGGTGGCGGGCGGGGCATGCGGATCGTCCGGGCCGCCGCCGAGCTGCCCGAGGCCGTGGCCTCCGCGCGCCGCGAGGCGGCTGCAGCGTTCGGCGACGGCACGGTCTTCATCGAGCGGTACGTCGAGCGCGGCCGGCACGTGGAAGTGCAGATCTTCGGCGACACCCACGGGACGGTGGCCGCCCTCGGTGTCCGGGAGTGCTCGATCCAGCGCCGGCACCAGAAGATCATCGAGGAGGCGCCCGGGGATCTCCCGCCGGGGCTGCGGGAGCGGCTGCACGAGACCGCCGTGGCTGCCGGACGGGCTGTCGACTACGTGGGGGCCGGCACGGTCGAGTTCCTGCTGGCACCGACCGGCGAATTCTTCTTCCTCGAAATGAACACCCGGCTCCAGGTGGAGCACCCGGTCACCGAGTTGATCACCCCGGTCCGGCTGGACCTGGTCCGGATGCAGTTGTTGGTGGCCGAGGGCGCCCCGCTGCCCGAGCACCACCACTACCCCGCCACGCGCGGCTACGCGATCGAGGTACGGCTCTGCGCCGAGGAGCCGGCGCAGGGCTGGCGGCCCGCCACCGGCACCCTGCACCGCTTCGACGTGCCCGGCGTGGACCGCGAGTTCGGCTGGATCCAGCGGGCGGGCCTGCGGCTCGACTCCGGCGTCGTGGCGGGCTCGGTGGTGGGTGTGCACTACGACTCGCTGCTCGCCAAGCTGATCGCGGTGGCGCCGACCAGGTCGGAGGCGGCCCGCGCGCTGGCGGGCGGGCTGGCGCGGGCCGAGCTGCACGGGGTGGCGACCAACCGCGATCTGCTGGTTCGGGTGCTGCGCAGCCCGGAGTTCGCGGCCGGCGAGATCGACACCGGATTCCTGGACCGGCACCCGGAGGTCTTCGCGCCGTTGCTCCCCGCCGACCGACTCCCGGTCGCCGCGCTCGCGGCGGCGCTGGCCGGTGCCGCGCAGCGTCGGACGGACGCGCCCGTCCTCGCCGGACTTCCCTCGGGCTGGCGCAACGTGCCCGCGGTCCCCCAGACCACCCGCTTCGTCGGGTCGAACGGCGACAAGATCGAGATCCGCTACCGCCTGGACCGGACCGGCGCGCTCGCCGACTGGTCCAGCACATTGCCAGCCGATGACTCCGCCGAGCGGCCGAAGGTCAGCGACGCCTCCGGATCGGCTAGCGCGCCGACCGTGGCGCTGGTCGAGGCGACCCCCGACCGGGTGGTGCTCGACGTCGACGGGGTTCGGCAGGCGTACCGCGTACACCGGGTGGGGTCGGAGGTCTTCGTGGACGGCCCGGACGGGGCGGCGAGCCTCGTCGAGCTGCCGCGTCTCCCGCTGCCCACGGCGGCGGTGGCGGCCGGGTCGCTGCTCGCGCCGCTGCCCGGCGCGGTGACCCGGGTGCACGTCCAGGTCGGCCAGCGGGTCACGGCCGGCGATCCACTGCTCACGCTGGAAGCGATGAAGCTGGAACATCCCGTGCTGGCCCCGACCGACGGCGTGGTCACCGAGCTGCCGGTGCCGGCCGGCGGTCAGGTGCGCACCGGCACCGTCCTGGCCGTCATCGACGGCTCCCCCGCAAGCGGCGACCTGGAGCCGTCGAACCCCGAGGAGGACCCCCGATGACCTTCGACCTCACCCCCGAGCAGGACCAGCTGCGCGACGCCGTGCGGGCGCTGGGCCGCCGGTACGGCCACGGCTACTTCGTCGAGAAGGCAAAGGCCGGTGAGCACACCACCGAGTTGTGGGCCGAGGCCGGACGGCTCGGCTACCTGGGAGTCAACATCCCCACCGAGTACGGCGGCGGGGGCGGCGGCATCACCGAGCTGGCCATCGTCTGCGAGGAGCTGGCGGCGGCCGGATGCCCGCTGCTGCTGCTCGTGGTCTCCCCCGCCATCGCGGCCACCGTCATCAACCGGCACGGCACCGAGGAGCAGCGCAAGCGGCACCTACCCGGCCTCGCCGACGGCTCGCAGAAGATCGTCTTCGCGATCACCGAGCCGGAGGCCGGCTCCAACTTCCACCGGCTCGGCACGGTGGCCCGCCGCGACGGCGACGACTGGCTGCTCAACGGCCGCAAGTGCTACATCTCCGGGGTCGACGAGGCCGGGCACGTCCTGGTGGTGGCCCGGACCGAGGATTCCTCCACCGGCAAGTTGAAGCCCGCGCTGTTCCTGGTGCCGACCGACGCGGCCGGGCTGACCCGGTCCAAGCTGGACATGGAGATCGTCTCTCCGGAGAACCAGTTCCTGCTCTACCTCGACGACGTGCGGGTGCCCGCCGACGCGCTGGTCGGCGAATCCCTGGACGCCGGCCTGCCCGCGCTCTTCGCCGGGCTCAACCCGGAGCGGATCACGGTCGCCGCGATGGGCGCCGGAACCGGCCGGTACGCCATCGAGCGGGCCAGCGAGTACACCGCCACCCGCAAGGTGTGGGGTGGCCGGAGCATCGGCTCGCACCAGGGGGTGTCGCATCCGCTCGCCCACGCGGCGGTGCAGGTGGAGCTGGCCCGGCTGATGATCCAGAAGGCCGCCACCCTGTACGACGCCGGCCGTGACCTGGAGGCCGGGGTGGCCGGCAACATGGCCAAGTACGCGGCCGGGGAGGCCGCCGCGCTCGCCGTGGACACCGCCGTGCAGGCCCTCGGCGGGGCGGGCATGACCACCGAGTACGGGGTGGCCACCCTGCTCGGCGCGGTCCGGGCCGGCCGGATCGCCCCGGTCAGCCGGGAGATGATCCTGAACTTCGTCGCCCAACACGTCCTCGGTCAGGAGAAGTCCTACTGAGCAGCGGTCAGCCGGGGGCGCGGCAGGCGGCGTCGATGCGGTGCACCGGGCGGACGCGGCGGCCCATCCCCTCCAGCAGCGAATCCTCGATGTGGAAGTCGTGGATCCGCAGCCGGTGCCGGGGCAGCTCCTCCTCGCTCGGGCAGAGCACCTGCGCGCGGACGAGGCCCACCGGCACGTACCGGACTCCACCCCGTTCCTGCAGGATCACCATGTTGACGTCGTCGGTGGTCACCACGTGCCCCCGTACGTCTTCGGTCGGGCCGTTCTCGGCGCCCACAGTGGTGACGGTGAGCGGGAGCACCGGTGTGCTGATCACCGGCAGCGCGGCCCAGACCAGCATGGCCAGCACTGCCACCTCGGTCAGCGACGCCAGCGGTCGGATCACCACGCCGGGTAGCGGCCCGGCGATGAAGAGCGCCAACACCGGCGGCACCACGAGAAGTGCCAGCACCAGCAGCTCACCCTGCCCGCCCGCGTCCCGCAGCGTCGGCAGCAGCAGCCAGCCGTACCCGGCGAAGAGCGCGACGATCGCCGACAACCGGGGTACGACCCACTCGTGCAGCCGGTCCGGACGGAGCTGGAACGCGGCGGCGAACGCCGGCAGCAGCAGCGGCAGGTAGAGCAGCGGCCAGGTGAGCAGGGCGAGCAGGAAGCTCGCCAGCACGACCCAGGCCGGGGTGAGATCCGCCCAGCGGGCGAAGAGCGGGCGGCGGCGGGTGCCCGGCGGCAGTCGTTCCACGCTCACGGCCAGCACCGCGCCGAGCGCGAAGACGGCGACCAGCCCGGTGGAGAGCAGTCGAGCCGCGGTGGTCAGGAAGCCAGCGAGCAGGTTGACCGGCCCGACGTTGGCGACCAGCAGCAGCGTGGTCTGCAGCTCCCCACCCGCCTCCACGCCGAGCCGGAGCACCGAGAAGATCGCCGGCACGCCCACGACCGCCGTCCAGAACGACTGGCTGGCCCGCGCCCGCCGCTCCGCCGGTTCCCACCGCACCGGCACCTGCTCGACGTCGGCGACCGGCACGGCGGGTTCGGCCCGCGGCACCCCGGTCGGCCACCCAACGGCGTCCACCTCGACGTGGTCGGTCGGCACGGAAGGCCGGGGCGGCGGCACCCCGCCGCCGGCGCTCGCGTCACCGGTGGCGGTCGGCACCGTGCTCACCGCCGGGGCGCCTTGTCGTCGAAGTCGACCAGCTTCGGAACCTCAAGTGGTTGCGGCTGAGTCTTCTCGACGCGCAGCCACGGGCCCAGGGTCCGGTTGTACGCCGTCAGCCACGGGCTGGCCTGCCCGTTGCGGCCCTGCTGGTAGCTCTTCTGCAGGAAGAAGGCGACCAGGTCACGCAGCGCCGGATCGCCGATCGGCACGCCGATGCCCAACAGCTCGCTCGTGCCGAAGGGCAGGTCGACGATCTCGAACTCCTTCGGGTACGTGGCCAGGAAGCCCGCGAGGATCGTCTCGTCCGAGCTGACCACGTCGTACCGGCCGGCGCGGATGCCTGTCACGCAATCCCAGACGTCCTTCACCACCAACGCCTTGACCTGGCGCTTCTCCAGCTCACCCTCCGTGGTGGAACCGCCGGTGGTGCAGACCTTGTAGGCCGGGTCGCGCAGGTCCTCAATGGTGCGGATCTTGTCCTTCAGCCGGACCGGCACCAGCACCTCCTGGGTGGTGACGAAGTACGGGCCGGCGAAGCTGACCAGCTTCTTGCGCTCCTCGGTCATCGAGAAGCTGGACACCACCAGGTCGACGGTGCCGCCCTGCAGATACGGGATCCGGTCCTCGGTGGCCGCCGACACGAACTCCAACTGCTGGTCGCCCTCGTAACCGAGGGAGGCGGCGATGTACCGACCGATCTCGACGTCGAAGCCGACGTGCTGGCCGTTGCGGAGGTCGCCCATCAACGGCTCGTTGGTGGCGACACCGATGCGCAGCTTCGACTGCCCGTAGATGTGCGACTCGCGCAGCTTCTCCTGCACCGACGGCAGGTCCGGCTCCTTGCGGCTGTCGCAGCCGGCGGCGGCGGAGAGGGTGAGGGTCAGGGCAACCGCCAGCGTCGTCGCGACCGAGCGGAGCCGGGACTGGGAACTGTGGACGTTCATGGGCGACCTCGCTGACGGAGCAGCCTGCGGAACACCGAGAGTAGCGAGCTGGGTCCACTGCGTGTGCACCCCGACCGGTCGGGTCGGCTGGTCCGTTCGATCAACGCCGATCGGCGCGGCGGATCGCGTCTCCGGTTGACAGCGGGCCCGGTCAGGACATGCTGGAGGGGTGAATCGACTGTCCAGGATCGATGCGCGGATGGTGGCGGCGGTCGCGGCGCCCGGTGCCGTCGCGCTGCTGGCCCTGCTGGTCGTTCTGCGCCGGCAGGACCTTCTCGGTGTCGTTCTCGCACTGCTCTGCGTGCTGCTGGCCATGGTCACCGCGGTCGCCGTGTCCGCCGCCCGCCAGCGCGCCGAACCAGAGCCGGCGGACCAACCGCACGCCACCGCGCCGCCGGAGTTGATGCCGTACGGGATCGACGCGGACACGCTCGACGCCCTGGACAGCCGGGACGCGTTGCGTGCGGTGCGTGACCGGGGACGGGCGCGCGGCGGGTTCAGCGACCGGTGAGCGTGGGCGCGGTGAGCGCGTCGACGCCCCGCCCCGCCAGGCACCGGTAGATCCGGTCGACGTTGCCGTCCACCGGCGGCAACACCTCCAGGTGCCAGCCGACCGGCTCGGCGATCTTCGTGGTCAGTCGGAACGTCGTGGCGCTGCACACCTGCCGTACCGGCTCGGCGGCGATCACCTCGTCGTAGGCCGCGCCGACGAGCGGCACCGGCAGGATGCCCTCGGCGTACGTCTCCCAGGTGTGCCGGCCGTCGCAGGGGACCCGGGCCGCCTCGGCGCGGGCGCCGCGGATGCGCACTGGGCCGAAGCACTCCAGCTCGGGGAGGCAACGGGCACCGCTGGGCAGCGCGGTCGGTGCCCCGGCGCCGGACGCGCAGCCGGGCAGCGGCCCGGTCGCCGGTGCCGCGACCTGGGTCACCGACGGTGACGGGTCGGGCGGCGAACCACTGCTCGCCAGCCAGGCCCCGGTGGTGGCCGAGGCGGCGAGCGCCAGCACTCCGGCGCCGCCGAGGAACCAGCGCCGCCGCCAGCGCCGGCCGCCGGGGACGCTGGGGCGGGAGTCCTCGACCGGGGGGCGCGGCACTGGCTGACCGGTGCCGTACAGGCCGGACCGGCTCGGGCCACCACTGACCGGAGAGCCACTGACCGGGGCACCGCTGACCGGGGAGCCGCTGGTCGGGACGCCGCTCACCGGGGCGGCCGGCGAGCCGAACGGCAGGTTGGCGAGTAGGTCGTGCAGTTCGAGAGCGGACGGTCGCTCGGCCGGGTCGTTGGCCATGCCGAGGCGCAGCACGTCGATGAGCTCGTCCGGTACGCCCGGGAGGCCGGGAAGTGGCTGGTTGAACATCTCCAGCACGGTCACCAGGCTGGGGTTGCGCTCGGACTGCCAGCGGGGCGGCCGGCCGTGCATCACCGCGTAGAGGGTGGCGCAGAGCGCGTACACGTCGACGGCCGGCGACGGCGGGCTGTGGCTGAACATCTCCGGCGGCGCGTACGCCGGGGTGAGCACCTCCAGGGTGACCGAGGCGTCGCGCGCCTCGGCCAGCACGGCCAGCCCGAAGTCGGCCAGCACCGCCGAGTTGAAGTGCGAGTAGAGGATGTTCGCGGGCTTCACGTCCCGGTGCAGCACCCCGGCCCCGTGCGAGTGCGCCAACGCATCCGCGATCTTGATGCCGAGATCGCGGGCCTCCACCGGGCCGAGCGGCGAGCTGCGCATCCGCTCGGCGTACGACCCGTCACAGAGTTCCATGATCAGGTATGGGTGCTGGTCGACGGTGACGCCGACGTCGAAGAGGTCCACCACGTGCGGGTGCGACGACATCCGCCCGGCGGCCCGCGCCTCGCGCAGGAAACGGGCCTGGTCGCGCTCGCTGTCCAGCGTGCGGTTCTCGACCTTGACGGCGACCTCTCGGCCGACCGAGATCTGGGTGGCCTGGTAGACAGTGGCGTAGCCGCCTCGGGCAAAGACCCGCAAATCAGTCAGACCGGGCACGATCGGCACCGGCAAGCCACCGGTCGGGGTGTCGGTCACCGCTCGAAAATACCCAACCCGGCCGGCGGCTCAGCGCGCCGCGTCCGCCGGAGCGGCACCGGCCGCGCCGGGCGCCTCTCCGGCGCCTCCCGGCACGTCGACATCGGCCGACGTGGAGGCGGCGGGAGCGGCAGGGGCGGGAGACACGGCAGCGGTGTCGGCAGCGGTGTCGGCAGCGGTGTCGGCGGCGGCCGGCGTGCCCCGGCGAGCGTCCATCCGCAGTCCGACCGCGGTGGCCACCGCGCCCAACCCCTCCCAGGCGGCCACGCCGAAGAACCGGTCCGGGGCGATGTCGGCCAGCACGGCGATGCTGAACACGGTGAAGGTGACCAGCCGGAAGACCACCGTGAACCGGTAGAACGCCCGCCACTCGGTGACCGTCGCGAGCAGGTAGTAGACGCCCATGTTGAACGACGCCATCGAGGACGCCAGCAGGAACGTGCCGGTGTAGTCGCCGGCGCCACGCGTCGCCGGCACCTCGAACCCGAGCAGGCGCAGCTGCGCCTCCGGCCAGAGCAACCCGACCGCGCCCATCACCAGCGCCAGTACGCCGAAGACCGCGATGGTCCACCCCGCGACGGAACGCGGCAGCTTCATGAGGGCCTCCCCAGGCACGGCGACGGTCGCCACTGTGGACCACCGCACGGTGGTGACACGCTAGCCCCTCACCCCGACCACCACATCCCCAGAACCGCCAAAACCGCCCCACCCCCACCCCACCCGCCACCCACCGCGGCGATCATGAAGTTATTGCCACCGATATCGGCGTGTCGGCGCAATAACTTCATGATCAACGGGCGGGGGGACCCCGGGCGGGGGCCCGGGGCGGGGGAGGGGTTAGGGGAGGGTCAGGCGGGTTTGGAGGGCTTCGGCTGCTGCTCGTTCGCTGCGTTGTTCGGTGGCGTACGCGAGGCGGACCGCCTCGTCGGCGCAGGACCGCGCCTCCGCCGCGTGGCCGCAGGCCGCCAGCGCCTCGGCGAGCACGCTCGCCGCGATCACCTGACTGCGCACGTCCTCGGCGGGCGCGGTGACCGCCCGTCGGGCCCAGTCCAGCGCCTGCTCCCGCTGACCGTGGGCGAGCAGCGCCGACGCGTACCGGGCCATGGTCTGGCGGCGGGAGAAGAGCAGGGAGGGCGCGTTGGCGGCAGCCGTCGCCACCGGGGCGAGCAGCCCGACCGCGGTCGCCGAATCACCGGCGGCCAGTCGGGCGGTGGCCAGCAGCACCCGGGGCGCGACCTGCGCCGGCGCCTGCGGGTTGTGCGGTTCGACGGCCGTCAGCACCGCTCGGGCGGCCTGCTCGGCGGTCTCGTGGTCGCCCATGTCCAGCGCCACGAAGCCGCGCAGCGTGCCGGCCATTCCGGTGAGCAGCGGGTGTGAGGTCTGGTCGGCGTACGCCAGGGCGTCGGTGAGCAGGTCGGCCGCGTGCTCCGGCTCGCCCAGCCCACGGGCCACGACGGCCCGGACGACCAGCGCGAACCCGCGCCCCCAGTCGTCGGACGCGGCGGCGAACTCGCGGTACGCCCGGCGGGCCTCCCGGTCCGCCTCGGCCAGCTCGCCCAACTCGGCGGTGGCGAACGCCGCGACCGCGCGCAGCGTGCCCACCGCCCACGCCTCGCCGACCCGCTCGCCGAAGGGCAGGAAGACCTGCGCCATCCGGCACGCCTCCCGCAGCCGACCGGCGAGCAGCCGGGCGAACGCGGTGGTGCCCCGCAGCCAGGCCCGCCCGTACGGGTCCTTCAGTTCGGCGAAGAGCCGGGCGGCCCGGCCGAGGACGGCATCGGTACCGGCGAAGTCACCCCGGGTCGTGGTCACCCAGGCCAGGTTCTGCAGCGACCAGGCCTGCCCACGCCGATCCTGTGCGCTGAGGCTGACCTGGTAGGCGGCGGCCAACCGGCTGCTCGCCTGGCTGAGCCGACCGGCCACGAAGTCGCCCATGCCGAGCCGACGCATGGCGGACGCGCGCAGCGTGGGCAGCCCGCCGGCCGTGGCCACCTGCAACGCCTCCTGCCAGGCGGCCTCCGCCCGACCCTGGTCGCCGAGGGTCTGCTGGGCCTGCCCGGCGAGCAGCAGGGCGCTGGCACGGGTGGCTTCGTCCCCCGCGTTGGCGGCGATCTTCTCGGCGAAGGCGAGCGCGTCGGCGACCCGGCCGATCTGCAGCAGCGCACGGGCGTGCACCACCCGGTCGGTCGCCGGTATCCCGTCGCGGGCCAGCTCGCTGGCGCGTTCGGCGTACTCGACGGCGAGCGCGGGCTCCCCGGCGGACAGCGACCGGCGGGCGGCCCGGCCGAGCGCGGCGACCCCGAGCGGGACCACGGCGCGGGCCGGCGCGTCCGGTCGCAGTTTCACCGCGTCGGCGAGCGTGGCGGCCCGCTGGACGTGCATGGCGACGAAGTCGTCGCGTGCCTCCTCGGTGAACCCGCCCACCCCGCCGGTCGTGACCCCGTCGACGGGCGCCGCCCAGCGGGCCAGCGCGGCGTGCCGCTCGGCCAGTTCCGCCTTGCTCACCCCGGCGTACGCGGCCTCCCGCATGAGCGGGGTGGCGAACGCGTAGCCGGCGCGGGTGCGGTGCAGCATGCGGCGTTGCAGCAGCTCCTCGACGGCCCGATCGAACTCCACGGCGACCACCGCCGAGGGCCTCCCGTCGCGGCCGGCTCGCTGCTCGCGCAGCGCCTCCAGCGCGCCGGTCGGCACGGTGTCACCCACCACCGCCGCGTCCCGCAGGACGGAACGGGCGTCCGGTGGCAGCGCGTCGATCCGGGCGGCCAGGACGGCCGCGAGGTCCCGGGAGAGCAGCCGGCTGCCCAGGGAACCGGGTACGAGGCGCCAGCCGGCCGGCGTGCTCGGGTCACGGTCACCGGACGCGGGCCGCTCGGCGGTCAGCGCGCCGCGTTCGATCAGCAGGGTGACCAGCTCCGCCAGGTAGAACGGGTTGCCCTGGGCGGTGGCGAGCAGCCGGTCCGCGTCGGCCGGTGGCAGCTTCCCGCCGCCGAGGTAGCTGGTGAGCAGCCGGGCGGCGTCGGCGCCCCGCAGCGGCGGCAGGGAGTGCACCTCGGCGTCCGCGACGCGGGTCAGCGCACCGGCGGTGCGGACCAGCTCGGGGCGGCCGAGCAGCAGCACGAGCACCGGGCCGGTGAGTCGGGAGAGGGTCCCCCCGAGAGCGCGGATGGTTTCGGGGGTGGCGTCGTGCAGGTCGTCCACCACGATCACCAGGGGCGCCTCCGAGGCGAGCCCGCTGAGCAGGTCGGCGACGGCGTTCGGCACCGCCTCGGCATCGGCGGGCGAGGCGGTCGTGCTGCCCCACTCGCCGTTGTCGGTGCCGCCGTGCACGGGCAGTTCGGCATACCCGAGCAGGGTGAGCAGTTGGTCGGTGGCGATCGCGGGCGTCTCGCCGGCGGAGCGGGCGAGCCGCTGACCGAGCCGCCGCAGCCGCTCCTCCACGGCCGGCCGGGTCAGCGCGGTTGCCGCGTCACCGGGCAGACCGACCGCGGCACGGACCAGGTCGGCCAACGGCGCGAGCCTGCGCCGCTCACCGAAGGCGGCGCACCGCACCGAGAGCACCCGGGCGCCGGTGTGCGCGGCGTACCGGCCGGCGCCCACGTCGTACCCGGCGGCGAGGCGCTCGACCTCGGCGGCGAACCGGGACTTGCCGATGCCCGCCTCGGCGGTCATCAGCAGCACCCGCGGGTCACCCTGGTCGATCACCTCGGCGAGTCGGCCGGCGACCCGGCCGATCTCGGTCTCCCGGCCCACGTAGGGCGCCTCGTCGCCGAGACCCGACCGGGTGCCCGGCGCGTCCAGCAGGCCCAGCAGCTCGTACGCCTCGACCGGCTCGCGCTTGCCCTTGAGCCGCAGCGGGCGCAGCGCGCGCCAGGAGGCGACGTGCCGGGTCGCGGCGGCGGTCCGTCCGCCGGCGTAGACCGCGCCGACCGCGGCGGCGTCGGCCAGCCGGGCTGCGGTGTTCACCGTGTCGCCGATGACCGTGTATTCGATGGCCGCCTGGATGCCGGCGATGACGTCGCCGGTGTTCAGGCCGACCCGCAGGCCGAGCGGCGCACCGCCGCCGCGCTCGTCGTCGAGCACCCGGCGCACGGCCCGCTGCATGGACAAAGCGGCCCGGACGGCCCGTTCGGCGTCGTCCTCGTGTGCCACCGGCGCCCCGAAGACCGCCATGATCCCGTCGCCGGTCAGCTTGTCGACGTGCCCGCCGAACGTCTTCACCGCCCCCGCGAGGGAGGCGAGCACCCGGTCGGTGACCGCTCCGACCCGCTCCGGGTCGAGGTCCTCCGACCAGGAGGTGAATTCGGAGAGGTCACCGAAGAGCACTGTGACGACCCGACGCTCGGCCGCCGGCAACGTGGCGGCGGCCGGCAGCGCGGCACCGCAGTTGTGGCAGAACCGTGCGCCGGGGACAGCGACAGTTCCGCACACCGGGCAGGTCACATGTGCTCCAACCCACTGACCCCCGGCGTGGATTCCCCGGTGTCGACGCCCAGATACTCCAACTGGGCACGGACCGACCATTCCGCGGCCCACCAGAGCGAGCGGTCCACGTCGGCGTAGACCGCCGCGACCACGTCCGCCGGTGTCCGCGCGCCGGCGGCGACCGCCGCCCGGACCTGGTCGAGGCGGGCCCGGCGGTGGGCAAGGTAGAAGGTGGCGGCGGCGGCGCAGTCGGCCAGCGCCGGGCCGTGCCCGGGCAGCGCCGGAATTCCGGTGTACGCGGACAGCAGCTCCAGGCTGCTCAGGTAGTCGCCGAGGTGCCCGTCGGGGTGGGCGACCACGGTGGTGCCGCGGCCGAGGATGGTGTCACCGGTGAGCACCGCCCGCTCGTCGCCGTGCTCGACGACGAAGCAGACCGAGTCGGCGGTGTGCCCCGGGGTGTCCAGCAGTCGGATGCCCAGGCCGAAGCCGCCCAGGTGCGCATCGGTCAGGGGCGTACCGCCGATGGTGTGCGCCGGGTCGACGGCGAGGACGTGCACCCCGCCGAGCAGTTCGCTGAGCCGGGCGGCGCCCTCGGTGTGGTCGGGGTGGCCGTGCGTGATCAGGATCAGCCCGATCGGGCCGTGCGCGGCGATCCGGGTCAGGTGCCCCTCGTCGGCCGGCCCGGGGTCGACGACCACTGCCGGCTCGCCCGGTGCCGCGCGCAACACCCAGGTGTTGGTGCCGTCGAGGGTCATCGGGCCGGGGTTCGGCGCGCGCAGCAGTGTCACCCAGCTCGGCAGCCTGTCGGCCAGCGCCGCAGTCGCCCCCGTCACGTGCCCGCTCATGGCTGCGATCGTACGACCCCGCCCGCCACGGCCCGCGATCATGCAGGTCCAGCCCCTGATTCATCCCTGTTCAGGGCTTTCCTCCGGGCCGGCGGCGCACGATCGCGGGACGGTGGCGGTGCGGTCAGGCGACCTCGACGATCAGTTCGATCTCCACCGGGGCGTCCAGGGGCAGCTCGGCGACCCCGACGGCGCTGCGGGCGTGGCGGCCGGCCTCGCCGAAGACGGTGCCGAACAGGTCGGAGGCGCCGTTGATCACGGCGGGCTGGCCGATGAAGCCGGGGGCCGAAGCCACGAACCCGGTCAGCTTGACCACCTTGACCACGTTCTCCAGGCCGACCAGCGAGTCGACGGCCGCCAGCGCGTTGAGCGCACACCGCTGGGCCAGGTCCTTGGCCTGCTCGGCGGAGATGCCGGCGCCGACCTTGCCGGTCGCCAGCAGCTTGCCCTCGGCGATCGGCAGCTGGCCGGAGACGTAGACGTGCTGCCCGGACTGCACGGCCGGCACGTAGCTGGCCACCGGCGGCACCACGTCGGGCAGTTCGAGGCCCAGCTCGGCGAGCTTCGCGTGGGGGCCGTTGCTCATGCCTTGGGCCGCTTCAGGTACGCCACCAGCTGGTCGGGGTTGGGGCCGGGGACCACGGCGACGAGTTCCCACCCGTCCTCACCCCAGTTGTCGAGGATCTGCTTGGTCGCGTGGACCAGCAGAGGGACCGTGGAGTATTCCCACTTCTGCATCGCTGGAGGGCTCCCTCGTGGTGCGGACTTCGTCGGGCACAGCCTACGGTCCGCTGGCCGGACGAGGCGCGGGACGCTGCTCCGGCGTGGCCGGCAGCTCTCCACAGGGCCCCTGGTGCTCGTACCCCTGGGGGCAGCGCGACCGGTCGGGCAGCAGCAGGTCGCAGAAGACCCGGTGGCGGTTGTTCTGGTCGTCGGCGTTGGACACGGTGGTCTCGCCGGCGTCCAACTCCGGTAGGAAGCCCAGCGACTCGGCGACTCGACCGGCCAGCAGGGTCGCCGAGGCCAGGTCGGGCACCCGGATCGGCAGGTGGATGACGAACCCGGGCTCGTCGTCGTCCCGCAGCCGCTCGCCGGGCCGGCTCGACCCCCGGATCACCTCCGGGGGCTCCGGAACCCGACGGTACGACCGCTCGTTGATGGGCAGGCTGCCGAACGGCCCGCCGGCCACCTCTCCCACGGACCCGGGCCGGCGTTGCCGCTCGTTCGTCGGGAACTGGGTGCGAGGGATGTTGTCCGCATCGCGCATGAACTGCCTCCGGTCGTACCTCTCGGACCACGCTTCCGGCCCGGACCATTCATCCGTTCCGGCCCCCGCACCGGACGAAGGTAGGTCCACGGCGACAGTCCCGCCAACAGGACGCGCACGATCAGTCACCGCCAGTCACATATGCGACAGATGTCGGGCAGGAATCCCGACTGCGAGTGATCTCACGGTCTGGACGTGCGCGCGATGCCAAGCACCGCGCGGTAGGGGCGACACCGAACCGGCGGCTGGCCGCTACCCTTCCGGTCGGACGGTCGCACAGCGCCCGGCCGCCCGCTCGATCTCGCTCGGCGCCAGGGGTGGCGGCCGGGCGCCGCACCCCCGGGGGAACGAGATGACCCAACCGCCCAGCGGCGACCAGGCCGGCCCGCGCGCTCTTCCGTCGGCGCCCCCGGATTCCGCCGGTCAGCCCGAGACGCCGACCATCCCCGGACAGCCCGGCCCGACGGCCTCCGGCCAGTCCGATCCGGCGCCTTCCGGCCAGCCGATCACCGGGCAACCCGACCCGACCGCCCCCTTGAGGGAGT
This sequence comes from Micromonospora sp. NPDC005252, assembly GCF_042872475.1. Lineage (NCBI taxonomy): Bacteria > Bacillati > Actinomycetota > Actinomycetes > Micromonosporales > Micromonosporaceae > Micromonospora > Micromonospora sp. NPDC005252. The sequence continues at coordinate 85,189 of NZ_JBIAKN010000001.1, read as the reverse complement.
CCGACGGGGCGACCGTCCAGGAGCGTCCCGGCTCGCCGACCGCCACCCAACCCGGCCCGGCCGCCCAGCCCGCACTTCCCGGCCCGGCCGCACCTGCGGGCCCGTTCGCCGCTGCGGGCCCGTCCGCCCAGCCAGGCCAGCTCGCCCTTCCCGGGCAGCCCGCTCATCCCGGACAGCCCGCGCCGGGGGCGCTCCCCGCGCAGCCGGGCGTGCCGACCCAGCCCGGCCCGCCCGCTGGCGTCCCGCAGACCGACGACCCGGCCGGCACGCCGCAGTCCCCCGGGGCCCCGGGTGCGATCCCACCACCCCCGCCCGGCTACCCGCCGTACCAGGGCACCGTCGAGCCGAAGAAGAAGCGCGGCCTGCTGATCGCCGCCATCGCGCTGGTCGTGATCATGGTGCTCTGCGTGGGCGGCGGCGTCGTGGCGTTCCTGACCCTGCGCAACGCCGAATCCGGCGAGGGCGCGAAGGAGCCGGCGGTCGCCGTCGACGAGTTCCTCACCGCCGTCTACAAGGACCGGGACGCGACCAAGGCCGCCAGTCACGTCTGCGCCGCCTCCCGCGACGACAAGAAGATCGCGGCGAAGGTGGCCGAGGTGCAGAAGTACGCGTCCGAGTACCAGAACCCCCGGTTCAAGTGGACCACCCCAAAGGTCGACAACCAGACCGGCGACCGGGCCACCGTCTCCACGCGCATCACCATGACCACCGCCGACGAGAAGGTGGCCGACCAGGACCTGCGCTTCACTGTGGTGCAGAAGACGGGTTGGTGGGTCTGCGAGGTCGCCTGACCGGCAAGCCTGGATAGGCTCGACGGGTGCGTGCAGCTGAGCGGCCGTCCGACCCGGCCGGTACCGGATGGTCGGCCCGCCTCCACGTGGTGACCGGCAAGGGCGGCACCGGCAAGACCAGCGTGGCGGCGGCGCTGGCCCTGGCGCTGGCCGCCGGTGGCCGGCGCACCCTGCTGGTGGAGGTGGAGGGCCGGCAGGGCATCGCCCAGCTCTTCGGCATCGAACCGCTGCCGTACGAGGAGCGGCACCTCGCCGACACGCCGGACGGCGGTGAGGTGCGCGCGCTCGCGGTGGACGCCGAGGAGGCGTTGCTCGAGTACCTCGACATGTTCTACAAGCTGGGCGCGGCGGGCCGGGCCCTGCGCAAGCTCGGCGCCATCGACTTCGCCACGACCATCGCCCCGGGTCTGCGTGACGTGCTGCTCACCGGCAAGGTGAAGGAGGCCACCACCCGGACGTCGGGGCAGCGGCGCGCGTACGACGCGGTGGTGCTGGACGCGCCGCCCACCGGTCGGATCGGCCGCTTCCTCAACGTCACGGCCGAGACGGCGCGGCTCGCCAAGGTCGGCCCGATCAAGACCCAGAGCGAGGGGGTGTCCGCGCTGTTGCGCTCCCCGATGACCGCCGTGCACGTGGTCACGCTGCTGGAGGAGATGCCGGTGCAGGAGACGGTGGACGCCATCGCCGACCTGACCTCGCTCGGCTTCGGTATCGGGAAGGTGATCGTCAACGGCGCCCGACCTCCGCTGCCGGCCGGCCCGGCGGTCACCGCCGCGGAACTCCGGCGCGGCCTGGTCGCCGCCGGGCTGCCGGCCGATCAGGACATCGTGGCCGGGTTGCACGACGAGGCGCGAGACCAGCTCATCCGACGCGAACTGGAGGATTCGCTCCGCGCCGACCTGGTGGAGTTGGGGCTGCCGATGGTCGAGCTGCCGTTGCTGCCCGACGGGGTGGACCGGGCGGCCCTCACGACCCTGGCCCGCGCCCTCGTCAGCGCCGATTGACTCACACCTGAGCTCGGCACGGGCGCATGGACCGACGCGGCCCGATACGCTCGATTGGTGCCTTCCGAAGACGCGGCGCCGCAGCTGGACGTCGACCAGATCCTCGCCGACCCGGGCGTGCGGATCGTCGTGTGCTGCGGTGCCGGCGGGGTGGGTAAGACGACCACGGCCGCGGCGCTGGCGCTGCGGGCCGCCGAGCACCATGGCCGGCGCACGGTGGTGCTCACCATCGACCCGGCACGCCGGCTGGCCCAGTCACTGGGCCTGACCGAGCTGGACAACACACCCCGTCAGGTCAAGGGCATCGACGTCGAGGCCAGCGGCGGTGAGCTGCACGCCATGATGCTGGACATGAAGCGCACCTTCGACGACGTGGTGCTCCAGCACACCGACCCGGCGAAGGCCGCGGAGATCTTCGCGAACCCGTTCTACCAGGCGATGAGCTCGACGTTCGCCGGCACGCAGGAATACATGGCGATGGAGAAGCTGGGCCAGCTGCATGCCCGGGGCGAGTGGGACCTGATCGTGGTGGACACTCCGCCGTCCCGCTCGGCGCTGGATTTCCTGGACGCGCCGGCCCGGCTGTCCCGCTTCCTCGACGGCCGGATGCTGCGTCTGCTGCTGGCACCGGCGCGCAGCGGCGGACGGAGCATGTTCAGCCTGGTCACGGCCTCGTTCGGGATGTTCTCGAAGGTGGTGCAGAAGGTGCTCGGCGCCCAGTTGCTCACCGACCTGTCCGGCTTCGTGGCCGCCCTCGACTCGATGTTCGGGGGTTTCCGGCAGCGGGCCGAGCAGACGTACCGCATCCTGCAGGCGCGGGAGACGGCCTTCGTGCTGGTCGCGGCGCCGGAGCCGGACGCGGTCCGGGAGGCCGCCTACTTCGCGGGCCGGCTGCGGGAGGAGAAGATGCCGCTGGCCGGCCTGGTGCTCAACCGGGTGCACCGACCGGTGGTCCCGGAGCTGGACGCCGAGCAGAGTGGGGCCGCCGCGGAGCGGCTGGCCGAGCTGGGTGGGCACGAGGCCACCGCCGACGTGCTGCGGGCGCACGCCGCGCTGGCCCGTCAGGCGGTACGCGAGCAGCAGGTGGCCGCGCGGTTCACCGAGGCGTTCCCGGCGGTGCCGGCGGTGTCGGTGACGGCGCAGCCCGCCGACGTGCACGACGTCGACGGGCTGCGGACGATCGGCGCGGCGATCGGCCGGTCGTGACCGGCGTCAGGTGGCCGCGCTGACGAGGATCTTGTCCTTGCCAGCCTTGTCCTTGCTGTTCTTCTTCATCGCTGCCTCGAACATCTTGCGCCAGCTCGTCACCTGTGGGTGCCGACGCAGCAACGCCCGGCGTTCGCGTTCGGTCATACCGCCCCACACACCGAACTCGATCCGGTTGTCCAGCGCGTCGGCCAGGCACTCGTACCGAACTGGGCAGCTCCGGCAGATCCGCTTCGCCACGTTCTGTTCGGCGCCCTGTACGAACAACGCGTCCGGGTCCCCGTTCTGACACGCCGCCAGCGACGGCCAGTCAGTGATCATGCCCATGTGTACACGTCCCCCCTTGCAGTACCTACCGACCTCGTTGCACGGCAGCCGGCAATTTCCCCCCGGTCGCCCGGCCGCCTTCCCCAAGGCGGTGCGGACGACATGTGGCGCTGTCGCCGCCATCATCATGCTCTGTAGTCGGCTGATTACGCAACGTTGTCGGCGAAATCCATCATTCCGGACACTCCCGGCTTCCCGGGCTCTCGACCGCCGGTTACCCCGCCGAGGTCGGCGAAAACGCTGCGGAGCCTCCGCCGAACGGTGGAGACTCGCGCCAGGTCACACGCAACCTCGTACGGGGGGTCATGCGTTTAGCACAACGAGGGCAGCGCACGCAGGAAATGGGGAAACAACGCCCCAGCGCCCCTCGTTCCCTACTCGCGTACCATGCCGAGGTGACCTGGATGCGGAAACGTGACCACAATGTGCTGACCAACGCCGCATCGCTGCTCATATGTGGCCTGTTGGCTGGCGTGGTGGTCGCTGCGGCGGCCTTCCCCGCGGTGGCGATGTCCGGCCTGGCCGCCAAGGCCGGCGCAGAGACATTCGGCAACCTGCCGACGGAGCTGACGGTGGCCCGCGCGCCACAGATCAGCTACCTGCTCGCGTCGGACGGCAAGACGCCGCTGGCGACGATGTACGACGAGAACCGCCGCGACGTGAAGCTCGCCGACATCTCGCCGTACATGGTCAAGGCCATCATCGCGGCCGAGGACCACGACTTCTACAAGCACAACGGCGTCGACATCAACGGTGTCGCCCGCGCGTTCGTCAACAACCAGAGCGACGGCGCCGGGCGTCAGGGCGCCTCGACGCTGACCATGCAGTACGTCCGGCTGGCCATCGCCTACTCGGCCACGCATCCGGCCGACGTGGTCGCCGCGACCGAGGACACCAGCGCCCGCAAGCTCCGCGAGATGCGGCTGGCCCTGCAGGTCGACAAGGAGTTCTCCAAGGACGAGATCCTGACCCGCTACCTCAACCTCGCCTCGTTCGGCAACGGCGCGTACGGCATCTACGCCGCCAGCCAGGTCTACTTCGGCAAGCCGCCGAGCAAGCTGAAGATCGAGGAAGCCGCGCTGCTGGCCGGCATGGTGAAGGCCCCGACGACCAACGACCCGACCACCAAGAGCGGCTACCCCCTCGCGCTGGACCGGCGTAACTACGTCATCCAGAACATGGTCGACACCAAGGCCATCACCCAGCAGGAGGCCGACGCCGCCAAGGCGGTCAAGCTGAAGGTGCAGGACAAGCGCACCCCGAACGGCTGCGTCGCCACAAACGTCAACAGCTGGGGCTTCTTCTGCGACTACTTCTACCGCTGGTGGATGCAGCAGGAGACGTTCGGTTCGACCTCGTACGACCGTGAGCGGCGCCTGAAGAGCGGCGGCTACACCGTCGTGACCTCGATCGACGTCCAGGCACAGAAGGGCGCGGACGCGGCGGTTCGCCGGGCCAAGAAGGAGACCAGCAAGGAAGCCGCCATGGTCGCCGTGGTGGAGCCGGGCACCGGGCGGGTGCGGGCGCTCGCGGTCAACCGGCAGTTCAAGCTGGACGATCCGAAGAACCCGAAGAACAAGATCTCCAGCGACCCGGCGAAGAGCAGGCGCGGCATCAAGGGCAACTACCCGGCGACGGTCAACCCGCTGCTCACCGGCGGCGACGGCATCGCCGGCTACCAGGCCGGCTCGACGTTCAAGATCTTCACCATCGTCGCCGCGCTGGAGAAGGGCATCCCGCTCAGTTATTCGTTCAACGCGCCGCAGCAGTTCAAGTCGGAATACATCATCGACAGCAGCAGCCCGGCGGCCTGCCCCGGCACCCACTTCTACTGCCCGACCAACTCCGGCAAGAAGGCCGGCGGCGTGCAGAACATGTGGAGCGCCTTCGCCCAGTCGATCAACACCTACTTCGTGCCGCTGCAGCAGCAGGTCGGCGCCGAGAACGTGGTCGACGTCGCCAAGCGGGCCGGCATCCAGTTCCGGGCCAGCAACGACGCCAAGTTCGCCGCCACCAAGGACTCGGCCCACCAGTGGGGCGCCTTCACCCTGGGCGTCTCCTCCACCACGCCGCTGGACCTGGCCAACGCCTACGCGACCCTCGCGGCGGACGGCAAGTACTGCGAGCCGATCCCGGTGCAGGAGATCCGCGACCCGGAGGGCAAGAAGCTCGACATCGCCAACCCGCGCTGCGAGAAGCGGTTCAGCACCGACGTGGCCCGCGCCGCCGTGGACGCCGCCCGCTGCCCGGTCGGCGACAACTCCAAGACCAGCAAGTGCGGCAGCAGCCGCACCGCCGCGGTCGTGAAGGGCATCGTCGACGCGCCGGTGGCCGGCAAGTCCGGCACCACCGACTCCGAGAAGACCGCCGCGCTGGTCGCGATGACCAAGCAGTACGCGGTGGCCGGCATCATGGCCGACCCGGACTGGCCGCAGACCAACGTCAAGATGAAGCACGCCGAGAAGGACGGCATCAACCCGCCGGTGTACGAGACGCTGCGGGACGCCATGAAGGGCAAGCCGCGGATCAACTTCGAGCCCCCGGGCCAGAAGATCTCCGAGGGTGACCAGCGCAGCATCCCGGACGTGAAGTGCCAGCCGGTGGAGACCGCCAAGTCCCGGATCAAGGGCGCGGGCTTCGAGCCGATCGTCTCCGAGGCGAAGGTCGCGTCCCCCTGCCCGGCGGGCACCGCCGCCGGCACCAACCCGGACGGGCGCACCATCAAGGGCGGCCCCGTCACCATCCAGATCAGCAGCGGTGGCGGCACCCCGCCGGACGGCAACAAGCCGGCACCTCCCGGTGGCACGCCCGGTCGACCCGGCGGCCGCCCGAACGGCTGAGCCGACGAGCAGGACACACGAACGGGCGGGCACCCACTGCGGGTGCCCGCCCGTTTTCGTCGGTCCGAACCGGCAGATCAGAGGCCGAGCTGTCGGCGTACCTCGGCGGCGACCCGACCGCCCTCGGCCTGGCCGGCCACCGCGGCCTGGGCCGCCTTCATGGCCGGGCCCATCTGGGCCTTGCCGGTGAAGCCGCCCGCGGCGAGCGCCCCCGCGACCAACTCCGTCAGCTCGGCGTCGGAGAGCTGCCTGGGCAGGTAGCGGTCCAGCACCTCACCCTCGGCGGTCTCCTTCGCGGCCTGCTCGGTGCGGCCCGCGTCGGCGAAGGCGGTGGCCGCCTCCCGGCGCTTCTTGGCCTCCTTGGTCAACACCGCGAGCACCTCGTCGTCGGTGAGCTCGCGCTTGGCCTTGCCGGCCACCTCGGCGGTGCCGACGGCGGCCAGGGCCATCCGCAGCGTGGAGGTGGTCAACTCGTCGCGCGCCTTGAGGGCGGAACGCATGTCGGCGGTGAGGCGGTCCTTCAGCGTGCTCATGGACGGTCAAACTACCCTGAACGCCATGCGAAAGCGCACACTATTCCGCCTCGCCGCCGGAACCGCCGCGGTCGGCGCGACCACACTCGCGTACGCGTCGCTCGTCGAGCGCAACATGTTCACCCTCCGGCGGTACGACGTGCCGGTGCTGCCGTCCGACGCGGAGCCGCTGCGCGTGCTGCACCTGTCGGACCTGCACATGATGCCCGACCAGGCGCGCAAGCAGCGCTGGGTGGCGTCGCTGGCCGCCCTCGACCCGGACCTGGTCGTGGTGACCGGCGACAACATGGCGCACCCGGGCGCGGTGCCGGGCGTGCTGCGGGCGCTGCAACCGCTGCTCGACTACCCGGGCGCGTTCGTGTTCGGCTCCAACGACTACACCGGGCCGGTGCTGAAGAACCCGTTCACCTACTTCCTGCCCGACCGGGAGTACACCGAGGGCGTCGACCTGCCCTACGAGGAGTTGCGTCAGGTGTTCACCGGCGCCGGCTGGGCGGACCTCAACAACGCCCGGACCACCCTCAAGGCCGGTGGCCGGCAGCTCGACCTGGTCGGCGTGGACGACCCCCACATCGACCGGGACGACTACCCGGCGGTGGCCGGCGCCGTCTCGTCCTCGGCCGACCTGTCCATCGCGCTGACACACTCCCCCGAGCCGCGGGTGCTCGACCAGATGGCCGCCGACGGCTTCGGCCTGCTGCTGGCCGGCCACACCCACGGCGGGCAGGTCTGCGTCCCGGGGTACGGGGCGCTGGTGACCAACTGCGGCCTGCCCCGCTCGATGGCACGTGGGCTGCACCGGTGGCCGGGGTCGGACTCCTGGCTGCACGTCTCCGCCGGCCTCGGCACCCACCCGACCGCACCGATCCGCTTCGCCTGCCCCCCGGAGGCGAGCATCCTGACCCTCATCCCCCGCTGACCTGTCGTGCCCCGCCTCCCCGGCCGCCCCTGACCACCCGCCCCGCCGTCGCCCCGCCCCCCCCCCCGCCTCGCCCCAAGATCCGCGCAGTATCGGGGATGTTGCTGCCTCGCCCTGCCGGGAGGCAGCAACATCGGGGAAGTTGTGCGGATCTTGGCGGCTCCGGGCGCGATTCGGCCGGGTCGGGCGGCGGGGGTACCGAGTTTGACCATCGGAGCGGGTGGGCTACTATTTGTCGGCACGCCTCGGGGTGTGGCGCAGCTTGGTAGCGCGCTTCGTTCGGGACGAAGAGGTCGTCGGTTCGAATCCGGCCACCCCGACCAGAGGTAAGAGGGCACATCCGCTCGACGGATGTGCCCTCTGCACATTCCGCGGCGTACGCCATTGAAAGATCATCAATCCGTTCGGGCGGCTCCCCGGCCGCCCGAACGGGGGTTGCCGCCCGTCAACCTCCCAGGGTTTGATGCGCTTGATCATCCGTTCAGCGGAGCGGATGGCACACGGGGAGGAACATTCCACTGTGATCAGATCAAGGCCGCGCCGTGCCGTCGTCGGCACACTCGCGCTGGCGATGGGCGTCAGCGGGCTCAGTCTCATCTCCACCGCGAGCGCCGCCGTCGCGGCACCGCACTACGACGGCCCGCCGGCCGTGCAGGTCGGCTGGACCGACTCGGCGACGCCGAAGAAGGCATACCCCATCGACAGCGAGACCAACATTCCGCTCGGCACCTGGCAGGACGACGCGGGCAAGAGCCACACCTCCCGGGTGTACGCCACGTACGACCTCTCCGCCTACGAGGGCAAGAAGATCTACGGCGCGAATGTGTTCCTCGACGAGCGCAGCGCCGCCGACTGCAGCAAACGGGCCGTCGAAATCTGGCGGACGAAGCCGGTCACCGCGACGCCGACCTGGAACCGGGCACCCGAACCGCTCACCAAGCTCGGCGAGGTCCTCACCCCGGTACAGTTCTGCCCTGGGGCCTCCATCACCTTCGACGTCGGCGCGGCGGTGCAGGATGCGGTGGCGCACCGGCAGCGTCACATCACCTTCGAGATCCGGGTGCCGGAGCAGTTCGAGAGTGACGCCTCCTACGGCCGAGGGCTGCACCCGTACCGCGGCGTCAAGTTGACCACCCAGTTCAACTCCGTGCCACAGATCGACAGCGCCCACCTCTACAACGGTGGTCTTGCCTGCACGCAACTGAAGCCGTATCCGCGCATCAGCGGGTTCGCCACGGTGCTACAGGCCGTCGGTTCCGACGCCGACGGGGACGACGAGCGCGCCGTCAAGACCGAGGTCGCCATCTGGCCCAAGGCCACGCCGGACGCTCGCCAGACGTTCATCGGCGAGCACGGCATCTCCGGTCGGGCCAACACGGTCAACCTGCCCGAGGGCACCCTCACCGACGGCGAGTCGTACGCTTGGCAGGCCCGGGTGACCGACGGCGCCGACACCTCGGCGTGGTCGAAGAAGTGCTTCTTCACCTACGACCGCACCGCGCCCGGCGTGCCGACCGTCACCTCGTCCAACTACCCAGCGGACGGCACCGGAGAGCATGCGCCGGCCGGCGTGCCGGCCGTCTTCACCTTCTCCGGCAACGGCAACAAGGACGTGGCCGGCTTCCGGTACTCCTGGCGCGGCCTGGGTGTCAACACCTGCTCGGCCAGCGGTGAATACGGTCAACTGGTCTGCTTCGATCCGTTCAGCAGCTCGGGGGCGGTCAAGGCGAACACCGCCGGTGGGTCCGCGACCGTGACGGTCAACCCGATCGGCTTCGGGCCACAGACATTGACCGTCCGTTCCATCGACCTCGCCGGCAACGTCTCGCAGACCGTCGAGTACCGCACCTTCGTGCCGTGGACCGCACCTGAGATCCAGGTGGAGAGTGGTCAGCCCGAGTGGGGGCAGGAGGTGGTGCTGAAGTTCGTACCGGCACCCGGTGTCACCGGCGTCCGTGAGTACGAGATCACCCTGGACGGCGGGGACCCGGAGAAGCGGCCGGCCCAAGAGGACGGCACGGGCTACTTCAGCTTCGTCGCCAACAGGGTGGACGGGCACAACATCACGGTCCGCAGCCTCAGCGACAACGGGTTCGTCTCACCGGAGAGCAACTGGTCCACGTACTTCGACCCCGGCCCCGGGGTGAAGTCCGACGTCTACTACTCGCCGGACGGTTCGCCGGTCGGCGGGGTGGGGGTCGAGGGCACCTTCACCTTCTCCCCGCCGCCGGGCTGGACGGACACCGCGGCCTACCGGTACAGCTTCAACAATGCCGAGGCGATCGAGGTGGCGGCCGACGCGAACGGCCGGGCCACGATCACCTGGACGCCGACCGCCAGCGGGTTCATGGACCTGACCGTCTACGCCGTCCGCGCCGACGGCACGCTCAGTGACTACCCGAACTGGTACTACTTCGACGTGGCGGCCTCCGCCTCCTGACGTACCCCGCGGGGGTGGCCACCGGTGTGGCCGCCCCCGCGGATCAGTCCTGCCGTTCGGTGCGCTCAATCTCGGTGAACGCGGCGGCCAGGTAGTCGTCCAACGGCACGCCCGTCACCGCCAACAGGTCGGCCACGAGCAGCGGGGCATGCTGGGCCAGGGCGGGCGCGTCCGGCCGCGACTCGTCGCCCTCGGGGTCGTACACCCCGAGCGCTCCGGCGAGCAGGACGAGCACCACGTGCGGATCGACATCGCGACGCCACCGCATCGCGTTCTGCACGCAGCGGGTCAGCACCTGGCGGATGTCGTCGCCGGCCAGCCCTTCCGGGTGGCCCTCCTCCAGCAGGAGCCGAACCACCGTTCCGAGCACCAGACCGGACCGGTCGTCGGCCGCGAGATCGGCGACCGCCTCGTCGTACGCCTGGTTGTCGCGCGCCTGGGCGGCGGCGACGGCCGCTGTGGCGGTCACCGCGATGGCGCGGGCGGTAGCGGGCAGGTGTCGCCAGGTGCCGGTCATCGGGCCAGCATCGCAGACCCGGCGGACACCGACGATCACCGTGGGGTTGGTCACGCGGGTGCCCCGGGAACAGCGTCGTCGCTCCAAAAGGGTTCGCGGGGCGTCACACCCACCGAACAGAATGCCGGGCATGCTGCGTCGATCCCTGCCCCGCCGTCCGGAAGCCCGCCGGATCCTCCTCGGCACCCTGCTGTCGGCGATCGGGCGGGGCCTGACCCTGCCGTTCCTGTTCATCTACCTCACCGACGTACGCGGGCTCACCGACACCCGCGCCGGTCTGGTGATCGGCTGGTACGGCGTCGTCACCCTGGCGTTGTCGCCGCTGGGCGGGACGCTTATCGACCGGTTCGGCGCGCGCCGCGTGGTGGTGCCGTGCTTCGTGATCGAGGCGATCGGCACCGGTTCGCTGGCGCTGGTCCACTCGACCGGCTCGGCCCTGCTCGTGATGACCGTGATCGCCGTCGGCAGCTCGGCGATCTGGTCCGGGCAGAACACCATCCTCGCCTCGCTCACCGACGACGGTGAGCGGCAACGGGTCTTCGGGCTGAACTTCGCGCTGCTCAACCTCGGCATCGGCATCGGCGGCATGACGTCCGGCGCGATCGTCGACACGGCGCGGCCCGGCACCTTCCAGACGATCTACCTGCTGGATGCGGTCAGCTACCTGATGCCGGCCCTGATCCTGTTGACCCTGCCCGGCGTCGGCCACCGACTCGGCCACCGCTCCGCTGGCGACGGGCCGTCGAGCGGCGGCTACCTGACCGTGCTCCGGGACCGCCCGTTCCGCCGGCTCGTGATCTTCGGTCTGGTCCTCACCACCTGCGGGTACGCCCAGGTCGAGGTCGGCTTCGCCGCGTACGCCGTGCGCGTCGCCGAGGTGAACCCCCGGGTGGTGGCGTGGGCGCTCGCGGCCAACACCGTGATGATCGTGCTCGCCCAACTGCTGGTGATCCGCCGGATCGAGGGGCGCAGCCGCACCGGCGCGCTCGCCGTGGTCGGGGCGGTGTTCGCCGTCGCCTGGCTGGTCCTCGGCGTCGCCGGTGTGATCAGCACCGGCAACGCCCTGGTGGCCGCCCTGTGCGTGGTGGCCTGCTCGGCGATCTTCGGCCTCGGTGAGACGCTGCTGTCGCCGGTGATGCCGGCGCTGACCAACGCGCTCGCCACCGACGAGCTGCGCGGCCGGTACAACGCCATGAGTTCGATGATCTTCGGGATCAGCGGTGTGATCGGCCCGGTGACCGCCGGCCCACTCATCGGCGCGGCCAACGGCATGGTCTGGGTCGCGGTGGTGGTCGGCGGCTGCCTGATCGCCTCGCTCATCGCGCTCTCCCTGCGCCGACTGCTCACCGTCGACCAGGACGGCCGCCCGACGATCACCACGCCCGCCCCGGCACCCACCCCCGTCTGACGACCCGTCCCGCGTCCCGCGTCCCTTGCAGCAGCGGCCGGTGCCCGGGGACGGGTCGGGCCCCGGAGCGGGTGCTCCGGGGCCCGATCGTTGCGGGGTACGCCGTCAGGCGGCGGGGACCTCGGCGGTGGTGCGGATGCGGTCGAGCGTCGGGGCGGAGACCGGCGACTTCGCGGTCAGGTACGCCACGAACGCGTCCAGGTCGATCTGGCCGGTGACCTGGTTGGTTCCGGCGGTGAGGGCGCTGAAGCCGTCGCCGCCACCGGCCAGGAAGTTGTTCACCGTCACCCGGTAGGTGGCGGCGGTGTCGACGGCGGTGCCGCCGATGGTGAGGCTGCCCCGGACCACGCGGGTGCCGGCGCACGGGTCGGCGACGGTGCCGGTGGTGCCGGCCGGGTCGACCACGTAGCCGACGGTCGACGACGGGTACAGCGTCCGGCCGGTGACGAACTGCTGTTCCAGTACGCAGTAGAGCTGCGCACCGGTCAGGTCGAGCGTCACCAGGTTGTTGGCGAACGGCTGCACCGTGAACGCCTCCTCGTAGGTGACCGGGCCGGCGTTGAGGTCGGCCCGGACCCCACCCGGGTTCATGAAGGCGGCGACCGCATTCTGCTCGTCATCGGTGGCGGCGAGCTGCGCGTCGGCGATCAGGTTGCCCAGTGGCGACTCGCCCAGGGTCGTACCGAAGAGGGTTTCCTGGGTCTTGGTGATCGCGGTGGTGGTCTCGCCGACCTGGCGGCCGGCGACCGGGCCGAGCACCGTCTTGTACTTGTCGATCAGGGCGGTCTGCTTCGGGTCCTTGGCGACGTCGCGGGTGACCACGACGTTGTTCGCGGAGGCCGAGAGCACGTCCCCGGAGCGGCGGTCGATCTTCAGGTCGATGTCGGTGACCAGGCGGCCGAACGAGCTGGCGCTGGTGACCAGCTTGCCGTTGATGTTGCAGTTGTACGCCTGGTGGGTGTGGCCGCTGACGACCACGTCGATCGACGGGTCCATCCGGTTGGCGATGTCCACGATGGGCCCGGTCATGCCGACGCAGTCGTTGATGCCACCGGTCGCCGCCTGGGCGCCACCCTCGTGCAGCAGCACGACGATCGTCTCCACGCCCTTGCGGCGCAGCTCGCGGGCGTACCGGTTGGCGGTCTCCGCCTCGTCGGCGAAGGTGAGGCCCGCGACGCCCTGCTGGCTGACGATCTGCGGGGTGCCCTCCAGGGTCATCCCGATGAAGCCGACCTTGACGCCCTGCACCTTGTGGATCGCGTACGGCGCCATGAGCGGCTTGCCGGTGGCGGTCTTGAAGGCGTTGGCGGACAGGTACTGGAAGCCGGCGCCCCGGTACGGGGTGCCGTCGGCGCAGCCGTCGACCGGGTGGCAGCCGCCGTTCTGGATCCGCAGCAGCTCGGCGGCGCCCTCGTCGAACTCGTGGTTGCCGACGCTGGCGTAGTCCAGCCCGGCCATGCTCAGCGCCTCGATGGTCGGTTCGTCGTGGAACGCGGCGGAGAGCAGGGGGGACGCGCCGATCAGGTCACCGGCGGCGACGGTGATGGTGTTCTTCTTCTTGGCGGCGGCGCGCAGCTCAGCCAGGTGGGTCGCGAGGTATTCGACGCCTCCGGCGGGCTGCCCGGCGATGGTGCCGCTGGAGCCGGTCGGGGGTTCGAGGTTGCCGTGGAAGTCGTTGAGCGCCAGCAGGGTGACGTCGACCGGCTTCGGTCGCGCGTCGGCCTGCTCGGGGGTGGTGGCGACCGCGCCGAGCGCTGCCACCGCGAGCGCGGTCAGGCCGACAGCGGCCCGACGCATCCCGGGTATGGACATGGAACTCCTCGTGAGAATCGGCGCGTGCGGTGGCCGGCCTGTGGGTCGAGCGGCCGCCGTCGACGCCGTCGGAAGGATCGATCACGCTTGCGGGCGGTTGGGGCGTCGCCCGCCCGGCCAGCCTCTCATCCGGACGCTCACCCGTCGAGCCGAGCAACACAGCAGAGCTGCGAATACACCGATTGGTCCACCATCGGTCACCGACCACATCTCGTCGATCGACGTCCGCGGCGAACGCCGCCGGCCGGTCGACCGGCGGCGTCCGCTTGCTCAGCAGGAGGTGTAACTGCCCTTGCTGCCCCAGGAGCAGGAGTCGATCTGCTTCCCGGCCGAGTCGCGCAGGTACGCGCTGTCGCCGGTGTTGTTCCAGATGTACGCGCCGGACCCCCAGTAGCGGTGGGTCGACGTGTTCTTGCCCTTTCCAGTGTGGATGTAGACACTCGCTCCGGCGGCGAGGCGGACGTCGCCACTGAAGGTGTAGACATGGCGCGCCTTGTCCCGCAGCGTCCAGGACTTCAGGTTGATGGTGCTCGACCGCCGGTTGGTGAGGCGGACGTACTCCGCGTTCAGGCTGGAATTCGAGCGGTTGTCGCTGCCGGGCGAGTTGTAGTAGACCTTGGTGATCTGCACCGACGGAGTCGCGGCCTGCGCCGGTCCGGCGGTGGCCAGCGTGGCAGCGAGCGTCCCGGCGAGCGCGAGCGCGAGACCGATCATCTTCTTCGTCATTCCGTCTCCTCACTCCGTGCGCCGGCCGACGAACGCCGACGCAGTCGTTCCACGTGTGACGTGGAGCGCTGACGCTAGCGGCGGGACGGGGCGGGCGTGGCCAGCGAGGAGGACGCGTCGCCAACTCGATCCGGGCGGTGGAGCGTGGTGCGCCGGTCGGTGCGCGGCGACGCTGCCCGGCAGTTCGGACCGGTCGACCTTCGGACGCGTCCGGACTCTCACCGGCCCGTCCATCCGGTCCGATGATCTCGTCGGTCGATCCGGCCGGTGGATCATCGCCGCCGATCCGGGCGGAAGCCGGGCTTGGCCGGTCAGCCGGTGGTGAGCGCGTCGCGGACCAGAGTCGTCACCGCGTCGAGGGGCCAGCCGTCCGCGACTCCGGGGCGCTGTGCCAGGTAGTCGGCGATCCGCTCGGCGGCCCAGCCGTGTGACTCGTGCAGCCCTCGGGCGATCATGCGCAGGTAGGCCGGTGCCGGTGGCCGGCACCGCACGGCCGACGCCGGCTCGGGGGCGGTGAAGGTGAGCAGCGGGACGCCGGCGCGCAGGCCGGGGCAGATCAGGGTCTCGTAGCGGCCGGGGCCGAGCGTCGCCCGCCCCTCGGCGACGGCGGTGTCGACTGCCGCGCCGGCCGCCGGGACGAGGTCGGCGGTGTCGCCGGTCGGGCGGTACATCTCCTGAGCGGCGATGTCGGTGAACTGCTCGATGGTGACCAGGTAGGCCCGTGCGGCGGCCTCGCCCGGCAGCTGCGGGTCATAGAACGCCATCCCGCCGGTCCACGCGCCGGACTCGCCGGCGAAGTAGATCCCGCCGGGCAGCCACACCGGCGCCGACCGGCTCGGTGGGCGAGGGTCGCGGCAACCCGGGTACGTCCGCCGGCCGCCGGGCGGGCAACCGCCGACGATGTACCAGGCCAGCCGGGCGGCGTGCATGTTCGAGCCGTACGCGACGTACCAGACGGTGCCGGGCATGGGCGCTGCGATCAGAAGCCGCAGGTCTGGCCGGCCGAGTGGCTGACCTGCACGACGTGGGTCACGCAGCCGTCGGGCTCGATGCGGTGCAGCAGGAAGGCGGTCGGTTCGGCGACCCAGCCGATCACCTCGTCCGTGGCCATCGTGAGGGTGCTCTGCTTCCAGGTGCTGGGCGCCACGGTGAGCACCGTGCCCGCGTACCCCACGGTGACCGTGCGGTGCAGGTGCCCGGCGGCGACCCGTACGACGTGCCGGTGCCGGCCGACCACCTCGGCCAGCGCGGGCCCGTCGGCGAGCCGGATGGTGTCCGCCGTCGGGATGCCGACGGCGACCGGCGGGTGGTGCAGGAAGATCGCGGCGGGCACGTCGGGCCGACCGGAGAGCACGCCGTCGAGCCAGCCGAGCTGCTCCTCGCCCAGGTTGCCGCCGCCGCTGCCGGGGGTGAGCGAGTCGAGCACGACGACTGTCGCCGCCTCGTGGTCGACGTGGTAGTAGGCGGAGAACCCGCCGCCGAGCCAGGGCGTGCCGCCGAACGCGTCGAGCAGCGACTCCCGGTCGTCGTGGTTGCCGGCGGCCAGGTGAACCGGAAGCGGGAACCGGCCGATCAGGTCGCGCAGCGCGGCGTACTCGTCGGGTCGGCCGTGGTCGACCAGGTCGCCGGTGATGACCACGCAGTCGGGTCGCGGGCGCAGGGCCAGCACCCGGCCGAGCGCCCGGTGCAGCCCGGCGGCGGGCTCGGCGGCGAGCAGGCCGGTGGTCACGTGCGGATCACTGAGCTGGGCGATGAGCATGAGTGCTCGCCTCCTCGGCGACGGGAGTTCCACGCTATCGCCCGTCGCCTCTTCCCACAGGCTGCGTCCACAGCCTGTGGATAGCACATGTGTACGAAGCCCGGAGGGTTCCCTCAGCGTGGGTACGCTTGATCGCGCAGACCCTCCCCTACCTGGAACGACGTGCGAGTGGATCATCAGCGAGTCATCCGTGACGTCACCGTCCGCCTGTCGATGGCGTCGACCGCGCCGGAGGCCTGTCGGCGGACGGTCGCCGCGCTGTCGCGCCACACCCCGGCCACCATCTCGGTGCTGCTCGAGGCCCACGACCGGCTGCGCTGCGTGGCGGCGACCGGCGCGTGGCAGGTCTTCGCGACCGTCCCGGCGCGCACCGGGATCGTCGGCCGGGTGTACGCCACAGACGTCGCGGCGGTGGTCCCGGACGTCACCGCCGACCCGGACTACCTTCCGGTACGCCCGGACGTGACAGCTGAGCTGTGCGTGCCGGTGCGCGACCCGGCGGGCCGGGTGATCGGCGTACTGGACCTGCAGTGGAGTGGGCCTGTCGACCTGGAGCCGTGGCGGGAGACCGCGCAGCGGCTGGCGGCCCGACTCGGCGCCCGCATCGCCGCAGTGGGCGGCCCTCCGTCAGAGAGCCGGAGCGAGAAGCTGCTCCGGCACGCCGCCGCGCTCTCCGCCGCGCCGACCGAGGAGGCCGTGATCGGCGCGGCGACCTCCGCCGCCCGGGAGGTGTCCACCCTCTCCACAGCGGTGCTGCTGACCGGCGGCCCGGAGGGCGCCCAGCTCGGGCCGCCGCCGCTGGCCGGGTGCGAGTTGGAGACCCGCATCCGGGCGGAGTTGGCCGAGGCGGGGCCGGAGGCTCTCGGCCGGATGATCGAGCGGGCGCACCGGTACGGCGCCGGGTACACGCTGGGCGAGGCGGGGCACCCGCCGACCGAGGACTACCGGCCGCTGACCCGGGCCGGGGTACGCACGCTGATCGCCGTTCCGGTGGGTCCGCCGGGCGCGGGTGGGGCGCTGCTCGTCGCCGACGAGCGGGCGCTGCGGCCGGACCCGACCACGGTCAGCCTGATGGAGCTGCTCGCCGGGCAGGTGTGGACCAGCCTGGACCGGCTGCGCACGCTCGTCCGGCTGCGGGAGCAGGCCAGCTCGGACCCGCTGACGGGGCTGCGGCACACCGGCCCGTTCGGGCAGCGGATCGCGGCGGCCACCCCGGGGCGTACGGCTCTGCTGGCGATCGACGTGGACGGCTTCAAGACGGTCAACGACACGTACGGCCATCAGGCTGGCGACCAGGTGCTGGTCGGGCTCGCCCGGGCGCTGGAGGGGGCGTTGCGGCACGGCGACGAGCTGTACCGGATCGGCGGCGACGAGTTCGTCGCGGTGATCGAGGTGAGCCGTCCGGAGGAGGCGGTCCGGATCGCCGAGCGGTTGACCGAGGCGGCTCGACGGACCGGTCGCACGATCAGCGTCGGCGTCGCGCTGCCCCGCCCCGGCGAATCCCCCGATGGCACCCTGCGAAGAGCCGACCAGGCCCTCTACGCGGTGAAGCGCCAGGGCCGGGACGGAGTCCACCTGGCCGCGGCGTGAAACCTCCCGCCGATCCTGCGCTTCCGGTCGTCGTCTTGTCGCTCTGATCCCTCGTGCCGGCGCAGAAACCGCGAGATCGCCGCAGCGCGGGGTCAGGCGGTGCGGAGTTCCTTGGCGAGGAGTTCGGCGATCTGGGCGGTGTTGAGGGCCGCGCCTTTGCGGAGGTTGTCGCCGGTGACGAAGAAGTCGAGGGCGCGCGGATCGTCCAGGGCGCGGCGGATCCGGCCGACCCACGACGGGTCGGTGCCGACCGCGTCGATCGGCATCGGGAACTCACCGGCGGCGGGGTCGTCGACCAGGATCACGCCGGGGGCGTTGCGCAGCGCCTCGCGGGCGCCCTCGGCGTCGACCTCGGTGGCGAAGACCGCGTGCACGGCCACCGAGTGGCCGGTCACCACCGGCACGCGCACGCAGGTGGCGCTGACCTTGAGGTCGGGCAGGCCGAGGATCTTCCGCGACTCGTTGCGGATCTTCATCTCCTCCGACGACCAGCCGCCGTCGGCCGACGAGCCCGCCCAGGGCACCACGTTGAGCGCCAGCGGCGCCGGGAACGGGCCGAGGTCGTCGCCGACCGCCTGGCGGACGTCGCCGGTGCGCGAGCCGAGCGCGCGATCCCCGGCGACCTTGGCGAGCTGGTCGTGCAGGATGTCCACGCCGGCCTGACCGGCGCCGGAGACCGCCTGGTAGGAGGCGAGCACCAGCTCCCGCAGGCCGTACTCGCGGTGCAGGGGCGCGACCGCGACGATCATCGCGAGGGTGGTGCAGTTGGCGTTCGCGATGATGCCCCGGGGCCGGTTGCGGACCTGCTCGGGATTGATCTCCGGAACGACCAGCGGGACGTCCCGGTCCATCCGGAACGCGCCGGAGTTGTCCACCGCGATCGCGCCACGGGCGACGGCGATGGGCGCCCACTCGGCGGAGACCTCGTCGGGCACGTCGAACATCGCCACGTCGACCCCGTCGAACGCCTCCGGGGTCAGCGCCTGGACGACGAGGTCCTCGCCCCGGCAGCGCACCCGCTTTCCGACCGAACGCTCGGAGGCGAGGAGCCGGATCTCACCCCAGACGTTGCGACGTCCGCTGAGCAGCTCACACATCACGGTGCCGACGGCACCTGTCGCTCCGACCACGGCGAGGGTGGGCAGCGCCGTCATCGGCGCTACCTACCCGTCCCGGCGTAGACCACGGCTTCGGTGTCGCCGCCCAGCTCGAACTGATCGTGGATGGCGCGGACCGCGGCGTCGAGGTCGGTGTCCCGGCAGACGACGGAGACGCGGATCTCGGAGGTGGAGATCATCTCGATGTTGACCCCGGCAGCGCCCAGCGCGGCGAAGAAGCCGGCGGCCACGCCGGGGTGCGAGCGCATGCCGGCGCCGATCAGGGAGACCTTGCCGACGTGGTCGTCGTAGAGCAGGCCCTTGAACTTGACCGGCTCCTGGATCTTGCTGAGCGCGGCCATCGCGGTCGGGCCGTCGGCCTTGGGCAGCGTGAACGAGATGTCCGTACGGCCGGTGCCCTCGGTGGAGACGTTCTGCACGATCATGTCGATGTTGATCTCGGCGCCCGCGACGGTGTCGAAGATCCGCGCGGCGGCACCCGGCTCGTCGGGCACCCCGACGATCGTGATCTTGGCCTCGCTGCGGTCGTGCGCGACCCCGGTGATCAGTGCCTGCTCCACGGAAAGGTCCTCCATCGATCCGGTGACCATCGTGCCGGTGTTGGTCGAGTATGACGAACGGACGTGGATCGGCAACCCCGCCCGGCGGGCGTACTCCACGCTACGCAGGTGCAGCACCTTCGCGCCGCACGCGGCCAGCTCCAGCATCTCCTCGTAGGTGATGTCCTTGATGTGCCGGGCGTTGGGAACGATCCGCGGGTCGGCGGTGAAGATGCCGTCCACGTCGGTGTAGATCTCGCAGACGTCGGCGTGCAGCGCGGCGGCGAGCGCGACGGCCGTGGTGTCCGAGCCGCCTCGGCCCAGCGTGGTGACGTCCTTGGTGTCCTGCGAGACGCCCTGGAAACCGGCCACGATGACCACCGAGCCCTCGTCGAGCGCGCCCTTGAGCCGCCCCGGGGTGACATCGATGATCCGCGCCCGGCCGTGCACCGAGGTGGTGATCACACCGGCCTGCGAGCCGGTGAACGAGCGGGCTTCGTACCCCAGGTTGTGGATGGCCATGGCCAGCAGGGCCATGGAGATCCGCTCCCCGGCGGTGAGCAGCATGTCCAGCTCGCGGCCCGGCGGCAGCGGGCTGACCTGGTTGGCCAGGTCGAGCAGCTCGTCGGTGGTGTCCCCCATCGCGGAGACCACCACCACCACGTCGTCGCCGGCCTTGCGGGCGGCGACGATGCGCTCGGCCACCCGCTTGATCCGCTCGGCGTTGGCGACGGAGGACCCGCCGTACTTCTGCACCACGAGTGCCACGACGGTGCACTCCCTCCCAGTGACCCTGAACGTGCCGACGCCGCCGGAACCGGGGCCGGCGGCGCGTGTCAGACCCCATGAGGGTATCGGGCGGGCCACGGCGGCGGGTCGGGTGATCCCACGATCCGGCCCGCGCGGCCGTGCGGGCAACGCGGGCGGCCAGGTCCGCGCGTTCGGGCGGTACGCCGAAAGGCCGCGCCCGACACGCCGGGGCGGACGGCTGCCCGCCGCTGCCCGCGCCTGGCCCGCACCCACCAGAATGGGCCGGTGCCCGTCCTCTTTCGCTCGGCCGGCCGCGTGCTCGGGCCGCTCGTGTTCGCCCTGCCGGCAGTCCTGGTCTCCTGCACCAGCGAGCGGCCTCCGCCTCCGCCGCCAGCCGACCCCGGCCCGGTCGAGGTGGACGCCACCCGGGACGAGCTGGCCGCCCTGGCCGCCGCCGCACAGGATCGCCACCTGGTGGCGCGCTACGTGTTCACCCGGACCGGCCAACCGGACCGCAGCATCGTGTTCACCAGCGCGAACGACGGCAGTTGGCGGGTCGACGTGCCGGGCGGGGCGCTGGGTGGCACCGCCGACGTTTCGCTGGCCGCGACCGGCGACGGGCTGTTCCAGTGCGCGCTGCCCTCGACCGGTCACCCGGAGCCGGCGCGCTGCGTACGCCTCGGCGAACGTGACGACGCCCTCCCGCGCCGGCTGGACCCCCGGATCCAGCATCCGCTCACCGACTGGCTGGACGTGCTGACCGACCGGCGCGCGCCGCTCGCGGTGGCCCTGGCCGCCACGCCCAAGGGGCTGACCGGCACCTGCTACTCGGTCGACTCCACCTCCGCCTCGCTGAACGCGCCGTTGGACGTCGGCATCTACTGCTACGACACCGACGGCACGCCGACAGGCGTCCGGACCGACGCCGGCACGCTGCGGCTGGCGGCCCCGCCCGGCCCGGCGCCCGCCACCGTGCAGCTCGCCGGGCCGGTGGTGGTGGACGCGGAACCCCTCGACACCGCGGCCCCTCCGACGCCCGATCCGACACTCAGCCCGAGCGCGGGAACGTCCTGATCTTCATCCCGTTACGGGTGCTTTTGCCCACATCCCGCAGGCCCACGTTGAGTAGCGAATCACCCATACAGGACGATTCTCGGCATGGCTGACCTGACCCCGCTGCTCGCCTTCCGCTGGAGCCCTCGGGCCTTCGACCCGAGCGCCACCCTGACCTCGGACGAGGCGGCGTCGCTGCTGGAGGCCGCGCGGTGGGCGCCGTCGGCGGACAACGGGCAGCCCTGGCGGTTCGCCCTCGGCCACCGGGACGACCAGAACTGGAAACGGATCCTGATCAACCTTCCCGCCGACGACCAGGGCTGGGCCCGGCACGCCGCGACCCTGGTGGTCGGCGCGCACACCGGCGGCGACGCCGAGCGGGCCGCGTACGACCTCGGTCAGGCGATCGCCCACCTGACCCTGCAGGCCACCGCGCTCGGTCTGCACGTCCGCCAGCTCGTCCGCTTCGACCGGGCCGGCCTCGCCACCGAACTCGACCTGCCCGGCGGCGTCCGACCGCTTGTGGTCGCCGCCGTCGGTCGGCTCGGAGATCCCTTCGCCCTCCCGGCCGAGCTGCGCGCCCGGGAGACCGGCCTGCGGCACCGCCGGCCGGTCGCCGACCTGCTGCTCGCCTGATCACCTGATCGGGTCAGCCGCACCGCTGGCCCGCAGCAGAACCCCCGCGGCGTCGGTGTTGCGGTAGAGCACATGCCGACCCTGTCGGGACCGGCCGACCAGGCCGGCGGCGTGCAACGCGGCCAGGTGCTGCGAGACGTTTCCGGCCGACATCCCGGTGAGCCGGGCCAGGTCGGTGGTGGTGGTGGCCGTGTCGAGCAGGTGCAGCAGCGCGGCGCGGCCGGGGCCGATCACCCGTGCCAGCGGGTCGCCAGGCGGTGGCGCGGTCGCCTCCCAGAGCGTCCCGACCGCCCGGACCGGGTACGCGGCGGCCGGCAACGAGTCCTCCAGCAGGTTCCACAGCACCCGACGTTCGCTGAACACCGTCGGGTTCAGCGCCAACCCACGGTCCCGCAGGTCGAAGTCCCGCGCGAACGGGTCGTCGCTGACCACCCGGTCGCCGAGCCAGCGCAGGCTCGGGTGGAGCTGCTCGAAGAACCGTCCGGCGCCGTTCTCGGCGAGCTGTGCGGCCCGGTACGCCACGTCGGCGTCGAGCAGCGCCCGCATCCGCGACCAGTCCGGGGCGATCGCCTCGTCGTACCAGACCCGCACCGCGTCGACGAGCTGTGGCAACAGCCCACGGGGGTCGGCGAGCAGCGCCAGCCCGAACGGGCTCAGCGGCCGGCGCGGGGTGGTCGCCAGCAGGTCCTGGACCACCACGGCCGGCGGTGTCGCGGCGATCTGGTCGAGCTGCTCGGTCATCTCCACGTTGGGTCGGGCCGCCGGGGTGAGGAAGTCCGGCAGCCAACTACGCGGCCGGGCCAGCTCCACCAGCGGTCGGACCCGGACGGCCACCTCGGGCCGACGCATGGTCACCCGGGCGCGGTCGATCCAGGGCAGGTGCACCGCGTGGTAAACGGGGCTGGCCAGCGCCCACATGCTCATGACCGTCTCGTTGACCGGCGACACGGCGAGCCGCACTCTCGCGACGTCGGCCAGGCTGAATCGCAACTCGGACACGCGCCCTCCCCGGGAGCAGGATTCGGTCCAGCCTAAAAGGCTCGACCGATCTATTCGGTCCCGGTTCACTTCTCGGCCATGGGGGCCAGAGAAACCATCCGCACCGCTGTCCAGAACGTCGTACCGCCGGCCGGGCTGACCCGCGCGCTGGCCGTGCAGGCCATGGTCTACGCCGTCGGCAGCGGCCTGTTCCACGCTGGCAGCGCCGTCTTCTTCACCCGGGCGCTGGGGCTCGGCGCCGCCCAGGTCGGGCTGGGCCTGTCCATCTCGGCGGGGGTGTCGCTGCTGGGCACGGTGCCGCTGGGCGGGCTCACCGACCGGTACGGACCGCAGCGGGTCTGGGTGGTCGGGCTGGTGCTGGACGCGGCGCTCTTCGCGTCGTACCCGTTCGTGGGTGGCTTCGCCGGTTTCCTCGCCGTGGTGGTGGCGCTGGCGGCGGTGGACGCGTCGACAGGCGTGGCCCGCCAGGTCTACTCGATCAACGCGCTCCCGCCCGCCGAACGGGTCACGGCGATGGCGTACCAGCGCTCGTCGCTGAACGTCGGATTCGGGCTGGGCGCGGTGATCAGCGGTCTGGTGCTGGCCGTGGACACGATCGAGGCGTACCGGGCGATGGTCTGGTTCATCGCGACGGTCTTCCTGGTCACGGCCCTGTTCGTCCGGCGACTGCCCCGGCTGCCGCAGGTCGCCCGACCGGAGGAGCCGATGAGCCGGCTCGCCGTGCTG
Source organism: Micromonospora sp. NPDC005252 (assembly GCF_042872475.1). NCBI lineage: Bacteria > Bacillati > Actinomycetota > Actinomycetes > Micromonosporales > Micromonosporaceae > Micromonospora > Micromonospora sp. NPDC005252. The sequence goes on along the minus strand of NZ_JBIAKN010000001.1, from coordinate 61,496 downwards.
CGGGACCGCCCGTTCATGACGGTGTCCCTGCTCTCCGGGTTGCTCACCGCGCACCAGACGCTCTACCTGACGGTGCTGCCGCTCTGGATCCTCACCCACACCGACGCCCCGAAGACGCTGATCGCCGCCTTGGTGCTGCTCAACACGGTCCTGATCGTGCTGCTCCAGGTACGCGTCAGCCGGGGCGCCGACACCGCTGCGGGCGCGGCGCGGGCCTCCCGCCGCGGTGGCCTGCTGATCGCCCTGTCCTGCCTGGTCCTGCCGATCTCCGGGGTCACCCGTGGCGCGCTCACCGTGGTGGTGCTGGTGGCCGGCGCGATCCTGCTGATCCTCGCCGAGCTGATCGACTCGGCGGGCGCCTGGGGGCTCATCGCCGCCCTGCCGCCGGCCGCCCAGCGCGGCGCGTACGTGGGGGCGTTCGAGCTCGGCAGACAGGTGCACTACCTGATCGCCCCGGCCGGGTTGACCGCGCTTGCCGTCAGCACCGGCGGCTGGGGTTGGTTACCGACGGCAGCGATCTTCGTGCTGGTCGCAGCGGCGATCGTGCCTGCGGTGGCCTGGGCCGAACGGACCCCGAGGCTGGGTTCCCAGGCCCCGGAGCCGACCATGACCCCGGTCCCATAGTCCGGACCTACCTTTCCACCCTCCGTTCCATCACGTAGGGTGACCTGGTCATGTGGCGGGCGCTTCTTCTCCTTAGCCGCCGCGACGAGGCCTGACCGGCCGGCACCTCGTCGCGGAGTTGCATCGCGCCGTCCAGCACATCTGAGTTTCCCCTCGGCACCGCCGCGCACCGTCGCCCGGCACCTCGCCGACACCTTCCGATCTGCTGACGCCACATGTTCCAGGGAGCACTCTGAGATGGCTCAACCTGTCACCGACGCCGAGACCGATCCGATCGCCCGGCAGCGCCCGAGCCGGATGCCGTACCACCGCTACCAGCCCTACCGGGAGCAGTTCCGGATCGACCTGCCGGATCGCACCTGGCCCACCCGCACCGTCGAGGCCGCCCCGCGCTGGTGCGCGGTGGATCTCCGGGACGGCAACCAGGCGCTGATCGACCCGATGTCGCCCGAGCGCAAGCGGCGGATGTTCCAGCTGCTGGTCCAGATGGGCTACAAGGAGATCGAGGTCGGCTTCCCGTCGGCCAGCCAGACCGACTTCGACTTCGTCCGGCAGCTCATCGAGCAGGACATGATCCCGGACGACGTCACCATCCAGGTGCTCACCCAGTGCCGGGAGCACCTGATCGACCGGACGTTCGAGTCGCTGCGCGGCGCGAAGCGGGCCATCGTGCACTTCTACAACTCGACCTCCACCCTCCAGCGGCGGGTGGTCTTCGGTCTGGACAAGGACGGCATCGCCGACATCGCCACCACCGGTGCGCGGCTCTGCCAGAAGTACGCGGAGATCCACACCCCGGACACGGAGATCTTCTACGAGTACTCGCCGGAGTCGTACACGGGCACCGAGCTGGAGTACGCGCTGGAGGTCTGCTCCCGGGTGATCGACGTGATCGACCCGACGCCGGACCGGCCGCTGATCATCAACCTGCCGGCCACCGTCGAGATGGCCACCCCGAACGTGTACGCCGACTCGATCGAGTGGATGCACCGGCGCCTGCCGCGCCGCGACAGCGTCGTGCTGAGCCTGCACCCGCACAACGACCGGGGCACCGGGGTGGCCGCCGCCGAGCTGGGCCTGCTGGCCGGCGCGGACCGGATCGAGGGCTGCCTGTTCGGCAACGGCGAGCGCACCGGCAACGTCGACCTGGTGACGCTGGGGCTCAACCTCTTCTCCCAGGGCATCGACCCGATGATCGACTTCTCGAACATCGACGAGATCCGGCGGGCCGTCGAGTACTGCAACCAGCTCCCGGTGCACGAGCGCCACCCGTACGCGGGCGACCTGGTCTACACCGCCTTCTCCGGCTCCCACCAGGACGCCATCAAGAAGGGCTTCGACGCCCTCGCCGCCGACGCGAAGGCGGCCGGCGTGCCGATGGACGAGCACACCTGGGCGGTCCCGTACCTGCCGATCGACCCGAAGGACCTGGGCCGCACCTACGAGGCAGTCATCCGGGTCAACTCGCAGTCCGGCAAGGGCGGCGTCGCGTACATCATGAAGAGCGAGCACCAACTGGACCTGCCCCGCCGACTCCAGATCGAGTTCTCCGGGGTCGTGCAGCAGGTCACCGACCACGACGGCGGCGAGGTCGACCCGCGCGCCATGTGGGAGATCTTCGCGACGCACTACCTGCTCGACCACCAGCCCGACCCGGCGATCCGGTTCGGCGGCTACACGATCGGCACCACCGACGGCAAGGTCGAGATCGAGGCACAGGTCGGCGTGGGCGGCGAGCAACGGTCGCTCACCGCGGTCGGCAACGGCCCGATCGACGCGTACGTCAACGCGCTCGGTTCGGTCGGGGTGGGCGTCCGGGTGCTCGACTACCACGAGCACGCGCTGTCCTCCGGTGGGGACGCGCAGGCCGCCGCCTATGTGGAGTGCGAGGTGGACGGTCGGACGGTCTGGGGTGTCGGCACCGACGCCAACATCGTCACCGCGTCGATCAAGGCGGTCACCAGCGCCGTCAACCGCGCGCGCGGCTGATCGCACGCGCCGCGCCCCCGAGGTGGTTCGCTACCTCGGGGGTGTGGCGGCGGGCATCGAGTGGCAGGGCTGCGACGGCGGGGCCGCCCGGGGCGGTCGGTGCACCAGCACGAGGGCCAGCACCGCTCCGGCCAGCAGCAGCCCCGCACACCAGGCCAGCGCTTCCCGGAACGCGTCGGTCAGCTCGGTCTTCTGCTCGTACCCGCCGCCGGAGAGGCCGACCAGCAGCGGCAGCGCGGCCACCGCGAGCAGACCGCCCGCTCGGGACGCGGCGTTGTTGAAGCCGCTGGCCACCCCGGAGAACCGGTCCTCGACCGCGGCGAGCACCGACGCGGTCAGCGGCGCCACCACCAGGGTCAGCCCGAGGCCGAAGAGCAGCACCCCGGGCAGCACGTCGGTCCAGTACGACGCGCCCGGGCCGACGCCGCGCAGCAGCAGCAGACCGGCGGCGGCCACCACCGGCCCGACGGTCAGCGGCAGCCGGGGGCCGATCCGCGCCGACAGCGCGCCCGCCCGGGCCGACCCGATGAGCAGCAGCACCGTCATCGGCAGCAGCGAGATCCCGGTGCGGAAGGCCGACCACTCGACCACGTTCTGCAGGTAGACGGCGAAGAAGAAGGTGAAGCCGTTGAGCGCCGCGTAGACCACCACGGTGAAGATGTTCAGGACGGAGAAGAGCCGGCTGCCGAACAGCCCGGTGGGCAGCATCGCCGTGTCGCCGCGCCGCCGTTCCAGCAGGACGAAGGCCACCGCGGCCACCACCCCGACCAGCGCGGAGATCAGCACCGACGCCGAGGTGAAGCCCCGGGCGGGCGCGTCGATCAGGGCGTACGTGACGCCGGCGAGCGCCAGCGCGCCGAGCAGCGCCCCGGCCACGTCGAACCGGCGTCGGGTCCGGCCCGGCCCCTGCGTCCGGGAGGCGTTCTCGTCGCGACTCTCCGGCACCCAGCGGGCGGTGGCCAGCACCACCAGCACGGCGATCGGCAGGTTCAGGAAGAAGATCCACCGCCACGACAGCGCGTCGATCAGCCAGCCACCGAGGAACGGGCCCAGCGCGGTGGACACACCGGACAACCCGGCCCAGGCGCCGATCGCCTTCCCCCGGTCGTCCGGGTGGAAGCTGGCCTGGAGCACCGACAGGGAGCCGGGGGTGAGCAGCGCCCCGCCAGCGCCCTGGAGGAACCGGGCCCCGATCAGCCAACCGGTGCCCTGGGACAGCCCGCACAGCACCGAGGCCAGGGTGAACCACGCCACGCCGATCAGGAAGACCCGTCGTCGGCCGAAGCGGTCCCCGAGCGCCCCACCGAGCAGCACGAACGCCGCCAGCATCAGCAGGTACCCGTTCACGGTCCACTGGAGATCGGCCACGTTGGCCCCGAGATCCTGGCCGAGTTTCGGCAGCGCCACGTTGACGACGGTGCTGTCGAGGAAGACCATGCCGGAGGCGAGCACCGCGGCGAGCAGCGTCCCCCGGCCGGCGGCGGTGCCCATCCGCAGAGCGGGCGACGGTACGGCTGTGGTCATCTCACCAATCTGCCTTGCACGATGTGGGAGACGCCACGAAACGCCGAAACCATGCCCGGGTACTGTGCGCAATCGCCGGGAGCCCGCAAGCTGGAGAGGTGTCGTCTGTGCGTACCAGATCAGGACCGCGCGCGGCGGTGACCGCGCTCGTCGCGGCGCTGGCGCTCGGCGTAGCCGGTTGCGTCCCTCCGGACGAGACCGGAACGCCGCCACCACCGACGGACGGCGGCAACGCGGCGCAGCAGCTGGGCCAGCTGACCGTCGCCAACGCCGGCTCGATGAAGGGCTACAGCCGCGACCGCTTTCCGCACTGGCGGAACACGGGTAAGAACTGCGACGTGCGGGACAGCATCCTGCAACGCGACGGCAAGGACGTGAAGCTGTCCGGCTGCAACGTCGTCGGCGGTCGCTGGGAGAGCGCGTACGACGGTCGCAGCGCCACCGATCCCTCCGACGTGGACATCGACCACATGGTGCCGTTGGCCAACGCGTGGCGCTCGGGCGCCGACGAGTGGGACGACGCGAAGCGCGGCGACTTCGCCAACGACACGACCCGGCCGCAGCTCCTCGCGGTTTCCGCGTCCTCCAATCGGGCAAAGGGTGACCAGGACCCGTCCCAGTGGAAACCGGCGAACCGGTCGTACTGGTGCCAATACGCCAAAGACTGGGTGGCGGTCAAGCACCACTGGCGGCTGACGGTGACCAGTGCCGAGAAGGCCGCCCTGACCGACATGCTGGAGGGCTGCTGATGAGCGAGGGAGCCGTGACAGGCGGCGAGGCGAAGGGTGACACAGGCCCGGCCGCGGCGGGCATGACGGCGGATGGCAGCGCCGAACCCTCGGCCGCCGTGCCGGGGGCCGGCATGGTCGCCGATTCCGACGGCGCCGGTGGCCCGCAGAGCCGCACGGCCGACATCGTGCCCGGTCCGGGCGGGGTGATGACCGACGAGGTCGGGGTGGTCACCGGCGAGCTGACCCTGCGCACCGAGTACGCCGACGGCAAGGTCACGCTGCGGGTGCAGTACAAGGACGCGGACGAGTGGTACGCGGTGACCGGCGGCTCGGTGCCGCTCGCCGACCCGGCGGGGCTGGACGCGGTGCACGCCGTGGCGGTGGCCCTGCTGCACCGCCCGGAGGGCTGACGCCACACCCGAGCACCGTCGACCCGTGAGACCGGGGGCCGTCCTGTGGCAGGACGGCCCCCGGTCTCGTCACGGAGTCGGGATCAACTCACCGCGGCATCACGGCGCCGGGATCACCGCACTGTCTCGTCACGGAGTCGGGATCAACTCACCCGGCGGGTCGAGCGGGCCGGTGCCCTCGGCCGGGCGCACCAGCTCCACCTCGACCTCGTGTGGCCGGATCCGGCCGGCGGCGATGTCCTCGGCGAAGTGGCAGGCCACCCGGTGCCCGCCGACCACGTCACGCAGCGCCGGCCGCTCGCTGGCGCAGCGGGTCGGCTGCGCCCACGGGCACCGGGTGTGGAACCGGCAGCCCGACGGCGGGTTGGTGGGCGAGGGTAGGTCGCCGGCGAGCAGGATGCGCTCCCGACGGTCCTCGACGACCGGGTCGGGCACCGGCACCGCGGACATCAGCGCCCGGGTGTACGGGTGCATCGGCTCGCGGTAGAGGTCGTCGCTGGACGCCTCCTCCACCAGACCACCCAGGTACATGACGCCCACCGTGTCGGCGATGTGCCGGACCACCGCCAGGTCGTGCGCGATGATCAGGTACGTCAGGCCGCGCTCGTTCTGCAGGTCCTCGAGCAGGTTGAGCACCTGCGCCTGGATCGACACGTCCAGTGCGGAGACCGGCTCGTCGGCGACGATCAGGTCCGGGTTGAGCACCAGGGCCCGGGCGATGCCGATTCGCTGGCGCTGGCCGCCGGAGAACTCGTGCGGGTACTTGCTGAGAGCCGACGCGGGCAGGCCCACCGCCTCCAGCGTCTCGCGCAACCGCCGGTTCGTCTCGGCCTTGTCGCCGGCCAGCCCGTGCGCCTTCAGGCCCTCCACGAGCAGCGACTCCACCGACTGTCGAGGGTCGAGGCTGGAGAGCGGATCCTGGAAGATCATCTGCATGCGGCGGCGGGCGTGCCGCATCGCCTCGCCCTTGAGGGAGCGGACGTCGGTGCCGTCGAAGACGATCTCGCCGTCGGTGGGCTCGACGAGCCGGAGCAGGCCACGGCCCAGCGTCGACTTGCCGCAGCCCGACTCGCCGACCAGGCCGTACGTCTCGCCCTTGCGGATGCTCAGCGACACGCCGTCGACGGCGTAGACGTAGCCGATGGTCCGGTCGAAGAGCAGACCGCTCTTGATCGGAAAGTGGACCTTGACGTCGCGCAGCTCGATCAGCGGGGTGGTCTCTTCGGTCATCGGGCCGCCACCTCCTCGGAGACGGGGTTGTTGCAGCGCAGGTCGCCGCCGGTGGCGGTGGGTTCGAGCGGCGGAGGCCCCTCCAGGCAGGCGTCCACGACGTTGTCGCACCGAGGGGCGAACGCGCACCCCTCGGTCCACGGGATGTTGTCGGAGACCGACCCGCGGATGGCGTGCAGCCGCTCACCGCGCGGTGAGTCCAGCCGCGGCACCGAGTTGAGCAACCCGTGGGTGTACGGGTGCCGGGCGTGCGCGAACAGCTCGTGCCGTCGGGCCCGCTCCACGACCTTGCCGCCGTAGAGCACGTTGACTGTGTCACAGAGCCCGGCCACCACGCCCAGGTCGTGCGTGATCATCACGAGCGCGGTGCCGGTCTCGTCGACCAACTGCTTGAGCAGGGTGAGGATCTGCGCCTGGATGGTCACGTCGAGCGCGGTGGTCGGCTCGTCGGCGATCAGCAGCCGAGGCTTGCAGGCCAGTGCGATGGCGATCAGCGCGCGCTGACGCATGCCGCCGGAGATCTGGTGCGGGTACTCGCTGAGTCGCCGTTGCGGGTCGGGAATCCCGACGGCGTCGAGCAGGTCGCGTGCTTCCCGCAGCGCCTGCTTGCGGTCCCGGCCCTGGTGGCGTTCCAGCACCTCGGCCACCTGGACGCCGATCGGGATGACCGGGTTCAGCGACGACAACGGGTCCTGGAAGATCATGCTGATCTCCCGGCCGCGCCGGTCCCGCATGTCGTCCGGTCGCAGCTTCAGCAGGTCGGCGCCCTCGAAGAGCACCTCCCCGGTGACCTTGTTGCCCCGCTTGGGCAGCAGGCCCATGATGGCCAGGCTGGTCACGCTCTTGCCGCAGCCGGACTCACCGACCAGGCCGACGGTCTGCCCCGGCTCCACGGTGAAGCTGACCTTGTCGACGGCGGTGAAGGGCCGCTCGCCCCGCCGCTGGAACACGACGCTCAGGTCACGGACGTCGAGCAGGCTCATCGGGTCACTTCCTCTCGCCGGCTCACGCCGGCCGTGCTGATTGCGCGCACCGCGGTCACCGCCGGTTCTTCGGGTCGATCGCCTCGCGCATCGCCTCACCCAGCAGGGTGAAGCCGAGCGCGACCACGATGATCGCGAGCGCCGGGTAGTACGCCAGCTCCGGACGGACCTCGAAGTAGCGCTGACCGTCCACGCCGAGCATCAGGCCCCACTCGGCCCGGTTGATGTCCGGGTCGCCGAGGCCCAGGAACGAGAGCGCCGCGGCGTCCAGGATGGCCACCGCGAAGGTCAGGGTGGCCTGCACGATCACGGCGGTCAGTGAGTTGGGCAGCATGTGCCGCAGCACGATGTTGCGCTCCTTGACGCCGAGCGCGCGGGCGGCGAGCACGTGGTCGCTCTCCCGCTGGGCAAGCATCGAGCCGCGCAGCAGTCGGGCGAAGATCGGCACGTTGACGATGGCCACCGCGAAGATGACCGTCCACTGGCTCGATCGGCTGGCCATCGCGACCAGGGTGATCGCGAGCAGCAGGCTCGGCAGGGCCAGCATCACGTCGGTGAGTCGCATCAGGACGACGTCGACCCAACCGCCGAAGGCGCCGGCGACCGCGCCGATCAGCACACCGAGAGCCAGACCGATGAGGGTGGCGAGCACGCCCACGAACAGCGTCTGCCGCGCCCCGTAGATCATCCGGGTCAGGAAGTCCCGGCCGAGCGGGTCGGAGCCGAGCGGGAAGTCACCGCTGGCGCCCGGGATGCTGTCCACGGTGAGGTTCTTCGTGAGCTCCTCGAAGCGCTGCACCGGGTCGTGCGGCGCGATGAGCGGGGCGAAGATCGCTACCAGGACGAACAGTCCGACGATGCTGGCGCCGACGATGGCGACCGGGTTGCGCCGCAGCCGGCGCACGGCGTCGCGGACGAGGCTGATGCCGCCCCGGTCGGACGCGCTGGCGCGGGCCAACTCGTCCAGTCGTGCCTTCTTGCGGTCGCCGAGCACGCCGATGCTGCGTTCGCTCATGCCGGGGCGGGGCTTGTCGTCCCCGCTGCGGGGCGTCGGCGCTCCGGCCTGGGTGATGGGGTCACTCATCGCACACGCACCCTGGGGTCGATGAAGGCGTAGGAGAGGTCGACCAGCAGGTTGACCACCACGAAGACCAGCGCCGCGAGCAGGATGATCGCCTGGAGCACCGGGTAGTCCCGGCCGCCGCTGATCGAGTCAGTGATCAGCGTGCCGATGCCACCCCAGTTGTAGACCTTCTCGGTGAGCACCGCGCCGGAGAGGAGCGCGCCGGTCTGCAGGCCGATGGTGGTGACCACCGGGAGCAGCGCGTTGCGCAGGATGTGCCGGCCGCGGATGGTGCGGTGCCGCAGGCCCTTGGCCTCGGCGGTCCGCACGTAGTCCTCGTTGAGGACGTCGAGCACGCTGGCCCGGGTGATCCGCACGATCACCGCCAGCGGGATGGTGGCGAGCGTGATCGCCGGCAGGATCAGGTGCCACAGCGCGTCCGCGCTGGCGTCGAACTCCCGGGTGAGCAGGCCGTCGAGCACGAAGAAGCCGGTGACGTGGGTGTTGTCCAGACCCGTGGTGAGCCGTCCGGACGGCGGGAACCAGTGGATGTTCTGGGTGAAGACGTCCTTGAGCAGATAGCCCAGGAAGAAGATCGGGATGGAGATGCCGAGCAGGGTGCCGGCGATGGTGAGGTTGTCCAGCGATCGACCGCGCCAGCGAGCGGCGAGGTAGCCGAGCGGCACCCCGAGTCCGACCGCGATGATCATCGCGGCGAGGGCCAGTTCGATGGTGGCCGGGAAGGCGCGGCTGATGACCTCGGTGACCGGGTCACCGGTCCGGATCGAGTTGCCGAAGTCGCCGGTGACGACTCGCTGCATGAACTTGCCGTACTGCACCAGGATCGGCTGGTCGTAGCCGAGCGCCTTGGTCAGCAGCACGCGGCGCTCGGGCGTGGCCCGCTCGCCGAGCAGCGCCTCGACCGGGCCACCGGGCAGGTTCCGCAGCCAGATGAAGATCAGCGCCGACAGCGCTATGAGGGTCACCACCAGCTGCAACAGGCGGCGGACTATGACTCGCAACATCTCTCACACACCAGACTCTCGATGAATCGCGGATCGGCCCGGGCCGGGAGGAACCCCGGACCCGGGCCGATCACGCCTACGGCCTCAGCCGAGGGACGTCACTTGCTGACGCTGACCGTGTTGAATCGCTCGTCGGTCAACGGGCTGGCCACCATGCCCTTGACGTCCTTGGTGACGACGATGGCCGGCGGGGCGTGCCAGAGCGGCACGGCCGGCAGCCACTTGGCGGCGATATCCCGGTTGACCTGCTCCCAGGCCGCCTTCTTGCCGGCGTCGTCGACAGTGCCGTCGGCCTTGGTGATCGCGTCGAACATCTCGGTCATCGACTGGTCGCCGAACTCGACCTTGGCCCGGCCGAAGAACGTGCCGACGAAGTTGCCCGGGTCGTTGTAGTCACCGGTCCAGCCGAGGATGTGCAGGTCCTGCTTGCCGAACTGCTGCACGTCGTCCTTGAAGCCACCGTTCCACGGGCGAGGCACACCGTTGACCTTGATGCCCACGGCCTGGAGGTCGTTGGCGAGGACGGTGAAGATCTCCTGCGGGTTCGGCATGTACGGCCGGGAGACGTCCGGCGGGTAGTAGAAGTTCAGCGTCAGACCCTCGGCGCCGGCCTCCTTGAGGAGCTGCTTGGCCTTGTCCGGGTTGTACTCGTACTTCTGCACGTCCGGGGCGTAGCCGAGCACGGTGTCCGGCATGAACTCGTCGGCGACCTTGGCGCCACCCGGGCCCTTGGTCTGCACCAGCTGCTGGCGGTTGAGCGCGTAGGCGATCGCCTGGCGCACCCGCAGGTCCTTGAGCTTCGGGTTCTTCTGGTTGAGGCCCAGGTAGAGGACGTTGAACGCCGGGCGGTTGATGACCTGGAAGCCCTCGCCCTCCAGCGCCTTGCGGTCGGCCGGGGCCGGGAAGTCGATGCCCTGGACGGTGCCGGCGCGGAGCTCCTGCTTGCGGGTGCTCTCGTCCTTGATGACCTTGATGATCACCTTGTCGACCTTGGCCTTGTCACCCCAGTAGTCCGCGTTGCGGTTCAGGGTGATCTCGTTCTTGGCCTTGTCCCAGCCACCGAAGGTGAACGGGCCGGTGCCGACCGGGTTGGTGGTGGCGAACGCGCTGTACTCGAACGAGTCGCCGTTCTGCTTCACCGTGTTGGCGTCGTACTTCTTCAGCGCCTCAGGGCTGGCGATCGAGAGCGAGGTCAGCGCGAACGCGCCGGGGAACGCCCCCTTGTACTGGTTGAGGGTGACGACGGCGGTGCCGCCGTCCTTCGCCTCACACTTGTTGTAGATCGCCTTGCCGGCGTCCGGGCTCTCGTTGTTGGCGAAGCCCCCGAAGACGTCCATGTAGTAGATCATCTGGGACTGGGCGGCAGCGCCCTTCATGTTGTACCAACGGTCGAAGTTGAAGCAGACCGCCGCGGCGTCGAACGGGGTGCCGTCGTGGAACTTCACACCCTGGCGGAGCTTGAACGTCCAGACCTTGCCCTCGGGGTCGTGCTCCCAACTCTCGGCCAGGCCGCCCTGCAGCTCCGCGGTGCCCGGCTTGTGGCTCACCAGGGTGTCGAACATCTGCCGGACCGGCCGGAACGACTCACCGTCATCGTTGAAGATCGGATCGAAGTTCTTCGGGTCACCGGCACCCGCGAAGATGAAGGTGCCGCCAGTCTTGGCCTCGCCACTGCCACCGTCGCGCTCGCTCTTCGCGCAGCCGGCCGCGCCGACCGCCAGAGCGGCAACGGCCGCGATGGCCACAGCCGATTTAAGCCTTCTCGCCTGCATCTCTCACCTCTGTCATGCGCATGACCACGCCGAGCTGTGGCTCGGTCCGTGTGCGGGAGGCTATGACATGTAACACCGGAAGCGGAACGGCCGTCAGGCAATCGCTACCAAGCCGACACCTTGCGCGGACGTCTGACAGTCGACGGCACGGCGAATACATAGAGCGACACATAACCCGACGCCACGAAGCCGGCCGTCGACGCCGGGTGTCGACGACTCGGGGCGCGTCAGGAGGGCGACGGCCAGGCCACGGGTGGTGGGCAGTCGGCCAGCCGCTCGACGGCCGAACCCGCTGCAGCGGTACCCAGGTCGTGGAATGTCACGCGGTGACAGTCGGTCACGTGACCGACTCCGAATACCGCGCCATAAGGGGCGGAGCCGTACACGACCACCACGAGATCGGGCTCCCGGCGAATCTCCCGAACCTCGACCCGGGCACCTTCCGCGACCGCCGCCAAGCGGTCGTCGGTCGGCGTCGGGTCGCCGGTGACGACCACCGCGGCGCCGTACGCCTGGGCGTTTCGGGTCACGGCGGCTTCGGCCTCGACCTCCTCCGCGCGGGTGTCCGCGGCCGATCGGCGGCTCCCCACCTCGATCGCCACCAGGACGCCAGCGAAGGCCAGCGCCAGCACGGCCACCAGCACCGCCGGGGCCCAGGACCGCTGGTCCGGCCGCCGCGTCGCCACACGCCACCTCCCCCGGGTACGCCGGTGGGCCCGCGCTCGTCGCACGGACCCACTCAGTTGTAGCCCACCCCCGACAGTCTGTGGGGGGTCAGACGGCTCGGCGGCCCTCGAAGGCCCGGCCCAGGGTGATCTCGTCGGCGTACTCCAGATCGCCGCCGACGGGCAGCCCACTGGCCAGCCGGGTCACCGCGATCCCCATCGGCTTCACCATCAGCGCCAGATAGGTGGCGGTCGCCTCGCCCTCCGTGTTCGGATCGGTGGCCAGGATCAACTCCCGCACCGCACCACCACCGAGCCGGATCAGCAGCTCCCGGATGCGCAGATTGTCCGGGCCGATCCCCTCCAGCGGATTGATCGCGCCGCCGAGCACGTGGTAGCGACCGCGGAACTCACCGGTCCGCTCGATGGCCACCACGTCCTTGGGTTCCTCCACCACGCACAGCACCTCGTCGGTGCGGCGCTGATCGCGGCAGATCCGGCACTGCTCGGACTCGGCCACGTTGTAACAGGTCGTGCAGAAGCGCACCAGCTCCTTGACTTTGCGCAGCGCGCCGGCCAGCCGGTTGACGTCGGCCGGGTCGGCCGACAGGACGTGGAACGCGATCCGCTGGGCGCTCTTCGGGCCCACGCCCGGCAGTCGTCCCAGCTCGTCGATCAGATCCTGGATGGCGCCTTCGTACATCTGCCGGCTCAGAAACCGGGCAGGCCGAGGCCGCCCATGCCGCCGGCGACCGGACCCATCTTGCGCTCGGTCAACTCGCGCGCGGCCTCGGCGGCGTTGTGCACGGCCGCGACCACCAGGTCTTCGAGGGTCTCCACGTCGTCCGGGTCGACGGCCTTCGGGTCGATCTTGATGGCCTTCAGGTCACCGGAGCCGGAGACGGTCGCGGTGACCAGCCCTCCGCCGGCCGTGCCGGTCAGCTCGGCCTCGGCCAGCTCGGCCTGGGCGGCGGCGATCTGCTGCTGCATCTTCTGCGCCTGCTTCAGCATCTGCTGCATGTTCGGCTGTCCACCTGGGCGCACGGATGGCTCCTTCTCGCACTCGTCTGCTCGGCCGCCGACCAGCCTAACCGCTGGGACCGACCCCGCCCCGCCCGGTGCGTCCGCCCACGCCGGGCCATGCCGGCTCCTCCACGCGGACCGGGGATGACCCGGTTCACAGCCGTCGACGAGCCGCCCGCCCGAACGACCTGCGAGGTATGGCTGGCACCACCCCGAACCGGCCATCTGGGGGTAGTGCCTCGGCACCCACCGCGCTGGTCTGCTCGACAGCATGAACCTCAACCCCGCGGGCCGGGTCGGCGCACTGTGCTGGGTGATCGCCGCACCGGTCTTCCTCGTCGCCAGCCTCGTCGCCGGCCTGCGCTGGCGCGAGCCGGCCTACAGCTGGGCCAGCCACAACATCAGCGACCTCGGCAACGTCCACTGCGGCATCTGGGACACCACCCGACCGCGGTACGTCTGCTCCCCCTGGCACCCGTTGATGAACGCCGCGACACTGGCCACGGCCGTGCTGCTCGCCGCCGGGCTCCTGCTGACCTGGCGGTTGCTGGGTCGCGGCGCGGTGGTGCGCTCCGCGCAGACGCTGCTGTTGCTGGCGGCCGGCGGGTACGCCCTGGCGGCCCGCTACCCGGCCGACGTCGACGAGAACCTGCACGTCCTCGGCGCATTCCTGATCATGGGACTGGGCAACGTCGGGCTGCTCCTCGCCGGCTTCGCGCCGCACACCACGGTGCTCGGCCGGTGGCGAGCGCTCACCCTTGCCGCCGGGCTGACCGCGCTGGCGGGGACCGTGCTGTTCTTCGCCCAGCAGGGCTTCGGGATCGGAGTGGGCGGTATGGAACGCGTAGCAGTGCTGCCCTTCCCCGTGTGGGCCTGCTGCCTGGGCGCCCTGCTCGCCGAAACCCCGCCCGGCCCCGTCGCTCAGGAGGCCGCGGTGTCGGCCGAGAGCCACACCACTTCGTGATCGACGGGGCAGGGCGTCAGCGGGCGTCCACCTCGTCGATCTTCTCGGCGCCGAAGGTCTCCCGGAGCAGCCGTACCGCCTGCTCCTCGCTCGACTCCCGGGCGGTCTTCTCGTCGATGACCTCGTCCAACGGTTCGTCGCCCGGGTCGAACCCCTCGTAGGTCGGTACCGCCGCCGGTGCCGCGCCACCCGGGCGCCTCCCGCGCTGCGGGCCGTCGAAGTCCGGGTCGTAAGGCGGTTCGCCCGCCCATTCGGCGTCCGCGACGGGCCGGGCCGCCGATGCGGTACGCGCGCCGCGCCCCGCCGCCGCCGCTCGTGCGGCGGCGATGGCGCTGCTCACCGGTGCGCCACCGGCTGCCGCCGGCTGCCGGGCCGCCGGCGTCGGGTTGGCCGCCCGTGCGTCCGGCTGACCGGTCACGGCGCCGGAGCCGCCGGAGCCGCCACCGTTCGCCCCCGGGCCGGCACCGTTCGATCTGGTGTGGGCCGCGTCGGCGCCGTTCACGCCTGTCGACACGGGTGCGGAGGAGCCGCCCGAGGCGGAGTCGCGGTCGTCCACGGCGGTACCGCCCGGCCGGGCGGCCTCCGGCCAGTCGTCGTCATCCGTCGCCTGGGCGGCGGCGGGAGCATTGCCACCGGGGCGCGCAGCCTCCGGCCAGTCGTCCTCGTCGTCAGGTGTCGCAGCCGCCGGGGTGTTCGTCGAGCCAGCCGCGGCGGCCGTGTTCGTCGAGGCCGGAGACACGTTGGGCGGTGTGTTCGTGGGGGCAGGTCGGACATCCGCCGGTGCAGGCGGCGCGGCGGCAGCGGCCGGCGCGGCAACCGGGGCCGACGTCGGCGCAACCGCGGTCGGCGCGGCCTGGGTCGGCGCGGTCGGCTGCGCGGCAGAGGTCGGAGCGGTCGGGGTCGGCGCGAACGGCTGGGCGGCAGCGGCCGGCGCGGACGGCTGCGCGGCAGCGGTCGGAGCGGCCGAGGTCGGCGCGGTCGGTGCCGGCGCGGCAGCGGTCGGGCGGGGCGGCGCGGCCGGCTGGGAGCGCGGTGGGCCGGACAGCGACACGCCACCCCGCTCGCCGGCCACCTCGCAGC
Organism: Micromonospora sp. NPDC005252; assembly: GCF_042872475.1. NCBI lineage: Bacteria > Bacillati > Actinomycetota > Actinomycetes > Micromonosporales > Micromonosporaceae > Micromonospora > Micromonospora sp. NPDC005252. The sequence continues at coordinate 46,413 of NZ_JBIAKN010000001.1, read as the reverse complement.
GGATCTGCCAGCGTCCGCCCAGCTCCTCGTAGAGCGCGTCGGTGAGCACCGCCGAGTGGTCGGCCATCATCTTGGCCAGCACGGTGGACTTCACCGTCAGCACCAGCATGTCGCCGTCGAGTTCCCGCACCACCGCGTCACGCATGAGGGCGGCGATCCGCTTGTTGGTCCGGTTGACCTTGCCGACCACGTCGGGCCAGGCCCGGCGAACGGCTACCGCGTCCAGTGCGGCGGCCGGCGCGCCGGGGCGAGGCGGCACGGGTGTCGCCGGGTCGGGCAGCACGGCCGACGGCGGCACCACGCGACGCGGAGCAGGCGAGCGGGTGCCCGTTCCGGCGGGCGAGACGGGTGCGGCGGCCGGGTCAGCGGAGGTCGACGCGGCGACGGCCGACGCACCGGGCGAGGCCGGAATCGGTGAGTCGGCCCTCGATGGCGCGTGCGCGGCCGGTACGCCGGGAACGCGAGCGCCCGAGCCCGCAGCACCCGAACCCACAACGCCCGAGCCCGCAGTGTCTGCGGCCCGCGCGCCGGGGGTCGGGGACGCGGTCGGGTCGACGTCCCACGGCGGTGCTGAGGTCGGGGCATTGGCGGGTGCCGGGGTGGCGGCAGCCGGGACCGGAGGGGCGTGCTGTGGGCGTACCCCTTGCTGGGCTGCTGACGCGGAACCGGCGGCGGCCGACGGCGCGTCGGTGCCGCCCAGGGTGAGCCGGCGTTCCATCCGTTCGAGGCGCTGGAGGAGGCCGCCGGCGGAGTCGTCCACGCCGGGCAGCAGCATCCGGGCGCAGATCAGCTCCAGCAGCAGGCGGGGCGCGGTGGTGCCGCGCATCTCCACCAGGCCGTCGTGCACGATGTCGGCGCAGCGGGAGAGCGTGGCCGGGCCGAGCTGGGACGCCTGGGCGGCCATCCGCTCGATCTGGTCGGCGGGGCCGTCGATGAGGCCCTTCGCGGCGGCGTCCGGCACCTGCTGGATCACGATCAGGTCGCGCAGCCGTTCCAGCAGGTCGGAGGCGAACCGGCGCGGGTCGTGCCCGGCCTCGGCGACCCGGTCGACGGTGGCGTACGCGGCGGCGCCGTCACCGGCGGCCAGCGCGTCGCACATCTCGTCGATCAACGCGGCGTCGGTGACCCCGAGCAGCGCGGCGGCGCGGGCGTAGCTGACGCCCTCCGGGCCGGCGCCGGCGATGAGTTGGTCGAGCACGGAGAGGCTGTCCCGGGCGCTGCCGCCACCGGCGCGAACCACCAGCGGGAAGACCGCCGGCTCGACGGCGACGCCCTCGGCCTGAGTGAGCTGCTCCAGGTACGGGCGGAGGATCTTCGGCGGGATCAGCCGGAACGGGTAGTGGTGGGTCCGCGACCGGATCGTGCCGAGGACCTTCTCCGGCTCGGTGGTGGCGAAGATGAACTTGACGTACTCCGGGGGCTCCTCGACGAGCTTGAGCAGGGCGTTGAAGCCCTGGGTCGAGACCATGTGCGCCTCGTCGATCACGTAGATCTTGAAGCGGCTGCTGGCTGGCGCGAAGAACGCGCGCTCGCGCAGCTCACGGGCGTCGTCGACACCACCGTGGCTGGCCGCGTCGATCTCGATCACGTCGATGGAGCCGGCGCCGTCGATGGCGAGCGAGCGGCACGACTCACACTTGCCGCACGGCTCGGGGGTGGGGCCCTGCTCGCAGTTGAGCGAGCGGGCCAGGATCCGGGCGCTGGACGTCTTGCCGCAGCCACGGGGGCCGGAGAAGAGGTAGGCGTGGTTGAGCCGGCCGCTGCGCAACGCCTGCGACAACGGCTCGGTGACGTGCTCCTGCCCGATGACCTCGGCGAAGGTACGTGGCCGGTACTTGCGGTAGAGCGCCAGCGTCACTCGTCCCGCCTCCTCTCGACCGAGCCATTCTGCGCCGGTCGGGCGCGGGTGACCACCCACCCCGCCGGGCAGCTTGGGTTACCCCGGGTTGCCGCGCTTGATCGACTCCATCTCGGCGACGTGGCGGTATCCACGGCCCAGAACAGCCCCACATCGGCGACCTGGAGTGGATCAAGGCCCCGGAGACAAAAAGGCCTCCCGTGCACCCGGCAGAGCTCGCTTATCCTTGCTGCCTTCCGGCCCTGGGGAGGTTCACGAGATACCGCCGCACGGGAGGTGACGCCAACCCTACCCGACGGCTCGTCGATCTTCAGGGGGTGGTGGGGTGGCCCGGCCGGCAAGGGCCTGTATCCTGGCTCGCGGAGGATTCGCCTAGAGGCCTAGGGCGCACGCTTGGAAAGCGTGTTGGGTTTACACCCTCACGAGTTCGAATCTCGTATCCTCCGCTCGCCTGAGCAGCAGAAACGCCCAGCAGACCGATAACAGGTCGGCTGGGCGTTCTTGCTGTGGTGTCATCGACGCCATGGCCGAGACCGCGTGGGAGTGGGACGAGACGTTGTACGCGGGCAGCGCGCACCACTACAGCGTGGGCCGGCTGCCCTATCCGCCCGAACTCGTCGACGCCATCCGTACGGCGCTCGACCTGGATGGCACCGGTCGCCTCCTGGACGTCGGGTGTGGCCCCGGGTCGTTGACGCTGCTGCTGGCGCCGCTGTTCGAGGCGGCGGTGGGGGTCGACCCCGACCGGGACATGCTCGCCGAGGCGCAGCGCAGAGCCGCCGAGTCGGGGGCCACCGCCGTCGAGTGGCGGCACCTGCGCGCCGAGGCTCTGCCGGCCGACCTGGGTACGTTCCGGGTGGCCACGTTCGCCCAGTCGTTCCACTGGATGGACCGGCCGCTGGTGGCCCGGCGGGTCCGCGACATGCTCACGCCCGACGGGGCCTGGGTCCACGTCAGCGCCACCACGCACCAGGGCGTGACCGGGGACGACCCGCTGCCGTACCCCCGCCCGCCCTGGTCGCAGATCAACGACCTGGTCGCGCGCTACCTGGGGCCGGTGCGCCGGGCCGGTCAGGGGTCGCTGCCCGCCGGCACCCCCAGCGGCGAGGGCGAGATCATGCTCGCGGCGGGCTTCACCGGCCCCACCCGGGTCACTGTCGAACAGGGGATGGTCGTGGAACGCCCGGTGGACGAGATCGTCTCGGCGGTGTTCTCGCTGTCCAGTTCGGCACCGCACCTGTTCGGCGATCGGCGGCCCGCGTTCGAGGCCGACCTGCGCGAGCTGTTGACGGCGACGGCGCGGGACGGCCGCTTCGCCGAGCGACGACGCGACATCGACATCGTGATCTGGCGACCCTGACCGGCGGAGCGAGCTTTGCGGCCGCGTCTTCGAGGGCTGGCGCGGCTGGCCCGCGCGCCGAAACGACGAGATCTTGGACAGTTTCCGTTCGGAGCTAACGGAAATTGTCCAAGATCTGGAGCCAGACCGCCCGCCGGACCTCCCGTCGGCGGGCCGGCAGAGGTCCACGGCGGCGCGTACCGTGCCCAGACTCTCACCCCCGGGCGCGAGTCCAGGAGAAGAAGCGCTCGGTGAGCCGGGCCGGGTCGACGTCCCGGAGGTGTTCACCGGCCTCGGCCTGGAGCGTCGCCAGGTAGATGGTCAACGCCAGCCGGTCCTGCCGGTACTCCCCGAGCAGTCGCAGTTTCGCTGGCGAGCAGGGCCAGGCGATGCCGCACGCCTGACATCGCCAGGTGGGTCGGATCGGCAGGTGGTTCCGGTGGCGACGGCGGGGCAAGAGTCAGCCTCCTTCGCTGGTGGAGGGAGTCACCCCGCCTCCGCGTCGGGGCGACCCCGGACTGACGCCGACCGCCGGGTTGCTGCGCCTCCACCGGCCACGCCGTCTTCTGCAACCACCCTCGGGCGCGTCACCGGGCAGATACAGGGCGTAGCTATATGGTTCTCAGATATTCGAGACATCCGATGGAGGGGCCGTGAACGACGCGCTGCGGGTGGCACTGAACGACACCGGGCACACCACCGAATCGCTCGCCGAGACCGTCGGCGTCGACCCGAAGACCGTGGCGCGCTGGCTGACCGAGGGCCGCATCCCGCATCCTCGGCACCGGTTCGCGGCAGCGGAAGCCCTCCACAAGGACGTGTCGGACATCTGGCCGGACACTTCAAGACGTCGTGACCCCATCTGGTTTCGTCCGTGGCAGGAGATCGAGCGCGAGGCGGTGTCGCTGCGCTCATTCGAGTCAACCGTCCTGCCGGGCCTGCTCCAGACCGAGGCGTACGCCCGCGCGGTCCTCGGCGGCGCGGGCCTGATCCCCCGCGGCGAGATCGAGCGGCACCTCACCGTGCGGCTCAACCGGCAGGGCGTGCTGAAGCGGGACGACCCGCCGCAGTTCACGGCCGTCATCGACGAGGCGATCCTCCGCCGGCCGGTGGGCGGCCGGGCGACCATGCGCGAGCAGCTGCTGGCCGTGGTCGCCGCCTGCGCGGAGCCGCACATCCGGGTGCACGTGGTGCCCAGCGCGGTCGGCGCGTACGCCGGCCTCAACGGGCCGTTCGTGATCGCCCACAGCCACGACCATCGGGTCGCCGGCTACCTGGACAACCAGCTTCAGGGACAAGTCGCTAGCGACCCCGACGACATCGCGGCCATGATGGCGGCATGGGAAAACGTGCGCGGCGAGGCGCTGTCGCACTGGCAGTCGGTCGATCTGATGACGGAAGTGGCGGAGACATGGAGCTGAACGGCGCCCGGTGGCGCAAGAGCAGCCGCAGCAGCGGCAACGGTGGCAACTGTGTCGAGGTCGCCGACAACCTGCCCGGCGTGGTCCGCGTACGGGATTCCAAGGACCCGAGCGGCCCGGCGCTCGCCTTCGCGCCGACGGCCTGGCGCGCGTTCGTCACCCAGGTCGCCCGCCGCGCCTGACACCCGCGAGGGCTCACCGCCGCAGATCTTGGACAGTTTCCGTTCCGCGCGAACGGAAACTGTCCAAGATCTGCGCGGCCGTCGCGGTGCCGCCGGGACGGGTCTGAGCGCTTCGGATCACCGGCAGCACCGGTACCGTTCCAGGGACCGGCGGCACCCGGAGAACCGTCGTACACATGTTCTATCCACAGGCTGTGGACGGCGGAGGGTTCGATGGGTTACCAGCTCAGCGCGGTGGTCGCGGACGTGGACCTGCTCCGCGAGCAGACCGCCGAGCTGGATCACGCGGTCCTCGGCGAGCTGCGGCAGGATTTCGCGCTGTTGCCGATCACGCCGCAGTTGGTGGTGGAGTTGACCGGTTCGCTGCCGGATTACGCGACCGACGACCGCAGCGCCGCGCACCCGTTCGAACTGGTGCTGTCGCCGGCGCTGGCCGACCTGCTGGCCCGCTGGTCACGGTCGGGGCCGGTGGCGTACGTGGAGGCCGAGTTCGGCGGTGGCGTCGGCCACCAGTCGGCGGCGGTGTGGCTGGGCGGCACCCTGTCCTGGGGTCCAAGCTTCGACGACGTCCTCGACGCGCCGCGCGAAAAGTGGCCGATCAACGCGGCGCTGGTTCAGCTCGGCGTCGAGCGGGGCGCGTGGATCGACCCGTTCGCCGAGGTGGGGTTGCATCTGGAGCGCAACACCGACGGCTGGCTGGCGCACGGCCGGCGGCGACTCAGCGCCGACTACTGGGACGAGCTGGTCGAACAGTGGGAAAACCAGTAATCCGGCGCTGGCCAGCAACCTGAGCGGCCCCGTCCCGTTGGGGGACTGGGGGATTCCATGAAATTGCGACAATTAGCGTTTATTGCCATGCTGCTGACTGCTGCCTCGATCGCGGGCAGCGGGACGCCACCGCCCGGCCCGATGCCACCGCACCGGCCCGCCGGCAACGTCGAGATCATCGACCTGAACGGCCTGCGCAACATCGAGTTTGGCGACACCGAGGCCGAGCTGACCCGCCGGGGCGTCCTGCGTACCGACCAGGACGCCTGCGGGCCCGTGCTCACCGGCCACGACACGGTCAGCCCGGTCTTCATCGAGGACAGACTGGTGCTGCTGTGGGTCGGTGACCCGATGCGCACACCGGAGGGCATCACCGCCGGCTCGCCGATCGACGAGGTCTGGGCCCGCTACCCGTCCGTCACGCGGCTGCCCGCTCCACAGGGGACGCACCGACTCGACGGACTGCTCGCCCGCAGCGGCGACCGCGCGTACCTGTTCCTGCACGACGGGCGCACGGTCCGAAAAACCATCGCCGGGTACGCCGACTGGGCCCGCCGCCTCTTCGACGAGGGCGCGGCCCCCTGCTGAACGACCCGCCCCGTCCGACCCGACAAGCCGATTGTCCGCGATCGACCATCGTGAAACTATCCCCTCGCTCGCGCAGATCGCGCGACACAACACGGGGGGACATCGTGCGTACAAACGCGTCCGATCCATGGTGGAGACACCTCGCAAGGTGGGCCGCCGTGGCGGCCCTGAGCCTCACGGGGGCGGGCCTGCTGGCCGGCCCCGCCACCGCCGCCCCGACGGCCCAGCCGTCGCCGCGACCGACACTGACGACCGAGCAACCGCCCGCCGTCACCGCACCCTCGAAGCCAGCACCCACGACTCCCGCCCCCGGCCGGGCCACCGCGGGTCCGACGACTGTCGTTGGCCTCTCGGCCGCCTGCGGCGGCCATCTCCCGCTGGGCCAGGTCAAGAACTGCGCGTCGATCGCCGGCGCCGCACGGCAGAAGTGGACGATCACCTCGACGGTTGACCAGGACACCCTGTTCATCCGGCTCCGCGAGGTCTCCGGTGACGGTGTCGGCGCACAGGTCAAGGGCGGCGATGGCATCACCATCTGCTACGTCGGTCCGTACCTCACCGAGTGCAAGCTCGGCGCTGCCGGCACCTACACGGTCACGGTGACGCTCGACTACGGGACCGGCAAGGGCGCCTATTCGCTGTCGGCCGAGTCGATGCGGACCCCGTCCACCTGCGTCAGCCTGCCCGCGAGCTTCTTCTCCTTCGCCTCCGCCGGTCGCAGCGGCACGCTGCCCGCCGGCCTTGCCGCCCGCTGCTTCACGTTCAAGCAGCCCACCGGCACGGTCCTGCACCTCGCCGACCCGGGCGGCGCCGAGGACATCCAGGGCAACATCCTGGACGCCCAGTTCCAGCCGGTCTGCTCGGTGCGCTACCCCACCGAGTGCACCCTCCGCGAGGCCGGACCGTACCGGCTGTTCCTGGAGGAGACCTACGGCAACAAGGCCCCCTACACCCTCAAGATGCCCCGGATCTCGCAGTCGGTCGGCTGCCCGGCGCTGCCGCTGACCGCGTTCGGAGACCCGGGCGCGGCGGTCGGGACCGGCACCGTGCCACCGAACCAGGGGATCGGCTGCCAGTCGCTGCGGGTCACCACTCCGGGCCGACTGATCGTCCGCTTGGACCAGTACGCGAACCAGTACCTCGACTGGCGGCTGTACGACGACGCCGGACAGGTGGTGTGCACGGAGTACGACTCCTCGCGGTCCTGCGCGGTACCGGCAGCCGGCGCCTACACGCTGGTGGCGCAGAACTGGAACTGGGAGCCGGTCACCTATCGGGTGGCGGCAGCCCGCCTCGACCAGACCGAAGGTTGCGCCGCCCCCACCGGACTCAACTGGGACCAGCCGGCCCTGACGGTGCACCAGACCTCGGCGGTGCAGACCAACTGCCAGCCGTTCCACGGCGAGGCCGGTGAGCGGGTCATGGTCTACCGGGCCCCGGACCGGTACAACGACGTCTCCTCCTCGATCGTCGACGAGCAGGGTGCGGTGCTGTGTACCGACTGGTCGGAGCAGGACGGGTGCGTACTGCCCTCCACCGGCACCTACCGCGTCGTCTCCTACCTGGCGAACTGGGACGCCGACAGCGTGGACCTCACGTACAAGGTCCAGGTCCGTCGACTCTCCGACGCGGTCGGTTGCCCGACCATCACCCCGGGCACGTACAACTCGGCACCGGCCGGCGCCCTCGGCGGCATCCGCTGCCGGACCCTGGACCTTCCCAGCGCCGGGGTGTACCGGGTCACGGCGGTGGACGCGGTGAACTACCGGTCGTACGCCACCGTCTACGACTCCGCCGGAATCAAGGTCTGCACCGACACCTGGTGCGAGGTCCCCGCGGCGGGGAAGTACACGATGGTCCTCAGCGGGGGCGTAACCGGCACGGTGATCGACACTGACTTCCGCTACGCCGTCGCGCTGCTGCCGTGGAAGCCGTCGGATTGCACGCCGGTGTCCGACACCGGCTGGCAGGACGCCCCGCACCGGGGCGGGTTCGACGCCGCTGGGCAGCACAACTGCCTCCAGCTGCCCAGTCCGGCGGGGGCCCACATCGCCGAGCTGCTGGCCGGGGACGTGACGGCCGCGACCTCACCGGAGATCAGCGTGCTGAACGCCGCCGGCGAGCAGGTGTGCGACTACTCCTCGCTGCGTCAGTACAGCTGTGAGCTGACCGGCGAGGCGCCCTTCTCCGTGCTGCTCACCGCGGATGAGGGATCCCCCACCAGCTCGTACGCCGTGGGCTTCGCCCGGACCGACGGGCCGCCGGCCTGCCCGGTCCTGCCGGGGGACGCGGCCGGCGCAACGGTGAACACCGGAGCGGACCACTTCGCGGTCTGTTACACAGTACCGGCCGACCAGCGCGCCAGCCGGGAGAGCTTCACGTGGACGCGTACCGCCGGCTCCGGTGACGCCCGCATGTCGGTCTTCGACAGCCAGGGCATCCGGTACTGCGGCCCCGGCAGCTCGGCCGTCGAACGGACGATCACCTGCACCCTGCCCGCCGGTCCGGTGACGGTGATCCTGGAGACGGATGCCGTCGATGCCTCGTACCGCTTGACCCACCGGGACGGCACCGCCCCAACTGCGTGACGGGCGGCGGGCCGGCCCTCCACCACATTGGAGGGCTGGCCCGCCGGTCGGCAATCGACCTCAACGTCGACAGCCTCTTCGAGTTCGGGCTGCAACGGCTCCTCGACGGGGTGGCGGTGCTCGTCCGACCGTGACCGTTCAGGCCGGGTTGTCCGCGGATGCGGGGGGCCGCGCCCCGGACACGGCGGCGAAGCCGGCGAGCGCGATCTCCGCCGTCTGACGCAGGTCCTCCCGCGCGACCCCGGCGGCGGCGTGTATCGCCTGCCCCTCGGTGACGCTCATGACGAAGCGGGCGAGCGCGGCCGGATCGGCGTCGGCGGGTAGGTCGCCTTCGGCCACGGCGCGGGTGAACCGGTCGGCGAGAGCCAGCTCACCGGCCAGGCGGCTGCTGGCGAGGAACCCGGCGACCGCGGCATTCTCGCCGGAGCAGGCCGTGCCGCCCTGGATCGACAGGCAGCCGGCCGGCCGGTCGGGCCGGGTCACGGCGAGCACGTTCTCGCGCAGCAGAGTGGCGACGACCTCGTACGCGGTGGGTTGGGCGAAAGCGTTCCGCGCGTACTCCATGTCCTGTTCGGCGTAGCGGGCCACCGCCTTGCGGAACAACTCCTCCTTGCTGCCGAAGGCGGCGTAGAGGCTGGGCTTGTTGATGCCCATGGCGGCGGTGAGGTCGGTCATCGAGGCACCCTCGTACCCCTGGCGCCAGAACACCTCAAGCGCGCGCTCCAGCGCCTCGTCGACGTCGAAACCGCGGGGACGTCCTCGTACGGGCACCGGCCACCACCTCCGGCGCCCATCCTACCCACCAACGCAACCGATCGGTACAGAAATTTGCGGAGCAGGTCAGGACGTTGCTACGGTCGTATCCGTACCGCTCGGTACACAATTTGCGAAGGAGATCGATCGTGGGACAGCTCGACGGCAAGACCGCTCTCGTCACCGGCGGCACCACGGGCATCGGCCTGGCCACCGCCCGCCGCTTCGCGGCCGAAGGTGCCTACGTCTTCGTCACCGGTCGCCGCAAGGGCCCGCTGGACGAGGCGGTGGCCAGCATCGGCGCCAACGCGACAGGCATCGTCAGCGACGTCGGCAACCTCGACGACCTGGACCGGGTGATGCGGGCGATCGAGGAGCGCGGCGCGGGGCTGGACGTGGTGTTCGCCAACGCCGGCAGCGGCGAGTTCCGCCCGCTCGACTCGATCACGGTCGAGCACGTCGCCAACACCTTCGACACCAACGTCTACGGCACCATCTTCACCGTGCAGAAGGCCCTGCCCCTGCTCAACGAGGGCGCCTCGGTCGTGCTGACCGGCTCGACCTCGGCGGTCAGCGGCATTCCGGCGTTCAGCGTCTACGCCGCCTCCAAGGCCGCCATCCGCTCGTTCGGCCGCACCTGGGCCGCCGAGCTGATGGACCGGAAGATCCGGGTCAACACCCTCATTCCCGGCTCCACCGAGACTCCCGGGCTCGCGGGCCTGGCACCCAGCGCCGCGGAGTCACCCGCCCTGCTCGAGACCATCGCGTCCACCGTGCCCATGGGCCGGCTGGCCCACCCGGACGAGATCGCAAACGCGGCGCTCTTCCTCGCGTCCGACCAGAGCAGCTTCATGACCGGCAGCGAGCTGTTCGTCGACGGCGGCGAAACGCAGCTCTGAGGCAAAAACGCCCGGACGATCCGCAAGGATCGACCGGGCGTTCTCGTCCAGACCCGCTGGGTGCTACGCGAGGTCGGCCCGGCGATGCTGGTGGCGCACTCCTACGGCGGAGTGGTCGCGACCGAGGCCGCCGACGTCGGCGAGGTCGCCATCTGGTGTACGTCAGCTTCGCCAGTTCGGCCGCAGCAGCAACCTCTAACGCCCCGACCCCGTTGGAGACTGGGGGATCGCATGAAGTTGCGACAATTCGGCTCTATTGCCGCAGTGCCGACTGCCGCTTCCGTCGCCGGGCGCCGCGTCCGTTCACAAGGGCCAGGCATGGCGGCCCGGCCGGTCGGCGCCGCCGAGGTGGTCACGGCGACCGCGCGTACCTGTTCCTGCCCCACGGTGTCACCGTCCGAAAGACCATCGCCGGGTACGCGGACTGGGCCCGCGGCTTCTTCGACGAGCGCTAGGGCACCTGCTGACGGGACCAGGGATGCCTCCTTGCGAATTCAATGGAGGGGTTGGCCTGCCGATCCTGGCAGGCCAACCAACGCATCGATTTGCATCATCCACGAATACTGGCAGAGCCGGTTCCGGCGACGCTCGACAAGCACTGAGATCGTCGGCAGTATCACAGGATGAGGGGTTGCGGACGGGACCGGACGAAGACGACCGGTGCCGCCGGAGCCGATCGGGTTCACCACATTGGCCAGGAGGAAACGCTCGCGGAATAGGTGGGCCTTCGACAGCACCAGCGGAACTGCTCGCAGGCAGCGACCCCAGGCCACCATGCCGAGCAGCGATCAGGCGAACGATCGTGCTCCGTTCCGCATACCGGCCAACCACCGAGACCAACCTGCCCAAGGACTCTAGTCGGAGGAGCCGCAGCGTGACGGTACGTCGAGAGAGGCCCGCAAGACGTCTTTCCGACCTGCTGACAGAGGACAAAATCGCGATTGTCGCCGGTGCTCACGACGCCCTCTCGGCCCGGCTGGCCGAGCACAGGGGCTTCGACGCCAGCTGGGTGAGCAGCTTCGGCGTCACGAATGCACTCGGCCTCGTGGACGAGGGTGTCATCACTCTCAATGAGATGCTGGATGCCGCCTGGCGCATCAAGCGCTCCACCTCCCACCCGGTCATCGTGGACTGCGACACCGGCTATGGAGACGTGATCAACGTGCGGCGGCTGGCCCGGGAGGCGGTGGACCGGGGCATCGATGCGATATGCCTCGAGGATCAGACCTTCCCCAAGAGGAACACGTTCCTGGATGGCGAACACCAGCTCGACGATGTCCATCGCTTCTGTTCGAAGATCACGGCCGCCGCCGGATCTCGGACCGCTGGTGACTGCTTGGTGGTAGCTCGCACCGAAGCGCTCTCTCAAGGGTTCTCCGTGGACCACGCACTCGAGCGAGCGAACGCCTACGTCGAGGCAGGCGCCGACGCGATCATCATCCAGCACCGCTCCAGTGGCATGCACGCGCTGGAGGCGTTCGCCCACGGCTGGCGCGGGAGGGCACCCCTCGGGGTGCTGGCCACCTCCATTCGCCAGGCAGGCTTCGAGGAGATGAGACGCGCCGGCTTCGCTTTTGCCATCTACGCCAATCAAGGGCTGCGTGCTGCGGTCAGAGCCATGGACGACACGTACCAGTCCATCCTCGGCGCTGGCGGGCGTCAACCGGCGGACCTGGCACTCGCCTCGATGGAGGAGGTCCTGAAGTTGCAGTCGGAATCGGGATGGAATTGAGATGGAGCTTCTCCTCCTGCGCCACGGTGAGACGGAATGGAATCTCACGGGCCGGATGCAGGGACTGAGCGACACCCGTCTGACCCAGGCCGGCATCGACCAGGCTCGCCAGGCGCTCACCTCCCTTCCCACCTTCTCGCAGGTATGGACCAGCCCGCTGCAACGGGCCCGCCTGACCGCCGAGGCGATCGCGGATTCGCAGGGCATCCCGTGCCGGATCGACGATCGGCTGATCGAACGAAGCTGGGGGGCCTGGGAAGGCATGCTGCCGGAGGACGTCGACCAGAAGTGGCCGGGTTGGCGGGAAGCGGGGCGGAAGCCGGACGGATACGAACATGACGAATCTGTCTTCCGCCGCTTCCTGGAGTGGCGCGACGCGGTCGCCCACGACGCTTCGGCGGCGCCTCTTGTAGCCGTGACCCACGGCGGTCTCATGAGCGCGGTGGTCCGCGTTCTCGGCGGCTCGGACAGCGGGTACAAGAATCTTGAGGGCGTGTGGATAGGCGATGTCGAGAAGAGACCATTCATCCGACGCCACGAGGAGTTCATTCCGAACGCACGGAAGCTGACTCGATAAGGGACGGGTGAGCGTGGAAGCGGCAGGCGCAGCCAAACGAATCAGAGGGACCTTCGGCCTGGTCGTCGGTGTGCCGGACTCTTCTCTGGCGTTCCTGGGTCCGATCTGGCAGCGACCGGGCGACGACGCGTCGGTGTGCACCAACGAGGGCTCCGCCGTGGCGCTGGCCGCCGGTTGGGCGCTCGGCAGCGGCAAATGCGCCCTGGTCTGCATGCAGAACTCGGGACTGATGAACGCCTTGAACCCCCTCACCTCGCTGACGCATACCTCCGTCCAGTCGGTCCCCCTGGTTCTCCTCATCGGAGTGCGGGGGTGGGCCGGCGACGAGCCTCAACATGAGGTGGTGGGCCGCGTTACGACGAGCCTGCTCCGCGCGGCAGAAATCCCGTTCCGCACGACCTGCGCGTCCGACCTGTCGGACGTCGTCTCCACGCTGGGCCTGGCCCACCAGCAGGCGGTCGCCAGCAACACGGTGACCGCGGTCCTGGTCGAGGTTGGTGCCGCGCCTCCGCCCACACCTCCGGCCACGGGGGGCCGCGCACTGGAGGAATGGACCAGTCGCGACGCCATACGACTGGTCTTGGACGCTGCCCCGTCCGGAAGCATCGTCGTCGGCTCCACCGGCTTCAACAGCAGACTCGTGCACGAGTACCGCAGGGACCACCCCGGCCGGTTCGAAGAGTTCGTGTACTGCGTCGGTGCCATGGGTCACGCGTGCTCCGTCGCTCAGGGTCTGGCAGTGGCCCGCCCGGACGCGCCAGTCATCTGCGTCGACGGCGACGGCTCGGCCCTGATGCATCTGGGAGCGGCGCTCCTGCCCGCTGCGCTCACCGTCCCGAACTACCGGCACGTGATCGTCAACAACGGCAGCCACGAGTCGGTCGGTGGCGGCGACACGCTCGGATCTCGCTTCAGCTTCTCGGCCATCGGGCACGACCTCGGCTGGCCTACTGGAGTGTTCCGTGGCCCGACCACGCCTGATGTCTTCACCGCGCTGGCCCGACTGCTGAGCGCGTCCGGCCCGGTGCTGGTCGAGATGCTCACGCGTCCCGCAGGCGTCGGGCCACCTGCTCGGCCTCGGCCGCCGTTCGTGCACACGAGGAAGAGGTCCCATCGGTCCCGGTAGGACTCCGAGGAGGTATGAGTCGTGGATTTCTCCCCGTACCGGGTGTTCGTTGATCCCGGCGACGCGGCGCGCCTGGAGCGACAGCCGAGCGGGACATGGCGCCGGCACGTCAGCCGGATGGTTGACGCTTGCGGCATCGGTGAGGTACTCACCACGCACGGCATCGCAGTGTTGTCCGGGCTCGACGATCTCTCCGGCCCGCAGTTGCGAGTCGTCTTCGCCCTGATCTGCGAGGCGCTCGGGACATTAATCCCACAAACCGTCGACTCCTCGGTGCAGTTGCTGAGAGAGGTGACGTACCGGGGGAACGACTTGTCGGATCGCACGCTTCGCTACTCCGACAGCCGGGCCGGCGGGAGCTTCCATACCGACGGCGTACCCGTTCCCGGCGAGGTGCCGGATCTCATCGCACTTCTCTGCCTGCATCAGGCCGCGGTCGGCGGTGAACTCGTCTTCATAGACTCGCAGGAGATCTTGCGGCTGGCTTCGGCACAGATGCCGGACATCCTCGACGTCCTGGGTAACCAGTTCCACTTCGACCAGCGGCGCAAGGACGAACCCAGTGCCACGATCGTACGGCGGGTCGTCGAGCGCTCGGGGGCCGACGACCGGACGCACCACCTAACATATCTGCGGGACTACATCGAGTCCGGGCATGCGATTCCGGGGGTGCGGCCGCTGACTCCGGCCGAGACTCGGGCCATGGACCTCCTCGACGCCGTGATGGCGAGCGAGGCTCTACACATCGAGGGGCGGCTTCTCCGGGGGCAGATCGTGATCAGCGACAACCGTCGTTACCTGCACGGGCGTCATGCATTCGTCGACGCCTCCGAGGGCGCGGGAAGACTGATGCTGCGAGCCTGGATCCGGCGATGATCAGATGAGTAAGTACATCGACTTCGACGATCCTCACAATCGGAACACCTACGTCGGGCGGTCCGCAGACCCCGCCTGGTCGGTGCTCTTCGCGCGACTCATGCGCCCGGAGGGTCGGTTGGTCGCCGACCTGGGGTGCGGCGGTGGCATCTACACCAAGGCGATCGCGGGCATGGCGCCGGAGCTGGTCGTCGGGATGGACTCATCGCAGTTGTCATTGGAGTCGGCCCGGAGCTACTGCCAGGGAGTCGACGGCGTGTCACTTCTGCTGACCGACGCGGAGGCCGTGGGCACGGAGAACGACGTCTTCGATGGAGTCGTCGAGAGAGCTCTCATCCACCACTTCACGACCTTGCACCGCAACTTCCGTGAGGCCCGCCGCATCCTGAAACCCGCCGGCCTGCTCTGGGTCCAGGACCGCACGGTGGACGACGTCCTCCTACCGCCTTCGGCGGAACACATCCGTGGCTACTACCTCGCCTTCGATGAACGCCTGAGAGCGACCGAGATCGAGCGCCGGCGACGAGAGCCTGATGTCACCTCCGCTCTCCTGGAGGCAGGATTCCGGCTTGTCGACAGCAGCAAGGTACGTGAGCTGCGCAAAGTGTTCCGCGAACCGGGCGAGTTGTACGAAGAGATCGTGCAGCGGCGCGGCCGGTCCCTGCTCCACGCGCTCGACGACCGGCGCATCCGTCAACTAGCCGACTACGTCGTCGAACGGATTCCTCGTTGGCCGGCGGTCGAACGGGACACCTGGACGGTCTGGATCGCCGAGAAGTAGCCGCTGTCACGGCCCGTCGAGGTAAGTGTTCTGCTTGAGGGCCGCATCCCAGAGGATCTTGATCTGCGACGCGTACTGCGTGTAGGTGGGGTTGCCGGGTCGCACCACGTACGAAACCGTCGCCTGGTCGGCCTCGTTCTCGTGCAGGTAGTGCTGCACGCGTATGAGGGAATTCTCCGACAACCGGTTCACGTCGATCGCGATGAAGGCCATGGGCATGATGCGGTCCGACACGGCGAACTGAATATTTCCGCTGTCACGCAAACGAATGTAGAGATCCTTGAAGAGGTTCGCCTGATTCAGGTACCGCTGCTGACTGTGGCGTTTGGAGTCCGAGTACCTCATCCGCCGAAACCCCTCGAGGATGTCGACGTCGCCCACGTTGAGCACCAGGAAGCGCACCTGCACACGTCTGCTCAGCCCGGCGAACAGATCCTTCGCGGCCACGAAGCCGGTCAACGTCGTACCACTGATGAAGACGTCGTGACGCGCCGAAGCCACAGCGGCTCTCCAATCGAAGGTGTGGCGTTCGACGAACTCGACGCCTATTCCCCGGTGGGCGAGCGTCCTCGCAATTTCCTCGGTACTCCTGGTCAGCACTTTCCAGCGACTGCTGAAGAGAATGAAGAAGTCAATGACGATCATCGCCAGGAGCGCTTCGATGAAAGTGAGGTGCAGATTTCGTTGATTGAGCACCTCGGTGACGACCACCGCAGTCAGCGCGAATATCGCCTGAAGCGTGATGAATGCCGCGTCCAAGAACCTCAGAAGCCTCTTCATCGCCACTCCCCGAAACGGCCGAGTCGATGGAGTTCAAGTGTGCGATGCCGTCCGGACACCGAAGTTCATAGAGTTACCACAGTTAATGTGATGATCGCAACCAGTAGGGATTTCGTCTCTTTTGCAGAGCCTCACGCAGGCCTTGGCGGCGGAGAACAAGCAGCGGGGGGGGGGGGGGGGGCGCCCCCCCCCCCCCGCGGGGGCCCCCCCCCCCGGGGGGGGGGGGTGGTTTAACTAGGGGGGCTTCGGCGCAAAAAACCCCAAACCCACACG
>NZ_JBIAKN010000001.1:0-29862 GCF_042872475.1 Micromonospora sp. NPDC005252 | reverse complement strand
TTGTTTAGCACCACCCATACCTGTTCGTCTTTTATCTCGTGCCCTCCCCCCCGCGGCGCGCGCTGCCCGCCCCCCCCCCCGCGGCGGGGCCCCCCCCCCCCCCCCCCCCCCGCGCTGCTACTCACGAGCGGTGGCGGAGGGATTTGAACCCTCGGAGGGCGTTAACCCTCACACGCTTTCGAGGCGTGCTCCTTAGGCCGCTCGGACACGCCACCGCCGACGAGGGTACAGGACCGCCGGTTCGGACGCCGAACCGGTATCGCTCGGGCCGGCCTGGCAGGATCTTTGCCATGAGTACGCACATCGGCGCGAAGCCGGGCGAGATCGCCGAGCGGGTCCTGATGCCGGGTGACCCCCTGCGGGCCAAGTGGATCGCGGAGACCTACCTCGAGGGCGCCACCTGCTACTCGACGGTTCGCGGCATGCTGGGCTTCACCGGCCGCTGGAACGGCGTCGAGGTCTCGGTCCAAGGCTCCGGCATGGGCATGCCGTCCGCCTCCATCTACGCCCACGAACTGATCAACGAGTACGGCGTGAAGACGCTGATCCGAGTCGGTTCCTGCGGCGCCCTCAGCACCGACCTGCAACTGCGCGACGTGGTCGCGGCGATCGGGTCGTCCACCGACTCGAACATGAACCGGATGCGCTTCGACGGGCTGATCGACTACGCCCCGGTGGCCGACTTCGGGCTGCTGCGTACCTCGGTCGAGGTGGCCGAGCGGCGCGGCATCAGCATGCACGTCGGACCGATCCTGGCGGCGGACGCCTTCTACACCGACCGGCCGGACCTCTACGACACGCTCGCCGACTACGGCGTGCTGGCGGTGGAGATGGAGTCAGCGGCGCTCTACACGATCGCCGCCCGGTTCAAGGCCCGCGCGCTGACCGTGCTGACCGTCAGCGACCACATCAAGACCGGAGAGAAGACCACCTCGGAGGAGCGCGAGCAGACCTTCAGCCAGATGGTCGAGATCGCGCTCGACACGATCATCGCCTGATCCGTCCCGGCGGGGCGGTGTCACTGCCGAGAGCCGTATGACTCAGAGTCATAAATATTCCTCTGAGTCATACGGCTCATTGGCGCGCGGCCTCCCCCGGCCGCGCGACGTCCAGCCGGCGGCCGAAACAGCGGACGGGGGCGCGGCAGCCTCAGCGGAAGAAGGCGCGCAGGACGGCGGCGGTCTCGGTCTCCAACACGCCGCCGTAGACCTCGGGGCGGTGGTTGAGCCGGCGGTCGCGCAGGACGTCCCACAGGGAGCCGGCGGCGCCGGTCTTGGGCTCCCAGGCGCCGAAGACGACGGTGGAGATCCGGGCCAGCACCAGCGCGCCCGCGCACATGGTGCACGGCTCCAGGGTGACCACCAGGGTGCAGCCGTCCAGTCGCCACCGACCGACGCGCTCGGCGCCCCGGCGCAGGGCCAGCACCTCGGCGTGGGCGGTGGGGTCGCCGGTCAACTCCCGCTCGTTGCGCCCGGTCGCCAGCTCGCTGCCGTCCGGGCCGTAGAGCACCGCGCCCACCGGAATGTCATCGATCGCATCGGCACCCACGGAGGCGGCCGGGTCGGTGACGGCGACCTCCAGGGCCCGGCGCATCCACAGCTCGTGCCGCTGCCGCCGGCCGAGGTCACCCGGGTCGGCCAGCTCCTCGTGCGCGCCTGGCCCGGCTCGGCCCACCGCGCCGGGCGTCGGCTGCCCCGGCTGGATCGCCTCCAACAGCGGATCGGTGGCGTCGGCCGGCTCAGCGCCGCCCGCCGGAACGATCCCACCGCGTGCTGCCGACCCGGCGGGGTCAGACCTCACGCAACTCCTCGACCTCGTCGGCACATCCGAGCACCTCACAGATCTCGGCGGTGACGTCCGCCGGCAGCATCCCCTCGGTGCCGCAGAGCGTCAGCAGCTTCTGCGCCGAGATGCCCAGGTTGGCCAGCAGGTCGGCGTCGCCCACCGGGTCGGCCTCCGGATCGACGGCGGGCTGCTCGCTCTCGTCGTCGCCGCCGGCGGCCAGGCGGGGCTCGTCGTCGCCGTCCAGCCCGGTCACGGACGTCTTCAGGTCACCGACCAGCAGCTGACCCAGCCGGGACTCCTCGGCGAACGCCGAGTCCGAGCCGAACACCCGCAGATCCTCGCCCTCGTCGAGACGCAGGATCACCAGGTACGCATCGTCGGCCTCGACGAACAGCAGCGACACGTCGGCTTCCTGGTCGACGTCGCGCAGCCGGTCGGCGACCTCATCGATGTCGGTGGCGCCCCGCAGGCTGACCTCGGCGGCGGTCCAGCCACTGTCGTCACGCACCACGGCCGCAGCGAAGTACGACACGGTTCCCCCAAAAGCCCTCGGCACAGCGCCGACTCGTCAAGGGTGCACGTTAGCCGGTCGGGTCGGCAGGCGACCGGTCAACGCCCCGAGACGCCAGCCAAACCTGACAAAGTCGGATCAGCCGGCTACCCGACGGCGGGTGGCGATGAGCTGGCGCAGACGCTCGGTGCGCTGTCGCTGCGGCCGGCTGCGCTGGCGTACCGCCCGAGCGCCCGCCAACTCGGCGAGCAACTGGAGGCGGCGGCGGTTGCGATCCGGGTCCTGCCGCGGGGTGGTCCAGGCCATAGTGCCGAGGGTGCCGAGTCTCGACAGCCACGTCAAGACGGCGTTCGCTACGCAGCCAACCGGGCACGCGGCGCAGTCGTCCGCCCCCGGATCCGGGCCGGTCCGAACACGCTCACCACAGCGGCCAGTCACCGCTGGTCGCCCAGCGGACCGCCACCACGGCGGCGGCGATGCTCCAACCACCGGCGGTGACGATGGCCACCCCGGTGGCCACGCCGCGATCGCCGTAGCGGACCAGCACCAGAGCCGTCAGCCAGGCCAGCAGGCCGGCCACCACAGTCCACCACGCGTACCTGGCGACGTCGGTGCCCAACAGCCCGAACAGCAGCAGCCAGGCAGCCGCCGCGCCGCCGCCGGCGGCGACACCGCCGCCGGTCACCGGGTGCGGTTCGCGGTAGGTGGGTCTGGTCGGCGGCCCGGCCGGAAAGAGCCCCGACGGGGTACGCGACGCCGGGCGGGCGGGACCGGGATCCGGGACGGGGTCGGGTCGGGCGATGGTCATCGGCTGCCCTCCCCTCACGCGCGTCGCTCGTGCCCACGGTACCGGTCTGTCAGGATGACCGAATGCCCTCGCCGACGATCGGTCGCCGCGTGCGTCCGGCGTACCCGATCCTGCTGCTGCTCGCCCCGGTGCTGGCCGCCGGCTGCGCGACCACCCGGCCGGGGGTGCCGCCGGATGGCGCCGCGGCGTCGCCGTCGGCGGTCTGGGCGACCGGTGAGCAGCCGGCGGCGCCGGCGGCCACGCCGACGACCCGCCCGGCCAGCCCGACGCCGTCGTCGGCCAGGCCGTCGCCGACCGCACCCCGCGCCGGGCTCCGGCACGTCTTTCCGGTACGCGCCGACAACGTGGACTACCACACGACGCACGGGGCGTACCCGGCGACGGACGTGTTCGCCGACTGCGGTGAGCCGTTCGTGGCGGTGACCGACGGCAAGGTCCTGGAGGTGAGTCGTGTCGACAGGTACTCCAAGAGTGGGCCGCAGGGCCCGGACAACGGCGGCCTGTCGGTGTCGCTGCTCGGCGACGACGGGGTGCGCTACTACGGCTCGCACCTGAGCGTGGTCGGCGCCGGCATCGAGGCGGGGGTTCGGGTCCGTGCCGGGCAGCAGCTCGGCAAGGTGGGCCGCACCGGCAACGCGAACAACGTCTGTCACGTGCACTTCGGCATCTCGCCGCCGTGCACCGGCAAGGACGGGTGGTGGATCCGGCGCGGTGTGCTCTGGCCGGCGCGCTACCTGGACTCGTGGCGGCGCGGCGGCAACCGGGAACCCGCCGCCGAGGTGACCGCGTGGCAGCGCGAACACGGCTGCCCGAAGGCTCCCTGACGCGGCTCGTACGCACTAGGTTCGGTGGGATGAGCGCCCGGGACCCCATTGCCGATCTGCGCCGGATCGCGTTCCTGCTGGAGCGAGCGAACGAGGCCACCTACCGGGTGCGGGCGTTCCGTTCGGCGGCGAAGGCGCTGGCCGGCCTCCCGGCGGCCGAGGTGGCCGAGCGGGCCGGCAACGGCACGCTCACCGAGCTGGCGGGCGTGGGGGACGTGACGGCCCGCTGCGTGGCGGAGTCGCTGGCCGGCGAGGAACCGGTCTATCTGCGCCGGCTGGTGGCGACCGAGGGCAGCGACCTCGATGCCGAGGCCACGGCGCTGCGCGCCGCCCTGCGCGGCGACTGCCACACCCACTCGGACTGGTCCGACGGCGGCTCCCCGATTGAGGAGATGGCGCTGGCCGCGGTGGAGCTGGGCCACGAGTACCTGGTGCTGACCGACCACTCGCCCCGGCTGAAGGTGGCGCGAGGGCTGACCGCCGAGCGGCTGCGCCGGCAGCTCGACCACGTGGCGCAGGTCAACGCGGCGCTGCCGGAGGGCTTCCGGATCCTGACCGGGATCGAGGTGGACATCCTCGCCGACGGCTCACTCGATCAGGACGACGAGCTGTTGGCCCGGCTGGACGTGGTGGTCGGCTCGGTGCACAGCGGCCTCAAGGACGAGCGGGCGAAGATGACCCGGCGGATGCTGGCGGCGGTCGCCAACCCGCACCTGGACATTCTCGGTCACGTCACCGGGCGGATGGTGTCGTCCCGGCCGGCGGGGGTGACCGGCCCGGGTGATCGGGGGCACCGGGCGCGGACCAGGAACGAGAGCGACTTCGACGCGGACGCGGTCTTCGCCGCCTGCGCGGAGCACGACACCGCCGTTGAGATCAACTCTCGGCCGGAGCGGCAGGATCCGCCGAAGCGGCTGATCCGCCGTGCCCTGGAGGCGGGCTGCCGCTTCGCGATCAACACGGACGCGCACGCGCCCGGTCAGCTCGACTGGCAGCGCTTCGGCTGCGAGCGGGCGGCCCGCTGCGGCGTCCCGGCCGACCGGGTGGTCAACACCTGGTCGGCCGAGCAACTGGTGGAGTGGACACACGGCCGGCCCTGACCAGCGGCCCGGTCGGGGTCACCTACGGGCGGGTTCGGCGGCGGGCGCGGCGGGCGCGGCGGGCGCGCCGACGCCGACCACCGGGCGGGGCTTGCGACGGCCGAACAGGCCCTGCGCGACCGCGACCCCCAGCAGCACGATGAGCGCGCCGACCGGCTGGTGCCAGTTGAGCCGCTCGTCGAGCACCACGGCGCCGATCAGCACCGCGAAGATCGGAATCAGGTACGTGACGGTGGAGGCGGTGCTCGCACCGGCCACCCGGATGTTGCGCATGTTGATGACGAAGGCGAGCCCGGTGCCGAGCGCACCGAGGGTCAGCACACTGGCCACCACCTTCGGCGACAGCTCGGTGGGCAGCGGCGGCGCACCCGCGACGAACGGGGTGACGACGGCGAGCTGGACGGCGGCGAGCAGCAACTGCGCCGTGGACAGCGACAGGCCGGAGTGCGCGCTGCCAGCCACGAACCGCTTCTGGTACGGGATGGCGACGCCGTAGCAGGCGGCCGCGCCGAAGCACATCAACTGCCCGACGAAGTGCGCCCCGCCGATGCCCTCCCAGACCCCGAGCACCACGAGCACGCCGAGGAAGCCCAGCCCGAGGCCGATCGCGCGGCGCACGGTCAACCGCTCGGTGCGGAACACCAGCACCGCGAGCGGCAGCACGATCAGCGGCGTCGTCGCGTTCCAGATGCCGGCGAGCATCGACTCGACCCGCTGCTCACCGTAACCGAAGAGGGTGAACGGCACGGCCACGCCGAACGCGGCGACGACGAAGAGGTGCGCCCACACGCGGGGCTCGCGCGGCAGTCGGTCGCGCAGCACCGCGAGGACGACAAGCAGGGTCAGCGCGCCGGCGACGACGCGGTAGAGGGTCAGCTGGACGGGGTGCAGCTCGGCCACGCCGACCTTGATGAACAGGAAGCTGGAACCCCAGATGGCGGCGAGGGCGAAGAAGCCCGGCAGCCAGGCACGCAACGGCGCCTTGTCAGGAGCGATGTCGGTGGTCACTCCTGACAGTCTGCCGGACGGGTACGACAAAGTCCCGCGGCTTTCCGCCCTCTGGATCTGGCACCTGAACACGACAAACGTCGTCGACATCCAGGCGGGGTGGTCACGTAGTGTCGCACTGTGGGACGAATTGATGAACTCGCCAACCGCTACGTGGCCGAGTGGGCGCCGTTGAGCCCCACCGGCGCGACCTACGTCGGCATCGCCGGCCATGACGACCAGCTCGACGACCTCTCCCCCGACGGTTACCAGGCCAAGGCCGACCTCACCCGCCGCACACTCGCCGAGCTTGAGGTGACCGAGCCGGACACCGAGGCGGAACGCACCGCCAAGGAGGCCATGCAGGAACGGCTCGGCCTCGATCTGGCCCGCTACGAGGCCGGCGAGACGACGAGCGAGATCAGCGTGATCGAGAGCGGGCTGCACGAGGTCCGCATGGTGTTCGACCTGATGCCGACCGCGACGGCCGACGACCAGGCCAACATCGCCGCCCGGCTCAACGGCCTGGCCGGCGCGCTGGAGGGTTACAAGACCACGCTGCGCGAGGCGCTCGCCGACGGGCGGGTCAGCTCGAAGGTGCAGCTCGTCGAGGTGGCCAAGCAGTGCGACACCTGGACCGACCCGACCGGGGACAACTTCTTCCACGGCCTGGTCGAACGACTGGGCGCGGACGGCACGCTCGGCGCCGAACTGCGCCGGGGCGCGGCGGCGGCCACCGCGGCGACCGCCGAGTTCGGCCAGTTCCTGCGGGCCGAGCTGGCCCCGCACGGTCGGGACAAGCAGGCCGCCGGCCGGGAGCGCTACGAACTCGCCTCGCAGTACTTCCTCGGCGCGAAAATCGACCTGGACGAGACGTACGCCTGGGGCTTCGCGGAGCTGGCCCGCCTGGAGGCGGAGATGCGGGTCGTGGCCGGGCGCATCGCCGGCTCGGGCGCGACGGTCGACGAGGCGGTGGCCACGCTGGACGCCGACCCGGCCCGGACCATCCGGGGCAAGGAGGCGTTCCGCGACTGGATGCAGGCGCTCGCCGACAAGGCCATCGCCGAGCTGCACGGCACCCACTTCGACATTCCGGAGCAGGTCCGCCGGATCGAGTGCTGCCTCGCGCCGACCAGCGACGGAGCCATCTACTACACCGGCCCGAGCGAGGACTTCTCCCGGCCGGGTCGGATGTGGTGGGCGGTGCCGCAGGGCATCACCGACTTCTCCACCTGGCGGGAGGTGACGACGGTCTACCACGAGGGCGTGCCCGGTCACCACCTTCAGGTGGCGCAGACCGCCGTCCGGGCCGACCTGCTCAACCGCTGGCAGCGGCTGCTCTGCTGGGTCTCCGGGCACGGCGAGGGTTGGGCGCTCTACTCGGAGCGGCTGATGGACGAGCTGGGTTACCTGGAGGACCCGGGCGACAAGCTGGGCATGCTCGACGGCCAGGCGATGCGCGCCGCCCGGGTGATCGTCGACATCGGCATGCACCTGGAGTTGGAAATCCCGAAGGACAACCCGTTCGGCTTCCACCCGGGCGAGCGGTGGACGCCCGAGCTGGGCTGGGAGTTCATGCGGGCGCACTGCCGGGTGCCGGACGAGAACCTGCGCTTCGAGCTGAACCGCTACCTGGGCTGGCCGGGGCAGGCGCCGTCGTACAAGGTGGGTGAGCGGATCTGGTTGCAGGCCCGCGAGGACGCCAAGGCCCGCAAGGGCGCCGACTTCGACCTGCGGGAGTTCCACCGGCAGGCGTTGGACCTGGGCGCGCTGGGTCTCGACCCGCTGCGTAAGGCGCTGGCACGGCTCTGAGCCCGTCGACGACTCCGGGTGCCGGCGGGCCGACCGCCGGCACCCGTCGCGTCCGCGCCCGGTCCGGTCCGGTCGACCACCCACCACTCAGGCGAGGGTGAGGGCCAGCGCTGGCCTCGCCGTCAGGGTGTTGCTGGTGACGTACGCCAGGTCGATGACGGGGTCGGTGAACGTGATCGGGATGGGTGAGGTGACCGGGAGGCCGTTCGGCAGCGGCAGGTCCGGAGTCAGCGTGATCTTGATGCCGAGCAGGCGGCCGACGAACCGGGTGGCGTAGAAGGCCACGTCTCCGCTGACGGTCAGCCGGTCGGTCGCGTACCGCTGGCTGCGCCCCTGCGGGCCGTCGGCCTGCAGCAGGAAGTCCTCGGTCACGGCCTCCCGCATGCTGAACTTCAGGACCTTGAGGTGCCCCTTCTCGGTGTCCAGTTCGGTGACGCCTTCGAACCGCAGCTCGGTCATCCGGACCGAGGACCCGGTGAGCTTGGACGGTGTCTGCGCCACCCTGGGCAGGGTCGGGTCGTCGGCGATGCGCGGCAGCGGCTTGCCCGGCTCCACGCTGCCGGGTTTCGCCGAACCCGGCGTCGTCGCGCCCGGTCGGCCCGGCCGGCCTGGGGCCGGGCAGGCCGTGGACCCGGGACGGGCCGTCGGTGTGGCGGTCGGCTTGGCCGAGGGCGTGGCGGTCGGGCTTGTCGACGGTGTCGCGGCGTCGCGGCGGTGGCCGCCGGTGAGCAGGTCACCGATCCCGTTCAGGATGTCGGTGACGACGTTGCCATCCCGGTGCGGGCTCGCGCTCGGTGCCGGTGTGGCGGTCGGCGCGCTCGGAGTGGGCGATGGAGTCGCCGGCCGGGTGGGGCAGACGCTCGCGACGGGGAGGGTCGGGGCGGCCTGCACCGGCCGAGGCTGGGCGGCCAGGCCGGCGGTGGCGAGGCCGAGCACCACCAGGGCGACACCGAAGGTACGCGGATCAACGGCACGGCCGGACGCGCCCGCGTCGGGGTCCGCCACAGAGCCGGTCCGGCCGTCGGTCGCGTCGGCCGGGGCGATCCCGGCCGGTGCGGAGTCGGCGCCCGGCTCGGGTCGGTGCTCGTCCGGGTGCTGCGGCGCCTCACCCGTGCCCGCCGGCTCGACGACAGCCGGGTCAGCGACGGTCGGGTCGCTGGCAGACCGCTCGGTGGCGGTCGGCTCGGTAGCGGCCGGGTCAGGGGCGGCGGACGCCGGTCGGGTCGGCGTCCAGGCGAAGGCGAGCGCGCTGCCGACGATGCCGAGCAGCAGGCCGACGAAGAAGCCGCCGAGGTTGAGCCCGATGAGCGCGTAGACCGCCGTGACCGCCGCGACGATCGAGTAGAACAGCCGCTGCGCCGGAGTGAACCAGAGCAGCAGGCCACAGGTCACCAGGATGACCGGGATCAGCAGCGAGAGCAGCCCGGTGGCTCCGCTGTGGAAGCTCAGGCCGTTGATGGTCATCCGGGTGGAGGCGAACATCTCCACCCCGGCCAGGATGGTGAAAAGGCCGCCCCAGAACGGCCGGCTCCGTCGCCAGCGGCGGAACCTCCGCCACGCCTGGGCCGCGTTGCTCGGCCGGACATGGGACGGGTTGGCGGTTGTCACGTACTCCTCCTGGCGGAGCGGGGACGGGGATGGGCGGGCCCGCGGCGGTGAGTCGCCGCGGGCCAGGCTCAGCTCAGAAGCACTCCTTGCCCTTGGCGTCGTCGCCCACGTTGACCTTGAGCCGCAGGCCGACCAGGTTGAACGTTGCCGCGGTCGTGTACCGGGACACCTGCTGCAGGTTGGTGATGGTGACGTGGTCGGCGTTCTGGCCGAACGAACCCTCCTGCGCCGTCGGGTTCAGGTCGGTGGCATCCCGACCAATCTGGATCTTGGTGAACGTCGCGTTGCCGTCGAGCGAGTCCATCGCGATCAGCAGGTCCTCGGCGTGGGCGGGCTGCTTGCCCTCGCCCGCGTTGATGGTGAGCACCACGTCCGTACCGGGCAGGTCGGCGCGGACGGACTGGCAGAGGTTGTACAGGTCGGCGCTCCTGATCTCGGAGAGCGCGATGGGATGCACCTGCCCGTCCTTGCCGTCCTTGCTCTTCTCCTTGACGATGCCGCCGTACTGCTTGAAGCCGTCGCCCTCCAGGCGGTCGGCACCGATCTTGAACGTCTGCCCGGAGACCGTGATGTCGGACGCGATCGCGCCGGTCGACATGCCGAAGAGGATGGCGCCGGCAGCCGCCGTGGCGGGCACCATCATGGCGGCGAAGCGCCGCCACCGGGTACGACCCTGATTGTCTAACCGATTCTGCACGGGTTCCTCCTCGGGTGGATGTGCGCGGCGGCCGTTCGCGGCGGCGGCCCACGCCGGGCCCGTCATCTATTACCGGCGGGTAACGATCGAGCCTGATCGTGCACCCGTTGCGGCGCGGCTCACAACCCCCTGATTACCGGGCGGTAACACACTGCCGCCCACGCGGTGTCGCGCCGTCACGAAATGTGGAGACCATCGACCACAGAGGAGTTTCAAAAGGGCATAAACCAGGTGATCATTCCCGGCAGAGCAACGGAGAGTGACAGCCGCATAGACCGATTACAATCTGGTAACGGATGTAAAGTGCGCAGGTCGCGGGACATGACGAAGGGGTGGACCGCAGTGCGGCCCACCCCTTCGTCATACGTCCGGTCGTACGCGCGTCAGCGCTGCTCCACCCCGCCCGGCGTCGAGCGCTGGGACGGGACCGTCGGATCCTCGGACTTCCAGTTCGTCGTTGCCGGCGGGATCTCGTCGGTCAGCGGACCGCCCTCCCGCTCGCGCTCGTCGTCCCGCACCGCCGGCTGGTCGACCCGGGTCGGCGTCGGGTCACCCGTGGGCATCGGGTCGGCCCGGTGACGCGCATCGGTCGCCGGCGCGGTCCCGCCCCGGCGGGCCACCAGCAGACCGACGACGATCAGCACCAGACCCAGCACCGCCACGCCGATCGGGGCGTAGACGCCGAGGATGGTGAGCTGGCCACGGCTCTCGTTGGCCCGCTTCACCGACGCCTCGATGGTGGCGTCGTTGTAGGTGAAGTCGGCCTTGAGCAGCGAGATCGGGGTGCCGACATCCGGCACCAGGGCCTTACTCTGCACCTCACGCACCTTGACGTACGACCCGGTGACCGGGTCGACCCAGAGCGTCCGGGTGTTGCTGTAGGTCATCCTGCCCTGGGTCGCACCGGGGGCGAGGGCACCCAGCAGCAGGGCCATCCGGTCGGAGGCCAGGTTCAGCTGCTGGTCGGTGATCACCTGCTCGAACCGGTACGCCTCGAGCCCGTTGACGTCCTCCGTGCCCTTGAACTCGGCCGGCAGCGCCTTCCGCAGATCGCGGTCGAAGACGTCGTAGCTCCGCTTCTCGGTGTTGAACGGGAACTTGTAGACCTGGCCGGCGAACGTCACCTTCTCCCGGGTGCCGGTGTCGTCGAGGTACTGACCGTCCCAGTTCACCGCCGCGCCGGAGACCCGGTCCAGCGCCAGCGTGGCGCCGTACGCGTTCACCAGCTCTTTGGTGTCCGTCCGGTCGACGGTCTGACCGACCGTCCAGACCACCGTGTCGCCCTTGAGGTCGCCACTGAGCTTGGCGGTCTGCTCGCGGTTCGGTGTGACCAGGACGGTGGACTTGAGATCGCCCTGGTGGATCGCGATGGCGCCGTTGGCGATCTGAAGGAAAGTGGCACCCTTCGCCTCGGCGACGGACGTCGACGCCTCCAGATCGTAGGGCAGCTTGGTCATCGCGGGCTTGACGACGAACACCAATCCGGCGGCCAACGCCAGGAGCAGTACGCCGCCACCGAACAGCACGGCACCTATGGCGCGGTGCTTCATGTTTCCTCCCTGGAGGAGCTAATTTCGCCGCTATCGATCAGTGATGTGGCCGCGAGGTTACTACCTGGTCACATTGCAACGCGACCCCCGGTCAGCTCTGTTTTTCCGCCGCGCCGCCCGGTTCCTGACCGGTTCGCCGCAGGACGAGCACGAAGTTCCAGGACACGACCTCGCGTACGCCGGGCACTCGGACCACCCAGCGGGCCCACCACGGGTGGTAACGCGGCAGCGCGTCCAGCACCTCGACGTCACCGCTGCCGCGCGCCCAGCGCAGGGCGTCCGAGATGGTGACCGGAAAGAGTGTCTCGCGGTAGCGGTTCTTCGGCGGCCGGCCCATCCTCCGCTGGTAACGCCGGCGGGCCCGGTCGCCGCCGAGGTAGTGCCAGGGTGCCGTCTCGTGCCCGCCCCACGGCGACAGCCACGGGGTGAACGACACGAAGAGCACACCACCCGGCCGGGTCACCCGGGCCATCTCGTCAAGCATCCGGCTCGGCGCGGAGACATGTTCCAGCACGTTCGAGGAGAACGTCACGTCCACACTGGCGGACCGGACCGGCAGGGCGGTGCCGCTGCCCCGCAGCATGCCGGCGACCGAGTCCCCGGCGGCGGAGAAGTCGCCGACGTCCGGGTCGAGGCCCACGTACCGGGCACCGGCGGCGCGGAAGGCGGAGGCGAAGTACCCCGGCCCGCCTCCGACGTCCAGCACGGTCCGCCCGGCGAGCGCGGTGTAGCCCGCCACCTGACGTACCGAATCCCCGGCCAGCAGACCGTAGAAGTGGTCCGGGTCGGTCTGCTCGACCAGGAACGCCCGAAACAGCGTCACCGAGCGGCCCAGTGTGGCGAACCGCCGGTACGCCCCCCGGTCAGCCACCCCGTCTGCTGTGGTCATCGCGCCATCGTCCCGTCCTCGTCCTGGTCCCTGGTCCGTGGTTCCGGCCGCGCCGGGCCCACAGTCGTCCGCTGCGGGGGCGGGTCCGTCGCCGGCTCGTCCCCGCCCGCCGCCGTTCGCGCGGCCGGTGTGCCGGGTGCCGGGATCACCGCCGCGGTGACCGCACCGATCGCGACAAGCATCGCCGCCTGCACCCACGGGCCGTACGCCCACTCCTGCCCGTGGCCCTGCAACCGGCCCGCCACCGCGGTCACCGTGGCGACCGCCAGGCCGCCGAGCACCACCACCGGCAACGCCCGGATGGCGAGCTGCCGCAGCAGCATCGCGGCCAGCACGATCGCCACCGGCAGCACCCCGCCCAGGGCGGCGAGCAGCACCACCAGCAGGACGCCGATCGCCCACGCCGGGCCTTCGGCCGGAATCGTTCGGTCCACCCCGGCGCGGCGGCGGACCGGCCACGCGGCCAGCAGGAACACCACGAGCGCGGAGAACGCACCCGCCGCCAGAGCGCCCCGGTACGTCCGGTCCGGCGCGAAGACCAGCCGGACGTCGGCGGCGTCGCCGGCGGGTAGCACCCACGCCTGTTGCCAGCCGTCCACCCGGGTCGTGGCCAGCTTCTGACCAGCGAGGGTGGCCGTCCAGCCGGCGTTGGCGTTCTCCGGCACCACCAGCAGCGCCGCGCCACCGGCGGCCACGCGGACCCGCCGGTCGGTCGGGTCCCAGTCGAGCACTGTCACCTCGCGGTGCCGGGCCGCCGGCACCGCCGCCTCCGGACGCAGGGTGGCGTCCTGCACCACGAAACCGGCCGACGGTACGGTCGCCAGCTGGTGGCCTCCCGCCGGGAGGTCCACCACCGCTCCCGTGGTGCCGCAGATCGTGACCGGCGCCGGCCGGCCAGCCAGCACGTCGGCGAGGGTGGAGGCCACCGAGGTCTCGTAGCGGTAGCCGTCCAGTTCGATGGCCGGTCCGGTGCCGCATTTCTCGGTGATCCGGGTGCCGCCGGACAGCGGGCGGGGCAGGTCGTCCAGCGCCGGGATCTCCACCTCGGCGATGCCGGCGGTGGCGGTCCAGCCGTTACCGCGCCGGTCGGCGACCCGCGCGGCGGTTTCCCGGACCACGATCTCGATCCGGTCCGTCCGGACAGCCGGGAAGCGGACCGTCCCGTCCGCGGCGACCGGCAGCACCCGGCTGCGGCCCGGGGTCCGCACCTCGACCTGGGTGGGCAGCGAGCCGACCGGCAGCTCCGCGGGCCGTAGCCGCACCTCGGCGAGGCGTCGTTGCCCGGGCCACCGCAACCGCAGCGTGGGGCGGAGGTCGCCGGTGTCGGCCAGCCAGGCCGTCCCCGAGTCGCCGTCGACGGCCGCGTAGCCGGCGACGGCCGGGTCGCCGGTCAGGTACGAGGAGACGGTGGCCACCACCGGTACGCCGGTCAGGGTGAGCTGACCGGCCGGTCGGGGCACGGCGGTGAGCGCCAATCGGTAGTTGCCCGCTGTGGTGCTGCGGAACACCCGG
This sequence comes from Micromonospora sp. NPDC005252, assembly GCF_042872475.1. Classification (NCBI taxonomy): domain Bacteria; kingdom Bacillati; phylum Actinomycetota; class Actinomycetes; order Micromonosporales; family Micromonosporaceae; genus Micromonospora; species Micromonospora sp. NPDC005252. The sequence continues at coordinate 15,779 of NZ_JBIAKN010000001.1, read as the reverse complement.
TCGACGCCGAGCGGTTCCTCGCCGGCACGCGCAAGGAAGCGGTCGCACCGCACCACCGAGCCGGCCGGTCGGAGTCCGGTGTCGCCCGCCGACCCGGCGCCCGCCGCGTCCCAACCGGTGCCGGGAGCGACTGCCGGGAAACAGGCGGACCGGTCGGCCGGGCCTCGACTGAACGACCAGGCGACCGGCCCGTGGAAGCCCTTGGGCAGGTCGTTCGGCGCCTGGAGGGCGCGGCGGGCGGTGGTGCCGGGAATGGTGAGTTCCCGGATGCCGACCCCGCCGTCGCGTCGTTCCCCGGCGACGCCCAAAACCGTGACCCGTACGCGGCTGGTGGATCCGGGCAGCGTGTAGTACGAGTGCCCACCCAGCGTGTCGGCCACCTCGTGGTCCACCGAGCCCCGGTCGGTGGTGATCCGGAACCGGGTCACCGGCCAGCCCACCCCGAGGTCGTCGACGAACGCCAACGACACGGTGTCCACCGCGCGCGGGGTGTCCAGGTCCACCTGGAGCCACTGGCCGACCGGCCCGGCCAGCGGCGCGGAGTGCCACGCGGTGGCGTACTCGCCGTCCACGGCGGCGAACGGCAGGTGCGACGGGTCGGCGGGGGCGAGGTTGTCCACGAAGCTGGTCGCGGTGCTCGCGCTGACCTCCCGCACCCCCTGGTAGGTGGCGACGGTCTGGTGCCGCTTGCCGGGGAACGGCAGCAGGTCAAGGGCCACCCGACCCTGCCGGCCGGCTTCCGTGGCGGTCAGCGTCTGGCTGACGTTGTCCCGCACCCGGCCGATGTCACGCTCCCGGCGGCGCAGCCCGTCGGTGACGATCCACCGCTCGTCCCCCACCTCGACGCGGTCCCCGGCCAGCACCACCGGCCGGTCTCGTTCCACCAGCCCCTGTTCCAGCAGGGGCAGCAGGGACTCCGGACCGCCGCTGACCGTCGGCACATCGTCGGTGAGCACCGCCGAGGCGGCCGGTACCGGGCGCTGCACCTCGTACACCTCGATGGCCGGCACCGGCCCGGCGTCGTCGTCCACCGGGCTGCCCGGCGTGCGACCGGCAGCGGTCGTGCTCCCGAAGGTCGCCACCCGTGCGAGGCCCGGCGAGTCGGTCAGCGCACGGCGCAGCACCGCGACCGGCGGAGCGTCCACCTGGCTCCGGTCGATGTCGTTGCGCAGCAGCACGTGCCGGAAGCCGGCACGGGCCAGGAAGTCGGCCAGCCCGGCCGACCCCCGACCACCGGCCAGGACGGTCTCGACCGTGTCCATCACCCGCGTGTTGCCGGCCGAGCCGAGCGGGATCTGGTTCCGCACCGCCCAGGGTGCTCCGGCCAGCGCCTGGAGCGGCTCGTCGACAGTGCGCCCCCACTCGTACTGGCCGAAGCCGGACCCGGGCACCATCAACGTCCGGGCCAGCGCGTCCCGGTCGGCCAGCCAGGTGGCCGCGGACCGCCAGTGCGGCGGCAGGTCCGACCAGCCCGGCCCGGGTCGCAGCTGCCCCAGCCAGGCCGGCGCGGCGGCGCCCAGGACCAGCAGCAGCACCGGTACGAGCGCCAACGGTCGCAGCCGGATGCCGGGCCGGCGTCGGGCGGCGGCGTTGTGCAGCCGGGTGACCACCGCGTCCACGCCGTGCGCGAAGCCGAGCATCAGCGGCAGGCGCAGCACCGGGTCGAGTTTGTGCACGTTGCGGAACGGGGCCAGCGGGCCGTCCAGCAACTCCCGGACCGGCCCCGAGAGCGGGCTGTCCAGGCTGCCGACGTAGCCCATGGTGAGCAGGGTCAGCCCGGCCAGGAAGCCGAGCACCAGGAAACGCCGTTCCGGCAGGAGGTTGCCGGCCAACCCGGCCAGCCCGATCAACGCGACCAGCGCGGTCAGCGCCATCAGCACGGGGTGGTCGATCAGCAGCCAGCCCGCCGGCCACCACGGATCCCCCTGGACGATGTACGCCACCCACTGGTTGGTGCCCCGGACGGCCTGGAAGAGCGAGGCCACCCCGGTGGTCGTGGTGGACGACTCGATGTAGTCCAGGAACGGCAGGCTGTACTCGCCGAGCAGCAGCAGCGGCACGATCCACCACAGGCACACCGCGACGACACCGAGGCACCACCAGCCGACCAGGCGCAGGTGGGCCCGGTCCCAGCGACGGGTCAGCAGCCAGATCCCGGGCAGCAGCAGGGCCAGCACGACCACTGCCGCGTTGATCCCACCCATGCCGAGCACGGCCAGCGCGGAGAGCGCCGCGGCCCGACGTGGCGAGCCGATCCGGCGGGCCTGCACGAGCGGCAGCAGCACCCACGGCAGCAGCGCCGCGGCCAGCGTCTCCGAGGACAGGGCGCCGATCTCGGTGAGCATCCGGGGTGCGAGCGCGTAGCCGAGCGCGGCCGCGTACCGGGTCGGTTCGGTGCCGATGTTCAACGCCCGGGCCAGCCGGAGCAGCCCGTAGAACGCCACCGCCAGCAGGAGCGCGGTCCAGGCCCGCTGCGTGATCCACGCTGGCACACCCAGCAGCTGCCCGCCGGCGAAGAACGGCCCCATCGGAAAGAGGTAGCCGTACGCCTGGTTCTGCAGCTCGCCGGAGGTCGCCTCCGGGTTCCACAGGTGCAGCGCGCGGTTCAGGAAGTGGATCGGGTTCGCGGCCAGGTCGAGCTTGGTGTCGAAGGTGACCTGGCCGGGCCGCTGCCCGAAGGCGATCGCGACGAGCAGCAGCAGCGACAGCGGGGTCCAGGGCGCCCCGCGTACCAGCCGGCGGACGTGCGGTCGGCTCATCGGCGGCAGTCCGGCGGCAGGCAGCTCAGGTCGGCGAGCGCGGAGAAGAAGATCTGCCGGATGCCGCTGGGCTGCTCGGTACGGAACACCCGGCCGCCGGTGACCTTGACGATCGCGTTCAGCTCGTCCGGGTCGACGTCCCGACCCAGCCCGATGAAGATGATCGGTAACGGCCGGCGGGGGTCCTGCAACCGGGTCAGCTCGGCCAGGAACTTCGCCCGGCCGATGCTGTCCTCGTCCTCGTTCCGCCCGTCGGTCATGACCAGCACCAGGTTGATCCGGCCGGGCGTCCAGTGCTGCCGGGCGTCCTGATACGCGGCCAACGTCGCGTCGTACAGCCCGGTGCCCCCGCCGGTCTTGACCCGGACGGCGGCCAACCGGTCGGCGAGCCGGGCACGCTGGGCGCGCAGCGGGGCGACGGGCAGGATCTCCCGGTAGTCCCGGTCCCCGTCCACCTTCGTGGAGAAGACCCAGATACCCAGCTCGCTGTTGTCCAACAGCAGACCGGCTCCCTCGCGGGCGGCCTTCACGGTCGCCGCGAGCCGGGTCTCGCCGGTGCCGGGCACCGGGGCTGCCATCGAGCCGGAGACGTCGATGACGGTGAGGATTCGCGCGCTGCGCTGCACGCCGCTCCAGCCGTTCAGCACCTCGGTGACCGTCTCCTCGGCGGGCAACGGCACCGGTCGGCGCTCCTCGGCCCGCAGTCGACCGTCGTCGGGAATTGCCGGAGGGAAGCCGGACGCCGTCCGGAAGCCGAACCCGAGCAGCGTGTCCCGGGACTCGACAGTGAGCAGGTTGGTCAGGAAGCCCGCGGCCGCATCCCGGACGTGACCACGCGCGGCGGGCAGCACCACGTACGGCAGGTCCAGCGACGGCACGCCGATCTCCGGGTACGCGGCGACCAACCTGTTCGAGCCGGCCAGCGCGTTGTGGTCGAGCACGGCCTGCTCGCTGGCCGCGACCGCCTGGGCCCTGTTGGCCAGCCCGCCCCCAGGCGCCAGGACGCCCCCGCCCTCGCCGGCGGAGAACGTCTCGCCCGCGAGCCGGCGCAGCACGGCCGCCATCGCGGCAGCCGGTTGCCGCTCACCGGCGACCAGCGCGCGTACCCCGAGCAGCGCGGCGACCCCGGACGGGTCGGCGGCCGGGTCCGGCACTCCCACCGGAGTCGGACGGGCCTTCGGTCCGATCAGCGACGCCCAGGTCACCGGCTTCGCCGGCCACCCCAGCCGGCGCGCGGTCGGCTCGGTCACCGCGAGCACCACCGGGGTGCTCGCCACCGAGGTGCCCTCGCCAGGCACCTCGAAGGCCCCGCCAGCCCGGGCCCGGCGCAGCCAGAACGTGGATTCCGGCAGCCAGGCGTCGGCGACGTCCACCGCGTTGGCCAGGTCCCCGGCCACGGTGGCGGACTCCCGGGCCTGCACGTCGATCGACACGCACGGCTGCCGACCGACGCTTGCCCGCACGATCCGGTCGAGGGCCGGAGCGATCACCGGCGCGGCGGCCACCCGCAGCCGAACCCGCTCGGCGCACTCCGGCACGCCCCGGTCCGCTCGCACGTAGGCCACGGCGGCCCAGCCGGTCAACAGCAGCACCAGGGCTGCGCTGAGCAGCACCACCGGGGAGCGACGGAAGAGGGAGCGCACCGGCGCGAGTCCGTCGCGCAGCACCGCCGGCCACCTCCTCGTCACGTACCGGCGCGTCCGTGCGCAGGTCGGAATCCATCGCGGCGGTCGGGCGGCGCCACCTGGACGCCGGCCGCCGCACGCGGTTGCGTTGCACACCCTGCCAAGGTTTTCCGTCGCCGGCAAACCCCGATCGACGAGCGGTTATCCGAGTTTCGCTGCCGGTGCGACCCATTGCGCCCACCGGCCGGGCAGCCCTAGGGTGGCGCGATCGTGCTCACTTACTCATCGGTAGGAGCAGCGTGGACCCCTCCGTCGCCCCCACACGCCACGTCCTGTTCCTCAACTGGCGCGACACCACCAACCCGGAAGGTGGTGGCTCCGAGGTCTACCTCGAGCGGATCGCCGCCGAACTGGTCGCCATGGGCCACCGGGTGACCCTGCTCTGCGCCGCGCACGGCAACGCCGGTCCGGCGGAGACCACCGCCGAGGGCGTCCGCGTGCTGCGCCGCGGTTCCCGGCACACCGTGTACGCCCGCGCCGCGCTTACCTGTCTCGCCGGCCGGTTCGGCTTCGGCCCGCTCGGCCGGCGCGGCCTGGGCCGGCCCGACCTGGTGATCGACGTCTGCAATGGGGTGCCGTTCTTCGCGCCGCTGTACGCCGGCCGCCCGGTGATCGCGCTGGTGCACCACGTGCACCGGGAGCAGTGGCCGGTCGTCTTCGGCCCGTGGATGGCCCGGCTGGGCTGGTGGATCGAGTCGTGGTTGGCCGTCCGGCTCTACCGCCGCTGCCGGTACGTCACCGTCTCGGAGGCCAGCCGGGCGGAGCTGGCCGCACTGGGGGTGGCCGCCGAGCGGATCGACGTGGTGCCCAACGGCACGCCCCCGGTGACCGGCCCACCGTTGCCGCGCACCCCACACCCGTCGCTGCTGGTGCTCGGCCGTCTGGTCCCGCACAAGCGGGTGGAGATCGCATTGCGCGCCGTCGCCGAACTGATCGGCGAGCTGCCCGACCTGGAGCTGGTGGTGGCGGGCCAGGGTTGGTGGGAGCAGCCGCTGCGGGAGCTGTGTGACTCGCTCGGCATCGCCGACCGCGTCCGGTTCACCGGCTTCATCAGCGAGGAGGAGAAGCACGCCGTACTCTCCTCGGCCTGGGTGGCGCTCACCCCGTCGATCAAGGAGGGGTGGGGGCTCACCATCGTCGAGGCCGCCGCGCGCAGCACCCCGACGGTGGCCTTCCGCTACGCCGGCGGGGTCGCCGAGGCGATGGTCGACACCGAAACCGGCCTGCTCGTCGACGACGAAGCCGAGTTCACCGACCAGGTGCGCGAACTGCTGGCCGACGACGTGCGGCGCAAGGCGATGGGGGAGGCGGCGCTGCACCACGCGTCCCGCTTCACCTGGACGGCGACCGGGGCCCGCTTCGCCCAACTGGTGACCCAAGCGACCGGCCGGGCCGACTGACTCCGAGCACCACGAAAAGGGCACCCGCGACCAGCGGGCGCCCTTTCGTCGTCTGACTTAGCGCGTGCCGTACAGCGGAGGCTCTGCGCCCTGCTCACCATTGACGTTCGTGGTGGCAGCCTCCTTGGCGGACGGGCTGAGCACATTCGCCAGACCGACGCTACCGAGCAGGCCGAGCACGACCCCGAGCACCCCGACGGCAACGAATGCGGGCAGGTTCCTCATCCACCTTCTCCTTCCGCGGGACTCGCGTGCCGGGACGCTACCACGCGGTAGCGTGCGCGCGCAGTGCCCGAAAAACCGATGGCCAGCACCACCGTTCCGGCCAGCAGATGGGCGAGCCCGACCGGTCCGGGCCGGGTTGGCGCGGGCGGTGGAGACCAGCGCGGGTTCTCGTACAGGGTCAGCTCTGGCCCATCGTGGACGATCCGCAGCCCGACCAGGGACGTCGGCGGCGGCGCCGGCCCCGCCGCCCGCTGCACCAGCACCCAGCGCGGGCCGGCCGCCGACACCGGCGTCCCGGCGGCGAGGAGTTCCCGCACCCGCGCGGCGCGCGGATCCTCGCCGGCCACCGCCAGCCCACCAACGCGCAGCGTGTCGTCGATCAGTACCGGCACGCCGAGGTACCGGGGCGCCGGGTCGATCACCACTTGGCCGCGGTTCCACCCGTAGCGCTGGTACTCCTGGAGCGGCAGGGAGATCACCTCACCGGGCCGCTGCTCGACCAGCCGCGCCACCGCGGTCCAGTCCGCCGGCCAGGCCACCGGTCGGAGCCGACCCGCAGCGCCGAACGCCAGGTCGGGCAGGAGCGCCACCGGCAGCAGCGCGGCACCGACCAGCAGCACCCGACCGGTGGCCGGGTCGAACCGGGCGGCGAGCCGGTCGGCGAGGCGTTCCGCGCCGAGCGCCCCGGCCACCGCCAGGGCCAACGCGTACGGGATGAGCAGCTTCTGACCGTCCCGGATCAGACCCGCGCCGGGCAGCGTCGCGACCAGCCAGCCGAGCAGATCCGCGCCGCCGGGCAGCGCACCGAGCGCCGCCACCAGCCACGAACCTGCCGCGAGCAGGCCGAGGCGGCCGGCCACCGGAGCGGGCCAGCGCCGGAACAGCAGCGGTACGCCGTACCCGGCGACGGCCAGCACCAGCACGGTGACCAGGGGCACCAGCAGCGCACCCCGGGAGGCTGGCGTGGTCTGCCCGTTCCAGATGCCACCGGTGCCGGCGAGCGCCACCAGCGGCCCCGCCCAGTTCTCCGCCCGGGCCGCGAACGCCAGCACACCGGCCGGGTCCGACCTGCCGCTGCCGGTACTCACGAAACCGGCCACCAGCCACGGCGCGTTGAGCAGCACCGTCGCGCCCAGCGCGGTCGAAACCGCCCGGGCCGCTCCCGGATACCGTCCGGGCAGCAGCACCGCGATCGCCACCAGCGCGATCACTCCGCCACTCGGGGTGATCGCCGATGCCGCCGCGGCGAGCAGCAGCCGCGGCAGCGCGCCGGGCCGGCCGGTCCGTACCCCGATCGCCGCCCGGACCAGCCACGGCAGCGCGGCGTACGCGACCAGCAGTCCCCACTGGCCGACGAGCAGCCGCTCGGCCAGGTACGGCGTCCAGGCGTACCCGAGGGCGGCCACCACCCGGACCGCGACCCGGTCGGTCGGCACCAGCCGGGCCGCGCCGAGCGCCGCGAGGTAGATGATCGCCACCAGCACCAACCGTTGCAGCAACCAGCCCGGCACGAGCTGGTTGGCCAGCGCCACCACGGCGTCCTGCGGGACGGCCCGGGGCAGCGCCGAGGCCGGGGCGATCACCTCCCAGCTCAACGCCTGCCGGGGCACGAAGACCATGTCGTAGCGGAGCACGTAACCGGGGAGCAGCAGCGGCGTCAGGACCACCGCCGTGACGGCGGCGGCGACGCCGTGCGGCACCATCCGTTCGCGCATCCTGACGACCCCACCCCGATCCGGCCCGACCACCCGTCGCGCTGGTGGCGGCCACTGTACGCGGACCACCCGGCGGCCCCCGAACCATCCGTTGACCTGATGGGGCGGCCCGTCATCCGTGTGGCAGTCTTCCCGCCATGGCATTGACCGGATCCGAGGTGGGCGCGGCGCGTGGCGAAACCGGCGGGGCCGGTGGACGGGTACGCACCGATCCGATCCGGCCCCTCGCCGTCACGATGATCGTGGTCAGCGTGCTGTGGCGGGCCCAGATCGCCTCCCGCGGTTACCTGGCGGCCGACGACTACGTGCTGGTCACGCAGTCCAGCGAATCGGCCCTCACCCCGGGCTTCCTGCTCACCCTCTACAACAACCACTTCATGCCGGGCGGCCGACTGCTCACCTGGCTGGTGACCGACGCCTTCGGGCTCACCTACTGGCCGTACGTGCTGTTGATGGCGGCCGGTCAGGCGGTGCTCTCCGTCGCGTTCTACCGGCTGCTGCGCGACCTGCTGCGACCGAGCAGGCTGCTGCTCGTCCCGCTCGGGATGTTCCTGTTCAGCCCGCTGACGCTGGAGGCGACTTCGTGGTGGGCGGTCGGGGCGAACATGCTGCCGATGCAGTTGAGCATGGTGCTCGCCGTCGGCGCCCAGCTCAGGTACGTCCGCACCCGCCGCAAGCGGCACCTGCTGTCGCTGGCTCTCGCCGTACTGCTGGGTCTGCTCTTCTTCGAGAAGGCACTGCTGGTCGTACCGCTGGTCTTCCTCTTCACCGTCTGCTTCCTCACCGACGGCGGGCCGGTCCGCTCGGTGCTGACGACGCTGCGTCGCTGGTGGCCGTCCTGGCTGGTGCTGACCGCGCTGGTCGGCGCGTTCGCCGCGGTCTACCTGCAGCGCGCCGAGTCGTCCGTGCGCCGGCCGGAGTCGGTGGGTGAGGTGCTGTCCTTCTTCACCCAACTGTTCGGTTCCACGCTCGTGCCGGGTCTGCTGGGCGGGCCCTGGGGCTGGCTCGGCGCGGGGGACGGGTCGCCGGTGGTCGCGCCGCCCGACCTCGGCCGCTGGATCTCCTGGGCGGTCTTCGCCGCGCTGATCGTACTGACGGTGAAGCGGGACCGCAGGGCCACCCGCGCCTGGGTCCTGCTCGGCGGCTACCTGATCATCGCCACGACGCTGCTGGCGGCCACCCGGCTCGGCTCCGTGTTCAGCGGCGTCGCCGGCGGGGTGCCCCGCTACGTCAGCGACGCCGTGGTGGTCGCCGCCATCTGTGTCGGTGTCGCTCTCGTCGGGGTTGCCCGACCGACGCCGACCGACGGCGAACCGACCGACGGCGAGGCGTCCCCGCCCGCCGGGGCTCCCGCACCGTCCGCTGACGCGGAGCCGGCCGCCGCACCGAGCGCGGCAGAGCCCAACGTGCCGCGCTCGGAGCCGTCGCCGGCCGCACCGCGCTCCGGCGTCGCGGCTTACTCGTCCCGGGCCGGTGTGATCCACGCCGAGGCCCCGGACGACCCGTACCACGGGCCGGCCGCCGAGCCGAGGACCGAGCCGGATCCCGAGTTCGATCCGGAGCCGGCAGCCGAGGCCCCGGCGACGGCGCGGCCCTCCGCGGAGCGCGAGCCGGACGTCCCGGCGTCGTCCGCGGCCGGCGGACGGGAGCGGCGGCCTTCGACACCAGTGCCGCCGGACTGGCTGGGGCCGGTGCCCGAGCGGTACCGCGAGGTCGTGACGGCTGGTCTGGCGCTCCTGCTGGTGGCGGCGATGTTCGGCACGGTCTGGACCACGTCGCGCTACGGCGACGAGTGGGCGAAGAAGTACGGCCGGTCCTACCTCGACACGGCCCGGATCGAGCTGGCCAGCGCCCCGCCCGGCACCGTCTTCTTCGACGCGCCGCTCCCGAGCGAGGTGTTGTCGAATCTGTCCTGGCCGTACAACTATCAGTCCCGGTTCTTCGCCGCCGCCGGCTCCCGCCCGGAGTTCGTGGAGGACACGGAGAACGCCTCGATACTCGACGGGCTGGGGCGGGTCCAGGTGGCCATCATCCAGGGCAGCAACGTCGTGCCCGGCCCGCAGGAGGGCTGCGGCTACCTGGTGCAAGCCGGTCAGACCGTCCGGATACCGCTGGACAAGCCACGGCACCACTGGGACTGGGTCGTCCGCATCGGGTACCTCAGCTCGGCCGATGGCACTGCGGTGCTGCGCTTCGGGCAGGGCAGCCACACGTTCCCGGTCAAGAGGGGCCTGAACCAGCGCTTCTTCGAGATCACCGGCGGTGACGGCGCGGTGGAGCTGACGGTGACCGGCGGGCCGGACCTGACGCTCTGCACGAACGAGATCAGCGTCGGCGACGTGGTACCGAAGCCCGAGTGACCACCGAGGAACCCCGGCTGGTGGCGGACCCGGCCCAGCCCGGTGCGGCGAAGCGCCCCGCCCGCGACACAGGGGTCGTGCGGCTCGGTGTCGCCGGAGCGGCGGTCACCGCCGCCACCATGCTGACCAACGGGTTGGCCTACCTGGTTCCGATGCTCGGTGCCCGCCAGCTGACCGCCTCCGACCTGGGTGCGCTGGCCACGGTGCTGGCACTCGGCGCCATCGCGGCGGTGCCCGGGTTCGGCCTGCAGATCGCGGTGGCGGCCCATCGCGCCCGGTCGGGGCCCAGCGGGACGACACGACTGGCGCTGCGCACCGCCGCCTTCACCGCCGGGATGACCCTCGTCGCGGCACCGGTACTCACGGTGGCGCTCCGGCTCCCGGTCGCGCTGACCCTGCTGCTCGCCCCGACCACCTTCGCCACCGTGCTGGCCGGTCGCTGGCTCGGCGAGCTCCAGGGTGACCAGCGGTTCCTGCGGCTCTCGGGCGCGATGACCGGGCTCGCCGCCGGGCGTTACGGCGGTCTCATCGTCGGGCTCGCCCTCGGCTGGGGACCGGTCGGCTCCCTGCTGCTCGGGACGCTGGCCGGCTTCGTCGTCCTCCCGCTGCTGGCCCGGCTCGCCGCGCCCGCCGCCCCCAGCGGTCCGGCCCTCGGCGTCCCCGGACCCGGGGTGGCACCAACCCTCGCCGACGACCGCGACCGCACCCTGAGCGGCCGGCAGGTGCTGACGGCGTGCGGTGCCACCCTCGCGATGCTGGTCATCTCGTACGCCGACCTGCTCCTCGCCCGCCAACTCCTGCCGGCCAGCGGCTCCGGCGGCTACGCGGTCGGCGCGGTCCTCACCAAGGGCGCGCTCTGGGCGCCGCAGGTGGTCACCCTGCTGGTGCTGCCGCGGCTGGCCTCGGGCGACCGGCGGGCCCGGGCGCTCGCGCTGGGGCTGATCGTGGCCTGCGGTGCGGTGCTGGTGGCCGCCGCAGCGGTCGCCGGTGAGCTGGCCTTCCGGCTGGTGGGCGGGGCGGACTACCTGCACCTGGCCGGCGAGGCCCCGCTCTTCGCCGCCACCGGCGCCCTCTACGCGGTGGTGTTCATGCTGGTCAACGAAAGAGTGGCGACCGGTGCCCGCTGGCCGGCCGCGCCGCTCTGGGTGGCCACCGCCGGCCTGGTCGGTGCGGCCCTGCTGGTGGCGCCGCGCACGGTCGAGGGCGTACTGAGCTGCGCGCTGGTCACCGCCGCGCTGACCGCAGCCGTGCTGGTCTGGCTGGCCCGCCCCGCGCGTGGCTGACCCCTGGGCGCTGCCCGGGTCAGTCGCCCGCTGCCAACCAGGTGCTCAGCAACTGGTGATCGATCGAGTCGACCCGGCCGAGTGGACGACCGGCGGCGACCCGCTCGCGCAGCTCCGCCCGGCTGAACCAGCGCGCCTCCAACAGCTCCACGCCGTCCACCCGCACCTCCTCGGACGCGACGCGGGCCCGGAAGCCCACCATCAGCCCGGCGGGGAACGGCCACGCCTGCGACCCCTGGTACGCCAGGTCCGTCACGGTGACACCGGCCTCCTCGGCCATCTCCCGCCGGACCGCGTCCTCCAGGCTCTCGCCCACCTCGACGAAGCCGGCCAGCGTCGAGTACGCGTCCGCCGCCGCGCCCGCGTGCCGGGCCAGCAGGCAGCGCTCCGGCGAGCCGGGCGCCTCGACCAGCACGATGATCGCCGGTTCGATCCGGGGGAACAGCAGCCGACCGCACTCCGCGCCGGAACAGGTCCGCACATGCCCGCCACCGCCGGCGACGGCCGCCGCGCCGCAGGTGCCGCAGTACCGCTGCTGCCGGTGCCAGTGCAGCAACCCCCGGGCGTACGCCTGGACCGCCGCGGCAGCCGGGTCGAGCCGCCCGACCAGGGCCCGTACGTCGACCGCCCGCGTCGCGCCCGCCATCTCGACGGCGGCGGGCTCGCTGAGCCCGGAGAGGTCCACGGCGAACACCGCGACGTCCCCGTCGAGCCCCAGGAAGACGGTCTCGGCGGCAGCCGACCGGACGAGGGACGCGCGGTCGCCCGTCAACCGGACCGGCCCGACCCCGTCGACCAGGCAGCGGTCCCGCCACAGCGGCAGCACCACGGTCGTCGGGTCGGTCAGCAGCGCGTCCAGTCGAGCGGCGTCGGTACGCAGCGCGCCCGCCCGCTCCAGCCAACCGCCGCCGTACGCCAACACCCGCTCCGCAGCGTCCACCCCGCCACCGTGCCACGGCGGCGACCCGGCGTCGGCACCGACCCCGGCCCTGGCTCGCCCCCGGCCCACGCGACACGCCGAACGACACGCGGTGCCAGCGCAGAGCGGGCGCAGCCCGCGCGGACGGCCGAGCATTGGTTACCGTGGTGTCCTCCGGGAGGGGGGACCTCCCCTGGCACCTGGCGATCGAGGTTGCAGTGACGCTGTACGGCGATAAACGTCCACCCACCGACGACCGACCCACCGTGCAGGTCACCGCGGTCACCTGGCCGGACGACGGGCCGGATCCGGTCACGCCGCCCACGGCCACCGGCGAGCCGGGCAACGGTGGACGCCGTCCCCGCCGGGTGCGGATGCTGCTCGCGGCCGGCGTCACCGGCACCGTCCTCGCCGCCGTGGCGGGCGCCGGCGCCTGGGCGTACGCCGGGGACGTGCCCCGGGGCACCAGCGTGCTCGGCGCCGAGCTGGGCGGTCGGAGCCGCAGCGCCGCCGACCGGGAGTTGCGGGCTGAGCTGGACCGGCGGGCGGCGGCCCTCGCCGCGCCACTGCGGGTCACGGTCGGGGAGCGCACCGCCGAGATCAACCCCGTTGAGGTCGGGCTGAGCGTCGACGTGACGGCCAGCGTGGCCGCGGCGGCCGAGGCCGACGCGCACCCGGTCAGTCGGCTGGTCGGCTCCCGAACCGTCGACCCGGTGGTCACCATCGACGCCGACCGGCTGGACGCGGCCCTGCGCAAGGTGCTCGGCGACCAGGTCCGCCCGATGACGATGCCGGCCATCACCTACCAGGGCACCACCCCCAAGGTCGTACGCCCCAAGCCGAGCCTGGCGTTCGACCCGCAGCGCTCCGCCGACGCCGTCCGCACCGGGTGGCTGGCCGGCACCCCGGTCGCCGTGCCGCTCGTGGAGAGTCAGCCGGCGACCACCGCCGAGGAGCTGGACCGGTTGGTCGCCGAGCTGGCCAAGCCGGCGGTCGCCGCGCCGGTCACCCTGCGCACCGACAAGGGCTCCGTGCAGGTGCCACCGGCGGCCATCGCGAAGAGCCTCCGATTCACCGCCGACAAGGCCGGCAAGCTCACCCCGGCGGTCGACGTCAAGCGGCTGCGCGCAGCCCTCGGCGACGACCTGCTCGCGATCGAGGTGCCCCCGAAGGACGCGTCGATGACCATCTCCGGCGGCCGACCCAAGGTCACCGACGGTCGGGCCGGCCAGCAGCTCGACACCGCAGCCCTAGGTCGTGACCTGTTGGCCGTGCTGCCGAGGTCCGACGGACGCGAGGTGACCGGCGAGCTGAAGGCGACACCGCCGGAGCTGACCGCGGAGAAGCTGGCCGGTCTGGGCATCAAGGAGCGGGTGTCCACCTTCACCACGCGGTTCACCGGTGGCATGGCGTCGTCGCGCAGCCAGAACATCGCCACCATCGCCAAGGAGGTGGACGGCACGGTCGTACTGCCGGGCAAGACGTTCTCCCTGAACGGGCACACCGGCGAACGTGGCTACGCGCAGGGCTACCGGGACGCGCCGGTCATCCTGGACGGCAAGCTGGTGCCGGGCGTCGGCGGTGGCACCTCGCAGTTCACCACCACCCTGTTCAACGCCACCTACTACGCGGGCCTGGAGGACGTCGAGCACAAGCCGCACTCGTACTGGTTCGACAGGTACCCGGCCGTCATCGAGTCGACCATCTTCTGGCCGAGCCTGGACTTCAAGTTCCGCAACAACACCGAGTACGGCCTGCTCATCGACACCTCGTACACGTCGAGTTCGGTGACCGTCTCGATCTGGAGCACGAAGATCTACGACAGCGTGAAGACCGAGTACGGCCCTCGGCGCGACATCACCACCCCGAAGGTCATCCACCTCGAACCCGGCCCGTCGTGCATTCCGAGCAACGGCATCAACGGTTTCGCCCAGGACGCCTTCCGGGTCATCAAGAAGGGCGGCGTGGTCGTCAAGCGGGAGAAGTTCACCTGGCGCTACGACGCGGAGCCCCGCTACGTCTGCGGCCCCAAGCCCTCCTGAGCCTCCACGGCCGCCCTCACGCCGTGGTCAGAAGGTGGCGATCGGGTTGACCGGGCTGCCGGACGTGCCGGCGAAGCGGACCGGCGCGACGGCGAGCTGGAAGTCCCACTGGCCCAGCTCGGCGGCCGTTGTCGCGCACGCCTCCAGGTCGCAGTTGTCGAGCAGCCACAGACCCATCGCGACGAGGCTCACGGCGTGCACCGGCATCAACACGTCGTCGTACCCCGACGGCTGTACGTCCTGCGGAGTGTCGGCGCCGATCAGCGCGACCTGCCGTTCGTGCAGCCACGGCAGGCAGGACGCGTGCCAGCCGGCCTGCGTGAAACCGCTGGCCACACCGGATTCGTGCCGGAAGCGGCCGTAGCCGGTGCGCAGAAGCACTGCATCGCCGGGTCGCACCCGGACGCCCTGGCGGTGCTCGGCCTCCTCCAGATCCTCGGGAAAGACACCCTGGCCCGGCTCCAACCACGGCACACCGCGGGCCCCCGCGACGTCCAGCAGCACACCACGGGTGACGATGCCGTTCGCCGCGGCCGTGACGGCCGCCCACGCCGATCCCGTCGCGGCGTCGACCAACGAGTGCGAGCGGCCGTTGTACATCGTGCCGTCCCAGAAGAGGTGGCACGGCGAGTCGATGTGGGTGATGGCGTTGCCGTGGAACGTCATGCCGAGCCGCTCGGACGAGAAACCCCATCGCCGATCGGCGTGGAAGGCGGCCACCCGCATGTTCTCCGCACCCGGCATGTCGGCGGCGCACGGGCACGACATCGTCGACCGCTCCATCTCCTCCGGTACGGCGACCTCCCACGCGCAGGACACGCTCCGGCCGTGGCGCACGGCCCGCGCCGCCGCCAGCCGAACGCCGTCGGTGATGTGGTTCAGGGTGCCGAGCTCGTCGTCGTCACCCCACCGTCCCCAGTTCGACAGCGTGTCGAAGTATCCGAGCACGTCGTCCTGAGTGGGCATCGGTCGCTCTGGGGTCATCCCCGCATCGACTCCTCCGGTCACGCGGTCTGATCCTTCGCCAGGAGGTCATCCACAGGAACGAGCCTAGGCCAGGTATCGGTCACCGGCATCGGGCGCCTAGCCGGGGAGACGCAGAAGCGAAAACGCAGAAAAGGCCACCCCGGTTAGGGGTGGCCTTTTCTGGAAGATTGTCCGGCGGTGTCCTACTCTCCCACACCCTCACGAGTGCAGTACCATCGGCGCTGGAGGGCTTAGCTTCCGGGTTCGGAATGTGACCGGGCGTTTCCCCTCCGCCATGACCGCCGTAACTCTATGAACATATCAAACAACCCCGGCAACAGTTCACGGGTGTTCGCTTGTTCAGAGTTGCACAGTGGACGCGTAGCAGCTTAGTAGTCAAGTCCTCGGCCTATTAGTACCGGTCA